>NZ_JABBWY010000003.1:0-711140 GCF_014161415.1 Microbispora sp. H10885 | reverse complement strand
GGATGTGCTCGGTGCCGATGTAGTTGTGCCCAAGCTGCAACGCCTCACGAAGCGACAGCTCGAGCACCTTCTTGGCACGCGGAGTGAAGGGAATGTGCCCCGACGGCGCCGACTGCCCCTGGCCGATCGTCTCCTCGACCTGCCGGCGTACGGCCTCGAGGCTGATCCCCAGGCTCTCCAGAGCCTTGGCCGCCACACCTTCGCCTTCATGGATCAGCCCAAGAAGAATGTGCTCGGTACCGATGTAATTATGGTTGAGCATCCGGGCCTCTTCCTGGGCCAGGACCACAACCCGCCGCGCACGGTCGGTGAACCTCTCGAACATGTCGGCTCCCCTCCGAAGCTGAGCCTGAATCGGAGTCTTCACTCTAGTTGCCGGGCCCCGGGTAAGGCCCCTCCGTAATCCCGGCACGGAGCTGGTGGACCGGCCCGGCCGGCGAGCGGGCGTGACCCAACGCGCCGGGGGCCACCCGCCGTGGGCTGCGCGTCTTCGCCGTGAACGGCCCGGAAACGCACCGGGGACGCCCGGGGGGGGTGCCCCCGCCCTGCGGTTCTTTCGCGCGAAGCGTAACCACCGAACCGGGCGCCGGCCCGGACGTCACCCGAGCGGCACGGCGTCCCCCTCCCTCGCTCACCGCATCCCATCTCTAACCGGTTCGATGGAAGTTTCATGCGATGAGACCGGTCCAGGTCCGCGGGATCGCACGCCGTGGCGCTGGCCGGGAAACAGTCCGTACACATACAGGACACCCACCATTGACATCAACTCAGGGGCAAGCCTAGGCTTCGCGACGAATCGATTCGACTGATCCGGCGGGAGCCTCCGCCGCGCCTGCGGCGCGGCCACCGGTGAGGCCCGCCGGGAACCGCTCCGCGACGGCGTCCGGGAAGCCCCGGGAGAGGTTCGGCATTTCGCTCGGCCCTCCGTACAGCCCCCAAAGAACAACCCCCAGCACAACTCCCAGAACACCCCTCTGTCCAAGGAGTCGCCAGTGGACACCACCCCCCGTACGCGACGCCGGCGTCGCCAGGGCCTCGCCGCACTGCTGTCGGCCACGGCCATGGTCGCCGCGTCCGTCCTCGCGACCGCCGGGCCGGCCCAGGCCGCCGACGAGTCCATCACCGTGAACTTCTCCGTCACGAACGGTTCCCCGACCTATCGGGCGTCGGGGTGGATCTACGGCATGACCGAGAACGGCGCCAATCCGCCGGACCATTTCTTCACCGACGTGAAGTACCGGTACATGCGGGCCGGTGGCGCGCAGCTCGACAGCCCGGGCGGATGGGTGTCGAGCAAGTACGACCGGCGGTGGAACGCCACCCGGGCGCAGTTGCTGCGCACCCGCTCGCTGGGCGGGGAGTTCGTCCTGCTGGTGCACGACCTGTGGGGCGCCGACGGTTACGCGATCTCGCGCTTCCCGGGCGACAACGGCAACTGGACCGACTACGACAACTTCCTCACCCGCGTGATCAACGACGTGCGGGCGACGGGTGCCCCGGTGCAGTGGGACATCTGGAACGAGCCCAACATCACCCTGTTCTGGAACCGTCCCCAGTCGCAGTACTTCGAGATGTGGAAGCGGGCCTACCAGCGCATCCGGGCCGCGTTCCCGTCCCACCTGATCGTGGGCCCGAGCCTGGCGGGCGTGCCGTCCACGAGCGGCTGGTGGACGCAGTACCTGGACTACGTCAAGGCCAACAACGCCGTGCCCGACATCGTCAGCTGGCACTCGCTGCCCGGCGACCCGGTGTCCAACGTGGCCACCGCGAACACCAGCCTCGACTCGCGGGGCATCGCCCACCCCCGCCCGTACCAGATCAACGAGTACGGCGCGTCCAACGAGCAGAACCCGGCCGACGGCGCCTGGTACATCGCCCGGCTGGAACGGGCGGGAGCCGACGGCCTGCGCGCGAACTGGGCCAGTGGCGGCAACCTGCACAACGACCTGGGCAACCTCCTGACCCACAACTCCGCCGGGCAGTACTCGCCCAAGGGCGAGTGGTGGGTCTACCGCTTCTACGGCTCCCAGACCGGGCAGATCGCCTCGGTCACCCCCAGCTCGAACTACGACGCCTTCGCCACGAAGGACACCGCAAACGCCAAGATCCTCCTCGGCGGCGGCCGCACCACCGGCAACGTCGCGGTCAACCTGCAACGCCTCGACACCACCAGCGGCATCGTGCAGAACAACCAGGTACGCGTCGTCGTCGAGCGCATCCCCTACAGCGGCGGCGGCGCCGTCACCGGCCCGGTCACCGTCCAGAACACCGTGGTGAACGTGTCGAACAACGGCGCCACCGTCAACGTCCCGCACACGAGCATCGACGACACCTACACCGTCACCCTCCTGCCCCCCGACACCTCGGGTCCGTCGCCGTCGGCTTCTCCGAGTTCTCCGAGCGGCGGCGCGACGGCGGTGCGCAACGTCAACGCGGGCCGCTGCCTGGACGTGCCGGGCGCGAGCACGGCCAACGGCTCCCAGCTCCAGCTCTGGGACTGCAACGGCCAGGCCAACCAGCAGTGGACGTACACCTCGTCGAAGCAGCTGCAGGTGTACGGCAACAAGTGCCTGGACGCCGAGGCCGCCGGCACCGCGAACGGCACCCGGGCGATCATCTGGGACTGCAACGGCCAGGCCAACCAGCAGTGGAACGTCAACTCCGACGGCACCATCACGGGCGTGCAGTCGGGCAAGTGCCTGGAGGCGAGCAACTTCGGCACCGCGAACGGCACGAAGGTGCAGCTGTGGTCCTGCACCGGCACGACCAGCCAGAAGTGGACCCGGAGCTGACCCCTCCCCCCGGCCCCCTCTCCGTTCCGGTGGCCGGAGGGCCGCCGGAACGGAGACGGCCGTGAGACGGCCCGGCGGCGAGGACGCCTCGCCGCCGGGCTGCCGCGTCATCGGGTGACGGTGACGGTGTCGAGGTCGTACAGGTAGCCGGTGCCGCTACCGGTGAAGACGAGGTACAGCGGACCGGACGCCGAGCCGGTCAGAGTGGTCGAGACCGTCGTGAAGGTGTCCCAGCTTCCGGTGGACGAGACCGCGACCTGGCCGAGCACCGTCCCGTTCTGCGACCCGGACCGGATCTGGATCGTCCCGCCCGAGCCGCCGGAGGACACCCGCGCCGAGAACGTCTTCGCGCCCTGCGTGTTCACCTGCGAGTACGCCGCCCAGTCACCGTTGTTGATGTAGCCGGCGGTCCGGCCGCCGCTGGCGGTGGAGTGGTTCGCCTGCTGCAGGCCCGACTGCGCGGTGTACGCCTCACCCTCGACCGTCTGGCTGCTGGGGGTGGGGCTGGCGCTGGGACTCGGGCTGGGGCTCGGGCTCGGACTGGGGCTCGGGCTCGGACTGGGGCTCGGGCTCGGGCTGGGACTCGGGCTCGGGCTCGGGCTCGGGCTCGGGCTGGAGCCGGACTTGGTGAGGGAGAACGAGTCCACGTTGAACAGGTAGCCGGATCCTCCCGTGAAGGCCAGGAAGAGCGGCCCGGACGCCGATCCGTTCAGGGTCGTGGACACGGTCGTGAAGGTGTCCCAGCTTCCGGTGGACGAGACCGCGACCTGGCCGAGCAGGGTGCCGGTCTGCGAGCCGGAGCGGATCTGGATGGTGCCGCCCGAGCCGGCCGAGGAGACGCGCGCGGTGAACCGGGTCGCACCCGCCGTGCTCACCGAGGAGTAACCCGTCCAGTCGCCGTTCTCGATGAAGCCGACCGCCTTGCCGCCGCCGGCCGTGCTCTGGGTGGTCTGCTGGACTCCCGACTGCGAGGTGTAGGACTCGGCCTCGATCGTCGTTCCGTTGTTGTTGCCGGGCGGGGCGCAGTCGGCCTGCACCATGCCGGCGGCGTACCTGATGCCGCCGAGCAGCAGGTTGCGGAGGCCCTGCTCGGAGTAGGACTGGATCGAGTGACCCATGCCCGTGTAGAACGACCGGCCGGACGCCTGCGGGTGGCACCAGGTGATCGGGTGGTCGCCCATGTTCCCGCCGCTGTAGCTGCTCTCGTCGAGGGTCTGCAGCACGTGGGTCGTGGACCGCGGGTTGGTGCGGTAGTTGTACCACTCGTCGGTCCGCGACCACGCCGCCGCGAGGCCCGCGGTCGCCGGATGCGTGCTGTCCTCGGTCCTGACGGTCGCCTGCTGGATCGCCGGGTGGTTGTTGAACCAGGCGCCCACCAGCTGCCCGTAGTAGGGCCAGTCGTACTCGGTGTCGGCCGCGGAGTGGACGCCGACGTATCCGCCGCCGCCGTCGACGTACGACTGGAAGGCGGTCTGCTGGGTGGCGTTGAGGACGTCCCCGGTGGTGCTGAGGAAGACCACGGCCTTGTACTGCGCGAGGTTGCCCGAGGTGAACGCGTTCGCGTCCTCCGTGGCGTCGACGGTGAAGTTGTTCGCGGCGCCCAGGTCGCGGATGGCCTGGATGCCCGTCGGGATGGAGTCGTGCCGGAACGCGGCCGTCTTGGAGAACACGAGCACCTTGTAAGCCGGGTCGGCGGCGTGGACGGCGGTCGGGAGCGACACGCTCGCGACCAGCGCGGCGGCCGCCGCCGACGCGCTCAGTAAGACCTTTGCGGCTTTCGGCATGGGTGTCCTTTCGTCGCGGCGCCCGGCACGGCCCCCTTCTCCTGGTGTCGTGGGGGCCTTGCCCGGGCGCCGCATCAGGTGTGGTCAGGTCACGCCCTGTGAGGGGAATCCCGCCGTCGAGACGAGCGGCGTACGACGGCGCACGGCTTGTGCGGATCTTCGGAGTGAGCCGGCCCGGGAAGGAGAGCCCGGAGGGTCAGCTACTAGTTAGTTTGCGCGTGACGAGACCGTCAAGACCGTAAGCCCGCTTATACCGGTCTCCGCACAACCGCACCCGGTCACCGTCGGCACCCGCTCTGGTCAGCGCGGCGACGCGCCGGCCGAGGGCCGGCAGCCCCTATGAAGCGTTCATATGTGTCGCACTCTTCGCCCGGGCACGAGTCCCCCGCCGCTCCGCGGTTCGTGGACCGCGTGATCGGGCCGGGCGCCCGCGATCCCGGCGTCCGGCCCGCGGGCCGTGTCTCCGACGTCTCTAACGTTCCAGGCGTACGGGATTGGCGGGACCGCTGCGGCGGACGAGCCATGCGTCGGTGATGTGGTTGAACATCGCCTCGGCCGCGCCGTCGGGGTCGTGGGCGGCGATGCGCTCGTAGATACGGCGATGACCGAGGTTGGACGCCACGCACAGGGCCCGCTCGGACCGGCCCATGTAGCGCGCGGTGTTGACGACCTGGCTCTCCAGCGAGCGGACCACGCCCCGGGCGATGCGGTTCCCGGACGCCCGCATGACCATGTCGTGGAAGGCGCGGTCGTGCTCCTCGTACGTCAGGTGGTCGTCCACGAGCTCGTCCATGCGGTCGACCAGCGCGCGCAGCCGGTCGACGGTGTCGGAGTCCGCCAGGCGGGCGGCGACGTTGGCCATGTCGGCCTCCAGCACGCGCCGCGTGACGACGACGTCGTCGAGGATCGCCAGGCTCTCGTCCTCGGCGATGGTCGCCGAGAGAACGAGCTCGTCGAGCATGTCCCACGACGTCGGCGGGGTGACCATGGTGCCGGCGCCCTGGCGCACCTGCACCAGGCCCTTCTCCTGCAGGATCTTCACCGCTTCGCGGACCACGGTCCGGCTCACCGAGAAGGCCTCGCACAGCGCGGGCTCGGGCGGCAGAGGCGTCCCCGACGGGTGCACGCCGCGCACGATGCGCACCACCAGCTCCGCCGTCACCGCCTTGGCGAGGCTCGCCGGTCGGCGTACCCAGGCAGGCGACGGGACGTCGCGGGCCGATTCCTGCGATGCCGTCATCTCATCCTCCGATGGCCTGCCGGGACGGCACGCCCACCGGCGAGTATATGTCAGGAGTATTGACGTCAGACGTCATACGAGTTACGTTTTCGCCGCAGACGGCCGGGTCAACCGGCCACGCTCTGGAGAGTGACAGCCATGAAGCAGCGAACACTGTGGTCGGCCGTCCTGGTCGCGGGGCTGACCGTGGCGGGATGTGGAAGCGCCACCCGAACGGCCCCCTCACCTGCCGCTTCCGGAACCTCCGGCACCGGCAAGCTGGTGGTCTGGGACTGGAAGTCGGGCGACGCGACCGCGGCCTCCTATATCGAGAAGGCGAAGGCGGACTTCGCCAAGAAGCACCCGGGCGTCACGGTCGAGTTCGTGGCCCAGCCCTTCGACAACTACTACACCCTGCTCGGCACGGCCATCCAGTCCAGCACGGGACCGGACGTCATGCTCTTCAACGGAGGCGGGCAGCTGCGTGACCGCGTGGACGCGCTCCTCCCGCTGGACGAGTACGTGGCCGAGGACCGCCAGCGGCTCGCGGGCTGGGACGCGTTCAGCAAGGACGGCAAGGTCTACGCCGCGCCGGTGACCCTGCAGGGACACCCGATCTACTACAACAAGGACATCTACCAGAAGGCGGGGCTCGACCCGGCCAAGCCGCCCGCGACGTGGGACGAGCTCATGACCGCCTGCGCGGCCGTCAAGAAGGCGGGGAAGAGCTGCTTCGCGCTGGGCAACAAGGAGGGCTTCGGCATCCAGTTCTTCCTCTCGGGCCTGGGCTCGGGCGTGCTCACTCCCCAGGAGTACGACGACTGGATCGCCGGCAAGCGCGACTGGACCTCCCCGCACGTGAAGCAGATATTCACGCTGTGGAAGGACGTCAACGACAAGGGCTTCAACAACGCCGGGGCCAACTCGACCGCGATGTTCAACGACTCGTGGGCGATCTTCCAGTCCGGCAAGGCCGCCAACGTCATCGGGCTGATGTCGGACATCGGGCACTGGAAGGACTTCGGCGAGTTCCTGCCGCCCGACCAGATCGGCGTCATGCCGGCCCCGGTCGTGACCGACGGAGCCACTCCGAGCCTCGCCTACGACGGCGGCATCGGCTACGGGGTCGCGAAGTGGACCAAGGACCCGAAGCTGGCGGCCGACCTGGTGCGGTCCCTGACGTCGACCGACGCCCTGACCGCGTTCTACGCCAAGGCCGGCGCGATCGCCTCCGACACCACGATCGACGCGTCGCAGTCCGGCCCGGCCGCCGGCGCCATCGTGTCGGCGATCAAGAGCGGTAAGCCCGCCCTGCACGTCGCGTTGTCCTCGAAGACGCTGGACCTGATGGGACGGCTGTCGCAGAAGCTGCTGAGCGGGTCGGTGACCGTCGACAAGGCGATGGACCAGATGGCCGCGGCCGACAAGGCGAGCTGACAATGCCGATCGGAGGCTCCTCTCCGCTGGTCCGCCCGGGTGCGCCCGGGCGGACCGGCGGGGAGGACACCACACGACAGGCGGGCCACGGCGCCACCGGCGCGGGCGCCCGGCGGGCGGCGCGCTCGGAGCGTCTCGCACCGTACGTCCTGGTGGCCCCGGCCGTACTGATCATCCTGGGGCTGCGGCTGTACCCGCTGATCCTCGGCGTCAACTTCTCCTTCACCGGCGACGGCGACCGCAACGGGACGACGGTCGGGTTCGACAACTACCTGGAACTGTTCGACGACCCGCTGTTCCGCACCGCGCTGGGCAACGTGGGGCTGCTCGTGCTGCTGCTGCCCGTGGCGGTGGCGATCCCGGGCCTGCTCGCGACGTTCATCTACCTGCGGGTCCCCGGGCACCGGGTGTTCCGCAGCGTCTACTTCTTCCCCGCCGTGCTCTCACCGGTGATCGTCGGGTCGATCTTCAACCTGATGCTCGCCTTCGACGGCCCGCTGAACACCGTGCTCGGCACGATCGGCATCGGCCCGGTCGACTGGCTCGGCGACCCGGACGTGACCATGTTCACCGTGGTCGGCGTGCACGTGTGGGCGACGTTCGGGATGGCGCTGGTGGTCTTCCTCGCCGGGTTCTCGACCCTCGACGCCTCGCTGCTGGACGCCGCGCGGGTCGACGGCGCGTCACTCGCCCGGACCATCTGGCACGTCGTCATCCCGAGCCTGTCCCGCACCATCGCGTTCGTGCTCGTGACGACCATGATCGGCATGCTGACGTCCATGTTCGGCCTGCTGTACGTCATGACCAGCGGCGGCCCGGAGGGGTCGACGTACCTGCCGGAGTACTACATCTGGATCCAGCAGGGACAGATGAACCGCCCGGCGCTGGCCTCCGCCGCGTCGACGGTTCTCTTCCTCATCATGCTCGTGGTGGGGCTGGCGCAGGTCGGCCTGCTCCGCCGCGCGGGAAGGCAGGACTGATGCGCGGCAGGCGCCTGAGCGGATGGGTGGCCGCCGTTCCGATGGCGGCCCTCGCGCTGGCCACCGTCTACCCCCTGGTGTTCACCGCCAACGTCGCCCTGAAGACCCGGCGCGAGTACGTCCTCGACCGCTTCGCCCCCCTGAACTCCCCGCACTGGGAGAACATCGGCACGGCGTGGTCCGAGGCCGGCATGGCGCGGTACTTCGTCAACTCGCTCCTCGTGGTGACGGTCTCGGTGGCCCTGCTGCTGCTGCTCGGGTCGATGGCGGGTTTCGCGCTGAGCCGGCTGCGGTTCCGCGGCTCCAGGGTGATCTTCCTGGGCTGTCTCGCGGCGCTGTTCGTGCCGTTCCAGGTGATCATGGTGCCGCTCGCCCGGGTCATGGCGGACACCGGCCTCATCGACACCTATCCGGGACTGATCCTCGCCTACGTCGCGCAGTGGCTCCCGTTCACCGTCTTCCTGATGACCAGCCACTACACGACGATCCCGATGGAGATCGTCGACGCGGCGCGGATCGACGGCAACACCGTCTACGGCGTCTACCGGCGGATCATGATCCCGCTCGGCAGGCCGGCGCTGTTGTCGGTCGGCATCCTCGACACCCTGTTCTGCTGGAACGACGTGCTGATCGCCCTGCTGACGATGAACTCGGCCGACCACCGCACCCTCATGGTCGGGGTCACCTCGCTGCGCGGACAGTACTCCGACGACATCCCCACCTTCGCCTCCGGAGTCCTGATCGCCGCCGTCCCGGTCCTGATGATCTATCTGTTCCTCCAGCGCCAGATCGCCGACGGCGTGACCGCTGGTTCCACGAAGGGCTGACATGCGGATTTCGGGGTATCGCACGCTCAAGACGGTCCAGGACTGGGGCCGCCCGGTCGGTGACGCCAACGGCGTCTACGCCGACGGGGTCGTACCGGTCCAGATCGTCATGGTGGACACCGACGAGGGGATCACCGGGGTCGGCATCGGGCCGCACGTGGAGATCGACACGGTGTTCGCCGCCGTCGAGGGCGAGGATCCGCGCGCCGTCACGGCGCTCTACGACCGCATGCTGCGGCACACCTTCAAGGCGGGTCACGCCGGCGTCGTGTTCGGGACCATCGGCGCGATCGACACCGCGTTGTGGGACATCAAGGCGCAGGCGGCCGGCGAACCGCTCTGGCGCCTGCTGGGGGGACGCGACCGGCGGGTCCCGGCGTACGCCTCGGGCCTGGACATCGGCCTGACCGACGACGAGCTCGTCGCGGCCTACAAGGAGTACGCCGGGTACGGCCTGCGCGCCGCCAAGATCAAGGGCGGCCTCGACGTCGAACGGGACCTGCGCCGGCTGAAGCTGGTGCGCGACGTCCTGACCGAGGCCGGGCAGGGAGCGCGGCCGGGCCTGATGCTCGACGTGAACGAGGCCTGGACGCGCAAGCAGGCCGTCCGGCACGTCGGCGAGATCGAAGACGTCCTGGACCTCACCTGGATCGAGGAGCCCGTACGGCGCTGGGACGCCGAGGGCATGGCCGCCGTCGGCCGCGGGATCCGGGCCTCGGTCGCCGCCGGGGAGAACCTCAGCGGGCTCGAACAGTTCCGTCCGCTGCTCGCGGCGGGGGCCGTCGACATCGTCCAGACGGCCGCCGTGTGGGGCGTCACCCACTTCCTCAGGGTGTCGGCCCTCGCGCACGCCCACGACCTGCCGGTCAGCCCGATCGGCAACACGCCGGTCGGGCTGCTGCACGCCGCCACGTCGGTGCCGAACCACCTGGTCAGCGAGCTGCAGGACCTGCGGCCGCCGCTCGGCGTGTCCGCCGACATGCACATCGAGGACGGCGCGTTCGTCCTCGGAGACGCGCCGGGCCACGGCCTCACGGTCGACGAGAGCGCGATCGGCGCGTTCACCCGGCGGGCGAGCGCGGCCACGGCCGACAGCCCCAACGTCCGGCCGGAGCACGCCGGGCGGCGTCTGCTCCCCGTGCCCGACCACGGCCACCGGCCGCACCAGCTCACCTCTTCAAGCGACCGGGCGGCGAGGTAACCCGCCCCCGAGGTACCCCGCACCGAGGTAACCCGCTCCGAGTAATCCGTATCGCTCGGCGCTCGCCGTCCCTGCGCACTCCGTGCCGGAAGAAAGGAAGAACCATGCGTCCGTCACCCGAGCCGCAAAGACGACCACAGGGAAGAACATCGGCCGCGGCATCCGCCGCCTTACTCGTGACCGCCGGACTGCTCGCCGCGCCCGGCCCCGCCCAGGCGGAGGCCCAGGCCACCGAGACGATCGTGGTGGCGCCCACCGGAGCCACGAACGCCGACGACAACAACAAGGGCAGCAAGGTGCGGCCGCTGGCCACCCTGGGAGAGGCACAACGGCGGGCCCGGGCCGCCGCGGCCGAGGGAACGCGCGACGTCACGGTCGAACTCCTCGACGGGACCTACCGGCTGACCTCGCCGCTGCGTTTCGACGCCGCCGACTCCGGCCGGAACGGGCACACCGTCACCTGGAAGGCCGCGCGCGGGGCCACGCCCGTGCTGAGCGGCGCCACGCCCGTCACCGGCTGGGAGGTCGACGACGAGGCCACCGGCGTCTACCGGGCCCAGGTCGGCACCGGGTTCGACACCAGGCAGCTCTACGTGGACGGGAAGCCCGCGCAGCGCGCACGGATCAGCGTGGCACGGTCCGACATCACCCTGACCCCCACCGGCTTCACCATCAAGAACCCCGATCTCGCCTACCTCGCCACGCTTCCCGACCAGAAGCGCATCGACTTCCAGGCGATGCTGTCGTTCACCAACCGGTTCGCGCCGGTGGAGAGCATCTCCGGCTCCACGGTCGTGATGCAGCAGCCGGCCTGGGACAACAACACGTACGGGTACGACGCCATCCAGGCCCCGTTCCGGACACCGAAGTTCTTCCTGCTCAATTCGCGGAAGTTCCTGGACGAGCCCGGCGAGTGGTATCTGGACTCGACGGCTGGAACGCTCTACTACAAACCCCTCCCCGGCCAGGACATCTCCAGCGCGCGGGTCGAGCTTCCCCGCCTGGAGTCGCTGGTCCAGGTCGGCGGCACCTACGACGCGCCGGCCCACGACCTCCGGTTCGAGGGCCTGACCTTCACCGGCACCACGTGGCTGCACCCCAGCACCTCCGACGGCTACGCGAACCAGCAGACCGGCGCCTTCATCAGCGGCGTCCAGCCCCATCGGCCGCCGGACGCGTTCACCTCGTGCGCCTCGGGCTGCAAGGGCTTCGAGGGCTCCCGCAACGGCTGGGCGCAGGCGGCCGCGGCGGTGCAGGTGTCGGCCGCGGAGGACGTCGCCTTCGTGGACAGCTCCTTCGTGAACCTCGGTTCCGTCGGGCTCGGCATCGGCAACGACGCCGACGCCCACGCCACCGGCGTGGGGCTCGGCGCGCACCGGGTGTCGGTCGTGGGGAGCACGTTCACCGCGAGCGCCGGCGGCGGCATCGTGGTCGGCGGCATCCGACCGGACGCGCACCACCCGTCCGATCCCCGCATGGTCAACAGCGACATCCTGCTGCGTGACAACCGCGTCTACGCGACCGCGCTCGAATACCTGGACCAGGACGCGATCTTCGCCAGCTACGTCACGCGGCTGGCGATCGAGCACAACTACGTCTCCGACATGCCGTACACCGGCATCGGCGTCGGCTACGGCTGGGGCGCCAACGACCCGGGAGGCAGCCCCGAGTACATCAACCGCGGGCTGTACGACTTCCAGCCGCTCTACGACACGCCGACGACCCTGAGCGACGTCCGCGTGGTGGGCAACCACGTCCGCAAGGTCGTGCAGACCATGTTCGACGCCGGCTGCATCTACACGCTCTCGGCGATGCCGCGCAGCGTCATCGACGAGAACTACTGCGAGAGCAGCGGGCAGCTCGGCCTGTACTTCGACGAGGGCTCCCGCTACGTGAGCGCGAACCGCAACGTCTTCGTCGGCACCGCCGCGCAGTGGGCGCACGCCAACAACCAGAACGGCAACCACACCGGCGATCTCACCCTCACCGGCAACTACTCCACCAACCCCGCGATCACCGGCATCGTCAACGGCCAGCGCGGCAACGTCACCAGGGACAACGTGACCATCACCGCCGGCGGCATCCCCGTCGAGGCCGCCCGGATCATCTACCAGGCGGGTCCCACCGGGGACTACCGCGGCGCGCCCGACCCGCAGCGGCCTCCGGTCGGCGTCTCCCTCACGGCGGACCCCGCCAGCGTGAGCGCCGGGGGGTCCTCGACCGTCACCGTCACGGCCGGGAACGTGAGCGACATCCGGGTCACCGACCTGACCGTCTCGATCACCGTGCCCGAGGGCTGGCGGGCCGAACGCATCGGCAGGCCGGTGAAGCGCGCGTTCCCCGCCGACGCCTCGGCCACCGAGACATGGAAGATCACCGCACCCGAGTCGTTCACGACACCGGTCAGCCGCGCGGCCGTCAAGGCGGCGGTGAGCTTCACCGCCGCCAAGACCGGGATCGGCTACACGCTGGACAGGTCGCTGACCCTGACCGCGCTCAACCCGCTCACCTCCCTGAAGTCGCACGGCTCGGTGCCGAGCCGGTTCGCGGAGGCCGGGTCGGAGTACGCCATTCTCACCACCGGGACCGACATCTGGCAGGACGCCGCCGGGTCGTTCGACGAGTACGGCGCGCTCTACCGGGACGACGCGGCCGGGAGCGCGTCCACCGTGACCGCGCAGGTCACCCAGATGGACAACACCAACGCCTGGGCCAAGGCGGGGGTCGTCCTCCGCAACGACGTCACCGGCACGGGCTCGTCTCCCGGATACGCCGTCATGGTGGTCACCCCCGGGAACGGGGTCGCCTTCCAGTGGGACTCCAACGGCAACGGCTACCTCGACTCGTTCAGCGGGGCCTCGGGGATCAAGGCGCCCGCGTGGGTCCGCCTCGTCCGCTCCGGCGACCAGGTCAGCGGTTACTACTCCACGAACGGCACCACCTGGACCAAGGTCGGCCCGACCGTGACCCTGCCCGGTATCGCCGACCGGCAGGACGCGGGACTGATCGCCACGTCCCACGCGGCGGGCGTGACGGGGCAGTTCGGCTTCGCCGACTTCGGCGTGAGCTGATCCGGGCGCCGTACGGGCCCGCCTGAGCCCGGACGGCGACGGAACACGGAACGGGACACGACACCGGAACACGGCGTCGGGGGCCGGCCGCGACGGCGGCCGGCCCTTGACCGTTCGCCATGCGAGCGCTAACAATCGCCGGGCGACACACTCCTGCGATCAAGGAGAAGCCCGTGCTCAAGGCACAGCTGACCATCGATCCCGCCCAGCGGGTGGCTCCGGTGCGGCGCCGTACGTTCGGCACGTTCGTCGAGCACCTCGGCCGCTGCGTCTACACCGGGATCTACGAGCCCGGCCACCCCACCGCCGACGCGGACGGATTCCGCGGCGACGTGCTCGCGCTCACCCGTGAGCTGGGCGTGACCACCGTCCGCTATCCCGGCGGCAACTTCGTCTCCGGCTACCGCTGGGAGGACGGCGTGGGCCCGCGTGAGCGGCGCCCCCGGCGGCTCGACCTGGCCTGGCACAGCACGGAGACCAACGAGATCGGGGTCGACGAGTTCGTCCGGTGGTCCCGCCTGGCCGGCCTGGAGCCGATGATGGCGGTGAACCTCGGCACGCGCGGCGTCCTGGAAGCCGTCGACCTGCTCGAATACTGCAACATCCCGTCCGGGACGACGCTCTCGGACCTGCGGGTGGCGGGCGGCGCCAAGGAACCGCACGACATCCGCATCTGGTGCCTGGGCAATGAGATGGACGGCCCCTGGCAGATCGGGCACAAGACCGCCCGCGAGTACGGCAGGCTCGCCGCGGAGACGGCCCGGGCCATGCGCATGGTCGACCCCGGACTCGAACTGGTGGCGTGCGGCAGTTCCGGCTCCTCGATGCCGACGTTCGGGTCCTGGGAGACGACCGTCCTCGAGGAGACCTACGACCTGGTGGACCACATCTCCTGCCACGCCTACTACGAGGAGAAGGACGGCGACCTCGGCGGCTTCCTGGCCTGCGCGACCGACATGGAGCACTTCATCTCCACGGTCGTCTCGATCGCCGACCAGGTGGGGGCGCGGCTCGGCTCCGGCAAGAAGATCTCCGTGTCGTTCGACGAGTGGAACATCTGGTACCTCAGCAGGCACCAGTCGGCCCCTCCCCCACCGGACTGGCCGGTCGCGCCGCCGCTGCTGGAGGACCACTACCACCTCGCCGACGCCGTGGCGTTCGGCGGCCTGCTCGTCACGCTGCTGCGGCACAGCGACCGGGTCGCGGCGGCCTGCCTGGCCCAGCTCGTCAACGTGATCGCGCCGATCATGACCGAGCCGGGCGGCCGGGCCTGGCGGCAGACGACCTTCCACCCGTTCGCCCAGGCCGCGCGGTACGCCTCGGGCGACGTCCTGCTCACCGAGCCGGTCGGGCCGTCGTACGAGACCGGCGAGTTCGGGCAGGTCCCGGTGCTCCACGCGGTCGCCACCCACGACGACCGGTTCACCACGGTGTTCGCGGTGAACAGGTCGGTGACCGAGCCCCTGGAGCTGGAGCTCGACACGCGGGCGCTCGGCGCCGTGCGGATCGCCGAGGCCACGACGCTCGCCCACGAGGACGTGTACGCCCGCAACACGGCCGACGACCCCGAGCGGGTGGCGCCCCGCCCCAACACCTCCCACCGGAGCGATCCCCCGCGGATCGTGCTGCCGCCGGTCTCCTGGAACGTGATCAGGCTGGCGAGGACCTGACCGGCGGGGCGGTGCTGTCGCGGACCACCAGTTCGTTCGCGAGGTCGATGCGGCTCGTGGCCACCTCCCCGCCACGGGCCAGGTCGAGCAGCATCTGGGTGGCGACCACCGCCATGTCGGACAGCGGCTGGTTCACCGTGGTCAGGGCGGGCTCGACCCAGGCGGCGGCCGGCACGTCGTCGTACCCGACCACGGACAGCTCGCCGGGGACGTCGAGGCCGAGCCGCCGCGCGGCCCGCAGCACGCCGAGCGCCTGGAGGTCCGACCCGGCGAAGATCGCGGTCGGGCGGGCGGCGCCCGACAGGAGGTCCATGCCGTGCTCGAAACCGGCGTCGACGTAGAAGTTCCCGTACCGCACCAGGGCGGGGTCGACGGCCAGCCCGGCCTCGTCGTGGGCGACCCGGAAGCCGGCGACCCGCGCCCTGCTGCACAGCACGTCCTTCGGCCCCGAGACGACCGCGATCCGGCGGTGGCCGAGCTCCAGGAGATGGCGGGTGGCGAGCAGGCCGCCGTTCCAGTTGTTGGAGCCCACCGTGGGCACGGACGCGGGCGTCACGCTGTCGGTGTCGACGACGACGAACGGGATCCGCTGCCGCCGCAGCCTCCGCTGCTGCGACTGCGACGGGCCGCACAGGACGAACAGCACCCCGAGCGGACGGCGGTCGAGCAGGCCGTCGAGCCACTCCTCCGGCAGCCGGTGCGCTCCCCCCAGCTGCGAGAGGGCGACCTCGATCCTCGCGGGGGCGGCGACGGAGTCCACGCCCCGGATGATCTCCATCGACCAGACGGAGTTCAGCTGGTGGAAGACGAGGTCGATCTGGCCCTTGAGCGGCCGCCGTCTCACGCGGGGGCGGTACTCGTGCCGCGCCAGGCACGCCTCGACGCGTTCCCGGGTGGCCGGCGCGACGTCGGGGCGGCCGTTGAGGACCTTGGACACCGTGGTCACCGAGACACCGGTCTCCTCGGCGATGGACGCGATCGTCGCGCGGCGGGGGCCCTGGGCGGAGGTAGGGCTGGTCATCGGTCCACTCGTCGTTTCCGTGGGCTGGTAGTTTCCGAAAATTTCGTGAAACTCTACCAGCGCGAGGGCCTTCGATAAGCCGAGACCAGCGTGATCGCGGAGCGAGCGGACCACCCTTGACTTCCCTCTTGACGCCTCTTGTCCAGGGGTTTATATTTCCGCAATATTAATCCACATTATCGAAACTTTCGGTCATATCGCCCGGCGTCTTCCGTTCGCGGCGTGCTGACGCGGCGGCGTGGTGGCGACGCGGCGGCGTGGTGGCGACGCGGCGGCGCCGCCACCGGAGATGGCACCGGAGGCACGAGGATGAGCACCACCAAGGCGATCGACGGGTCACCGGACACCGGTGACCCCCGGCGGGCGGGCCCCGGCCCGGCCCGCACGGAACGCCCTCCGGGCCGCACCTGGCGTCAGGCGCTGCGCCGGGACTGGCAGCTGTACTCGCTGGCGATCCTCCCGCTGCTGTTCTTCCTGGTGTTCCGGTACCTGCCGATGATCGGCAACGTGATCGCCTTCCGGAAGTTCCGGCCCGGCGGCGGCATACTGGGTGAGGAGTGGGTGGGCCTGCGCTACGTGCGCATGTTCCTGGACGACCCCTCGTTCTGGCACGTGTTCACCAACACGGTGATCCTCGGCGCGCTGACCCTGCTGTTCTGCTTCCCGATGCCGATCGTGCTGGCCCTGCTGCTCAACGAACTGCGCGGCCGGCGGATCAAGCGGTTCGTCCAGTCGGTGTCCTACCTGCCGCACTTCGTGTCGATGGTGGTAGTGGCCGGTCTCGTCATGGAACTGCTGTCGGTGGACGGGCCGGTGAACCAGGTGCTGCGGGCACTGGGCGACGACCCGATCGCGTTCATGCAGGAGGCGGGCTGGTTCCGGACGATCTACGTCTCCTCGGAGATGTGGCAGACCGTCGGCTGGGGGACGATCATCTATCTCGCCGCGCTCACGACGATCGACGACCAGCTGTACGAGGCGGCCCGGATCGACGGCGCGAGCCGGTGGCGGCAGATCTGGCACGTGGCCCTTCCCGGCATCCGGCCGACCGCGGTCACCCTGCTGATCCTCAACATCGGCACGTTCATGGCGGTCGGCTTCGAGAAGGTCCTGCTGCTCTACAACCCGTTGACGTATCCGACCGCCGACGTGATCTCGACGTACCTGTACCGCATGGGCATCATCTCCAACAGCTTCAGCTACGCCGCGGCGATCGGCCTCTTCGAGGCCCTCATCGGGCTCGCCCTGGTGCTGTCGGCGAACCTGATCTCGCGCCGGACCGTGGGGACGAGCCTGTGGTGACCGTGGACCGGACCCCGGGCCGTCAGGTGTTCCGGGTGGTCAACGCCGTCGTCCTCACCGGCGTCGTGCTGGTGACCCTGTATCCCTTCGTCAACATCGTCGCGCGGTCGCTGAGCGACGAGTTCGCGATCCGGGCCGGCAAGGTGAACCTCCTCCCAGTCGGGTTCACCTTCCATACGTACGGGTTCGTGGCGTCCGACCCGACGTTCTGGACGAACTACCGCAACACGGTGGTCTACACGGTCGTCGCCACGGCCATCGCGATGATCATGACGACCTGCTACGCGTACGTGCTGTCGAAGAGGCACCTGAAGGGCCGCACGTTCCTGATCGGGGTCGCGGTCTTCACCATGTTCTTCTCCGGCGGGCTCATCCCCAACTACGTGCTGATCTCCGGCCTCGGGATGAAGGACACCATCTGGGCCATCGTGCTGCCGAACGCGATCAGCGTCTTCAACCTCCTGGTGATGAAGACGTTCTTCGAGGGCATCCCGGCGGAGCTGGAGGAGGCCGCCGCGATCGACGGCATGAGCACGTACGGCATCCTGCTGCGGATCGTGCTGCCGCTGTCGAAGGCGGTCATCGCCACGATGGTGCTGTTCTACGCCGTCTCGTTCTGGAACTCGTGGTTTCCCGCCTTCCTCTACATGACGCAGAGCGACCTGTTCCCGGTGACCGTCTACCTGCGCAACCTCACCGCGGGGGCCACCACGGGGACGTCCGTCGGCGCCGACGCCACCGACATGACCGTCGCCACCAACATCAAGGCGGTGACGATGGTCCTCACCGTCCTCCCGATCCTGACGATCTACCCCTTCGTCCAGCGGTACTTCGTCAAGGGAGTCATGCTCGGCGCGGTGAAGGGATAGCCGCGCCGAACTCCGCACTCAGGCAGCCCCGCTCCCCCAGGGAAAGGACCCCCCTCTCATGCACAAGATCAACCGGCGTCAGGCGATGGTCGCCATGGGTGCGTTCGCCGCGCTCGCCGGCTGCGGCAGCGGTGACGAGACCGGCGGCAAGAAGAGCGGTGAGGCCCTCTCGGCGAACCGGGACGGCGCGATGGCCGACTACGCCGCCGGCAAGCAGTTCAAGGCCGCCGCGCCGCTGACGTTCACCATCCTCTACAACAACCACCCGTTCTATCCGCTGCAGAAGGACTGGTTGTTCTGGTCCGAGCTCACCAAGCGGACGAACGTGACGCTCCAGCCGAACGTGGTGCCGCTCAGCGACTACGAGAACAAGCGCAGCCTGATCATCGGGGCGGGCGACGCACCCATGATCATCCCCAAGACCTACCCGGGCCAGGAGGTTCCCTTCGTCGCCTCCGGCGCGGTCCTGCCGGTCAGCGACTACATCGACCTGATGCCGAACTTCAAGGACAAGGTCGCCAAGTGGAACCTGCAGCCCGACCTGGACACCCTCCGGCAGTCGGACGGCCGCTTCTACCTGCTTCCCGGCCTCCACGAGGACTACTGGGTGGAGTACACGCTGGAGGTCCGCGCCGACGTCCTCGAGAAGCTCGGGATTGAGACCCCGCAGACCTGGGACGACGTGCACGCCATGCTGAAGGCGATGAAGGAGGAGCACCCCGACTCCTATCCCTACTCCGACCGGTGGTCCGTGCCCACCCCGGGCGGCGCCATGCTGAACCAGGTCTTCGGCCTGGGCTGCGGGGCCCGCGGCGGCTGGGGCTTCAACACCGGCCTGACCTGGGATCCGGCCGCCGGGAAGTGGGCCTACACGGGCGCGATGCCGCAGTACAGGCAGATGCTGGAGTTCATCCACACGCTGGTGCAGGAGAAGCTGCTCGACCCGGAGAGCTTCACGCAGACCGACGACCAGGCGATCCAGAAGCTGGCGTCCGGCAAGTCCTTCGTGATCAGCGGCAACGCCCAGACCCTCGTCAACGAGTATCGCCCGCCGCTGAAGAAGGCGAATCCGAAGGCCCGGCTGGTCAAGATCCCGGTGCCCGTCGGGCCGCTCGGGCCCATCAAGGCCGACTCCAACGACACCCGGCTGGAGAACGGCATCATGATCTCCGCGAAGGCCAAGGACAGCAAGAACTTCGTGGCGATGATGCAGTTCATCGACTGGCTCTGGTACTCCGACGAGGGCCAGGTGTTCGCCAAGTGGGGCGTCGAGGGGGTCACCCACACCAGGGACGCCTCCGGCTTCCACCTCGCGAAGGACGTCGACTTCGTCGGGCTCAACCCCGGGGCGCCCAAGCACCTGCAGAAGGACTTCGGCTTCTCCAACGGCGTGTTCGCGTACGGCGGGAGCACCGAACTGCTCCAGTCGGTCTTCTCGGAGGAGGAGATCGAGTGGCAGAAGGCCATGAACGCCCGGAAGGCGCTGCCGCCGAAGCCTCCGGCCCCCCTCAACGACGAGGAGCGTGAGCAGGCCGCGCTGTGGCAGACCCCGCTGAAGGACCACGCCACGCAGAACTCGCTCGAGTTCATCCTCGGCAAGCGCGACTTCTCCGAGTGGGACGCGTACGTGCAGGAGCTGGAGGCCAAGAACATGTCCGCCTACGTGAACCTGGCGAACAGCGCCTACGAGCGGTACAAGAAGGAGCACGGCTGACCGTCGCGCCGGTAGGCGCGCTCGACCCCGCGGCGGCCCGATCGACCAGGAGACTCCCCCATGACCGACACGACGACGACGTCAGGGGCGGCGACGTCCGCGGCGACGACGGAGGCGGCACGGCGGTTCGGCACCGGCCCGCTCTCGCGGGCCGCCGCGCTGGTCTACACCCTGCTCGTGGTCGAACTGCTGCTGCTGACCGCCTGCCTGCCCGGCCTGGCGGGGCTCGTCCTGCTCGGCCTGTTCGGGCGTGACGCGACCAACCTGCCGCTGGCCGCGGCCTGCCTGCTCCCGGCCGGCCCGGCGCTGTCGGCCGCGCTGTACGCGCTGCACCGCCGCCGCCCGGATCTGGCGGACCTGCGTCCGGCGGCGGCGTTCCTGCGCGGCTACGCGATGAACGTCCGCGGCGCGCTCAAGGTGTGGGTCCCGGCACTGGCGTTGCTGACCGTCGTCGCGGTCGTCCTCGCGAACTTCCCCGCCGCCGGGGTGCCGGACTGGTGGACGGTGCCACTCGTCGTCATCGGGGTGGTGACGGTGGTGTGGACCGCGAACGCGCTGGTGATCACCTCTCTCTTCGCGTTCCGGGGGCGGGACGTCGCCCGCCTGGCCGTCTACTTCCTGTTCCGGACGCCCCGGGTGGCGCTGGGCGGCGCGGGACTCCTCGTCGCGGCGGCCGGCCTCACGCTGGTCGCCACCGAGGCGGCGACGGCGGCGCTGGCCTCGGTGTTCGCGGCGCTGCTGCTGCTGAACAGCCGGCCGATGACCGCCGAGGTGCGCGACAGGTTCACCGCGTGACCCTCCCGCGACGACCGGCACGCCCGTCCGAAGGGAGTCCCGTGACCTCTTCCGGCCCGCCCGGCACCCCCGGTTCGCGCGGCGTCCACCCGGCGTGGCTGCCGGACGAGGCGTTCCGGCCGATCGGCTCGCGCCGCACGCTCCTGTGCGGCGGCGGACCGCTCGCCGGGACCGTGCACGAGGAGGTGGCGTCGGCCTGCGCCCGGTACGGCGGCAGCGTCCGGCGGCGGGCGGAGGGCCCGGACGAGGCCCCGGAGGCCGGCCCGCACGGCGGCGCGGACGGCGGCGCGGACGAGGGCGGGCCGTACGACCTCGTGCTCGCGCTCACCACGGCCGGGCCCCTGCCCGCCGTCGCCGAGACGGCCCTGGCCGGGTTCCGGCGCGGGCCCTCGCCGGGTGACGGCCCGGCGGTCGGCCCGGACATCGGCCCGGTGATCGGCACGACCGGCGGGGACGAGGGCATCGGGGACGAGGGCTACGTCGTCGCCCGGCACGACGGTGTCACGGTGGTGCTCGCCGATTCGGCGACCGGCCTGCTCTACGGCCTGTTCCATCTGGTGCGGCTCGGCGACGAGGCGTTCGGCGCCGCGCGGCCGGCCGAGCACCACCGGCCCGCGGCCCGGCTGCGCATGCTCGACCACTGGGACAACGTGGACGTGCACCCGGTGATGGGCCAGGTCGAGCGCGGCTACGCGGGCGGGTCGATCTTCTGGCGCGACGGCGCGTTGCGCGACGACCTGACGCGGGTCCGCGCCTACGGGCGGCTGCTGGCCGCCTGCGGGGTGAACGCGGTCACGGTGAACAACGTGAACGTGCACGCCACGGAGACCCGCCTGCTCACCGAGCGTCTCCGCGACGTCGCCGCGATCGCGGACCGGCTGCGTCCCTACGGCGTACGGGTACACCTGTCGGTGAACTTCGCCGCGCCGGTCGCCCTCGGCGGGACGGCGACCGCCGACCCGCTCGACGAGGACGTGCGGGCGTGGTGGGCCGCCGTCACCGCGCGGGTGTACGAGACGATCCCCGACTTCGGCGGCTACGTGGTCAAGGCCGACTCCGAGGGGCAGCCGGGGCCCCACGCGTACGGACGTGACCACGCCGACGGCGCGAACCTGCTAGCCGAGGCGCTGGCGCCGTTCGGCGGGGTCGTCCACTGGCGCGCCTTCGTCTACAACCACCGGCAGGACTGGCGCGACAGGTCGACCGACCGGGCCCGCGCGGCGTACGACCACTTCACCCCGCTCGACGGGCGCTTCCGCGACAACGTGATCCTCCAGGTGAAGCACGGCCCGATCGACTTCCAGGTGCGCGAGCCGGTCTCGCCGGTGATCGCGGCGATGCCCCGCACCCGGGTCGCGGTGGAGCTTCAGGTGACGCAGGAGTACACCGGCCAGCAGCGGCACGTCTGCTACCTCGCGCCGATGTGGAGCGAGGTGCTCGGCTTCCGCCCGTGGGGCCCCACCGGGCCAGGCGTGGCCCACGTGGTGGCCGGTGACGTCGCCGATGGCGCGGCCGGCGGAGGGCTGGTGGGGGTCTCCAACGTCGGCGACGACCCCTACTGGACCGGCCACCCGCTCGCCCAGGCCAACCTGTACGCCTTCGGCCGGCTCGCCTGGGCGCCGTCCTCCGACCCGGCCGCGATCCTCGACGAGTGGATCGGCCTCACGTTCCCGGCGGCGGGCGGGAACGACGCGACCGGCGGGGACGACGGGCGGCTGCGGGAGGCGCTGCACGAGATCATGGACGACTCGTGCGGCACGTACGAGCGGTACACCGTGCCGCTCGGCGTGGGGTTCATGGTCCGCCCCGGCCACCACTACGGCCCGGACGTGGACGGGTACGAGTACACGCCGTGGGGCACCTACCACTTCGCCGACCGCGACGGCGTGGGCGTCGACCGCACCCGCGCCACCGGCACGGGGTTCACGGGCCAGTATCCGCCGCCGTGGTCGGAGGTCTACGAGTCGCTCGCGCGGTGCCCCGACGAACTGCTGCTGTTCTTCCACCACGTCCCGTACGGGCACGTGCTGCACGACGGGACCACCGTCATCCAGCACATCTACGACACGCATTTCGCCGGCGTCGAGGAGGTGGACCGGGCGCGGCTGCGCTGGGCGGAGCTCGCCGGGCTGGTGCCCGACGCCCCGCACGCCCGCGTAAGCGAGTTGTTCGCGGAGCAGCTCCGCTGCGCCGAGGAGTGGCGCGACCAGGTCAACGCGTACTTCCTCCGCAAGTCGGGCGTGCCCGACGCCCGAGGCCGCCGCATCCCCTGAGCATTCCCGAGCCCCTCCCCGAACGCCGGACCTTCCGGACGCCGGGGCTTGCGATCGCGACAGGCGCCGCAATCACCCTTCGTGACGCCACCGTGACGGCGGCGCCGACGCCGGGGCGTCCGTCCAGTCCACCCGCAAGATCGGCCCAAGTCAACGCGTTCCGGACAGGATTAAGGCCAAAGGTCAGATGTTCTCGAGGGTCAAGGGGGCAAGATGGCGGGTTTTCGGGCGTTTTGATAACAACCATTGACCCATACATCAAATCTTTGTAGCTTTGCGCTCACCCCCTACACCGCCTCGTCACAGTGCCGGTCCCGCCGAGCCCGTCTGCCCCCGCCACCGCCGGGATCAGGCGTATCGGCGTGCGCCGGACCGTCGGCAAGGCCGGAGCGCGTTTGGAGAACCGATGCCAGACCTGACGCGAAGGCAATTGATGAAGATCGGCACGGTCGGAGCAGGAGCTCTGATGCTGCCGATGCAGTGGACAGCGGTCGCCCGCGCCGGATCGTTGGCACCCCCGGAGGTACGCGCCGCCAACGACATGGCCCTGTGGTACGACCGGGGCGCCGGCACGGACTGGCTCCGCGCCCTTCCGATCGGCAACGGGCGCCTCGGCGCCATGGTGTTCGGCAACGTCGACGTCGAGCGGCTCCAGCTCAACGAGGACACCGTCTGGGGCGGCGGACCGTACGACCAGAGCAACCCCAAGGGCGCGGCGGCGCTGCCGGAGATCCAGCGCCTGGTCTTCGCGGACCAGTGGAGCCAGGCCCAGACCCTGATCGACCAGAACATGCTGGGCAAGCCCGCGGGCCAGCTCGCCTACCAGACGGTCGGCAACATCAGGCTGACCTTCCCCAGCACCAGCGGGTTCACGGAGTACAACCGCCAGCTCGACCTCACCACCGCCGTCACGTCCGTCAACTACCTGCTGAACGGCGTGCGGTACAAGCGCGAGGTCTTCGCCAGCGCGCCCGACCAGGTCATCGTCATCCGCCTGACCGCGGACAAGCCGGGCTCGATCACGTTCAGCGCGACCTTCGACACCCCCCAGCGCACGACGACCCGCACCAGCCCGGACAGCACCACGGTGGCGCTCGACGGCGTCTCGGGCACCTTCGAGGGCATCCCCGGCCAGGTCAAGTTCCTGGCCCTGGCCAAGGTCGTCGCCGAGGGCGGCGCCGTCACCAGCACCGGCGGAACGCTCCAAGTCGCCGCCGCGGACAGCGTGACGCTGCTGATCTCCATCGGCACCAGCTACGTGAGCTACAAGGACGTCAACGGCGACTACCAGGGCATCGCCCGGCAGCACCTCGAGGCCGCCCAGCAGACGCCGTACGACCAGCTGCGCAGCCGGCACGTCGCCGACTACCAGGGCCTGTTCAAGCGGACGACGCTCGAACTGGACCGCACCGACGCGGCCGACCAGCCGACCGACGTCCGGATCGCCCAGCACGGAGCCGTCGACGACCCGCAGTTCTCCGCGCTGCTGTTCCAGTTCGGCCGCTACCTGCTGATCAGCTGCTCGCGGCCCGGGACGCAACCGGCCAACCTGCAGGGCATCTGGAACGACTCGCTGAGCCCGCAGTGGGACTCGAAGTACACCATCAACGCCAACCTGCCGATGAACTACTGGCCCGCCGACACGACGAACCTGTCGGAGTGCTACGAGCCGGTGTTCTCCATGATCAAGGACCTCACCGAGACCGGCGCCCGCACCGCCGAGGTGCAGTACGGAGCCGGCGGCTGGGTCACCCACCACAACACCGACGCGTGGCGGGCGACCTCGGTCGTCGACGGCGCGCTCTGGGGCATGTGGCAGACCGGCGGCGCGTGGCTGTCCACCATGATCTGGGAGCACTACCTCTTCACCGGCGACGTCGAGTTCCTGCGGAAGAACTACCCGGCGATGAAGGGCTCGGCGCAGTTCTTCCTCGACACCCTCGTCGAGGAGCCGAAGCTCGGGTATCTGGTCACGAACCCGTCGAACTCGCCCGAGCTGCCGCACCACCCGAACGTCAGCGTCGCCGCCGGCCCGACCATGGACAACCAGATCCTGCGTGACCTGTTCACCGGCTGCGCCGAGGCCAGCGAGGTGCTCGGCGTGGACGCGAGCTTCCGGGACCAGGTCCTGGCCGCCCGGGACCGGCTCCCTCCGATGAAGATCGGTTCGCGCGGCAACATCCAGGAGTGGCTGTACGACTGGATCGAGACCGAGCGGAACCACCGGCACGTCTCGCACCTGTACGGCCTGCACCCCAGCCACCAGATCACCAAGCGCGGCACTCCGGAGCTCTACACCGCGGCGCGGCGGACGCTCGAACTGCGCGGCGACGACGGCACCGGCTGGTCCCTGGCCTGGAAGATCAACTACTGGGCCCGGCTGGAGGAGGGCAAGCGGGCGCACGACCTGGTCCGCCTCCTCGTGACGCCGGCCCGGCTCGCGCCGAACATGTTCGACCTGCACCCGCCGTTCCAGATCGACGGCAACTTCGGCGCCACGTCCGGCATCGCCGAGATGCTGCTGCAGAGCCACGCCGGCGAGCTGCACCTGCTGCCCGCGCTGCCGCCCGCCTGGGCGAACGGGCGGGTCAAGGGCCTGCGGGGCCGCGGCGGCCACACCGTCAGCGTGGAGTGGAGCGAGGGCCAGGCCGACGACTACCGCGTCAGGCCGGACCGCGAGGGCGTGGTCAAGCTGCGCGGCGACATCTTCGCGGGCCGCTTCAAGCTCCTCGACACCACCGGCGGCGGCACGGCCCAGTACAAGAGGGTCGAGCCCGACGCCATCGAGATCAACGCGCAGGCCCGCCACACGTACCAGGCGGTCGCTCTGCAGAAGATCACGATGACCGCGCCCGTCGAGGTGAGCCCGGGACAGGGAGGAAAGGTCAAGGTCACCGTCAAGGCGGTCGACATGCCGATCGCGCCCGGTGCGACCGTGGCACTCCAGGCGCCGGAAGGGTGGACCGTCACCCCCGCGCAGGCCGAGGTGGGGCCCCTGGCGCCGTACGCGAAGGCCACCGTGCAGTTCACCGTCACGCCCGCCGCCGGCGCGGCGAGCGGCACCGCGGTCCTCACCGCGGTGGTGAGCGGCACCCAGGCGGGCGAGGACTGGACCGCGTCCACGCAGGCCACGGTGCGGGTGTGGAGCGGCGGCGAGAAGCCGCTGGAGGAGCTGTTCAGCAACGTCGGCATCACCGACGACAACAACACCGCTCCCGGAGGCTTCGACGGCACCGGAGGAGCCAGCATCTCCGCGCAGGCGCTGGCGTCGGTCGGGGTCACCCCCGGGTCCACCGTCGCCAAGAACGGGGTGAACTTCAAGTGGCCCAACGTCCCGGTGGGCACCCCTGACAACGCCATCGCCTCGGGACAGTCCCTAAAGATCACCGGCACCGGCAAGACGCTCGGCTTCCTGCTGACCGGGACCTACGGCGCGGTGTCCGGACCGGCCACCATCGTCTACAAGGACGGCACGAGGCAGACCTTCACCCTCAGCTCGCCCGACTGGTACGGCGCGCCGAGGCCCGAGGGCGACGCGGCCGTCGTGGCCCCCTACCAGAACCGGCCGAACAACCAGCGGCAGAACACCGCCGCGACCATCTACTACGTCGGCGTGCCGCTGCAGAACAAGGAGATCTCCCGCGTCGACCTGCCCAACATCAGCGCACGGGCGGCGACCAACGTCGCGACCATGCACATCTTCGCCGTGGCCATCGGCGGCTGATCCCGCCCCGGTCACCGGTCACCGTCACCACCCGGAGGCCGCGGCACGGCTCACCAGCCGTGCCGCGGCCTCCGGCCGTGTTCCCGTACTATTTCCGCCCGCCCGGCAGGCTTGTCAGCGCCTCCAGCAGCCGGTCCACGTCCGAGCGGTCGTTGTAGTGGACGAGACCGGCGCGTACGGCGGAGCCCCGGTCGCGGATGCCGAGGGCCAGGGCCGGCTCCCAGGCGTAGCAGTGCCCGTCCCACACGTTGACGCGGCGGGCGGCCAGATGCTCGGCGACCTCACGGGGAGTGTGTCCGTCCACCGTGAAGTAGGCCGTGGCGGTGCGGCGCCGGGGTGACCCGATCAGCGTCACCCCGGGCAGGGACGACAACCCCTCCAGCAGATGCGCCAGCCCGGCCTGCTCATGGGCCTCGACCGCCGCCATGGAGACGCGCAGCCGCTGCCGGCGGGTGCCGGTGGCCTCCGGGTCCAGGCCGGCGAGGTGGTCGACCGCGGCGGCGACCCCCGCGAGGTCGGCGAAGGGCGCCGTCCCCGTCTCGAACCGGTCGGGCACGTCGTCCGGAGCGGAGGCGAGCTTGTCGGGCCGCAGGCGCTCCAGCAGGTCCGGACGCGCCACGACGGCCCCGACGTGCGGGCCCGACCACTTGTACGCGCTGGTCGCGTAGAAGTCGGCGCCCAGCGCGACCATGTCGACCGGCGTGTGCGGGGTGGCGTGCACGCCGTCCACGTACGTCAGGGCCCCGGCGGCGTGCGCCAGGTCGGCGATCCTCCGCACTTCGGGGATGGTCCCCAGGATGTTGCTCGCCGCGGTCACCGCCACCAGCCTCGTCCGTTCGCCGACGAGCTCGCCGTACTGGTCCGCGGGCAGTTCACCGCTCGGCACCTCGATCGACGCCCAGCGGACCCGGGCGCCGGCGCGCTCGGCCGCCTGCGCCCAGGGCCGGACGTTCGCGTCGTGGTCCAGCCGGGAAAGCACGATCTCGTCCCCCGGGCCCCACTCCTTGGACAGGGCGTACGCGAACCGGTAGGTGAGGGTGGTCATGTTCGGGCCGAGGACGACGCCGCCGGGATCGCCGCCGACGAGGTCGGCGACGGCCCGCCGGGCCTCGGCGACGATGGCGTCGGATCGCGCGCTGGCCGCGAACGCCCCGTGCGTGTTGCCGATGCCGGCCGAGTAGGCCGCCACGATGGCGTCGATCACGGGCTGGGGCACCTGGGTGCCCGCCGCCGCGTCGAGCCAGGCGGAGCCGTCGGACAGGGCGGGATAGAGGGCACGGACGCGTCCGATGTCGAAGCTCATGACTCCTCAGTCTCGCGGCACCGTCAGCCGGAGAAAAGAGCTGATTTCGGTCATACAACCTGAAATCACCTTCGACGCTGCACCCTCAAGATGAGTGCGCGGGACCGCTGTGGTGGAATGCCCGGCAAGACCCAATAGAAGCCCAGGCGGGCGAAAGGGGATTCTCGTTGTGAGTGATGCCGAGACAGGTGGAATGTCGTTCCGGGCGAGGGTACGCGGCTGCCTGCTCGGCGGGGCGATCGGCGACGCCCTCGGCGCGCCCGTCGAGTTCGACCCTCTGGCGGTCATCCAGCGCGACCACGGCAGCGCGGGCCTGGTCGACTTCACCCCCGACTGGCGGGGCAAGGTCGGGCTGATCACCGACGACACCCAGATGACGTTGTTCACCGCCGAAGGGCTGATCCGCGCCGACGTCCGCGTACGCGAGAGAGGCATCGGCAGCGAGACCGACGTCGTCCGCAACGCCTACCTGCGCTGGCTCGACACCCAGGAGCACCGCTCCCCGCCGCCGGCGGACGGTCTCGTCCGCACCGGCCGGCTTCGCGAGCAGGCCTGGCTGTACTCCCGTCGCGCGCCCGGAAACGCCTGTCTGTCCGGACTGCGCGTCGCGCCCGGTCCGGCCGCCGCTCCCGGCGAACCCGGGCCGGTCAATCCCCGGTCGAAGGGCTGCGGCACGGTGATGCGCTCGGCGCCGTTCGGGCTGGCCGCCCGCGACCCGTACGCGGCCTTCGATCTCGCGGCCAGATGCGCCCAGATCACGCACGGGCACCCGACCGGCTACCTGGCGGCGGGGGCCTTCGCGGCGATCGTCTTCTTCCTGGTCGAGGGCAGGCCGCCGATGGAGGCCGTACACCACACCCTCGAAATCCTGCGGGACAAGCCCGCGCACGAGGAGACCACCACCGCCCTCCAGGCCGCGGTCGCCCTGGCGGACGCGGCGAAGCCGTCACCCGAGACGGTGGAGTCGCTCGGCGGCGCCTGGGTGGCCGAGGAGGCGCTCGCCATCGGCGTCTACTGCGCCCTGGTGAGCGACGACGACGTGGAGCGGGGGCTGCTGCTCGCGGTCAACCACTCCGGCGACAGCGACTCCACCGGCTCCGTCTGCGGCAACCTGCTCGGCGCCCGGCACGGCGAGGCGGCCCTTCCCGAGCGGTGGCTGTCCCGGCTCGAAGGCCGGGAGGTCATCACCGAGCTCGCCGACGACTTCGCGGACCAGTTCGGCGGCCAGTCCGGTGGAGGCCGCGCGGCGTCCGGCAAGTACCCCGGCTGCTGACCGGCTTTCGGCCGGTGGCCGCTGAGGTGATCGTCGCCGACGCACGTGTGCCGGCGGCTGTCACTCCAATTCAATGCTTGTTTCCCTGGCGACGTTGCCGAGACGGAGATAAGTTCGTGAGGGATGAACTTATCTTCTCCACTCTGGCGAACATATCGGGCAACCCGAAATGAATCGCCGGTTGGATGTCCGGAGAGTGCGGTTGCCGAGGCTATAGGACGATGTCTACCTTTGACATCGAATGCGAAGCGGGGGCGAGGGGCAGGCGGAACGGGGGACGGCGTGGCGGAAGAGATGGTGCCCAACCCTCGCCACGCGCAATTGGTGGAGCTCCTCAGGGAAGTGCAGAGCCGCGCTCACGAGGTCGGGCAGGCATATCACGGCATTTATGCCGCGATGCAGTCAGCCAAAGTCTGGACAGGACCGACCGCCGCGAAATGGACAGGCGAGGTGGCGGATCGGCATCACCGCCTGGCCCAGCTCGTACGGCAGATGACCCACGCGATCGAGGACGAACTGCACCGGCATCCGGCGATGGTGACCCGCTCCCAGGCCGAGCTCATCCGGCACCGGCTGACCGGGCGCCCCTGAACGCTGTGACCGCCCCGCCAGGAAGGACGCGATGACATCTCCCAGCGGCGACTTCTGCGGCATCGATCCGGTGGCGATGAACGCGATGGCGGCCGACCTCCGCCGGGCCGCCGACCGGCTCACCGCCTTCTCCGCCGACTTTGAAGGGCTGTTCCGGGCGAACGGGGTGAGCACCGCTCCCCTCACGCAGGTCACCGCCATCGCCGACTGGGGCAGAGGCCAGGTGCTCAAGCTCTCGGAGCGGGCCGAACTGATCAAGGCGCTGAACGGAACGGGCGACCACACCTTCGCCCGCCTGCCGGACGCACTGGACAGCTTCGCGACCGGCCACGGCCTGGGCCTCATGTACGGCACCGGCCTCCTTGCGAACCCCGACTTCACCGTCGAGACGAAGGGTGACCTCGTCCATCAGCACATCAAGGAGATCACCGCACTGGCCAAGGACCCCGCCGCGGCGGCGGCATTCTTCGCCACGTTGCCCGCCGAAGTGCGCGACGCGCTGCCCGACCTCCTGATGAACACCGGCAGCCCGACCGCCAAGGCCGACCTGGCCGCGTTCAGCGCCGCCCTGGGCGCCGCCCTGCGCGCCCCCGGCCGCATCCCGGCGTTCGAAAAGGTGAAGGCAGAACTGCTGAGCAAGCCCGCGAACCGGGTCATCGCCTGGAACCGGCTCGCGCTGCTCGCCGGGGCTGAAGCGCCGACGGACGTGCGGGTCGCCGCGGCCCGCACCCTCGCGCTCGACGACTTCACGAAAAACCCCCGCCAGGACTGGCGCGGCGCCGGCGTGAACGAGACCCACGCCTACGGCTACTCCCCCGACACTGTCGCCCTCGCCCTGGGGCTTCTCGCCGGTGACGGCAAGGCCGCACGGGCCGCCTTCGCCGGGATGGGTGGCGATGGAGTCAAGCTCACCCAAGTCGAGAAGATGAAGCAGTTCCTTGCCTACGCCAAGTCGACCGGCACTGGGGACGACGTCGCAGACGCCTTCGGCCGGGCCATGGAGGCGGGCAGCGAGGCCGCGACAGAGAAGCCGGGCAAGCACTCGGCGGAGGCCGCCGCCTTCACCCTGGACGCGATGCTCGCAGCAGGTTCCTTCGGCAAGGACCTCCCAAACGCCGCACGGGACTCTATGACCTCTATCGCCAAGTCATACATCCACGAACTCGCCTCCGGCGCCCGCTTCGACAAGGCCATCTATAGGAAATCGGGGATGTCCGTACCCGATGAGTGGCTGCCGATCCCCGGCGTCACCCCCGCCTTCTACCTCAGTCCCGGAGACACCTACCGCTTCCTGCAGACGTTCACCGGCGAGGAGTCACTGACCGAAGACTTCGACAAGACAGCAGCGCAATTCCGCTACGACATTCTCATGGCCACTGCTCGCCTGGATGCCAAGAGAGACAAAGATTGGTTCCGACGTGGAGCGCAGATGTTCGGCGATCTCGGCGGCCTCGAGTTCAAGGCGGCGCTTGAGGTTAGGGGCGAAAAGGACACTACAGACAATCTGATCCGGGATCTCAGCAAAAACACCATAGGCCTGGGCATCGACCAGATCCCCGTAGTGAGCGGTCTCATCGAGACAGGCTGGACGCTGACGAAAACATACGCCGCAAGCAGCTTGCTGGACGACTGGGCCGCCAGCTTCGAAACCCGCGTTCAAGCACTGACCGAGGCTCGCGCCAACTTCACCCTACGCCAGAAATACGACATGGCATACCTGCTACACGATGCCGGTTATCCAGCGGAAAAAGCGCCAAGCGAAATAACCAGTGCGAGAACTGGTGATCTCAAGACATTCGATGAGCTCATGGCGGAGGCAAAAAGGGAAGCGACCCGTACCGGGAGCAACTGGGAGAGCATCCTCCAAACGAAGCTGACTCCATACGAACGATGGATGGACTCCAACAAGAAATTCGACGACAAGTTGGAGAACTCCTCACGCATCATCGTTAACGATCACGCAAAGGAACTCATCAGGGTTTGGGGATGACGCCCTTATGAACGCGAAAGACAATCAGTCTCCGCGACCAAGCGCCACGTGGGCGATTCCGGAACCACGATCACCCTGACCGTAATGCCGGGGACGTCCTTCCTACCCTCGATCACCCGCGCATCCTTCCAGTCCGTCTGGGTGAGGTCATATGTCATCTTGTAGTGAAGTACACGGGACAATGTGTTCTCCATCAACCTTTGAGCAAGGTCTAGGTGGCCATCTACGTCTGGGGTTTTACGTTCCTCGTCAGCCGTCGCCCGTAGCACCCGCTGAAACTTACCCTTGTCACAGGGCAAGTCCTTGTCCGGGCGATCCACAATACGTAGCTTCTTGAGAGGGTTTTTGAAGACGTCGTCAGCCTCCAGGCGTTGCATGTCTTTCTGGAGCTCCGCGCTGGCCGCCTGCAAGGTCGGACCGGTGCCGCAACCCGAAACCACTCCGCCGACCAGGAAAGCCGCCACCGCTATCCATGCAACGCGCACGCCCCTACCTCCACTGGCCGACATACGGACAAAGCAATCTTGACCTAAAACCTCGCCTCTCGTCATCCCATCGATTAAGTCGGTCGCTTATCCGGATTGCGTGGTGGCTTCGGCGACCCCTGGGTGTGCGCCCGGACTTCAGGGCCGACCCGCGCGGCCCTCCTGCCGTGACAGGGGCTTCCAGCAGGCGCGCGGCTCAGGCGACCGGATAACGGTGGTCCACGTCCCGCCGGGCGGTAGTCCCTGGCCGCTGGCTCGGATCGAATGACATGCTCGCGGAGTGGCGATTCAAGTAGCGGTGTGCGGGCCCCGCGACTGCACGGCCGAGGACGCGCGCAACGCACAGGAGATCGGCCGGCTTCTGGCCGAGCGCGGTGCGGTGGTGATCTGCGGCGGCTACACCGGAGTGATGGCCGCGGTAGCGGCGGGAGCGCGCTCCGCCGGCGGGACCGTCGTCGGCATCCTGTCCCGTCCTGACCGCGAGCACGCCAACCCCGACCTGAGCATCGTGATCCCCACCGGGGCCGGCGAGGCACGCAACAACATCATCGTCAACTCGGGGGATGCCGTGATCGTGATCGGCGGTTCCTGGGGCACCCTCTCGGAGCTCGCCCTCGCCATGCGGCACGGCCGGGCCCCCGTTGTCCAGCTTGGAGGGTGGCGACTCCTGGACCAGCACGGCGATCCCGTCCCAGGCGTACGGCATGCCACCTCGCCCGAGCATGCGCTCGAACTGACGGGCCTCTGGCCATGACGGTCATGCCGAGCCGGACGCAGCCGTCTCCGCACTGCGGCTGCTCGAAGCGGCCGAGGGACCGATCCCGGCAGCGACCGCATGTCACGGCAACGAGCCGGCCGCGATGGCTCGCCCGCTCGATGTGGCAGGGTAAAGCTGGAACCGCACCCAGCGAAGGCCGCCAACCACCCCGCCTTCTGCAGGACGCGCAGGACAAGATCAGGCGCCCCAGCCGATGGAGCGGGCGACCTAAGGCAGTTCGTACGGCGACGGCTCGGTGAAGCGCTCCTGTCCCAGTACGGCGAGCAGCCGCAGCTTCTCGTAGCCCTCGGTGCGCGGAGGGGCGGTGAGCACGAGCAGCGCCTGGGACTGGTCCTCGGTGAACAGCACCTGGCAGTCCAGCTCGATCGGGCCGAGCTCGGGGTGGACGAGCGTCTTGTGGTCCTCGAAGCGCTTGGCGACCTCGTGCCGGTCCCACAGCTCGGCGAACTCGGCGCTCGCCTTGCGCAGGGCCCGTACCAGCTCACCCGCCCGGGACTGCTCCCCCATCGTCCCGTACGCGACGCGCAGGTTCGCCACCTGGGCCCGGCTGTGCCGGTCACGGTCGTCCTCGGGATAGCGCAGCCGCTCCGAGGGATCGGTGAACCACCGGTAGACCTCGCTGCGGGCGAGGCCCGTGTAGCCCGACCTGTCGCCGAACAGCGCGTCGGCCATCCGGTTCTGCACCAGCGTCTCGCCCAGGTTGGACAGGATGAGCGCCGGGGTGTCGCTGAGGCGGTCGAGCACCCGCAACAGCGCGGGGACGACGTGCGTCGCGGCGGAGGCCCTCGCGGGAGCGTTGTGCCCCGCGATCCGGAAGAGGTAGTCGCGCTCGTCGCCCGTCAGCCGCAGCGCCCGGGCGAGCGAGGCGAGCATCTGCTCGCTGGGCTGCGGTCCGCGCTGCTGCTCAAGCCGCGTGTAGTAGTCATTGGACATCGCGGCGAGCGCCGCAACCTCCTCACGCCGCAGTCCGGGCGTACGGCGGCGGGCGCCGGCGGCGAGCCCCACGTCCTCCGGACGCAGGGCCTCACGGCGGCGGCGGAGGAAGTCGGCGAGTCCGGCGCGGTCCATGCGCCCAGTATCCGCCCGGCGTCCGCGAGCCGGTGACCGCCTGCCAGGGATCGCCGATCCCCCGATCAGCGCTCTCTGCACCCGCCACGGCCCGGCGCCAAGAATGTGAGCATGAACATCTCGGGAAACACCATATTCATCCCCGGCTCCACCAGCGGCATCGGACTCGCGCTCGCCGTCGCGCTGCACGACAGGGGGAACACGGTCATCGTCGGCGGACGGCGGGCCGACCTGCTGGAGCGCATCGCCGCCGAGCACCCCGGCATCGGCACCATACAGATCGACGCCGCCGACGCCGGGAGCATCGAGGCCGCCGCGAAGGACGTGCTGGCGAGGTATCCGGATCTCAACGTGCTCGTCACGATGGCCGGGATCATGCGCGTCGAGGACTGGCACCGGCCCGAGTCGTTCCTCGCCTCCGCCGAGTCGGTCATCACGACCAACCTGCTCGGCACGATCCGCCTGATCGCCGCGTTCGTCGAGCACCTGCGGGCGCAGCCGGACGCCACCATCGTGACCGTCTCCTCGGGCCTGGCGTTCGCGCCGCTCAAGGTCACCCCGAGTTACAACGCGTCGAAGGCCGCCGTCCACATGCTCAGCGAGTCGATCCGGCTGCAACTCGCCGACACGAGCGTGAAGGTCGTCGAACTCGAACCGCCGTCCGTCCGCACCTCGCTGCTGCCGGGCCAGGAGGACAGCGAGGCGGCGATGCCGCTCGACGAGTTCGTGGCGGAGGTCCTCGAGCTGTTCGAGACGCAGCCCGACGCGAAGGAGATCCAGGTCGAGCGGGTGAAGTTCCTGCGGTACGGCGAGGCGCGCGGCGACTACGACCAGGTCGTGACGAGGCTCAACGCGTCCGACCCGCACGGCAAGTAGCGGCCGGGTCCGCCGCCGGCGCGGATGAAGCCGAATCCGGCCGAAGAGCGGCGGGCCGGATGCCTTGAACGCCGCACCGGCCGCGGTGGGCCCGCTCACCCTCGTCGGGACCCTCACGAAGCGACCGGACCGGTCCAGGCGGCGGCCTTCCTCGACGACCACGACACGTACCCGGTGCCGGACCTCGCGTTCGCGTCCGTCCTCGCCGGGTTGCGTGCCGGTGGATCGTTGTAATCTTCTGGACGTCCTGGTGATGCGGCCCGACGGGCTTCCGTTACTCACATGAGAGCGGACACGCCCCCATACCGCACGAATTCTTCGTGCTGCCTGGGGGTACGTCCGTGGCGGTTGTCCGGCATTCCGCGGAAGGCCTGCTCCAACTCGCGTCGGTACCGGAAAGGGTGCTCAGCGAGGTGATCGCCGAACAGCTTCACCACACCCAAGGCATCAGCCCCGGCAGGAGCGAGCGGAGGTCCTGGGATCGAAGCCTGCCCGTCCTCGCCCGCGATCTGGTCGAGGCCGGGCTCGGCGGCGTCGAGATGCTCCTGGAGTACCGATTACCGCTGACCAGCAAGCGGGCCGACGTGATCCTGGCCGGCGTGGACCGGCACAGCGGCGACGACGCGTACGTCATCGTGGAGCTCAAGCAGTGGAGCCAGGCCGAACTGTACGAGGACGACGCCGACCTCGTCATCGTCCCCGGAATGGGCGACCAGCTCAAGCTTCATCCGGTCCTGCAGGTGCGCGGCTACTGCGACTACCTCGCCGACTTCGTCGGCGCCCTGGAACACCGCCGTCACGCGGTGCGCGGTGTCGCCTACCTGCACAACGCAAACGACCTGGACATCCACGACCTCTACGATCGGGTGGAGGACGAGTGGACCCGGTTGTTCAGTCAGAGCCGCCGAGGCCGGTTCATCGACTACCTCCGCGCCCAGTTCGCACCCGAGCCGGGCGCCGCCGCCGCGGACAGGCTGCTGTCGTCCGCGGTCCGGCCGTCCAAGCAGTTGCTGAAGGTGGCCGCGGCCGAGATCAAGGATCGCGACCAGTTCGTCCTGCTGGACCGGCAGCGCCTGGCGTACGGGCTCGTGCTGCACGCGGTGGAGAAGGCGAGGGCGGCCGACTCCAAGCAGGTCGTGATCGTCACCGGCGGCCCCGGCTCCGGCAAGAGCGTCATCGCCCTGTCACTGCTCGGCGAGCTGGCCGAGCGCGGCTACCCGGCACAGCACGCCACCGGGTCGCGGTCCTTCACCGAGACCATGCGCCGCCACGTGGCCAGGGGCTCCACACGGACGAAGGCGATGTTCAAATACTTCAACAACTTCACGGCCGCCAGGCCGAACGACCTCGACGTGCTGATCTGCGACGAAGCCCACCGGGTCCGCGAGACCTCCGCCAGCCGCTTCACCAGGGCCACCGAGCGGACGGGGCGGCCCCAGCTCGACGAACTCATGGCCGCGGCCCGCGTTCCCGTCTTCCTCCTGGACGAACATCAGGTGGTACGGCCGGGCGAGACCGGCACCGTCGCCGACATCAGGGCGCACGCGCGGTTCCTCGGCGTGGCCGTCCACCAGGTGGATCTGGACGCCCAGTTCCGCTGCGGCGGCAGCCGCGCGTACGAGGAGTGGGTGCTGCGGCTGCTCGGCCTCAACGGCGAGGATCCCGGCGCGTGGACCGGTGACGCCGACTTCGAGGTCACCCTCGCCGACTCGCCGTACGAGCTGGAGGGACTGCTGCGCGGCAGGCTGAACGCCGGCTACTCCGCGCGGATCACGGCCGGTTACTGCTGGCGGTGGAGTGATCCGGACGGCGACCGCCTGGTATCCGACGTGCAGGTCGACGACTGGGCCAAACCCTGGAACGTCAAGGGCGACCGCGCCGTCGGGGACGCTCCTCCCAGCGCGCTGTGGGCCACCCTGCCCGGCGGTTTCGAGCAGGTCGGCTGCGTGTACACCGCCCAGGGCTTCGAGTACGACTGGAACGGGGTCGTCTTCGGGCCCGACCTCGTCTACCGTGACGGGCGCCTGGTCACCGTACGCGCGGCCAGCAAGGACCCGGCGTTGCTGAAGAAGACCGTCACCGACGAACAGGCCGACCGGCTGATCCGCAACACCTACAAGGTGCTGCTCACCCGCGGCATGGTCGGCACCGCCGTCTACTCGGTGGACTCCAAGACGCAGGACTTCCTCGCCTCGCTGCTGCCGGACGGATGACTCGCCGTCGCGTGAACCGGTGCCCGCCCGGCCCCGCCGGGCGGGTGGCGCCGGGCGGGACCCACCCCGGCGCAGACCCGCGCCGGGAGGTGCTCGCCTACGTCATCTCCGTCAGTCCTTGTTCGACTGCCGCCAGTCGCGCACCGCGTCGCGGATCTTGTCGAACACCGCCACCGGCGGGCCGGCCAGCATGTTCACGGTCGCGGACTCCCCGGCGCCCGGGTGCGGCCGGGTCGGCGCGATCGCCTCGGCCGCCCGTACGGCGCCGGCCATCCGGCGCAGCCGCTCCGCGGACAGCTCCTGGCGCAGGCGGGGGAACTCCTCCTGCTCCTCGTGGGTGGCGTGCTCGACGACCGCCTTCTCCAGCATGGCGAGCCTGGCGTCGAACTCGGGATGCTCCACGCCGAGGTCGTACAGGTCGGAGAGGGCGTGCTTGGCCTCGCTCTCCTCGTGCAGACGGGCCTCGACGACCTCGTCGCCCGCCGACGAGCGCGCGGCGGGGTGCACGACCTGCTCCTCCGCGCTCTCGTGTACGGCCAGCAGCCGCACGAGGTCGTTGAACAGGTCGCCCTTGCGATCGCCGTCCGCCACGACGATCCCGGCGAACAGGCCCTTGATCTGCTCGTGCTGCGCCAGCAGCAGGTCGATGACATCGCGGTCTTCGGTAGTGGTCAACGCCGTCACCTTTCGCTTCGGGAAGCTGTGACTCGCTTCGGGGGTTCGTTCCGGGGCCTCACTTCGGCAACCTGGGCCCACCTGCCCCTTTCCCGCTCCCCTATGCCTGCCCGCCCGCCGGGAGCCGCCGCACCCCTATACCCCGCTTTCCAGGTTGACTTAGTAGGTATTTCTCCCGCATCCTTGGCCCATGCACCTGGAGCCTCTCCACTGGTCGAACCTGCCCGTAGATCTCCGCAGGCAGGCGAGTGCTCTCTGTACGGCGTCCGCACCCGCGTGAGCAGAGGTATCGGAACCGCACGACCAGGAGCATGGAATGACCGCGAACGCACCCACCCTCACCCGCACCCGGCTGGCCGGCATCGCCCACGCGCTGGCCACCTCCCCCGACGAATGGATCCAGCGCGTGCGGCTCAGCACCGACGGCCGCTGGTACGAGCGGCTGCACGGCGACGACGACCACGAGATCTGGCTGATCAGCTGGCTGCCCGGTCAGTCGACCGGGTTCCACGACCACGGCGGCTCGCGGGGGGCCTTCGCCGTCGCCCTCGGCAGCCTGCGCGAACACGACGTGACCGTCGAACGGGATCTCCACGCCGGTGACGCGCGCGAGTTCGGGCCCGACTACGTGCACGAGGTGCGCAACGTCTCCACCGCTCCCGCGGTCAGCGTGCACGTCTACTCGCCCCCGCTGTCCACCATGAGCCGCTACGACCTCACCGACGGCCGGCTGACCAAGGTCGCCGAGGAAGGTGCGGAGCAGTGGTGACGGGCGCGGCGGCGCCGGTCCGCCCTCCGGGCGCCCGGAGCATCGACGAAATCCTCGCCGACAGCCGGCGCCGCCTGCGGAGGCTCACCCCCCAGGAGGCGTACGGCAGGGTCCGCGAGGGCGCCCTGCTCGTCGACATCCGGCCCGCGGCCCAGCGGGCGGCGGAAGGCGAGGTGCCCGGCGCGCTGATCGTCGAACGCAACGTCCTGGAGTGGCGCTTCGACCCCGCCCAGGACGCCCGGCTGCCGGAGGCGACCGGATACGACGTGGAGGTCATCGTGATCTGTTCCGAGGGCTACACGTCGAGCCTGGCCGCCGCGTCGCTCCACGACCTCGGGCTGACCCGCTCCACCGACGTCGTCGGCGGATTCGTGGCCTGGCGGGCGGCGGGACTGCCCGCCACCGGCGGGGGGCACACGCCCTCCTGACAGCGAGCCGCCGCGCTCCCGGACCGCCCTCCCGGAACCGCCAGGCTCCTGAACCGCGATCCCGACAACGCCACGCTCCCGAGCCGCGCTCCTGAAGCGCGCTCCCGAACCGCCGCCGGGGAGTCGACGCCTCCGGGCGGGCCGGCCTCGCCCCCGGCGGCGGCGGATCAGACTCCCGCCGGGACCCCGGCCGCTCCGGCCGGGGCAGCGGTCTCCAGCGCTCTGCGGGCGTACGCGCGGACGTCGGCGTCGGAGTCGCCGAGCGCGCCACGCAGGGCGGCGGCCACGTCCCGCCGCGCCGCCCAGGGCGACAGCGAGAGGACCGCGGCCTTGCGCACGTCGAGGTGCGGGTCGGCGAGCGCCGCCACCAACGGTCCCGCGGCCATGCCGGGATCGGCGGCCGCCAGCCCGCGGGCCGCGCCCACCCTCACCTCCCAGGCCGGATCCGCCAGAGCCCGTACGGCCGTCTCACCGAAGCCGGAGACGGTATCGAAGCCGGTGTCGGAGCCGGCTCCGGGCTCGCGGTAGAGAGCCGGGCCGAGCCCGGCGGACGCCTCAAGCGCGGCCGCCCGCACGAGCGGATCGGGGTCGGCGGCGAGCCGTACGACGGCCGGGGCGCCGCCGGGCAGGCCGATGGTCCCGAGCCCCCTGGCCGCCCAGACGCGCACCTCGCGGTCCTCGTCCCCGGCGGCGAGCGCCACCCGCCCGGCGTCGTCGAGCGAGACCAGGCCCCTGACCGCCTCGATCCGCACCCGGGAGTCGGGGTCGGTGAGCGCCGCCCCGAACACGCCGGCGTCGCCGAGGCGCAGCGCCCGCAGGACGTCCAGGACGGCCGCGCGGACGATCGGGTCCCCGGCCGCCGCGCCGGCCCCGCCCGACGTCTCCCCCGCCCCGCTGTGACTCACGCCCGCAGGGCCCGCGTCACCGGGACTCGCCCCGTAACCGGCCACCGCGCGGAGGGAGGCGCCGAAGGCGGGGGTCGCGGGCAGCACCTCGACGAGTTCCCGCAGGCCGGTGGCGGCGGCCCGCCGTACGGTGCCGTGCTGGTCGGCGAGGGCCTGGGCCAGCGCGGTCTCCACGCCCGGGGGCGTGGTCTCGGTCAGCGTGGCGACGGCCGCCCTGCGGACCTTCGGGTCGGCCTCCGCCAGGTAGGGGGTGATCTGGTCGAGCGTGGGCTCGCCGTCGGCGAGCCGCAGCAGTTCGAGGATGCGGGGCGAGCGCCCGATCGCCTCCACCGCGAGCCGACCGCCCCCGCCGCGCCGCACCGAACGGGGCGCGCCGTACGCGCCGACGACGACCGGCTCGGCCGGGCGGGGCGTGAAGCCCTCGACCGGCACGAGGTACGGCTCGACCGGGCGCTTGACGAACTCCATCGCCCCGGCGGCGTTCCTGCGCAGGTTGAGGTGGTAGAGCCACTCGTCGTCGTTCCGCTCGGGCAGGTCGGCGCGGTCGTGGTAGAGACCCCACCTGCTCTCGGTGCGGACCAGCGAGGACCGGGCGGCCATCTCGGCGCAGTCCCTGATGAACGACACCTCCGCGCACCGCATCAGCTCGTGCGGGGTCCGCGCGCCCATGGCCGCGATCTCGTCGCGCATCCGCTCGAACGTCTCCAGCGCGAGGCCGAGCTTCCTGCCGGTCTTCGGCGGGGCGACGTAGTCGTTGACGAACCTCCGCAGTTTGTACTCGACCTGCGGCTGCGGCGGGCCGTCGGGGTTGCGCAGCGGGCGGTAGATCAGTTCGTGCGCGGCGGTGATCTGGTCCTCCGGCAGACCGCCGGCCGTACGGTGGTGCTCGGCGGCGTGCGCCCCGGCGAGGTCCCCGAAGACGAACGCGCCGATCATGTAGTTGTGCGGCACGCAGGCCAGGTCGCCCGCGGCGTACAGGCCGGGGACGGTGGTCGCGCCGTTCTCGTCCACCCACACGCCCGAGGCCGAGTGCCCGCCGCACAGGCCGATCTCGGAGATGTGCATCTCCACGTCGTGGGTGCGGTAGTCGTGCCCGCGCCCGGCGTGGAAGGTGCCCCTGGTGGGCCGCTCGGTGGTGTGCAGGATGTTCTCCAGCGCGGTGAGCGTCTCGTCCGGCAGGTGGGTGGTCTTGAGGTAGATCGGGCCGCGCGCCGAGGCGATCTCCCCGGCCACCTCGGCCATCATCTGGCCCGACCAGTAGTCGCAGTCGACGAACCGCTCCCCCTCGGCGTTGACCTGGTAGCCCCCGAACGGGTTGGCCACGTAGGCGCAGGCCGGGCCGTTGTAGTCCTTGATCAGCGGGTTGATCTGGAAGCACTCGATGCCGCTGAGCTCGGCGCCCGCGTGGTAGGCCATCGCGTACCCGTCCCCGGCGTTGGTCGGGTTCTCGTACGTGCCGTACAGGTAGCCGCTGGCGGGCAGGCCGAGCCGCCCGCACGCGCCGGTCGCGAGGATCACGGCTCCGGCGGAGACCGTGACGAACCGGCCGGAGCGGGTGTCGAACCCGGCCACGCCGACGGCCCGGCCCTCGCTCGTGAGCACGCGGACCGGCATCACCCGGTTCTCGATGCGCACCTTCTCGCGGATGTCGCGACGGCGCAGCACCCGGTAGAGGACCTTCTTGACGTCCTTGCCCTCCGGCATGGGCAGGACGTAGCTGCCCGACCGGTGGACCCGGCGCACCGCGTAGTCGCCGTGCTCGTTCTTCTCGAACTTCACGCCGTAGCGCTCCAGCCGCCGCACCATGTCGTAGCCGCGCGTCGCCGTCTGGTGGACGGTGCGCTGGTTGACCACCCCGTCGTTGGCCCTGGTGATCTCTGCGACGTAGTCCTCGGGGGTGGCCTTGCCGGGGATGACCGCGTTGTTCACGCCGTCCATGCCCATCGCGAGCGCGCCGCTGTGCCGTACGTGCGCCTTTTCCAGCAGGATCACGTCGGCGCCGCGCTCGGCGGCGGTGATCGCGGCCATGGTCCCCGCGGTGCCGCCGCCCACCACCAGAACCTGGCATTCCAGATGCAGGCGGTCTGCCGGGGAAGGGATGTCCATCACAGCTCCTCGATGATCCGGGCGCGCAGCCCGGCACGGTCGGTCTCAGGGGTGCGCGGGCCGGGCACGGGCAGGACGCGTCCGATGCCGCCACGTCCGAGCACGACGACACGGTCGGCGAGCAGCAGTGCCTCGTCCACGTCGTGGGTGACGAAGACGACCGTGGCGGCCGTGTCGCGGAGCACGTCCAGCAGCAGGCGCTGCATCTCGCCCCGGGTCTGCGCGTCCAGCGCGCCGAAGGGCTCGTCCATGAGCACGGCGCGCGGCGCGGCGGCCAGGGACCTGGCGAGCTGCACGCGCTGCCGCATGCCGCCGGACAGCTCCCGGGGCAGCCGGTCCTCCCAGCCGGCGAGGCCGACCCGGGCGATCCAGCTCTCGGCGGCCGGTCCGCGCTCCCGCCTCGGCACGCCACGGATGCGCAGCGGCAGTTCCACGTTGCGCCGGACCGTGCGCCAGGGCAGCAGCGCGTCGTCCTGGAAGACCATCGCACGGTCGGGCGACGGCCCGGTGACCGGGAGGCCCTGGGCCAGGACCCGGCCGGCCCGCGGGGTCAGCAGCCCGGCGACGGCCCGCAGGATCGTGGACTTGCCCGAACCGGACGGCCCCACGATCACCAGGACCTCGCCGGGGGCCACGTCGAGGTGGAGATCCTCCAGTACGGCGTGCCGCCCGTAGCCGAGGGACACGCCCTCCAGCCGGATGGCGAGCCCCGTCTCCAGGGCGGGCGCGACCGTGGCACTCATCGGGCGGCCTCCTCGACGCCCTGGCCGGCTTCCCGCCCGCCGGCCGCCTGCTCGAAGGTCGCCTGCTCGAAGGCCGCCTGCTCGTGGGTTTCCCGGTCTCCGGCCCGCACGTCGGTCCTCTCCTCCGCCTTCTCTTCGGTCCTCTCTTCGGTCCTCTCTTCGGCCCTCTGTTCGGCCCTCTGTTCGGCCCTCTGTTCGGCACGGGGCAGCCATCGGGTGAGGCGCCGGCCGAGCAGCTCGATCGAGGCGGAGGTCAGCCACCCGAGCACCCCGATCGACGCCATGCCGACGAGCACCGCCGGGTAGTCGACCACCGTGTACGCGTGCCACGTCCGGTAGCCGACGCCGAACTCGCCGGAGATCATCTCGGCGGAGATCACGCAGATCCAGGCGACGCCCATGCCGACCGACAGCCCGCCGAAGACGCCCGGCAGCGTGCCGGGGAGCACGACGTGCCACAGCACGTGCGCGCGCCCGCCGCCCATGGTGCGGACCGCGTCCTCCCACAGCGTGGGCAGCGCCCGTACGGCGTGCCGGGTGCTCACCATGATCGGGAAGAACGCCGCGGCGAACGTGATGAACACGATGCCCTGCTCGTCGGTGGGGAACACCAGGATCGCGATCGGGACGAGGGCGATCGCCGGGATCGGCCGGACGACCTCGACGGGCGGCAGCAGCACGTCGGCCGCCCACCGGGACCGCGCGACCAGCACTCCCAGGGCGATGCCGGCCACCGACGCCAGCGCGAACCCGGTGAGGATGCGGATCATGCTCTGGGTCAGGTCGAGATAGTAGAGCCCTCCGGAGAGTTGCCGGCTGAACTCCGTCGCGACCTCGACGGGCGAGGGCAGCCGGTCGAACCGCAGCCCGGCGCGGACGTCGGCGGTCGTCAGCCACTGCCACAGCGCGACGACGACCACCAGGGATCCCAGCCGCACCGCCCATCTGCGCAGCCCGGCCGCCGTCGCCCGGCCACGTACGCGCCGTCCCGGCCGCGCCGCCGGGACGGCACCGGAAGCCGGGGGCTCCGACGCCGGGGGGCCCGATGCCGAGGGCTCCGATGCCGGGGACTGCGGAGCGAGAGACGCGGCCGGCGCCGGGGTGCTCACCGCGACGCACCTCCCGCCGCGGCCTTCAGCGCCTCGTCGTAGCCGACGACCGCCGCCCGGGGGTGCTCCTTCACGAACGCCTCCGCGCCGTCGCGGGTGGTGAAGGGCTTGAACCTCTCGTTCTCGTCCGCGGCGGGATCGCGCACCCAGACGGACCGGTCCGCGAACCAGTGCGTGCCCGTGGCCGCGTCCGGCACGTACGCCGCCCGTACGGACCCGCCGCCCGAGGTGGCGGCGGCGATCTGCCGCAGCAGGCAGGTCGGCGTGGCCGCGGGACGGAGCGTGCCCTCCCCCGTCAGCCACAGCTCGCCCGCCTTCGCGGGGTCGCCGGCCGTGGTGCCGCAGGCGGCGTCGGTCCCGGTGATGCGCGCCGCGTTGACGGTGCCCGCGGCGTCGGCGTCGTAGGAGGCGCCGTACGCCTTCCGGACATAGGAGTCGTCGGCGAACCTCGCCACGTCGACGCCCTTGAAGTCGGTGCCGATGGACTTCAGGTACTTCTGGTCGTGGTCCAGCGCGGCGAGGAGCCGGGACTTCAGCGTGACGTCGAAGGTGGCGATGCCGTCGCGCCCGTTGTAGAGGTAGACGACCTCGGCCGGGAGCCCGGTCGCCTTCGCGACCGCCTCGGCGGCCTCGACGGGGTGCTCGTGGAGGTACTTCGTGGCGTCGATCTGCGCCTGCAGGAACGCCTGGAGCACGTCGGGCCGCTCCTTCGCGTACGCCTCCCGCACCACGACGCCGTGGAACGTCGGCACGTCGAGTGCCGACCCGTCGTACACGAGCCGGGCCTGGTTCTTGAAGACGAGCAGTCCCGGCCACGCCACGAACTGGGCGTATCCCTGCACGTTGCCCGACTGCAGCGCGGAGGCGCCCACCGGCGGCTGCTGGTTCACGACCTCCACGTCGGTGGCGGGGTCGAGCCCGGCCCGCTCAAGCGCCTGGACGAGCGTGCCGTGGCCCGCCGACCCGGAGCTGGCCGACACCTTCCCGCCCTTCAGGTCGGCCAGCGTGCGCGCCTTCGACGACGGGGCGACCACCACCGAGTTGAGCCCGCCGCGCAGGTTGTAGCCGGTCGCCGACACGAGCCGGGTCCGGGCGGCGGACACGCCCTGGGTGCGGGAGGCGTTGATGAGGAGCGGGTAGTCGCCCATCGACCCGATGTCGATCTTCCCGGCCACCATCTTGGCGGTGATCGGGGCGCCGGTGTCGTAGTCCTGCCACTCGACCCGGTACCTGCCGCCGAGGCGCTTCTCGAAGTAGCCGAGGCCGCGCAGCAGCGTCCCGGCCGTCACCGTGTTGATGGTCTTCGACTGATATCCGACGACCACGGTCTCCTTGCCGTCGTCGGCGCCCGCGGAGACGGAGCATCCGGAGAGGGCGCCGGCGGCCGCGGCCAGCAGCGCCACGGTGGCGAAGATTGTGCGCATGGGGGGATGTCCTTCTATCGCAGCAGGTAGGGGATGTTCACCGTGACGGCGTCGGCGGGGCACCGGTCGGCGCAGGGGCCGCAGTACCAGCACTCGTCCACGTGCATGTACGCCTTGCCGCTGACCTCGTGGATGGCCAGTGAGTCGAGCGGGCAGACGTCCACGCACAGCGTGCAGCCCTCGATGCACAGCGACTCGTCGATCGTCACGGGCACGTCGACGCGGCTATTGACCAGGGTCATCGGTGTTCCTCCAGAGATGGCCACGCATGGTGAGACGGTCGCCGCGGAACCGGACGAACTCCAGGTCCACGGGGCGGCCGTCGGAAAGGTGGGTGAGGCGCTCGACCATCAGCAGCGCCGCTCCGCGCGGCGCGTCGAGGACGGCGGCGGTGTGGGCGTCGGCGTTGACGGCCTCGATCGTGAGCTCCGCCGCGCCGAGCGGCCGCCCGGCGATCCGCTCCAGGAGCACGAACACGTCGTTGTGCACGAGGTCGGCGTCGAAGAGCGGCTCGCCGAGCTCTCGTACGAGATAGGTCAGGTCGAGCGAGAGCGGCAGCCCGTCGAGTCTGCGCAGCCGCTCGATGTAGACGACGGGCTCGCCCTCGGGCAGGTCGAGCCGTTGCCGGACCGCGGCGGGAGGCGGGATGAGGCCCATGGCGCGGACCTCGTTCGTCACCTCGCCGTGCTCCCGGAGCGTCTCGGCCAGGCCGAGCAGCCGGTACAGGCCGTGCGGGTACTTCTCCGCCGCGACCGTGGTGCCCACTCCCGGGCACCGCGCGATGAGGCCCTCGTCCCTGAGCAGGTCAAGGGCGTCCCTGACGGTGTTGCGCGAGGCCCCGAACTCCCGGGCGAGAGCGGCCTCCAGGGGCAGGTGACCGTCGTCGAAACCACCGCGCACGATCTCGCACCGCAGCAGGTCGGCCACCTGGCGGGCCCGGTCCGCCCGCCGCCGTCTCGCATCCGCCAGCTCCATGGGAAAGAAGCCTAGCTTCCCGGTAGGGATATATGGATAACAGCCGGATTACGCCACCCCAGGCGGCATCCATGCACCGCTGACCTGGCGGTACGCCCGAAGACAGCCGAGAACCGCCACCCCTCCGCCACCTCGGCAGGCGTCGGCAGCATCCGGCATGACCCGGAGACCGAGCCGGGGAAGGAGCGGGAAGGCAGGCTTCCTACTCTCCTCCCGTCGCCGGTCACCGGTAGACGCCGCCGTAACCGTGAGCGCAGACCCGCGCACCGCGCAACGGCGTCGACACCCCCACGCTCTTCGCGGCCCTGAACGCCGTGAAGGGCGATCCGGAACTGGCGAAGTTCCGGTTCCGGGCCTTCAGCGCACGGTCTCGGAGCAGGCGCGCGGCCTCGTGACGGCAGGCGAGACGGATCGGCAGGTCCTCGGCCTGGTCACACTGCGGGGGCTGGTCGCGCACAACCGGGGCGAGCGGTATCCGCAGCTCCGCTTGGAGCTGCGCCGGACCCGCGACGAGCCGCCCCTGGCCACCGCGATCCTCGACTCCCACCTCCTGCGCGGTGGAGTAACTGCTCTACGGCCGACGCCGTACGGCGAGGTGATCGAACTGGCGGCGGCGCTGCGGGAGACCGGGACGCGGGCGGGCGCGATGCGGGCCGTGGCGTTCGCGCGGAACTTGCTACTCGCCGGGCCACGTCTCCTCCGGGCTCGGCGAAGCTTCCTGCGCATCGGTAGAAGGTGCGTCGAGGAGGTTCGCGCCGCGGACGTCCTCCTTGGTGACCTTCGCACCATGGAGGTCACCGACGTAGATCTGCGCGCCGCGAAGTTGCGCGCCGCGAAGGTCTGCGGCGAACAGATGCGCGTCGCGTAGGTCCGCGCCGATGAGAAACGCGCCGCGTAGGTCCGCACCGGAAAGTTTCGCGCCGCGTAGGTCCGCGCCGACGAGAAGCGCATCGCGAAGGTCCGCACCTGGACCGAGATTATGTCCTTGGAGGTTAGCGTGGCGGAGGTCCGCGTGGACAAGGACCGCGTCGCGAAGGTCCGCCTTGGAGAGGTTCGCGTCGGATAGGTTCGTGCCGGAGAGGTTCGCCCGGCGAAGGTCGGCACCGGTGAGGAACGCGCGGCGGAGGTCCGCGTCAAAGAGATCGATACGGTCCCGATCCTGACGGTGATCACGGCGACCTATCACAGTCAGGGCAGCCTGGACATCGGTTCCAGGAACACGAGGCGAACTATGCACACCAAGCGGTGGACCGGCCTGTCTATCACAGGCTGTCCGCTCCTCGCCGTCCTGCTGGTCGGGACTATCGCAATCCCGGCAGTGCTCGCGGATGAAGGCCGCCAGCACCTCCATGACGGTGGGGTGGTCGCGGGCCGAGTCTCGGGCGATCCGCTCCAGCGCGTATATGCCGCCCAGGCGGATGTCGAGCTTGTCCGAGCCGAGCTGCTCGATCGCCTTCGTGTATCGGTCGGTGATGTGCCCCTGCCGGGCGGTGTCGGCGTTGCGCGCCGTGTAGAACACGGCCGCCAGCGCAATCACTCCAGTGGCGACCGCTAATGCGCGCCCGCGTACCGCATCGAGCGCTGCGGCCAGGTCCTTGCCGACAATGCCGTTCACGCCGTCGAAGTGGGCCAGCACCCAGGCGGCACCCGGACCGAGTACCCAGCCCAGCGCGACGGCGAGGACCAGCCCGAGCGCGATCATTATGAGTCGGGGAAATCTCACACCTTGCACAACGGCCGACTGATGGGTCTGGTGCCAGACCCTGCTGCCGAAACCTCTTACCGCGTCCCGCTCGGACGGCGCCTGGCGCGGTCATCTCCCAGTGCCTCACGGCTTCGCCCAGCGCTGGGAGTTGGCCAGGGCCTCGCGCACCAGGGCGAGGCCGCAGCGGCAGGTCGCCGCGTGCCGCCTGCGCGTCCGCGCGCCGGGCGTACGCCTTGATCCCAGCCCGCGGCTCGCCCCAGCGCCGCCCATCCGGAGCCTGGTCGAGCGCGATCTGACACAGTGGCAGGAGGAGCCCGGGAGCTGGCTGAACGAGGATGACGGCCTTCTCAACGACGTCACCGAAGAAGCCTACGTACGAGCCAGGTTCGTCGACGGCGACGGCGTCACCATCCAGGCGGTCGAACGTCGTCACGGGCATCTTCTGACGGAAGCGGGCACGCCCCGCGCCGGGGTCACTGCTCGCGCATGCCCCAGGGGGTGCCGTACTCGGTGAGCAGGTCGAGGAAGGGCCGCGGCGGGAAGGCCTCGGGGCCCAGGACTCCGGCGCCGGACCAGGCGCCGGAGGCCATCAGTTCGAGGGCCACGACCGGGTTGACGGCGGTCTGCCATACCACCGCCTGGGAGCCGTACTCACGCATCGACCACTGGTTGTCGACCACGTGGTAGAGGTAGACCTCACGCGGGCCGCCGTTCCTGGTGCCCCTGACCCAGGTGCCCGCGCACGTCCTGCCGTGCATGCGCTCCCCGAGCGTCGCCGGGTCGGGCAGGCACGCCGCGACCACGTCCCGCGGGGAGACCTCGACGGGAACGCCGTCCGCGCCGGCGACCCGGACCGGCTCGGTGCGGTCCAGCCCGAGCAGGTGCAGGGTCCGCAGCGTTCCGATGAACTCCTCGCCCAGCCCGTACTTGAAGGTCACCCGCCCGGCGTCGACCCAGCGGGGCATGAGCAGGACCTCCTCGTGCTCGACGTTGACGCACTCGACCGGGCCGATGCCCTCGGGAAAGTCGAACACCTCGGGCTCGCTGAAGGGCGGGGTGGTGAACCATCCCCGCCCGGACTCGTAGACGACCGGGGGGTTCAGGCACTCCTCGATGGTGGTCCAGATGCTGAACGACGGCGCGAAGTCGTGTCCGTCGACCGTGAGGTCGGCGCCGTCCCGCACGCCGATCTCCTCGATGTGGTCGAAGAGCTCGTCGGCGGCGTACCGGGCGAACACGTCCGAAAGCCCCGGCTCCACGCCCATGCCGACCAGCGCGAGCCGGCCCGCCCGCTCCCACTCCGCGGCCGTCTCGAACTGGGCGTCGCCCAACTTGACCCCGCACTCCTCGTGCGGGCGGTCCGGATGGGGCCGCGACAGCGACATCGCCATGTCCAGGTAGTGCGCGCCGGCCGCCAGCGCCGCCCGGAACAACGGCATGACGAACCGCGGGTCCGTGGCGTTGAGGAGGACGTCGCAGCGGTGCTCGGCCAGCAGCGCCGCGACCGCGGCCTCGTCACCCGCGTCGGCCTGGCAGGCGCTGAAGCGATCCCCCGTCTCCCCGAGCGCGGCGACGGCCGCCTTGGCACGGGACAGGTCGTAGTCGGCGACGACCATGTGTTCGAGGAAGGATCTGCGGGCCGCGATCCGGGTGATCGCCGTACCCACTCCACCGGCTCCGACAAGCAGCACGCGCATGGTACAAACATCCCTTTCTTGGACAAACGCCCCTGATGTGCCGATCCAACGCCACCCCCACCCCGAACGTCAATGGCGTTGGCATAAGGTGGGCGGTGAGGAGAGAGGGGGACGCCGTGCCCAAGCCGGTGGTGGGCGAGTCGGCGCGCCAGCGGCGCCGCCCGACGAAGAACGGGGTGGTCCTCTCGGAGGGCCTGATCGTGCGGACCGCGCTGCGCATGCTGCGCGAGCACGGCCCGGCCGGCCTCACCGTACGGCGGCTCGGCATCGCCCTGGGGGCCGATCCCAGCACGCTCTACCGCTACTTCAGAGGCGTGGACGACCTGACCCTCGCCATCGGCGACATGCTCATCGGGCAGGCGATGGCCGGCTGGAGCGGCGGCGGCGACTGGCGCGCCGGCCTTCGCGACCTGGGCCTGCGCATCCACGCCGCCTACCTCGAACACCCGCAGGCCGCGGTGCTGACCGCCAGCCGCATCAGCGGCAAGTCGCACGAGATCGCGGCCGACGAGGCGATCCTCGGGCTGCTGCGCGGCGCGGGGTTCCCCGACCGTGAGGCGGTCGGCGTCTACCACACCTTCATCGACATGACGCTGGCCTTCGCGGCGCTGGACGCGGCCACCCTGGCGCTGCCCGCCGAGGCGCGCGAAGCCGACGAGGAGATCTGGCGGGCGACCTACGCCCGGCTGCCCCGGGCCACCCACCCCAACATCGCGGCGGTCGCCCCTCTGCTGGTCGCCCGCATGAACGACAGCGCCTACCCCGCCGCCCTGGAGATGCTCCTCGACAGCGCCGCGTCGCGACTCACGCGCCCCCGCCCCGCACCCCGGACGGCACGGGGCGGGGGCCGGGACCACCCGGACAAGGGTGTCTAGGGGTTTTCCACGCCTATCACTCCTTTTAGTGTGATTGGTGTTTCAGCAGAAAGGCGAGTCGCCTCATTCGAGTTCGCTCAGGTCGAGCAGGCTCGAATCGTGGCCGCTCGAATCGAGACCGTCGCGGCGGTAGTCCCTTCCCTCACATCTCGAGAGCGCCGGCGATTCCGCGAGGACGCCCCGGTCCGGCTCTCGCCGCACGAATATCCCGAAGACCCGGCTTATCCCCAAAAATCCGCTTATTCCGGAAACCAGGTTCCGCGCCCCGAGGAAGGAGCAGCCATGGAGGAGACGACCGTTCCGGCCGAGGCGACGGAGGAGCTCACGGCGGAGACGCTGATCGAAGAGGTGTCGATCGACGGCATGTGCGGCGTCTACTGATGAACGATCCCCTGGACGAGGCCTGGGAGCTGTCTCCCCGGGTGGCCCTGCGGCCGGAGCCGTTCGGGGCCCTGGCCTACCACTTCGGCAACCGGCGGCTGACCTTCCTCAAGCGCCCCGAGCTCGTCTCGGTGCTCCGCGACCTCTCCGGCGAGCCCGACGCCCGTGCCGCGCTGACCCGTGCCGGCGTTCCCGCCGGCCGGTGGCCCGCGTACGCGGAGGCCCTGCGGGGCCTCGCCGGCGCGGACATGATCAGGCCGCGCGGGCGGGTGGAGAGCCGGAGCGCGGCAGCGCGGAATTCGACGGCCCAGAACTCGACGGCACAGAACTCGGCAGCGCAGGACGGTCCGGCCCGGTCCGGGACGGCGAGCGGGTCGCTGGCCAAGCGGTTCGAGTACGGCCTGGCCGCCCCCATCTGCCTGACCTGGGAACTCACCTACGCCTGCAACCTGTCGTGCGTGCACTGCCTGTCGTCGTCGGGGCGGCGTGACCCGCGTGAGCTCGCCACCGCCCAGTGCGAGGCGGTGATCGACGAGCTGCAGGCCATGCAGGTCTTCTACGTCAACATCGGCGGCGGGGAGCCGACCGTGCGGCCCGACTTCTGGCATCTGGTGCAGTACGCCGTGAACCACCAGGTCGGGGTGAAGTTCTCCACGAACGGGACGCGACTCACCCCCGAGCGGGCGCGGTTTCTGGCCGCCACGGACTACGTGGACGTGCAGGTGTCGCTCGACGGCGCCACCCCCGAGGTCAACGACCGGGTCCGCGGCCCGGGGTCGTACGAGACGGCGCTGCGGGCGCTCGACAACCTCGCCGCGGCCGGGTTCGCCGACGCGAAGCTGTCGGTGGTCGTGACCCGGGAGAACGCGGGCCAGCTCGACGAGTTCAAGGCCATCGCCGACGAGCGCGGGGCGACGCTCCGGCTCACCCGCCTGCGCCCGTCCGGACGGGGCGCCGACGTGTGGGACGAACTGCACCCGACGGCGGCCCAGCAGCGTGAGCTGTACGAGTGGCTGCTGCGCGCGGGCGAGAACGTCCTCACCGGCGACTCGTTCTTCCACCTCGCGGGATACGGCGAGTCGCTGCCGGGGCTGAACCTGTGCGGCGCGGGCCGGGTGGTCTGCCTGATCGACCCCCTGGGCGACGTGTACGCCTGCCCGTTCGCGATCCACGACCGCTTCCGCGCCGGCAACGTGCTCTCCGACGGCGGGTTCGCCGCCGTGTGGCGGGAGTCGGAGCTCTTCGGGGACCTGCGGTCGCCGCAGACCTCGGGCGCGTGCACCGGATGCGGGTTCTTCGACTCCTGCCGGGGCGGGTGCATGGCCGCCAAGTTCTTCACCGGCCTGCCGCTCGACGGGCCCGACCCCGAATGCGTGCAGGGGCACGCCGCCGACGCGCTCGCCGCTGCGGGCCGTACGGTGCCCCGGCCCAGCCAGGACCACTCCCGCCGCCCCGGCGCCCGCCGGGCCGGAGCCGGGCCGGTTCCGGTGCGCATCGGACGCCGGCCCTCCCCCGCCGCCCCACCCGTACACCCACCCGTGCACGCGTGCGCGGAGAGCCCGCTCGCCGGGTTCAGCCCCTCATCCGACGTGTAGCAGAAGGACGATAGCTCGTGGCCGCGAACGCCTGGTTCGAGACGGTTGCGGAGGCGCAGCGCAGAGCGCGGCGCCACCTGCCGAAGTCGGTGTACTCCGCGCTGCTCGCCGGTTCGGAGAGAGGCCGGACGTACCGCGACAACACGGCGGCGTTCGCCGAACTCGGCTTCGCGCCGCACGTGGCGGACCTGCCGGCCAAGCGCGACCTGTCCACCACCGTGATGGGGCAGCAGATCTCCCTGCCGGTGCTCATCTCCCCCACCGGGGTGCAGGCCGTGCATCCCGACGGGGAGGTGGCGGTGGCACGCGCCGCCGCGGCGCGCGGCACGATCATGGGGCTGAGCAACTTCGCGAGCAAGCCCGTCGAGGAGGTCGTGGCCGCCAACCCGCAGACCTTCTTCCAGATGTACTGGATGGGCACCCGCGAGTCCATGGCCGCGCACATGGAGCGGGCCCGCGCCGCCGGGGTCAAGGGGCTGATCGTGACCCTGGACTGGACGTTCTCCCACGGCAGGGACTGGGGCAGCCCGTGGATCCCCGAACGCCTGGACCTGAAGGCGCTCGCCCGCTTCGCGCCGCAGGGCCTGACCCGGCCGCGGTGGCTGCTCGGCTTCGCCAGGACCGGCCGGCTGCCCGACCTCACCGTCCCCAACGTGGCGGAGCCCGGCCGTCCGGCTCCGACGTTCTTCGGCGCGTACGGCGAGTGGATGCGGACCCCGCCACCCGGCTGGGATGACGTCCGGTGGATGCGCGAGCAGTGGGACGGCCCGTTCATGCTCAAGGGCATCTCCCGGCTCGACGACGCCCGCCGCGCGGTGGACGCCGGGGTCACCGCGATCTCGGTGTCGAACCACGGCGGCAACAACCTGGACGGCACGCCCGCGACCATCCGGCTGCTCCCGGGCATCGCGCGGGTGGTCGACGGCCAGGCCGAGGTGCTGCTCGACGGCGGCGTACGGCGCGGGGGCGACGTGGTCAAGGCGCTCGCGCTCGGCGCGCGGGCCGTGATGATCGGACGCGCCTCGCTGTGGGGCCTGGCGGCGAACGGCCAGGCGGGCGTGGAGAACGTGCTCGACATCCTGCGCGGCGGCATCGACTCGGCGCTGCTCGGTCTGGGCCGCGCGTCGATCCACGATCTGGAGCCCGGCGACGTGCTGGTCCCGCCCGGCTTCACCAGGGAGATCGGGTTCACCGGGGAGATCGGCTCCACCAGGGAGATCGGGTCTCCGGGCGATGCGTGAGAGGGGCGAAGGCGGCCTGGCAGAGCTGTCGTGGCCCGCGCTGCCGTCCTCGCCGACCGTGCTGGTGCCGCTCGGCTCCACCGAGCAGCACGGCCCGCACCTGCCCCTGCACACGGACACGGCGGTCGCGGCGGCGGTGGCGAGGGCCGCCGCCGCCCGCCTTCTCGCGGTGGCTCCGGACGACCCCGTCCTCGTGGCGCCGCCCGTCGCGTACGGCGCGAGCGGCGAGCACCAGGACTTCCCCGGCACCATGTCCATCGGGACCGCCGCCCTCCGGTTCCTGCTCGTCGAACTCGTCCGCTCCCTGTCCCGCTGGGCCGGGCGCGTCGTGATCGTGAACGGTCACGGCGGGAACCTGGACGCCCTCGCCGCCGCGACGCCACTGCTGCGCGAGGAAGGCCACGACGTGTGCTGGGCGCCCTGCGCGGCCGGGCCGGCCGACGCCCACGCCGGCCACGCCGAGACGTCGCTCATGCTGCACCTGGCCCCGCGTCTGGTGGACATGGCCCAGGCGGAGCCGGGCAACCTCGCCCCGCTCGCGGAGATCATGCCCGAGCTCGCGGCCAGGGGCGTCGCCGCCGTGTCACCCTCCGGCGTGCTCGGCGACCCGACCACGGCCACCGCCGGGGAGGGACGCCGCCTGCTCGACCGGATGGCCGACGACGTGGCCGCCCGCGTCCGGCACGGACGGGCCGACCACACCGGCCGCCTCCTGCCCGCCCCCGCCCCCGCACCCGCCCCCGCACCCACACCCGGGCCCGCGGCCGCGACGGCCTCTCCGGCATGAGCCAGGTGAGCGGCGAGGACGGCGGCTTCCGGGTCGCCCTGGTGACCGGGGCGGCCCGCGGGATCGGCGCCGCCGTCGTGCGGGCGCTGTGCGCCAGGGGCTACCGCGTGGTCGCGGTCGACTCGTGCGCGGCGGACGGCCCGGCGCGGCCCGCCGGGGTGACCTATCCGCTCGCGGCCGACACCGACCTGAAGTCGCTGGCCGACGACCACCCCGGCGTGGTGGTGCCGTACATCGCGGACGTGCGCGACCGCGACGCGCTCGCCCGCGCCGCCGCCGTGGCGGCGGACCGCTTCGGCCGGCTGGACGCGGCCGTGGCCGCCGCGGCGGTCATGGCCGGCGGCCTGCCGCTGTGGGAGACCCCGGACGCGCACGTCCGCGCCCTGTGGGAGACCGACGTGCTCGGGGTGTGGAACACCGCCGCGGAGTGCGTCCCGCACATGCTGGCGGGGCCCGAGCCGGGGGCGTGCCGGTTCGTCGCGGTGGCCTCGGCGGCCGGTTCGCACGGGCTGTTCCGCCTGTCGGCGTACACGATGGCCAAGCACGCGGTGGTCGGGCTGGTGCGCGGCCTCGCCGCCGACCTGGTGGGCACGGGGGTGACCGCGGCGGCCGTCTCCCCCGGTTCGACCCGCACGCCGATGCTCGTCGCCACCGCCGAGGTGTACGGCCTGGACGGCGTCGAGGACTTCGCCTCGTCCCAGTTGCTGCGCCGTCTGATCGAGCCCGCCGAGATCGCCGAGACCATCGCGTTCTGCTGCTCTCGCGAGGGAGGCGTCGTCAACGGATCGGTGATATCGGCGGACGGAGGCTTCACGCCATGACCCACGATCAGATCACCCGCGACTCGGACCCACGGGTGCCCGGCCGGCTTCCGGACGGTTTCACCGTCCGGCTGAACCGGCGTGTCCGGGTCCGCGACGGCGGGCGCACCCTGGTGGGTGGCGCGCCGACGCGGGTCATGTACCTCACCCCGGCCGCCGCGGACCTGTTCGATGGCCGCACGCTGCGGGTCCGCGACCGCGTCTCCGCCCTGCTCGCCGACCGGCTGCTGGAGGCAGGCCTGGCCGACCCTGTCGTCGGGGACCTGCCCGGTCTCGACCCCTCGCAGGTGACGGTGGTCGTGCCGGTGCGCGACCGGCCCGCCGCGCTCGACCGGCTGCTGTCGGGTATCGGCGACCGGCACCGCGTGATCGTGGTGGACGACGCGTCGGCCGCCCCGGAGGCCGTCGCCGAGGTCACGGCGGCGCACGGCGCGGTGCTCGTCGCGCTGGCGGAGAACGTCGGCCCCGCCGCCGCCCGCAACGCGGGCCTGCGCCGGGTCACCACGCCCTACGTCGCCTTCGCGGACTCCGACGTTGTCCTCGAACCCGGCACGCTGCCGACCCTGCTCCGGCACTTCGCCGACCCCCGGGTGGCCGTGGTGGCGCCGCGCGTGCTGGGGCTCCGCCTGCCCGGCCGGGCCCGCTGGATCCTCCGCTACGAGGACGCGCGGTCCTCCCTCGACCTGGGCCTCGATCCGGGCATCGTACGCCCGAGGGCGCCGGTCTCCTGGGTCCCGAGCGCGTTCCTGCTGGCGCGGGCCGACGCCCTCGGCCACGGCTTCAGCGCCGAGATGCGCGTCGGCGAGGACGTCGACCTGGTGTGGCGGCTGGCGCGGGCGGGCTGGCGGGTGCGCTACGAGCCGGCCGCGACGGTGCGGCACGAGCACCGCACGGTGGTCCACGACTGGCTGCGGCGCAAGGCCTTCTACGGCACCGGAGCCGACCTGCTCGCCCGGCGGCATGGCCGCGACGTGGCCCCCGCGGTGCTGGCGCCCTGGAGCGCGGCCTTCGTGCTGGCGCTGCTGGCGCAGCGGCGGTGGTCGCTGCCGGCCGCGGCGCTGATCTTCGCGGGCACGGCCGCGACGATGTCGGCCAAGGTCAGGCGGAGCGAGCACCCGGTGCGCCTCGCCCTGACGCTGACGTCCGACGGTGCCGTCGCGGCCGTCTGGCAGGCGGCGGCGCTGCTGCTCCGCCACTGGTGGCCGCTCGCCGCCGTCGGCTGCCTGCTGTCCAGGAGGCTCCGCCGGGCCGTGGCCGCCGTGGCCGTGATGGACGCGCTCACCGATCTGCGGCGCACTGGCGCGCACCTCGACCCGGTCCGCTACGCCGTGGCCCGGCGCCTGGACGACGCGGCGTACGGGTCCGGCCTGTGGCTCGGCGCGATCCGCGGGCGCTCGGTGCGCGCCCTGCTGCCCGACATCCGGTGGAAGACGCGCTCGTCGAGGCCGTCCGCCTAGAAGCCGGCCGCCGGGAGACCGGCCGCCTGAAGAACGTGGTGAGCCGCCGCCCCGGGAGCACCCGGGGCGGCGGCTGCGACGTCACCGGACACCGGTGAGCGCGTCGGTTCGGTGGCACGCCACCCAGGACCGGGGCGACCCGTAGTCCGGCAGGCGCAGCCGGGGCCGGTGCCTCTTCGGCCCGGCGACCGGCCCGGGTTCCGCGCCGTCCGCACGGTCCGCCGCGACCGCGTACAGGGCGCACACCAGCGCGCAGATCTCCTCCTCGGTGGGATTTCCCGCGACCACCCGCAGTTCGGCGCCCATCACATCGGGGGGTTTCCGTGCTTACGCCGCGGCCCCGACGCCTGCTTGGCCCGCAGCAGGCCGAGCGCCCTGGTCAGGGTGGCCCTGGTCTCGCTCGGGTCGATGACGTCGTCGACCAGCCCGCGCTCGGCGGCGTAGTAGGGGTGCATGAGCTGCCTGCGGTATTCCTCCACCCGCTGGGCGTGCGCCTCGACCGGGTCCGGCGCGGCGGCGATCTCCCGGCGGAAGATGACGTTGGCCGCGCCCTCCGCGCCCATGACCGCGATCTCGTTGGTCGGCCAGGCGAAGGACAGGTCCGCGCCGATCGACCTGGAGTCCATCACGATGTACGCGCCGCCGTACGCCTTGCGCAGCACCATCGAGATGCGCGGCACGGTCGCGGCGCAGTACGCGTAGAGCAGCTTGGCGCCGTGCCTGATGATGCCACCGTGCTCCTGGTCGGTCCCGGGCAGGAAGCCCGGCACGTCGACCAGGCTGACCAGCGGGATGTTGAAGGCGTCGCACATCTGGATGAAGCGCGCGCCCTTCTCCGAGGCCTTGATGTCCAGCACCCCGGCCAGGTGGGCGGGCTGGTTGGCGATGATGCCGGTGACGTGACCGTCGAACCTGGCCAGCCCGCAGATGAGGTTCTGCGCCCAGCCCGCGTGGAACTCGAAGAACTCCCCGTCGTCGACGATCTCCTCGATCACCGCCGACATGTCGTAGGAGATCGCCGGATCAGCCGGCACCAGGTCGAGCAGGGCGTCGTTGCGCCGGTTCGCCGGGTCGGTGCAGGTGATGGACGGCGGCAGTTCCTGGTTGTTGGCGGGCAGCAGGGACAGCAGATAGCGGACTTCCTCAAGACAGGACACCTCGTCCGGGCAGACGAACCCCGCCACGCCGGAGAGTGTGCCGTGCACCCGCGCACCACCGAGGTCGTCGGCGCTGATCTCCTCACCGGTCACCGCCTTCACGACGTCCGGGCCCGTGATGAACATCTGGGCCGTGTTCTGCACCATGAACACGAAATCGGAGAGAGCCGGCGAGTACGCCGCTCCCCCCGCGCACGGGCCGAGCATGACGTTGATCTGCGGAATCACCCCCGACATCCGCACATTGCGCCGGAAAATACCGCCATAACCGGCAAGCGCGGTCACACCTTCCTGGATCCGGGCCCCGGCGCCGTCGTTCAAACCGATCAGCGGCACCCCGGCGGCCTCGGCCAGATCCATCACCTTGTGGATCTTCTCGGCGTGCGCCTCACCGAGCGCGCCGCCGAACATCCGGAAATCGTGGGCGAAGACCATGACCTCGCGGCCGTAGACCTTGCCCCACCCCGCCACCACGCCGTCGGTGTACGGCCTGCGGTGCTCCAGCCCGAAACCGGTGGCCCGGTGCTGCCGGAACGCCTCCACCTCCACGAAGGACCCGCTGTCGAGGAGCACGTCCAGGCGCTCCCGCACGGTGAGCTTGCCCTTGGCGTGCTGGCGCGCGGTCGCCTCCTCACTCGGGCCTGAATGGATGCTCTCCTTGAGCACCTGCAAATCCGCCAGCCGTTCCCGCATCGATTCCTTCGGCAGGTCGCTGACCCGCGTCACCACGGTCCCCATATGTATTCCTCCTGACGGCACAACCGGGTGCCCTCAGGGTAAGGGGGCCGATCAACGCCACGACACCCCTAAAAAGGACGGCGACCGCGCCGATAAAACGCGTCCCGAATAGAACCGGAAAACGGTCCGGATATCAGTGTTCCGGTCCGGCGGTGGCCGGCCCCCTACGGGCCGGCCACCGGGGGACCACGATCGACTCAGCCGACGGCGGCCCCGCCGAACTCGAGGACCGCGGGCAGGTCGGCCCGGCTGCTGATGTCGAGCTTGCGGTAGATCCGGGTGAGGTGCTGCTCCACCGTGCTCACCGTGAGGTAGAGCTCACCGGCGATCTCCCGGTTGGTGTGCCCGGCGGCGGCCAGCACCGCGACCCGGCGCTCGGCCTCGCTCAGCAGCGCCGCGCTGCCCCCGCTCAGAGCCGGGGAGGCCTGCTTGCCGGTCTCGGCCGCCGCCTGCGCGCCGCCGATCTCGGCGCCGCACTCCTTCATCAGGGCCCGCGCTCGAATCATGATCATGCCGACTCTCCGGTGCTCGCCCAGACCGCGGTAGGCCTCCGCCAGGTCGAAGAGCGAGCGGGCCTGCTCGTAGCGGTCGCCGCCGTTCTGCAGCATGTCGGCGGACTTGCGCAGGAGCATCGGCCGGTGCCGCAGCTCGCTGGTGGCCGCCAGCAGGCGGATCGTCATGCCGAGCTCCCGCGGCGTGCGGGAGTTGCAGCGGGACAACTGGTCCTCGATCAGGCGGGAGGCCTGCTCGGAACGGCCCATCTGCAGGCAGGCCTCGGCGGCGCCGGCCCGCCACGGCAGCAGGCCCGGCACGTCCAGGCCCCACCTGCCGGTCAGCTCGCCGCAGAGCTGGAAGTCCCGCAGGGCCAGTGCCGCCTGCCCGACCGCCAGGCTGTAGCGGCCCCTGGCGTACAGGTAGTGCAGGCCGTACCGGCTCTCGAACATGGCGTCCAGCACGGGCCGGTCGAGGATGTCGTGCACGTCGTCGAACCGGCCCATCGCGGTCAGCGCGATCACCAAGCTGCCGAGCGGGCTGCCCACCGTGACACCCCAGCTCGTGATGGGCATGATCTCCAATGCCGCCCGCGCGTACTGCTCGGCGCTGACCATGTCACCCTGCCGTACGGCCATCTCGGCGCGGATGGCCGAGAGCCTGGCCTGGCGGCTCGGGGCGCGCCGGGAGGACGCCTCGACGCTGAACAGGTCGCACAGCGGCGCGGCCTTCTCCGCCTGCCCGCCGTAGGTGAGCGCGAGCAGCGCGCACTCCACGGTGTCCATCGACATCTCGTCCAGGCGCGCGAGCCGCAGGATGCGCTCGACGGCGATCAGGGCGCCCTCGTGCGGGCCGTTGACGAGCACCTGCGCGAGCGCGGTCGCCGTCTCCAGACGGCGCCCCGCGGCCACCGACACCAGGGCGGTTCCGGTGTCCGCGCGCGGCTCGCCGAGCTTGGACGCGAAGGCGGGATGGGTGGCGCGCAGCCACGGGCGCGCGATGTTGAGCTCCATCACCGTCTCGGGGTCGCTCTCGTAGCCGGCCGTGGTCAGATGCTCGATCACGTCCTGCGCGTCGTCGTACCGGCCGTGCCAGAGCAGCGCGCGGGCCAGGACCACGCCGTCGCTGCCGCGCAGGTGACCGCGCTGCATCGCCTCGGTGAGATCGGCCAGGTGCCGGTCGGGCGCCTCGGGGTTGATGCGCCACTCGGCACGCACCAGCATCGTGGCGATCTTGAGGCGGCGCCGCTCGTCGGTGCACGCCTGCCACGCGAGGCGCAGGTAGTCCACGCCACGCTCGGTGCGGCCCTCGCGCAGCGCGTCCCTGGCCGCGTCCTCCAGCACCGGCACCACCCAGGGCGCGTCGATCGGGCCGGCCTGGACGAGGTGATCGGCGATCACCGACGTGGCCGCGCCGTCCGCGTGCGCCAGTTCGGCCGCGCGGCGGTGCAGGTCCCGGCGCTCGTCGAGGCCCACCTCGGCCAGCACGGCCGTACGGGCCGACTCGTGCCGGAACCGGCCCACGCTGAGCACGCCGCCGGCCGTCAGGGCGTTCATGGCCCTGCTGATCTGGGTGTGCCCCAGGCTGAGCAGCCGGTCGAGCGAGTCGGTGTCGCCGAGCACCGCCAGGCACCGGGCGATCCGGAGCAGTTCGGGCTCTCCCCGGTGCAGGCAGGTCAGCACGGCCTGGCCGTACCGCTCGCCGACCACCGGCTCGTCCGTCACCGGCTCGCCGTCCCTCTCCCGCGGCCCGCCGAGGTAGTCCTCGATGAGGGCGGCGGCCAGCAGCGGGTTGCCGGCGCTGAACGCGTACCAGTCCTCCGCGAAGCGGACCGCGACCTCCTCGCCCGCGCGCTCGCGCACGAGCGTGTGCACGCCCTGCCGGGACAGCGGGTTGAGCTGCACGACACCGCAGTACGGCTGGCGCAGCAGGTCGGTCCAGAAGAAGGTGTCGGTGCTGCGCACGTAGTCGGAGTAACTGAAGATCACCATGATCCGGGCGAAGCGTACGCGCCGGGCGAGGTACGCCAGGCACAGCAACGACGGACGGTCGGCGTAGTGCACGTCGTCGACCACGATCACCAGGGGATAGCGCTCCGACAGCTCCAGCAGCACGGTGCACAGAGCGTGCGCGATCTGGGCGTCCACCTGGTCCAGGGTCTCGGAGGCGAGCCCGGAGCTCATCGCGGTCTGCTTGCCCTCCTCAAGCAGCGCGAGCGCGCGCACGCGCTCCTCCTCCACCAGCGGCGCCTCTTCGATGAGCTGGCCGAGCACGCCGAGCGGCAGGTCCTGCTCCATGCGGGACGCGGTCGCGGCGACGGGCAGGGCGCCCAGCTCCACGGCCTGCTCGGCGAACGCGTCGAGCAGTGCGCTCTTCCCGGTGGCGACGGTGCCGCTGAGCATCGCGACCTTGCCCTTGCCCGTCAGCGCGGCCGCCAGCATCTCCTGTAACGAGGTCAGTGCCTCGTCTCTCTCAATCAAGTTCATCAAGCGGGCCCCCTCCAGCTGAGCTTCCGTCCTTACGAATGGACGCTTGCCTGCTTGTTGGAGACGATGGTCTCGCCGGCCGCTTTTGGATCGCTATCGCGCGCTTATCCCCACTCCCGCGCCCCGGCCATGACCTCGTGAGCTGGGAGTTCACCGGGATTTCGCGCACCGGGGACGGGCCGCACCGGGACACGCGACACCCGCCGCCCCGCCCATGACAGGGCGGAGGCGGCGGGCGCGTCAGAACTTCAGCGGGCGGCCGGAGGGAGTACGCAGGTCGGGCGCCTCGTCCTTGGCCGTGGGGCGCCCCGAGGGCCGGCTCTTCTTCAGCTGCTTTCGCGTCATCGCGTCGTGCCCTTCCGTACGGGGCCCGTGGACGAGGGCCGGAGGTCGGTCGTGCGCGGTCACGCGGTGGTGGCCAGCCGCCGCCTGCGCGGGCGCCCGTGGGCCTCGCCCAGTTCGCGGTGGTTCCTGCCGGAGGGCTCGACGAGCCGGGCGGCCCGGTGGACGACGGCCTGCACCGCGCGGAGCGCGGCGGTCTCGGCGTCCCGCTCGATCCCCACGCCCCAGTGCGTGCGGTTCCCCAGGCGGCACTCGGCGTAGACCGCGACCCCCGCCGCGACGTCCTGTTCCCCCTGGCCGACGCCGGTCCGGTGGACGGCGCGGACCTCGATCCCCCACTCGGCGAGGCTCACCCGGAGCGCCTGCAGCGCGTCGGCGCGCTCCGCGCCGACCTCGAACCCGCCGCCGTCCACGTGCAGTTCGACGGCGAGCGGCTCCGGCCCGAAGACGGGCGGCCCGGGCGGGCACGTGTACTCGCTCTCGAACAGCTCCCGCACCCCGCTGGGGGTGATCTCCATGCCTTCGCTGTCGGCCCGCCGCTGCACCACCCGGGCGAAGTCGATCTGCAGGTCGCGCGGCAGGTGCCTGCCGTACCAGGTGCTCATGATGTAGGCGACGCCGCCCTTGCCGGACTGGCTGTTGATCCGCACCACTGCCTCGTAGGTCCGGCCCACGTCCGCGGGATCGACGGGCAGGTACGGCATGTCCCAGGGCATCTCGTCCATCGGGGCGCCGAGCGCGGCGGCCTCCCGCTCCAGCGCGTCGAAGCCCTTCTTGATGGCGTCCTGGTGGGAGCCGGAGAAGGAGGTGTAGACGAGGTCGCCCCCGTAGGGGTGGCGCGGGTGGACCGGAATGCCGTTGCACTCCTCCACGACGCGGCGGATCGCGTTGAGGTCGGAGAAGTCGATGCCCGGGTCGACGCCGTGGCTGAACAGGTTCATGCCGAGCGTGACCAGGTCCACGTTGCCCGCGCGCTCGCCGTTGCCGAACAGGCAGCCCTCGATGCGCTGCGCGCCGGCCATCATGGCCAGCTCCGCCGAGGCGACGCCGGTCCCCCGGTCGTTGTGCGGGTGGATGGACAGGCAGACGTGCTCCCGCCGGGACAGGTTGCGGTCGAGCCACTCGATCTGGTCGGCGAAGACGTTGGGCGTGCTCCGCTCGACGGTCGACGGGAAGTTCAGGATGATGTCCCGCCCGGGGCCGGGCTGCCAGACGTCCATGACCGCCTCGCAGACCTCGAGGGCGAAGTCCAGCTCGGTGTCGCTGAACAGCTCGGGAGAGTACTGGAAGCCCAGGTCGCAGTCGCTCAGCGTCTTGTCCGCGTACTTCATCATCAGGCGCGTGCCCTGGACGGCCAGGTCCTTGCACTCGTCCCTGGTCATCCCGAACACCAGCCGCCGGAACAACGGCGACGTCGCGTTGTACAGGTGGATGGTGGCGCGGGGAGCGCCTTCGAGGCTCTCCACGGTCCGCCGGATCAACTCGTCACGTGCCTGCACCAGGACGGAGACGCGGACGTCGTCGGGGATCAGGTCGCGCTCGATGAGCTCGCGCAGGAAGGCGTGGTCGTCCTCGCTCGCCACGGGGAAGCCGACCTCGATCTCCTTGTAGCCCATCCGGACCAGCAGATCGAACATGGCCATCTTGCGCGCCGGGCTCATCGGACTGGCCAGCGACTGGTTGCCGTCGCGAAGGTCGGTGGAAAGCCAGCGAGGCGCCCGCGTGATGACGTTGTCGGGCCAGCGGCGGCCGGGCAGCCGGACGGGTTCGGGTGCGCGGTAGCGCCGCAGCGCCTTGGTCATCCTCGTCAACGGAAGATCCCTTCTCTCTGGCTCAGGGTTAACCGTTCGAACCGAAATACGTCGAATAAGAATAAGGCGACAGCGTCACCTGGATCTGGAAGGAGGAAACGTCGCCGATGATGCGGAACATCACGGCGATCTCCGGATAGGCGGCGGTCATTCCGAGATTGACGAAGTAGTGGTCGCTGTCGAATATCATGCGGTAGAGCCCGCGCTCCAACTGGGCGGTGTCCCATCCCTTCACGACGCCCGCCCCGTCGGTCTCGGCGGTGGTCACATGCCACCAGATGCCGTCGACCTCGCGCTCCAGGCGCAAACGAACGCCGGCCGCACCGCGGCCGAAAACGCTGTCCAACGCCTGCGCCGTAATGTTCATCTCTCCGCACACCTGTCTATCGGACCCGCGGGGACCGATCTCGAAGTCTCCAGTGACGTGTTCCGGGTCGCTTCCGCACAGCCTCGCAGCGCCGGCTATCGGTTCACCTTCGCCGCTCTATCGGGGACGCGGGGCCGCGAAGGGGCGCCGGACATCCGGGCCGAGGCCATCCGGACAAGGGTGCCTAGGGGTGTGAACGCGCTTGCCGATCCTCTTATAGTGATATCAGCGAAAGCGCAATTTTGAACGATTTGTGAGCCTCATGCGAGGTGACGCCACTGAGTGCGCGGTAACCGGCAGAAGCCGTGATTCCAGCGATGAGAGACGAACGAGTCGCACGTACGAAAATGGAGCCGTCGGGAATCGACCCGACGGCTCCATTCGTTTGCCCGGATCACTTGCGGGCGGGGGTTTCCACGTTCCGTGGAGAGGGCCCGGAGGCCGGACGGCCACGGGCCGGCCGGGCGGAACGCCGGCCGGGTGCCTGCGTCTTCTCCTCGTCCAGACGGCTCGCCACCACGCGGCGGGCGCCGGCCTCGTCGAAGCGGCCCGACTCGCGTTCCAGCAGACCGATGCGGCGGATGGTGAGGGCCACGCCGTGGTCGTCACCGGTCTGCCGGAACAGCTCCAGCGCCGTGTCGAGGCTGCCGCGGGCGTCGGCGTAGCGCTGCTCCGCGGCCCACAGCAGGCCCGTGGAGTAGTGCATGGCCGCCTGTCCCCTGCGGTCTCCGGCCTGGCGGGCGGCCGCCATCGCCACGTTGTTCGTGTTGCGCCAGTCGTCCAAGTAGACCCTGGACTCGAAGAAGGGCGCGGCGCAGATGGCCAGGTCCCAGGACAGCTCGGCGAGACCGGCCTGGGCCGCCTGGCGGATCCCGGACACCAGTGTCAGCCGTTCGCGCTCGTACCACGGGAGCGGCTGCTGGACGAGCCGGCGGACCAGCGTGTCGGGCAGCGGCCAGCGGGCGGCGCCGCTGTGGAGGCCCGCGTAGTCGTCGCCGTACTGCTCGCGGTGCGCGTCCCGGGCGAGGTGGAGCAGGCAGCTCAGCACCCTGGCCAGCGCGGCGCCGCGCTCGGCGGCCGGTTCCTCCGCGGCCAGGCGCTCCCTGGCGAAGACCCGGATGAGGTCGTGGAAACGGTACCGGCTGTGGGCGCCCCGCCCGGTCCCGGTGATCTCGACGAGCTGGGCGTCGGCCAGGTCGTCCATCAGGTCCTGGGTCTCGTGCAGCGGCCGGTCCAGCAACGCGGCGCTGACCCACGAGGGGAACGGCTGGAAGTCGAGGATGGCGAGCCGGCGGAACAGCCTGCGGGCCGCCTCGCCGGTGCTCTCGTAGGCGACGGCGATGCTGGCCCTCATGCCCATCCCGCCGTGCCTGAGCTCGTCCAGCCGACGGGTCTCGTCCTGTAGCCGCCCCGCCAGCTGCTCGATGCTCCAGTGCGGATGGGCGGAAAGACGTGATCCGGCGATGCGCAACGCGAGCGGCAACTGGCCGCAGAGCTCGGCGAGGGCCTGTGCCGACGCCGGCTCCGACCGCACCCGGTCCTCTCCCGCGATGTGGGCCAGCAGCCGCATCGACTGGTCCGGGTCGAAGGTCTCCACCTCGACGTTGCGCGCGCCGGGCAGGCCGGTCAGCCTGCTGCGGCTGGTGACGATGACCGAGCAGTCGGAGCTGCCCGGCAGCAACGGCACCACCTGGCTCTCGCCCGCCGCGTCGTCGAGCACCACGAGCGTCGTGCGGCCGGCCAGGAGGCCGCGGTACATCTCGGCCCGCTCGTCCAGCGTCTCCGGTACCGCGCCGCCCGGGACGCCGAGCGCCCGCAGGAACCGGCCCAGCACGTCGAACGGATGCACGGGGCGCGCCGTCCCGCCATGAAGGGCGGCGAACAGCTGCCCGTCGGGGAACCGCTCCGCCACGGTGTGGGCGGTGTGGACAGCGAGGGTGCTCTTGCCGACGCCCGGCTTGCCGGTGATGACCGCGATCGGCACGGCGAACGGCGCCCGTTCTCCCGGGGACGGCGTGATGAGGCGGCGTACGGCGTCGACCTCCGGGGCCCGGCCGGTGAAGTCGGCGATGCCGGCCGGCAGCATCCGCGGGGCGCCGGTACGAGGAGCCGTCACGGCGACGCCCGCCGCGGCCGCCGGCGCGGGCGCCGGCCGCCCCGTCTCGACGGAGACCCGGATCGCGTGTTCGAGCCGGCGCAGCCGCTCGTTCGGCTCGATCCCCAGCTCCTCGACGAGGATCCGCCTGCCCTCGCGGTAGACGTGCAGTGCCTCGGCCTCCCGTCCCGACTGGTAGAGAGCGGTCATCAGCTGGCCGCGCAGTTGCTCGCGCAGCGGATACCGCTCCACCAGTTCCGTCAGCTCGGCTATCACCTCCCGATGCCGCCCCAGGGAGAGTTCCAGCTCGATGCACTTCTCGTGGGCGGTGATCCGGTCCTCGGTGAGGCGGCGGGCGGCCGCCCGGATCAGCCTGCTGTCCATCCCCTCCAGCGCGTGGCCGCGCCACAGGGCGAGCGCCTCGCGGTAGTGCCCGACGGCGGCCTCGGCCGCGCCGGCCGCGCCGGACCGCCGGGCCAGCAGGATCAGGTGCTGGAAGCGGTCGCAGTCGAGTTCGTCGTCGTCCCCGACCTCGATCGCGTACCCCTGGGAGTGAGTGGAGATCAGGTTGGGCCGGCCGTACTGGGCGAAGACCCGGCGCAGGGCCGAGATGCAGATCTGCACCTGTGAGCGGCAGGTCGTGGGCGGGTTGTCGTCGTAGACCGCCTCGATGAGCCTGCCGATGGACGTGCCCCGGCTGTGGTCCAGCAGGAGCACGGCGAGAGCCGTCTGCTGTCTCGTGCTGCCCAGGTCCACGCGATGCGCGCCGTCCACGACTTCCAGAGGCCCGAGAATGCGAAACTTCACCGCGTGACTCCTTGCACTTATCGGACCCGTCCCCCGGGCCCACAAGGATGATCGGTTTCACACGTTGATGGGGATGGACGAAAAGATTACCGTTGCGGACCGATCCTATGACCCAACCGATGGGGATTCCAACAGGTTGGCAGTCCCGGCAGCGGCCGGGTTAGGACATGCCGGCCCGATGCGTGGGCGTCGCCAGCACGACCCGCAGCCGCTCGGCCACCTCCGGACCCAGCTTCGCCGCGATGGTCAGGATGCGCGCGACGGCCTCCACGGCCGACGCGTCCTCGCCCCGCACCCGGTGCGCGTCCCGGAGCAGCTTGAGGACGTTGACCTCGTCCAGCGGCACACCCAGCGTGGCGAACAGGTCGAGTGCCTGCTCGGCGGCGGTCACCGCGCCGGCGGAGTCGCCCTCTGCCAGGGCGAGTTCGGCCAGCGCCGCCAGCACCCGGCCCCTGCTGAGCCGGTCGTCGGTGGTGGTGGCCAGCATCAGGGCATGTCGCAGCGTGCCGCTCGCCTCGGCCCTGGCGCCGAGCCGCAGCTTCGCCAGGCCCGTGCAGATGAGGGCGTACGACTCGCCCATGGGGTCACCGATCTTCTGGTAGACGGCGAGCGCCGCCTCCACGATCCTGAGCGCCTCCGCCGACCGGCCCAGCTCCAGGTAGGTGTAGCCCAGCCTGACCTGGATGTAGGCCTTCTGACGCCCGCTGACGCCGCCGGCCAGTTCCATCGCGTCCGACAGCAGGGCCTCGGCGCCCTCGGGGTCGGAGAACAACAGCCGGATCTGTGCGAGGTGGCAGAGCACGTTGCTCGTGTTGCTCGGCGTGCCGTGGCGCCGCGAGAGGTCGAGCGCCTGCCGGCACCGCTCGGCCGCGGCGTCCAGCTGTCCGGTGACCAGGTGGAGATAGCCGAGGTTGGCCAGCGCGGTGGCGAGGGAGCGCTGGTCGTCGAGCTCGGTGAACAGCTGGATCGCCGCCAGGTAGTCGCGGCGCGCGTCGTCGAACCTGCGCTCGTTGGAGGCCAGCGCGCCGTTGACGTACAGCATGGCGGCCTGCCCGGCCGTGTCCCCCGCCTGCTGCACGGCGGCCATCGCGATCTGCTGCGCCTCGCGCCAGTCGTCGAGGTAGAACCGCGAGAGGAAGAAGGTGGCGGCGCCGAGCGCCAGCCCCCAGCAGACCTCCGTCAGACCGGCCTGCGCCGACTGCCTGATGCCCGAGACCAGGATGGACCGTTCTCGTTCGAACCAGGCCAGCGGGTGCTCCACCAGACGGTCGACCAGGACCTCGGGCAGCGACCACGCCGGGGGCGGGATCAGGAGGCGGTCCTCCAGCTCCTTCCGCCTGGCCGCGTCGACCAGGGTCAGCAGGCCGCCGAGCATCCGGCCCAGGGCCGCGCTGCGCTCGGCGATGGGTTCCTCGGCCGCCAGGCGCTCGCGGGCGAAGACCCTTATGAGGTCGTGGAAGCGGTAGTGGGCGTTGATGCCACGGCCGGTGCCGGTCGTCTCCAGCAACTGGGCGTCGGCGAGGTCGTCCAGCAGGTCCTGCGCCTCGGCGACGGGCCGGTCGAGCAGGGCCGCGCCGAGCCAGGCGGTGATGATGTCGCAGTCCAGGATGGCCAGGCGCCGGAACAGCCGCCTCGCGTCGCCGCTCACGCTCTCGTACGTCAGGGAGATGCTCGCCCTGATCCCCATCTCGCCGTGCTTGAGCTCGTCCAGCCGCCGGGTCTCGTCCCCCAGCCGCTCCACGAGCTGCTCGATGCTCCAGTGGGGGCGGGCGGCCAGCCGGGCGCCCGCGATGCGCAGGGCCAGCGGAAGGTGGCCGCAGAGCTCGGCCAGGGCCACCGCGAAGTCGGGCTCGGACTGCACTCGCTCGGCCCCCGCGATGCGGGAGAGCAGGTCCAGCGACTGCGCCGAGTCGAAGACGTCCACCTCGACGTGCACGGCGCCCGACAGCCCGGCCAGGCGGCTCCTGCTGCTGAGGACGACCGCCGCGTTGGGGCTGCCGGGGAGCAGGGGCAGCACCTGGCCTTCGGTGCCGACGTCGTCCAGGACGATCAGGACCTTCTTGTCGGCGAGCAGCATGCGGTAGAGCTCGGCCCGCTCCTCCAGCCCCTCCGGGACGGCGGAGCCCGTCACGCCGAGCGCCCGCAGGAATCGTTCCAGCACCCTGATGGCGGCGACCGACCGGGAGGAGCCGCCGTGGAGCTTGGCGTAGAGCTGGCCGTCCGGATAGTGCTCGACGACCCGGTGCGCCACGTGCACCGCCATCGTGCTCTTGCCGATGCCGGGCTTGCCGGCCAGCGCGACGATGGGCACGGCGTATCTGCCGGGACCGCCGCCGGAGCCCACCAGCCGCTCCAGGATCTCGTCCACGAGCTTGGACCGGCCGCTGAAGTCGGCGATGTCGGTCGGCAGCAGCCGGGGCACGGCGACCGGCGGAGAGGGCGGCGCAGGTGTGCTCACCCGCACGGCGGTCGCCGGCAGGTTCAGCCCGGGGTCCGAGGTGAGGATCGCGTGCTGGAGCCTCTGGAGCCGCTCGTGCGGCTCGATCCCCAACTCGTCGATCATGACGCGTCGCGCCTGGTTGTAGGCCTGCAGGGCCTCGGCCTGACGGCCGGAACGGTAGAGGGCCAGCATGAGCTGCCCCCGCAGGCGTTCGCGGAGCGGATACTGTGCCACCAGCGCGGTCAGCTCGCCCACCAGCTCGTGGTGGCGGCCGAGGTCGAACTCCAGGTCGACGCAGTCCTCGTTGGCCGCGATCCGGTCCTCGTCCAGGCGCATCGCGGCCGCCTGGACCACCCGGCTCTCGATGCCCTCCAGGGCCGGGCCCCGCCACAGGGCGAGTGCGTCGCGGTACCGGGCCACCGCCTCCTCGGCGCGGTTCGCCGTCCGGGCCTGCTTGGCCTGGCGCAGGAGGTGTTCGAATCGGCCCAGGTCGAACCCCTCGTCGGTGATGCGCACCGAATAGCCGTTCGACTGCGTCACGATGATGTCGGGCCTGCCGCAGTTGCCGAACAGGCGCCGCAGGGCCGAGACGCAGATCTGGATCTGGGCTTTGGCTGTCGGCGGAGGGGCGTCGTCGTAGATGGTCTCCGTGAGGCGGGAGACGGTGACAGTCCGGCCCGCCTCCAGGAGCAACGCGGCGAGGACGGTCTGTTGTCTGGCTCCCCCGAGCTCCAGCCTTCGGTCGGTGAGAACGACCTCAAGTGGGCCCAGGATCCGGAAGTCCACCCACATCTCCTGTTGGGCTGGCGTAGCTCCCCCAAGCCGAAGGACCTGACGGAGAGATTAATCCATCCCAATCGTGTGTGCTACGTCCGAACCTCGACAGCTGAGCCGTTCTCGATGACTTTCAGTCACTGTGATGCCAGGTGTCCCGCAAAGTCTCTTTCCGAATGAAAGCGGTAATACAAACGTATAAGACAAATGACAGACTGACGGCCCCCGCACCCTCGGCGTGCGGCACGAGACCATGCTGTTCGTGTCCCCCCTGCCACACGCCGAGCGCCGTCGTCGTGGCACCCGGCGAGCCCGCCCCCCTCGGCTGCTTCGACCGGGCACCACCCGTCATGGGCTGATTTCTCAGAGTGCGCGTACGTTTCGCCGACGATCCGTCCAGAGCGGCACACCGCGTCGGCTTCGACTTCCCCCAGATCGGGAAAGCCCCCCTACCCCCACCGATCCCGCTCCATAGGGAGCGTGACCAGGCACAGTCAGAATCACAGGATTCGATTTCCAGCCGGCAACAAGAATTCACTCATTCTTAACGGGGAGCCCCGATCACGGAAAACCGCAGCAGAGCTTGGTGGCGGGCACCTCGTAGACCGGCTTGACGTCAACGACGGCACCGGCGGCGGCGCCTCCGCTGAGCGGGAAGGCGACGAACGCGAACGTGACGACCATGGCACCGACGATCCGGCCGAGACGCGACAGCAGGTGGTTCTTCATCTCTTACCTCACATTGTGGCTGGGAACTCTGTCCGACGCCTTAAAGGTAGGAAAGGCCGCCATCCTTCCGTTATTGAATCGGCTTTTTACAGGTCAGGGTGGGTTTAGAGCTCGCGGGAGCCGCGGCGCCGCGGCCACGAGGCGCCGTGTGCAGGGATGACGCGGCGATCCGAGCACCTCGGCGGTGGCCCCGCGCTCGACCACCCGGCCCCGGTCGAGGACCACGGTCTCCTCGCACAACGCGGCGACGACGGCCAGGTCGTGGGAGACGAGCACCACGGTCAGCCGCCTGCTTTCCCGCAGGTCGGCGAGCAGATCGAGGAGCCGCACCCGGGTGGCGGTGTCCAGGGCGCTGACCGGCTCGTCGGCCAGCAGCACCCGGGGGGAGGCCGCTATCGCCCGCGCTATCGCTATCCGCTGCCGCTGCCCGCCGGAGAACTCGTGGGGATAGCGACGGGCGGCGTCCGCGGGCAGTCCCACCGAGCGCAGCGCCTCCTCGACCATGGCCGTCGCCGCCGCGCCGCGGGCGACGCCGAGCGAGCGCAGAGGCTCTCCGACGATCCGGTCCACCCGCAGCCGCGGGTCCAGCGAGGAGTACGGGTCCTGGAAGACGGGCTGCACCGCGTGCCGGAGCGCCCGCATCCGTCCGCGCAACGGCAGGCCGTCGAGGAGCACCTGCCCGGTGCGGGGCCGCAGCAGCCCCAGCATGAGGCGGACCAGCGTGGTCTTGCCCGCTCCCGACTCCCCCACCAGGGCCAGCCCGCGGCCCGCGGTGACCTCGAAGGAGACGTCGCTGAGCACGGCGGGACCACGCCGGTAGGCGAAGCCCAGGTCGCGTACGCCGAGAACAGGAGGAGGCGACGTCACGGCAGCATCCGCTCCAGCGCCCCGTGCAGCCGCCGGGCGGCCGACACGAGGTCCCGGGTGTGCGGGTGCGACGGCGCCCGCAGCACGTCCCCGACCTCGCCCTCCTCCACCGCCCTGCCCCGCTCCAGCACCAGGATCCGGCGGCTGACCCGGGCCACCACGGCCAGGTCGTGACCGACGAACAGCAGCCCCATGCCGCGAGCCGCCACCAGCCGCTCCAGCAGCGCGAGCATCTCCGCCTGGACCGTGCCGTCCAGCGCGGCCGTGGGCTCGTCGGCGATCAGGAACGACGGTTCGCAGGCCAGCGCCATGGCCATCGCCACCCGCTGGCGCTGGCCGCCGGAGATCTCGTGGGGATAGGACCGGGCGATGCGGTCCGGGTCGCTCAGCCGCACCTCCGTCAGCGCCTCCAGGGCCGCGCGCCGCGCGGCGGCCCCGCGCAGCCCCCGGTGGCGTCGCAGCGGCTCGGCGACCTGCGCGCCGACACGCATCAGGGGGTCCAGGGCGGCGAGCGGGTCCTGGAAGACGACGGCGACGCGGCGGCCCCTGACCGTGTTCAGCACCCGCTCGGGCGCGCCGAGGATGGGCTCGCCGTCCAGGAGGACCCGGCCCGAGGCGGTCATGCCGGCCGGCAACAGGCCGACGATCGCGAGCACGGTCAGGGACTTGCCGGCGCCGGACTCCCCGATCAGCCCGAGCCGGTCCCCCCTGGCCAGGCGGAAGGACAGGTCGCGCAGCAGTTCGCGGCCGTCCGCCGTGCGCACCGTCAGGTTCCCGGCTTCGAGCAGGCTCACCAGCGCCCCCGCAGCAGCGGGTCGGCGACCTCGCGGACGCCGTCGGCCAGCAGGTTGACGCCGATCACCAGGAGGACGAGCAGCAGCCCCGGGGCGACGATGTCACCGGGCGCGACCAGGACCGTGGCCTGGGCCTCTCGCAGCATGTGCCCCCAGGAGGCGTTCGGCGGCGGCGGGCCGAGGCCCAGATAGGACAGGCCGGCCTCGGCCAGGACGGCCCGGCCCAGCTGGAGGGCGAGGTTCACGGCGAGCGCGGGCCAGATGTTGGGCAGCACGTGCCCGGCGACGATCCCCGGCCAGGACGTGCCGGAGGTGCGGGCCGCCGTCACGTAGTCCTGCGCCAGCACCCGCTTCACCTGCTGCCTGGCCGGCCTGGCCACCACGGCGGTCATCGCCAGCCCGATGGCGGTCACGGCGGACAACAGCGATCCCCGCCTGGCCGCGATCACCAGCATGGCCAGCAGCAGAGTCGGGAAGGCGATCAGGAGGTCCAGCACCACCGCCATCATGTCGTCCAGCCACCGCACGGCGAAGCCGGCCGCGATCCCGGCCAGCAGGCCGAGCGCCCCGCCGAGGGCCACCGCCCCGGCCCCGATCGACAGCGCCACCCGGGCGCCGATCATGACCTGGGTGAGCAGGTCCCGCCCCAGCCGGTCGGTGCCCAGCCAGTGCTCCGGGCCCGGCGGCTCCAGCCTGCCGCCGGATGTGTCGGCCGGGTCGTACGGCGTCCACAGCGCCGAGACCATCGCGATCGCGACCACCCCGCCCAGCAGGACGCAGCCCGCGACCAGCGCCCGCGACCTCACGCGGACGTTCCCGTCGCGGTACGGCGCAGCCGCGGGTCGATGAGGCGCTGGGCCGTGTCGGCCACGAAGCCGATCGTGAGCACGGCGGCCGTGCTCAGCGTCAGGACGCCCTGGATGACGGGATAGTCGTGCTGGGCGAACGCCCGCACCAGCATGCTGCCGAGTCCCGGCAGCGCGAAGACGTTCTCCACGACGACCGCCCCCAGGAACGTGCTGGCCAGTTCGATGGCGAGGATCGGCACCACGGGCGCGGCGGCGTTGCGCAGCCCGTGCCGCAGGAGCGCGGCACGGAGCGGGGCGCCGAGCGCCCTGGCGGTCCGCAGGTAGTCGCTGTCGAGCACGTCCAGCGCGGCGGAGTGGACGTAGCGGGTCAGCGAGGCCGACATGACCAGCGCGATGGTGACCACGGGCAGCAGGAGCGAGGTGAGCGCGGCGGCCGGGGCCGCCCAGTCCTCGGCCGGGAAGCCGCCGGCCGGCAGCCACCGCAGCCGCAGCGCGAACACGGTGACGAGCAGCATGCCCACCCAGAAGACCGGCACGGCGAGACCCAGCTGACTCACCCCCGCCAGCAGTGTGCCGTACCAGGTGCCCCTGCGCAGCGCGACGAGAAATCCCGTGGGCACCGCGATCAGCACGGCCAGCAGGAAGGCCAGCACTGTGAGAGGCACGGTGACGTGCAGCCGCCCGGCGATCTCGGACGCCACGGGCAGGGAGCTGACCAGCGACCGGCCGAGGTCCAGCCGCGCCAGGCCCCGGAGCCACCCCCCGAACTGCTGGGCCGGCGGCAGGTCGGTGCCGAGCTCGTGCCGGGCGGCGGCGGCCTGTGCCGGGGTGGCGCCCGTGTCGAGCAGCGCGTTGGCCGGGTCGCCGGGAAGCACCCGGAGCAGCACGAACAGCGCCACGCTGGAGACGGCCAGGGACAGTGCCAGCAGGATCGCCCTGCGGACGAGATAGGCGGCCATCGGTCAGCGCTTGTCGATCCCGTAGACGGGGAACTGCGCCTGGACCGCGTTGGCGGCGTATCCGGTCACGCGGGCGGACGCGACGACGATCTGCGGATTGAGGTAGAGCCAGTCGCTGGCGGCGTCCTCGACGATCTCGTGGTTGGCCCGCCGGAGCAGTTCGGTCTGCTCCCGCGTGGTCTTCGCGGTCTCCGACCTCCTGATCAGGTCGGAGACCTCGGGGTTGTCGTAACCCCAGTAGAAGCCGGGGTCGCCGTAGTAGCGGATGTCGCGGTCGTTGACGTGTTCCTGGAGGGTCGCGGCGAAGTCGTGGTGCTGGAAGACGCGGGAGTACCACTCGTCCGCGCTGATGACGTTGATCGTCACCGTGATGCCGACCTTGGCCAGTTCCGACTTCACGAACTCGGCGATGGTCGGGTGCGGGTCGTACTGCGGGGTGTCGAGCGTCATCGGGAAGCCGCCGGGATAGCCCGCCTCGGCGAGCATCCGCTTCGCCGCCTCCACGTCGTAGGCGTTCTTCCCGCTCAGGTCCTCGTACCAGGGATCGGCGGGCGGCACCATCGAGCCGATCACCATGCCGCGGTCGCCCCAGATCGAACGCAGCAGTTTCGCGTCGTCGATCGCGGCGCTGACGGCCCTGCGGACCAGCGGCTTGTCGAAGGGCGCGCGCCGGCAGTTGAAGGCGAGCAGGAGCTTGGTGGTGGACGTGCCCTCGGTGATCCGGAACGCCGAGGTGTCGGAGAACGGCGCCAGCGCGTCCGGGCTCTGCACGCTGGTGACGACGTCGACCGCGCCGGACAGCAGCGCGTTGTTGAGCGCCGCCGCCTCGGTGTAGTAGCGGAACGTGACCTGCCCGCATTTGGGCGACGCCCCCCAGTAGCCGCCGAATCGTTCCATGGTCAGCGTCGCGCCGCGCTTCCAGGACGCGAGGCGGTAGGGACCGGTGCCGTCCTCCGCGGTCTTCGGATCGGCCAGCGTGTGGTTGACGATCCACACCTGGCTGAGGTTGTAGATGAGCGAGATCGACCTGCTGGAGAGCCGGACCACGACGGTGTGGTCGTCCGGCGCGTCGACGCTCTTGATCATGTCGAGGGAGTTCTTGCGCGAGGACGTGGACGTCCCGGCGAGGATGCGCCGCAGGCTGTGCCGGACGTCGGCGGAGGTCATCGGGGTTCCGGAGTGGAAGCGGACGCCCTGACGCAGCGCGAAGGTGTAGGTGAGGCCGTCCGGGCTGACGGTGTATTCGGAGGCCAGCCCCTTCTCGACGGCGCCCGCCTCGGTGAGGCGGAAAAGCGCCTCGTAGACGTTGCCGGCCAGCGCCTCCGCCGCGCCCTGTCCCCCGCCTCCGGCGTTGTCCAGGTTCTGCGGTTCGTAGAGGGACCCGACGGACAGGGCGCAGGAAGCGGACGCGCCGCCGCCGGGAGATGAAACGCAGGCCGCGACCGAGAGCATGACGACGGACATGGCGACGGTAAGGCGCCTTATCTGAAATTTCAACTTTCCCCCCATTGCATACCCCGGGTCATTCTTGCGCCTTGTCGCCCCGTCTGACCATAGGACAGCCTGCGAAAATCCCCGTGGAGTCAAGAGGCGCGCGTGGAGGAAAGTGTCAAGTGGTACAAGCCGCCGAACCACCCGGCGGGCCCTCGGTTAGCGTTTTCCGCAATTCGGCAGGTAAAGGTGGGCATTCACCTGGCCCGCCCGGCCCCGTCCGGGCGGCACAGTGTGGTACGGCGCGGCACGGTGCAGCACGGTGCGGTGGGCGCGGTGAACGGCGCCCGGTCACCCCCGCAGCGCGATGGCCTGGCCGGGCAGCGCCGGCGTGCGACCGGCGGCGACCTCACGGATCACTCGCATGACGTCGGCGGCGTGGTCGTTGATGAAGAAGTGCCCGCCCCGGTAGACGCCGAGGTCGAACCGGCCGGTGGTGTGCTCGCTCCAGACACGCGCCTCCTCGACCGTGACCTGGGCGTCCTCGTCCCCGATCAGCGCCACCACCGGGCAGTCGAGCCGGGGCCCCGGCCGGTAGCGATAGGTCTCCGCCGCCCGGTAATCGTTGCGCAGCGCCGGGAGGATCATCTCCACCACCTGCGGGTCCTCGAAGAGCCGCGGGTCGGTGCCCGAAAGCCGGTCGAGGTCGCGGATGAAGTCGTCGTCGCTCAGCAGGTGCACCCGCTCGTCGCGGAAGGTCGAAGGCGCCCGGCGCCCCGACACCACCAGTGCGCGGGGGGCCGCTCCCTCCTGCGTCAGCCGCACGCCGACCTCGAAGGCCAGCGTCGCGCCCATGCTGTGGCCGTACAGGTAGACGGGCGGGCCGTCGCACCAGGGCTTCACCACAGGAGCCAGCACGTCGGCCAGCACGTGCAGGTCGTCGATCAGCGGCTCGGTTCGCCGGTCCTGCCGGCCGGGATACTGGATGGCCAGCACCTCGATGCCCGGCGAGAGCGTCCTGGACACCGGGAAGAAGTACGTCGAGGCCCCGCCCGCGTGCGGGAAGCAGATCAGGCGGGCGGCGGCGCGCGGCGCCGGGTGGAACCTCCGGACCCAGCCGTCGCTTCCGTTCAGTTCTGACATCTCACTCAGCTTCCCTTCGTCGTCGCACGCCGGGCGGCGTCTCCCCGCCGCCAGGAGGACGGGCCGAGGGTATGCCGCGTCATTCATTGAAACCGTGCGGGAGCGGCGGCGCCACCGGAGATTCGCCCCTAAACACCGGCGCGCGTCCCCTTATCCGGAAAACAGCATGGGTACGGCGTCGCGGGGCACCCGCGACGCCGTACCCATTGAATTAGGTCTGGCTGAATTCAGGATTATGCGCGAATGACTTTCGTCCGGCGGTCAGGTGGGCAGGGCTGCCTCCAGCGGCCGGTTCCGCAGCGTCCGCAGCACCGCGACCAGGGTGCCTCCCAGGGTCAGGACCGCCGCCGCCCCTGCGATCAGCAGGAATATCAGCGGCGACCCCGCCGGCACGAACTTGCCCGTACGCCCGAGGGCGAACGTCACGAACGCGAGCGGCGCGATGACGGCGCCGAGGCCGATGCCGATCAGCGCCGTCAGGGCGCCCTCCACCGCCGTCATCCGCAGCACCTGCCTCCGGGTGGCGCCGATGAGCCGCTGCAGGCCGAACTCGCGCCTGCGGTGGCCGGTCGCCAGGAACAGCGTGTTGATCACGGAGATCGCGATGAAGCCCATCAGCAGCGCGAGGAAGAGGTAGTTGACCAGCTCCTCCGCGCCGAGGTGGTGCTCGAACGACCCGCGCAGGGTGTACCTGTCGACGATCTGCGCCCCGGGGAAGGCGGCGACGACGCCGCTCAGCGCGGCCGACAGCTGCGCGACCGACGTCCCGGGCTGGGGCGCGGCGAGGATGTACAGCGGCAGGCCGGTGGTGGTGTGCTTGGACAGCAGGTCGATCGGCAGAATGATCGACTCGAAGCTCACCTTCTCCGACATCAGCCCCACGATCTTGACGTTCACCCTGGAGTTGTCGCCGAGGCGCAGCGTGATCGTGTCGCCGACGCCCCTCTTCAGCTCCTTCGAGTAGACGTCGTTGATGACGACGGTGTCGCCCTTCAGCTCGGTGAGCGAGCCCGCGGTCATCGTGGCCGCGCCCACCTTCTCGGCGGCGTCGGCGGTGAAGCCCTTGAACTGCCAGCCGCCGAGGTCCGCGCCGGCCCGCGGGTCCGGCGGGTCGTCGACGAACCCGGCGCTCGCGGTGAACTCCGACGCCGCCGCGACCCCGGCCACCTCGCGGATCTTGGGCAGGGCCTCCGGGCCGAACCCGCCCGGCGGCGCCTTGATGATGACGTTGCCGGCCAGGCTCTCGGTGTAGATGTTGATCGACGCCGCCTCCGTCGTGATGACATAGGTGGTGGCGGTGGCGACCGAGGTCATGAGCATGATCGGGGTGATGACCGCGGCCAGTTGCGGCACCCGCGCCTTGGCGTTCAGCGCGGCGAGGTAGCCCGACACCGAAGACATCCGCCGCAGCGGCGGGGTGAGCACCGCGACCAGGACCCGGGTGATGTCCCGGCCGAGGAGCATCACGCCGAGTGCGAACAGGATGGCCGCCCAGTTGGCCGGGCCCGCGATGAAGGGTCCGGTGACCAGGTTCAGCGCGACGAAGACCAGCCCGCCGCTGTAGGCGAAGAGCACCAGGCCGATGATCCGCCGGACCCAGCCGGTCCGCTTGACCGCCGTGTCGGTGCCGGCCATCGCGGCGGTGGGCCGGGCGCGCAGGGCCCGCTTCCCGGCGATCAGGCCGGCCCCGAGCGAGGTCGCCACGGCCAGCACGTACGCGATGACCGGGAGCACCCATCCGCGCTCGTAGGACAGTTCTTCGGGGGCCACGCCGATCCTGACCACCATCCGGTACAGGAACTCGCCGACGAACCATCCCGGCAGGACGGAGAGCGTGGTCGCCAGCAGCGACACCACCAGCGCCTCCGCGAGGATCATCCTGCGCGTCTGCCAGGGCGTGGCGCCGATCGCGCGCAGCACCGCGATCTCCCGCTCCCGGTTGCTGGCGACCAGCGAGAGCGTGGATGCGACCGCGAGCAGCCCGGCGACCAGCGACAGCGCGACGAAGATGCCGGCGATCAGGATCAGGTCGTGGACTTCGAGGGAGGCGGGGAACTCGGCGTTGCCGCGGTCGTTCCCGGTGAGGACCGCGATGCCGGGGCCGCCCACGGCCGCCGTGGCCTTCGCGCTGAGCGCGGCGGCGTCGGTGCCGGGCTGGGCGACGAGGGAGATCGTGTCGACCCGGGCGGGATCCCGCGCGAGCCGCTGGACGTCCGGGCCGGTGAAGAAGATGGAGCGCTCGGTCGTCGGCTGCGCCGGGGCGACGATGCCCGTGACGGTGAACTCGCCGACGGCGCCGTGCGCGCCGATCTTGATCTTGTCTCCGGCGGACACCCCGATCCGGCGCGCGGTGTCGGTGTCGAGCGCGACCTCCCCCGCACGCTGCGGAGCGGCGCCCGCGCCGATGGAGTAGGGGCTGAGCACCGCGGATCCCCAGTCACGCCCGTGGGCCTCCGTGTCGACGGGGCTGCCGTCGCGGAGCACGAAGGTGTCGAAGGCGACGTCGGGGATGGCCGCTTTCACGCCGGGGAGTGCGGCGAGCTTGGTCACCAGGTCGCGGTCGACCTGCACGCGTTCGTTGAGCGCGCCGACCGGGTTGTCGGCCAGGATGTAGCGCGGGTCGCCCGCGACCACCACGTCCGCCCCCGCGAGGCGCTGGGGCAGGACGGTCTGCCGCAGGCCGGTCTCCATCATCCCGCCCGCGGCGACCAGCATCATGCTGCAGAAAAACATCCCGATGAAGGTCGCGACATATCCCCCCCACCGATAGCGGAGGGTTCTCCGGGCAAGCTGGAACATCAGCGACCGCCCTCCGCGCGCGCGACCGACCGCTGCTTCGCCCACTCGCCCAGCCGGGTGAGCTGCTCGGCGACCGACTCGGCCGTGGGGTTGGCCATCTCGGTGACCACCGTCCCGTCGACGAGGAACACCACGCGGTCGGCGTAGGACGCGGCGACGGGGTCGTGGGTGACCATCACCACGGTCTGGTCGTAGAGGCGCACCGACTCACGCAGCAGTTCGAGGATCTCGCGGGCGGTCTTGGAATCCAGCGAGCCCGTGGGCTCGTCGGCGAAGATCACGGCCGGGCTGGCCACGAGCGCCCTGGCGATGGCCACCCGCTGCTGCTGTCCGCCGGACAGCTCGCTCGGCCGGTGGCCGGCCCGGTCGCCCAGGCCCACCTGGGTCAGGACGTCCCTCGCCTTGGCCTTGTCGATCTTGCGTCCGGCCAGCCGCAGCGGCAGGACCACGTTCTGCTCGGCGGTCAGCGCGGGCATCAGGTTGAACGCCTGGAAGATGAATCCGACCTTGTCCCGCCGCAGCAGGGTCAGGGCGGTCTCGCTGAGACCGGTGATCTCCTGGCCGTCGAGCTTCACCGATCCCTCGGTGGGCTCGTCGAGCCCCGCCGCGCAGTGCAGCAGGGTCGTCTTGCCGGAACCCGACGGGCCCATCACCGCGGTGAGCGTGCGCCGTTCGAAGTTCACCGTAACGGATTCGAGCGCGACCACGCTGTTGTCGCCCGTGCCGTAGACCTTGCGAATTCCGGACAGCGACACCGCATGCGGCGTCGGGGATTGCCGACTGCTCATGTGAACTCCTCACATGCTCGTGTGTCGTGTGGGGATGCACTGGACGTCGCCGCGGGCAGAGATTGAACGCCGGGATCGAAGACGCCGAGAGGGAAGAGGGGTCCGGCTTTCCGGCGGCGCCGGTGAAAGCCGGACCCCTGTGCGCGGGCCGGACGGCGAGGGTGGGGTTCGGGTGGGGCTCGCCGGCCGCCGCGTCGTGCCGGTCAAATCGTGGTGGGGACCTCGGGAGTGACCGGCCCGGGGAGCACCTCCTCTCCTTCCTTCGTGTACGTGACGTGGCTCAGCCGGGTGACCAGCAGCACGGCCGACACGAGCGCGATCACGATGCCGAGGATCGCGGTGAGGCTGGTCGCCTTGGCGAACGCCTCACGGGCGACCGCGAGCAGCGCTCGCGCGGCGTCGGGCGCCAGCGACTGGGTCACGGCGACCGCGCCACCCATGGTCTGCCGGGCGGCGCGCACGGCCTCGGCCGGCACGCCGTCGATCCGGGTGCCCAGGTAGTTCCGGTAGATCGCGGCGCCGATGGTGCCGAAGATCGCCAGGCCGAGTGCGCCGCCGAACTCCTGCAGCGTCTTGGTGAGCGCGGAGACCGCGCCGACCTGCCGCGGCGGGGAGATCGCGACCGCCATGTCGGTCAGCAGGGCGAACAGCAGCGCGGTGCCGACGCCGATGCCCACGATGCCGCTCACGACCAGGAAGATGCCGCTGTCGGCGGTCACCTGGGTCATGATCCCGAAGCCGATCGCGGCGAGCACGAACCCGGACGCCATCAGGTAGGCGGGCTTGACCTTGTCGACCATGCCCATGGCGACCGGCACGAGGCTGCCCGAGATCACCGGGGACGCCATCGACCACAGCGCGGCCGGCAGCGGCCGCAGGCCGATGACCTCCATCAGGAACTGCGTGGTGAACACCGAGAACCCGATGACCAGGAAGAACCCGGTGGCGCTGACCGTCAGCACCGGCAGGAAGCCGCGGGTCCTGAACAGCTTCGGGTCGATCATGGGGTGGGTCAGGTGGCGCTGCCGCACCACGAAGATCACCGCGAGCACGAGGCCGCCGACGACCGCGCCGAGCGGGACCGCCTCCACGCCGTTGATCGCGAGCTCCTTGACACCCCAGATCACGCTGAGCACCGCCACCAGCGACAGCAGCGCGCTGAGCCAGTCGAACTGGCCGACCTGGTCGCGCGGCAGCCGGAAGGCGGGGACGAGGAACGGCATCGCGATCAGCAGGATCGCGATGATCGGAGCGTTGATCAGGAAGATCGAGCCCCACCAGAAGTTGTTCAGCAGCACGCCGCTCAGCACCGGCCCGAAGCCCGCGCCGGCCGAGATGGCCAGCGAGAACACCGTGATGGCGGTGCGGCGCTGCTTGTCGTCGGTGAAGATGACCGGCAGCAACGCGAGCGAGGACGGCATCAGCGCCGCTCCGCCCAGGCCCTGCACCGCGCGGCACACGATCAGCATCTCGGGGCTCGTGGCGAACGCCGAGCCGAGGGACGCGAGCCCGAAGATGGTGCAACCGATCATCAGGGTGCGCCGGCGGCCGAACAGGTCGCCGAGGTTACCCATGGTCAAGAGCATGCCGGCCAGCACGAACCCGTAGATGTCGATGATCCACAGCTGCTGCGTGCTGGTGGGCTTGAGGTCTGCCGCGATGGACGGGACGGCGAAGTAGAGCACCGTGATGTCGATGGCGACCAGCAGGGGCGGCACCGCGAGTGCGACGAGCGCCAGCCATTCCTTGCGTCCGGCGAGTTGTTTAGTAGTCATGATTTAATCATACGTCCGTATTAGACCCTTGTATAGACCGAGTTGCCGAGGCGCCCGAGCGCCTGTGATGCCGAGGAGCGAGCAGGCAGGACCGGCGGCACGACCGCGAGCCGCGTGAGGCGCACCGCCGGCGGGCGGCGACCTCGACGCCGAGCGCACCGGGTCCGGCGCCGCGATCGGCCGGTGGACCGGACACCCAGGGCTCTCGGACAGGGCGGCGGGAATCACGATCATGTCGTCGCTCCGTCTCGTCACCCGGGGGGGTGACAGGGAGGTGAACACGGGTTCCGCACCGCAAGACAACCACGCCGTCACGACGATCTGAAGGCAAAAGGCACAGGTCAGGGGTGTAGTAGGGGTCCGGCGCCCGGCGCACCCCTACCGCGCGGCGAGGCCTGGCGACGATGACAGGGGTGCTTGCGGGACGCGACGGACATGCCCGGCACGACATCCTGTTCGGGAGATTCCTTGACGCACATACCACAGGAGGGCCGTATGGGCCGCGTGGAAGGCAAGGTCGTTGCGATCACCGGTGCGGCGCGTGGGCAGGGACGTAGCCACGCCGTCCGGCTGGCGGAGGAAGGCGCCGACATCATCGCGCTGGACGCCTGCACGGACATTGAGGTCGCCCAGTATCCGATGGCCACTGTCGAAGACCTGAAGGAGACCGTCCGCCTGGTCGAGCAGACCGGCCGCCGGATCTTCAGCCGGCAGGTGGACGTCCGCGACCGCGCCGAACTGCAGAACGCGATCGACGACGGTGTGGCGGAGCTGGGCAGGCTGGACGTCGTGATCCCCAACGCCGGGATCAGCGTCCTCGGGCCGGACCGGCCGCTGACCGCGTTCACCGACACCGTCGACATCAACCTGGTCGGCGTGATCAACACGATTCACGCCACGTTGCCGCACCTGAGCGAGACCGCGTCGGTCATCGTGGTCGGCTCCATGGTGGGCCTGATCCCCGACCGCGGGGACCCGGGCCCGATGGGCCCCGGCGGCCTCGGATACAGCCTGGCCAAGTCCACGCTGATCCAGTACGTGAACACGCTGGCGCTCCAGCTCGCGCCCTCGGGCCGGCGGGTCAACGCCATCCACCCGACCAACGTCGACACCGACATGATCCAGAACGAGTCCGTGTGGCGGCTGTTCCGGCCGGACCTGGAGCACCCGACCCGGGAGGAGGGCAACGCCTCCTTCGCCATGATCCACGGCATGCCCATCCCGTGCCTGGACCCGTCCGACGTCTCGCACGCGGTCGTCTACCTCGCGTCGGACGAGTCCCGCTACGTCACCGGCAACCAGTTCAAGATCGACGCCGGTGCCCTGCTCAAGAGGGGCGTGTGGTAAGTCATGCGCTTTGGGTTGTTCTACCACCACCAGGTGCCGAAGCCGTGGACCGAGGACAGCGAGGAGCGGGTGCTCAAGGAGTCCCTTGAGCAGATCGAGCTCGCGGACCGCCTCGGCTACGACTACGTGTGGGAGACCGAGCACCACTTCATGGAGGAGTACTCCCACTCGGCCGCCCCCGAGGTCTTCCTGGCCGCCGCCGCGGCGAGGACGAAGAACATCCGGCTCGCGCACGGGATCGTCTCGATTCCCCCGAACGTGAACCACCCCGTACGCGTGGCCGAGCGCCTGGCGACCCTCGACCTCATCTCCGGCGGCCGGGTCGACTTCGGCAGCGGCCAGGGCAGCACCCAGCTCGAGGTGGGCGCCTTCGACGTCGAGCGGGACAAGAAGCGCGAGCAGTGGCGGGAGGCGATCGACGTGATCACCCGCATGCTCACCGAGGTGCCGTTCACCGGCCACCAGGGCCAGTGGATCAACGTCCCGCCGCGCAACGTGGTGCCCAAGCCCAAGCAGAAGCCCCACCCGCCGCTGTGGGTCGCGTGCAGCTCGCCCGAGACGGTGGAGTACGCGGCGCGCAACGGCATGGGCGCGCTGTCGTTCGCGTTCGTCTCCCCCGAGGAGGCGAAGGAGCGCGTCGAGACCTACTACGACCTGATCGCCTCCGAGGAGTGCGTGCCGGCCGGCTACGCCGTCAACCCCAACTTCGCGCTGGTCATGCCGTTCATGTGCCATGAGGACGAGGAGACGGCGCTGGACCGCGGCGTGCACGGCGCCCACTTCTTCGCGTACTCGTTCCTGCACTACTGGATGCACGGCGCGCACCGGCCGGGCGCCACCGACATCGCCAAGGACTTCGCGGAGAACCGGGACGCCTTCGGCTTCAGCCGGCACCTGCCCCCGGAGACCCGGGCCGAGATGGACCCCGACCTGCTCGCCCGCATCGACAACCTCCGCAAGGCCATCGGCACGCCCGACCAGCTGCGCGAGCTGGTCCGGTCGTACGAGGCGGTCGGCGTCGACCAGATCATCTTCCAGGTGCAGATCGGCGCCAACAAGCACGAGCACATCTGCGAGTCGCTGGAGCTGTTCGCCCGGGAGGTCATGCCCGAGTTCGCCGAGCGCCGCGAGGAGCTCGACGCGGCCAAGGCCGCGCGTCTCGAGGTGCCGATCAAGGACGCGCTCTCGCGTCACCAGCCGGCCACCGTCGACGTCTCCCACGTGGTGATCAGCGCGGAGCAGGCGGAGATGCTGGAGAACACCGACGACGAGGACGACTGACCACGTCGCACGGCAAAGGCCCGGAAGGCGCTACCTTCCGGGCCTTTGTCGTTGCCGGCGGTCGAATGCGCTCGGGAGAACGTACCCGGGCGCTCAGACGTGCTCGGGTTCGGGCTCCCGGGTGCCGCCGTTCCACATCAGGCCGGCGGCGATCTGACGCAACGCCGCGGTGAGGTCGTGCCCGGACGGCGCCCGGCCGGGGTCGATCAGCCACTGGACCATGACCCCGGTGACCAGGGCCTGGTAGAACGACCCGACGGCGCGGGCGGTCTCCTGGTCGGTGTCCTCGCTCACCGTGCCGAACAGCCGGCCGAGGCCCTCCCTGCCCTGCTCCAGCCCGTCGGCGAGCACCTGGCGCACGGTCGGAACATGCTCGATCTGCGCGAACACCTCGATGTTCGCCGCGCACAGGGCCCGGTCGTTGGCGAACAACTCGACGAGGCGGCTCCAGATCGACTCGAACCGCTCCAGCGCGCCGCCGGCCTGGCTCATGGCCGCGGCGAGCGCGCCCTCCAGCTCCTTGCCCCACTCCCCCAGGGCATCGATCAGCGCCTCGTTGAGCAGGTTCTCCTTCGACCCGAAGTGGTACCCGATCGAGGCGAGGTTCGTATTGGAGACCGCCACGATGTCACGGGTCGTGGTACGGGCGTACCCCTTCTCGCGCAGGCAGCGCTTGGCGCCCTCCAGCAGGTCCTCGCGGTGTCCCATAATCGAAATCCTTACGCCGTCTAATACAGTTGTCTTAATCATACGTAAAAATCCGCGGCCGCCAAAGGGCGCCCGCTCGGTGAGCGGGCGCCCAGCAGGGCCATGACCATGGGTTACAGCGTCTCAAGCTCGTTGTCGAGGATCGCGAACAGTTCGTCGGCGGTGGCCGAGCCGAGATCGACCTCCGGCGCCGGGAGCTTGGCGGCGAAGAGGTCCACCAGGTGGCGGGCGACCGCCGCGGCCGTCGGGTAGTCGAAGATGAGCGTGGGGGGCAGCCGGTGCCCGGTCGCCGTGTTGAGCCGGTTCCGCAGCTCCAGCGCGCTCAGCGAGTCGAAGCCGAGGTCGAGGAAGCCGCGGTCCGGGCCGATCGCCGTGTTCCTGTCGTGGCCGAGCACGGCCGCGGCGTGGGTGCGCACCAGGTCGAGCACCACCCGCTCGCGGTCGGCCGGGGCCAGCTCGGCCAGGCTCGCGGCGAGGTCCGAGGCGGCCGGTCGGCCGTCCGCCTCGGCGGCCACCCGCCGGATCCTCCGGCTGCGCAGGCCGCGCAGCAGCGCGGGCACCTCGTCGGTGCGGGCGTCAAGCGCGGTCTGGTCCACCCGCAACGGCACCAGCGCCGGGGTTCCGGCGCCCAGCGCGGCGTCGAACAGCGCCAGCCCGTCGGAGGGTGACAACGGCGGCAGTCCCTGCCGCCGCATCCGCTGCCGGTCGGCCTCGCCGAGCCCCGTGCTCAGGCCGGTGTCGACGTCCCACAGCCCGAACGCCATGGACGTCGCGGGCAGGCCCGCCGCCGTACGGTGGACGGCCAGCGCGTCGAGGAAGACGTTCGCGGCGGCGTAGCCGGCCTGTCCGGCGGCGAGCACCTGGCCGCCGGCCGAGGAGACGAGGACGAACGCCGACAGATCCAGCCCGGCGGTCAGCTCGTGCAGGTGCCACGCCCCGTCGGCCTTGGCTCGCAGCGACAGGTCGACGTCGGCCGGGGTGATCGTGTTGATCAGGGCGTTCTCCGCGACGCCCGCCGCGTGCACGACGCCGGTCAGCGGGCGCTCGTGCGGGACCTCGGCGAGCAGCGCCGCGACGGCGTCCCGGTCCGACACGTCGCAGGCGGCCACGGACACCTCCGCGCCGAGCCCGCGCAGCTCCTCGGCCAGTTCCGCCGCGCCGGGCGCGGCGGGGCCGCGCCTGCCGGCGAGCAGCAGGCTCCGCACGCCGTGCTCGGCGACCAGGTGCCGGGCGATCACGGCGCCGAGCCCGCCCGTGCCGCCGGTGATCAGCACCGTCCCCGTGGCCGGCCACGGGGTCCTGTCCTCGGCCGCGAGAGCGTCGGCGGTCACGGGTGCGGGCACGCGGGCGAGCCTGGGCACCAGGACCTCCCCGCCCCGCACCGCGACCTCCGGCTCGCCGGACGCCGCGGCGGCGGCGATCACCCGCTCGCCGGCCTCCGCGTCGACGTCGACCACGGCGAACCGGCCGTGGTTCTCCGCCGCCGCGGCCCGCGCCAGGCCCCACACGGGCGCCTGGCCGACGTCGATCGCCTCGTCGTGGACGCGGACGCCGTTCCGGGTCAGCAGGACCAGCCGGGAGTCGGCGTACCGCCGGTCGGCCAGCCACGCCTGGACCGCGCCGAGCGCCCGCCCGCAGGCGGCCCTTACGGCGGCGGGCACGTCCGCGGTGTCGCCGCCGTCGCCGAAGCACCGGAAGGCCACCACCTCGGGCACGCTCGCGCCCAGCTCGGACAGGTCGTCCACGACGGGGACCGCGTCCGCGCCCGGCGGCGGGACGTCCGGCCTCGTCCACTCCACCCGCAGCAGCTCCGCGCCGGTCGGCGTGCGCAGCGCGCCGGCGTCCACGGCGCGGGAGACCAGCGCGTCCACCGACAGCACCGGCCGCCCGGACCAGTCGGCCACCAGGACCCCGGTGACCTCCTCGCGGCCCTGGCGGCGGATCCGCACCCGCAACGCGGAGGCTCCCGTCGCGTGCAGCGACACCCCCGTCCACGCGTACGGCAGGAGGGTCTGCCCCGCGCTTTCCTCGTCCAGCAGGTCGGCGTGCATCGCGGCGTCGAGCAGCGCCGGGTGGATGCCGAACCGGCCCGGTTCCACGTGCTCGGGCAGCACGACCTCGGCGAACCAGTCGTCGCCGTCCCGCCAGGCGGCCCGCAGGCCCTGGAACGCCGGGCCGTAGTCGTACCCGCGGTCGGCGAGGCGCTCGTACGCGCGGTCCAGGTCCACCGGAGTCGCGCCGGGCGGCGGCCACTCGGCGAGCTCCGGCTCGGGCGCCGGCGCGACCGCCGCCGAGAGCACGCCCTGCGCGTGCCGGGTCCAGGGGGCGTCGAGCGGCCCGCCCGCGGTCCTGGAGTAGACGGTCACCGCCCGGCGGCCGGTGTCGTCCGCCACGCCGAGACTCACCTGCACCTCGACCGGCGCGTCGCCGAGCACCAGCGGCGCGTGCAGGGTGAACTCGTCCAGGGTGGGGCAGCCGACGTGGTCGCCCGCGGCGATCGCGAGCTCGACCAGGCCGGTCCCGGGGAACAGCACGGTGCCGGAGATGGCGTGGTCGGGCACCCACGGCTGGGCCTGCGCGGACAGCCGCCCGGTCAGCAGCAGCCCGCCGGTGTCCGGCACGGCGACCACCGCGGTGAGCAGCGGATGGTCGACGGCCCGCTGCCCGAGGCCCGTCGCGTTCGCGGTCGTGCCGCACTCCTCCTCGGACCAGTACCGGCGGCGGGCGAAGGCGGTGGTCGGCAGGTCCGCCACGCGCGCGCCGCGGCCCTCGAACAACGCGGGCCAGGAGACGGGCACACCGCCGGTGTGCAGGCGGCCGAGGGCGGTGAGCAGTGCCCGCGTCTCTGGCACGGTGCGGGCGAGCAGGGCGACGGTCTCGGCCCGGCCGGGTTCGAGCATCTCCCCCGCCAGGCCGGCGAGCGCGCCGTCCGGGCCGATCTCGACGAACCGGTCGGCTCCGGCGCCGGCCAGGAAGCGGACGGCGTCGGCGAAGCGGACCGCGTCCCGCGCGTGCCGCACCCAGTAGTCCGCCGACCAGGTGCCGGCGGGCGCCGGTTCGCCGGTCACCGTGGACACGACGGGGACGCGCGGCTCGCCGTACGCGATCTCGGCCGCGACCGCCGCGTACTCGGCGAGCATCGGCTCCATCAGCGGCGAGTGGAACGCGTGCGACACGCGGAGCCTGCTGGTCTTGCGGCCGAGGGCGGCGAAGTGGGCGGCGATCGCCTCCGCCTCTTCCGCGTCGCCGGAGACGACGACGGAGCCCGGGCCGTTGACGGCGGCGACGCCGACCCGGCCGGTGAGCAGGGGCAGCACCTCCTCCTCGGCCGCCGCGACGGCGATCATCGCGCCGCCCGGGGGCAGCGCCTGCATGAGCGTCCCGCGCGCCGCGACGAGCCGCGCCGCGTCGGACAGGGACAGCACACCGGCGACGTGGGCCGCGGCCAGTTCGCCGATCGAGTGGCCGGTGAGGTAGTCGGGCGTCACGCCGAACGACTCCAGCAGCCGGTAGAGCGCGACCTCCAGCGCGAACAGCGCCGGCTGGGCGGACCCGGTCCGGGCCAGCGCCTCCGCGTCGCCGCCCCAGACGACCTCCCGCAGCGGGCGGGCCAGCCAGCCCTCCAGCGCGGCGACCGCCTCGTCGAACGCCGACGCGAAGACCCCGAACGTGCCGTGCAGCTCCCGGCCCATGCCGAGCCGCTGCGTCCCCTGCCCGGCGAACAGGAAGGCGGTGCGGTGCGCGGCGGCCTCGCCGCGCCACAGGTTCGGCCGGGCGCCGCCGTCGGCGAGCGCGGACAGCCCGGCCACCGCCTCGTCCCGGTCCGCGGCGATCACGACGGCGCGGTGTTCGTGGACGGCCCGGCCGGTGGCCAGGGTGGCGGCGATGTCGAGCAGGTCCGGGGCCGACACGGCGGCCGGCCCGGCGACCAGGCGGGTCCGCAGCGAACCGGCCTGCGCGCGCAGGCTCTCCTCCGTACGGGCGGACACGAGCAGGGGGACGACCGGCAGGGGCAGGCGGGCGGGCGCGGGCGGCTCCTCCGGGGCCTCGCCGATGATGACGTGCGCGTTGGTCCCGCTCATCCCGAACGACGACACCCCCGCGTAGCGCGGCCGCTCGCCGGCCGGCCACTGCCGCACCTCCCGCAGCGGCTCCGCCCGGCCGGCCGACCAGTCCACGTGCGGGGTCGGCTCGTCGAGGTGGAGGATCTTCGGGAGCACCCCGTTGCGCAGCGCCTGCACCATCTTGATGACCCCGGCGACGCCCGCCGCGGCCTGGGTGTGACCGAGGTTCGACTTGATCGAGCCGATCAGCAGGGGTGAGCCGTCCTCGGGCCGCTGCCTGCCGTAGGTGGCGAGCAGGGCCTGCGCCTCGATCGGGTCGCCGAGGGTGGTGCCCGTGCCGTGGGCCTCGACCACGTCCACGTCGGCCGGGGAGAGCCCGGCGTTGCGCAGCGCCTGGCGGATCACCCGCTGCTGGGACGGCCCGTTCGGCGTGGTCATCCCGCTGGACGCGCCGTCGGAGTTGATCGCCGACCCGCGCAGCACGGCGAGCACCGGATGCCCGTTGCGGCGCGCGTTCGAGAGGGTCTCCAGCAGCACCACGCCGGCGCCCTCGGAGCAGCCCGTGCCGTCCGCGTCGGCGGAGAACGACTTGCACCGGCCGTCCCTGGCCAGGCCGCGCTGGGTGTTGAAGAAGACGAACATGTCCGGGTTCGCCATCACGGTCACGCCGCCGGCCAGCGCGAGCGAGCACTCCCCCGTACGCAGCGCCTGGGCGGCCAGGTGGACGGCGACCAGCGACGACGAGCAGGCGGTGTCGATCGTGACCGCCGGGCCCTGCAGGCCGAGGGTGAACGCCACCCGGCCGGTGACGTCGCTGCCGCCGCTGGTGCCGAACCCGTAGTCGTGGTACATCACGCCGCCGAACACGCCGGTGGTGCTGCCGTTCAGCGAGGCCGGGTCGATGCCGGCCCGTTCGAAGGCCTCCCAGCTCACCTCCAGCAGGAGCCGTTGCTGCGGGTCCAGCGTCAGCGCCTCCCGCGGCGAGATGCCGAAGAAGTCGGCGTCGAAGTCCGCCGCGTCGTAGAGGAACCCGCCCTCGCGGGCGATGCTGTGGCCGGGTTTGCCGGGCTCCGGGTCGTACAGGCCCTCCAGGTCCCAGCCCCGGTCGGCCGGGAAGGCGGACACCCCGTCCCTGCCGTCCACGGCGAGCTGGAACAGCTCCTCGGGCGTGGTGACCCCGCCCGGATACCGGCACGCCATACCGATGATCGCGATCGGCTCGGTCGCCGCCGCCGCGAGTTCCGCGTTGCGCTGCCGCAACGCCTCGTTGTCCAGCAGAGATTTCCGCAGCGCCGCGACAATCTCCTCAACCGGGACGTCCATGTACCCCTCCTGCTCAGTTCGACCCGGACAACGCCGCGCGCACAAGGTCGCTGACCGTCATGTCGTTGATTTCCTGCATCGTCGGCAGGCTCGGCTCCGCCTGCCCCTCCTCCGGAGACGCCTCGTCGGGCAGGCCGGGCAGCAGCTCCTCCCGCAGGTAGCCGGACAGCTCCCGCGGGTTCGGATAGTCGAACATCAGCGTCGCCGGCAGCCGCAGCCCGGTGGCCGCCGACAGCCGGTTGCGCAGTTCGATCGCGGCCAGCGAGTCCAGGCCCAGCTCGGTGAAGCCCCTGGCGACGTCGATCGCGTCCGGGTCGGCGTGCCGCACGGCCGCCACCTCCGCCCGCACCAGGTCGAGCAGGATCCGGTCCCGGTCGGCCGGTCCGGCGTCCGCCAGCCGCTCGGCGAGGGTCCGCTCCGCCGGCCGCGCCGCCTCGGACCGCGCCTTCGCGGGGACGAAACCGGCCAGCATGGGCGGGACGGACTCCGCGGCGGCGAGCGCGGCCCGGTCGAGCCGGAGCGGCACCAGCACCGCGTCCGGCCGGGTCAGCGCGGCGTCGATCAGCGCCAGCCCGTCCTCGGTGGACAGGGCGGGCATGCCGAGCGCGGCCATCCGGCGCTCCTCCGACTCCCCGTCGACGGCCTCGCCGCCGAGCCCGGTCCGCGTCGCCCAGAGCGGGAAGGCCAGCGACGTCGCGGGCCGCCCGGAGGCCGCCCGATGGGCGGCGAGGGCGTCGAGGAAGCGGTTGGCCGCGGCGTAGTTGCCCTGCCCGGCGCCGATCAGCAGTCCGGCGAACGAGGAGAACAGCACGAAGGCGGTCAGATCGGCGTCGGCGGTGAGCTCGTGCAGGTGCCAGGCGCCGTCGACCTTGGGCCGCAGCACCGCCTCGACCTGCGCCGGCGTCAGCGACCCGATCAGCGCGTTGTCCATCACGCCGGCCGCGTGGACCACCGCGCGCAGCGGCCGGTCCGGCGGGATCGCGGCTAGCACGCCGGCCAGCGCGGCCCGGTCGGCCACGTCGCACGCCGCGATCGTCACCTCCGCGCCGAGGCCGGTCAGCTCGCGCTCCAGGCGCCGCGCCTCCTCGGTGTCCCGGCCGCGGCGGCTGGTCAGCAGCAGGTGCCGCACGCCGTGGGCGGTGACGAGGTGCCGGGCGAGGTGCGCGCCGAGCCCGCCGGCGCCGCCGGTGACGAGCACGGTGCCGTCCGGGTCCCACGGCGGCGTCTCACGGTCCGCGGTCGCCGGGGCAAGCCGGGGAACGCGGGCGACGCCCTGCCGCAGCATGATCTCCGCCTCCCCGGACCGGATCGCGGGCAGCAGCACGGCCGTCGACGCCGGGGTGCCGTCGGTGTCGACGAGCACGAACCGGCCGGGGTTCTCCTGCTGGGCCGCCCGGACCAGGCCCCAGACCGGCGCGTGGGCCAGCCCGTCGGTCCCGTCCGCGTCGCCGACGGCGTGCCTGGTGAGGATCACCAGCCGGGAGGCGGCGAGGCGCTCGTCGGCCAGCCAGGAGCGCAGCACGTCCAGCACCTCGTGGACGGCCGCCCGCGTCCGTACGGGGACCTCGGCGGGCTCGGCGAGGCACTGGTGGATCACCAGGTCGGGCACGGGGGCTCCGGCGTCGATCGCCGACACCAGGGCGGCGAGGCCGTCGTGCGCGCCACCGGCGCGCCGCGCGAGACCGAAGTGGTCGGCCCCGGCCAGCACCGGTGCGGTCCCGGCCGTCGCCCCCTCCAGCGGCAGGTCGCGCCATTCGAGCCGCAGGACCGACCCGCCCCGGGGGTCGCCGCCGGCCGTCCCGGTCACCTCCCGCGCGGCGAGCCGCCGCACCGTGGCGACCGTACGGCCCCTGTCGTCGGCCAGCGTCATGGTGGACAGTTCGTCGCCGCGCAGCCTGCGGATGTGCACCCGCAGCGCGGCGGCGCCACCCGTGTGCAGGGTCGTGCCGGTCCAGGCGAACGGGATGACCGTGCGGCCTTCCCGCAGGCCCTGCTCGTCCAGCAGGTCGGCGTGGAAGGTCGCGTCGAGCAGCGCCGGGTGCAGGCCGAACCTCCGCGCGTCGGCCGCGGCCCGCTCGGGCAGGGCGACCTCGGCGTAGACGTCGTCGCCGTCGCGCCAGGCCGCGCGCAGCCCCTGGAACGCCGGGCCGTACTCGTATCCGCGGGCGGCCAGCAGGTCGTACCCGCCGGTGATCGCCGTCTCGGCGGCTCCTGGCGGCGGCCACTGGGTGAGATCGGCGGCGGCCTCGGCGAGGGCGGGATCGTCCTCGGCGGTGAGCGTGCCGGTCGCGTGCCGCGTCCACCCGCCGCCGTCCTCCGGCCGGGTGTGGATGTGGATCACCCGCGCCCCGGCGGAGTCCGGCGGTTCCACGGTGACCTGCAGCGCCAGTGCGCCGCGGCCGGGCACGACGAGCGGCGCCTCCATGATCAGCTCGGCGACCGTGCCGCAGCCCACCTCCTGACCGGCGCGCAGGGCGAGCTCGACCAGGCCGCTGCCGGGCAGCAGGATCCGGCCCCGCACCCGGTGGTCGGCCAGCCAGGGCTGGGTGGCCGTGCACAGCCGCCCGGTCAGCACCACCCGGTCGTCGGGCATGGCCACGACGGCCGACAGCAGCGGATGCGTGGACGCCTGCTGGCCGAGCCCGGTCGCGTCGGCGGCGACCTGCGGCGCGTCGAGCCAGAACCGGCTGTTCTCGAAGGGATAGGTCGGCAGGTCCACCGGCCGTGCGCCGGTTCCGGCGAAGAACGCCCGCCAGTCGACGGCGACGCCGCCGGAGTGCAGGCGGGCGAGCGCGGTCAGGACGGCGGCCGGCTCGGGCCGGTCGCGCCGGGCGGTGGCCGTGAACAGCGCGGTGTCCGGCGCGCTCCGCTGGGCCAGGGCGGTGAGCACGCCGTCCGGGCCGAGTTCGGTGAAGCGGGTGACGCCCGCCGCCGCCAGGGCCGAGACGGCCGCGGCGAAGCGGACCGGGCGCCGGACCTGGTCGACCCAGTAGTCCGCGGTGCACAGCTCCGCCCCGACGACCTCGCCGGTGACCGTCGAGACGACCGGAATCGCCGGGGCCGTGTACGTGAGCGACACGGCGACCGCGCGCAGGCCGTCCAGCATCGGCTCCATGAGCGGCGAGTGGAAGGCGTGCGAGACCCGCAGCCGGGTGGTCTTGCGTCCCGCCGCCGCCAGCTCGGCCGCGATGGCGAGCACCTCGGCCTCGTCGCCGGACAGCACGACCGAGTCGGGCGCGTTGACCGCCGCGATGCCGGCCCGGCCGGTCAGCAGTGGTGTCACCTCGTCCTCGGTGGCCGCGACCGCGACCATCGCGCCGCCGGGCGGCAGCGCCTGCATCAGCGCGCCGCGGGCCGCCACCAGCGCGGCGGCGTCGGGAAGGGAGAGCACCCCGGCGACGTGGGCCGCGGCGAGCTCGCCGATCGAGTGCCCGGCGAGGTAGTCGGGCCGCACCCCCCAGGATTCGAGCAGCCGGTAGAGCGCCACCTCCAGCGCGAACAGGCCGCTCTGGGCGTACACCGTCTGGTTGACCAGATCGGCGTCCTCGCCCCACAGCACCTCGCGCAGCGGCCGGTCACCGTGGTGGTCGGGCCGCCGGTCCAGGTGCCGGTCGAGGTGCCGGTCCAGCTCGGCGAGCACGGCGTCGAACGCCTCCGCGAAGACCGGGAACGCCTCGTACAGCTCGCGGCCCATGCCGGGACGCTGGCTGCCCTGCCCGGTGAACAGGAACGCGGTCTGCCCGCCGGTGCCGGTCACCCCGGTGACGAGATCGGCCACGCCGGGGTCGACGGTGTCCGCGGCGGCCAGCGCGGCCAGGCCGCGCTCCGCCGCGGCGCGCCCGTCGGCGAGCACCACCGCGCGGTGGGCGTGCGCGGCCCGGCCGGTGGCCAGTGAGAAGCCGACGTCGCGAAGGTCCAGCTCCGGCTGGAGCTCCAGATGATTCAGGAGCCGGCCCGCCTGGGCGCGCAGCGCCCGCGGGGTCCGGCCGGAGACCACCAGAGGCACGATCGGCAGGCCGGCGGGACCGGACGACGGCGTCTCCTCGGCCGAGGACTCCTCGGCCGGCGCCTGCTCCAGGATCAGGTGCGCGTTGGTGCCGCTGAGCCCGAACGACGACACCGCCGCCCGGCGCGGCCTGCCCTCCTCGGGCCAGGCCACCGGCTCGGTCAGCAGCCGCACCTGACCGGCGTCCCAGTCCACCTGCGGCGACGGCTGGTCCACGTGCAGGGTGCGCGGCGCCGTCCCCGCCCGCATCGCCATCACCATCTTGATCACACCGGCCACGCCGGCCGCCGCCTGCGTGTGGCCGATGTTCGACTTCACCGACCCCAGCCACAACGGCCGCTCCCGGCCCTGCCCGTACGTCGCGATGATCGCCTGCGCCTCGATCGGGTCGCCCAGCGTCGTCCCCGTACCGTGACCCTCCACCACATCCACGTCAGCCGGGGAAAGCCCGGCCGCCGCCAGCGCCTGCCCGATCACCCGCTGCTGCGACGGACCGTTCGGCGCCGTCAGCCCATTCGACGCGCCATCCTGGTTCACCGCAGAACCACGGATCACCCCCAGCACCCGATGCCCACGCCGCCGCGCATCCGACAACCGCTCAAGCACCAGCAGACCGGCGCCCTCGCCCCACGCGGTGCCGTCGGCCCCTCCGGCGTACGACTTGCACCGGCCGTCGGCGGCCAGCCCCCGCTGGCGGCTGAAGTCGACGAACACCTCCGGCGTCGGCATGACCGTGACACCTCCGGCCAGCGCCAGGTCGATCTCGCCGCGTTGCAGCGCCTGGTGGGCCATGTGCACCGCCACCAGCGACGACGAGCACGCCGTGTCCACGGTGATGGCCGGGCCCTCCAGGCCGAAGGCGTACGCGACCCGTCCGGAGGCGACGCTGGCGGCGCTGCCGTTGCCGAGGTAGCCGGCCAGCTCCTCGGGGACCTCGCGCAGCCTGCTGGCGTACTCGTGGTACATCACCCCGGCGTAGACGCCGGTGCGGCTGCCGCGCGCGGCCCTCGGGTCGATGCCCGCCCGCTCGAACGCCTCCCAGGCCGTCTGCAGCAGCAGCCGCTGCTGCGGGTCCATGGCCAGCGCCTCACGCGGCATGATGCCGAAGAACTCGGGGTCGAACTCGGCGGCGTCGTACAGGAACCCGCCCCGGCGCGTGTAGGTCTTGCCGGGCACACCCGGTTCCGGGTCGTAGACGCCGTCGTCCCAGCCGCGGTCGGCGGGGAACTCGCCGATCGCGTCGACGCCGTCGGCGACCAGCCGCCACAGGTCCTCGGGCGACCGTACGCCTCCGGGGTAGCGGCAGGCCATGCCGACGATCGCGATCGGCTCGTCCGCGACCGGCTCCGCGGCGCGGGTGGCCGGGACGTCCGCGGTGGCTCCACCGGCCCGGTCCGCCACGCTGTCACCCATCAGGACGGCCAGGCGGTCGGCGAGGTGCACGGCGACCGCGCGCGCGGTCGGGTGGTCGAAGACCAGCGTCGCGGGCAGCGTGAGGCCGCTCGACGCGCCCAGCCGGTTGCGGAACTCCATCGCGGCCAGCGAGTCGAAGCCGAGGTCGGTGAACGGGCGGTCCGGGTCGATCTCGCCGGACCCGGCGTGACCGAGCACCGCCGCCACGTCCACGCGTACGAGATCGAGCAGGATCCGGTCGCGGTCGGCGGCGGGCCGGCCGGCCAGGCGGTCGGCGAGGGCGTTGCCGGCCGCCGGCTTCGTGACCGCCTGCGCCTTGGCGCGGGCGGCGAAGGCGCGCAGCGGCGCGGGCAGTTCGTCGGTACGGGCGCGCAGGGCGGCCCGGTCCAGCCTGATCGGCAGTTGCACCGGGTCCGTGCCGCGCAGCGCGACGTCCAGCAGCGCGAGGCTCTCGTCGGCCGACAGCGGCGTGATGCCCTGCCGTTCGATGCGGGCGATGTCGCTCTCGCTGAGCCCTTCCGCCATTCCGGCGCCGGTCCACAGGTGCCACGGCAACGAGAGGGCGGGCAGGCCGTGGGCGTGCCGGTGGGCGGCCAGGCCGTCGAGGAAGGCGTTGGCCGCGGCGTAGTTGCCCTGGCCCGCCCCAGCCAGCGTGCTCGCGGTGCTGGAGAACAGGACGAAGGCGCTGAGGTCCCGGTCGCGGGTCAGCTCGTGCAGGTGCCAGGCCGCGTCGGCCTTGGGCGCGAAGACGGTGTCCAGCCGGTCCGGGGTCAGCGACTCGATCAGCCCGTCGTCCAGCACCCCGGCCGCGTGGACCACCGCCGTCAGGTCCGGCACCTCCTCCAGCAGCCGCGCCACCGCCTCCCGGTCGGCCACGTCACAGGCCACCACCCGCACCTGAGCGCCCAACCCGGTCAGCTCCGCCGCCAGCAGATCGGCCCCGGGCGTGTCCAGGCCGCGACGCCCGGCCAGCACCAGCGACCGCACCCCGTGCGCCGTCACCAGATGCCGCGCCACCCGCGCCCCGACCCCACCGACACCCCCGGTCACCACCACCGCCCCAGCACCGAAACCCACCGGTTCGGTCTCGGGGGTCACGGTGGTCAGGCGCGGGACCCGCACCTGGCCCGCCCGGATCAGCAGTTCGGGCTCACCGGCGGCAACCGCCGCGGCCAGCACCGCCTCCGACTCCTCGGTCCCGTCGATGTCGGCCAGCACGAACCGGCCCGGGTTCTCCTGCTGGGCCGCGCGGACCAGGCCCCACACCGGCGCCGCCGACACGTCCACGTCCTCACCCGGCAGCCCCACCGCACCCCGCGTGACCACCACCAACGGCCCGCCAGGCTCCGGAACGGCCACCTGCTCCTGCACCCGCTCCAGCACCCCGGCCACCACCGACCGCATCCCCGGAAGCGTCTGCGGGGCACCCGAGACGTCCAGGCGGGTGAACTCCTGCTTACCCGTGGCCGGCTGGACCGGGGCAGTAACCGGGGCGGGGACCCAGTCGACCCGGTAGACCCGCTCCCCCACCGACTGCGCCGACATCGCCCGGCACACATACGACTCCACCGACGCCACCGGCGAACCGGAGGCGTCGGCGATCTCCAACGCCACCGCATCCCCCGCGACATCCGCCACCGGAGCGATCCGCACCCGCACCAGCGACGCCCCCGCCGCGAACACACTCACCCCACCGAACGCGAACGGCAACCGCACCGCCCCCGCATCCACCCCCTCAGAACCACTCACCGGATCGGTGGCCACATCGGTCGCCTGCAACACCGCGTCCAGCAACGCCGGATGCACCGCGAACCCACCCGCCTGCACCCCCTCAGGCAACGCGACCTCCGCGAACACCTCCCCCGAACCCCGCCACACCCTCCGCAACCCCCGGAACGCCGGCCCGTACCCATACCCCCGACCGGCCAACTCCGGATACCACGACGACACATCCACCACCTCGGCTCCCCGAGGCGGCCACTCCGCCAGATCGAACCCCGCCACCCCCACGACCGGACCCACCACACCCGACGCGTGCCGCACCCACACCCCGTCCCCATCACCATCCGGACGGGAGAAGATCTGCACCGAGCGCGTCAGGCCGTCACCGGCGGGGCCGAGGACCACCCGCAGGGCGACCCCGCCCTCGGCGGGCAGCACGAGCGGCGCTTCGAGGACGAGCTCGTCGAGGCTGGGGCAGCCCGCCCAGTCGCCCGCCTGCGTCGCCAGCTCGATGAACCCGGTGCCGGGGAACAGGACCCGGCCCGAGATCACGTGGTCGGCCAGCCACGGATGCGTCCGCGGCGAGACACGGCCGGTCAGCACCGCCTCGCCGGACTCCGGCGACTCCACGGCGGCCGACAGGATCGGGTGCGTGATGTGGTCCAGCCCGGCGGCGCCGACATCGCCCGCGCCGTACGTGTACCCGTCGAGCCAGAACCGCCTGCGCTGGAAGGCGTACGTGGGCAGGTCCAGCCCGGCCGGGGCGTCGCCGCCGAAGTACGCGGCCCAGTCGACCGCCACGCCGTGCGCGTACGCCCGGCCGAGGCCGGCGACGAGTTCGCGCACCTCGTCGCGGCCCTTGCGGGCGACGGCGACGAACGCGGCCGCGTCCTCCGCGACGCAGGCCTGCCCCATCGCGGCGAGCACCGCGTCCGGCCCGAGCTCGACGAAGGCGGTGACGTTCCGGGCGGCGAGGTCACCTACGGCGGCGGCGAACCGGACCGGCTCCCGCACGTGCCGCACCCAGTGCTCCGGCGAGCCCAGCTCCTCGGCCGTGGCCAGTGTTCCCGTGAGCGTGGACACCAGGGGGATGGCCGGAGACGCGAACGACAGCTCCTCCGCGACCCCGCGGAAGCCGGCGAGCATCGGCTCCATCAGCGCCGAGTGGAAGGCGTGGCTCACCCGCAGGGGGGTCGTCCGGTGGCCGTCGGCCGCGAGAGCGGCAGCGGCCCGCGACACGGCCGCCTCGTCACCGGAGATGACGACCGACTCCGGCCCGTTGACCGCCGCGATGTCCACGCCGTCGCCGAGCAGCGGGCGCACCCGCTCCTCGGCCGCGCGTACGGCGACCATCGCCCCTCCGGTCGGCAGGGCCTGCATCAGGCTGCCCCGCGCGGCGACCAGGCGGGCCGCGTCCGCCAGGGACAGCACCCCGGCCACGTGCGCGGCGGCCAGCTCCCCGATCGAGTGCCCGGCGACGTAGTCCGGCCGCGTCCCCCACGACTCCAGCAGCCGGTAGAGGGAGACCTCCAGCGCGAACAGCGCGGCCTGGGCGTAGCCGGTCTGGTTGACCAGATCGGCGTCCTCGCCCCACAGCACCTCGCGCAGCGGCCGGTCCAGATGGCGGTCCAGCTCGGCGAGCACGGCGTCGAACGCCTCGGCGAAGACCGGGAAGGCGCCGTACAGCTCGCGGCCCATGCCGAGGCGCTGGCTGCCCTGCCCGGTGAACAGGAACGCCACCCTGCCCTCGCGGGCAGCCCCGGCGGGCGTGGAGCCGTCCGCCAGCGCGGCGAGGCCGGCCGCGAGCTCGGCCCGGTCCGCGCCGGTCACGACGGCCCGGCATTCGAGCGCGGCGCGTGTGGTGGCGAGGGCGCGGCCGAGCTCGCCGATCTCCGCGTCCGGCAGTGTCTCCAGGTACGGCAGCAGCCGTCCGGCCTGGGCGCGCAGCGCCTGCGGGGTGCGGCCCGACACGACCAGCGGCACGGTCGCGGGGGCGGGCCGCGGTTCCCGTACGGGTTCACCCGGCGCCGACTCGACGATCACGTGGGCGTTGGTGCCGCTGATCCCGAACGACGACACCGCCGCCCGGCGCGGCCTGCCCTCCTCGGGCCAGGCCACCGGCTCGGTCAGCAGCCGCACCTGACCGGCGTCCCAGTCCACCTGGGGTGAGGGCTCCGCGGCGTGCAGCGACCTGGGCAGCTCGCCATGGCGCATCGCCATCACCATCTTGATCACACCGGCCACGCCGGCCGCCGCCTGAGTGTGCCCGATGTTCGACTTCACCGACCCCAGCCACAACGGCCGCTCCCGGCCCTGCCCGTACGTCGCGATGATCGCCTGCGCCTCGATCGGGTCACCCAGCGTCGTCCCCGTACCGTGACCCTCCACCACATCCACGTCAGCCGGGGAAAGCCCGGCCGCCGCCAGCGCCTGCCCGATCACCCGCTGCTGCGACGGACCGTTCGGCGCCGTCAGCCCATTCGACGCACCGTCCTGGTTCACCGCAGAACCACGGATCACCCCCAGCACCCGATGCCCACGCCGCCGCGCATCCGACAACCGCTCAAGCACCAGCAGACCGATGCCCTCGCTCCAGCCGACGCCGTCCGCGCCCGCGCCGAACGACTTGCACCGGCCGTCGGCGGCCAATCCGCGCTGGCGGCTCATGTCCACGAAGGTGTCGGGGGTGGACATGACGGTGACGCCGCCCGCGAGGGCCAGGTCGCACTCTCCCCCGCGCAGCCCGGCGGCGGCCAGGTGGATGGTGACCAGCGACGACGAGCACGCCGTGTCCACGGTCATCGCCGGGCCCTCCAGCCCGAAGACGTACGCGACCCGCCCGGACGCGACACCGGCCAGGCTGCCGTTGCCGTGGTAGGCGGCGATCTCCTCGGGCAGCGGGCCGAGCCGCAGGCCCCAGTCGTGGTACATGACCCCCGCGTAGACGCCGGTGCGGCTGCCGCGCACGGACCTCGGGTCGATGCCCGCCCGCTCGAACGCCTCCCAGGAGACCTCCAGCAGCAGCCGCTGCTGCGGGTCCATGGCCTGTGCCTCGCGCGGGCTGATGCCGAAGAAGTCGGCGTCGAAGTCGGCCGCGTCGTACAGGAAACCGCCTTCGCGGGTGTAGCTGGTGGCGGGGCGGCTCAGCTCGGGGTCGTACACGTCGTGCGGCCAGCCCCGGTCGGTGGGGAATTCGCCGATCGCGTCGACGCCGTCGGCGACCAGCCGCCACAGGTCCTCGGGCGACCGTACGCCGCCGGGGTAGCGGCAGGCCATGCCGACGATCGCGATGTCCTCGGTGGGGGCGATGGCGACGGTGGTCTCCTGACGGGCCCGCACCGGCTTCGCGTCGATCGTCTCGGCCAGGTGGGTGGCGAGCGCGAGGGGCGTGGGGTAGTCGAAGACCAGGGTCGCGCTCAGCTTGAGGCCGCTGATCGCGTTGAGCCGGTTGCGCAGTTCCACGGCCGCGAGCGAGTCGAAGCCGAGTTCGTTGAACGCGCGCGCGGGCGCGACGGCGGCGCCGCTCTCGTGCCCGAGTACGGCGGCTGCCTCGGCGCGGACCACCTCGACCAGGGCGTCGACACGCGCGGCGCCGGACAGGCCGGCCACCCGCTCGGCGAGGCCGCCGGCACCGCCGGTGGAGGCGTTGCGGGCGCCGGCGCGCTTCGTCGCCGGGCGCACCAGGCCGCGCAGCAGCGTCGGGATCCCGTCGGCGCGTTCGCGGACCACCCGGTGGTCCACCCGGACCGGGACCACAGCGGGCAGTCCGCTGCGTATTCCGGCGTCCAGCAGCGCGAGGTTCTCCTCGGACGACAGCGGCACCAGCCCCGAGCGCGCGATGCGCGCCAGTGCGGCCTCGTCCAGTCCTGCGCCCATTCCCGCGCCGGCCCACAGGCCCCAGGCCAGCGAGGTGGCGGGCAGGCCGTGGGCGTGCCGGTGGGCGGCCAGGCCGTCGAGGAAGGCGTTGGCCGCGGCGTAGTTGCCCTGACCGGGCGCGTCGAACAGGGTCGCCGTGGAGGAGAACAGGACGAAGGCGCTGAGGTCCCGGTCGCGGGTCAGCTCGTGCAGGTGCCAGGCCGCGTCGGCCTTGGGCGCGAAGACGGTGTCCAGCCGGTCCGGGGTCAGCGACTCGATCAGCCCGTCGTCCAGCACCCCGGCCGCGTGGACCACCGCCGTCAGGTCCGGCACCTCCTCCAGCAGCCGCGCCACCGCCTCCCGGTCGGCCACGTCACAGGCCACCACCCGCACCTGAGCGCCCAACCCGGTCAGCTCCGCCGCCACCAGGTCGGCCCCGGGCGTGTCCAGGCCGCGACGCCCGGCCAGCACCAGCGACCGCACCCCGTGCGCCGTCACCAGATGCCGCGCCACCCGCGCCCCGACCCCACCGACACCCCCGGTCACCACCACCGCCCCAGCACCGAAACCCACCGGTTCGGTCTCGGGGGTCACGGTGGTCAGGCGCGGGACTCGCACCTGGCCCGCGCGGATCAGCAGTTCGGGCTCACCGGCGGCAACCGCCGCGGCCAGCACCGCCTCCGACTCCTCGGTCCCGTCGATGTCGGCCAGCACGAACCGGCCCGGCCACTCGGCCATCGCCGACCGCACCAGGCCCCACACCGGCGCCGCCGACACGTCCACATCCTCACCCGGCAGCCCCACCGCACCCCGCGTGACCACCACCAACGGCCCGCCAGGCTCCGGAACGGCCACCTGCTCCTGCACCCGCTCCAACACCCCGGCCGCCACCGACCGCATCCCTGACAGGACCCCAGAGGGTGCTTCCGCCTGCGCGTCCGGCAGCGCACTTGACGAGGCTTCGCGGGTGACGGGGACGTCAAAGCGGGTGAACTCCTGCTTCCCCGCGGCCGACTGGGCCGGGGCGGGGACCGGAGCGGGGACCCAGTCGACCCGGTAGACCCGCTCCCCCACCGACTGCGCCGACATCGCCCGGCACACATACGACTCCACCGACGCCACCGGCGCACCAGAGGCGTCGGCGATCTCCAACGCCACCGCATCCCCCGCCACATCCGCCACCGGAGCGATCCGCACCCGCACCAGCGACGCCCCAGCCGCGAACACACTCACCCCGCCGAACGCGAACGGCAACCGCACCGCCCCCGCATCCACCCCCTCAGAACCACTCACCGGATCGGTGGCCACATCGGTCGCCTGCAACACCGCGTCCAGCAACGCCGGATGCACCGCGAACCCACCCGCCTGCACCCCCTCAGGCAACGCGACCTCCGCGAACACCTCCCCCGAACCCCGCCACACCCTCCGCAACCCCCGGAACGCCGGCCCGTACCCATACCCCCGACCGGCCAACTCCGGATACCACGACGACACATCCACCACCTCGGCCCCCCGAGGCGGCCACTCCGCCAGATCGAACCCCGCCACCCCCACGACCGGACCCACCACACCCGACGCGTGCCGCACCCACACCCCGTCCCCATCACCATCCGGACGGGAGAAGACGTCGACCACTCGCCGGCCGGCGTCGTCGGGTTCGGCCACGACGACCTGGACCGACACTCCGCCGCGGTCGGGCACGACCAGCGGGGCGTGCAGGGTCAGGTCCTCGACCTGCGGGCAGCCGGCCTGGTCACCGGCGTACACGGCCAGTTCGAGCAGGGCGGTGCCCGGGAGCAGGACCCGGCCCGAGATCACGTGGTCGGCCAGCCAGGGGTGGGTCCGCAGGGAGAGGCGGCCGGTCAGCACGACGCGGTCCTCTCCGGCGGCGCGCAGCACGGCGCCGAGGAGCGGGTGGTCCGCGGGCGCCTGGCCGAGGCCCAGCGCGTCGTTCGGCTCCTGCGGAGACATCCAGAAACGCCTGCCCTGGAAGGCGTACGTGGGCAGGTCGACGCGGCGGGCCCCCGGGCCGTACGCCGATCCCTCCAGGGCGGCGCCGCGCGTGTGGGCGACGGCGACCGCGGTCAGCAGCTGACGCACCTCGCCGCGGTCCCGCCGCAGCACGGGCACGAAGGCGAGGTCGCCGGAAGCGTCGGCGAGGCAGTCCTGGGCCATCGCGCTGAGCACGCCGTCCGGCCCGATCTCCACGAACGTGTCCACGCCTCTGGCGTGCAGCGCGGCGACGCCGTCGCGGAACCGCACGGCGTCGCGGACGTGCCGCACCCAGTAGTCCGGCGAGCACAGCTCCTCGGCGGTGGCGAGTTCGCCGGTCACCGTGGAGACGACCGGCACGCTCGGCGGCGAGTACGTCAGGATCCCGGCCACCCGCCCGAACTCGGCGAGCATCGGCTCCATCAGCGGCGAGTGGAAGGCGTGGCTCACCCGCAGCCGCCTGGTCTTGCGGCCGTCGGCCTCGAAGCGGGCCGCGACGGCCAGCACCTCCGCCTCGTCGCCCGACACGACGACCGACCGGGGGCCGTTGACCGCCGCGATCCCGGCGCGGCCGGTGAGCAGCGGCGTCACCTCGTCCTCGGCGGCCTGGATGGCGACCATCGCGCCGTCGGCCGGGAGGGCCTGCATCAGACGGCCGCGCGCGGCGACCAGCGTGGCCGCGTCCTCGAGCGACAGCACCCCGGCCACGTGCGCGGCGGCCAGCTCCCCGATCGAGTGCCCGGCGACGTAGTCCGGCCGCACCCCCCACGACTCCAGCAGCCGGTAGGCGGCGACCTGCAGAGCGAACAAGGCCGGCTGCGCGTACGCCGTCTGGTGGAGGAGATCGGCCTCGGGGGTGCCGGGCTCGGCGAACAGCACGTCCAGGAGCGGGCGGTCGAGCTGGAGGTCCAGATATCCGGCGGCGTCGTCGAGGGCGGCGGCGAAGACGGGATACGTCCCGCACAGCTCGCGGCCCATGTGCAGGCGCTGGCTGCCCTGGCCGGTGAACAGGTACGCCAGCGCGCCGCCGGTGACGCTCCCCCTGACCACGTCCGGGCCGCTCTCGCCCTGGGACAGGGCGCGCAGCCCGCGCAGGCACTCGTCCCGGCCGGTGGCCAGGACGACCGCCCGGTCCGGGAACGCCGTACGGGTGGTCACCAGGGAGTATCCGGCGTCGGCGGGCGTCACGGTGTCGTCGGCCGCGAGCAGGTCGTGCAGCCGGGCCGCCTGGGCGCGCAGCGCGTCGTCTCCCCGGGCCGACACCGGAACCAGGCACGGCGCCGTCGTCAGGTCCGGCACCGTCTCTTCGGGCGCCGTCTCTTCGGGCGCCGTCGCCGTGTCCGCGGACGGTGCCGAGGGCGCCGCGGCGCCGTCCACCGGCCGCGTCCCGGTACCGGAAGTGTCGTCCGCCGGCGGCGTGGAGGCGGCGGCGGCGTCCGACGGCGGTTCCTCGATGATCACGTGGGCGTTGGTGCCGCTGACGCCGAACGCCGATATGCCCGCCCGTCGCGGCCGTCCGTTCTCCTGCCAGGGCACGGGCTCGGTCAGCAGCGACACCCGGCCCGCCGACCAGTTCACGGCCGACGACGGCTGGTCGACGTGCAGGGTCTTCGGCAGCACCCCGTGCCGCATGGCCAGCACCATCTTGATCAGGCCGACGACGCCGGCCGCCGCCTGGGTGTGGCCGATGTTCGACTTCACCGATCCCAGCCACAGCGGGTCGTCCTGCTCGCGGCCCTGGCCGTACGTGTCGATGATCGCCTGCGCCTCGATGGGGTCGCCGAGCGTGGTGCCGGTGCCGTGCGCCTCGACCACGTCCACGTCGGACGCCGCGAGCCCCGCGTCGGCGAGCGCCTGCCGGATCACCAGGCGCTGGGCGCGGCCGCTCGGCGCGGTCAGGCCGTTGGACGCGCCGTCCTGGTTGATCGCCGACCCGCGCAGGATCGCGTGCACGGTGTGGCCGTTGCGGCGCGCGTCCGACAGCCGCTCCAGTACCAGCACCGCCGCGCCCTCGGAGAAGCCGGTGCCGTCGGCGGCCTCGGCGAACGGCTTGCAGATCCCGTCCGGCGCGAGACCGCGCAGCCTGCTGAACGCGGTGAACACCCCGGGGCTGCTCAGCACGGCCACGCCGCCCACCAGCGCGAGGCCGCACTCGCCGTTGCGCAGGGCCTGCGCCGCGACGTGCACCGCGACGAGCGAGCCCGAGCAGGCGGTGTCGATCGCGAGCGCCGGTCCGAGCAGCCCGAGCGTGTACGCCACCCGGCCGGCCACCACGCTGGTCGCGTTGCCGGTGATCAGGTAGCCGTCGAGCCCGTCGGGCGCGTCGGCGATGCGGGGGCCGTACTCCTGGGGCTCGACCCCGATGTAGACGCCGGACCGGCTGCCCGCGAGCGAGGCCGGGTCGATGCCGGCGCGCTCGATCGCCTCCCAGGCGGTCTCCAGCACGAGCCGCTGCTGCGGGTCCATGGTCTGCGCCTCGCGCGGGCTGATGCCGAAGAAGTCCGCGTCGAAGAGCGTCGCCTCCGGCAGGAAGCCGCCGCGCCGCAGGTAGGTGGTGCCGGGCTGGTCCGGGTCGGGGTCGAACAGCCGCTCCAGGTCCCAGCCGCGGTCGTCGGGGAAGTCGGTGAGAACGTGCCGGCCGTCGTCGACCAGGCGCCACAGCCCCTCGGGCGAGTCGACCCCGCCGGGCAGGCGGCAGCCGATGCCGACGATGGCGATCGGCTCGTCAGCGGCCTGCCTCTCGCCGGCGACCGGCTCCGGGCCGGTCTCAGGGCCGGTGTCCCCGAGCAGTTCCGTACGGAGGAAGGCGGCGAGGGACGCCGGTGTCGGGTGGTCGAAGGCGGCGCTCACCCCCAGCGCGAGCCCGGTCACGGCGTTGAGCAGGCTCTGCAGTTCGACCAGGGCGATCGAGTCGAGACCGAGATCCCGGAACGCCCGGCGGGGCGAGACCTCGGCCGGGTCGTCCGGCCGGAACTTCCGCAGCACGGCCGCCGTCTGCGTACACACCAGATCGAGCAGCACGCGGTTTTGCTCGGCGAGCGGCAGACCGGTCAGGCGGGCGGCCAGCGCCGCTCCTCCGTCCGGTATGCGCGCTGCCCACGACCCGTCGAACCCAGACTCAGACATGGCGTACCTCTGCCGAAATATAGGTGCCTGAAAAGGCAGACACATCTCACCCACGATCTACGCAAACCCTAAGACAGGGAATCACCCGCCCAATAACCCCTATCGCCCCCTGACTTCGCCCGCGGCGGCGCCGTCGGCCGTTGCCGGAAGTCGCGGTGGAGTGTTATCAAAAAATGGTGATCCATGGCCATATGTCTCTGCACCGGATCCGTCTGGGTAACGATCTGCTGCACGAATTCTTATTGCAATGGGCGGAATGGACGCCGGACAGTCCAGCCGTCATACAGTCGCGCGGCGACGGCGAATTCGACGTCATCACGTACGAGGGCCTGCTGCGCCGGGTGGAGGAGTACGCCGCCGGGCTCGACGCGGCCGGCCTCGACGTCGGCGACCGGGTCGTGCTGGAGTCGGACACCACCGCGGCCGGAATCGCGATGTTCCTGGCCTGTTCGGCGCGGGGCGTCACCTACATCCCGGTGAGCAGCGAGACCCCGCAGGCCCGGCGGCTGTCCATCGTCCAGTCGGCCGAGCCCGCGCTCTACCTGCGCGCCGCCGGCCGGCCGGAGGTCGAGGTGCCGCCGGAGGTCGGGACCGGGGTGTTCGGCCCTGACGGGGTGTGGATCGACACCGCCCCCAGGGGCCGCCGGGCCGAGTGGCGCACGCCGATCCCGTCGGACCCGGCGTACATGATCTTCACGTCGGGCAGCACCGGCCGGCCGAAGGGGGTGGTGATGAGCCACCGGGCGGCGCTCGCCTTCTTCCGCGGGATGCTGGCCCACGAGATCGTCGGCCCCGGCGGGCGGGTGGCGTCCACGTCGCCGTTCCAGTTCGACTTCTCGCTGCTCGACATCGCGCTCGCCCTCGGCAGCGGCGCCGCCGTCGTGCCGGTGCCGCGCGACCTGCTCCGCTGGCCCAGGCGGTTCGTCGGGTTCCTGCGCGACGCGCAGGTCACGCAGGTCAACGGGGTGCCGTCGATCTGGCGGCCGGTGCTGCGGCACGAGGCCGGCGCCCTGGCGGAGCTCAACCGGATCACCGGCATCCTCTACTCCGGGGAGAACTTCCCGCTTCCCGAGCTGCGGCGGATCCAGGAGCTGCTGCCCGGCGTACGGATCGTGAACTGCTTCGGCAGCACGGAGTCGATCGCCGCCTCCCTGACCGACGTGCCCAACCCCCTCCCGCCCGACCAGAAGCGCCTCTCCATCGGCCGCGCGCACCAGGGCGCCGACCTGATGCTGATCGGCGAGTCGGGCAACCCGATCAACACGCCCGGCGTCGTCGGCGAGCTCTACCTGCGCAGCGCCGCCCTGTTCAGCGGCTACTGGGACGACCCCGAGGCGACCGCGAGGGCGCTCGTGCCCGACCCCCTCAACCCGCGCTCCGGCCAGCCGGTGTTCCGTACGGGCGACCTCGCCTATCTCGGCGAGTCCGGCGAGCTGTACTTCTGCGGCCGGGCCGACTCGCAGGTGAAGATCCGGGGCAACCGGGTCGAGCTCGGCGAGGTGGAGCGGCGGATCCTCGAGTTCCCCGGCATCGCCGGGGCCGCGGCGACGATGCTGCCGCGGCCGGAGGGCGACCCGGTGCTCGCCGCCTTCGTCGTGCTGGAGCCCGGCGCGCCCGCGCTGGAACACCGCGACCTGGAGGCGTTCTGCCTGGCCACGCTGCCCGACTACATGGCTCCGCAGCGCATCGTGCAGCTGCGCGAGCTGCCCCTCACGCCCAACGGGAAGGTGGACCGCCTGGCGCTGGCCGCCCAGCACGGGTGAGCCGCCCGGGCCACGAGCCGCGACCGGTCCTCGCGTCAGGCGCCTGACGCGGGGGCCGGTCGCCTTGTCGTCGTACGGGTTCGCCGTACGGAACCTGCACGGCCGGCCCGGCGGCGCGGAGACACGGGCACGGAGACCTGGGTGCGGGCATGCCACGGCCCTCCCCGGTGGCTGGGGGTGGGGTGGGACCACCGGGGAGGGCCGTGCCCTCGGGAGGGTGCTTCAGACGAGTCGGTGCTTCAGTCGGTGCTTCAGTCGATCGCGGCGGCCTCCCGGGCGAGCCGGGCCCGGTCGACCTTCCGGTTGGAGTTCAGCGGGAAGTCCTCGACGTGCCGGTACTCCCGCGGCAGCAGGCCGGACGGCAGCACCCGGCGCAGCCGGCCGGCCAGTTCGGCCTGCTGGGTGGGCACGCCGGTGTAGAAGGTCACCAGCTCGGTGGTGCCCTCGACCGTACGGGTCACCGCGACGGCGTCCTGGACGCCGGGGCAGGAGCGCAGGGCGTGCTCGATCTCGGCGAGCTCCACCCGCCAGCCCTGGACCTGCACCTGCGAGTCCAGCCGTCCCAGATAGACCAGTTCGCCGTTCGGCAGGACCCGCACGCGGTCTCCGGTGCGGTACCACCCGCGGCCGTCGTGGTGCAGGAACCGGCCCTCGTTGTCGTCCGGGTCCAGATATCCGGAGGTCAGCTGCGGGCCGGTGATGCACAGCTCGCCCTCGGTGTCGCTGTGCTCGCCGTCCGCGGTGCGCAGCAGCCAGTCGTGGCCCTCGTGCACAGTGCCGATCGGCGCCAGGCCGTTGACGCACAGCCCCGGCGAGGTCTCCGGCGACCAGCGGTGTCCGGTGACGGTGATGGTCAGCTCGGTGGGACCGTAGATGTTCTCCAGGGTCGACCCGGGGGCGGCGGCCTGCCAGTCCGCGGCGTCGTCCCCGCGCAGCGCCTCACCCGCGAACAGGCTCCAGCGGAGCGTCGGCATCGAGCCGGGCGTGAGACCGCCTCGCTTGCGGACCAGGACGATGCCGCTCGGCGTGGAGAACCAGACGGTCATCCGCCGTTCCGCCAGGAAGGCCGGCAGGTCGAGGTAGGCGGTGGCCGGCACCGGGTGCACGCTCGCGCCCGCGCCCCACGCGCAGAACATGTCGAACATCGCGCAGTCGAAGTTCAGGTCGAACGTCTGCGAGAACACGTCGTCCGGGCCGAAGTCGTAGCGCTCGTCCATCAGCCGGAAGTAGTGGGCGGTGCTGGCGTGCGTGATCGGCACACCCTTCGGCCGGCCCGTCGATCCGGAGGTGAACAGCAGGTACGCGATGTCGGTCGGCGCCACCGGAAGGGGGGCGTCGAGCGCCGTCCCGGCGGCCGGCCGGTCGAGGCCGATCACCGGGATGTCCGTGCCCGACGCGGCGATCTCGTCGAGCATCCGCCGCCCGTGGGCGTCGCCGAGCACCACGGAGACGTCCGCGGCGGTCAGCATGCGCCGGGTCCGCTCGACCGGGAAGTCCGGGTGCAGCGGTGCGACCGCGGCACCGGAGTAGAGACCGGCGAGGATGCCGGCGTAGCTCTCCACGGACTTGCCGGCCAGCACGCCGACCGCCTTCGGCCGCGCGCCCACGACGTCGAGCAGCGCGCCCGCCAGGCGGAGCGCGTGCTCGTGGAGCTCCGCGTAGGTGAGCACCCGATCGCCGTCCCTGACGGCCGGGCGATCGGGTGCCAGCGCGAGCCCGCGCAGGAACCGGGCGTACAGCGCGTGGTCGTCGGTCACGCCGGTCATGTCACGCTGCTGAGCGTCGCCCAGAGCGCGCCCGGAGTGGCGAAGTTGCCGAGGCTGAGCATGTCGTCGCGGAAGCGGACCTGGTAGGTGCTCTCCAGCGACGCGAGCAGGTCGACCATGCTCAGCGAGTCGAGGCCGAGGTCACGCAGGTCGCTGCCCTCCGTGAGCTGGGCCCCGTCCGGCAGGAACGGCAGGTGTTTGCGGAGTATGGTCTCGAATCGCTCGTCCCACATGATGACTCTCTCCACGGGGTGGTCTTCTAGGAAAGGCTCGCCCCGGCTCGGGCGAGGTTCTCTTGCGCGGCGCCGCGCTCCTGGGCGGCGCGGTGGAGCTGGGCCGTGCGGTGCTCCTGGGCGGCGCGGTCCCGCCGGCGCGGGCGCGTGGCCCAGCGCGGGTCGAGCGCGACGACCTCGAAGTTGCGGGTGGTGACGCCCACCCGGCCCCAGAGCTGGTCGGGTCCGGAGACGTACAGCTTCCCGACGCCCCGCTCCCGCAGTGTCCCGACGACGGCGGGCCAGCGGACCGGGCGGACGATCCCGTCCAGCAGGATGTCCCGGACGCCGGCCGCGGTGTCCCGCAGCGAGCCGTCCTGGTCCGCGACGACCGGAATCGCCGGGTCCGTGAACGTGAGCGTGGGAAACAGTTCGGCCTCCACCCTGTCCCGCAGGCCGCCGAAGGCGCGGCAGTGCAGGGGCGGGTCCATGACGTACAGCGGAAGCCCGCCGTGCGCCCGCAGCCGGCTCCGCAGGCCGTCGAGCACGTCACGGTGCACGGACAGCATGTGGAAGTCTTCGTCGACCTGGCAGGAGATCTCGTACCACTCGCCGCGTTCGTCCATCTCGGCGAGCAGTTCGGCCAGCCGCTCCCCGGGCACCCGGACGAACGACTGCGTCACCACGTCGGGGTGCTCGGCCGCGAAGTACTCGGTCTCGTACCGCACCAGTTCGGCGGTGAGCCGCACTCCGTCGGCGAAGCCGAGCGCGCCGGAGTGGACGGCGGCGGCCTTGCCGCCGAAACTCGCTCCGGCGCACAGGCCCGGCTCGACGCCGAACTCCTCCCGCGCCCACGTCGCGAGCGCCACGCAGTTGACGAAGAAGGCGACCTGCGCGTATTCGGAGTAGTCGCCGCTCGTCTCGCGGTAGCGCTCGAAGAGGTCATATCCCAGCACGTCGCCGGCGACCGCCACCAGCCGCCTCGCGACCGGGTTGACCAGCATGAACCTGGCCACGGTCGCGAAGTCGCACGGCCCCATGCCGGGAAAAACGATGGCGCTGTCCATGCTCAGAGGCGGCGGCCCGTGATCGGGAAACCGGGGAACATGCCCGGCTTGACCTGACCGTGCAGGGTGCTGTCGTTGATCGTGGCGGTGAACTTCAGCTTGATCGGCATGGGCTTGGTCACCTTGAGCTTCCAGGTGACGGCGTTGCCGGTGACCTTGCCCTCCAGCAGCTCGGGGTTGGGCTCGTCGGTTCCGGTAAGCGCGCCGACCAGTTCCTCCCCGTTCGACTTCAGGTCGAAGAAAAGGGTCTGCTTGCCCATGGGGCTCTGCATTTCGACCGCCCACTTGCCGTCGACAGGCATGGCATTCCTCACAATCGATTAGCGGCTGATTCGAATTTCAACGTACACCGGCGGGGAACACGGCGGCACCCTTAGTAACCCCAGACGAGACGAACACCGACAATTTCTCCTCGAGCAGGTCGAGTTCGTCGCGGATATGCGGCAGGGAAAGGGGCCGTTCGGCGTAGAGCGCGGCCTCGCGCTGTTCGGCGGTCTGGCCGTAGAGCATGCTGGTCGCCGCGCGGAAGCGCAGCGCGCCGGGGTCGTCGCCGAGGTGGTGGCCGCCGAGCACCGCCACCCCGAAGTCGTCGAGCAGCACCCGCTGCAGGGACGCCGAGTCGGTGACGCCGTGCCAGTCGAGCCTCTCGCGCAGCGGTTCGAAGTCGGGGTAGACGTAGAAACCGCCGGTCGGCGGGCGGCACAGCGCGCCCGCGCCGACCATGATCTCGTGGACGGCGTTCGCCACGATGCCGTGCAGGCGGGTGTCCGCGGCGATGCGGCGCACCACCTCGGGCGGTTCCGCGAACACGTACTCCGCCACGGCCTGCATCGGGCCGGCCAGGGTCGACCAGATCTCGCTGGCGACCGCGAGCACCTCGTCGCGGATCCGCTCGCCCCACGGGCCGGACGGGAACCGGGCGGCGCCGATCCGCCAGCCGCCGAGCGCGATGCTCTTGCTCAGGCCGGTCAGCACGATCGTCCGGTCCGGCACGACCTCCGCCGGGCTCAGCACCGGGCGCCAGGGGTCGTGCACGATGTCGCGGTAGATCTCGTCGGAGAGGATCAGCAGGTCCTCGCTCTCCGCGATCTCGCACAGCTCCCGGACGAGGGCCGGCGAGGCGACCGTGCCGGTCGGGTTGTCCGGCGTGGTGAGGATCAGGATGCGGGGGTTGTGCCCCGACGCGCGCGCGGACCGGATGGTCTCGCGCAGCGCCTCCGGCTCCGGCACACCGCCGCACTCGTCCGGGATCGGCACCCCGAACACCTGCTTGCCGGCCAGCCGCGCCTGCGGCGCGTAGGTGACCCAGGACGGCCTGGCCAGCAGGACGTCCCCGGGGAGCACCAGTTGCAGCGCCATCAGCAGTGGTTTGCTGCCCGGCGCGAGCACCGTCTGGTCGGCGTCGGTCGGCATGCGGCGGCGGGTGAAGTAGCCGGCCACCGCCGCGCGGGCGTCGGCGGATCCGGCCACCGGTCCGTACGCGTTGCGCGACGCGCCCTCCAGCAGGCGGGAGACCAGCGGCCGGAAGACCGGCAGCCGGGACTCGCCGAAGCCCAGGTGCACGATGGCGGCGCCCTCGGCTCTGCGCCGGGCGACGAGCTGGTCGAGCGCGAGGTTCGGGGAGACGTTACGACTGGACATGGGCCGCCTCCCTCGTCCACCGCCCGATCCGGGCCGCCCCGCCGTCGATGGCGGTCATGATGTCGTCGGGGGTGTCCGGGTCGAGTTCGAGCTCGGTGAGCCAGGCGGCCGTCGGCGAGTAGTGCGCCCGGAACGGCCGGCCGACCAGCGACGGCTGGCGGGCCTGCATGAACCGCAGCCGGAAGTAGCGGCCCTGCGGGGTCTCCTCGACCCCGTCCACGATCACCTTGCCGGGGGTCGCGGACATGACCGGTCCGCGCACCGTCCGCGCGAGGCCGGGCAGGGTGCGGAACGCCCCGTGGAAGATCTCCACCGAGCGGGCGAGCGGCACCCGGAAGTAGGCGTGCGGCCCGGTGTCCCGCTCGACGAACTGGTAGTACGGCACCGCACCGGCGGCGAACTGCAGCCGCCACAGCCGGGCCCAGGTGTCCACGTCGTCGTTGACGTACTTGATGAGCGGGGCCTGGCAGTACACCACGGCGCCGGTGCCGCGGACCCTCGCCAGCGCGGCGCGCGCCTCGTCGGTCTCCAGCTCGCGGGGGTGGCTGTAGTGCGCCATCAGCGCGAGCGTCCGGCCGGAGGCCACCACCCGCTCGAACAGCCGCAGCAGGTCGTCGGCGTCGGGATCGGTGGTGTACCGGTACGGCCAGTAGGCGGGCGACTTGCTGCCGATCCGGATCGTCCGCACGGTGTCCACGGCCAGCAGCGGTTCGATGTGGCCGCGCAGCCGCTCCGTCGTCATGATCATCGGGTCGCCGCCGGTGATCAGCACGTCCGAGACGTCGGGGTGCCGGCCGAGGTAGGCGATCAGCTGGTCGGGGTTCGGCGCGGCGAAGCGGAGATCGGCGTCGCCGACGAACTGTGCCCAGCGGAAGCAGTAGGTGCAGTACGCGTGACAGGTCTGGCCCTGGCTCGGGAAGTACAGGACCGTCTCGCGGTACTTGTGCTGAAGGCCGGGGATCGGCTCGTCGCCCAGGGTGGGCACGTTCAGCTCTTTCTGCCCGGACGGATGCGGGTTGAGGTCCGCGCGGATGGTCCGGACGGCCTCCTGGAGGCGGCTCCGGTCGCCGGTGGCGCTCAGCACGGACAGCATCCGCTCCTGCTCGTCCGACAGCATCCCGTGCTGCGGGAACACCAGCCGGTAGATCGGGTCGTCGGGGACGCGGGACCAGTCGATCAACTGGGACAGGACGTAGTCGTTGACCCGGAACGGCAGCACGAGCGAGATCAGCCGGATCGCCTCGCGGGCGTCCTCGGACAGCCCGTACCGGTCACCGATCTCATCAATATGACGAGGGCCGTAGGCGCGGAATCGCCCGACCTCCAAGGAACTGCCAGCAAGCAGCGTCATGCCGAAGTTCCTCCGATCTTCTGAGTCTGCTTGTTGCGAGCAATTGACGATAAATTGAATTCGGTCACCCGGTATACCCCTAAATACTCGTGCAGGCCCTTAGAATTCGCCCACCCGCACGGGCGTCGCACCGCGGTCCGGGATGTTCTCCAGGAACTCCCGGACGACCCGCAGGAAACGCTCCGGCTCCTCCAGATGCGGCAGGTGGCTGGAATCCTCGAAAATCTGCCAGCGGACGTCGGGAATGAGATCGGCGAACGGCTGGACGGCGGCCGGAGTCACCTCGTCGTGCCTGCCGGAGATGAGCAGCGTGGGCACGGCGATGTCGGGGCAGCAGTCGACCACGGAGTAGTCGCGCAGCGTGCCGTTGACGTGGAACTCACTCGGCCCGTTCATCGTGTAGTAGACGGCGGGGTCGTTGTGGATCTCCATCAGGGAGGCGATGAAGTCCCTGGGCAGCGGGTCGAGACGGCAGACGTGCCGGTCGTTGAAGACCTTGACGGCCCGCACGTACTCCGCGCTGTCGGTGGTGCCGGCCTCCTCGTGCCGGGTGAGCGTCTCCGCGACCTCCGGGGGGAGCGCGCGGCGCAGCACGGCCAGTTCGCCCAGCCACAGGGGGTACGACGCCGGGGAGTTCGCGATGATCAGGCCGCGCAGGCCGGCGGGCCGCGTCGCCGCGTGCCGCGCGGCCAGCACGCCGCCCCAGGAGTGGCCGAGCAGCGTGTAGTCGCCGGCGATGCCGAGCGCGCCCAGCAGATTCTCCAGTTCGTCCAGGAACAACTGGGGGGTCCAGAAATCGGCGCCCCGGCCGGGCAGGCGGGTCGAGCCGCCGTTTCCCAGCTGGTCGTAGTGGACGACCGGCCGGCCGTGCCCGGCGAGTTCCGCGATGTTGCGCAGGTAGTCGTGGGTGCTGCCGGGGCCGCCGTGCGCGACCACCAGCGGCGGCACGCCCGCCCGCAGATCGCCGGTCACCCGGTACCACGTCCGGTATTCACCGAAGGGCACGGTGCCCTTCGCGTTCGGCGCGAGAGCCATGGTTATTCCTCGAATCAGCCAGAGCTTGGATCAGCCGGAACCCGAAATCCGGAAATCGGCTGGAACGCGAAATCGATCAGGACTCGGATCAGCTGGAAATGGACTGCAGCCATTCGTCGACGACCCGCGCCGTGACGTGCGCGCGCTCGTCGATCATGGTGAAGTGGTTCGCCTGCACCTGCCGCACGGTGTGCGCCGCGTCCCACGACGTGGCCTGCCACCCGTCCGCGGGCTCGGTGCCGAGGAACGACTCGGTGCACTGCGCGAACAGCACCGGCGCGGACACCGTGCCGATGTCGAGGTCGGGCAGCATGTCGAACCAGCAGCCCATGCCGGAGAGCCGGGCGCTGTCGAAGCCGCCGAACATCTCCTCGACGTCGAACAGGCCGGCCGCGAGCTGCTGCATCGGGATCGCCTGCCCGGCGCCCTCGTGCAGCTTGAAGGTGTCGAGAAGGACCAGGCCGCTGGGCGAGATCCCGTACCGCTGCTCCAGGCACGCGGCGGCCGCGTGGGCGAGGGTGCCGCCGGAGGAGTAGCCGAGCAGCACGAACGGCTCGCCCTCCGCCGCCGCGATGACCGCCTCGGCCAGCGCGAGCACGCCCGCCTCCGGCGTCGCGGGCAGGCTGTCGCCGGCCGCGAATCCCGGCGTCGGGATGGCCGAGACGTGCCGCGGGGTGAGGTGCCGTACGAGCCGGGCGTGCTGGTGCACGCCGCCGGTGACCATCGGCGTCGACAGGCAGATCAGCCGCGGCCTCGCCGGGCCGTCGGCGAGTTGCACCGCCGGGATCGGCCCGCCGAGGTCCGCCGGGGTGGTGAACTTCGGCCGCAGGTTGGACACCGCGCGCAGCAGGTCGAACGCCCCCGCCACCTGGTTGTCGGTGATCGCCGCGCGGAACAGGGCGCTCAGCGTGTCGGGCGCCCGCTCCCCCGCGTTGGGTGTGGCGGCCGCCCCCGCCGCGGGGGCGCCGGACGGCGTGACCGCCATCTCGTCGTGCAGGTACGCCGCCAGCTCCCGCGGCGTCTTGCTGTCGAACACCACCATCGGCGGCAGCCGCAGGCCGGTGGCCGCGTTGAGGCCGTTGCGCAGTTCCATGGCCGACAGCGAGTCGAACCCGGACTCCAGGAAGTCCTTGTCGAGGTCGACGTCGGCCGCCCCGGCGTGGCCGAGCAGCACGGCGGCGACGCCCCGCACCAGTTCCTCCAGCGCGGCCTTCCGCTCCGGCTCGCCGAGACCGGCCAGCCGGTCGCGGAACGCGCCCGGGTCGGCCTGGCCGACGCTCGCCCGGCGCCGCCCCGTACCGGCGAGGCCGCGCAGCAGCGCCGGCGGCTCGCCGGGACGGGAGCGGAGCGCGGCGCGGTCGAGGCTCAGCGGCGTGAGCGCCGGGTACGGCGACGCCAGCGCCGCGTCGAACAGCGCCAGGCCCTCCTCGGCGGTCAGCGGCGGCAGGCCCTGGCGGCGCAGCCGGTGCAGGTCGGTGTCGCTGAGCCACTGGCTCAGCCCGGTGTCCACGTCCCAGAGGCCGAACGCCATCGCGGTGGCCGGCAGGCCGCTCGCGTGCCGGTGGACCGCAAGGGCGTCCAGGAACACGTTGGCCGCCGCGTAGCTGGCCTGACCGGCGGCGAGCACCTGGCCACCGGCCGAGGAGAACAGCGCGAACGCCGTCAGGTCGAGGTCGCGGGTCAGCTCGTGCAGGTGCCAGGCGGCGTCGGCCTTGGGCCGCAGCACGCCGTCCAGCCGCTCCGGCGTCATCGTGGCGACCAGGCCGTTGTCGCCGATCCCGGCCACGTGCACCACGCCGCCGAGCGGGTGCTCGGCGGGCACGGCCGCGAGCAGCCGGGCCAGCTGGTCGCGGTCGGAGACGTCGCAGGCCGCGACGGTGACCGTCGCGCCGTGCCCGGACAGCTCGGCCACCAGCTCGGGGGCGCCCGCGGCGGCCAGGCCGCTGCGGCTGGTCAGCAGCAGGTGCCGTACGCCGTGCCGCACCACGAGATGCCGCGCGACGAGGCTGCCGAGCCCGCCCGTGCCTCCCGTGACGAGCACGGTGCGGTCCGGACGCCACGGCGACTCCGGCGCTTCGGCCGGCGGCGGGACGGGCACCAGCCGGGGCACGCCGGCCACGCCGTTCCGCACGATCACCTCGGGCTCCCGCGACGCGACCGCCTGTGCCACGACGGCGGGAGTCTCACTGCCGTCCAGGTCGAGGATGGTGAACCGGCCCGGGTTCTCCGCCTGCGCGGCCCGCAGCACGCCCCAGACCGGTGCCGGTCGCGGGTCGACGGTCAGCGCGGCAGGTGAGGCGGGGGCGGCGTCGGAGGTCACCACGACCAGCCGGGAGTCGACGAGCCGCTCGTCGGCGAGCCAGTCCCGCACCACGGCCAGCACGGCGTTCGCCGCGCCGCGGACGTCGGCCAGGACGTCGCCGGTGTCCTGGGCGGGGCAGCGGAAGATCGCCACCTCCGGCGCCTCCGGAAGGCCGGCCAGCGCGGCGACGTCGTCCACGACAGGGATGCCCAGGCCGAGACCGTCGCCACCGAGCGCCATCCAGGCGTGGGTGGCCGGTTCGGCCTGCGTGCCGGGCAGCTCGCTCCATTCCGGGCGCAGCAGCGTCTCCAGTCCGCCCGGGCGGCTCGCGGCCAGCTGCTCTGGCGAGATCGCCCGCAGCGCCAGGCGCTCGACCGAGGCGACCGGCGTACCGGCCGGATCGGCGATGTCCAGCGCCAGCGTGTTCTCGCTGAGCCAGGTCAGCCGCACCCGCAGGGCCCGCGCGCCCACCGCGTGCAGGGCGACCCCGTGCCAGGCGAACGGCAGCAGCGTGCGTTCCGCGTCGTCCGCCTCGTCGGGGACGGCGAAGCTCAGCCCGTGCATGGCGGCGTCGAGCAGTGCGGGGTGGAGTCCGAAGAGTGCGGCGTCCTGGTGTTCCTGGTCGGGGAGGGCGACTTCGGCGAACAGTTCCTCGCCGCGTCGCCAGGCCGCGCGTAGTCCCTGGAAGGCCGGGCCGTAGCCGTAGCCGCGTTCGTGCAGGATCTGGTAGGCGTCGGTGAGGTCCACCGCGCCGGCCTCCGCCGGAGGCCACTGGCTCAGGTCCGCACCGGCCGGGTTCGCATCTGCCGGGTTGGTGGCCGGGTTGGTGGACAGGGTGCCCTCGGCGTGCAGCGTCCAGGGCAGGTCGGCCGGGGCCTGCGCGCCTCGTGAGTAGATCGCCACCGTACGGCGGCCATCCTCGTCGGCGGCGCCGACCACGACCTGCACCTGCACCGCGCCCTCACCGGACCCGGCGGCCCCGCCCGGGAGCACCAGCGGCGCGGCCAGCGTCAGCTCCTCCACCTGCGAGCACCCGGTGTGCTCGGCCGCGTGCAGCGCCAGCTCCACCAGACCGGTCCCCGGCAACAGCACACTGCCGAACACCTGGTGATCGGCCAGCCAGGGATGCGTGCGAACCGACAGCCGGCCGGTGAAGACCACCGCGTCCGAGTCGGGGGCGGGGATCGCGGCGCCGAGCAGCGGGTGCTCGACCGTCGCGAGCCCCGCCGACTCCGCGTTCACGCCATCGCGGTTCGGCGGCACCCAGTAGTGCTGACGCTGGAAGGCGTAGGTGGGAAGGTCGACGCGGGTGGCGCCGGTCTCGGCGTAGAAGGCCTGCCAGTCGACCGGGACGCCGGTGGTGTGCAGCTGCCCGAGCGCGGCGACGACCGTGCCCGGTTCGGGCCGTCCGGCCCGCATGGTGGCGGTGAAGATCGCGTTGTCGGCCTCGTCGAGGGTCTGCTGGGCCATCGCGGTGAGCACCGCGTCCGGGCCCAGCTCGACGAACCGGGTCACCCCCTGGGCGGCCAGGGTGGTCACGGCGTCGGCGAACCGCACCGCCCCGCGCACCTGGTCCACCCAGTACCGCGCGGTGCCGAACCCGTCGTCGGCGAGGCCGCCGGTGACGGTGGACACGATCGGGATCGACGCCGGAGCGTAATCCAGGGACTCCGCCACCGTCTGGAAGTCGGCGAGCATCGGCTCCATCAGGTGGGAGTGGAAGGCGTGGGAGACCCGCAACCGGCGCGTCTTCCGCCCCTGCTCCGCCAACCGAGCCGCCAGGGCGAGGACCGGTGCTTCCTGCCCGGAGACCACCACGGCGCGGGGGCCGTTGACCGCCGCGATGTCCACCCCCTCGGTCAGCAGCGGCAGCACCTCGTCCTCGGTGGCCTGGACCGCGACCATCGCCCCACCCGACGGCAGGGCCTGCATCAACCGGCCCCGCGCCGCCACCAACCGGCACGCGTCGGCGAGTGACAGCATCCCCGCCACGTGCGCGGCGGCCAGCTCACCCACCGAATGCCCGGCCAGGTAGTCCGGCCGCACCCCCCACGAGGAGACCAGGCGGAACAGCGCCACCTCCACCGCGAACAACCCCGCCTGCGCATACGCCGTCTGGTCCACCAGATCGGCGTCGGTACCCCAGATCACCTCACGCAACGGCCGATCCAGATGCCCATCCAGCTCGTCCACGACCGCGTCGAAGGCCTGCGCGAACACCGGGAACGCCGCGTGCAGTTCACGGCCCATGCCGAGCCGCTGGGCACCCTGACCGGTGAACAGCACACCGACCTTCCCAGTGGAGCGGGCGACACCCTGCACCACCCCAGGTGCGGTACGGCCCTCCACCAGCGCGGCGAGCCCCGCCAGCAGGGTAGCCCGGTCACCACCCGTGATGACCGCCCGACGCTCGAACGACGCCCGCGTCGTCGCCAGCGACAACCCGACATCCGCAACGCTCAGGGCGGGACGGTCCTGCACGAAGGACAGCACCCGCGCCGCCTGACCGGCCAGCGCGTCCGCCGTCTTGCCCGACACCACCCACGCCACCGGACCCACCAGAGCACCGGCCTGGACCTCGCCCTCGCCCGGCTGCGCGTCGGCGGCAGCGCCAGTGGGCTGCCCGATCTCGGCAGGGACGCCCGAGACCGGCGCACCGGCCTCCTCGGCGATCGCCGGGGAGGCGCTGCCGGCCTCGGCCGGCAGCAGGGCGGCGCCGGCGGACGGGACGAGGGAGAACTCTTCCGCTCCTGCCAGGTCGGCGGGGGCCTGCTCGATGATGACGTGGGCGTTGGTGCCGCTGATCCCGAACGAGGACACCGCCGCCCGGCGGGGACGGTCCACCTCCGGCCACGGCATCGCCTCGGTCAGCAACCGAACCTGACCCGCCGACCACTCCACGTGCGGGGACGGCTCGTCCACGTGCAGCGTCTTGGGCAACTCCGCGTGCCGGATCGCCTCCACCATCTTGATGACCCCGCCGACACCGGCCGCCGCCTGCGCGTGACCGATGTTCGACTTCAGCGACCCCAGCCACAGCGGCCGCTCCTCCGGACGGTCCTGACCGTAGGTCGCCAAAACCGCCTGCGCCTCGATCGGGTCACCGAGCGTCGTGCCGGTGCCGTGCCCTTCGACCACGTCGACGTCCTGAACCGACAGACGTGCGTTGGCCAGGGCCTGGCGGATCACCCGCTGCTGGGAGGGGCCGTTCGGCGCCGTGAACCCGTTGGACGCGCCGTCCTGGTTCACCGCCGAGCCCCGGATCACGGCGAGGACCCGGTGGCCGAGCCGCCGCGCGTCCGACAGCCGCTCCATGAGCAGCAGGCCGGCGCCTTCCGCCCAGGCGGCGCCGTTGGCGCCGGCCGCGAACGACCGGCACCGTCCGTCCGGCGACAGCCCCCGCTGGCGGGAGAACTCGATGAACATGGCCGGTTCGGACATCACGGTGACCCCGCCGGCCAGCGCCAGGGAGCACTCGCCCGACTTGAGCGCCTGCCCGGCCAGGTGCAGCGCCACCAGCGACGACGAGCAGGCGGTGTCGACGGTGAGGGCCGGTCCCTCCAGCCCGAGGGTGTAGGCCACCCGGCCGGAGACGAGGCTGCCGCCGCTGCTGCTGGCGACGCCGACGCCCTGCCCGTAGTCGTGGTACATCACCCCGGCGAAGACCCCGGTCTTGCTGCCCCGCAGCGCTCCCGGGTCGATGCCGGCCCGCTCGAACGCCTCCCAGGAGGTCTCCAGCAGCAGCCGCTGCTGCGGATCCATCATCACCGCTTCGTTCGGGCTGATGCCGAAGAAGCCCGGGTCGAACTCCGCCGCGTCGTACAGGAACCCGCCGTTGCGGGCATACGTCTTGCCGGGGACGCCCGGCTCCGGGTCGTAGATGCCCTCGACGTCCCAGCCGCGGTCGGCGGGGAACTCGCCCACCGCGTCCACGCCGTCGGTGACCAGCCGCCACAGGTCCTCGGGCGAGGTCACCCCGCCCGGGTACCGGCAGGCCATGCCGATGATCGCGATCGGCTCGTCGTCGAGCGGCGCCTGAACGGCGACGCCGGTCTCGTCCCGCGTGCCGCTGAGCGTCTCGCCGATGTGCTCGGCCACCGCGAGCGCGCTGGGGTAGTCGAAGACGAGGGTCGCGGGCAGCCGCAGCCCGGTGGCCTCGCCCAGCACGTTGCGCAGTTCGACCGCGGACAGCGAGTCGAAGCCGAGCTCCTGGAACGCGCGGTCCGGCTCGATCGCGTCGGCCGACGCGTGGCCGAGCACCGCCGCGACGGTGGACCTCACCAGGTCGAGCAGCGCGGCCGAAAGCTCGGCCTCGCCCAGCCCGGCCAGCCGCTGCCGCAGCGCCTCGCCGCCGCCCGAACGGGCCGCCTGCCGGATCGGCACCCGTACGAGACCGCGCAGCAGGTGCGGAAGCTGCTCCGGCTTGGCGCGCAGGGCCACCGGGTCGATGCGCAGCGGCACGCGTACGGCGCCGGGCGCGGCGAGGGCCGCGTCGAAGAGGGCCAGGCCGTCCTCCGCGGTGAGCGCGGGATAACCCATGCGCCGCATGCGGGTGAGGTCGGCGTCGCTCAGCAGCGCGCCGAGACCCGCGTCCACGCCCCACAGTCCGTACGCCATGGACGTCGCAGGCAGGCCGTTGGCGTGCCGGTGGGTGGCCAGCGCGTCGAGGAAGACGTTCGCGGCGGCGTAGTTGCCCTGACCGGCGGCCAGGACCATGCCGCCCGCGGAGGAGAGCAGCACGAACGCGGCCAGGTCCAGGTCCTTGGTCAGCTCGTGCAGGTGCCACGCGGCGTCGGCCTTCGGCGCGAGCACGGCGGCCAGCCGCTCCGGGGTGAGCGCGCCGACGAGGCCGTTGTCGGCGACGCCGGCGGCGTGCACGACGGCGGTCAGCGGACGCTCCACCGGGATGGCCGCCAGCACCCCGGCCAGCGCGTCGCGGTCGGCGGCGTCGCACGCGGCGATGGTCACTTCGGCGCCGAGCGCGACGAGCTCGTCACGCAGTTCCGCCGCGCCCGGCGCGTCCGGGCCTCGCCGACTGGTGAGCACCAGCGAGCGGACGCCGTACGCGGTGACCAGGTGGCGGGCGAGCAGGCCGCCGAGCCCGCCGGTGCCGCCGGTGATGAGCGCGGTCCCGTCGGGGTCCAGCGCCGGCGCGGCCGCCTCGGCCGGCGGCGTGGGCCGTACGAACCTGGGGACGAGGACCTCACCGGCCCGGATCGCGGCCTCCGGCTCGGCCGACGCCACCACCGCGGCGACCGCGTCAGGCGAGCCGGGGTGGTCGTCGACGTCCAGCAGGGCGAAGCGGCCGGGGTTCTCCGCGATCGCGGCCCGCACCAGGCCCCACACGGGCGCCTGGGTCAGCGCCACGTCGTCGGCCTCTCCGGTCGCGACCGCGCCCCGGGTGACCACGACCAGCCTCGAATCGGCGAACCGGTCCTCGGCCAGCCACTCCTGCACGATCTCCAGCACGGCGGCGGTCACGGACCGGACGCCGGACGGGACGTCCGCGGCGGGCGCGTCCGGCGCCTGCCAGACGACGGCGCCGGGCACGACGGCCGCGTCCGCCAGCGCCCGGAGGCTCTCGACGACCGGTACGCCCTCGGGGAACGGGCCCGAGCCCAGAACCACCCAGTTCGTGTCGTCCGACGCCGCCGCCAGAGGGCTCCACTCGATGCCGAACAACGCCTCGTCGGCGACGTCCCGCGTCGCGCTGAGCTGGTCGACCGACACCGGCCGGGACACCAGCGACGCGACCGTGAGCACGGGCCTGCCGGTCGCGTCGGCGACGTTCAGCGCCAGGCCCCGGGTGGCGGACGGCGCCAGGCGTACCCGCGCCGCGGGCGCGCCGGTGGCGTGCAGCGACACACCGCCCCAGACGAACGGGAGGACCGTCTCGCCCTCGCCCCGCCCGTCGCCGTCCACCAGGATCGCGTGCATCGACGCGTCGAGCAGCGCGGGGTGGAGCCCGAAGAGGGCGGCGTCCTGATGCGCCTGGTCGGGCAGGGCGACTTCGGCGAACAGGTCCTCGCCGCGCCGCCAGGCCGCCCGCAGGCCCTGGAAGGTCGGGCCGTAGCCGTAGCCCGCGGCGAGAAGCTCCTCGTACGCGCCCTGCACGTCGATCGGCGTCGCGCCCGGCGGCGGCCACTGTTCGAGCGACTCCCCGCGGACGTCCGGTCCCTCGGCCAGCACGCCCTGGGCGTGTACGGTCCAGTTCTCCGCGTCGTGGTCGGGGCGGGACCGCACCAGCAGCGGCCGGCGGCCGGCGTCGTCCGCGGCCCCGACGACGACCTGCACCGCCAGGCCGTCACGGTACGCGCCCTCCGGCAGCACCAGCGGCGCCTGGAGAGTGAGCTCCTCCAGGATCGGGCACCCGGCCTTGTCTCCGGCGTGGACGGCCATCTCCACGAAGCCGGTGCCCGGCAGCAGGACGTTCCCGTACACCTGGTGGTCGGCCAGCCAGGGGTGGGTGTGGACCGACAGCCTGCCGGTGAGGACCAGGCCCCCGGAGTCGGGCAGGGGGATGACGGCGCCCAGCAGAGGGTGCTCGACGGCCTCCAGCCCGGCGGAGGACAGGTTGCCGACGTAGTCGGCCGCCCAGGACTCCGACAGGTAGTCGTAGGTGTCGAGCCAGTAGCGCTCGCGCTGGAAGGCGTAGGTGGGCAGGTCGACCCTGGAGGCGCCGGTCTCGGCGTAGAAGGCCTGCCAGTCGACCGGGACGCCGGCGGTGTGCAACTGGCCGAGCGCGGCGACGACCGTGCCGGGCTCGGGCCGCTCGGCCCGCATGGTGGCGGTGAAGACCGCGGTGTCGGCCTCGTCGAGGGCCTGCTGGACCATCGCGGTCAGCACCGCGTCCGGGCCCAGCTCCACGAACCGGGTCACCCCCTGGCCGGCCAGGGTGGTCACCGCGTCGGCGAACCGCACCGCACCCCGCACCTGGTCCACCCAGTACCGCGCGGTGCCCAACTCCTCGGCGGCGAGGGCGCCCGTGACGGTGGACACGATCGGGATCCGCGGCGCGTCGAACGACACCGTGCCGGCCACCTCGGCGAAGTCGGCCAGCATCGGGTCCATCATGTGGGAGTGGAAGGCGTGGGAGACCCGCAGCTGGCGGGTCTTGCGTCCCCGGCCGGCGAACTGGGCGGCCAGGGCCAGAACAGGGCCTTCCTGCCCGGAGATGACCAGCGCGCTCGGGCCGTTGACGGCGGCGATGTCCACCCCGTCTCCCAGGAGCGGGGTCACCTCGTCCTCGGTGGCCTGGATGGCGACCATCGCCCCGCCGGCCGGAAGGGCCTGCATCAGCCGGCCCCGCGCCGCGACCAGGCGGGACGCGTCGGCGAGCGACAGCATCCCGGCGACGTGCGCGGCGGCCAGCTCACCGATGGAGTGCCCGGCCAGGTAGTCCGGCCGCACCCCCCACGACTCCAGGAGGCGGAACAGCGCCACCTCGACGGCGAAGAGCCCGGCCTGCGCGTACGCCGTCTGGTCGGCGAGACCGGGGTCCTCGCCCCAGATCACCTCACGCAGCGGCCGGTCCAGATGCGCGTCCAGCTCGTCCACCACGGCGTCGAAGGCCTGCGCGAACACCGGGAACGTCGCGTGCAGTTCGCGGCCCATGCCGAGCCGCTGGGCGCCCTGACCGGTGAACAGCATGCCGACCTTGCCACCGGAGCGGGCGATGCCCTGCACCACCCCGGGCGAGGTGCGGGTCTCGGCCACCGCGGCGAGCCTCGCCAGCAGGGTGGCGCGGTCGCCACCGGTCACCACCGCCCGCCGCTCGAAGGAGGTCCGCGTCGTCGCCAGCGAGTAGCCGATGTCGGCCACGCTCAGGCCGGGGTGCTCCTGCACGAAGGACAGCACCCGGGCCGCCTGACCGGCCAGCGCGTCCGGCGTCTTGCCCGACAGCACCCACGCCACCGGGGTTCCGGTCTGGTCCTCCCCCTCACCCGGGACCACGCCGGCGGGAGCGGGGGCCTCGGTGGGGGTGAGGTCGGCGGGGGCCTGCTCGATGATGACGTGGGCGTTGGTGCCGCTGATGCCGAACGACGACACACCCGCACGACGCGGCCGGTCCACCTCCGGCCACGGCATCGCCTCGGTCAGCAGCTGGACCTGGCCGGCCGACCACTCGATGTGCGGGGAGGGCTCGTCGACGTGCAGGGTCTTGGGCAGCACCCCGTGCCGGATCGCCTGCACCATCTTGATGATGCCGCCGACACCGGCCGCGGCCTGCGCGTGGCCGATGTTGGACTTGAAGGATCCGAGCCACAGGGGCCGGTCCTCCGGACGGTCCTGACCGTAGGTGGCCAGCACCGCCTGCGCCTCGATCGGGTCACCGAGAGTGGTGCCGGTGCCGTGGCCCTCGACCGCATCGACGTCCTGCACCGACAGCCTGGCGTTGGCCAGGGCCTGGCGGATCACCCGCTCCTGCGACGGGCCGTTCGGCGCGGTCAGACCGTTCGACGCGCCGTCCTGGTTCACCGCCGTACCGCGCACCACCGCGAGCACCCGGTGCCCGAGCCGACGGGCGTCCGACAGCCGCTCCACCAGCAGCACGCCGCAGCCCTCGGCCCACGCCGTGCCGTTCGCGCCGGCCGCGAACGACCGGCACCGGCCGTCCGGTGACAGTCCGCGCTGGCGGGAGAACTCGATGATCGCCTCCGGGGTGGCCATCACCGCCACACCACCGACCAGCGCCAGCGAGCACTCCCCGGATCGGAGCGCCTGACCGGCCAGGTGCAACGCCACCAGGGAGGAGGAGCAGGCGGTGTCGACCGTGACCGACGGGCCTTCGAACCCGAAGACGTACGACACCCGGCCCGAGGCGATCGATCCGGTGTTCGCGTTGGCGGCGTAGTCGTGGTACATCATCCCGGCGAACACGCCCGTGGACGAGCCCCGCAGCGAGCCAGGGTCGATCCCCGCCCGCTCCATCGCCTCCCAGGAGGTCTCCAGCAGCAACCGCTGCTGCGGATCCATCACCAGCGCCTCGTTCGGCGAGATCCCGAAGAACCCGGCGTCGAACTCCGCCGCCTCGTGCAGGAACCCACCCGACTTCACATAACTGGTGTTCGGCCGCTCCCCACTCGGATCGAACAACCCCTCGACATCCCAGCCACGATCAGCCGGCCAATCCGAAATCGCGTCCACACCATCGGACACCAGCCGCCACAAATCCTCCGGCGAGGACACCCCACCCGGATACCGGCACGCCATTCCGATGATGGCGATCGGCTCATGCTGGGCGGCGATGATTTTGCGGTGCTCGCCGCGGAGCCGTTCCGTCTCCTTCAGCGAGGCCCGTAGCGCCTCGACCAGCTTGACGTCGGAGTCACTCATCGCCAACCTCACAATTCCTGCGTCATATCGTCGAATTCCAGGCCCTGGAACGCCATGTTGATCAGACTCTCGGCGTCCATTTCGTCAATGGAAGCCGCGGGTGCCGAATCGGCGGCCGATTCGGCGGACTCGGCGCGGGCTCCGCCGAGTTCCAGCAGGGTGTCCAGCAGGCCCGCGTCGCGCAGCCTGCTCAGGGGAATCGCATTCAGGATCCGGCGGACCCGTTCCTCGGTGTCCGCGGAGCCGTTCTGTCCGTCCGCGTCGGTCGCCAGCTCTCGGTCGAGGTGGGCGGCGAGCACGAGCGCGTTCGGGTAGTCGAAGACCAGCGTCGCCGGCAGGCGCAGCCCGGTGACCGTGTTCAGTCCGTTGCGGAACTCGACGGCCGACAGCGAGTCGAAGCCCAGCTCGCCGAACGCGCGGTCCGGCTCGATGGCCTGCGAGCCGCTGTGCCCCAGCACCAGAGCGGCCTGGGTGCGCACGATGTCCAGCAGCGCCGCCTGGCGTTCGGTCTCGGACAGACCGGCCAGGCTGCTCCGCAGGGCGGCGGCGGCCGACGCGTTCCCGGTGCCGCGCCGGGCCGGGCGGCGTACGAGGCCGCGCAGCAGGGCCGGCGGCTCGTTGCCGGCCGCGACCGCGGCCAGGTCGAGCCGGATCGGCACCACCGTGGCCGCGTCCCCGGCGCAGGCCAGGTCGAACAGCGCGAGGCCCTGCTCCTCCGTCAGCGGTTCCACACCGGTACGGCTGAGCCGCTGCCGGTCGGCGTCGGTCAGTCCCCCGCCGATGCCGCCTTCGTCGTCCCACAGGCCCCAGGCCTGTGACTGCGCGGTCAGACCGGCGGCCCGGCGGTGGAGCGCCAGCGCGTCCAGGAAGGCGTTCGCGGCGGCGTAGCTGCCCTGACCGGGGTTGCCGAACACGCCGGCGGCCGAGGAGAACAGCACGAACGCCGAGAGGTTCCGGCCCGCGGTGAGTTCGTGCAGGTTCAGCGCCGCGTCGACCTTGGCGCGCAGCACGTGGTCCACGCGCTCGGGGGTGAGCGAGGAGATCACGCCGTCGTCGAGCACACCGGCGATGTGCACGACGCCGGTGACGTCCACCGCCGACAGGAGCTCGGCGAGCGCGGCGCGGTCGGCGGTGTCGCAGGCGGCGACCGTCACGTCGGCGCCCAGCGCGGCCAGTTCGTCGCGTAGCTCGGCGGCCCCCGGGGCGGCGAGCCCTCGGCGGCTGGTCAGCAGCAGCCGCGGCACGCCGTACCGGGTGACCAGGTGCCGGGAGACGAGCCGGCCCAGTGTGCCGGTCGCACCGGTGACCAGGACGGTGTCGTCCGGCCCGAAGGACCCGGCGGGCGTGTCGTCCTCGGCGGCGGCCGGCGGCCGGGCGAGCCTCGCCGCGTACATCGCACCGTCGCGCACGACGACCTGCGGCTCGTCCGTCGCCAGAACCGTCGCGAGGTCCACCGAGTCGTCGGTGTCCAGCAGCAGGATCCGGCCCAGGTTCTCCGACTGCGCGGACCGCACCAGTCCCCAGACCGCGGCGCCCGCGAGATCGACGGAGTCCTCTCCCGGCAGTGGTACGGCGCCCCGCGTGGTCACGGCCAGCGTGGAACCGGCGAACCGGGAATCGGCCGCCCAGGCCTGCAGTACGGCGAGCGCCCGGTGCGTCGCGGCCCGCACCGCCGCCGCGTCGCGGCCGTGGCCGGCGTCCAGCACGACCACCTCCGGAGGCACGGCGTCGTCGGCCAGCTCGGCCCAGGCCGCCCACGACACGGGAAGCGCCGCCGGGGCGCCGGCGATCGGCGTCCAGGACAGCTGGAAGAGCGAGTCGCCCGCGCCCGGTTCCGCCGCCCGAAGCTGCTCGGTCGAGGTCGCGCGCAGGGTCAGGGACTCGACCGACGCCACGGGTACGCCGTACCGGTCGGTGATCTCCATGGACAGCGAGGTGTCGCTCAGCCAGGTCAGCCGCACGCGCAGCGCGTCGGCTCCGGCCGCGTGCAGCGCGACCCCGCGCCAGGCGAAGGGCAGCAGCGCCTGCTCCCGGTCGGCCGCGCCGTCCGGAGGCACGAGACCCAGCCCGTGCAGCGCGGCGTCCAGCAGCGCCGGGTGCACGCCGAACGCGGCGGCGTCCTCCCGTGCCTGTGCCGGAAGCTCCACCTCCGTGAAGATCTCCGCGCCGCGCCGCCACGCCGTCTTCAGGCCCTGGAACGTCGGGCCGTAGCCGTAACCGCGTTCGTGCAGGATGTCGTACGCGTCGCTCACGTCCACCGGGGTGGCGTCGGCCGGGGGCCACTGCAGGTGGCCCGTGGACGCGGTGGGCGCGGAAGCGGTGAGGGTGCCTTCGGCGTGCAGCGTCCAGGGCTCGTCCGCCGGGGCGTTCTCCCTGCGGGAGTAGACCGCGACCGTACGGCGGTCGGTGTCGTCGGCGGCGCCGACCACGACCTGCACCTGCATCCCGCGATCACGTGAGCCGGGATCACCCTCGGGCAGCAGCAGCGGTGCCGCGAGGGTGAGCTCCTCCAGGACGGTGCAGCCGACCTGCCCTCCCGCCGCGACCGCCAGCTCCACGAAGCCCGTGCCGGGGAAGAGCACGTTGTCCAGCACCTGGTGGTCGGCCAGCCAGGGATGCGTACGGACCGACAGCCGGCCGGTGAACGACATCCCGTCCGAGTCGGGGGCCGGGATCGCGGCGCCGAGCAGCGGGTGCTCGACGCGCTCCAGGCCCATGGCCGCCGCGTCCACACCCTCCTGCTCGTGTTCGAGCCAGTAGAACTCGCGCTGGAAGGCGTAGGTGGGCAGGTCGACACGGGTGGCGCCGGTCTCGGCGTAGAAGGCTTGCCAGTCGACCGGGACGCCGGCGGTGTGCAGCTGTCCGAGCGCGGCGACGACCGTGCCGGGCTCGGGCCGTCCGGCCCGCATGGTGGCGGTGAAGACGGTGGTGTCGGCCTCGTCGAGGGTCTGCTGGGCCATCGCGGTGAGCACCGCGTCCGGGCCCAGCTCCACGAAGCGGGTCACCCCCTGGCCGGCCAGGGTGGTCACCGCGTCGGCGAACCGCACCGCGCCGCGCACCTGGTCCACCCAGTACCGCGCGGTGCCGAACCCGTCGTCGGCGAGACCGCCGGTGACGGTGGACACGATCGGGATCGACGCCGGAGCGTAGGTCAGCGACTCCGCCACCGTCTGGAAGTCGGCGAGCATCGGCTCCATCAGGTGGGAGTGGAAGGCGTGGGAGACCCGCAACCGGCGCGTCTTGCGTCCCTGCTCCGCCAGCCGTGCGGCCAGGGCGAGGACCGGGGCTTCCTGTCCGGAGATCACCACGGCGCGGGGGCCGTTGACCGCGGCGATGTCCACTCCGTCGGTGAGCAGGGGGGTCACCTCGTCCTCGGTGGCCTGGATGGCGACCATCGCCCCGCCGGCCGGGAGGGCCTGCATCAGCCGGCCCCGCGCCGCGACCAGGCGGGACGCGTCGGCGAGTGACAGCATCCCGGCGACGTGCGCGGCGGCCAGTTCACCGACCGAGTGACCGGCCAGGTAGTCCGGCCGCACCCCCCACGAGGAGACCAGGCGGAACAGCGCCACCTCGACGGCGAACAACCCCGCCTGCGCGTACGCCGTCTGGTCGGCGAGACCGGGGTCCTCGCCCCAAATCACCTCACGCAGCGGCCGGTCCAGGTGCGCGTCCAGCTCGTCCGCGACCGCGTCGAAGGCCTGCGCGAACACCGGGAACGTTGCGTGCAGTTCGCGGCCCATGCCCAGGCGCTGGGCGCCCTGACCGGTGAACAGCACACCCACCTTCCCACCGGAACGGGCGACACCCTGCACCACCCCAGGTGCGGTGCGGCCCTCCGCCAGTGCGGCCAGCCCCGCCAGCAGCCCGGCCCGGTCACCACCGGTCACCACTGCCCGCCGCTCGAACGACGCCCGCGTCGTCGCCAGCGAGTAGCCGATATCGGCCACGCTCAGGGAGGGACGGTCCTGCACGAAGGACAGCACCCGCGCCGCCTGACCGGCCAGCGCATCCGCCGTCTTGCCTGAGACCACCCACGCGACCGGAGCCGCGCTCTCGCTCTCGACCAGGACCTGCGTGGTGCCGTCGGTCAGCTCAGGCGTGGCGGGGAGGACGGTGCCGGCGAGCAGGGCCGGGGAGGGAGCCTCAGCGAGGAGAACATCGGCGGCGAGGTCGGCGGGGGCCTGCTCGATGATGACGTGGGCGTTGGTGCCGCTGATGCCGAACGACGACACACCCGCACGACGCGGACGGTCCACCTCCGGCCACGGCATGGCCTCGGTCAGCAGCCGCACGTGTCCGGCCGACCACTCGATGTGCGGGGAGGGCTCGTCCGCGTGCAGCGTCTTGGGCAGGACGCCGTTGTGCATGGCCATGACCATCTTGATGATCCCGCCGACGCCGGCGGCGGCCTGCGTGTGGCCGATGTTGGACTTGAGCGACCCCAGCCACAGCGGCTGCTCCTCCGGGCGGTCCTGGCCGTAGGTGGCCAGCACCGCCTGCGCCTCGATCGGGTCACCGAGAGTGGTGCCGGTGCCGTGGCCCTCGACCACGTCCACGTCCTGCACCGACAGCCTGGCGTTGGCCAGGGCCTGGCGGATCACCCGCTCCTGCGACGGACCGTTCGGCGCAGTCAGCCCGTTCGACGCGCCGTCCTGGTTCACCGCCGTACCCCGCACCACCGCGAGCACCCGGTGGCCGAGCCGCCGCGCGTCCGACAGCCGCTCCACCAGCAGCACACCGCAGCCCTCGGCCCACGCCGTGCCGTTCGCGCCCGCGCCGTACGCGCGGCAGCGGCCGTCGGGCGACAGCCCCCGCTGGCGGGAGAACTCGATGAAGGTGTCGGGGGTGGCCATCACCGCGACTCCGCCGACCAGCGCCAGCGAGCACTCCCCGGATCGGAGCGCCTGCCCGGCCAGGTGCAGGGCTACCAGGGAGGAGGAGCAGGCGGTGTCGATTGTCACCGACGGGCCCTCGAACCCGAACACGTACGACACCCGGCCCGAAGCGATCGACCCGGTGTTCGCGTTGGCGGCGTAGTCGTGGTACATCATCCCGGCGAACACCCCGGTCGCCGAACCCCGCAGCGAGCCCGGATCGATCCCGGCCCGCTCCATCGCCTCCCAGGACGTCTCCAGCAGCAACCGCTGCTGCGGATCCATCACCAGAGCCTCGTTCGGCGAGATCCCGAAGAACCCGGCGTCGAACTCCGCCGCCTCGTGCAGAAACCCGCCCGACTTCACATAACTGGTGTTCGGCCGCTTGCCCTCGGGGTCGAAGATCTCTTCGATGTTCCAGCCGCGGTTGACCGGCAGGTCGGAGATCGCGTCCACCCCGCCCGCGACCAGCCGCCACAGGTCCTCCGGCGAGGACACCCCGCCCGGATACCGGCACGCCATGCCCACGATCGCGAGCGGCTCGTCGACCGAACCGGCCGTGGCCGCCACCGCCGTACGCCTGGTGTCCGCACCGACCACCTCGGCCGCGATGTGCTCGGCGACGGCGAGCGCGTTGGGGTAGTCGAAGACCAGCGACGCCGGCAGCCGCAGCCCGGTGACCGCGTTCAGTCCGTTGCGGAGTTCCACGGCGGAGAGCGAGTCGAAGCCCAGTTCGCCGAACGCCCGGTCGGGCTCGATCGCCTCCACCCCGGCGTGCCCGAGGACGGCGGCCGCCTGCGTACGCACGATGTCGAGCGCGGCGGCGACCCGCTCGGCCGCGGTCAGTCCGGCGAACCTCTCCCGTACGGCGGAGGCCGCGCCGCCGGCCGCGGCGGCCACCCGGCGAGTGGGTACGCGGACGAGGGTGCGGAAGAGGGACGGGAGCTCCGCTCCCGCTTCGGCGAGGGCGGCGAAGTCCAGCCGGATCGGCACCAGCGTGCCGGAGTCCACGGTGCAGGCGACGTCGAACAGCTCCAGCCCCTGCCGGGCCGACAGCGGCTCCACACCGTTGCGGCTCAGCCGCTGCCGGTCGGCGTCGCCCAGCTCACCGGCCATCCCGGCGTCGTCGGCCCACAGTCCCCAGGCCAGGGACTTGGCGGTGAGGCCGTTCGCCCGGCGGTGTGCGGCGAGTGCGTCCAGGAAGGCGTTGGCCGCGGCGTAGCTGCCCTGACCCGGCGTCCCGAACACTCCCGACGCCGAGGAGAACAGCACGAACGCCGCCAGCTCACGATCACGCGTCAGCTCGTGCAGGTTCAGCGCCGCGTCCACCTTCGGACGCAGCACCCGATCCACCCGCTCCGGCGTCAGCGACCCGATCACACCGTCGTCCAGCACACCCGCCAGATGCACGACTCCCACCAGTGGGTGCTCCGCCGGGATCCCCGCCAGCACCCCTGCGAGCGAGGCGCGATCAGCGGCATCCGCCGCCGCCACCGACACTTGCGCGCCGAGGTCCGCAAGCTCGCCGATCAGGTCGGCCGCGTTCTCGGCCGAGGCGCTCCTGCTGGTGAGCAGCAGGTGACGCACTCCATGCGCCACGACCAGGTGCCGCGCCACCAACCGGCCCAGCATCCCGGTGCCACCCGTGACCAGCACCGTCCCCTCCGCCGGGAACGACGTCAGCGGTGTCGTTTCCGGTGTCGTCTCCGGCGCCGAGACCGGGACCCGGACCAGCCGGGGCGCGTACGCGGCGCCGTCGCGGATCGCCACCTGCGGCTCGCCGATGCCCATGACGGCACCGAGGTCCACGCCGGCGTCCACTCCGCTGTCCGCGCTGTCGTCCAGGTCGGCCAGGACGATCCGGTCGGGATGCTCCCGCTGCGCGGTCCGCACCAGCCCCCAGACGGCCGCGCCGGCGAGGTCGGTCACGTCGTCCGCGCCGGGCAGCGGGGCGACCGCCCCCCGGGTGACGACCAGCAGCCTGCTGTCGGCGAAGCGCTCGTCGGCCGTCCACTCCTGCAGTACGGCCAGCACCTGGTGGGTCGCGGCCCTGACCGCCCCGGCCTCGTCCGCGGAAGCCCCGTCCGGGTCGCCGAAGGGCTCCCGGAGCACGATGACGTCCGGCACCGTCGCCGCGGCCGGGTCCAGGGCCGCCCAGTCGGCGTACGTGAGGGAGACGGCCGGGGGCACCGGCACCTTCGTCCAGTCGACCCGGTACAGCGAGTCGTGCAGTTGCGCGGGCTGCAGCTGTTCCGGCGCGACCGGCCGCGACGTGAGCGACCGCACGGCGGCGACCGGTGCTCCCTCGGCGTCCGCGATCTCCAGGGAGAAGGCGTTCTGCCCCGCGGGCGTCAGCCGGACGCGCAGCGCCGTCGCGCCGACGGCGCTCAGCGACACGCCCGCCCAGGAGAACGGCAGCATCGTGGGGCCGTCGTCGGTGTCGTCCCCGCCGAAGTGCAGCGAGTGCAGTGCCGCGTCGAACAGTGCGGGGTGGAGTCCGAAGAGTGCGGCGTCCTGGTGTTCCTGGTCGGGGAGGGCGACTTCGGCGAACAGTTCCTCGCCGCGTCGCCAGGCCGCGCGTAGTCCCTGGAAGGCCGGGCCGTAGCCGTAGCCGCGTTCGTGCAGGATCTGGTAGGCGTCGGTGAGGTCCACCGTGCTGGCCTCGGCCGGAGGCCACTGGCTCAGGTCCGCACCGGCCGGGTTCGCATCTGCCGGGTTGGTGGCCGGGTTGGTGGACAGGGTGCCTTCGGCGTGCAGCGTCCAGGGCAGGTCGGCCGGGGCCTGCGCGCCTCGTGAGTAGATCGCCACCGTACGGCGGCCGTCCTCGTCGGCGGCGCCGACCACGACCTGCACCTGCACCGCGCCCTCACCGGACCCGGCGGCCCCGCCCGGGAGCACCAGCGGCGCGGCCAGCGTCAGCTCCTCCACCTGCGTGCACCCGGTGTGCTCGGCCGCGTGCAGCGCCAGCTCCACCAGACCGGTCCCCGGCAACAGCACACTGCCGAACACCTGGTGATCGGCCAGCCACGGATGACTCCGTACGGAGAGCTGACCGGTGAAGACCACGCCCCCGGACTCGGGCAGCGGGAGGACGGCGCCCAGCAGAGGGTGCTCGACGGCCTCCAGCCCGGCGGAGGACAGGTTGCCGATGTGATCGGCCACCCAGGACTCGGACAGGTAGTCGATCGGGTTGAGCCAGTAGCGCTCGCGCTGGAAGGCGTAGGTGGGCAGGTCGACCCGCGTGGCGCCGGTCTCGGCGTAGAAGGCCTGCCAGTCGACCGGGACGCCGGCGGTGTGCAGCTGACCGAGCGCGGCGACGACCGTGCCCGGTTCGGGACGCTCTGCCCGCATGGTGGCGGTGAAGACGGTGGTGTCGGCCTCGTCGAGGGTCTGCTGGGCCATCGCGGTGAGCACCGCGTCCGGGCCCAGCTCGACGAACCGGGTCACCCCCTGGGCGGCCAGGGTGGTCACCGCGTCGGCGAACCGCACCGCCCCACGCACCTGGTCCACCCAGTACCGCGCGGTGCCCAGCTCCTCGGCGGCGAGGCCGCCGGTGACGGTGGACACGATCGGGATCGACGCCGGAGCGTAGGTCAGCGACTCCGCCACCGTCTGGAAGTCGGCGAGCATCGGCTCCATCAGATGGGAGTGGAAGGCGTGGGAGACCCGCAACCGGCGCGTCTTCCGCCCCTGCTCCGCCAACCGAGCCGCCAGGGCCAGAACGGGGGCTTCCTGCCCGGAGACCACCACGGCGCGGGGGCCGTTGACCGCCGCGATGTCCACCCCGTCAGTGAGCAGCGGCAGCACCTCGTCCTCGGTGGCCTGGATGGCGACCATCGCCCCGCCCGACGGGAGAGCCTGCATCAGCCGGCCCCGCGCCGCCACCAACCGGCACGCGTCGGCGAGCGACAGCATCCCGGCGACGTGCGCGGCGGCCAGCTCACCGACCGAGTGACCGGCCAGGTAGTCCGGCCGCACCCCCCACGAGGAGACCAGGCGAAACAGCGCCACCTCCACCGCGAACAACCCCGCCTGCGCATACGCCGTCTGGTCCACCAGATCGGCGTCGGCGCCCCAGATCACCTCACGCAACGGCCGATCCAGATGCGCATCCAGCTCAGCGACGACCGCGTCGAAGGCCTGGGCGAACACCGGGAACGCCGCGTGCAGTTCGCGGCCCATGCCCAGGCGCTGGGCGCCCTGACCGGTGAACAGCACACCGACCTTCCCACCGGAACGGGCGACACCCTGCACCACCCCGGGTGCGGTGCGGCCCTCCGCCAGCGCCGCCAGCCCCGCCAGCAGCCCGGCCCGATCCCCGCCAGTGATGACCGCCCGACGCTCGAACGACGCCCGCGTCGTCGCCAGCGAGTAGCCGACATCCGCGACACCGAGGGAGGGACGGTCCTGCACGAAGGACAGCACCCGCGCCGCCTGCCCGGCCAGCGCATCCGCCGTCTTGCCCGACACCACCCACGCCACCGGAGCCGCACTCCCGGCCGGGACCAGGGCGGCACCCTGCCCCGCGACGGAGACCGCGTCCTGCCCGGACACCGGCTCAGCGGCGCCGTCGGCGAGCACCACACCCTCGCCGGCCACAGCGGCGGCGCCGGCAGGCTGACCGCTCTCGGCCAGGACCGGCGCGGCACCGTCGGCGGCAGCCGCAATCTCGGCCGTGGCCGTGGAGACGGCTCCGATGAGCAGAGCCGGGGAGGGGGCCTCGGCGAGGAGGACGTCGGCGGCGAGGTCGGCGGGGGCCTGCTCGATGATGACGTGGGCGTTGGTGCCGCTGATGCCGAACGACGACACACCCGCGCGGCGGGGGCGGTCCACCTCCGGCCACGGCATCGCCTCGGTCAGCAACTGGACCTGACCGGCGGACCACTCGATGTGTGGGGACGGCTCGTCGACGTGCAGGGTCTTGGGCAGCACCCCGTGCCGGATCGCCTGCACCATCTTGATGATGCCGCCGACACCGGCCGCCGCCTGCGCGTGACCGATGTTCGACTTCAGCGACCCCAGCCACAGCGGCCGCTCCTCCGGCCGATCCTGACCATAGGTCGCCAGCACCGCCTGCGCCTCGATCGGGTCACCCAGCGTCGTCCCGGTGCCGTGACCCTCCACCGCGTCCACGTCCTGCACCGACAACCTGGCGTTCGCGAGGGCCTGGCGGATCACCCGCTCCTGCGACGGACCGTTCGGCGCCGTCAGACCGTTCGACGCGCCGTCCTGGTTCACCGCCGTACCCCGCACCACCGCGAGCACCCGGTGGCCGAGCCGACGGGCATCCGACAGCCGCTCCACCAGCAGCACACCGCAGCCCTCGGCCCACGCCGTACCGTTCGCGCCGGCCGCGAACGACCGGCACCGGCCGTCCGGTGACAGCCCGCGCTGGCGGGAGAACTCGATGATCGCCTCCGGCGTGGCCATCACCGCCACACCACCCACCAGCGCCAGCGAGCACTCCCCCGACCGCAGCGCCTGCCCGGCCAGGTGCAACGCCACCAGGGAGGAGGAGCAGGCGGTGTCGACCGTGACCGACGGGCCCTCGAACCCGAACACGTACGACACCCGGCCCGAAGCGATCGACCCGGTGTTCGCGTTGGCGGCGTAGTCGTGGTACATCATCCCGGCGAACACCCCGGTCGCCGACCCCCGCAGCGAGCCCGGATCGATCCCCGCCCGCTCCATCGCCTCCCAGGACGTCTCCAGCAGCAACCGCTGCTGCGGATCCATCACCAGAGCCTCGTTCGGCGAGATCCCGAAGAACCCGGCGTCGAACTCCGCCGCCTCGTGCAGGAACCCACCCGACTTCACATAACTGGTGTTCGGCCGCTCCCCACTCGGATCGAACAACCCCTCGACATCCCAGCCACGATCAGCCGGCCAATCCGAAATCGCGTCCACACCATCGGACACCAGCCGCCACAAATCCTCCGGCGAGGACACCCCACCGGGGTAGCGGCACGCCATGCCCACGATCGCCAGCGGCTCGTCGACCGAACCGGCCGTGGCCGCCACCGCCGTACGCCTGGTGTCCGCACCGGCGACCTCGGCCGCGATGTACTCGGCGACGGCGAGCGCGTTGGGGTAGTCGAAGACCAGCGACGCCGGCAGGCGCAGCCCGACCTGGGCGTTCAGCGCGTTGCGGAACTCCACCGCGGACAGCGAGTCGAAGCCCAGCTCACCGAACGCCCGATCGGGCTCGATCGCCTCCGCCCCGGCGTGCCCCAGCACGGTGGCCGCCTGCGTACGCACGATCTCCAGCAGCGCAGCCACGCGGTCCCCTTCGGACAGCGGCGCCAGTCGCTCGGCCAGTTGCGCCGCCGCCGCGGGAACTCCGGCCGCACTTCTGCGGGCCGGTCGCCGGACCAGGCCGCCCAGCAGGGCCGGCGCCTCCGGGCCGGCCGCGGCGAGCGCGGTGAGGTTCAGCCGGATCGGCACCACCGCGGAGGAGTCCGAGGCGCAGGCCGCGTCGAACAGTTCCAGCCCCTGCTCGGCCGACAGCGGTTCCACACCGGTACGGCTCAGCCGCTGCCGCTCGACTGCGGTCAGTTCACCACCCATGCCGCCCTGGGCGTCCCAGAGGCCCCAGGCCAGGGACTGGGCGGTGAGGCCGTTCGCCCGGCGGTGCGCGGCGAGGGCGTCCAGGAAGGCGTTGGCCGCGGCGTAGCTGCCCTGACCCGGCGTCCCGAACACTCCCGACGCCGAGGAGAACAGCACGAACGCCGCCAGCTCACGATCACGCGTCAGCTCGTGCAGGTTCAGCGCCGCGTCCACCTTCGGACGCAGCACCCGATCCACCCGCTCCGGCGTCAACGACCCGATCACACCGTCGTCCAGCACACCCGCCATGTGCACCACGGCCGAGACGTCCACCCCGCCCAGCAGAGCCGCCAACGCGTCCCGATCGGCCACGTCACACGCGACCACCGACACCTCGGCGCCGAGGTCCGCAAGCTCTTCGATCAGGTCGGCGGCGCTCTCGGCCGAGGCGCTCCTGCTGGTGAGCAGCAGGTGACGCACTCCATGCGCCACGACCAGGTGCCGCGCCACCAACCGGCCCAGCATCCCGGTGCCACCCGTGACCAGCACCGTCCCCTCCGCCGGGAACGATGTCACCGGCTCGACCTCGGCGGTTGCGGCGGGCACGCGGACGAGCCGGGCCGCGTACATCACCCCGTCGCGCACCACGACCTGCGGCTCGCCCGACGCCACCACGACCGGCACGTCCACCGAGCCGTCGGTGTCCAGCAGCAGGATCCGGCCCAGGTTCTCCGACTGCGCGGACCGCACCAGGCCCCAGACAGCCGCACCGGCCAGGTCGGTCACGTCCTCACCGGGCAGCCCCACGGCACCCGACGTGACCACCGCCAGCACCGCATCCGCCGGCCGCTCCTCCCCCGGCCACGACTGCAACGCCGACAGCACCGCATGCGTCGCCCCACGCACCGCATCCGCCGACACACCCGGCTCACCGCGGACCACGACCACCTCGGCCGGGTCGGTGGTGGCCGGTGACGCGCCGCCGATCGGCGCCCACGAGAGCCGGAACAGCGGGGCGGCCTGCCGCGAAGCGGCCGCGTCGAGCCCGCCGGCCGGGATCGTCCGTACGGTCAGCGACTCGACCGACGCGACCGGGGCACCGGTGTGGTCGGCGACGGCGATGCTCACCGCGTCCGAGCCGACCGTGGTGACCCGGACGCGCACCGCCTGCGCGCCGGTCGCGTGCAGGGCGACCCCCGCCCACGAGAAGGGCAGCGCCGCCTCCTCGCCGATCACGCTGGTCAGCCCGATGGCGTGCAGGCACGCGTCGAGCAGGGCCGGGTGGATCCCGAACCGATCGGCCTCCTCCTGCACAGACTCGGGCAGCGCCACCTCGGCGAAGACGTCGTCACCGCGGCGCCAGGCGGTCTTCAGTCCCTGAAAGGCAGGGCCGTACGTGATTCCGGCCTCGGCCAGGTCGGCGTACAGGCTGCTGAGATCGACCGGAACGGCACCGGCGGGAGGCCATTCGTGAGCCGCCGCCACCGGCTCGGTCACGCCGGGGGCCAGCAGGCCGGTGGCGTGGCAGACCCACGGCGCGTCGACGTCCTCGCTCCGCGAATGGACGCTGACCGACCGGCGGCCCGTTTCGTCGGCGGCGCCGACGGAGACGCGCACCGCGACGCCGCTTTCTGGCAGCACCAGCGGAGCCTGCAGGGTCAGTTCCTCAAGCACCTCGCAGCCGACCTGGTCACCGGCGCGGATCGCCATCTCGACGAAGCCGGTGCCGGGGAACACCACGTTGCCGAGAACCCGGTGGTCGGCCAGCCAGTCCTGCGTACGTGAGGACAGCCGCCCGGTCAGCACCACGCCGTCCGACTCCGGCGATGTCACGACAGCGCCCAGCAGCGGGTGATCCGCCGAGTCCAGGCCCGCCGACGCGATGTCGGCCGCCCCCGCGAAGGCCCCGGCCCAGGCCTGCCTCCAGTAGTCGAGGGTGTCGAGCCAGTAGGACTCGCGCTGGAAGGCGTAGGTGGGCAGGTCGACGCGGTTGGCGCCGGTCTCGGCGTAGAAGGCCTGCCAGTCGACCGGGACGCCGGCGGTGTGCAACTGGCCGAGCGCGGCGACGACCGTGCCGGGCTCGGGACGCTCGTTCCGCATGGTGGCGGTGAAGACGGCGGTGTCGGCCTCGTCGAGGGTCTGCTGGGCCATCGCGGTCAGCACCGCGTCCGGACCGAGCTCCACGAACCGGGTCACCCCCTGGCCGGCCAGGGTGGTCACCGCGTCGGCGAACCGCACCGCACCCCGCACCTGGTCCACCCAGTACTCGGCGGTGCCGAACCCGTCGTCGGCGAGGCCGCCGGTGACGGTGGACACGATCGGGATCGACGCCGGAGCGTAGGTCAGCGACTCCGCCACGGTGTGGAAGTCGGCGAGCATCGGCTCCATCAGGTGGGAGTGGAAGGCGTGGGAGACCCGCAACCGGCGCGTCTTCCGCCCCTGCTCCGCCAACCGCGCGGCCAGGGCGAGGACCGGGGCTTCCTGCCCGGAGATCACCACCGCGCGGGGGCCGTTGACCGCCGCGATGTCCACCCCCTCGGTCAGCAGCGGCAGCACCTCCTCCTCGGTGGCCTGGACCGCGACCATCGCCCCACCCGACGGCAGGGCCTGCATCAACCGGCCCCGCGCCGCGACCAGGCGGGACGCGTCGGCGAGTGACAGCATCCCGGCGACGTGCGCGGCGGCCAGTTCACCGACCGAGTGCCCGGCCAGGTAGTCCGGCCGCACCCCCCACGAGGAGACTAGGCGGAACAGCGCCACCTCGACGGCGAACAACCCTGCCTGCGCATAAGCGGTCTGGTCCACCAGATCGGCGTCGGTACCCCAGATCACCTCACGCAGCGGCCGATCCAGGTGCGCATCCAGCTCGTCCACGACGGCGTCGAAGGCTTGGGCGAAGGCGGGGAAGGCCGCGTGGAGTTCGCGGCCCATGCCCAGGCGCTGGGCGCCCTGACCGGTGAACAGCACACCGACCTTTCCGGTGGAGCGGGCGACGCCCTGCACCACCCCGGGTGCGGTGCGGCCCTCCGCCAGCGCGGCGAGCCCCGCCAGCAGGGTGTCCCGGTCCCCTCCCGTGATGACCGCCCGCCGCTCGAACGACGCCCGCGTCGTCGCCAGCGACAACCCGACATCCGCCACGCCGAGGGAGGGACGGTCCTGCACGAAGGACAGCACCCGCGCCGCCTGACCGGCCAGCGCATCCGGCGTCTTGCCCGACACCACCCACGCCACCGGAGCCCCGGTCTGGACCTCACCCTCAGCGACGACGGAGGCCACGCCCTCACCGGACACCGACTCACCGGCAGCACCGGCGAGCGCCAGGCCTTCACCCGCCGCTGCGGCGGCCTCGGGCTGCCCGCTCTCGGCCAGGACCTGGGCGCTGCCGGCGAGCAGGGCCGGGGAGGGAGCCTCAGCGAGGAGGACGTCGGCGGCGAGGTCGGCGGGGGCCTGCTCGATGATGACGTGGGCGTTGGTGCCACTGATCCCGAACGACGACACACCCGCACGACGCGGACGGTGCACCTCCGGCCACGGCATCGCCTCGGTCAGCAACTGGACCTGCCCGGCCGACCACTCGATGTGCGGGGACGGCTCGTCCACGTGCAGGGTCTTGGGCAGCACCCCGTGCCGGATCGCCTGCACCATCTTGATGACCCCGCCGACACCGGCCGCCGCCTGCGCGTGACCGATGTTCGACTTCAGCGACCCCAGCCACAGCGGCCGCTCCTCCGGGCGATCCTGACCATAAGTCGCCAGCACCGCCTGCGCCTCGATCGGGTCACCCAGCGTCGTACCGGTGCCGTGACCCTCGACCACGTCCACGTCCTGCACCGACAACCTGGCGTTGGCCAGGGCCTGGCGGATCACCCGCTCCTGCGACGGACCGTTCGGCGCCGTCAGACCATTCGACGCGCCGTCCTGGTTCACCGCCGTACCCCGGACGACGGCCAGCACCCGGTGGCCGAGCCGCCGCGCGTCCGACAGCCGCTCCACCAGCAGCACACCGCAGCCCTCGGCCCACGCCGTACCGTTCGCGCCCGCGCCGTACGCGCGGCAGCGGCCATCGGGGGACAATCCGCGCTGGCGGGAGAACTCGATGAAGGCCTCCGGCGTGGCCATCACCGCCACACCACCGACCAGCGCCAGCGAGCACTCCCCCGACCGCAGCGCCTGCCCGGCCAGATGCAACGCCACCAGCGAGGAAGAGCAGGCGGTGTCGACCGTGACCGACGGGCCCTCGAACCCGAACACGTACGACACCCGGCCCGAGGCGATCGATCCGGTGCTGCTGTTCGCGGCGTAGTCGTGGTACATCATCCCGGCGAACACCCCGGTCGCCGAGCCCCGCAGCGAGCCCGGGTCGATGCCGGCCCGCTCGATCGCCTCCCAGGAGGTCTCCAGCAGCAACCGCTGCTGCGGGTCCATCACCAGAGCCTCGTTCGGAGAGATCCCGAAGAAGGCCGCGTCGAACTCCGCCGCCTCGTGCAGGAACCCACCCCGCTTCACATAACTGGTGCCGGGCCGGGCGCCGTCGGGGTCGAAGAACTCCTCGACGTCCCAGCCACGGTTCACCGGGAACTCGGAGATCGCGTCCACCCCGCCCGCGACCAGCCGCCACAGGTCCTCCGGCGAGGACACCCCGCCCGGATAGCGGCACGCCATGCCCACGATCGCCAGCGGCTCGTCCGTCGCGTCCGTGGCGGACCGTACGGCGGTGATCTTCCGGCCCGTTCCGGTGAGTTCGGCGGCGAGGTGACGGGCGAGCGCGGTCGGGGACGGATAGTCGAAGACCAGCGAGGCGGGCAGCCGCAGGCCGGTCTCGGCGTTCAGCGCGTTGCGGAACTCCACCGCGGACAGCGAGTCGAAGCCGAACTCGCCGAACGCCCGGTCCGGCTCGATCGCGTCGGTCGAGGCGAAGCCCAGCACCTGCGCCACGTGTCCGAGCACGAGCCGCAGCAGCATGGGCTGCCGCTCTTCCTCGGGCAGTTCGGCCAGCCGCCGCGCGAGCGCGCCGTCGGCGGATCCGGCCCCGGCGCTGCGCCGGCGGACCGCGGGGACGACGCCGCGCAGCAGCTGGGGCAGGTTCTCGGCCTGGGCACGCAGGCCGGGGAGGTTCAGGGTCAGCGGCGCCAGCACCGGCTCGGCCGTCGTGAGGGCGGCGTCGAAGGCGGCCAGCCCGGTGTCGGCGTTCAGCGGGACGAAGCCGCCCTGGGAGAAGCGCGACTGCTCCAGGGTGCCGGCCATGCCGGCCGCCCACGGGCCCCAGGCCAGGGACTGGGCGGTGAGGCCGTTCGCCCGGCGGTGCGCGCCGAGGGCGTCCAGGAAGGCGTTGGCCGCGGCGTAGCTGCCCTGACCCGGCGTCCCGAAGACCCCCGACGCCGAGGAGAACAGCACGAACGCCGCCAGCTCACGATCACGCGTCAGCTCGTGCAGGTTCAGCGCCGCGTCCACCTTCGGACGCAGCACCCGATCCACCCGCTCCGGCGTCAGCGACCCGATCACACCGTCGTCCAGCACACCCGCCATGTGCACCACGGCCGAGACGTCCACCCCGGCCAGCAGAGCCGCCAACGCGTCCCGATCGGCCACGTCACACGCGACCACCGACACCTCGGCGCCGAGCCCGGCGATCTCGTCGCGCAGCTCCGCGGCGCCGGGCGCCTCCGGGCCGCGGCGGCTGACCAGCACCAGGCGGCGCACGCCGTGCCGGGCGACCAGGTGCCGGACCACGAGTTCGCCCAGCGCGCCGGTGCCGCCGGTGACCAGGACGGCTCCGTCACCGAACCCGGCGGGCCCGGCCTCCGGAGCGCCGGTCGGCACCCGGACCAGGCGGGCCGCGTACATCACCCCGTCACGCACCACGACCTGCGGCTCGCCCGACGCCACCACGACCGGCACGTCCACCGAGCCGTCGGTGTCCACCAGAACCACCCGGCCGGACAATTCCGACTGCGCCGAACGCACCAGCCCCCACACCGCGGCACCGGCCAGGTCGGTCACGTCCTCACCGGGCAGCCCCACGGCACCCGACGTGACCACCGCCAGCACCGCGTCGGCCGGCCGCTCCTCCTCCGGCCACGACTGCAACGCCGACAGAACCGCATGCGTCGCCCCACGCACCGCATCCGCCGACACACCCGGCTCACCGCGGACCACGACCACCTCGGCGGGCGACGGCTGGGCCGTGCTCACCGGGAGGGGCGACCACTCCACCCGGTACAGGTTCTCCGGCAGGGCCGGCGACGACGCCTGCTCGGCGGAGATCGGGCGCAGCGTCAGCGAGTCGGCGGACAGCACCGGCCGTCCGCTCGTGTCGGCGATGTCCAGCGTCACCGTCCCGGCTCCGGCCGGGGTCAGCCGTACGCGGACGGCGGGAGCGCCGGCGGCGTGCAGGGTGACCCGTGACCACGCGAACGGCACCACGGCCTGCTGCTCGAACAGCCCGGCGAAGGCCGCGGTGTGCAGGCAGGCGTCCAGCAGGGCTGGGTGGATGCCGAAGTCGGCGGCGGCGGACGCCGCCTGCTCGGGCAGCGCGACCTCGGCGAACACCTCGTCGCCCGAGCGCCAGACGGCTCGCAGGCCCTGGAAGACCGGGCCGTAGCCGAGGCCGGCTTCGGCGAGGTCGCCGTACAGGTCGCCGAGTTCGACCGGGACGGCCCCGGGCGGCGGCCACTCGGCCGTCGCGTCCTCGGCGGGGGCCGCCCCGGCGGTCAGCACGCCTTCGGCGTGCAGGGTCCACGGCAGGTCCGTGCCCGGTTCGTCGAGACGGGAGTAGATCGCCACTGTACGCGCGGGGGACGCGGCGTCCTGTGGGCCGAGCACCACCTGGATCCGGACGCCGCGATGGACGGAGTCCGCCTCCGGCAGCGCCAGCGGCGCGTGCAGGGTCAGCTCGTCGAGCACGGCGCAGCCGACCTGGTCACCGGCGCGGATCGCCAGTTCGACGAACGCCGTCCCGGGCACCAGGACCCGGCCCATGACGCGGTGGTCGGCGAGCCACGGCTGCGCGCGGGTGGACAGGCGGCCGGTGAGGACGATCTCCCCGGAGTCGGGCATCTGGACGACCGCGCCCAGCAGCGGATGCCCCGGGGCGTCCAGGCCGGCGGCGGCCACGTCGGCGGTGGGAGCGGCCTCCACCCAGTATCTGCGCCGCTGGAACGCGTACGTCGGGAGGTCCGCCCGCACGGCGCCGCTTCCGGCGAAGACGGCCTGCCAGTCCACGGGAAGCCCGCTCGTGTGCAGCCCGGCGAGGGCGGCGATCATGGCGGCGGGCTCCTGCCGGTCCTTGCGGAGGGTCGGGAGGAGCGCGCCGGTTCCGACGGTCTGCCGGGCCATCGCGGTGAGCACCGCGTCCGGGCCCAGCTCGACAAACCGGGTGACTCCCTGCCCGGCGAGGGTGCTGACGGCGTCGGCGAACCGCACCGCGCCCCGTACCTGGTCCACCCAGTACCGCGCGGTGCCGAAGCCGGAGTCGGCGAAGGCGCCGGTGACGGTGGACACGATCGGGATGGACGGCCGCCCGTACGTCAGCGACTCCGCCACCGTCTGGAAGTCGGCGAGCATCGGCTCCATCAGGTGGGAGTGGAAGGCGTGGGAGACCCGCAACCGGCGCGTCTTCCGCCCCTGCTCCGCCAACTGCGCCGCCAAGGCCAGAACGGGTGCTTCCTGCCCGGAGACGACCACCGCGCGCGGCCCGTTGACCGCCGCGATGTCCACCCCCTCGGTGAGCAGGGGGGTCACCTCGTCCTCGGTCGCCTCGACCGCGACCATCGCCCCACCCAACGGCAGCGCCTGCATCAACCGGCCCCGCGCCGCGACCAGCCGGCACGCGTCGGCGAGCGACAGCATCCCCGCGACGTGCGCGGCGGCCAGCTCACCCACCGAGTGACCGGCCAGGTAGTCCGGCCGCACCCCCCACGACTCCAGGAGGCGGAACAGCGCCACCTCGACGGCGAACAACCCCGCCTGCGCATACGCCGTCTGGTCCACCAGATCGGCGTCCTCGCCCCAGATCACCTCACGCAGAGGCCGATCCAGATGCGCGTCCAGCTCGTCCACGACCGCGTCGAAGGCCTGCGCGAACACCGGGAACGCCGCGTGCAGTTCGCGGCCCATGCCCAGGCGCTGGGCACCCTGACCGGTGAACAGGAAGGCGGTGTCGCTCTCGGCCGCCGTGCCCCGCACGATGGCCGCCGACGGCTCGCCCGCGCTGAGCTCGGCCAGGCCACGCAGGACGGACTCCCGGTCGGTCGCGAGCAGCACCGCCCGGTGCGCGAGCGCGGCCCGGCTCGTCGCCAGGGAGTAGCCGAGGTCGACGACGGACGTGTCCGGCGACCCGTCGAGGTGCTCCAGCAGCCGGGCCGCCTGGGCGCGCAGCGAGTCGGCGTCGCGTGCCGAGACCGGCAGCGGCACGGGCGTCGCGGCCGGCCACACCGGCGCGCTCGCGGGAGTGCTCTGCGTCACCGGCTCGGCGGGGGGCGCCTCCTCCAGCACGACGTGGGCGTTGGTGCCGCTCACGCCGAACGACGAGACGCCCGCCCGGCGAGGCCGGTCACCCGACGGCCACGGCCGCCGCTCGGTCAGCAGCCGGACGTTCCCCGCCGTCCAGTCCACGTGCGAGGACGGCTCGGTGACGTGCAGGGTGCGCGGCAGCACCCCGTGCCGCATGGCCATGACCATCTTGATCACGCCGCTGACCCCGGCGGCGGCCTGCGCGTGGCCGATGTTGGACTTCACGGAGCCCAGCCACAGCGGCTGGTCGGCCGGCCGGTTCTTGCCGTAGGTGGCGAGCAGGGCCTGCGCCTCGATCGGGTCGCCGAGGGTGGTGCCGGTGCCGTGTCCCTCCACCGCGTCGATGTCCGCCGTGGTCAGTTCGGCGCCGGCGAGCGCGTCGCGGATCACCCGCTGCTGCGCCGGGCCGTTCGGCGCGGTGAGGCCGTTGCTGGCGCCGTCGGAGCCGACCGCGGAGCCGCGGATCACGGCCAGCACGTGGTGCCCGTTGCGCTGCGCGTCCGACAGGCGCTCCAGCAGCAGCAGACCGGCGCCCTCGGCCCAGCCGGTGCCGTCGGCGCTGTCGGAGAACGCCTTGCACCGGCCGTCCCGGGCGAGGCCGCTCTGCTTGCTCATCCCGATGAACGGGCCCGGCGTGGACATGACCATCACGCCACCGGCCAGCGCGAGCGCGCACTCCCGGTTGCGCAGCGCCTGCGCCGCCAGGTGCAGCGCCACCAGGGACGACGAGCACGCGGTGTCGACCGTGAGGGTCGGCCCCTCCAGACCAAGGGTGTAGGCCACCCGCCCGGAGATCACCGCGGACGCGGTGGCCGTGCCCAGGTAGGCCTCGGCCACCTCGGGGGCCGCGTCCAGCAGGCCCGCGTAGTCCTGCATGCCGGAACCGACGAACACGCCGACCCGCTCACCGCGTACGGAGTGGGGGTCGAGGCCGGCGCGTTCGAGCGTCTCCCAGGCGACCTCCAGCACCAGGCGCTGCTGCGGGTCCATGGCCAGCGCCTCGCGAGGCGCGATGCCGAAGAAACCGGCGTCGAATCCCGCCACGTCGGCGACGAAGCCGCCCTCCCGTACGTAGCTGCGCTCGGTGTCGAGGTCCCAGCCGCGGTCGACCGGGAACGGGCCGATGGCGTCGACCTCGTCGGCGACGAGCCGCCACAGCTCCTCGGGTGAGGTGACGCCGCCCGGGTAACGGCAGCCCATGGCGACGATCGCGATGGGTTCGGTGGCATCGGCCTCCACCTGGCGCAGCCGCGAGCGGGTCTGGTGCAGGTCCGCCGTGACCTTGCGCAAATATTCAAGGAGCTTCTCGTCGTTGCCCATCAGCGAGTCCCCAGTTAGTCCTCAGTCGGTGCCACGTTGGTGCTGGTCGGTGCCGGTCGGTGCTCGGTCAGTGCTCGGTCATCAGTTCGGAGTCGATGAAGGCGAACAGGTCGTCCGCGGACGCCGTGGCCAGCCGCTCGGCCGTGGTCGCCCCCTCCGGCGCGGACGTCAGGCCGTCGAGCAGGGCCTGTAGCTGCGAGGCCACCCGTGCGCGTTCCTCGGGCGGCAGCGCGCCCGCCTGCGCGCCGATCCGGTTGAGGTCGGCGAGCACGACGTCCGCGGACGGCTCCTCCGGCGCGCACAGCGTGGCGCGGAGGTGCTCCGCGAGTGCCTTCGGCGAGGGGTGGTCGAACACCAGGGTGCTCGGCAGGTTCTCCCCCGTCGCGGTGTTCAGCCTGGTGCGCAGCTCGACCGCCGCGACCGAGTCGAAGCCCATGTCCTCGAACGACCGGCCAGGCTCGACCTCGGTCGCGTCGCCGTAGCCCAGCACCGCCGCCACCTGCGTACGCACCAGGTCGAGCAGCGTGCGCTGCTGTTCGGCCGGGCCCATCTCGCGGAGGCCGGACAGCGCCGGAGACGGCCCGGCCGGCTGGGAGGCGAGGCCGGAGCCGGCCCCGGAACCGGCGCCTGCGTCCGCGCCGGCCGGCGGCAGCGCGTTCAGCAGGGGCCGTGGCCGGGCCAGGGTGTAGGCGGGGATGAAGCGCGGCCAGTCGAAGTCGGCGATCACGACCTCGGTGTCGTCGTGGTCGAGCGCCTGGCCGAGGGCCTTGACGGCCCGCTCGGGCCGCATCGCCGGGGTGCCGATCCGGCGCAGCACCGCGCCGAGCTCGGCGTCGACCATGCCGCTCTCCCAGGGGCCCCAGGCGATGGAGGTGGCCGTCAGGCCGCGGGCCCGCCGGTCGCGCGCGAGCGCGTCCAGGTAGGCGTTGGCGCTGGCGTAGGCCGTCTGCCCGCCGCTGCCCCAGATCGCCGCGCCCGACGAGAACAGCACGAACGCGTCCAGCGGCCGGTCGGCGAGCAGCTCGTCGAGGTGCCGCGCGCCCGCCACCTTGGCCTCGCCGACCTCGGCGAACTCGTCGACGTCGAGGTCGGCCGGCGACGCGATCCGCTGCAGGACCCCGGCGGCGTGCACGACCGCGGTGAGCGGCGGCTCGGCGGGCAGGTTCTCCAGCAGGTCGCGTACGGCGTCCCGCTGGGCGACGTCGCAGGCGACGACGCTCACCCGGGTTCCCCGGGCGGTCAGCTCCTCGGCGAGCTCCGCCGCTCCGGGGGTGGCCGCGCCCCTGCGGCCGGCCAGCACGATGTGCTCGGCGCCGCGGCCCGCGAGCCAGCGCGCCACGTGCGCGCCCAGCCCGCCGGTGCCGCCGGTGATGAGGATGGTGCCGCGCGGCCGCCACGACCGCGCGGGGGCGGTCCCGCCGAGGCCGGCCGGCACCATGCGCCGGCCGAGAATCCGTCCGGACCTGACCGCGACCTGGTCCTCCCCGGTGGTCCCGGACAGGACGGCGGCGAGCCCGTCGAGGGCCGCCTCGTCGATCGTCTCGGGCAGGTCGACCAGGCCGCCCCAGCGCTCGGGGTGGTCGAGGGCGACACCGACGCCGAGGCCCCAGATCGTCGCCTGGTCCGGGCTCGGCGGCGCGTCCGAGGGGCCCGTGCCGACCCCCCGCCGGGTGACGCACCACAGCGGCGCGGTCACTCCGGCGTCGCCGAGCGCCTGCACGAGGGTGAGGGTCGCGGCGGTGCCGGCGGGCAGCGCGTCGTGCCGGGGATGCGGGCGTTCGTCGAAGGCCAGCAGGGACAGCACCCCCGCGAGGGGCGTCCCGCCCGCGAGGGCCCGGCGCACGGCGTCGGCCGTCGCGGCGCGATCGGCGCCGGTCTCCAGCACCTCGACGGTCGCGCCCCGGCCGGCGACTCCGGCCGTCAGCGTCGCGACCGCCTCGCGAGCACCGTCCCCGATCTCTCCGCCGGGCACGGCGACCAGCCACGCGCCGGTCAGCACGGGAGCTCCTGCCGGCGCCTCGTGCCAGTCGATCTTGTAGCGCCACGCGTCCAGGTCGGCGTCCGGCAGGGCCGGGGTCTCCCGCCAGTACTGCTTGCGCTGGAAGGCGTACGTGGGGAGCTCGGTCCGGGTGCCGCCGGTGCCCTCGTAGAACGCCCGCCAGTCGATCGCACGGCCGCGCACGTGCAGGGTGCCCAGCGCCGAGACGACGTCGTGCGCCTCGCCGGCGCTGCGGGAGGACCCGCGCAGCAGCGGCACGTACGCGCGGTCCTCGCCGGGCGCGCCGTCGGCGGCCAGCGCGGTGAGCACGGCGGCGGGACCGAGTTCGAGGAAGGTGGTGACGCCGCCGTCCGCCAGCCACCGCACGGCCTCGTGGAAGCGCACGGTCTGCCGCGCGTTGCGGAGCCAGTAGTCGGCGTTGGCCAGCTCCGCGGCGCCGACCGGCCCGCCGGTGACCGTCGAGACGAGCGGAACCCGCGGCGGGTGGTAGGTCAGTCCCTGCGCCACGGTGCGCAGTTCGGCGAGCATCGGCTCCATCAGCGGCGAGTGGAAGGCGTGGGACACCCGCAGCCGCCGGATCTTGCGGCCCTTGGCCTCGAACCGCGCGGCGAGCTCGCTCACCGCGGCGTCGACGCCGGAGATCACCACGGCGGACGGCCCGTTGATCGCGGCCAGGCCGACCCGGTCGTCGAGCAGCGGCGCGATCTCCTCCTCGCTCGCCTGCACGCTGATCATCGCCCCGCCGTCGGGCAGCGCCTGCATCAACCGCCCGCGCGCCGCCACGAGCTCGGCCGCGTCCGCGACCGACAGCACGCCCGCCGCGTGCGCGGCGGCCAGCTCGCCGACGGAGTGACCGGCCAGGTAGTCGGGCCGCAGTCCCCACGCCTCCAGCAGCCGGAACAGCGCCACCTCGATCGCGAACAGCCCGGCCTGGGTGTAGAGGGTCTGGTCGATCGCCCCGGTGTCGTCGCTCCAGAGCACCTCCCGCAACGGCCGCGCCAGGTGGACGTCCAGTTCGGCGGCGACCTCGTCGAACGCCTCGGCGAACGCGGGGAACGCGGCATGCAGCTCCTGGCCCATCCCCGGCCGCTGCGCCCCCTGGCCGGTGAACAGGAACGCCGTCCCGCCCCGGGGCTGCGCCACGCCGCGCAGCACGTCGGGGCCGTCGGTGCCGTACACCAGGGCGGTCAGGCCGCGCCGCAGGTCCTCGCGGTCGGCCGCGACCAGCACGGCACGGTGCGGCAGCGCCGCCCGCGCGGTCGCCGAGGTGAACCCGATGTCGGGCAGTGACAGCTCCGGCCTGGAGTCCAGGTGGGTCAGCAGCCGCACGGCCTGCGCGGGCAGCGCCGCAGCGGTGTGCGCGGAGAGCAACACCGGCAGGACCGGCACCGTCGAGGCCGGCGGGCGCGAGAAGACCTGCGGGTCCTCCTCGGCCGTCGGCGGCTCCTCGATGATCACGTGCGCGTTGGTGCCGCTGAGCCCGAAGGAGGAGATCCCCGCGCGGCGCGGGCGTCCGGAGGCGGACCAGGGAACCGGCTCGGTGAGCAGCCGGACGGCGCCGGCCGACCAGTCCACGTTGGGCGAGGGCTCGTCGACGTGCAGCGTCTTGGGCAGGACGCCGTGACGCAGCGCCATGACCATCTTGATGATCCCGGCCACCCCAGCCGCCGCCTGGGTGTGGGCGATGTTCGACTTCAGCGACCCCAGCCACAGCGGCCGGCCCGCCGGGCGGTTCCGGCCGTACGTCGCGATGATCGCCTGCGCCTCGATCGGGTCGCCGAGCGTCGTCCCGGTGCCGTGGCCCTCGACCACGTCCACGTCCTGGGCGGACAGCTGGGCGCTGGCCAGCGCCTGCTGGATGAGCCGTTGCTGGGACGGCCCGTTCGGGGCGGTCAGGCCGTTGCTCGCGCCGTCGGAGTTGACCGCGCTGCCGCGTACGACCGCGAGGATCGGGTGGCCGTTGCGCTCCGCGTCCACGAGCCGCTCGACCAGCAGCAGGCCGACGCCCTCGCCCCAGGCCGTGCCGTCCGCCGCCGCCGCGAAGGACTTGCACCGGCCGTCGGCCGCGAGCCCCCGCTCCTGGCTGAACCCGACGAACGAGTCCGGCCCGGCCATGACCGTCGCGCCGCCGACGACGGCCAGCGTGCACTCACCGGCCCGCAGCGCCTGGATCGCCCAGTGCAGCGCGACGAGGGAGGACGAGCAGGCCGTGTCGACGGTGACCGCCGGGCCCTCCAGGCCGAAGCTGTAGGCGATCCGGCCGGACGCCACGCTGGCCAGCCCGCCGGCGCCGCCGCCCGGCGCGTAGTCGTGGTAGACGATGCCGGTGAAGACACCGGTACGGCTGCCGCGCAGTGACGCGGCGTCGATCCCGGCGCGTTCGAACAGCTCCCAGGTGGTCTCCAGCAGCAGCCGCTGCTGCGGGTCGGTCTCCCGCGCCTCCCTCGGGCTGATCTTGAAGAAGTCGGCGTCGAACTGGCCCGCGTCGTGCAGGAAGCCGCCCATGGTGGTGTAGGTCTTGCCGGGCGCGCCGGGTTCCGGGTCGTAGAGCCCGGACACGTCCCAGCCGCGGTTGACGGGGAACGACGAGACCGCGTCGCCCCCGCTGGCGACCAGCTCCCACAGGTCCTCCGGGGAGGAGACGCCGCCCGGGTAGCGGCAGCTCATCGCGACGATCGCGATCGGCTCCCCCTGCCGCGCCTCCATGTCGCGCAGCAGCCGCTTGGTCCGGCTCAGATCGGCGGTCGCCCGCTTCAGGTAGTCCCTGAGTTTGTCGACGTCAATCATGTCAATCTCCACTGGAAGGGACTGTCGGCGAATCGACGCCGAGTTCGCTGTCGATGGCCGCGAACAGTTCCTCGTCGCTGGCGTAGCTGAAGTCGTTGTCCGTCGCGGCGATGCCGCCCATCACCCGGGAGTCCTGCCAGCGGCGCAGCAGCGCCTCCAGGCGGGCGGTGATCCTGCCGGACTCGTCGCCCATCACGTCGCAGTTCTCCAGGGCCGTCTCCAGCGCGTCCAGCTCCGCGAACACCGGCGAGGCCGAGCCTCCCGCGCCGATCTCGCCGTCCAGGTAGGCGGCGATCGCCTGACACGTCGGATAGTCGAAGACCAGGGTGGACGGCAGCGAGAGCCCGGTCATCGCGCTGAGCCGCTTGCGCAGCTCGATCGCGGCCAGCGAGTCGAAGCCGAGCTCCGACAGGGCGCGGTCGGCGTCGACCGGCTCCTGCGAGGAGTGGCCGAGCACCACGGCGACCTGTTCCTGAACCAGGTCGAGCGCCGCCTGCGCCCGCGCGACCCCCGACAGGCCGCCGAGCCGCTGCCGCAGCGCCGCGGCGGCGTCCTCGTCGATCGGGGGCAGGTCGACCGCCATCCTCCCGACGGTCGGCCGGTCCGCGTCGATCCAGTAACGCTGGCGCTGGAAGGCGTAGGTGGGCAGGTCGACCCGGGTGGCGCCGGTCTCGGCGTAGAAGGCGTGCCAGTCGACCGGGACGCCGGCGGTGTGCAGCTGACCGAGCGCGGCGACGACCGTGCCCGGTTCGGGCCGTCCGGCCCGCATGGTGGCGGTGAAGACGGCGGCGTCGGCCTCGTCGAGGGTCTGCTGGGCCATCGCGGTCAGCACCGCGTCCGGACCGAGCTCCACGAACCGGGTCACCCCCTGGCCGGCCAGGGTGGTCACGGCGTCGGCGAACCGCACCGCGCCGCGCACCTGGTCCACCCAGTACCGCGCGGTGCCGAACCCGTCGTCGGCGAGACCGCCGGTGACGGTGGACACGATCGGGATCGACGCCGGAGCGTAGGTCAGGGACTCCGCCACCGTCTGGAAGTCGGCGAGCATCGGCTCCATCAGGTGGGAGTGGAAGGCGTGGGAGACCCGCAACCGGCGCGTCTTCCGCCCCTGCTCCGCCAGCTTCGCCGCCAGGGCCAGGACCGGGGCTTCCTGTCCGGAGATCACCACCGCGCGGGGGCCGTTGACCGCCGCGATGTCCACCCCGTCGGTGAGCAGGGGGGTCACCTCGTCCTCGGTGGCCTGGACCGCGACCATCGCCCCGCCCGACGGCAGGGCCTGCATCAACCGGCCCCGCGCCGCCACCAACCGGCACGCGTCGGCGAGCGACAGCATCCCGGCGACGTGCGCGGCGGCCAGCTCCCCGACCGAGTGCCCGGCCAGGTAGTCCGGCCGCACCCCCCACGAGGAGACCAGGCGGAACAGCGCCACCTCGATCGCGAACAACCCCGCCTGCGCATAAGCGGTCTGATCCACCAGATCGGCGTCGCCGCCCCAGATCACCTCACGCAACGGCCGATCCAGATGCCCATCCAGCTCAGCGACGACCGCGTCGAAGGCCTGCGCGAACACCGGGAACGCCGCGTGCAGTTCGCGGCCCATGCCGAGCCGCTGGGCGCCCTGACCGGTGAACAGCACACCCACCTTCCCACCGGAACGGGCGACACCCTGCACCACCCCGGGTGCGGTGCGGCCCTCCGCCAGTGCCGCCAGCCCCGCCAGCAGCCCGGCCCGATCCCCACCCGTGATGACCGCCCGACGTTCGAACGACGCCCGCGTCGTCGCCAGCGACAACCCGACATCCGCGACACCGAGGGAGGGGTGGTCCTGCACGAAGGACAGCACCCGCGCCGCCTGACCGGCCAGCGCATCCGCCGTCTTGCCCGACACCACCCACGCCACCGGAGCCGCGCTCTCGCTCTCGACCAGGACCTGCGCGGTGCCGTCGGCCACCTCAGGCGAGGCGGGGAGGACGCTGCCGGCGAGCAGGGCCGGGGAGGGAGCCTCGGCAAGGAGGACATCCGCAGGGGCGAGGTCGGCGGGGGCCTGCTCGATGATGACGTGGGCGTTGGTGCCGCTGATCCCGAACGAGGACACACCCGCACGGCGGGGGCGGTCCACCTCCGGCCACGGCATCGCCTCGGTCAGCAACTGGACCTGACCGGCGGACCACTCGATGTGCGGGGAGGGCTCGTCCACGTGCAGGGTCTTGGGCAGCACCCCGTGCCGGATCGCCTGCACCATCTTGATGATGCCGCCGACACCGGCCGCCGCCTGGGCGTGGCCGATGTTCGACTTCAGCGACCCCAGCCACAGCGGCCGCTCCTCCGGACGGTCCTGACCATAGGTCGCCAAAACCGCCTGCGCCTCGATCGGGTCACCCAGCGTCGTCCCGGTGCCGTGACCCTCGACCGCATCGACGTCCTGCACCGACAACCTGGCGTTGGCCAGGGCCTGGCGGATCACCCGCTCCTGCGACGGACCGTTCGGCGCGGTCAGACCGTTCGACGCACCGTCCTGGTTCACCGCCGAGCCCCGCACCACCGCGAGCACCCGGTGCCCGAGCCGACGGGCGTCCGACAACCGCTCCACCAGCAGCACGCCGACGCCTTCACCGAGTGAGGTGCCGTCCGCGCCCGCGCCGTACGCGCGGCAGCGGCCGTCCGGCGACAGGCCCTGCTGCTCGCTGAAGTCGACCAGCATCTCCGGCGTGGCCATCAGCGTCACCCCGCCGGCCAGGGCGAGGGAGCACTCCCCCGACCGCACCGACTGGACCGCCAGGTGCAGCGCCACCAGCGAGGACGAGCACGCGGTGTCGATCGTGACCGACGGGCCCTCGAACCCGAACACGTACGACACCCGGCCCGAGGCGATCGACCCGGTGCTGCTGTTCGCGGCGTAGTCGTGGTACATCATCCCGGCGAACACCCCGGTCGCCGAGCCCCGCAGCGTATCCGGGTCGATGCCGGCCCGCTCGATCGCCTCCCAGGAGGTCTCCAACAGCAACCGCTGCTGCGGGTCCATCGTCAGCGCCTCGTTCGGCGAGATTCCGAAGAACCCGGCGTCGAACTCGGCTCCCTCGTACAGGAAGCCGCCGCCCCGCGCGTACACCTTGCCCGGCGCGCCGCGCTCGGGGTCGTACAGCGCGTCGACGTCCCAGCCGCGGTCGGCGGGGAACTCGGAGATCGCGTCCACGCCGTCGGCGACCAGCCGCCACAGGTCCTCGGGCGAGGCCACCCCGCCCGGGTACCGGCAGGCCATGCCGATGATCGCGATCGGCTCGTCCGCTCCCGGCGTGGCCGCCGACGCGGGCACCGGGACGGGGGCGGACGTGGCCGCCGGGGCGAGCAGCTCGGCCAGGCGGTTCGCCGCGGCGCGGCTCGTCGGATAGTCGAAGATCATCGTGGCGGGGAGCCGGAGGCCGGTGGCCGCGTTGAGCCGGTTGCGCATCTCCAGCGCCGTCAGCGAGTCGAAGCCCAGCTCCTTGAAGGCCCGGTCCGGCTCGATCGCGTCGGCCGACGAGTGCCGGAGCACGTCCGCGACGCAGGTCCGCACCAGGTCGAGCAGCGTACGGGTGACCTCGTCGGGCCCGAGACCGGCCAGCCGGTCGGCGAGCGAGCCGTCGGCCGTTCCCGAGTCGCGCGCGGCCCGGCGCGGCGGCCGCCGTACCAGGTCGCCGAGCACGGTGGGGAGCGCGTCGGCGGACGCCTGGGCGCGGAGCCCGGCCGGGTCCAGGCGGACCAGGGCGAGGTGGGCGTCCCCGGCGGCGAGCGCGGCGTCGAAAAGGATCAGGCCCTGCTCGGGAGTGAGCGGCGGAAGCCCGTCGCGGCGCAGTCTCCGCGCGTGCTGGTCGTCGAGCGCGTCGGCCATGCCGACGCCGGTCCACGGGCCCCAGGCCATCGAGGTCGCGGGCAGGCCCGAGGCCCGCCGGTGGGCGGCGAGCGCGTCGAGGAACGCGTTCGCCGTGGCGTAGTTGGCCTGTCCGGCGGCGCCGATGGTGCCGGCGACCGAGGAGAACAGGGCGAAGACGGCCAGGTCGAGGTGCTCGGTCAGCTCGTGCAGGTGCCAGGCGGCGTCCGCCTTGGGCCGCAGCACGGCTTCGAAGTCGTCCGGCGTGAGGGTGGCGAGCACCCCGTCGGCGAGCACGCCCGCGGTGTGCACGACGCCGGTGAGCGGGTGCCCGGCCGGGATCGCGTCGATGACGGCGGCGAGCGCGGCCTTGTCGGCGACGTCGCAGGCCGCGATGGTGACGTCCGCTCCCAGGCCGGTCAGCTCCTCGAGAAGCTCCGCGGCACCGGGCGCGGCGACGCCCCGGCGGCTGGTCAGCACCAGGCGGCGCACGCCGTACGCGGTGACCAGGTGCCGCGCGACGCGCCCGCCCAGGCCACCGGTGCCACCCGTGATCAGCACCGTGCCGTCCGGGTCGAGCACCCGACCGCCGGACGCGGCACCGCCGGGCACCGCAGCGTCGAGCGCCGCGCCGTCCTGCACAGCGCCGGCCGGGGCAAGCGAGGCACCGGGGACGACCGCCAGGCGTGGCACGAGGAGTTCGCCGCCGCGCAGCGCGAGCTCGGGCTCGCCCGTGGCGGCGGCGCGGGCCAGCGTCTCCGGGGTGACATCGGATTCGTCGGCGTCGACCAGCACGAACGCGCCGGGGTTCTCCGCCTGGGCCGCCCGGACCAGGCCCCACACGGGCGCCTGGGTCAGCTCGACCGGGCCGCCGTCCACGGCGACGGCCCCCCGGGTGACCAGCACCAGCGGGCCGGTCGCGGCCCGCTCGTCGGCGAGCCGGTCGCGCAGCGCGCCGAGCACCTGCTGGACGATCTCCCGCACCTCGCCCGGCACGGCATCGCCGGCCGGGACGGGGCAGTGATAGACGGCGACCTCGGTGCTTTCCGCCGGGCCCTCCGCGGGCGCGGAGACCGGCCGCCAGACGATCCGGTACGGCGAGAGCGCCTTCGTCTCCGCCGCCGGGGCCAGTTGCTCGGCGGAGACCGGCCGGCTGACCAGCCCCGCCACGGTCAGCACCGGACGGCCCGCGGCGTCGGCGGCCTCCAGCCGCACCGCGTCCGGCCCCTCCGGAGTGAGCCGCACCCGCAGTTCGGTGGCGCCGACCGCGTGCAGCGTGACGTCGGTCCAGGCGAACGGCAGGACGGTGTCGCCCGACCCGGTCACCAGGGCCGTGTGGAGAGCGGCGTCCAGGGCGGCCGGGTGCACCGCGAACCGCTCGGCGTCGCCGTGGGCCTCCTCGGGGAGCCTCACCTCGGCGAACAGCTCGTCGCCTCGCCGCCAGGCCGCCCGCAGGCCCTGGAACACCGGGCCGTAGGCGTACCCGCGCTCAAGGAGCCGGTCGTACGCGCCGTCGAGCGCGATCGCGGTCGCGTCGCGCGGCGGCCAGGTCGCCAGACCGGCGTCGGACGGTGTCGCGGCGCGGTCCCGCAGCGCGCCGGACGCGTGACACGTCCACGGCCCGTCGGGGTCGTCGTCCCGGCGCGAGTGCACGGCGACCGGGCGGGCGCCGGACTCGTCGGCGGGCCCGACGACGACCTGCACCAGCACGTTCTCGTCGTCCGCCAGGATCAGCGGCGCCTGGATGGTCAGCTCTTCGAGCACCGGGCAGCCGGCCTGCTGACCCGCGATCAGCGCCAGGTCGACGAAGCCGGTGCCGGGCATGAGCACCGTGCCGAGCGCGTCGTGGTCGGCCAGCCAGGGGTGGGTCCGCAGCGAGACGCGGCCGGTGAACAGGTGCCCGTCGCCGTCGGCGAGGGTGACGGCGGCGCGCAGCAGCGGGTGCTCGATCGGCTCCTGGCCCAGCGCGGTCACCTCGACGGCCGACTCGGGGTTCTGCCAGTAGCGCTCGCGCTGGAAGGCGTACGTCGGCAGGTCGACCACGCGCGCGGCGGGCCGTCCGGCGGTCCAGTCGACCTTCGCCCCGCAGACGTGCGCGTTCGCGAGGGAGGTCAGGAACCGGGTGAGGTCGCCCTGGTCGCGGAGCAGCGACCCGACCACCGCGGCGTCGGCCTCCTCGGCCTCGAAGGTCGCCTCCACGCCGTGCCGCAGCACGGGGTGCGGGCTGCACTCGACCCAGAGGTCGAATCCGTCCCGCAACAGCGCCCGGGTGGCCTCGTCGAACCGTACGGTCTCGCGGAGGTTGGTGTACCAGTACTCCGCGCCGAAGGCGGTGGTGTCGGCGAGGTCGCCGGTCACCGTGGAGTAGAACGCGACGGACGCGGGCCGGGGGGTCACCGGGGCGAGGATCTCGATGAGGCTCTCGCGGATGGCCTCGACGTACTGGGAGTGGGACGCGTAGTCGACCGGGATGTTCTTGGCCCGAAGGCCCTCGCCGGTCAGTTCGGCGAACAGTTCGGCCAGCGCCTCGGGGTCTCCGCAGACCACCACGGAGCCGGGGCCGTTGACCGCGGCCAGGCACAGCCGGCCGCCCCAGCGCTCGATGCGGGCGGTGGCAGCCTCCGCGCCGAGCGGGACGGACATCATGCCGCCCTGTCCGGCGAGTTGCTCGCCGATCAGCCGGCTGCGCAGGGCGACCACCCGCGCGCCGTCCTCCAGGGACAGCGCGCCCGCCACGACGGCCGCGGCGATCTCGCCCTGCGAGTGGCCGACGACGGCCTCCGGGACCACCCCGTTGGCCCGCCACAGCTCGGCCAGCGACACCATGACGGCCCACAGCACGGGCTGCACGACGTCCACCCGGTCGAAGCCCGGCGCCCCGGGCTCGCGCCGCAGCACGGCGAACAGGTCCCAGTCGACGAACGGCTCCAGCGCCCGCGCGCAGGCCGCCATCCGGTCGGCGAACGCGGGCGCCTGGTCGATCAGGTCCGCCGCCATCCCCGCCCACTGCGACCCCTGACCCGGGAAGACGAAGACGGGACGGCGCGTCACCGGGGCGACACTGGTGACGACCTTGGCGTCGTTCTGGCCGGTGGCGAGCGCCGCCAGCCCCGCGACCAGTTCGTCCCGGTCGCCGCCGAGGACGACGGCCCGGTGCTCGAAGCGGGCGCGGGCCGTCGCGAGCGAGTACGCGACGTCGGCCGCCTCCAGCTCCGGGCGGACGTCCAGGTGGGACCGGAGCTGCCCGGCCTGGGCGCGCAGCGCCTCCGGGCTCTTGGCCGACAGGATCCACGACGTCACCGGGGACGCGCCGGCCTCCGCCGGGGAGTCCGACGGGGTCTCGCCCGTGGCCTCTCCCGGGGTCTCGCTATGGGAAGCGGCCGGGGAGTCGGCCGCCTGTTCGATGATCACATGGGCGTTGGTGCCGCTGACGCCGAACGACGACACCGCGGCACGCCGCGGCCGGTCGACCTCGGGCCAGGGCGTCGCCTCGGTCAGCAGCCGGACGTTGCCCGCCGACCAGTCCACGTTGGGCGTCGGCGCGTCTACGTGCAGGGTCCTGGGCAGCAGCCCGTGCCGGATCGCCTGCACCATCTTGATGACCCCGCCCACACCGGCCGCCGACTGGGTGTGCCCCAGGTTCGACTTGAGGGAGCCCAGCCACAGCGGCCGGTCGTCCGGGCGGTTCTGGCCGTACGTCGCGATGATCGCCTGGGCCTCGATGGGGTCGCCGAGCTTGGTGCCGGTGCCGTGCCCCTCGACCACGTCCACGTCCGCCGGCGACAGCCCGGCGTGCTCCAGCGCGCGGCGGATGAGCCGCTGCTGCGACGGCCCGTTGGGCGCGGTCAGCCCGCTGCTCGCGCCGTCCTGGTTCGTCGCCGTCGCGCGCAGCACGGCCAGCACGGGGTGGCCGTTCGCACGCGCGTCCGACAGCCGCTCCAGCAGCAGCACGCCGCAGCCCTCGCCCCAGCCGGTCCCGTCCGCGGCCGCCGCGTACGACCGGCACCGGCCGTCCGGGGAGAGCGCCCGCTGCTTGCTGAACTCGACAAAGGCGTCCGGGCTCGCCATCAGGCACACGCCGGAGGCGAGGGCCAGCGTGCTCTCCCCCGCGCGCAGGGACTGCGCGGCGAGGTGCACCGCCACGAGGGACGAGGAGCAGGCCGTGTCCACCGTCACACAGGGGCCCTCGAAGCCGAAGATGTAGGACACCCGGCCCGAGGCGACGGAACCGGTGCCCTGCGCGTCGGCGTAGTCGTGGTACATCATCCCGGTGAACACGCCCGTGGCGCTGCCCTTCAGCGTGCCCGGGTCGATGCCGGCGCGTTCGAACGCCTCCCAGGTGGTCTCCAGCAGCAGTCGCTGCTGGGGGTCCATCGCCAGGGCCTCACGGGGCGAGATGCCGAAGAAGGCCGCGTCGAAGTCCCCCGCGTCGTACAGGAACGCACCCTCACGGGTGTACGCCTTGCCGGGTTTGCCGGGTTCCGGGTCGTACAGGTCCTCCGGCCAGCCGCGGTCGGCGGGGAACGCCGACGTCGCGTCGACCTCGTCGACGACCAGGTTCCACAGGTCCTCCGGCGAGGACACCCCGTGCGGGTAGCGGCACGCCATCCCGACGATCGCGATGGGTTCGCCGGAGGACCGGTGTTCCAGCTCGGCGAGCCGTCTCTTGGCCTCCCGCAGGTCGGCGGTGGTCCGCCTGAGGTATTCGAGCAGCCTCTCCTCGTTGCCCATTTCTTCTCCGCGAGGTCCCTATGCCGTGGTCTGGGAGACGGCCGAATCAGCGGGCGCGGCGTCGAGGACGCCGGAGAAGCCGGGATACTGCGCGATCGCCTCGTCGGCGGTCAGCGGCGGCAGCTTCGGTCCACGCATCATCGCCACCAGCAGCGGCAACGTCATCATCTTCTTGGGGGTGATCACCAAGGACGCCGCGCTGTAGGTCGCACGGGCCATGGCGGGGTGCTCGGTGACCACGCGGCCCCAGCGGGCGGCCATCTTGAGCTGCGATGGGCCGCCGCGGAGGGTCAGGTTGGTGCGCACGTTGGGGAACCACCGGTCCTGGCCGATCGCGACCTCCCACCAGGGCTCGCCGGCCTTCGCGATACGCTGCTGCGCCCGCCGGGCCAGGCCGTCGGTGAACCCCGTACGCTCCACTTCCTCCCGCAGCGCGAGCGCGCCGAAGGCCGAGATCGACATCCCGGTGGCGTAGTTGGGGTTGAGTGTCATCGCCGCGTCGCCGAGCACGACGAAGCCCTCCGGGACGATCCGCTCGAAGTGCCTGCGCCGGTTGGCCAGGCCGCGGTAGGCCCGGATCTCGCCGAGCGGCGTCGCGCCCGCGAGCAGGTCCGCGATGATCGGGCTCCGCATGCCGCGGGCGAACTCGAGCCAGCCCTCCTCGTCGGTGGGCGGGTGCGCGCCCCTGGTGCCGATCAGCGCGACGATCCAGCGGCCGTCCTCGTTGGGGAGCAGCGCGGCGCCGCGGCCCGGCTCTCCGGTGCTGTTGTCGGCCTGGATCAGGATGCCCGGGAAGTCGTCACCGGCGGACGGCGGCGCCAGGAACGACCGTCCCGCGTACGCGAAGCCGGCGTCCAGCGTGTCCTCGGCGACCTCGGGCAGGCCCAGGTCGGTGAGCCAGCGGGGCGAGTCGGAACGGCGGCCGGCCGCGTCGACGACGAGGTCCGCCTCGATCGTCTCCGCCGGCCCGCCGTCACGCTCGACGCGTACGCCGGTGACCCGGGAGGCGTCACCGGTCAGCCCGACGACCTTGGCCGACTGGATGAGGGTGATCCGGTGATAGCTGAGCGCCTGGCGGCGTATGACGTGGTCGAGCAGCGGGCGGCTGCAGGTGACGACGAAGGGGTCGCCGTCGAAGCGCCGGCTCCAGCCCTGCGGGGACAGCATCGCCATCCGCTCGCCGATCCGCAGGTGATGCGCCCCGTGCGCGTAGAGCAGGTCGGTCGTCTTGGGCAGCAGCGTGTCCAGCGCCATCGCCCCGCCGCCGAACAGCATGTGGTTGTGGTGGCCCTGGGGAAGCCCGCGCCGCTGGGCGGGCGAGGTGGGAAACGTGTCGCTCTCGATGATGGTGACCCGGTCGACGTGGCGGGCGATCGCAGTCGCCGCCAGCATCCCGGCCATCCCACCGCCGATGATCGCCGCGTGGGTCATCGTCGCACTCCCCGGTTTCAGACGCTCGCCGCTCGGCGCTGGGCCTCCTGCTCCAGCGCCGCGAAGGTGTGGTGCATGTCGCGTGCCATGCCCTTGGCCCAGAACAGCTTGAAGACCGGCGTGAACCAGCCGGTCAGCTGGACCCGGCGGGTCACCTTGACCTGACCGGCGCCGATCTGCTCATAGGTGTTGGTGATCGCCATGGCCCCGCCGGGCATCGGCGACTCGGTCGAGTACTCCTTGCCGGGGATCACCGCGACGACCTTGAACGGGCCTCCGGGGGCGCCGCGCGGCTTGGTCCAGCCCTCCGCGCCCGGCACGAAGTCGCCCTCGAAGCGCGACACGTCGACGTGCGGGTCCCAGCTCGCCCACGAGGCCGGGTCCGACACGGTCTCCCAGACTGAGGCGATGTCGCCGGTGATGGTGGCTGACTCCGTAAGGCTCAGCATGAGGTACCTCTTCACTCATCAGGGTTCTTCGGGTGAGCTGGCCGTCGACCACGGCGGCGAACGCTCATTTGCTGATTCATTGAATCGGGATGCAACCCCGAACCGCCAGAGGATTCGCCCCCTATCATTGGCTTAGCAGGGATAGGGGTCTATTGCCCTTTTCAAGGGGAAACGCCCTGAGTGGCAACAGGGTGAAATCGCCCGCAAATGGGGCTAATAGTGGGCGCGTACGCGATATTCATCGCCGGCCGCTTGTCGCCTCGCGCCTGACGCCGGGCGAAGGCGGCCGGGCAGCTCCGTGAGCCGCCGGCTCACACGCGGGGCGACCGGCCGGAGCGCCACCCCCGGGACGCCACCCCCGGGGCACCCCAACCGGGGCGCTCTTCTCCGCGGGGCCGTCGCGCCGCGGTCCGTACGCCGCGGTCCGTACGCCGCAGTCTGTACGTCGCGGTCCGTACGTCGCGGTCCGTGCGCCGCGGTCCGTGCGCCGCGGTCTGTACGCCGCGGTCTGTACGCCGCGGTCCGTGCGCCGCGGTGCTCGCGCGCGGCGCATGCGCGACTCGCGCGGGGTCCCGTCGCGGGCGTGATCCTCATCCGCGCGGCTCTCGTCCGCATGCCGCTCCACGCGGCCCTCGCATGCGGGACCGTCGTGTGTGCGGCCGGTTCTCGCGTTCGGCCGGCGCGAGCGTGGTGGCGGTGCGCGCGGCCGTCGTTCAGGACGCCGGGATGCCGGCCGCCCCGGCGGCCGTGGCCGGGCGGGTCACGGCGCGGGTCATGGTACGGGTCACGGCGCGCGGGTCACGCCACGGTGGCGCCGAGCCCGGTGACGTACCTGATGCCGAGCCGCATCACGTGCCTGGTGACGTCCTAGGTGAGGCGCCTGGTGACGTCCCGGGTGAGGTGCCTGGTGACGGATTCGGCGCCGGGTGTGGGGACGGAAGGCCGGTGACTCACACCGGCTCGCGAACCACGCCGGCCTCCCTGGCCGGCAGGGCGAAGTCACGCTGGTACCACAGCAGCGGCGTGCCGCCGACGTTCAGTCGCGTCGCGACCATCGACCCGACCAGCAGGTCGTGGTCCCCCACCGCGAGGGTGCCGCTCGACACGCAGCGGAAGGCCGCCTTCGCGTCCAGCAGGCAGGGCAGGTCGGAGTCGGGCCAGAAGCCCAGCTCGCCGCCCGCGAAGCGGTCGACGCCGTGGGTGGCGAAGGTCCTCGCGAGGTCGCGGTGCTGCTCGCCGAGGACGTTCACCACGAACTCCCGGCAGGAGGTGATGGCCTCGTGGCAACTCGATCGGCGGTCCACACCGACCAGCAGCAGCGGCGGCTCAAGGGACCCGGAAGTGACGGAACTGGCAGTGAAACCCCAGCGACGCCCATTCTCGTCCACTGTCGTGACGATTGTGAGCGGTGCCACGAGTTCCGCCATCGCCTGGCGAAAGGCGCCTGCGTCTATAAGTGATTCCACTTGCATTGTCACGATTTGAGTTTCACATCATGCCATCGCCGCGCACATCCCCTGCCGACCCCTAACACCGACCGTTATTCGGTCTCCGACGGCCCGCGGGGAGCCCACGGCGGCAACGATGGCGACGATCAGGCGGACGGACAACCCCTACCGGGATCACCCCTGCCGGACCCTGCAGATGCGCCCGCTCTGCCCCGAGATCGGCCTCCGACACTTTCTCCCGCGGCGCCGGCCCGCTTAACTGGCACCATGAACGAACCTGCGGCGATCAGGAGCATCCTGCCGCCCGGAGTGGTGGCGGTCGACACCTTTCACGACGCCCACGACGGGATGCTCTTCGCGGCGGAGGAGAAGGCCGTGAGCCGATCCGTGGACAAGCGCCGCAACGAATTCACCACCGCGCGCATCTGCGCGCGCCGGGCGATGAAACTGCTCGGCGTCCCCGAGCAGCCCATCCTGCGGGGTGATCAGGGCGAGCCCAAGTGGCCGGCGGGCCTGGTCGGCAGCATCACGCACTGCGCCGGCTACCGGGGGGCCGTCCTCGCGCCTCGCGGCGAGGTCGTCACCCTCGGCATCGACGCCGAACCCGACGACGCCCTGACGAACGGCGTGCTCGAGGCGATCTCCCTGCCCGAGGAACGCCTGGCCCTGCAGAAACTGGCCCGCAAGCATCCCGGAGTCGCGTGGGACAGGCTGCTGTTCTCGGCCAAGGAAGCGGTCTACAAGGCGTGGTTCCCGCTGACGAAGCGCTGGCTCGACTTCGAGGACGCGATGGTGACCATCGACCCCGACAACGGCCGCTTCACCGCCGCGCTGAAGGTGAAGGGACCGTACGTCTCGGGGGCGCAGCTCACCGGCTTCTCCGGGCGCTGGGTCGCCACCAACGGCCTGCTGCTGGCCGCCATCGTCGTGCCCGCCCAGTCCCGCTGAGCCGGGCCCACTGAGCCGAGCCCACTGAGCCAGGCCCACTGAGCCGAGCCCACTGAGCCGAGCCCACTGAGCCGGGCCCGTTGAGCCGCGGTCTGCTCCGGTTTCCGGCCGCCCATGCGGCCTCGGCACGCGCGGCGGGGTGACCTCGCGCCGGTCCCCCGCCGGTCAGCGGGCCTGTCGCGACACACGGGAAGCCTGTCGCGACACACGGGAAGACGGCGTGCGGACACCGCGGTCATGTGCGCCGGTCATGTGCGCCCGGTCGGGGCGGCCCTCTTCGGCCCGCCGCCATCACGGCGAACAGCACGGCGACCACCGCGGCAGACATCACGGTAGGTATGGCGGGGCGGGCCTGTCCGCCGGCGGAGTTGACCGGGCGCGCGCCCGCGCGCCCGGTCGTGTGATCGGCCGCCGACGCGGTGCGGGCCGTCCGGTTTCGGGAGGAGAACCGGCCCATCCCGCCGTGCCGCAGTGCTCGGATGAATGTCTCACTCCTGCGGCGTCGCCGGCACCACTTCTGTGCTCGCCGATTCCCGCTTCGCCGCACTCAACGCGCGCGCCCGCCAACCCTCCGCGTGTCCCGCCCGAGGAAATGAGTCATGCTTCTACCAGCCATCACAAGGAGGGAGCGCCGTGACCGACACCCCGCGCGAGGGCGGATACCGGCCGGGCTACGAGGTGGCCGCGGAGCAGGTGCTGGAGTTGATCGCCCGGCTTGGCCTGCGTCCGGGTGACCGCATGCCGACGGAGAACGACCTGGCCGGACAGCTGGGCACCAGCCGTACCGTCGTGCGCGAGGCGGTGAAGATCCTGTCGGCGCTCGGCCGGGTGCGCGCCCAGAAGGGCCGGGGCCTGTACGTCGCCGACGACGAGGGCATGCTCGGGGCCGGGCGGCTGGCGTCGTTCTTCCTCCCCACCGACCTCGACCACGTCTACATGCTGTTCGAGTTCCGGCGCGCCCAGGAGATGGAGACCAGCCGGCTCGCCGCCCGCCGCGCCACCCCCGCCGAGCTCAGAGCCGTCGAGGAGGCCGCCGCCGTGTGCCGCCACGGCTTCGAGACCGGACGCGAGGACCTGTTCAACGAGGGCGACGACGCCTTCCACACCGCCATCGCCACGGCCTCGCACAACATGTTCCTCCAGATCGCCGTACGCGAGGCGCGGCGGCTGCAGGTCCAGTCCAACATGATCGGGCTGCGCGGCTCGGTCGGCGGGCACACCGCCAAGGCCGTCGAGGAGCACGACGCCATCTACCAGGCCATCTGCGCCGGAGATCCGGCGGCCGCGGCCCACGCCGCCGCCACGCACATCGACAACACCCTGGACGACTACCGCAGAGAGATCCAGCATCGCCTCTTCTCCCCGGCCGACCGGCCCGGCCCGGCGGTCAGCACGGGCAGGTCTGGGTGAGCGGGGCGGATACGGGCGACGCGGTTCAGGGCAGACCGGTCGGCACGGGGTTGCTCCATAGGCGCTCCGGTGCGTCGCACGACTGAGTCGCGGAGTCCGACTCTTCGTCCTGGCAACTCGTCGTGACGGTGGTGGTGTGAGGCAGAGCAAATACCACGTGTCCGGAGCCCGTCAAGTAGACGGCACGGGCGGTCCCGCCGCCCGCGCGACACCACCTGCCCTTATGGAGCGAAGATCGCCTCGCCCGGAGAGCGCCGCGTGAAAGTTTCACCGGCGAGGGGTTCACGGTCGGCCCGCCGCGACGATCTTCCACTGCCGGCCGGCGCTGCCGGCGTACAGGCCGGTGCTCGCGTTGCGGATCCACACATCGGCGCCGCCCCGTCGCCCACACCCCAGGCGTACCGCAGCAGGGTCACCCGTTTCAGCACCGCCCGCGCCGCCTGGGCGGGCAGTCGCCCCATCCGGTCGATCCCGCCGAACCGGCTGGTGGAGGCCTCGGCCGCGGTCCCGACGGCGGTCACCACGCCCCCGGCCAGTACCAGTGTCCGCCAGAGGTCTGGACATCCGACCACTGCTTTCGTGCGAATGTAGTGGCCGAAGGGATCCGGCACCGGGAGGGCCGTCAAGAGCCCGCACTCGGGCCTTTCCGGTGCTTCTCCCGGCCTCCGGACACCGCCCATGCGCTCCCCCTGGGGCTGGTCAGGCCTCCGCCGGAGCCGATCAGTATGAAACATTCATCCGCGACGAACCGGGACGCGGCCGGGCGAGCAGCGGGTCAAGGGTCCGATGACGAGTGTGAAACTTGGGGCTTGACGGACCGTTATGTTCCGCTGATAACTGGTACCCAGACCTCCGAGGCCGGCCCTCTCCGGGCCCCGCCTCGCGGTCCGACCATCACGCCGGGCCCGGGAGCCTCCCGGACCTCCCCGCGGTGGCCGCAAGCGTCGACTGCCCCATGGCAGTCATTGTTAACGCTAACATTGCGAGCCAATGAGGAAGGACCACCTAATGAGCCGGCGAAAAGAGAATCCGGTGCGCGGCGTCATGAGCGTCGTCGTCGCGCTCCTGGCGGTCGCGATGTCCCTGGTGGCCGTCGCCCCGGCACACGCGGCCGTCGGGATCACGATCAACGGCGGTTCCGGCGGCCGCACGTTCGACGGCGTCGGCGCGATCAGCGGTGGCGGGGGCAACAGCCGCCTGCTCGTCGACTACCCCGAGCCGCAGCGCAGCCAGATCCTCGACTACCTGTTCAAACCCGGGTACGGCGCCTCGATGCAGATCCTCAAGGTCGAGATCGGCGGTGACACCAACTCCACCGACGGCGCCGAGCCGAGCCACCGGCACACCTCCGGCGACATCGACTGCAACCGCGGCTACGAGTGGTGGCTGATGGAGCAGGCCAAGGCCCGCAACCCCAACATCAAGCTGGTGGGCCTCGCCTGGGGCGCCCCCGGCTGGCTCGGCAACGGCAACTTCTGGTCGCAGGACACGATCAACTACCTGGTCGACTGGCTGGGCTGCGCGAAGAACAGTCACGGGCTGACCATCGACTACCTGGGCGGCTGGAACGAGAAGGGCCGCGACACGAACTGGTACATCAACCTCAACTCGGCCCTGGACTCCCGCGGCTACAGCAACGTGAAGATCATCGCCGATGACAACTTCGGCTGGGGCATGGCCGACGACGCGGTGAACAACAGCGCCTTCCGCAACGCGGTCGACGTGTACGGATCGCACTACGTCTGCGGCTACCGCGGCGCCCAGCAGAACTGTCCCAGTTCCACCAACGCGATCAACTCCGGCAAGGCGCTGTGGGCCAGCGAGAACGGCTCCGACGACTACAATGACGGGGCCAAGGCGCTGGCCCGCGGCATCAACCGCGACTACATCGACGGCAAGATGACCGCGTACATCAACTGGCCGGTGATCGCCGCGATCACCCCGAACCTGCCCTTCGCCACGATGGGCGTGGCGGTGGCGCCGCAGCCCTGGTCCGGTTACTACGCCGTCGGCAAGAACGCCTGGGCGATGGCGCAGACCACCCAGTTCACCGCCCCCGGCTGGAAGTATCTCGACTCCTCCAGCGGCTACATCGGCGGCAATCGCAACAACGGCAGCTACGTGTCGCTGAAGTCGACGAACAACACCGACTACAGCACGATCATCGAGACGATGGACGCCGCCTCCGCCCAGACGCTGAACTTCAGCGTCACCGGCGGCCTGTCCACCGGCCAGGTGCACGTGTGGGCGACCAACCTCAACTCCGGCAACTCCGCCGACTACTTCGTCCACACCGGCGACCTCACCCCGTCCGGCGGCAACTACTCCCTGACCGTCCAGCCGGGGTACGTGTACTCGATCACCACCACGACCGGACAGGGCAAGGGCACCGCGACCAGCCCGGCCCGGGGGTCGATGGCCCTGCCGTACTCCGACACCTTCGACTCCTACGCCGTGGGCCGGGAGGCGAAGTACCTCATGGACATGCAGGGCTCGTTCGAGGTCGTGGGCTGCGGCGGCGGACGGTCCGGCCGGTGCGTGCGCCAGATGGCCCCGCGCCAGCCGATCCTGTGGACCGGCGGCTCCCACCCGTACGCCCTGCTCGGTGACCTGGGCTGGAGCAACTACACCGTCTCCACCGAGGTGATGCTGGAGCAGAGCGGCTACGTCGAGGTCATCGGCCGGGCCGGCGCCCAGCACTCCTTCGGTCCCGAAGGGCTCAACGCCTACTACCTGCGGGTGACCGACGGCGGCGCCTGGCAGATCATCCGCAACAACGTCGACAACGCGATGACGACGGTCCGCAGTGGGAACGTCGCCGGGCTCGGCACCGGCCGCTGGCACACCCTGGCCCTGACCTTCTCCGGCAGCACGATCACCGCGAGCATCGACGGGACGCAGGTGGGCTCGGTCACCGACGGCACCTGGGGCGCGGGCCAGATCGGCGTGGGCACCAGCACGACCGAGACCGCGCAGTTCGACAACCTCACGATCACGCCGGGCCAGGGCGGCACCGGCAACGGCAACCTGCTGCGCGGCCTGGCGAGCGGCCGGTGCGTGGACGTGCCGAACCAGTCGCAGACCAACGGCACCCAGGTGGCGCTGTGGGACTGCAACGGCGGCACGAACCAGCAGTGGACCTACACCTCCGGCAAGCAGCTCCAGGTGTACGGCAGCAAGTGCCTCGAAGCCGGCACCACCAACGGCGCCGCGGTCGTCATCAACGGCTGCTCCGGCGGAGCCTCCCAGCAGTGGAACCTCAACGCCGACGGCACCGTCACCGGCGTCCAGTCCGGGCTGTGCCTGGACGCCAACGGCGCCGGGACCGCCAACGGCACGAAGGTCATCGTGTGGTCCTGCAACGGCGGAAGCAACCAGCAGTGGAGTCGTAACTGACCCTGCCCGGTCGCTCGCCCCGGCGGTCCGCCGCCGGGGCCCGGCCGGTCCCCGCTCCCCCGCCCGGCCGTGCTCCGGGCGGGGGCCCGGCGTCTCCTGGACCGCGCCTCCGCAGGTCGAAGCGTTTCGACGAGAGACGTGCCGTCAGGGCGTGTCCGGCGTCGCCCTCTCCCGGCGCTCGCAGGCGGCGGCGAGGATGAGATAGGCGCTGGCCGTCCAGGTGTAGGCGCGGTCGCGGAGACCGGCGCCGCTGCGGGCGTCGAAGTTCTCCGCGAACCCCGACTTCTCGCACAGCATCCGGAAACGCGCGCTGATCTCGTCGGCCTGCTCCGCGTACCCGGCGCGGCGCAGACCGTCCTCGATCAGCACGGTCGAGGGCGCCCAGATCGGGCCGCGCCAGTAGCCGTCGTCCTGGTAGTGCGGGGAGGCGGGCGGCTCGGTGGCGAGCCCGAACTCGGTCAGGTGGGTCTCGATACCGGCGGCGAGCGCCGCGCGGACGGGTTCCGGCAGCTCGTCGCCGAGCACGATCGGCATCAGGTCGAGCAGGCTGGAGCTGGACCAGGTGCGTCCCGACAGGGCGCCCCTGGCGACGAACCGCTCGCCGTCCCACAGCTCCGCGAGCAGCGCCTCGCGCATCCGGTCGGCCTCCCGGCTCCAGGCCGCCGCCTCGTCCGTACGGCCGAGCCGGTCCGCGAGCCGGGCCAGCTCGCGCATCTGCAGGACCAGGAAGGCGGCCAGGTCGGCGGTCTCGACGACGCGCTCGGGGTCGAAGGTGGTGGCGTTGTCCCAGCCGCTGTCGTTGCCGTGCTGGTAGTGCGCGAGCGGGCGGCCCGGCGCGCGCCGCTTCGTCAGCCAGAAGCCGGTCCACCGCTCCAGCAGCCGGTACGTCTCCAGCGGCTCCGCCCGCTCCGGCAGGCGGCGCAGCGCCCAGCCGTGGATGGGCGGCTTGACGAAGTTGTAGAGGATTTCGGAGTGGGTGACGGAGTCGGGCAGCGCGCCCGTGGCGTCCTGGTGGTCGAAGGGCACCCGGAACTGGTCCCACGCCAGCTCCGGCAGGCCGTCGGCGAGGGCGATGGCGTTGAAGCAGTGGTCCCAGCTCCACACCTTGTCCATCCAGTGCTTGGACATCAGCACGGCGGAGCGCGTGACGAACCCGGCCGGGCGCACCGTCGCCGACCACAGGACGTACGCCGCGAGTTCGGCGGCGGGCGTGCGGTCGCTCCGCCAGGGCGCCACCGCCTCGGCGAACGCGTCGAAGTCGGCCCGGGCCGCCGCGACCACCTCGTCGAAGTCGCTCACGGCGGCGTAGGGGGCGCGGGCGGTCTCGTACTCCTCGACGGCGATCTCCCACGGCTCATCGTCGCCGGGTAGCACGACGCCGCGCTCGGCCGTGCCGAGCGCCTGCGCGCCCGCCGGCTCGGCCCGCCCGGCCAGCAGGGTGATCCGGTAACGGCGCCCGGTCTGGTAGACGGTGAAGACCCACGAGCCGTCGCAGGGATCCTGGTAGAAGTACGGACCGCTGAACGGGGTCAGGACCGGGTCGGCCGCCTGCAGGTGCAGCCCGAGACCGTGCCCGCGCAGCCGTACGGTGTCGGGGTTCTCGTACGCGAGGTCGATCCGGCCGGTGTCGCAGGCCCAGGTGAGCAGGTGCGGCGCGGCGGTGACCACGGTCTCGGCGCGGTCGCCCGCCACGGCCGGCACCAGCCGCAGGATCGGGTGCATGCCGGTCTGGTGCGACACGAGATGGACGTCCCGCGCGTAGTTCTTCTCCCCGATCACCGGTGAGAAGCCGAACCAGGATCCGCGGAAGCTGAACGGGATCTCCTGCGGGGAGAACACCGGGCCTGCGGCGACGGTCATGAAGACGATGTCCCTTCTGTCCTGAGGAGAGCCGGCTGCCGGCGAAGAGGGCCGGTTCAGTGCTTCACCGCGCCGGCGGTGACTCCGGCGGCGACGTAGCGCTGGGCGACGACGAGGAGCACGGTGGCGGGGATCGAGGCGATCACGGCGGTGGCCATGATGGCGTTCCACTGCTGGTTGTTGTTGCCGATGTAGTGGTAGATGCCGAGCGTGATGGGCTGGTGGTCGCCGCCCTGGTCGAGGGTGCTGGCGAAGACGAAGTCCGACCAGGCCCACAGGAACGCGAACAGCGAGACCGTGATGACGGCGTTCCGGCTGACCGGGAGCACGACCGACCAGAACGTGCGGGTCGCTCCCGCGCCGTCCACCCGGGCGGCCTGCAGCAGCTCCTCCGGGATCCCGGACATGAACGTCGTCAGCACCAGCACCGCGAACGGCACCGCCAGCGTGGAGTCGGCCACGATCAGCCCGGGGAGCGTGTTGAGCAGGCCGGTGCTGAGGAAGATGGCGTAGAAGCCCATCGCCATGATGATCCCGGGGATCATCTGCGCGATCAGCAGCGCGAACGTCAGCGCCCCGCCGCCACGCGGGCGGAGCTTGGCCAGCGAGTACGCCGCGGGCGCCGCGACCAGCAGGGTCAGCGCCACCGTGCCGAGCCCCACGACCAGGCTGGTCGCGAGGTACGGCAGCTGCCGGTCGAGCACCTCGCGGTAGCCCTCCAGGGTGCCGTCGACGGGGAACCAGTTCGGCGGCGACTTGCGCATGTCCCGGTCGCGGGTGAAGGAGACGTTGATCATCCAGTAGACCGGGAACAGCATCAGGCCGGTGAGCGCCAGCCCGAGCGCGGTCTTCGCCGGGCTGCGGGAGCCCCTCATCAGAAGGCCTGCCTTCGCTGGAGACGGATGTAGACCAGCCCGAACACCAGGGCCATGACGATCAGCAGGTTGCCGACCGCGGCGCCGGGCCCGAACGCCGGGAGCAGGTTGCCGAACCCCAGCCGGTACGACCAGGTCGCGAACGTGGTGGACGACCCGCTCGGCCCGCCCCTGGTCATGATCCAGATGATGTCGAACACCTTGAGCGTGTAGACCAGCCCGAGCAGCAGCGTGATCGCCGAGACCGGCCGCAGCAGCGGGAACGTCACCCGCCAGAACCGCTGCGCGCCCGTCGCGCCGTCCAGTTCGGCCGCCTCGTAGATCACCGGGTCGATGGCCTGCAGGCCGGAGTACAGCACGACCAGGTTGAACGGGATGCCGATCCAGATGTTGGCGATGACGACCGACCACAGCGACCAGTCCGGCGAGGTCAGCCAGTGGACCGGAGCCGCGCCGAACGCGCCGAGGACGGCGTTGACGACGCCGGAGTCGCTGTTGAGCATCCACGACCAGGTGGAGGACGACACGATCAGCGGCAGCAGCCACGGCACCAGGAACAGCGCCCGCAGCGTCGCGGACAACCGGAAGTTCCGGTGGAAGAACATCGCGAGGGCGAGCCCGATGGTGAACTGGAAGGCCAGCGACACCACGGTGAACACCACCGTGTGCCAGAGCGCCGGCCCGAACGTCGGGTCCGCCACGACCTTCGCGTAGTTGGCCGTCCCGGTGAAGGGCGCGTCGCCCCGTACGAACGACCGCACGGTGTAGTCGCGCAGGCTCAGGTCGAGGTTGCGGTAGAGCGGGTAGGCGTAGAAGACCGCCAGGTAGACGACGACCGGAGCGAGGAAGGCCCACGCCGCCCACTGCCGGGACGGGGGCCGCGCCATCGCCCGGCGGCCGCGCCCCCCGGCCGGTGCGCGCGCGGCGGCGGGCGGCGCGGGCGCCTGTGTCACGTGATTCATGCTGTCCTTCGTCCGACGGGAGGCCGCGAGAGGATCTCGGAAAGGGGCCCCGGGGCGCCGATCCCCGGGGCCTGTCCATCACCCCCGCGGCCCGCGGCTACTGCGTGGCGCTCGCCGCGGCGGTCTGGGCGTCGGCCATCGCCTGCTGCGGGCTCTTCGAACCGCTCAGCGCGGCCTGCACCGCGTTCCACATCGGCTCGGAGATCTTCGGATACTTGGTGCCGAGGTCGTCGCTGGTGCGGCCCTTGGCCGCCTTGACCGCGTCCACCCACACCTTCAGGCCCGCGTTCTGCTCCACCTGCTTGGCCTGCACCTCATCGGTGGGCGCGATGTACGACAGGGTCGTCGTCGTGCTCAAGGAGTTGTCCGTGCTGGTCAGGCAGGCCACCAGCTTCTGGGAGACGGCGTAGCGGGCGGTGTCCTGCTGCACCGGGATGCTCACGAACTCACCGCCGGTCGGGGCGGGCGCGGTGCCGCCGTCCTTCGAGGGAACGGGGATGATGCCGTACTCGAACCCGGCCTTCTCGGCGTTGGCGAGCTGCCAGGTGCCGTTCTCGGCGAAGGCGAAGTCGCCGCCGGCGAACTCCTGCCAGCTCGTGGTCTGGGTGTTGTTGATCACCGAGTTGGGGGCGTACCCCTTCTTCAGCCAGTCGGTCCACAGCGCGACCGCCGAGACGCCCTCGGGTGAGTCGAGCTTGGTGAGCTGCGCGCCTGAGCCCCAGAACCAGGGCAGGAACTGGAAGCTGCCCTCCTCGGTGCCGATCGCGGAGAACGTGATCCCCTTCTTGCCCGCGGCCTTGACCTTCTCCAGGGCGGCGGTCAGCGACGCCCAGTCCTTGACCGACCCGATGTCCACGCCGGCCTTCTTCAGCACTCCCTTGTTGTAGTAGAGCGCGAGGGTGTTGGCCCCGATGGGGACGCCGTAGGTCTTGCCCCCGCTCTGCCCGGCCGCCAGCAGGTTCGGCGCGATCGTTGAGGTGTCGAGCTTGTTCTCCTCGGTGCTGGTGAGGACCCCGGCCTCGGCCAGCGTGGAGACCACCGGGTTGTCGACGATGAGCACGTCCGGCGCGTTGCCCTGCTGCGCGGCGAGCAGCGTCTTGTTCGTCAGGTCGGTGGTGTCGTACGCGGTGCGCTCGACCGTGACGCCCGCCTGGGTGCCGCATGTCTCCAGCAGCTTGACCCAGTCGGAGCTCTTGTCGTGCTGCGGGTAGGGGTCCCAGATCGTGTACGTCCCGCCGCCGGCGGCCTGGCTGCCGGACGCCTGGGCGCCCGCACCGGTCGAGTCGCCGGGCTCGTCGGACGAGGAGCATCCGGCGAGCCCGGAGGCGACCGCAAGGGCCGCAATAGCCAGACCGGCCACGTGCCGGCCCGGTGCCGCTGATCTCATGATCGTAACCTCCGCTGACGCGCGTTACGCGGCTGTTTCGTTGGATATCGAATCGGTTCGCATGAACATAGGCCTACATATCGCCGACGTCAATGGATACCGCCGAATCCACCCGCCGAGTGGCAGGCTCATCGGTTCGACCTAGGATGGACGCGGTCGGTCGGATCAGCGGTTGGTGGGATCAAAGGGGGCGCCGGTGAACATCGGGGAGATCGCCAGAAGGTCGGGCGTGGCGCGCAGCACCGTCTCCTACGCCCTGAGCGGCAAACGCCCGGTGGCCGAGGAGACCCGCCGCCGCATCCAGGCGGTCATCGACGAGCTGGGCTACCAGCCCAACGCCACCGCCAAGGCGCTCAAGGAGGGCAGGACCCGGACCATCGGCCTGGTCGTCCCCCCGGCCAGCCGGCGTCTGACAGACCTGCAGCTCGGGTTCGTCGCCAGCGTCGTCGACGCCGCCGCCCGCGCCGACCTCGACGTCCTGCTGTCGCCGTCCGGCGGGGAGCACGACCGTTCGTTCGAACGGGTGGTCAGCGGCAGGCGGGTGGACGGCGTCATCCTGATGGAGATACGGCTGGAGGACGACCGGGTCGCCCGCCTGCGGCGGAGCAGGCTGCCGTTCGTCGGCATCGGCCACACGAGCCGCCCCGACGAGATGTCCTGGGTGGACGTCGACTACGAGACCCTGATCTCCGGATGCGTGCACCACCTGGCCGACCTCGGCCACCGCCGGATCGCCCTGGTGAACCGGTCCGCCGAGCTGGTGGCCGCCGGATACGGCCCCGCCCATCGGGCCCAGGCCGGTTTCACCCGCGCCGCGGCCGAACGCGGGGTGGAAGGCGTGGAGGTGTGCTGCGCCGACGACGCCCGATCCGGGCAGTCCTGCGTCGAGCGGCTACTCGCCGGGGACCCCGGTCTCACCGCCATCGCGACCATCAACGAGGCCGCCATGCCCGGGATGTACCGCGCGATCGAGCGGGCGGGCCTGGCGGTGCCCGGCGACTTCTCCGTCACCGGCGTCTCGGCGCGCCTGTGGGCCGAGAGCCTGCACCCGCCGCTCACCGCCGCCGACATGCCCGCCGACGAGCTCGGCGCGCACGCCGTCGAGATGCTCATCCAGCGCATCGCCGAGCCCGCCACCCCCCACCGTCATCTCCTCGTCGCCCCGCCCATCTCCCTGCGCGGCACGACCGGCCCCGTACGTCTCCGGGAGCCGCGCGACCAGGTCTAGCGCCTGTATCGAAGTCCGCGGTGGGGTGTGGGCCGGTTTGAGGTGTGTCGTCGGGGAGTCGGAGAGGTCGTAGATCGACAACGTGATTCAGTAAGCGGCAGTTGATCGACGGGATCCGCTGGCGGGTACGGACCGGCGCGCCCTGGCGGGATGTGCCCGCCTGCTACGGATCCTGGTCAACGGTGTATGCGCTGTTTCGGCGCTATCAGCGAGACGGCATCTGGCAGCAGATCCTGACCACGTTGCAGGCGCTGGCGGACGCGGCCGGGCGCATCACCTGGGACGTCAGCGTCGATTCCACGATCGCCCGGGCGCATCAGCACGCCGCCGGGGCGCGGAAAAGGGGGATCTTCAAGCTGAGCCGCCCGGCGGCAGGGGCGGCACCGAGCCGGCCGATCACGGGCTGGGGCGTTCTCGTGGCGGGCTGACCACCAAGCTGCATCTGGCCTGCGAGCAGGGGCAGAAGCTGCTGTCGATCGTGCTGACCGCAGGGCAGCGCGGTGACAGTCCGCAGTTCACCGCGGTTCTCGGCGGTATCCGGGTGCCGCGCCTGGGCGTGGGGCGGCCCCGCACCCGCCCCGACCGTGTCCTGGCCGACAAGGCCTACACCTCCGCAACCGCGTCTACCTGCGGCAGCGCGGGATCAAGGCCACCATCCCCAGCAAGGCCGACCAGGACGCCAACCGCCGTGCCAAAGGCTCCAAGGGCGGGCGGCCTCCCGCCTTCGACCCCGAGATGTACAAGCGGCGCCACGCGGTGAAGTGCGGCATCAACCGCCTCAAACGCCACCGCGCTGTCGCCACCAGGTACGACAAACTCGCCGTCCGCTACGAAGCCACGATCATCATCGCCGCGATCAACGAATGGCTCTGACCGACTTCGATACAGGCTCTAGCGCCGTGGCGGTAGCGCGATCACACTGTGACGATGCCGGACATCACCCAGCGCACCCGGTCCTTCGTCGCCCCCTGGCCGGTGGTCCTGATGACTGGTCTGGTAGTCGCTCTACTGCTGGCGTTCTCGGGCGCCTACGGCTTCCTGGGCGACGAGATGTACTTCGTCGTGGCGGGCCGGCATCCCGCCTTCGGCTACGTCGACCAGCCGCCGCTGACCCCGTTGCTATCCGCCGCCTCGGTGGGCCTGCTGGGCGTCTCGCCGACCGCGGTCCGGGTGCTGCCGGCCGTGGAGGCGGCGCTCGTCGTCGTCCTCGTGGCGCTCATCTCACGCGACCTCGGCGGGTCTCGGCGGGCGCAGTTCCTGGCGGCCGTCACGGCCGCCGTTTCCGGCTATCTCGCCGCTGGCCACATGGACACCACGACAAGTCTCGACCTGCTTGCCTGGGCGCTCATCCTGTGGCTGGCGGTCCGGCTTCTCGCCGGTGCCGACCGGCGCCTGTGGCTGGCGGTAGGCCTGACCGCCGGGATAGGGCTGCAGAACAAGGACACCCTGCTGTTCCTGGCCGCGGGGCTGGCGCTGGGCCTTCTCGCCGCCCGGCGCTGGGACGTCGTCCGTTCACCGTGGCCGTGGGCGGCCATCGGGATCGCTCTTCTGTTCTGGGCGCCGAACCTCGTCTGGCAGGCGATGAACGGCTGGCCCCAGCTCACCATGGCCTCGCGCATCGCCGGGTACGCTGCGGACAACCGCGCCCAGATCGTGCCGCTGCTCTGGCTCTTCACCGGTCCGATCCTGTTCACCGTGAGCCTCGCCGGAGCGGTCTGGCTCCTGCGTTCGAGGAACGCGGTCCCGTGGCGGGCGATCGGCATCGCGGGCCCCATCGCGCTCGTCCTCGTCGTCGCGACCGGAGGCAAGCCCTACTACGCGATCGGCACCGCGGCCGCGTACATGGCCGCGGGCTCGATCGTCGTCGACCGCTGGCTCGTACGCGGCCACGCCAGCATCAAGGGAACAATCTTCACCGCCGCCGCCTTGGTCTCGGGTCTGCTCCTCGCGTACCTGACCCTGCCGGTCCTGCCCCTTGCCACCTATGCCGCTAGCACCCTTCCGGCCACGGTGCATGACACCGCGAACCAGATCGGCTGGCCGGCGTTCGTCTCCACGGTTAAGGGCGCGGTGGCAGCCCTACCCGCCGACGAGCGCGCCCGTGCGGTGATCCTGACCAACGACTACAGCGAGGCGAGCGCACTCGACCTGCTCGGATCGGAACTGCCCCCCATCTACTCCGGTCACAACTCGTACTGGTCATGGGGTCCGCCACCGGCTCAACGCACCGTCGTCGTCCACGTCGGCGACTGGCGGCCCGCCGACTGGAGCAGGTTCTTCGTCGGCTGCCGGGACGTGGCCCGGATCGACAACGGACTGGGCGTTCCGAACGGGGAGCAGGGCAAGGCCGTCTCAGTCTGCACCGGCCTGAAGTCGTCGTGGACCGCGATGTGGCCCGGACTCCGAACCATCAGCTGACGAATCGCCCGGCCTTTCGTCCGAGAACAATCCTGCCCCGGCATCTCCCGGTCGCGAGAGGCTTTGATACAGGCTCTAGGAGAAGGTCGGATACCCGTTGCAGTTGTAGCTGTTCAGCAGCTGGACCGACGAGATCTTGTCGTTGAACTTCCACTGCGGCGCGCCGAGGACGTCCACCTTCTCCCACGGGCGGATGCAGTAGCGGCGGTCCCTGAAGTCCCTGTCGTCGTAGACGACCCAGGCGAGCCAGGTGTTGTTCACGATCGAGCTCGCGCGGTCGGAGAACCCGATACTGCCGTTCGAGTACGTGAAGACGCGGTGCTCTCCCTCGTACCACGAGTCGTCGTAGAGGTAGAGCCCCGCCATCTCGCCCGGCTTGAGTTCGGCGTGTGCGGCGGGGGCGGCGGTGATCGTGCCGGCGACGGCGGCGGCCGCCGCCAGGCAGGTGATCGTCCTGGTCAGTCTCGACATGGTCTTCTCCCAGACAGTCGTCGTTTCCGTGTCTGGGAAGAGCCTGCCGGTCGCCGATTGGCCGCCACTTGGACAGCGCTTGGCGCCCGCTGGGCGGGCGCTCGTCACGTGGTCACAGGGCCCACTCCATCGGCGCGGGCGGGGTGAAGTCCGAGGTCAGCTCGACCGGCTTGCCCGTCTCGTACGACTCCCTGGCGGCGCAGAGGATCTCCACCACGTGGGCGGCCTGACGGCCGGTGGCCCGGTGGGGGCGGTCCTCCCGGATCGCCGCGGCGAGGTCGCGCACCGCCCTCCCCCACTCCACCCCCTTCCACGGCTCCCTCAGCGGGGGCACCGGCTCGGGGTCGCGGCCCGGCGCACGGACCTCCACGGACGGGTCGAAGTCGTGCCAGCTCTCCAGCAGCAGCGAGCCGTCGTCCCCGTGGAACTCCACCCCCTGCTGCCGGGTGGAGCCGTTGGGCACGTAGAAGGAGCAGGTCAGGCGGAGCAGGACGCCGCCGTCGAACTCCACGTTGGCCACCACGTAGTCGGGCGTGCTGATCGTGAACTCGCTGCCGTCCAGGCGCGTGCGGCGGGGCCAGACGACGGAGGAGAACGCGGTGACCCGCCGGGCCGGTCCGAGTGCCGTCGTCACGATCGTGAGCGGGTAGACCCCGACGTCGAACAGCGGCCCCACGGCGTAGAAGCCGTCGGGCTCGGGGTGCCACGCCTCGATCCTGCCCCAGTTGACCTCGGCGAAGACGAGCCGCACCGGTCCGACGCGGCCCTCCCTGAGCAGCTTGAGCGTGGTCTGCTGGGCCTCGCCGAGGAAGGTCGCCGGGGCGCAGCCCAGCCGCAGGCCGCGGCTCTCCGCGATCTCCACGAGCCCGGCCGCCTCCTCATGGGTCAGCGCCAGCGGCTTCTCGCTGTGCACGTGCTTGCCGGCCTCCAGGCTGCGGCGGATCACCTCGTAGTGCGCCCGGTGGACGGTCAGGTTCACGACGATGTCCACGTCGTCGTCGGCGAGCACCTCGTCGAGCGTGCCGTACACCCGGCCGCCGTGCGGGGCCGCCAGCGCCTCGGCCCGCTCCGGCAGCACGTCCTGGGCGCCGACCAGGCGCATCTCCGGATAACGGGCCAGGTCGGCGGCGTACCGGGCCGCGATGTTGCCGCAGCCGACGATCGCCACGCCGGTGCTGTCGGAAGCCACGATCGCTCTCCTCTGATTTCAGTGAAACCACGACATCCCGCATGAAGCTACGCCGCCCTCACACGGGGGTCAATGAGCGATTAAGACCGATATATGACCCCTTGACGGGTGATGCGACCACGGCCTAACGTCGCGAGAAGGACGAAATTTCACTGAAATTTCAGGACATACACTGAGATCGGCCCCCTCGTGGAGGGCGTATGCGGCGGACGACGCGACGGTCCACCCTCAAGGAGGTGGCCGAGCGAGCCGGCGTCTCGATCGGCACGGCCTCCGCGGTCTTCGCCGGCAAGACGTGGGTCTCGCCCTCCACCGGTTCGGTGGTCCGCCAGGCCGCCGAGGAACTCGGCTACCGCCCGCGGGCCCGCCGACCGGCCGAAACCGGCATGATCGGGTTCGTGTCGTGGGTGAGCGAGCTGTTCTCCCCCGGCAACCTCTACTACGCCCCCGTCGTGTACGGCGCGCAGCAGGCGTGCGCGGAGCTCGACCTCTCGATGACGTACGAGGTGATCCAGCCGCAGGGGGACCGGCTGCCGCTGTGCGTCGAGCGCGGCCAGGTCGCCGGGCTGCTCGTGCTGAACGTCGGCGCGAGCCGCGACCACCTGGCGAGGATCCTCGACGCGGGCGTGAGCTGCGTCCTGCTGGAGCACGCCGTCATCGACCTGCCGGTGGACTACGTGCGCCACGACGACGAGACCGGCGGATACCTCGCCACCCGCCACCTCATCGGGCTCGGTCACACCAGCCCGCCACCGGCGATCATCACGGCGGGAGCGCACATCGTGCCCGCCGCCCGGCGGCTGGCGGGCTATCGCCGGGCCTGCGCCGAGCACGGCCTGGCCCCCGACCCGGCGTACGTGCGGCCCGGAGACTTCACCGCGCGGACCGGGTACGAGCAGATGACGGCGCTGCTCGACCTGCCCACGCCGCCCACCGCCGTGTTCTGCGCCAACGACCTGTCGGCGTTCGGTGCGCTCGACGCGCTGCGGGAGCGGGGCCTGCGGGTGCCCGCCGACGTCAGCGTGATCGGATACGACGACGTGGCGATGGCCGCGCACGCCTCCCCGCCCCTCACCACGATCGCCTCCGACAAGGAACTGCTCGGCGCCCAGGCCGTCTGGCACCTCGTCCAGCGCATCCGCCGCCCCGAGACGACGAGCCGCGACACTATGCTCGGCGTCCGCCTCGTCGAACGCCGGTCCACCGCTCCCCCGCACAGATGACCCGCCGCCGTCTTCGGGTCGAGTTCCCGGGCCGGTGCGGCTGAGGCGGTGGCCGGGGTGACGCGGTTCACGGGCCGGCCAGCTGGTCGCGGCGGCGGACGAGGTACGCCGCCTCGGCCGTGTTGGCCGCGAGCGCGATGGCCCGGTCGTACGCCGCCCGGGACTCGGCGCTGCGGCCCAGCCGGCGCAGCAGATCGGCGCGGGTGGCGTGGAAGGCGTGGTAACCCTCCAGCGGCGATGCGTCCACCTGCGCCAGCGCCACCTGCGGGCCGTCGATCTCGGCGACCGCGATCGCCCGGTTGAGCCGCACGATCGGCGAGGGGTCGAGGCGGACCAGGTGGTCGTAGAGCGCGACGACCTGCGACCAGTCGGTGTCGCGGACGTCGCGGGCGTCGGTGTGGACGGCGTTGATCGCGGCGAGGATCTGGTAGCGCCCAGGCGCCTCCCCCGAGGCGAGGCGCGCGCGGACCAGGGCGTGGCCCTCGGCGATCAGCTCACGGTCCCAGGCGCCGCGGTCCTGCTCGCCTAGGGCGACCAGCTCGCCGCTCGCCGACACCCGCGCGGCCCGGCGGGCCTCCGTCAGCAGCATCAGCGCCAGCAGCCCGGCGGCCTCGCCGTCCGCCGGCAGCAGCGCGCGCACCAGCCGGGTCAGCCGGATCGCCTCGGCGGTCAGATCGCCGCGGACCGGCTCCCTCCGGGGGTCCGAGGCCAGGTAACCCTCGTTGAAGATCAGGTAGAGGACGGTGAGGACCCCGGTGACCCGGGCCGGGAGGTCCTCCCGGAACGGCACGCCGTACGGGATCCTCGCCGCCTTGATCTTCGCCTTCGCGCGCGTGATCCGCTGTCCCATGGCGGTCTCCTCGACCAGGAACGCGCGGGCGATCTCGGGCACGGTGAGCCCGCCGACCATCCGCAGGGTCAGCGCGATCCGCGCCTCCATGGCGAGAGCGGGATGGCAGCAGGTGAACACCAGGCGGAGCCGGTCGTCGTCGACGACGCCGAGCGGCTCGGGCGTGCCGGACAACATCAGCGCCTCCCTGTGCTTCTCCTCGCGCCTGACCTCACGCCGGAGCCGGTCGACGGCCTTGCGGTGGGCGGTGGTGGTCAGCCACGCGCCGGGATTCGGCGGGACGCCCTCCGCGGGCCAGCGCTCGACGGCGGTCGCGAACGCCTCTGCGGCCATCTCCTCCGCGACGTCGAGGTCGCCGAGACGCCTGGCCAGGGTCGCGACCACCCGGGCCCACTCCTCGCGGTGGACCTGGGCGATCACCTCGTCGACGCCGGTCATTCGCCCAGGATCGGCCGCAGCTCGACCCTCCGGTTGCAGCTCTTCGACCCCGCGGCGGCGAGCCGCAGCGCCACGTCGAGGTGCGGCGCCTCGATGATCCAGAAGCCGATGATGTGCTCCTTCGACTCCAGGTAGGGCCCGTCGGTGAACACCGGCTCAGCGTCCCGGCCGTCGACGACGGTGGCCGCGCCGGGCGACGCGAGTCCCGCGGCGAACACCCAGTGGCCGTCGGCCTGGAGCCGCTCGTTGAAGACGTCGATCGCGGCCTGCTCCTCCTCGGTGGCGACGGCCGACTCGTTGAGCACGGACATCAGGTACTGCGCCATCGGGATCATCTCCTGTCGTCGTGTGGCGGCCCCCTCGGGCCGCCTGTCACCCCTGCTACGAACGCGGCCGTCCGGATCCGACACCCTCCGCTGAATTTCCTCGAAGAATTCTCGTACGGACCCGTCCCTGTGGGGGTGCGCCGGCCCGGGGCCTGTCCGCGGCCCGGAGGTCAGCGCGCGCCGGCGAGGCCGTCGAGCAAAGCCGGGCCTCGTTCCGATTCACGCCGAATTCTGAGTCTCCGCCGCGAAGACGCGTGCGAGCTGATGGTCGATCAGGGCCACGGCTTCTTCGGGACTGCGCTGTCCGAGCAGGACGGTCGTCTGGATTCCGTCGGCGCCCGCCACCAGAAACGCGGCCTCGGCCGCGGCGTCGATGTCACGAGGCACCTGGCCCAGCTCCTGCCCCTGTGCGATCAGGCCGGCGAGAAGGTCCTCCAGCGCGCGCGGCGCGTCCCGGGCGACCTCGGCCAGCGCGGGGTCGGTCAGGAAGCGGACGAAGTAGGCGGCGTACACCACATGCCGGTTGCGCCGTTCCCTGTCGAGCGGGAGCAGTTCGAGCAGCACTCCTCGCACGATCGCCTGCGTCCCGGGCGCTTCGCCGAGCTTCGCGAGGCGTTCCCTGGCTCGTTGCTCGGCGTCCTCGTTGAGGATCTCCAATGTGCCGAGCAGCAACTGCTCGCGGGTGCCGAAGTAGTACTGCAGCAGCCGGGCGGAGACCTCGGCCTCGGCCGCGACCTGCCTCAAGGTGACGTCTTCCAAGCCACCGCGGGCGGCCAGGCGCCACACGGCCTCGGCGATCTGGCGGCGGCGCTGGTCATGGTCCACCTGTCGTGGCATGCCGTCCGTCCTTCGAACCTGTTTTTGTGGTGCGATCGTACCAACATGGGTTATGGTGCGATCGCACCACAAACCGTTGGGGTGCGCCGGGGCCTTCGCCAGGACCCCTGTGAACCGAGAGGAGACAAGCGCGCATGAAACACGTCACCGTGCTGGTCATCGGCATGTTGCTGCTGGTCCTGGGAGCACAAGGCGCCATCCGGCTGCTGGCGGACCATGGAGACGCCGGACTGCTCACATGGCTGCCCGGTGGATTCGCCGTACGTCTCGCTTGTTACGCGGTGGCCGTCGTCGCCGGAGCGGCGCTGGCCGGCTGGGGCAGCAGGAAGGCCAGGCAGGGCGGACACGGGCGGTGACCCGCACCACCCGAGCCGGGCGACCGGCATGCGATCGGGACCTTGAGGCCGCTCGGTTGTAAAGGCTTCTACCAGGGAGAAGGAAACCATCCCACCGTTGTCAACCACACTTGGCGATCATATAGTCACTCATTGTAATGTCCGGTCCATGGCAACACTTGATCACGAGACCCTCTTGGGGATCGTCCGCAACCGCCCCTTGCTCGCGGTCGAGCTTCTCCGGGCCGCCGCGTTCGTGGGTGAGGACGAGCCGGCCGACGGGGAGGCGATCGTCCTTCGCTTCCCATGGACACGCCTCGCCGGCACCGAGGAGCCCGCTCTCGCCGCCCGCTATCGCGAGATCATCGCCGCGGCCCGCCGAACCCGCGCGAACCTCGGAGAATCCATGTTCGGGGAGCTGATCGCGTTCGTGAACGCCCGCATCGAGGAAGGCATGCATCAGACGGACCTGGCCGCGGAGACGGGCGTGCGTGACTGGAGGGCCGAGCAGGACCTGCAAGCGAAGCGGGAGCGCGTGGCGTTCCTGGAGTCCGTCCTCCTCGACGATCTCTACCTGGCGGTCGAGGAGCACACCCAGGCGGAGCACCTGCTGAAGCTGGAGGCCTCCGCGTACAGCTGGCACGACGACTACCAGGACGACTGGCGCGCCTGAGCTACACGGGGTTCCGGCGCTCCTGATCGCAGGACCGGCGCGGAGGCGAAGCGATGCCCCGACCCCGCCGACCAAGTAGCGATCGGAATCGCGGACGCTGCCGCCGCCCGCTCGTCCGCGAAGTGCGATTCCCCTTCGCCGATTTTCGGTCTACCCTGCGAGCCGCGATCCAGAAGACCGCCGCCAACGATAACGACAGGCCGAATACCACATGCGACGCCCGAACAAAGGGACGTATGGCCGTTGGCGGCCGCCTGCCGGCTCTTCGGCGATGCCCGTAACCACGATTCAGGCGCTTCAGAGAGCCGGAAGCATGGACCCTCCCATCGGCGCGGAGTGGCCTACTGTGGCCAGCCGGGAACTTTCCGTAAGTGGCCTATTTACAACTATTAACCGACCGGTCACCATATGACCGTGGCCACACTCCCTCGCTGATCAGCGACTGGCACCCGAAAAGTTCAATCAATGCGGATTGGTATCCGCGCGCGCCGACATATGAGGAGAGGACGTTCCGGGCGGCGCAATCACAGAGATTTGCACGGCCAGTGATCCCGAATTCGTTGCGGCATAACGCCGCACCAGAAGGAATGACACCGTGAGAATGACGCGAGGAGTCCGGGCCGCCGTGTGCGCGGTGGTAGCCGGTGCGATGCTGGTGGCCGGGGCAGGGACGGCGTCCGCCGCGCCCGGGGTCACCCCGGCGAACGTGACGCTGAGTTTGAGTCCGGGCGAATCAACAACGATCGCCAAGACTGTGTCCACTCCGGCGATCCCGCCCAAGCCGGATATCACGTTCCTGATCGACACGACAGGGAGCATGGGCGGGGTCATCTCGAACGTGCGGACCAATGCGAACACCATCTTGTCCAACGTCGCTTCGGCGCAGCCGGACGCACAGTTCGCGGTTGTCGAGTACAGGGACGTGGTGGCGGACGCGACGTCGTTCCGGGTGGCGCAGAATCTCACCGCGGACCAGGCCGACGTCACCAGCGGTATCAACTCGCTGGTCGCGTCGGGAGGCGGCGACCTCCCCGAGGACGGCATCAACGGGCTGTTCCAGGTCGCGTCCGGGGCGGTCGGCTTCCGGCCCAACAGCACCCGGATCGTGTTGCTGATCGGGGACGCCCCCAGCCATGACCCCAGCAACGGCCATACGCTGGCCAACGCGATCAGCGCCCTGCAGGCAGCCGACATCACCGTGCTCGCGTTCGACCTGGCCGGGCTGAACTCGACCGGGCAGGCGACCGCGATCACCGATGCCACGGGTGGACAGCTGTTCTCCGGTCTGAACGCCTCGCAGGTCAGCGACACCATCCTGGCGGCCCTGCACAACCTTCCTGTCACGGTCACCCACCAGTTGCGCGACTGCGACCCGAACCTGTCGGTCACCCTGACTCCGGCCAGCCGGACGGTGACCAGCGGCGACGACGCGACCTTCACCGAGGTCGTCACCGTCGGCGCCGGAGCCGTGCCGGGAAGCACCATCTCCTGCAAGGTGGACTTCCTGCTCAACGGCGTCCTGTCACCGGGCTTCACCGAAACGATCAGCGAACACGTCCCGAAGGCGACCCCGTCGATCGCCACGACGCCATCGGGCGAGGCGCCCGCGGGCGGGAACGTCTCTGACACCGCGACGCTGACCGGCGGGTACCACCCGACGGGCACCGTCACGTTCCAGTTGTTCGGGCCCGGCGACACCACCTGCGCGACGCCCATCGCGACCCGTACCGGGACGGTGTCGGGCAGCGGTACGGCCGCGTCCGGGAACGTCGCCGCGGGCGGGGTGGGCACCTACCGCTGGGTGGCCTCCTACAGCGGCGACGACGCCAACAACCCGGCCACCTCACCGTGCGGCGACGAACAGGTCGTGGTCGTCAAGGCCACCCCGGGCATCGCCACCACCCCGTCGGGGTCCGTGCCGGCCGGCGGCGTCGTGTCCGACACCGCCACCGTCTCCGGCGGGTTCCACCCCACCGGCACCGTCACATTCAAGCTGTACGGCCCCGGCGACACCGCCTGCGCGACGCCCATCGCCACCCGCACCGGCACGCTGTCCGGCAGCGGCACCGCCGCATCCGGCAGCGTGACCATCGGCGCGGCCGGCACCTACCGGTGGACGGCCACCTACAGCGGCGACGCCGACAACAACTCCGTCACCTCACCGTGCAGCGACGAACAGGTCACCGTCACGCCGCAGCGGCTGACCGGACGGGCCTACGGCCTGACCGCCTCCGCCTCCCTGGCCGGCATCCAACTGGTCAACATCGCCCCCGTTCCCGACACCGGCCACATCTCCACCACCTCGACCAGCACCACCTCGGTGCCCTGCACGGCCACCCTCAGCGGACTGATCAGTGCGCACGCCCTGTGCGCCAAGGTCGCGACCACCGAGTTCCCCGGCAGATCCGTGGCGACCGCCTCCATCGACGACACCACCATCGGAATCACCGGCATCCCGGTGATCACCGTCAAGGCCGTCAACTCCAGCTCCACCACCACCTGCGCCGGATCCGCCGGGACCACCACGATCGCCTTCCTCAAGGTCGGCAGCACGGTGGTCATCGCAGAACCCACCACTGTCCAGCCCAACACCGCGGTGGACGTCGGCGTCGTCAAGCTCGTCCTCAACGAGCAGACCCCGTTCTCCACCCCCGACAAGGGCCTGACCGTCAACGCGGTCCACGTCACCGTCGACGCCCTCGGCCTGGCCAGGACCAACGTCGTCCTCGCCTCCTCCGAGAGCGACATCGGCAACTGCCCGTGACATAGCGCACCTGAACCGATCGATCCCGAGGCCGGGCGGACACCGCGGATCCGCCCGGTCTCGGCCGCGCTTCAGGCGAACCTGAGTCTCAAATCGGTCAAACCGCACAACTCGGTCTTCTCCGACGGCGTGACCGTTGCCCTGACCGGGTGCGGGTTGCTACTCGCGATGCCGATCACCGGGCGGCCGACTGCGGTTCGGTGACGGGCCCGGTGGTCCCGGTGTCTCCGGCCGTCGTGGAGGCGGGGTTCTTCGGGCCGCGCAGGGTGACGTAGACGAACAGAGCACCCATGACGGCGACGCCTGCCCACATGGCCTGCTGCCAGCCGTCGACGAAGGACTGCTGGGCGGCGTGGAGCAGGTCCCGCGCGTACGAGCCGGCGCCGCCGGCCACCTCGACGGCGTTGGCGATGCCTTCCCGGGCCGTCCTCGCGGCCTCCGGCGGGATCCCGTCCAGCCTGTCGTCGATGGCGCCACGGTAGCCGGCGGACAGCAGCGCGCCGAGCAGAGCGACGCCGAGGGCGGTCCCGAATTCGCGGGTGACGTCGTTGAGTGCGGAGGCGACGCCCTGCTTCTCGCGCGGCAGGGAGCCGGTGATGGCCTCGGTGGAGGGCGTCATCGACAAGCCCATCCCGATGCCCATGGCGAGCATGCCGGGCAGGATGGTCAGGTAGCCCCCGTCGGCGGAGACGAAGACGGCCATGAGAGCGAGTCCGGCGCCGCCCAGCGCGACGCCCGCGGCCATGGTCGGACGGGAGCCGATGCGTACGGCCAGCTTGGGGGCGAGACCGGAGCTCGCCATCATCGTCACGGCCATGGGCATCAGAGCCAGCGTGGACAGCAGCCCCGACCAGCCGAGGACGGCCTGGAGGAACGGGAAGAGGACCACGGCTATGCCCGCCTGGACACCGAAGACCACCAGCAGTGTGATCGAGCCACCGGCCAGACCACGCTCACGGAACAGGCGCACGTCCAGCAGCGAGGCGTCCCGGCGGCGTAGTTCCCAGGCCACGAAGCCGACGGCGGCGACGAGACCGGCGGCGAGGCCGACCAGAGTCGCGGGCGCGGTCCAACCACGCTCGGGACCCTCCTGCAGGGCGAAGATGAGCCCGGCGACCGCGACCATGGACACCAGTGCGCCGATGGAGTCGAAGCTGTGGGCGGACCTCTCACGGGAGTTGGGGACCGACTTCAGCGTCATGGCCAGGGCCACGACGACCAGGACCACGGGCAGGGCGAACAGCCAGCGCCAGTCGGCGACGTCGACCAGGAGCGCGGAGAGGAACATGCCCAGGACGCCGCCACCTCCGGCGACGCCGGTCCACACACCGATCGCCGTGCCGCGTTCCTCCTCGGGGAAGGTGGAGGTGATGACGGCGAGAGTGATGGGCATGACCATCGCGGCGCCGATTCCGCTCGCCGCGCGGGCGGCGAGCATCACCTCGGCCGTCGGAGCCAGGCCCGCCGCGACGCCCGCGATGCCGAAGACACTCAGACCGGCGACCAGCATGGGCTTGCGGCCCAGCCGGTCACCGATCGCGCCGAGCGGCAGCAGCAGCGCGGCCAGGGCCAGAGTGTAGATGTTGATGATCCACAAGATGGTGTTCTGCGAGGCGCCGAACTCGACGGCCAGGTGCGTCTGGGCGACGTTGAGTCCGGATACCGACGCGATGACGGCCATCAGCGCGATGGAGACGGCGATCAGAACGGCGCGCAGCCGACGCGCATCCAGTGCGGCTCCGCCGTCTCCGTCAGCGGCCGCCACCTGTGCGGGCTGGTTCGTACTCATGTGGTCCTCTCTCACTTCCTGATGCGTGGCCCCGGGTAGCTTGGGGGACCCGCTGCGCAGGACACTAGGCCGCCATTGCTGAGTAGGCATAGGATGTTGCGCATGGAGCAAGAAAGTGGGGACCTGGACAGCCTCGTACGCAAACGCCTCCGCGCCCTGCGGGTGGCGCAGGGCTGGTCCCTGGAAGAACTGGCCACCCGGGCCCATCTCAGCCAGTCCTCACTGAGCCGCATCGAGAACGGTCAGCGTCGCCTCGCCCTGGACCAGCTCGTCACCCTCGCCCGCGCCCTGGACACCACCCTCGACCAGCTCGTCGAGACCGCCGCCGACGACGTCGTCATCAGCCCGATGATCGACGGCGCCCACGGCCTGATGCGCTGGCCGGTGAAGGGCGACCCCGGCATCAGCGTCGTGCGCCAGCGCATGACCGAGCCACCGCCCGACAACCCCTCCCGCATGCGCGCCCACCCCGGCCGGGAATGGCTGGTCGTACTCTCCGGCACCGCGGTCCTCATGCTGGGCCACCGGCGCCTGCGTGTGGAGACCAACCAGGCCGCCGAGTTCCCCACGATGATTCCGCACGCCATCGGCGCCGAAGGCGGCCCGTGTGAGATCATCGGGATCTTCGACCGCGACGCCCGCCGCGGCCACCAGCGCGACAACGGCGGTGATCGCGACACCCCCGGCAGCTGCGACTGAACTCGCCGCAGCCACCTCGGCTGTGCCAGAACCGCCCCCCCCCGGAGGGTCAGGCGGGGGCCGGGCCGCGGGTTTCGCGGAGGTGGCCGCCGGAGAGCTCCAGCCACCGCTCGATCCCGATCTCGGCGAGGAACCGCTCGTCGTGGCTGACCACCACGAACGCCCCCTCGTAGGCGGTGAGCGCGCTCTCCAGCTGTGCCACGCTCACCAGGTCGAGGTTGTTGGTCGGCTCGTCGAGCAGCAGAAGCTGAGGGGCCGGCTCGGCGCACAGCACGCAGGCCAGCGTGGCGCGCAGCCGTTCGCCGCCCGACAGCACGCCCACCGGCAGGTGGGCCCGCGCCCCCCGGAACAGGAAGCGGGCCAGCAGGTTCATCCGCTCCGCCGGAGGCATGCCGGGGGCGTAGGCCGCCAGGTTCTCCGCGACCGTGCGGTCGAGGTCGAGCAGGTCGAGCCGCTGCGACAGGTAGGCGACCCGGCCGTCGGCCCGCCGCAGCGTGCCGCCGTCAGGTGCCAGGTCGCCGCCGACGATACGCAGCAGGGTGGACTTGCCAGCGCCGTTGGGACCGGTCAGCGCGATGCGCTCGGGACCGCGGATGGTCAGGTCGAGACCCGGTCCGGCGAACAGGTCGCGGGCCCGCAGTCCTTCGCCGTGGAAGACCGTGCGCCCGGCGGGCACGTTCGTGCCCGGCAACTCCAGTGTGATCCGCTGGTCGTCGCGCAGCGCCCGCTCGGCCTCGTCGAGCCTGGCCCTGGCGTCGCCGACGCGGGCGGCGTGCATCTGGCCCGCCCGCCCGGCCGCCTCCTGCGCACCGCGCTTCATGTTGCCGGCGACGATGCGCGGCAGGCCGGCGCTCTTGAGGTTGCGGGCGGCGTTGCCCGCCCGTCGCTCGGCGCGCTCGCGGGCCTGCTGCATCTCCCGCTTCTCCCGTTTGAGCTCCTGCTCGGCGCTGCGCACGGTCCGCTCGGCAGCCTCCTGTTCCGCCCGTACGGCCGCCTCGTACGCGGTGAAGTTGCCGCCGAAGAAGCGGATCTCGCCCTGCTCCAGTTCGGCGATGCGGTCCATGCGGTCGAGCAGGGCCCGGTCATGGCTGACCACGAGCAGGCAGCCGGTCCAGTCGCCGAGCACGTCGTAGAGCCTGCGCCGCGCCGCGAGGTCGAGGTTGTTGGTCGGCTCGTCGAGCAGCAGCACGTCGGGCCGCCGGAGAAGCTGGGCCGCCAGGCCGAGCGAGACGACCTGGCCGCCGCTCAGGGTGCCCAGCGTGCGGTCGAAGGCGAGGTCGCCGAGGCCGAGCCGGTCGAGCTGGGCGCGGGTGCGCTCCTCGATGTCCCAGTCGTTGCCGATCGCGGTGAAGTGCTCCTCGCTCGCGTCGCCCGACTCGATGGCGTCCAGGGCGGCGATCACCGGGGCGATGCCGAGCACTTCGGCCACGGTCAGGCCGGCGGTGAACGGCAGGTTCTGCGGCAGGTAGCCGACCTCGCCCTCGACGGCGACGCCCCCGGCGGTCGGCCGGTGCTCGCCGGCGATCAGCTTGAGCAGCGTGCTCTTGCCGGCGCCGTTGGGGGCGACGAGCCCGGTACGGCCGCCGCCGACGGTGCAGGACAGGCCGGTGAAGACGGGCGTGCCATCGGGCCAGGAGAAGGACAGGCCGGAGCAGACGATGAACGCGTCAGACATTGGAGAGACCTCGGTGTGTGACCCGGGCGTGCGGAGAAGCCCGGTGAGACGGGAATTGGAGAAACGACGACATGAGGCCACGCCGACAGCGGTCAGTCACACGCCTGCCGGGGCCGTCACCCTCCGGTATCACCCGGAGATGTCGTCGTCACCTGCCACGTCTGGTCTCCTCTTCCGATCACAAACCGTCTGCCACCCTACCAGGCCGAGCCCGGCCTGCGCGGAGGTGGGCGAGGCCCATGTCCAGGGCGGCCTCCAGATGGGTGGTCTCGCCGGTGGACATCTGGATCAGCACGCCGCCCTGGATGCCCGCCAGCAGCGCGGCCGCCGCGCGGTCCGGGTCCACGTCCGGCCCGATCTCCCCGGCGTCCCGCATGTGCCGTACGCCCGCCGCGATCTCGGCCTGCCAGCTCCGCATCAGCTCGGTGACGACCGCCTGGGCGCCGGGCGTACGGCTGCCGAGGTGGGAGGTGACGGAGTTGAGCGGGCACAGGCGGCCCTGCCGCCGATAACGGTCGACGACCTTGTCCCGCCACGCCTGCCAGGCGGGCCAGGAGGTGAGGTCGCCGAGCTGGGGCCGCTGGTCCTCCAGCACCCGGTCGGCCTCCAGCCGGGCCACCGCCAGCAGCAGCTCCTCCCGGCCGCCCGGGAAGTAGTGGAAGAGCTGGCTCTTGCTCGTCGCCGTGCCGGCCAGCACGTCGTTCAGGGTGGTGTCGGCCACGCCGTGCTCACGGATGAGCGCCGCCGCGCCCTCCAGGATGCGCTGCCGGGTCGCGGCCCCCTTGCGGGTCAGCGTGCGCATGATGCCTCCCTGGAATTTTGGACTTGCTGGTCCATTTTATCTCGCGCAAGCTGACGGAACCGCGCGGTCCGACACTCGCCGTCCTTCCGAACGAAGGGGTTCCCCATGTCTCTCGACCACTACTACCTGCTCGGCCGTTCCGGGCTGCGGGTCAGCCGGCTCGCCCTGGGCACGATGAACTTCGGCACCGGCGGCTTCCACGCCGCGTACGGCAGGACCGAGGACGAGGCCCGCCCGATCTTCCGCAGCTATCTCGAAGCGGGCGGGAACTTCGTCGACACCGCCGACTTCTACACGGCCGGGGAGAGCGAGACCATCCTCGGCGCCCTCATCGCCGAGGCCGGGGCGCGCGACCGGGTGGTGCTCACCACCAAGTTCACCAACAGCGTCGACCCCGGAGACCCGAACGCGGGCGGCAACGGCCGCAAGCACATGATCAGAGCGGTCGAGGCGTCGCTGCGCCGCCTGCGCACCGACTACATCGACCTGTTCCTGCTGCACACCTGGGACCGCGTCACGCCCGTCGAGGAGGTCCTGCGGACCTTCGACGACCTCACCAGGGCCGGGAAGATCCGGTACGCGGGCCTGTCCGACGTGCCCGGCTGGTACGCGGCGCGAGCGCAGACCCTGGCCGAGGCGCACGCCCTGGCGCCGATGGTCGGCCTGCAGCTCCCCTACTCGCTCGTCGACCGGACGATCGAGTTGGAGCACGTCGCCATGGGCCAGAGCCTCGGTCTCGGCATCACCGCGTGGAGCCCGCTCGGCGGCGGCTTCCTGACCGGGAAGTACCGGCCCGCGGACCGCGGCCTGGCCGGGGAGGGCAGGCTCGGCGGCGACGGCACACCCGGGCGCTCCTGGACCGACCGGGAGTGGCGGATTCTCGCGACACTCGAAGAGGTCGCCGGGAAACTCGGCGTGACGATGGCCCAGGTGGCGCTCAACTGGGTCGCCACCCAGCCCGGGATCGCGGCGGCCATCGTCGGCGCGAGCAGTGCCGCGCAGCTTGACGCCAACGTGGCCGCCCTCGGCTTCGAACTGCCGGCCGAGCTGCGCGCGAGCCTCGACGAGGCGAGTTCCGTGCCGCCCCCGTCGGTCTACCAGATGTTCACGCCGGGCTACCAGGGCTGGCTGGTCAGCCCCGGCGTCAAGGTCGGGGACAAGCCGGCCGGGTACGCCCCGGCCGTACGGAACTGGACGCCCGGCGGCGACGCCTGACACACGCCGCCCGCCGGACCCCGGATGACGCCGGCCGGATCAGCCCGTCCTGAGCAGGACGGGCTGCGTGTCGCCCGAACGGTCGCGCGGGCAGAAGCCAACCGTCCAGACGCCCTCGAAGAGATCGAGCCTGTTCTGCGCGATCACGATCACCGCGCAGTTGCCGTCGGTCGCGAGCAGGGGGCGCACCTCCGCCGCGTCCGCCACGTTGTCCAGGACCACCAGGGCCCGGCGCGAGCGGAACATGGCCTGGAGCGTCATGGTCTGATCCACCAGGGTGCCGGGATGCCGGCTGCCGACGCCGAACACCCGGGAGAGGGAGCTGACCAGCCCGGCCGGCCCGCGCGCGCCCCCCTCGGCGTTGACGTAGAACTGGCCGTCCGGGAAGTACTTCCGGAAACGGGCCGACGCCTGCACGATGACCGCGGCCTTGTCGACGCCCGAGCCGCCGACGAGCTGCACCACCCTCGGCCCGGACGACCCCACTTCGTCCCGGCCGCGCTGGCGGGTCGGCTGCTCGACCAGGACCTGGTACATCCACTCGATCAGCTCTGCCGTGGCGGGCTGTGACACACCCTTCGGCGGGCACTCCCCGACGGGAGGGGTCCCGACAGCGATGTGCGGGCGCGCAGGCGTGGCCGGAGCGCCGGCGGCCTGCCGCCGGGCCACCTGCCGGAACCTCTCCGACGCGTCGGCCTCCAGCATCAGGGCCTCCGCCAGGAGGCTCACCGACTTGCGGTGAGGTCTCTTCGTCCGCCCCCGTTCCAGGTCGGAGATCGCGCGGACACTGACCCCCGACCGCTCCGCCAGCTCCTCCTGAGTCAGGCAGGCTTCCTCTCGCAGTGCTCGCAGCAGCGCCGCGAGCTCGTTATGGCTCTCCAAGTCGTCAAGTAACCCCATTCCACAGCCACCTTTCCCCCGGTGCTGATCCACAGCCAGAAACTCCCCGCGCAGAGTTTTAGTTGAGATTTCACACATCAACTGGAAAACTCGCGTTTCCCCAACAGTACACAGCCGATCTTGTAGGAGTCAATTGCGACTGTCGGGAATTGGAGCGGCGCGGCCCGGGCGCGGCCGTCCCGCATTGGACCGTTTTAAATGCCGGCCATTGCGGCGGGGGAACTCGCGAGGCCCGACCGCCGGCAGGGTGGGAACGCCGTACCGGCGGGGGGACTCGGGGCCGTCAAATCACCGGGGGTGGTCCTGCTCCGCCTTCCGCTTGAGCGCGTCCAGCATTTTTCCGATCCCCTTCCGCGCATTCTTGTTCAGAATGGCCTCCGGCATCGCCCATTTGATGCCCAATTCCTGCGAGACGCTCACCTCGCTCTTTCCCCCGCCGTCCCCCGTGACGGTGCAACTGAAATCGAACCGGGTCATCACCTCGCTGCCGACGAGGTGGTATTCGAAAGAGCCGTCCGCCGGATACTCATAACGAAGGGAATGCGTCGCCCGCAGCCCCATGGCCTTGGCGTGCCAGGTGGCCTGCCGGGGACGTCCCCGCTCGTCGGTGTCCTCGATGTCGACCCGCTCGACGCCGGGCTGCCAGGAGGGGTAGTCGGCGAGGTCCAGCAGTATGGCGAGGACCGCCTCCGGGTCGGCGTCGATGATGATTGATCCGGTCACCACGCTCATGGGTGAAGCCTCCGTTTCGTCCTGCGCGCCCGGCGGGCGACCCCGCGGATCGCCCGCCGATTTCTGAGATCAATTGCCGCCGGTCCGGACCGCGGACAGGCCGGGGAGGTAATCCCCGATGCGGCCCCCCGGGTCCGCGGCGACGGCCGCCAGAATCCGTACGTACGCCGCGAGCCAGCGGGCGGGGGCGCCCTCGGGGAAGTAGCCGGACAGGTGGTTGAGGGAGATCTGCATGAAGTCCCCCGAGATCGCGCTCTCGACCCGGAGCGGGTGGTCCGTCTGGGCCAGGACCTGGGCCGGCATCGCCCCGAGGACCGACATGAACCGCAGCAGGTTCTCGGTCAGCTTCGGCAGGTTCTCGCTGACGAGGTAGCTCTCGAAGAGCGGTTCCCCGGTGGGCGCGCCGGTGATCCCGTACAGGGCCGCGGGCGGCACGTACTCGTGGTCGGTGATCGCGGAGATCTTCTCCTGCATCTCCGCCAGCCACGGCAACATCGGCGCGTCGGGGTCCACCCTGGCCACCAGGGGGAGGATGTTGAACACCAGCCCGGTCGCCCGGTCCACCTCGACCGACGTGCTGCCCCGCCCGGAGAAGACCGCGCCGCACACCACGTCCCGCGAGCCGGTGATGGCGCTGAGCATGACGGCCCACGCGCCATGCAGCACGCTGTTGATGCTGAAGCCGTGTGCCCTGGACAGTTCCAGGAGCCCGTTCGCCACCTCCGGCGGGACCGTCACGCTCTCCTGCAGCAGCGGCGTCACGTGGTCGGCCGGCCGTTCCGCGGCCGGCAGGGTGATGGAAGGCACCCCGGACGCCCCTGCGGCCGTCCCCGCGGACGGCAGGGCCCCGAGCTCACGCCGCCAGAACGCCTCCGCCTCCGTCATGTCCCGACGGCTCTGCTCGACGCAGAAGTCGCCGTACGTCGAGGTGAAGGGCTCGTCCACCGGCTCGCCGCCCGCCCGGTACGCCTCGTAGGCGGCGAGGAGGACCGGCATCATGATCTGGTAGCTCCAGCCGTCCTGGGCGGCCATGCAGAAGAAGTGGTCGTAGTCGTAGACGTCGTCCTCGATCCGGAACAGGAGCAGCCGCACCTGCGGCGGCGGGCCGGTGAACCCGCGGCGCCGCGCCGCCTCGAGGTGGGCGTGCCGCCGCCGCTCCTGCTCGACGGACCGCAGGCCCCGGAGGTCGTGCGTCTCGATCCGCAGCCGCACGTCCCGCTGAACGACCTGGACCCACTCGCCGGCCTCGTCCTGGACGTAGGCCGAGCGCAGGTTGGGGAACCGGTCGACGGTGTGCTGCCAGGCCCGCTCCAGCGCGACCGGGTCGAAGTCCTGGCCGGAGAGGCGGAAGGACTGCTGGGTGACGTAGACGCCGGATCCCGGACGCTGCCGGATCCGGTCGAGCATGTACCGCTGCATGCCGGTCACCGGGTAGGCGTCCTCCGCGCCGGGGTGGCGCGACCGCGCCCACTCCAGCACCCGCTGGTCCCGCTGGCCGGCGCTCGCGACGTCCACCCGGCCGCGTGACTCGGCCAGGGCCGCCAGGTCGGCGATGGTGTGGCTCTGGAAGACGTCCTGCGGGCTGAGCGCCAGGCCGATGGCCTTGGCCCGGCTGACCATCTGGATGCCGAGCAGCGAGTCGCCGCCCATCGCGAAGAAGCCCCGGTCGACGCTCACCTCGTGAACCCCGAGCACCTCCTTCCAGATGTCCGCGATCCGCCGCTCCGTCTCGGTGCGGGGGGCGACGACGCCCTGCTCCGGCTCGACGCCCAGCTCCGGCGGCGGCAGCGCGTCACGGTCGAGCTTTCCGTTGGCGCTGACCGGGAACTCGGAGATGGCGACGACTGCCGAGGGCACCATGAAGTCCGGCACCTTCTCCCGCAGGAAGCTCCCGGCCTCGCCGCTCAGCCAGCGGCTGAGCGCGGCGAGCCGCGGGTTGTTCACGTACTGCCCGGCCGGACGCCCCGGTTCGCCCGGGTCCGTCCAGTCGACGAGATGACCGGCCTCCGGGCGGTGCAGCGTCACCCGGTAGGAGCCGTCGGCCGCTCCGCCCATCCACGCGACGTTCACCTCGTAGCCGAGCTCCTCGCCCAGCCGCCACCAGACCTCGGGCTCGACCCCGGAGGGGTCCTCCGTACGGGGCAGCCGGTCGACGGGGGTGTCCGCCGGCGCGCCGTCCATCGCGGCGAGGAGGGCGTTGACCGAGGCGACCCGGGCGTTGGGCACGCCGTCGACCCGCAGCACGTCCGGCCGGCGGCCGGTGAGCAGGCCGCGGACCTCGTCCACCGACGTCCAGGGGACGGTCTCCGGAGGCGGCTGGGCGCCGGCCGGCTCTCCGACGTGGACGGCGACGTCGTAGCGGTACCGGGTCAGCTCGTTGTGGTGGTCGCCGCGCTTGAGCATCATCTCCACGCGGCTGATGGCCGGGACCTCCTCGCGGAGTGCGCTGAAGTACTCCGGCGCGAGCAGCAGCTCACGCTCGTACGCCCCCCGCCGGCGGATGCGCTCGCGCAGGCGTCCGGCCGTGAGCCCCGGCTCGGTCCGCGCCAGCTCCATCTCCGCGTGGAGGGCCGGGAGCATCGGCAGGCTGCGCAGGTCGCCGAGGAAGAGCGCGCCGCCGGGCCGCAGGCACGCCAGCGCCCTGTCGACCACCTCCCGGAGGTGTCCCGGGCTGTCGAAGTACTGGACGACCGAGTTGATCACCACGGCGTCGAAGCGCTCGCCGTCCAGGCCGGTGAAGTCCTGGGCCTCCCGTTCGAACAGCCGGACGTCCACCGTGTCCGGCAGATCGGGCACCAGGCGCTCCCGCACGTAGTCGAGGGCCTTGCCGGACAGGTCCGTCGCCCAGTACGCAGTCGTGTGCGGGGCGATCCGGGCGAGCAGCATGCCGGTGCCGCAGCCGATCTCCAGCACGCGCCGGGGCCGCAGGGCCAGGATGCGCTCCACCGTTGAGTCGCGCCAGACGCGCATCTCGTCGTCCGGCAGCCGCTCGCTGGTGTAGCTGCTGTCCCAGCCGATGGTGTTGAAGTCGGCCGCGCCGGCGGCCTCCCGCTGGTAGCTCTGGTCGAACAGGTCCCGCCAGGCCGCCACGGCCGACGGCGCGGCGGAGTCGACCGTGCCGTCTTCGAAGCCGTCCTCGGGGACCACGTACGCGACGAGCTGCTTGCTCTCGGCGTCGTGCGGGAGGTCGCGGGCCACGACCAGGACGTCGCGCACGGCGGGATGCTCGGCCAGGGCCGCCTCGATCTCCCCCGGCTCGATGCGCATCCCCCGCACCTTCACCTGGAAGTCGGTGCGGCCGAGGAACTCCATCGTCCCGTCGGGCCGGAACCTCGCGAGGTCGCCGGTGCGGTAGAGCCGGGCGCCGGGCTCGGAGCGGAAGGGGTCCGGCAGGAAACGCTGCTCGGTCAGCTCGGGCCGGCGGTAGTAGCCGCGGCCCACCCCGACGCCGCCGATGTACGCCTCGCCGGGCGTGCCGAACGGCACCGGCCGCATGTTCCGGTCGAGGACGTACACCTGGGTGTTGGCGATCGGCGTGCCGATCGAGACCACGGACGTCTCAGGGTCGCGCGGGCACTCCCAGCAGGTGCTGTCGACCGAGCACTCGGTGGCCCCCCACAGGTTGTACAGGGTCGCGGCGGGCAGGCGTTCGTACAGGGAGCGGATCGAGGCGAGGGGCAGCGCCTCGCCGCTGGCGATGACCCGGGTGACGGACCGGCAGTCCTCGATGCCGGGGTGCTGGAGGAAGATCCGCAGCATCGAGGGCACGAAGTGCAGCGTGGTGATCCCGTGCTCCCGGATCGTGTCGGCGAGGTACTCGGGGTCCTTGTGTCCCTCGGGACGGGCGATCACCATCCGCGCGCCGATCATGAGAGGCCAGAAGAACTCCCATACCGACACGTCGAAGCTGAACGGCGTCTTCTGCAGGACCAGGTCGTCGGGGGTGAGCCGGAAGTAGTCCTGCTGCCAGTGCAGCCGGTTGACCACCCCGCGATGCGTGATCATGGCGGCCTTGGGCCGCCCGGTGGAGCCCGACGTGTAGATCATGTACGCCAGGTCGTCCAGCCCCGCGATGTTCTCCGGACGGGAGCCGGGCTCGGCGTCGAACTCCCCGGCCCGATCGAGTGGGACCACCACCGCGCCGTGCTCCGGCAGGCCGTCCACCAGCCGCTGCTGCGTGAGCAGGATCGCCGGTTCCGCGTCGGCGAGCATGAAGGCCACGCGCTCGCGCGGGTACGTCGGGTCGATCGGCACGTACGCGCCGCCCGCCTTGAGGATCGCCAGCAGGCCGACCACCATCTCCAGGGAGCGTTCGGCGCAGATGCCGACCGGCTGGTCGGGGCGCACTCCCATGCTCCGCAGCCGGTGCGCCACCCGGTTCGCGCGGCGGTCGAGTTCGGCGTAGGTGAGGTGCTCGCCCTCGAAGGTCAGCGCGATCGCGTCCGGCCGCTCGTCGGCGGTCTCCTCGATCAGCGTGTGCAGGCACCGGACGCGCTCGCCGGGGTAGACGCGCTCGGTGTCGTTCCAGTCGAGGAGGATCTCCCGCTCGGCCGAGGCCGGCAGCACGGGCAGTTCGGACACCCGCCGGTCGAGCCGGTCGGCGAACTCGTCCAGGAGCACCTGGTAGCCCGCGAGGAACCGCTCGATCGTGTCGTGGTCGAAGATCTCGCTGTTGTACTCGGCGTCGACCAGCAGCGTGTCGGACATCTCGGTCACCGACACCTCCAGGTCGAACTTGCTGGTGTCGTTGTGCACCTCGACGATGTCCGCCAGATCGTCCCGCCCCGCGCCGGCCCGGTGCCGCTTCATGTCGAAGACGACCTGGAACAGCGCGTTCGCGGTGAGTCCCCGGTTCGGGGCGAGCTCGGCGACCACCGCGTCGTACGGGACGTCCTGGTGGTCGTAGCCGTGCCTGACCGTCTCGCCGACCCGGTCGACCAGCTCCGCGACGGTGGGGTCGTCGCCGACGTGGGTCTTGAGCACGACCATGTTGACGAAGAACCCGATGAGCTCCTGCACCGCGTCGTCGTTCCGGTTGGCCATCGCGGTCCCGATCACCACGTCGCCCGTGTTCCCGGTGTCGCCGGCGTACCGGTAGAGCGTGGCCTTGAGCGCGGCCAGCATGGTCGTGAAGAGGGTGACGCCGCGCTCGCCGCTGAGCGACCGCAGCCTGCCGGTCAGCTCCGCGCCGAGCTCGAAGCTCATGCTGCCGCCGCGGAAGCGCTGGGCGGCCGGCCGGGGCCGGTCGGGCAGCAGCTCGACTCCGGTGGGATCACCGCCGAGCGCCCGCCGCCAGCTCTCCAGCCGGGCGGCCAGCCCCTCGCCCGCGAAGCGCTCGCGCTCCCAGAGGGCGTAGTCGGCGTACTGCACCGCGAGCTCCGGCAGCTCCGGGTCGCGGCCGCTCACGTAGGCCTCGTAGGCGGCGGTCAGCTCCGTCCCGAACACCCCGCCCGACCACACGTCGGCCACGATGTGGTGCATGCCGAGCAGCATCCGGTGGTCGAGCGGCCCGAACCGGAACAGCGTCACCCGCAGCAGCGGCGCCTCGGCGAGGTCGTAGGGCCGCCGCGCCACCTCGCCGGCGATCCGCGCGTACTCCGCCTCCGGATCCGCGGACGCCGTCAGGTCGACGAGCGGCACGGTGATCGTCAGCTCCGGCAGGATCTCCTGCCGGGCCTTCCCGCCGGGGCTGGGGAACCGGGTGCGCAGGATCTCGTGCCGCCTGACGACCTCGTTGACGGCCTTCTCCATCGCCTCCGGCAGCAGCTCCCCGCTCACCCCGACCGACAGCGTCAGGTTGTACGCCGCGCTGTCCGGCACGAGCTGCTCCAGCGACCACAGGCGCTGCTGCGCGTACGACAGCGGGATCGGTTTGTCCGCCACTGCTCCCCGGCGGCGGTCGGCCGCGATCCGCAGCAGGCCGGGGCCGTCCTCCGCCCCGGCGGCTCCCGTGGTGGCGGCGAGCTCGGCGAGGACGAACCGGGCGAGGGCGACCGGGGTGGGGTGGTCGAACGCCATGCTCACCGGCAGGACCAGCCCGGTGGCCCGGTTCAGCCGGTTGCGCAGCTCCAGGGCGGTCAGCGAGTCGAAGCCCAGGCGCAGGAGGTCGGCGTCGGCGGGGATCTCCTCGGTCGAGTGGTGCCCGAGCACGCCGGCGATCGCGCCGACGACCAGTTCGAGCGCGACCCGCTCCCGCTTGTCGCCCGTCGTGGACAGCAGCCGTTCGCGGACGTCGTCGTGGTCGTCCTCGTCGTACGGCAGCGCCGCGAGCAGCTCGCTCTCCCCCGACGGGCCGCCCGGCGTGCCGGTGTTCAGCCAGAACCGCCGGCGCTGGAAGGCGTACGTCGGCAGGTCGGCGGCTCCCCCTGCTCCCCCGGGTTCCTGGGGGAAGGCCACCCGCCAGTCGACCGCGACTCCGCCGCAGTACGCCGCGCCCAGCGACGCGAGCAGCTGGCTCCGGTCGCCGTGGCCGCGGCGCAGCGTCCCGGCCACGCAGAACGGCCGGCCGCCGGCCTCCAGCGCCTGCTGCAGGTCGGGCACCAGGACCGAGTGCGCGCTGATCTCAAGGAAGCAGTCGAAGCCCTGCGCCGCGAGCGTCTCGACGGCGGGGGCGAACAGGACCTGCTCCCGCAGGGCGCGGAACCAGTAGCCGGCGTCCATCCGCGCGGTGTCGGCCCAGTCTCCGGTCAGGGTCGAGAACAGCGGGACGGCGGACCGCCTCGGTCGTACGGGGGCGAGGTCCGCGAGCAGCTCGTCCCTGAGCGCGTCCATCTGCGGCGAGTGGGAGGCGTAGGTGACCGACGTCCGGCGCGCGCGCAGTCCGTCGGCCTCGCAGCGGGCGAGCAGTTCGCCGACGGCGTCGCCGTCCCCGGACACGACGGTGGACGCCGGGCCGTTGACGGCGGCGACGACCAGCCGGCCCTCCCAGGGCCCGAGGAGGTCGCGGACCACGTCGCCGGCGGCCGACACCACCGCCATCGCGCCGCGCCCGGTCATGCTCCGGGCGATCGCGCGGCTGCGCAGCACCACGACGCGCACCGCGTCCTCCAGGCTGAGGGCGCCCGCGACGTACGCGGCGGCGATCTCGCCCTGGCTGTGCCCGAGCACCGCGGCCGGTTCGACGCCGTAGGAGCGCCACACCGCGGCGAGCGACACCATGACGGCGAAGACCACGGGCTGGACGACGTCCTCTCCCTCCAGCGCCGGCGCCCCCGGAGCGCCGCGCAGCAGGTCGAGCAGCGACCATTCGACGTGTTCGCGCAGCGCCGCGTCGCAGGCGGTCATCTCCGCCGTGAAGGCGGGCTCGGTGTCCAGCAGGCCGGCGCCCATCCCCGCCCAGTGGGAGCCGTGTCCCGGGAACACGAACACGGTGCGGCCGGTGGCACGTGCCGCACCCCGCACCACTCCGGCGGCGTCGGCGCCGGCGGCCACCGCCGCCAGGCCGTCGAGGAACTCCTCACGGCCGCGTCCGACCACGACGGCCCGGTGCTCGAAGGCCGACCGCGTGGTCAGGGCCCGGCCCACGTCGTACGGCCGGACGTCCGGGCGGGACTCCGCGAACGCCGCAAGCGTGGCCGCCTGCGCCCGCAGCGCGGCGGCGGACCGGCCCGACACCACCCAGGGCAGCGGCCCGTCCGGCACGGGGACGGGCTCGTCCGCGGCGGCCGGCTCGGGCGGCTCCTCCACGATGATGTGCGCGTTGGTCCCGCTCAGGCCGAACGACGACACCGCGGCCCGGCGCGGGCGGCCGGTGCGCGGCCACGGCCGGGTCTCGGTCACGAGCTCCACGGCCCCGGTCGTCCAGTCGACCTGCGGGGTGGGCGCGTCCACGTGCAGGGTGCCCGGCACCAGGCCGTGCCGCAGCGCCAGCACCATCTTGATCAGGCCGGCGACGCCGGCCGCGGCCTGGGTGTGGCCGATGTTGGACTTCAGCGCGCCGAGCAGCAGGGGCCGGTCCGCCGGCCGTTCCTGGCCGTACGTCGCGAGCAGCGCCTGCGCCTCGATCGGGTCGCCCAGCCTGGTGCCGGTGCCGTGCGCCTCCACGACGTCGATCTCGGCGGCGGACAGCCCCGCGTTCTCCAGCGCCTGGTGGATCAGCCGCTGCTGCGACGGGCCGTTGGGGGCGGTGAGGCGGCTGCTCGCGCCGTCCTGGTTGACCGCCGAGCCGCGCAGCACCGCGAGGACCCGGTGCCCCAGCCGCTGGGCGTCGGCGAGCCGCTCCACCGCGACCACGACGGCACCCTCGGACCAGCCGGAGCCGTCCGCCGCCGCCGAAAAGGGCTTGCACCGGCCGTCGGGGGCGGCCACCCGCTGCTGCGAGAACTGGACGAAGGAGAAGGAGCCGGCCATCACCGTGGCGCCGCCGACCAGGGCCAGCGAGCACTCCCCCTGGCGCAGCGCCGTCATGGCCGAGTGCAGGGCCACCAGCGACGACGAGCACGCGGTGTCCACGGTCATCGCCGGGCCCTCCAGCCCGAAGGTGTAGGAGATCCGGCCCGAGACCATGCTGCCGGAGCTCGTGTTGCCCACGTAGTCGTGGTACATCAGCCCCATGAAAACGCCGGAGCGGCTGCCCGCGAGCGACTTCGGGTCGATTCCGGCGTTCTCCAGCGCCTCCCAGGAACACTCCAGCAGCAACCGCTGCTGGGGGTCGGTCGCCAGGGCCTCACGGGGCGAGATGCCGAAGAAGGCCGCGTCGAAGTCCGCCGCGTCGTAGAGGAACCCGCCCTCCCGGACGTACGAGCTGCCCGGGTGGTCCGGATCGGGATGATAGAGCGTCTCCATGTCCCAGCCGCGGTCCTCGGGGAACCGCCCGATGGCGTCCTCGCCGTCGGTGACCAGGCGCCACAGGTCCGCCGGGGTGCGGACGCCGCCGGGCAGCCTGCACGCCATCCCGACCACCGCCAGCGGCTCCCGGGACGCCGCGGCGAGCTGCCGGTTGCGCATCCGAAGCCGTTCGTTCTCCAGCAGAGAGGTCCTCAGCGCCTCGACGACCGAGGCGGAAGATGTGTCCACCACTGCGTGTACCCTCCGTGAGTTCGTGTGGGCGGGCGCCGTACGTCAGCGGCCGTTGAACTGCTGGTCGAGCAGGGCGAAGAGCTCGTCCGGGCTCGCGGACTCCAGCCGGGCGGCCGGTTCCGCGGGCGGGGCGGCCCATTCGCGCAACAGACCGCCCAGCCGGGTCGCCAGGTGTCCGCGTGCGGTGTCGTCCAGCGGGTGCGCGGCCACCACCTGGCGCAGGTGTTCGACGGCGGCGTTCACCGCGTCCTCGCCGCTGCCGTCCGGCGTCGTGCCGGCGGCGGTGCCCGTGCCCGTGTCCGAAGTCGCGTCCAGCGCCAGTTCGGACAGCAGGTGCGCCGCGAGCGCGGCGGGGGTCGGGTAGTCGAAGACCAGGGTCGCCGGCAGGCGCAGGCCGGTCACCTCGGCCAGCCGGTTGCGCAGCTCGACGACCGTGAGCGAGTCGAAGCCGAGCTCCTTGAACGCGCCGTCGGCGTCGATCGCCCCGGCGGCGGACTCGGGGTGGCCCAGCACCAGGGCCGCCTTGACGCGGATCAGGTCGACGAGCCTGCCCGGCCGGTCCGCCTCGGGCAGAGCGGCCAGCTCGCGGCGCCAGGACACGGAGTCGGGCGCGCCCTGTTCCCGGGTGCCCTGTCCCCGGGTGCCCTGTGCCTGCCTCGGCTCCCGGACAGGCGTACGCACGAGCGAACGCAGGACGGGCGGCAGCTGACCCGCCCGCGCGATGGAGCGCAGCGCCGGGAAGTCGACGCGGGCCGGCACCAGGCAGGCGCTTCCGGCTGTGCCCGCGGCTGTGCTCGCGGCTGTGCTCGCGGCGTCGAACAGCGCCAGGGCCTCCTCCGACGACATCGCCACGACTCCCGCGGCGGCGAGCCGCCTGAGCTCGGTCTCGTCCAGCGCGCCGGTCATGCCGCTGGGCTGCGCCCACTGGCCCCAGGCGAGGGACAGCCCCGGCAGGCCGAGGCCCCGGCGATATTCGGCGAAGGCGTCGAGAAAGGCGTTGGCGGCGGCGTAGTTCGCCTGCCCGGCCCCGCCGAGAACGCCGGACACCGACGAGAACGAGACGAATTCGTGCAGCTCGTGGCCGAGGGTCAGCTCGTGCAGGTTGACCACCGCGTCGACCTTGGGCCGCAGCACCCGGTCCAGGCGCTCCGGCGTCAGCGCCGAGACGACGCAGTCGTCGGTGCGGCCCGCCGCGTGGATCACCGTCGTGAGCGGGTGCTCGGCGGGGATGCCGGCCAGCACGTCGGCGAGCGCCGCGCGGTCGGCCGCGTCGCACCGGGCCACGGTCACGTCCGCCCCGAGCGCGGTCAGCTCCTCGACGAGCCGATCCGCGCCCGGCGTGTCGCCACCCCTGCGGCCCAGCAGCAGGAGCCGCCTCGCTCCCCGCGCGGTGACCAGGTGCCGGGCCAGCAGGCCGCCCAGCGTGCCGAGCCCTCCGGTGATCAGTACGGTTCCCTCGGCGGGCCCGGCCGGCCGCCCCGCCGCCGCGTCCGACCGGACGCCGGCTTGAACATCGGCCCGGACGCCGGCGTGGGCATCTGACCGGACGTCGGCTTGGACGTCGGCCCGGACGAGCCGGCCCACCCGGATCACGCCCTCCCGGATCACCACCTGTGCTTCGCCGGACGCCAGCGCGGTGGGCAGCGCGTCGGCGGACCGGGCTGTCCGGTCCGTGTCCACCAGCGTCAGCCTGCCGGGGTGCTCGGACTGGGCCGACCGGATCAGGCCCCAGACCGACGCGGCGGCCAGGTCCGGGAGGCCGCCGCCCTCCGGCGCCACCGCGTTACGGGTCAGGATGACCAGCCGGGAGGCGGCGAACCGCTCGTCGGCCAGCCAGCGCCGGACCAGGGCGAGCACCTCGCCGACGGACGACCGGACCGCTCCGGCGACGCCCCCGGGAGCACCCGGAGCGGGCTCGGGAAGCCGCACCACGACGTACTCCGGCACGGAAGCACCGGACTCCGGCAATCCATCGAGTGCGCCCGCCAGCCCACCGGCCGCTGAGCCGGTCCGAGCATCCGCCAGAGCGTCGGCCGACTTGGCGACCGGCGCGGTGCCCAGCGCGTCACCCGGTATGCCGGCAGACGGTTCAGCCGATGCGTCCGTCACCGATTCGGCCGGCGAATCTCTCGGTGCGTCTGCCGCACTGCTTGCTCCGTCGGCCGCCACCCGGGCCGAGGCGGCGGCCGGTGGGCCGGACGGCGTCGCCGGGTGCGGGTAGTGGTGCGCCGCCCAGGGGGCGGGTTCGCCGCCGAGCACCGCGCACCGCTCCGCCCGTACGCGCTGGGCGGGCAGCGGCTGGAGGGCCGGCCAGTCGAGGCGGAAGAGCGAGTCGCGGTGAGGGGCCCGCGCCACCTGCAGTTGTTCGGCCGTGATCGGGCGGGTCACCAGGGACTCGACGGTCAGGACGGGCGCGCCGGTCTCGTCGGCGGCGAGGATCGCCACGCTCTGGTCACCCGTACGGGAGAAACGGACCCGCAGGGTGCCGGACCCGGCGGCGTGCACCGCGACGCCGTGCCAGGCGAACGGCACCCGCAGTTCCCCGGTCTGTTCCCCCGTCGCCGCCTGGCCGGCGGGCATCGCGTGCAGCGCGGCGTCGAACAGCGCGGGGTGGACGCCGTACCCCTGCGGGGCGGCCTGGGCGGCCTCGGGCAGCGCCACCTCGGCGAACAGCACCTCGCCGCGCCGCCACACGCCGCGCAGCCCCCGGAAGGCGGGGCCGTAGTGGAACCCGCCTTCGTCCAGACGGTCGTACACCCCGGTGACGTCGACCGCCGAGGAGCCCGGCGGAGGCCAGGAGCCCCGCAGGTCGTCCCACTCCGGCGCGTCCGGGTCGCCGGGCGCGCCAGCCAGCAGGGCGCCTTCAGCGTGCCGGGTCCACGGCCCGTCGGCGGCGGCGTCACCGGTCTCGTCGCCGGCGGGCCGCGAGTGCAGGGTCAGGGACCGCCGGCCCGTGCCGTCGTCGGGTCCCACGATCATCTGCACGGTCAGGTCGCCTTCGGCGGGGACGACGACGGGCGCGTGCAGGGTCAGTTCCTCGACGCCGCCGAGCCCGGCGCGGGCCGCCGCGTGCGCGGCCAGTTCGACCAGCGCCGTGCCCGGCAACAGGACCGTGCCGGCCACCGCGTGGTCGGGGATCCAGTCGTGAAGGGCGGGTGAGACACGCCCGACGAACACCTCGCCCCCGTCACCCGCGTCGCCCCCGTCGCCCGCGAGGTCGACGGCGGCGTCGAGCAGCGGGTGGCCGGGCTCGGACAGGCCGAGCCCCGCGGCGTCCCCTTCCCGCCGGGCGGGAGCGTCGACCCAGTACCTGCCGTGCTGGAAGGGATAGGTGGGCAGGGAGACGCGCCTGGCCGTGGTCCCGGCGTAGAGGGCGGTCCAGTCGACGGTGGCGCCGTGGGTGTAGGCCTCCGCCGCCGAGGTCAGGAACCGGGCGAAGCCGCCGTCGCCCCGCCGGATCGAGCCGACCACCCCCGCCTCGACCCCGGCCTCCTCGACAATCCCCCGCAACCCCAACCCCAGCACCGGATGCGCCCCACACTCCACGAACAACCGGTAACCATCACCCAGCAACGACCCCACCGCACCCGCGAAATCCACCGGCCGCCGCAAATTCTCAAACCAATACCCCCCACCCAACTCCTCCCCCCCGACCAGCCCCCCGGTCACCGTCGAATACACCCCCACCCCGCAGGGACGAGGCTCCACCCACCCCAGAGCGTCGGCCAAGTCCTCCCGCACCGCCTCCACCTGCGGCGAATGCGACGCATACTCGATCGCCACCCGCGACACCCGCACCCCCGACCCCTCACACCACGCCGCAAGCTCCCCCAGCGCCGCCAACTCCCCCGACACCGCACACGACCGCGGCCCGTTCACCGCAGCCACCACCAACCGCCCACCCCACCGCCCCACCAACCCCTCGGCCTCCCCCGCCGAGCACCCCACCGACACCATCCCCCCACGACCCGCCAGCACCCGCCGGATCGGACCACCCCGCGCCACCACCAACCGCGCCGCATCCCCCAGGCTCAACGCACCCGCCACACACGCCGCCGCGATCTCCCCCTGCGAATGGCCCACCACCGCCGACGGCACCACCCCCACCGACCGCCACACCTCCGCCAGCGACACCATCACCGTGAACAACGCCGCCTGCACCACCTCGTCCCGCTCCAACAGCACCCCCGCACCCCCACCGGGACCGCTGCGCAGCACCTCCCCCAACGGGAAATCCACCAACGGCTCGAACGCCGCCACACACTCCTCCACCCGCGCCGAAAACACCGGCGACTCCGCCAGCAGACCCGCCGCCATCCCCGCCCACTGCTGCCCCTGACCCGGGAACACGAAGACCACGCCGCCCTCGGCCATCCGGCCGCGTACGACGCCGGGGGCCTGCCTGCCCTCCGCCAGTGCCGCGAGGCCGTCGGCCATTCCGGCGCGATCCGGCCCGAGGACCACCGCGCGGTGCTCCAGCGCCGACCGGGTGGTCGCCAGGGACCACCCGACGTCGGCGGCGGACGCGTCCGACTCCGCCAGGAAGGCGCGCAGCCGGTCGGCCTGCCCGCGCAGGGCGCGCTCGTCGTGCGCGGTGACGGGCCAGGCGAACATCTCCGGCGTCTCCGGCCCGGTCACGGTGAGCGCCTCCCGGAAGGTCTCCCCGAGTGCCTCCCCGGACGACTCGCCGGTCTGCTCGCCACGCCTCCTGTCCGGCCGCTCACCGCGCTGCCCGACCGGGTGCTCGGCCGGCTGCTCGTCGACCTGTTCCAGGATGACGTGGGCGTTGGTGCCGCTGATGCCGAACGACGACACCGCCCCGCGCCTCGGCCGGTCGGTCCCCGGCCACTCGACCGGCTCGGTCAGCAGCGACACCGCACCCGCCGACCAGTCCACCCGCGAGCTGGGCGTACGGACGTGGAGGGTCCTGGGCAGCACGCCGTGCCGGATCGCCTCCACCGTCTTGATCACACCGGCGACGCCCGCGGCGGCCTGGGTGTGGCCGATGTTCGACTTCACCGAGCCGAGGAACAGCGGGCGCTCGCGGTCCTGCCCGTACGTCGCCATCAGGGCCTGGGCCTCGATGGGGTCGCCGAGACGGGTGCCCGTCCCGTGCGCCTCCACCATGTCCACGTCCGACGGCGCCAGCCCGGCGTCCGCCAGCGCCGCGCGGATCAGCCGCTGCTGCGCCAGGCCGTTCGGCGCGGTGAGGCCGTTGGAGGCGCCGTCCTGGTTCAGGGCGGTGCCCCTGATCACCGCGAGCACCCGGTGGCCGTTGCGCCGGGCGTCCGACAGCCGTTCCAGCAGCACCAGCCCCACGCCCTCGGCCCCCGAGGTGCCGTCGGCGTCGTCGCTGAAGGGCTTGCTGCGCCCGTCCGGCGCGAGCGCGCGCTGCCTGCTGTACTCCACGAAGAGGACGGGGGTCGACATCACCGTCACGCCGCCCGCGAGCGCCATCGCGCACTCTCCCCGGCGCAGCGCCTGGACCGCGAGGTGGATCGCCACGAGCGAGGAGGAACAGGCGGTGTCCAGGGTGATGGCGGGCCCCTCCAGACCGAAGGTGTAGGCCACCCTGCCGGACGCGAGGCTGGCGGCGCTGCCGTTGCCCAGGTGCCCCTCCACCTCCTTGGGCACGGGCCGCACCCGGACGGCGTAGTCGTTGTACATGACGCCGGTGAAGACGCCGGTCTGGCTGCCCCGGACCGACGCCGGGTCGATCCCGGCCCGCTCGAACAGCTCCCAGGAGGTCTCCAGCAGCAGCCGCTGCTGGGTGTCCAGTGTGAGCGCCTCCCGGGGCGAGATGCCGAAGAACTCGGGGTCGAACCCGGCGACGCCGTCCAGGAACCCGCCCTCACGGGCGTAGCTGTGCCCGTGACTGTCCGGGTCGTCGTCGAACAGGTTCGCCAGGTCCCAGCCGCGGTCGTCCGGGAACCCGCCGATCGCGTCCTCGCCGGCGGACACCATCCGCCAGAGGCCCTCGGGGCTGGTGACGCCGCCCGGGTAGCGGCAGCTCATCGCGACGACGGCGACCGGCTCCCGGGACGCGGCCACCTGACGCCGCAGCCGTTCGGTCTCCTTCAGCGAGGTCCTCAGGGCGTCGAGAACGCGGTTGTCCTGGTTGGTCATGGATGGCGCCTTCCGAACGGCTGTTGTCATCAGTCAGTGACGCTGTTGGCCATGGCGATCAGGGCCTCGGCGTCCATCGAGTCGATCTGCTCGTCGTCGTGCCGGCCCTCGGCCCCCTGCTGCCCCGCGAGATGGAGCAGCCGGTCGAGCAGGCCGCTGTCGCGGAGGGTGTCCAGGGGAATCGCCGCGAGGGCGGCGCGGATCCCCGCGTCCCGGGTGGCGGCCTCGTCCGGCGCCGGAGCCAGTTCGGCCAGCAGGAACTCGGCGATCGCGCGGGGGGTCGGGTAGTCGAAGACCAGGCTGGCCGGCAGCTTCAGCCCGGTCGCCGTCCGCAGCCGGTTGCGCAGCTCGACCGCCGTGAGGGAGTCGAACCCGAGGTCCCTGAAGCGCCGGTCCGCCTGCGTGAGATCTCCCGGGCGGTGGCCGAGCACCACCGCCGTCTCGGCGAGGACGGCCCTGACGACCGCCTGCTCGCGCTGCGCCTCGGGAAGGCTCCCGATCCGGCGCAGCAGACCGTGGCCCCCCGCGCCGTTTCCGGCCGCGGCGCCGTTCCCGCCGACCGGGCGGGACGCGGCGGGCACGAGGGCCCGGAGCCGCGCGTTCAGCACGCCGTCCCGGGCCCGCCCGCGCAGCACTGCGAGGTCGAGCCGCACCGCCACCGGTGCCGGTTCGCCCAGCGCGACCGCGGCGTCGAGCAGCGCGAGGCCCTGCGCCGAGGTCAGCGGGACGACCCCGGACGCGGCCATCCGCCTGCGGTCCTGCTCACCGAGGCCGCCGGTCAGCCCGCTGGTCTCCTCCCACATTCCCCAGGCGACCGACGTGGCCGTCAGCCCGAGGGCCCGGCGGTGCACGGCCAGCGCGTCCAGGAACGCGTTGGCCGCCGCGTAGTTGCCCTGGCCAGCCGCGCCGAGGACCCCGGCGGCCGAGGAGAACAGCACGAACGCGGTGAGATCGAGGTCGCGGGTGAGCTCGTGCAGGTGCGACGCCGCGTCCACCTTGGCCCGGAACACGCCGTCCAGGCGCTCGGGCGTCAGCGACGCGACCACCCCGTCGTCGAGCGCACCGGCGGCGTGGACGACCGCGGTGACCGGATGCGCCGCCAGCAGGCCGGCCACGGCGTCCCGATCGCCCAGGTCTGCCGCGACGATCACCGCCTCCGCGCCGAGCTCCGCCAGCTCGGCTGCCAGTTTCTCCGCGCCGTCGGCCGCCGGACCGCTCCGGCCGGCCAGCACGAGCCGCCGGACCCCGTGCTCGGCCGCCAGGTGCCGGGCGACCAGCCCGCCCAGCGTGCCGGTGCCACCCGTGATCAGCACGGTTCCGTCCGGGTCCCAGCCGCGGCCACCCGTCGCGGCGTCCGGTGCGGGGACGAGGCGCGGCGCGTACGCGACCCCGTCGCGTACGGCGACCTGTGGCTCGTCGTGGGCGGCGGCGGCCTTCAGTGGTTCGGGGCCGGGCTCCTCCACGTCGACGGTCACGAGCTGGAACCGGCCGGGGTGTTCCGCCTGGGCGGACCGCACGAGCCCCCAGGCGGCGGCGCGGGCGAGAGCGGCGGCCTCCGCCTCGGCCGCCTCCCGGCCGACCAGCACCAGCCGCGACTCGTCGAACACGTCGTCCGCGATCCACGTCTGCACGAGCCGCAGCACGTGGCCGGTCATGGACCGTACGGCGAGGGGGAGACCGGGTTCGGCAGGGGGTTCGGCAGCGTGCTCGATCGGCGCGAACACGACCGCCGGGACCGGCAGCCCGGCCTCGATCGCCGCCCGCAGTTCCTCGATGCCGTCGAAGGCCTCCATCCCGGGGAGGGGTGTGCCGCCGACGACCGCCCAGGGTCCGGCGGCGGGGGTCCCGGGCACCGGCAGCTCCGTCCATTCCGTGCGGTAGAGGTGGTCGCCTCTGGGCGGGTCCATCGCGCGGAGGAGCAGCGACGACACCGTGGCCACCGGTTCGCCGAACGCGTCCGTGGCGAGCAGCGCGAACCCGTCCGCGCCGGTGGGGGTGATCCGCACCCGCAGGGCGGTCGCGCCGGTGGCGTGCAGCGCCACGCCGGACCACGAGAACGGCAGCATCGGCGCGTCCGCCTCGGTCACGAGGGCGAGGGGATGCATCGCGGCGTCGAGCAACGCCGGGTGCAGGACATACCCGGCCGTGTCGAGTTCTCCGAGGGGCTCGATCTCGGCGAAGATCTCCTCGCCGCGCCGCCAGGCGGCCCGTACGCCCTGGAACGCCGGGCCGTACCCCAGCCCGGTGACGGCGAGACGGTCGTAGAGATCGGCGGGGTCGAGCGGCTCGCCGCCGGGCGGCGGCCACTCGGTGAGGTCGCCGGGCCGCTCCGGGGAGCCGGGCGCGAGGGTCCCGGTGGCGTGCGACGTCCAGTCGCCGCCGTCGGCGCGCGCGTGCACGGCGACGGACCTGCGGCCGTCCTCGTCGCCCGCGCCCACGGTGACCTGGACCTGCGTCGCGCCGTCTCCTTCCAGCACCAGAGGGGCCAGGATGGTGAGCTCCTCGACGAAGGGGCAGCCGGTCTCGCTCCCCGCGCGGCCGGCCCATTCGACGAAGGTCGTGCCGGGCACCACGACCGAGCCCCGGACGGTGTGGCCGGTCAGCCACGGATGCGCGCCGGTGGACACCTTCGCGGTGAAGACGTGCCCGTCGGAGGCCGCGAGCGACACCGCCGCGGACAGCATGGCGTGGTCGACGGCGTCGAGGCCCGCCGACGAGACGTCCGCGGCGCCTCCGGCGTCGAGCCAGTAACGCCGGTGCTGGAAGGCGTACGTCGGCAGGTCCACCCGCCGGCCCGCACCCTCCAGCGCGGCCCGCCACGCCACACCCGCTCCCGCGGTGTACGCCTCGGCCAGCGAGGTGTGGAGCCGCCGGAGACCGCCGTCGCCGCGCCGCAGCGTCCCGACGGCCGTGACGCCGTCGGCGACGCCCGTCAGCACGGGATGGGCGCTGCACTCGACGAAGACGTGGTCCTCGAACGCGCGCAGCGCCAGGTCGAAGCGGACCGGGCTGCGCAGGTTGCGGTACCAGTACTCCGCGTCCAGCGTCGTGCCCTCGGCGAAGCCGCCGGTGACGGTGGAGAAGAACGGCACCTCCGTGTCGCGGGCCGCCACCGGCCCCAGCGCCTCCAGCAGTTCGTCCTCGATGCTCTCGACGTGAACCGAGTGCGAGGCGTAGTCGACGGGGATGCGCCGGGCGCGATCCCATCGGGCCAGGACCTCCTCCAGGGCCTCCGGGTCGCCGCCGACGACGGTGGCGTGCGGGCCGTTGACGGCCGCGACCGACAACCGGCCGTCCCGCCCGGCCAGCCACTCCTCCACCTCGGCGAGCGGCGCGGGCACCGACGCCATGCCGCCGTGCCCGGCCAGGGACCGCGCGATCACCTGGCTGCGCACCGCCACGATCCGGGCGGCGTCCTCCAGGCCGAGCGCGCCTGCCACGCACGCCGCGGCGATCTCCCCCTGCGAGTGGCCGACCACCGCCGAGGGCGTCACCCCGAAGGACCGCCACACCTCGGCCAGCGACACCATCACGGCCCACAGCACAGGCTGGACCACGTCGACCCGTTCCAGGGCCGCCGCGTCGCCGAGCGCCTCCCGCAACGACCAGTCCACGTAGGGGTCCAGCGCCCGCGCGCACTCCTCCAGCCGCGCGGCGAACACCGGCGAGGACTCGGCGAGCTCCACCGCCATCCCCGCCCACTGCGACCCCTGGCCGGGGAAGACGAACACCACGTTCCGATCGCCGTCCGCGGGCACCACCCCGCTCAGCACGTTCGCGGCCGTGTCCTGGCCGACGATCGCGGTCAGGCCGGCCAGCGCCTCCTCCCGATCGCCGCCGAGCACGACCGCCCGGTCCTCCAGCGCGGCGCGACCGGCCAGCGAGACCGCCACATCGGTCAGGGCCAACTCCGGCCGTGCTTCCAGGAACGACCGCAGCCGCTCCGCCTGCCCACGCAAACCCTCCGCGCCACGCCCCGACACCAGCAGCGGGACCGGACCCCGCCACTCCCGCTCCGGCTCCCGCTCAGGCCCGGATTCCGGGGCCTGCTCCAGCACCACATGAGCGTTGGTCCCGCTCACCCCGAACGCCGACACGCCCACCCGCCGGGGCCCGCCCGTGACCGGCCACTCCACCGGCTCGGTCAGCAGCGACACCGCCCCGGCCGGCCAGTCCACGTACGAACTCGGCGCGCTCACGTTCAACGTCCGGGGCAGCACCCCGTGCCGCATGGCCTGGATCATCTTGATGACTCCGCCGACGCCCGCCGCGGCCCCCGTGTGGCCGATGTTGGACTTCAGCGCGCCCAGCCACAGCGGCCGGTCACGATCCTCCCCGAACGTCTCGACCAGCGCCTGCGCCTCGATCGGATCGCCGAGCCGGGTGCCGGTGCCGTGCGCCTCCACCGCGTCCAGGTCCGACGGCTCCAACCCGGCGTCGGCCAGCGCGGCCCGGATCACCCGCTGCTGCGAGGGACCGTTCGGCGCGGTCAGCCCGTTGGAGGCGCCGTCCTGGTTCACCGCCGACCCGCGCAGCACGGCCAGCACCTCGTGCCCGTTGCGCCGGGCGTCCGACAGCCGCTCCAGCAGCACGATCCCGATGCCCTCGGCCCAGGCCGTCCCGTCGGCGTCGTCGCTGAAGGGCTTGCACCGCCCGTCGGGCGCCAGCCCGCGCTGCCTGCTGTACTCGACGAAGAACGCCGGGCTCGACATCACCGTCACGCCGCCCGCCAGCGCGAGCGTGCACTCGCCCCGGCGCAGCGACTGCGCGGCCAGGTGCATCGCCACCAGCGACGAGGAGCACGCCGTGTCCACCGTCATCGCCGGACCCTCCAGGCCCAGCGAGTACGCCACCCGCCCGGACGCGATGCTGCCCGTGTTGCCGTTCCCGAGGTAGCCCTCGACGTCCTTGGGCACCCGCCGCATCCGCATGGCGTAGTCGCCGGTCATGATCCCGGCGAACACGCCCGTCCGGCTGCCGCGCAGCGACCTGGGGTCGATCCCCGCCCGTTCGACGGCCTCCCACGAGGCCTCCAGCAGCAACCGCTGCTGCGGGTCCATCGCGAGCGCCTCACGCGGGGAGATGTCGAAGAAGGCGGCGTCGAAGTCTCCGGCCTCGTGCAGGAACCCGCCCGCGCGCACGTAACTGTGGCCGTGGCTGTCGGGGTCGTCGTCGAACAGGTTCGCCAGGTCCCAGCCGCGGTCGGCCGGGAACGCGGAGATGCCCTCGCGGCCGTCGACCAGCAGCCGCCACAGGTCGTCCGGGGTGCGCACGCCGCCGGGATAGCGGCAGCTCATCCCGACGACGGCGATCGGGTCGTCGGTGGAGCCGACGGCCGGGGCGGCGGCCTTGCCCGCGGCCGGCTCCCGGACGGCGGCCCGCGCCGCCCGCCCCGGCCGCCCCGTGCCGGCGCCGGTCAGCTCCGTCATGAGCCGCTCCGCGAGCGCGGCGGGGCTCGGATGGTCGAAGACGACCGTCGCGGGCAGCTTCAGGCCCAGCTCGGCGTTGAGCGAGTTACGCAGCTCCACCGAGGTGAGCGAGTCGAAGCCCAGCTCGTCGAACGACCTGCCCGCCTCCACCGACTGCGGGCTGTGGTGCCGCAGGACGTCGGCGACGCGCTCACGCACCAGGCGCAGCACCGCGCCCGCCCGCTCGCCCTCGGGCAGGGCCGCCAGCTGACGGCCGTACTCTCCTCCCGCTCCGCCGGAGGCCGCGCGGCGAAGCGGTACGCGTACTACGCCCCGCAGGAGCGGATGCGCCTCCGACGCCCGCACCCGGGCGGTGTCGAGCCGCGCGGCCACATAGGCCGCCTGCCCGCCCGCCACCCCGGCGTCGAACATCGCCAGCGCCTCGTCCGTGGCCAGCGGGGACAGCCCCGACCTCGCCAGCCTGGCGCGATCGGCGCCGGCCAGCCCCTCGGTCATGGCGCTGGTCTCGGCCCACTGTCCCCAGGCCAGGGAGGTCGCGGGCAGCCCGTCCGCGCGCCGCGCGCGGGCGATCGCGTCGAGGGCCGCGTTGGCGGCGGCGTAGTTGCCCTGCCCGGCCGCGCCGAACACCCCGGCCGCCGAGGAGAACAGGACGAATGCGGTCAGGTCGCGGCCTCGGGTCAGCTCGTCGAGGTGACGTGCGGCGAGCACCTTCGGGTCGTGGACCCGCGCCATCCGTTCGGGCGTCAGCGACTGGATCACGCCGTCGTCGAGCACGGCGGCGGCGTGCACGACGGCGGTGATCGGGTGGTCGGCCAGCACCCGCGCCAGCGCCTCCCGGTCGGTCACGTCGCACGCGACGACCGTCACCTCGGCCGGCACCTCCTTGACCAGTTCGCGTACGCCCGGTGTCTCCGGCCCTCGGCGGCCGGCCAGGACGAGGCGGCGGACCCCGTGCGCGGTGGCCAGGTGCCGGGCGATCAGGCCGCCGAGCGTCCCGGTGCCGCCCGTGATCAGCACGCAGTCGTCCGCCGACCAGACGGAGCCCTCCGCGGTGACCCGCTTCAGGCGGCGGACGAAGACCTCTCCTTCGCGTACGGTCACCTCGGGCTCGTCCATCGCGAGGATCCCGGCGACCAGCCCGTCGACGGCGGTGTCCGCGTCGACCAGGACGATCCGGCCCGGGTGTTCCGCCTGGGCCGACCGGACGAGCCCGGCGACGGCCGCGGCGGCCGGATCGTGATCGGCGTTCGTGGTCACCACCACGAGCCGGGAGCCGGTGAACCGTTCGTCCGCCAGCCACGCCTGCAGCGAGCCCAGCACGTCGCCGGCACCGGTGAGGAGCACCACGTCCGCCGCCTCGGTGCGCTCGTCGACCCGGTCCACCGACGTGATCGTCAGCGGCTCGGCCGCATGCGGCTCGGCGGCGGGGAGTTCCGCGGGTACCCGGTCCACGACGAGCAGGGGGGTGGCGGCGCCGATCCTCTCGGGAACCGGCCGCATGACGACCGACTCCGCCGTCAGCACCGGCCGGCCCTCGTCGTCGGCGAGGTGCAGGGAGAAGACGCCGTCGGCGGACGGGGTCAGCCGTGCCCTGACCGTGGTGGCTCCCGCCGCGTGCACCGACACCCGCTGCCAGGCGAAGGGCAGCCGCGGGGTGCCGGTCAGCTCCAGGACGGCGGGCTGCAGGGCCGTGTCCAGCAGCGCCGGGTGCAGCACGAACCCCTCGGACGCGAGACCGGCGGGCGACGCCGCCTCGGCGAACCACTCGCCGTCCCGCCGCCACGCCCGGCGCAGCCCGCCGAAGGCGGAGCCGTAGTCGTACCCGTGGGCGGCGAGCGCGGCGCGCACCTCGGCGAGGTCGACGGGTGTGGCGTCCGGCGGCGGCCACGGCATCGGCTCGGCGGCGGCGGTGTCGCGGCTCACCGTCCCGGTGGCGTGCCGGGTCCACTCCGTCTCGCCGCTCGCGCGGGAGTGCACGGCGAGCGAGCGGCGCCCGGAGTCGTCGGGGGCGCCGACGCCGACCTGGATGTCGACCAGGCCGCCGTCCCGGAACACCAGGGGGTTTTCGAGCGTGAGCTCGTCGACCATCGTGCAGCCGGCCTCGTCGGCGGCCCGGACGGCCAGCTCGACGAACGCCGTGCCGGGCAGCAGCACCGTGCCCAGCACCCGGTGGTCGGCGATCCACTGCCGCGTGCCGGTGGACAGCCGGCCGGTGAGCAGCACGCCGCCGGAGCCGGCCAGCCGGGTCGTCGCGTCCACCATCGTCTGCGAGGCGGACGCGCCGTCGAGCCAGAAGCGCCGGTGCCGGAAGGCGTACGTCGGCAGGTCCACCCGCCGGCCCGCGCCCTCCAGGGCGCTCCGCCAGTCGACCGGGACGCCCCGCACGTGCGCCTCGGCCAGCGATGTCAGGAGTCTGCCGACGCCGCCGTCGCCGCGCCGCAGGGACCCCACCGACACGACGTCCGTGCCCGCCGTGACCACCGGGTGGGCGCTGCACTCGACGAAGACGTGGTCGGCCAGCGCGCGCAGCGCCAGGTCGAAGCGGACCGGGCTGCGCAGGTTCCCGTACCAGTACTCCGCGTCCAGCGCCGCGCCCTCGACGAAGCCGCCGGTGACCGTGGAGAAGAACGGCACCTCGCCGTCACGGGCCGCCACCGGCCCGAGCACCTCCAGCAGTTCGTCCCGCACCGCCTCGGTCTGCGGGGTGTGCGACGCGTAGTCGATCAGCACCCGCCGGGCGCGGTCCCATCGGGCCAGGACCTCCTCCAGGGCCTCCGGGTCGCCGCCGACGACGGTGGCGTGCGGGCCGTTGACGGCCGCGACCGACAAGCGGCCGTCCCGACCGGCCAGCCACTCCTCCACCTCGGCGAGCGGCACGGGCACGGACACCAGGCCGCCCCGGCCGGACAGCGACCGGCCGATCACCTGGCTGCGCAGGACGGTGACGCGCACGGCCTCCTCCAGGCTGAGCGCGCCCGCCACGCACGCCGCGGCGATCTCCCCCTGCGAGTGGCCGACCACCGCCGACGGCGTCACCCCGAACGACCGCCACACCTCCGCCAGCGACACCATCACCGCGAACAGCGCCGGCTGCACGACGTCGACCCGCCGCAGGGCTTCGGCGTCGTCCAGCACGTCCCGCAACGACCAGTCCACGTAGGGTTCCAGCGCCCGCGCGCACTCCTCCAGCCGCGCGGCGAACACCGGCGAGGACTCGGCGAGTTCCACCGCCATCCCCGCCCACTGCGACCCCTGGCCGGGGAAGACGAACACCACGCCCTGGTCGCCGTCCGGACCGTCCAGGCCGGCCGGGCCCCGCACCACACCGGCCGCCGACGCGCCGCGCGCCACCGCCGCCAGACCGGCCAGCGTCTCGTCCCGGTCGCCGCCGAGGACGACGGCCCGGTCCTCCAGCGCGGCGCGACCGGCCAGCGAGACCGCCACATCGGTCAGGGCCACCTCCGGCCGCGACTCCAGGAACGACCGCAGCCGCTCCGCCTGCCCGCGCAAACCCTCCGCGCCACGCCCCGACACCAGCAGCGGGACCGGGCCCCGCCACTCCCGCTCCGGCACCGGTTCCGGCTCGGCTTCCGGGGCCTGCTCCAGCACCACATGGGCGTTGGTCCCGCTCACCCCGAACGCCGACACACCGACCCGCCGGGGCCCGCCCGTGACCGGCCACTCCACCGGCTCGGTCAGCAGGGACACCGCCCCGGCCGGCCAGTCCACGTGCGGCGAGGGCTCGTCGGCGTGCAGCGTCCTGGGCAGCACCCCGTGACGCAGGGCCTCGACCATCTTGATCACACTGGCGACACCCGCGGCCGCCTGCGTGTGGCCGATGTTGGACTTCAGCGCCCCCAGCCACAGCGGCCGGTCGCGGTCCCGCCCGAACGTCTCGACCAGCGCCTGCGCCTCGATCGGATCGCCGAGCGTGGTGCCGCTTCCGTGCGCCTCCACCGCGTCCAGGTCGGACGGCTCCAGGCCGGCGTCGGCCAGCGCGGCCCGGATCACCCGCTGCTGGGACGGCCCGTTCGGCGCGGTCAGCCCGTTGGACGCGCCGTCCTGGTTCACCGCCGACCCGCGCATCACGGCCAGCACCTCGTGCCCGTTCCGCCGGGCGTCCGACAGCCGCTCCAGCAGGAGCATGCCGACTCCTTCGGCCCAGCCCGTGCCGTCGGCGGACGCCCCGAAGGACCGGCACCGGCCGTCCGGGGAGAGCCCGCGCATGCGGCTGAACTCGAAGAACACGCCGGGGTTCGCCATCACCGCCGCGCCCCCGGCCAATGCCAGCGTGCACTCGCCCCGGCGCAGCGACTGCGCCGCCAGGTGCATCGCCACCAGCGACGAGGAGCACGCCGTGTCCACCGTCAGCGCCGGACCCTCCAGGCCCAGCGAGTACGCCACCCGCCCGGACAGGACGGCGTCCAGATTGCCGGTGACGACGTGGCCCTCCAGCTCCGCGGGCACCTCCTCCAGCCTCGGCCCGTACTCCTGGCTGCTCGATCCGACGAACACGCCGGTGCTCGTGCCGTTCAGCGCCGTCGGGTCGATCCCGGCCCGCTCGAAGGCCTCCCAGGAGGTCTCCAGCACCAGGCGCTGCTTGGGGTCCATCACCAGGGCCTCACGCGGCGCGATCCGGAAGAACGCGGCGTCGAAGCCGGCGACGTCCGCCACGAAGCCGCCGTGCCGCACATAGGTCGTGCCGGGGTGGTCGGGGTCGGGGTGGTAGATCGCTTCGAGGTCCCAGCCGCGGTCGCGCGGGAACTCCGTGATCGCGTCCACCCCCTGGTCCACCAGCCGCCAGAGGTCCTCCGGCGACCGGACCCCGCCGGGAAAACGGCAGCTCATCCCGACGATGGCGATCGGCTCGTCGGCGACGGCCCCGATCGTGGCGGTGGGACGCGACTCGGCCGCGTCACCGTACATGCGCGTCAGCAGGTGGGTGGTGAGCGCCTCCGGCGTCGGGTAGTCGAAGACGAGGCTGCTCGGCAGGGTGAGCCCCGTCGCCGCCGCCAGCCTGGTCCGCATGTCCACGGCGGTCAGGGAGTCGAAGCCCATCTCCCGGAACGTCCGTCCCGTCACCTTCGCCGCGTCGGTGTGCCCGAGCACCGCGGCGACCGTGCCCGACACCAGTTCGCGTACGGCCCTGCGGCGGTCGGCCGCCGCGACCACGCCGAGCCCGGCGGACGGCACGGGCGCCGCGGGTGCCGGGGACAGCGCCCGGCGGACCTCGGGCAGTTCGGAGATCAGCGGGCTCGGCCTGCCGACCGTGAACGCCGGGGCGAACGCGGCCCAGTCCACGTCGGCGACCGAGAGGAAGGTCTCGTCGTCCGACAGCGCCTCGTAGAACGCCGTGAGCGCGTCGCCGGAGCGCATCGGCCGCAGGCCGAGCCGCTCCAGCCGCTCCCCCATGCCGTCGGCGCCGCTCTCGCTGCCGGCCCACACGCCCCAGGCCAGGGACACCGCGCGCAGCCCGCGCGACCTGCGCCGCACGGCCAGCGCGTCGAGCACGGCGTTCGCGGCCGCGTAGGCGCCCTGGCCACCGCCGCCCCACACGCCCGCTCCCGAGGAGATCAGCACGAAGCCGTCGAGATCCCGGTCGAACAGCTCGTCCAGGTTCTCCGCCCCCACCGCCTTGCCGCGCATCACCTCGGCGGCCTCGGCCGGGGTCAGGTCCTCCAGGTCCCGCCAGTGCGGGATCCCGGCCGCGTGCACCACCGTACGGATCGGCCCGTCCGTCTCCACCGAGGCGACGAGCTCCGCGAGGGCGGCGCGGTCGGCGGCGTCGCACGCGGCGATCGTGACCCGCGCGCCGAGCGCGGTCAGCTCGGCCGCGAGGTCGGCGGCGCCCGGCGCGTCCGGGCCGCGCCGCCCGGTCAGCACCAGGTGCTCGGCGCCGTCGGCGGCGAAGCGGCGGGCGATCCGCGCGCCGACGTTCCCGGTGCCACCGGTGATCAGCACGGTTCCCCGGGGCCGCCAGGTGGCCTGCGTCCGGTCCGCGCGGGGAGCCCGGGTCAGCCGCCTGCCGAGGACCCCCTCGCGCCGGATCGCGACCTGGTCCTCGCCGCCGGCGGCCAGCACGGCCGCCAGCCGCCGGTAGACCGCCGCGTCGGTGTCGGCGTTGATCTCGGTGTCGTCCGGCAGGTCGACCAGGCCGCCCCAGCGGCCGGGGTGCTCCAGCGCGGCGACCAGGCCGAGGCCCCAGACGGCCGCCTGACGCGGGGACGGGGAGTCCACGGCCACCGCGCCGCGGGTGGCGACCCACAGCGGCGCCTCCAGACCGGCCTGGATCAGGGAGAGCGTGACGCCGAAGGGGTCGGGGTCGGTGAGCGCGGCGAGCGAGAGCACGCCGGCCAGGCCGGGGGTGCCGGCCGCGACCTCCGGCAGCGACTCCACGGGGACGGCGACCGCGGTCGCGCCGGCGGCGGCCAGTGATGCGGTGACCAGCGCGGCCGTGACCGGGCCGACCGGCTCGTCCCCCGTGGCCACGAGCCAGGTCCCGCGCAGCCGGGGCGCCTCGCCCTCCGCGACGGCCCGCCATTCGATTCGGTAACGCCAGTCGTCCACGGGAGAGGCGGCCGGTGGGACGGGGGTGTCGAGCCAGTAGTGCTCCCGCTGGAAGGCGTAGGTCGGCAGGCCCACCACGCGGGGCTCCGGGCCGAAGGCCGGCGTCCAGTCGACCGGCGCGCCACGCGTCCACGCCTCCGCCGCCGAGGTGAGAAAGCGCCGGGGCCCGCCGTCGTCGCGGCGGAGCGATCCCACGGCGACGACGTCCCGCCCGGGCCGTTCCGCGAGGTCCGAGAGGCCCGCCGTCAGCACGGGGTGCGGGCTCGCCTCGACGAACGCGTTGACGCCGTCGTCGAGCAGGGCACCCACGGCGGCGTCGAGGCGGACCGGTTCGCGCAGGTTGCGGAACCAGTAGCCCGCGTCGAGCCCGGCCGTGTCCAGGCGCTGCCCGGTCACGGTGGAGTAGAACGGCACGTCGGTGGTGTGGGGGGTGACGGGGGCGAGGACTTCGGTGAGTTCGTCGCGGATGGCCTCCACGTGTGCCGAGTGGGAGGCGTAGTCCACCGGGAGCACCTTGACGTCGGCCGGGATCGCCTTCACCTCGGCCGCCAGCTTCCGTATCGCCTCGGCGTCACCCGACACCACCGTCGCCGACGGGCCGTTGACCGCCGCGACCTCGACCCTGCCCTCCCACCCCGCAAGCAGCCGCCGCACCCGCTCCACCGGCAACGCCACCGACGCCATCCCACCGCGCCCGGCCAGCGACCGCGCGATCACCTGACTGCGCACCGCCACCACCCGCGCCGCGTCCTCCAGGCTCAGCGCACCCGCCACACACGCCGCCGCGATCTCCCCCTGCGAATGGCCCACCACCGCCGACGGCGTCACCCCGAACGAGCGCCACACCTCCGCCAGCGACACCATCACGGCCCACAACGCGGGCTGCACCACATCCACCCGCTCCAACGCCGCCGCATCCCCCAAAACCCGCGGCAACGACCAGTCCACAAAGCGATCCAGCGCCCGCCCGCACTCCGCCAACCGCCCGGCGAACACCGGCGACCACTCCGCCAGCTCCACCGCCATCCCCGCCCACTGCGACCCCTGACCGGGGAACACCAGCGCGACGCGCCGCGGCTCGCTCCCGCCGCCCCGCACGACGTCCGCGCCGGAGAGCAGTTCCGCCCGCCCGGCGCCGAACAGCACCGCGCGGTACGGCAGCGTGGCCCGGGTCGTGGCCAGCGAGTATCCGACGTCGGCCGGCGCGAGGTCCGGGCCGGCCTCGACGAACTCCTTCAGCCGTTCCGTCTGGGCGTCCAGCGCGGCGGCGCTCCGTGCGGAGACCACCCACGGCACGATCGCCGGCGCCGTGCGGTCACCGTCGGTCTCAGACATTCGTCTCCCCCTGTTCCAGCACGACATGTGCGTTCGTCCCGCTCACCCCGAACGCCGACACGCCCGCGCGGCGTGGCCGGCCGGCCTCCGGCCAGGCCGTGTGCCCCGTGAGCAGCTCGACCGCGCCGAGAGACCAGTCCACGTTCGGGGTGGGCTCGTCGACGTGCAGCGTCTTGGGCAGCACCCCGTGGCGCATGGCCTCGACCATCTTGATGACGCCGCCGACCCCGCTGGCGGCCTGCGTGTGACCGATGTTCGACTTCAGCGACCCCAGCAGCAGCGGCCGCTCGCGGCCCTGCCCGTACGTCGCCAGCAACGCCTGGGCCTCGATCGGGTCGCCCAGGGTCGTCCCGGTGCCGTGCGCCTCCACCGCGTCGACGTCGGCGGCGGACAGACCGGCGTCCGCGAGCGCGGTATTGATCACCCGCTGCTGCGACGGCCCGTTCGGCGACGACAGGCCGTTGGACGCGCCGTCCTGGTTCACCGCGCTTCCCCTCAGCAGCGCCAGCACGGGATGCCCGTTCCGGCGCGCGTCCGACAGGCGTTCCAGCACGAGGACGCCGGCCCCCTCGCCCCAGGAGGTGCCGTCGGCGGCGGCGGCGAACGGCTTGCACCGGCCGTCCCGGGCGAGACCACGCTGGCGGCTGAACTCCACGAAGAGCAACGGGCTGGACATGACGGTCACGCCGCCGGCCAGCGCGAGCGTGCACTCGCCCCGGCGCAGCGACTGCGCCGCGAGGTGCAGCGCCACCAGCGACGACGAACACGCGGTGTCCACGGTCAGGGCCGGGCCCTCCAGGCCCAGGGTGTAGGCGACCCGCCCGGACGCGACGCTGACCGCGAACCCGCTGGCCAGGTAGCCCTCGTACTCGCCCGACCCCTCCGGGGCGTTGAGCTGCCGCGCGCCGTAGGTGCTGTTCATCACACCGGCGAACACACCGGTCCGGCTGCCGCGGACGCTGTCCGGGTTGATCCCGGCCCGCTCCAGGGCCTCCCACGCGGCCTCCAGCAGCAGCCGCTGCTGCGGGTCCATCGCGGTGGCCTCGCGCGGGGAGATCCCGAAGAACCCGGCGTCGAACCGGGTCGCGTCGGTCAAGAACCCGCCCTCGCGTACGTAGCTGCGGCCGGGCCGGTCCGGATCGTCGTCGAACAGGTTCGCCAGATCCCATCCCCGGTCGGTGGGGAAGCCGGTGATCGCGTCGCCGCCGGACGCGACCAGCCGCCACAGATCCTCGGGTGACCGGACCCCGCCGGGAAAGCGGCAGCTCATGCCGACGACCGCGATGGGCTCGTCGGACCGGGCGGCGACGGTGACCGGACCGACCGGCTCCGCGCGCCCGCCCGGCGACCCGGCCGCGAGCGCCCCCGCGATGGCGTCCGCGACCGCCCGGGGCGTCGGCCGGTCGAAGACGAGCGTCGCCGGCAGCCGCAGCGCGAACTGCCTGTTCAGCCTGTTGCGCAGCTCCACGGCGGTGAGCGAGTCGAAGCCCATCTCCTTGAAGGCCCGGTCGCCGTCGACCTCGGCGGCCGAATCGTGCCCGAGGATGCCGGCGACGTGGTCGCGGACCAGGCGCAGCACGGCGTCGAGGCGTTCGGCCGCGGGCAGGGCGGCGACGCGGCTCGCCGTGTCGCTCCCCATGTCGGTCCCCGTGCCCCCCGCGACGTCTCCGCCGGACGCCCCGGCCTCCCGCCGCACCGGTGTCCGTACGAGGGCGCGCAGCATCGCGGGCACCTCGGCCGACGCCGCCCGCGCACGCAGCGCGGCGGGGTCCAGCCGGGCGACGACGGGAGTGCCCACGCCCGTGGCGAGGCCGGCGTCGAAGAGGGCGAGCGCGTCCTCGGTGGACATCGGGGCGATGCCGAGCCGGACCTGCCTGGCCCGGTCGGTGCCGGTCCGGTGGCCGGTCATGCCGCTCTCCTCCGACCACAGGCCCCAGGCGAGCGACGTCGCGGGCAGGCCCTCGGCGCGGCGGGCGGCGGCGAGCGCGTCCAGGGCGCAGTTGGCCGCCGCGTAGTTGCCCTGGCCCGGCGCGCCGAACACCCCGGCGACCGACGAGCACAGGACGAACGCGGTCAGGTCCCGGTCGCGGGTGAGCTCGTGCAGGTGGACCGCGGCGGTCACCTTGGCCGCGCGCACGGTCTCCAGCCGCTCGGCCGTCAGCGCCTGGACCACCCCGTCGTCGAGCACGGCCGCGGCATGCACGACCGCCGTGACCGGGTGGTCCTCCAAAACCGCGGCCAGGGCGTCGCGTTCGGTGACGTCGCAGGCCACGACCGCGACCTCGGCGCCCAGCTCGTCCGTGAGCTCGTCGCGGAGCCCGGCGGCGCCCGGCGCGTCCGGGCCGCCGCGGCTGACCAGCACCAGGCGGCGTACGCCGTGGGCGCGCACCAGGTGGCGGGCCAGGGCCGCGCCGACCGTTCCGGTGCCCCCGGTGATCAGCACGCAATCCCGGTCGCTCCACGGGGGATCGCCCTGCGCGGGCCCGGGAGCGGGCTCAGGCTCGGGTTCGGTGAGGCGCAGGCGCGGCGCCTCGAACACCCCGTCGCGCACCCAGACCTCGGGTTCGCCGGTGGCGAGGATCTCGGCGGTCCGGCCGGCGATCGCGTCCGGGTCGTCGGTGTCCACCAGGACGAAGCGGTCCGGATGCTCGGTGATGGCCGACCGCATCAGTCCCCGCACCTCGGCCTGGCCGAGGTCCGTCCCGGCGTTCCGGGTGACGACCATCAGGCGTGACGACGGAGGTCGCTCGCCGGCCAGCCAGGCCTGCGCCACCTCCAGGACCCGTTCGGCCGGGGCCGCGAGCAGCAGCACGACGTCGGCCGCCGGCTCCGGCTCGCCGAGCTCGGTCGCACTGCGGACGACGGCCGTCGTCACGGCCGGGTGATCCTCGGGAGGCGTGACGGTCGCGGGCCGGATCGCGTACGGCCGGGCGGCCGGACGGCCGAAGAGCCCGGCGGTCGCGGGCCGGGAGACGAGCGAGCCGGCGGTCAGCACCGGCCTGCCCTCGCCGTCGGAGAGCTCGACCGACAGCCCGGTGTCCGCGGGCGCCAGGCGGGCTCGGAGCGTCGTGACCCCGGTGCGGTGGAGGGCGATGTTCCGCCACGAGAACGGCAGCTCCAGGGTGTCGACGACGATGCCGTGCAGCGCGGCGTCGAGCAGGGCGGGATGCACGCCGAACCCGTCGCCCGGAACGCCGTCCGGCAGGGCGGCCTCCGCGAAGATCTCCTCCCCTCGCCGCCAGGTCCGGCGCAGGCCCCGCAGGGCCGGGCCGTAGTCGTACCCCTGGGCGGCCAGCCGCGCGTAGACGTCGGCGGCGCCGGTCCCGCCGGAGGCCGGCGGCCAGTCCGTGAGCCCCGTACCGGACTGTGTGCCGGGCGGGGCGCCGGTGGCGAGGACCCCGGTGACGTGCGCCGTCCATCCGGCCTCGTCGAGTGCCCGCTCGTCCCTGGAGTAGACCGTGATCGTGTGCCGTCCCGCGTCGTCGGGAGGGGTGACCGCCACCCGCAGCCGTACGGCCCCGCCGTCGGCCGGCAGCGTGAGCGGGGTCTGCACGACCAGCTCCTCGACCAGGTCACGGCCGAGGCGACCGCCCAGATGGAGCGCCAGCTCCAGGAACGCCGTCGCCGGCACCGTGACGATCCCCTGCACGGCGTGGTCGGCCAGCCAGGGCTGTGTGGCGAGGGAGAGTCTTGAGGTGTAGAGGAACCCGCCCGGCTCGGGCAGCTCGACCTCGGCGCCCAGCAGCGGGTGCCCGGCCGCCGACAGGCCCAGATCGGCCGCGTCGGCGGCTCCGGCCCGGCCGCCGCCGACCCAGTAGCGCCGGCGCTGGAAGGCGTAGGCCGGCAGGTCCACCCGAGGGCCCGCGCCGGCCAGGTGACCCCGCCAGTCGACGGGCACGCCGTTCGCGTGCGCCTCCGCCACGGACAGGAGGAACCTGCCGCCGCCTCCGCTGCCGCGCGACAGCGAGCCGACCGAGGTGACGTCGACCGCCGGGGTCAGCACCGGGTGGGGGCTGCACTCGATCATCACGTGGTCGTCGAACATCCGGGCGGCCTCGTCGAACCGGACCGTCCGGCGCAGGTTCTGGTACCAGTACTCCGCGTCCAGCGAGGCGCCGTCGGCGAAGTCACCGGTCACCGTCGAGAAGATCGGCACGTCGGTGGTGTGGGGGGTGACGGGGGCGAGGACCTCGGTGAGTTCGTCGCGGATGGCCTCCACGTGTGCCGAGTGGGAGGCGTAGTCCACCGGGAGCACCTTGACGTCGGCCGGGATCGCCTTCACCTCGGCCGCCAGCTTCCGTATCGCCTCGGCGTCACCCGACACCACCGTCGCCGACGGGCCGTTGACCGCCGCGACCTCGACCCTGCCCTCCCACCCCGCAAGCAGCCGCCGCACCCGCTCCACCGGCAACGCCACCGACGCCATCCCGCCACGCCCGGCCAGCGACCGCGCGATCACCTGACTGCGCACCGCCACCACCCGCGCCGCGTCCTCCAGACTCAGCGCACCCGCCACACACGCCGCCGCGATCTCCCCCTGCGAATGGCCGACAACCGCCGACGGCGTCACCCCGAACGAGCGCCACACCTCCGCCAGCGACACCATCACCGCCCACAACGCGGGCTGCACCACATCCACCCGCTCCAACGCCGCCGCATCCCCCAAAACCCGCGGCAACGACCAGTCCACAAAGCGATCCAGCGCCCGCCCGCACTCCGCCAGCCGCCCGGCGAACACCGGCGACCACTCCGCCAGCTCCACCGCCATCCCCGCCCACTGCGACCCCTGACCGGGGAAGACGAACACCACACCCGGACGGCCGCCTGCGGCCCGCACCACCCCGCTCACCACGTCGGCGGCCGCGCCGCCGTCGCCGATCGCGGCCAGGCCCGCGAGCAGACCGGCCCGCTCGCTCGCGACCACCGCCGCGCGGTGCGACAGCGCGGACCGGGAGGCCAGCGCCGCGGCGACACCGGACACGGGCAGCCCCTCGTGCTCGTCCAGGAACGACCTGAGGCGCCGCGCCTGGGCGCGCAGGCCCTCCTCGCCCGCGCCCGACAGGACGAACGGGAACGGCCCCCCGGAGTGCGCGGCAGGGTGGGCGGCGGGAGCGGGGCCGGCCGGTTCGTCCGGCGCCTCCTCGATCACCACGTGGGCGTTCGTGCCGCTGAGCCCGAAGGAGGACACGCCCGCGCGCCGCACCCGCTCTCCGGCGGGCCACCCGCGCTCCTCGGACAGCAGCCGCACCGCGCCGGCGTCCCAGTCGATGTGCGGGGAGGGCTCGTCCGCCCACAGCGTCCGGGGCAGCGTCTCGTGCCGCATCGCCAGCACCATCTTGATCACACCGGCCACGCCGGCCGCCGCCTGCGTGTGGCCGATGTTCGACTTCACCGACCCCAGCCACACCGGCCGGTCGTCGGGGCGGCCGGCGCCGTACGTCGCCAGCAGGGCCTGGGCCTCGATCGGGTCGCCCAGCCGGGTGCCGGTGCCGTGCGCCTCCACCGCGTCGACGTCGGCGGGCGACAGGCCCGCGTTGTCGAGGGCGTCCCGGATCACCCGCTGCTGCGAGGGGCCGTTCGGCGCGGTCAGCCCGCTGCTCGCGCCGTCCTGGTTCACCGCCGAGCCGCGCACGACCGCGAGCACCCGGTGCCCGTTGCGCCGGGCGTCGGACAACCGCTCCAGCACCAGCACGCCCGCGCCCTCCGCGGGCCCGAAACCGTCCGCCGCCGCGCCGAAGGCCTTGCACCGCCCGTCTGCGGAGAACGCCCGCTGACGCGAGAAGGTGACGATGGTCGCCGGGCTGGACATGACCGTGCACCCGCCCGCCAGCGCGAGGGCGCAGTCTCCCTGCCGCAGTCCCTGTACGGCGAGGTGCAGCGCCACCAGCGACGACGAGCACGCCGTGTCCACCGTGACGGCGGGCCCCTCCAGCCCGAGCACGTAGGCGAGGCGGCCCGAGGCGATGCTCGTCGAGTTGCCGGTGGCCGCGAAGTCCTGCACGTCCTGCGGCGCCCGCATGGGGTCGGTGAGGTACTCCGAGGGCAGCACGCCAAAGTACACGCCGGTCCGGCTGCCCCGGAGGGAGGCCACGTCCAGGCCCGCCCACTCCAGCGCCTCCCACGACGACTCCAGCAGCAGCCGCTGCTGCGGGTCCATGGCGAGGGCCTCACGCGGGGAGATCCCGAAGAACCCGGCGTCGAAGTGCGCGGCCTGCGGGAGGAACCCGCCCGCCCGTACGTAGGTCTTCCCTGGCGCGTCCGGGTCGGGGTCGTAGAGCCGCTCGACGTCCCAGCCGCGGTCGCCGGGGAATCCGCGGACGGCGTCGCGGCCCTCCGACAGGATCGTCCACAGCGCCTCCGGGGAGTCCGCCCCGCCGGGGAGGCGGCAGGCCATCCCGACGATCGCGATGGGCTCCCGGCTCCGCGCGGCGAGCTGCCGGTTCTCCTCCCGCAGCCGTTCGGCCTCCTTCAGCGAGGAGCGCAGGGCCCGCACTACCTCTTCGAGGGATGCGTTCATCGTCCGTCCCACCCTTCCGACCTGTTCACGCGCTCATCCCGGGGGCCAGCTTGAGCAGTTCGTCCACACTCATCTCGTCGATCGCGCTCTCGTCCGCCCGCGACACCGTCTCCGGCGCCTCCTCCGTACGGCCGGCCAGCTCGCGCAGGACGTCCACCAGCCGGGCCTGCCGGAGCCGCTCCAGCGGGATGGACGCCAGCAGGCGGCGCAGCTCGGCCTCCTCGCCGTCGCCGCCGGGCGCCGCCGGCCGGCCCCCCGGCTGATCCGCCGGCGCCAGCTCGGTGACGAGGTATCCGGCCAGGACCTCCGGGTTCGGGTGATCGAAGATGAGGGTGGACGGCAGCCGCAGGCCGGTGGCCGCGCTGAGCCGGTTGCGGAACTCCACCGCGCTGAGCGAGTCGAAGCCGAGGTCGAGGAACCCGCGGCCGGGGTCGATCGTCGCGCCGGACGCACGTCCCAGCACGGTGGCGGCGTGGGCGCGCACGAGGGTGAGGAGCGTCCGGCGGCGCTCGCCGTCCGGGAGCCCGGCCAGCCGGTGGGTGAGCGAGGCGCCGCCCAGACCGTCTCCCGTGCCGCCTGCCGTGCCCGCCTCCGGCCGGGCGGCCGTACGCACCAGGCCCCGCCAGAGCGGTGAGAGCGTGCCGCTCGCCGCCTGCCCGCGCAGGCCGGCCGTCGACACCCTCGCGGCGAGTGCCAGCGCGTGGTCCAGGCCGGTGGCGACGTCGAACAGCCCCGCCGCCTGCTCTCCGGTCATGGGCAGCAGGCCGAGGCGGGCGAGCCGGCCGTGGTCGGCCCGGGCCGTCATCTCACTCTGCTCGGCCCACAGGCCCCACGCGATCGAGGTGGCCGGCAGTCCCCGGGAGCGCCGGTGCTGCGCCAGCGCGTCCAGGAAGGTGTTCGCCGCGGCGTAGTGGGCCTGCCCGGCGCTTCCGGTCAGCCCGGCGGCCGAGGAGAACAGCACGAACTCCGCCAGGTCCAGGCCCGCGGTGAGCTCGTGCAGGACCAGCGCGCCGTCCGCCTTCGGCCGCAGGACCGCGTCGATCTGCGCGGGGGTCAGCGTGTCCAGCACCGCGTCGTCGAGCACACCGGCCGCGTGCACCACGGCGGTGAGTGGGTGCTCCGCCGGGATCCTCGCCAGCACCGCGGCGACGGCCTCCCTGTCGGCGGCGTCGCACGCCTCGACGGCGACCACCGCGCCGAGCCCGGCGAGTTCGGCGGCCAGCTCCGCCGTGCCCGGGGCCGACGTCCCGCGCCTGCTCACCAGCACGAGGCGGCGGACGCCACCGGCGGTCACGAGGTGCCGGGCGATCACCCGGCCGGCCATCCCGGTGGCGCCGGTCATCAGCACGGTGCCGCGCGGGTCCCGGCGGCGCGGCATGCGCAGCACGATCTTCCCGACGTGCCGTGCCTGGCTCATGAACCGGAACGCCTCGGGCGCGCGCCGCACGTCCAGCGTCCGGACGGGCGGCGGCGTCAGCGTCCCCTTCTCGAACAGGTCCACCAGTTCGGTCAGCAGGCGCCGGACCAGGCCGGGATCGGCCCGGCTCAGGTCGATCGCCTGGTATCGCACGCCCGGGTGGGCGGCTTCGACCTCGGCGGCATCCCGGATGTCGGTCTTGCCCAGTTCGACGAACCGGCCGCCGGAGCCCAGCAGCCGGAGCGAGGCGTCCACGAGCTCACCGGTCAGGGAGTTCAGCACGACGTCCACCCCGGCGCCGCCGGTGGCGGCCCGGAACCGCTCCTCGAACTCCGGCGAGCGGGACGAGGCGAGCCGTTCGTCCGCGATACCCGCGGCGTTCAGGGCGGGCCACTTGCCCGGATGAGCCGTGGCGAGGACGCGCGCGCCGAGCGCGGCGGCCACCTGCACCGCCGCCGTCCCCACGCCGCCCGCGGCGGCGTGCACCAGCACCGTCTCCCCCGCCGACACGCCCGCCACGTCGCGCAGGCCGTGCAGGGCGGTCAGGAAGGCCGCCGGCACCGAGGCTCCGCGCTCGAACGTCCAGCCGTCCGGCATCCGTACGACGTGACGGTGGTCGACGACGACGGAGGAGCCGAAGGCGTCGGGGAAGATCCCCATCACCCGGTCTCCCGGCGCCAGCCCGGTCACCGCCGGGCCGGTCTCGACGACGACGCCGGCGCCTTCGGTGCCGATGCCCTCCTGGCCCGGCACCATCCGCAGGGAGACGACCACGTCGCGGAAGTTGAGCCCGGCCGCGCGCACCTCGATCCGCACCTCGCCGGGTGCCAGGTCCCGCGCCGCCTCCGGGGACGGCACGAGCGCCAGGTCGTCGAACGTGCCGCGCTCCCCCGCCACCGAGAGGCGCCACGGCGCGCCGTCGCCGGGAGGCGTCAGCGTCTCGTCCGCGGCCGCCCGGGCCAGCCTGGGAACCAGGACCGTGTCCCCGCGTACGGCGAACTCCGGCTCGCCGGACGCCACCGCGGCGCGCAGCGCCCGGCCGGTCGCGCCGGCGACGTCGCCGAGCAGGAAGCGCCCGGGGTGCTCCTCCCGCGCGCCGCGGACGAACCCCCAGACGGCGGCCGCCGCGGGCGTGGGACCTGCGTCGCCGATCTCCACCGCGTTCTCGGTGAGCACCGCGTTCTCGGTAAGCACGAGGAGCGCGCACCCGCCGAGGCGCGGCTCATCGAGCCACGACCGCAGGGTGGAGAGCAGGTCCCGGAGCGATTCCCCGACGCCGGCGGCGTCCCCCGTGACCGCCGGCGTGACGGGCAGCAGCACGACGTCCGGGACCGGCGCGCCGGAGTCGAGCGTGTCGATGAGCTCCCGGAGACCGGCGTGGCGGGCGGCGCCGAGATCCTCGGCCAGTCCGGGCCCGGCCGGGCCGAGAACGGCCCAGCCGGACGTGCCGGGCCGATCCTGAGCATGGTCCGGAGCAGGGCCGGCGGCGGAGTCGAGGGGCGTCCAGCCCAGGGTGTAGAGCGAGTCGGCCAGGCCGGAGGCGAGCAGCCGCGACTTCGGCACCGGCCGCAGGACCATGGACTCCGCCGACAGGACCGGGCTCCCCGCGCCGTCGGCGACCACGACCCGGACGGCGTCGCGCCCCGCGGGCGACAGCCGGGCCCGCACGTCGGTCGCGCCGGACGCCGCGAGCGAGACGCCCCGCCACGAGAACGGCAACCAGGTGTCGTCCCCGGGAAGGAAGCCACCGAGGAACAGCCCGTGCATCGCCGTGTCGAGCAGTGCGGGGTGCAGCCCGAAGCCGTCCGCGCCACGGGCGGCGTCCTCCGGCAGGGCCGCCTCGACGAAGACCTCGTCCCCCCGCCGCCACGCCGCGCGCAGCCCGCGGAACGCCGGGCCGTACCCGTAGCCCCGCTCGGCCAGCAGGTCGTACAACCCGTCGACGGCCACCGGCGCCGCGTCGCGCGGCGGCCAGGTCCGCAGCTCCTCGTACGCCGCCGCCACCGGGCCGAGCACCCCGGTGGCGTGCCGGGTCCACCCGCCGTCCTCGCCCGCGGAGTGCACCGACACGCCGCGGCGTCCCGAGTCGGCCGGGCCGACGCGGACCTGCAGGCGCACGTCGCCGTCGGCCGGCAGGACCAGCGGGGCCTCCAGCGTCAGCTCCTCCACCTGCCCGCAGCCGACCTCGTCGCCCGCGCGCACCGCGAGCTCCACGAACCCGGTGCCCGGGAACAGCACCGAACCGGACACCACATGGTCGGCCAGCCACGGCTGCGACCGGGCCGACAGGCGGCCCGACAACAGCACCCCGCCGTCGTCGGCGATCTCGGTGGCCGCGCCGATCAGCGGGTGTTCCGTGGGGGTCAAGCCGAGGGCGCCGGCTCCGGCGGACCGCGCCCCGCCCGTCTCGGCCCAGTAGCGCTCCCGCTGGAACGCGTACGTGGGGAGCCCGAGCCGCCGCGCCGGGCGCGGCAGGCGATCCTCGTCCCAGGTGACGGGCGCGCCGTTCACCCAGGCCCGCGCCAGCGCGGTCCGCAGGGCGGCGGGCCCGTCCTCGTCGCGGCGCAGCGTCGGGATCGCGACGGGCCGCGCCCCCGCGCCCTCCACCGCCTCCGCGCACTCCTCGATCGCCATGGTCAGCACGGGATGCGGGCCGCACTCGACGAAGAAGTCCCGGCCCCCGCTCATCAGCCGCGCGCAGACGTCGGCGAACCGCACCCGCCCGCGCAGGTTCTCGTACCAGTAGGCGGCGTCGAGCCCGGAGGTGTCGTGCAGGTCTCCGGTCACCGTCGAGTAGAAGCTCACGGCGGACGCGCGGGGCTCGACGTCGGCGAGCTCGGCCAGCAGCGTCTCCCGCACCTGTTCCATCTGCGGGGAGTGGGAGGCGTAGTCCACCTGGATCCGGCGGACGCGGACCCCGTCGGCCGCGCACCGCTCCACGAACTCCCCCAGCGCCCCGGCCTCACCGGCCACCACGGTCGACAGCGGGCTGTTCACCGCGGCGACCGACAGGGCCTCGCCCCAGGGGGACAGCAGCCGCTCCACGACGTCCACCGGCGCCGCGACCGAGGCCATCGCCCCCGATCCGGACAGGTCCCGCAGCGCGCGGCTGCGCAGCGCGACCACTTTCGCCGCGTCCCGGAGCGACAGCGCCCCGGCCACGCACGCCGCGGCGATCTCGCCCTGCGAGTGGCCCACGACCGCGGCGGGCACCACGCCGTGGGCGCGCCACACCTCGGCCAGCGACACCATCACCGCCCACAGGACGGGCTGGACGACGTCGACCCGGTCCAGGCCCGGCGCGTCCGGCGAGCCCGACAGGACGTCCAGTACCGAGTAACCGGTCCACGGGGCCAGCGCCTCGTCGCACGCCCGTACGGCGGCGGCGAACTCCGGGGACGAGCGCAGCAGGCCGGCCCCCATCCCCGGCCACTGGCCGCCCTGGCCGGGGAACACGAACACCGCACCGGACCGCCGTGCGACGCCGGACACGACGCCGAAGTCGGGGGCGTCTTCGGCGAGCGCGGACAGTGCGCGCGTCAGTTCGCCGTGGTCGGCGGCCACCACGGCGGCCCGGTGGTCCATTGGGGAGCGCGCCGCCCGCAGCTCCAATGCGACGTCCGCGAGCGGCACGTCCGGCCGGGACTCCAGCCACGACCGCAGCCGCGCGGCCTGCCCGCGCAGGGCGGCCGGTCCGCGGGCCGACAGGGTCACCGTGACCGGCCCGGGCGGCGGGCCGGCCGGGTCCGCGACGGCGGCGGTCCCCGGCTCTGAGTCGGGATCGAGGTTGGAGTCGAGGTCTGGCGCCTGCTCCAGCACCACGTGCGCGTTGGTCCCGCTGACGCCGAAGGACGACACACCGGCCCGGCGCGGCCGGCCGGTCTCCGGCCAGGGGACCCGCTCGGTCAGCAGCGAAACTCCGCCTTCCGACCAGTCCACGTGCGAGTTGGGCGCGGACACGTGCAGGGTCCGGGGAGCCACCCCGTGCCGCATGGCCTCGACCATCTTGATGACCGCGCCGACGCCGGCGGCGGCCTGGGTGTGGCCGAGGTTCGACTTCAGCGAGCCCAGCAGCAGCGGCCGGTCGCGGTCCCGCCCGTACGTCGCCATCAGCGCCTGGGCCTCGATCGGGTCGCCCAGCCGGGTGCCGGTGCCGTGCGCGTCGACCACGTCCACCTCGGACGGGTGGAGCCCGGCGTCGGCGAGCGCGCCGCGGATCACCCGCTGCTGGGAGGGGCCGTTCGGCGCCGCGAGCCCGTTGGACGCGCCGTCCTGGTTGACCGCCGACCCCCTGATCACGGCCAGCACCTCGTGGCCGTTCCGCCGGGCGTCCGAGAGCCGCTCCAGCAGGAGCACGCCGACGCCCTCGGAGATGCCGAACCCGTCGGCGTCGTCGGAGAACGGCTTGCACCGGCCGTCCGGAGCGAGCGTGTTCAGCCGCGCGAACTCCTTGAAGATGTTGAGGCTCGCGTTGACGGCCACCCCGGCGGCCAGCGCCAGGCCGCACTCGCCGCGCCGCACCGCCTGTACGGCGAGGTGCAGCGCGACCAGGGACGACGAGCACGCCGTGTCCACGGTGACCGACGGCCCCTCGAAACCGTAGAGGTAGGAGACCCGGCCGGACAGGACGCTGGCGGTGTTCCCGGTGAGGACGTATCCCTCCAGGTCGGGGTGCCGCTCCAGGCGCGCGCTGTAGTCGACGGTCATCGCGCCGACGAACACGCCGGTCGCGCTGCCGCGCAGGGAGGCCGGCACGATGCCGGCCCGCTCGAACGCCTCCCAGGAGGTCTCCAGCAGCAGCCGCTGCTGCGGGTCCATCGCGAGTGCCTCGCGCGGGCTGATCCCGAAGAAGTCGGCGTCGAACAGGTCGGCGTCGTGCAGGAAGCCGGCCTCGCGCTGGTAGTGCGTCCCGGCCCGGCGCGTCTGGTCGTCGTAGGAGCCGTCGAGGTCCCATCCCCGGTTGTCCGGGAACCGCCCCATGGCGTCGGCTCCGTCACTGACGAGGGTCCAGAGGTCCTCGGGCCCGCGGATCCCGCCGGGGTAACGGCACCCGGCTCCGACGATCACGACGGGGTCGTCGTCCGCGGCGGCCACGGGCGCCACGGCGCCGGAGGGCTCCGCGCCCGCCAGCGTGACGCGCAGGAACTCGGCGAGCTCGCCGGGCGTCGGGTAGTCGAACACCATGGTCGCGGGCAGCCGGGTGCCCGTCGCCTCCATGAGCCGGCCGCGGATCTCCAGGGCGGTCACCGAGTCGAACCCGAGGTCCCGGAACTGGCGGTCGGGCGGGATCGGGCCGGGCGTGCCGAGCAGCGCCGCGAGCTCCCGGCCCACCAGGTCGAGCAGCAGCGCACGCTGTCCGGTCTCGGTCAGCTCCGCCAGGCGCGCGCCAAGGGACGGCCGGCCGTCCTCCTCCTCCACGGCGGCCGCGGTCTCCGGCAGGGCGACCTCGCGGGGCTCGTGCCCGGCGTACACGGCGTCCCACTCCAGCGGCACGCCGTCGACGTGCAGCTCGCCCAGCGCGCGCATGACCCTGCCGAGGTCGGCCTGGTCGCGGCGGAGCGACCCGCGGACCGGCACGGCGGCGCCGGTGGCCTCGACGGTCTGGCGCACCGCCCCGGTCAGCACCGGGTGCACGCTGACCTCAAGCAGCACGCCGTACCCGTCGTCCAGCGCCGCCCGCGTGGCCTCCTCGAACCGGACGGGCTCGCGGATGTTCCGGCACCAGTAGCCCGCGTCCAGTGGCACGTCGTCGGGCAGCACGCCGCCCAGCAGCGACGAGTAGAAGCGGATGCGGGCGCGCCGCGGCCGGATCGGGAGCAGCCTGCCGTGGAGGTCCGGGGTGATCGCGTCGATGTGCGGCGAGTGCACCGCGAGGTTCGTGCCGGTGGCCCTGACCCGGAAGCCGTCCGCGGTGAGCTCCTCGACCAACTGCCGCGCCGCGTCCAGGTCACCGGAGACCAGCACCGACTGCGGGCCGTTCAGAACACCGATCTCCAGCCGTCCGCCGTACGCGCCGACGCGGGCGGAGATGTCGTCCGCCGACGCCAGCACCGAGACCATCTCCCCGTGGCCGGTCATGGGGAGCATCGCCTGGCTCCAGAGGGCGACCACCCGCGCCCCGTCCTCCAGGGTCAGCGCCCCGGCGACCACCGCGGCGGCGATCTCCCCCAGGCTGTGGCCGAGCACGGCCGACGGCTCGACGCCGTACGACCGCCACAGGTCGGCGAGCGAGACCATGGTCGCGAACAACGCGGGCTGGATCACGTCCGTGCGGTCCAGCCGGGGCGCGCCGGGCGCGCCACGCAGCACGTCGAGAAGCGCCCAGTCGACGTACGGCTCCAGCGCGCGGGCGCACTCCTCCATGCGGGCCAGGAAGACCGGCGAGGACGCGAGCAGGTCGACCGCCATGCCCTGCCACTGCGAGCCGTTGCCGGGGAACACGAACACGACCCCGCCGGGGTGGGCGCGCCCTTCGGCCAGCCCCGGGGCGCCGCCTCCCTCGGCGAGCGCCCGCAGCGCCTCCAGGAAGGCCGCGGGGTCGTCGCCGGCGATCGCCGCCCGGTGGGCGCCCCCGGCGCCGGCGCGGGCCAGCGACCACCCGACGTCGGCCGGGCGCCATTCCTGGTCACCGGGTCGTTCGCCGGGTCGGTCACCGTGTTGGTGGCCGCCGCCGAGGTGTCCGAGGAGGAGCCGGGCCTGGGCGCGCAGAGCGCCCGCGTAGGGGGCGGACAGCCCCCACAGCGTCGGCTGCCCGTTCGTCGGGTGTCCGCTCGGAGTCGGGTGCCCGTTCGGGGACGGGTGAGAGTCGGACGGCATGGTGTCTCATCGCTCCTTCGGGCACTGCTGGGGTACGGCAAGGGGCACCGCTTGGGGCACGGCATGGGCACGGCGTGGGCACGGCGGCGGGACGTCAACGGCCGGGAGGAGTGCGGGTCTACGAGCCGGCTCGTTCGTAGGCGCGGGCCACCAGGTCGGCCACGGCCATCTCCTTGATGGCGAGTTCGCCGTCGTCCTGCGGCGGGTCCTGCCCGAGCGGGTCGTCGGCCAGCCCCATCAGCGCGTCCAGCAGGCCGGACGCCCGCAGCCGGGCCACCGGGAGCGTCGCGAGGACCTTCCTGATCGCGTCGTCCTCGGCGGTCCGCCCGGTGTCCGGCGCGGCCTCGGGCAGCAGCGCCGCCACCAGGTAGCCCGCCACCGCCTGGACGCTCGGGTAGTCGAAGACCAGCGTGGAGGGCAGTCGCAGGCCCGTCACCGCGCCCAGGCGGTTGCGGAGCTCCACCGCCATCAGCGAGTCCATGCCCATGTCGAGGAACCCCCGGTCGGTCTCGACGGAGGCCGCCGCGGCGTGTCCGAGCACGGCGGCGACGTGCTCGCGCACGAGACCGAGCACCTCGCGCAGCCGATCCTGTTCCGGCAGTTCCGCCAGCCGGGCGCGCAGCGCCTCGGCCTGGGCGCCCGGCATCCCCGCCCGCGTCTTCGGCCGCCGGATCAGGCCGCGCAGCAGTGGCGGCACCTGGTCGAAGCGGACCGCCTCCTTCCGCAGCCTCCCGAGGTCGAGCCGGGCCGCGACGACCGCGGCGGCGCCGGCCGCGTTCGCGCGGTCGAACAGCGCGAGCCCGTCGTCCGCCGACAGGGGTTCGACCCCGGCACGGGCCATCCGGGTGCGGTCGGCCTCGGCGATCCGGCCGGCCATGCCGCCGTTCTCCCAGGCGCCCCAGACGATCGAGAGGCTCGCGAGGCCGTCCGCCCGCCGGCGTTCCGCGAGTGCGTCCAGGAACCCGTTGGCCGCCGCGTAGTTGGCCTGCCCGGGCGTGCCGAACGTCCCGGCCAGCGAGGAGAACAGCACGAACGATCGCAGGTCCGCGTCCCGGGTCAGCTCGTGCAGGTGCCACGCCGCGTCGGCCTTGGCCCGCAGCACGCCCTCCAGCCGCGCGCGGGTCAGTGTCTCGACGGTCCCGTCGTCGAGGACGCCGGCGGCGTGGACGACGGCCGTCAGCGGGCGCTCCCGGGGGATCTCCCGGAGCAGCCGGGCCACGCTGTCGCGGTCGGCGACGTCGCAGGCGACGACGTCCACGTCCGCGCCGAGTTCCGTGAGCTCCGCCTCGACGGCCGGCTCCAGCCGGCCGCGGCGCCCGGCCAGCAGCAGGTGCCGGACGCCGTGCGCGGTCACCAGGTGCCGGGCCACGGCCGTGCCCAGCGCGCCGGTGCCGCCGGTGATCAGGACGGTCCCGTCCGGGTCGGCGAGGGCGGGCGGCGGCTCCGGCGTCCCGGCGCGGGTCAGCCGCGGCACCAGCGGCTCGCCGCCGCGGATCGCGACCTGCGGCTCGTCCAGGACGGCGACGGCGGGCAGCGACCGGACCGACGCCTCCTCGTCGTCGAGGTCCACGAGCAGGAACCGGTTCGGATGCTCGGTCTGCGCCGACCTCAGCATGCTCCAGACCGCAGCGCCGGCCAGGTCCGGGACCCGTCCCCCGGCCGCCGTCGCGCCCCGGGTGACGATCACCAGCCGCGACGACGCGAGCCGATCGTCGGCCAGCCACGACTGCACGAGCGCCAGCGTTCCGGTGGCGGTGCCGAGCACGCCGGCCGGGACGTCCCCGGTGGGCGGTTCGCACAGGACGACGGCCAGCGCGGGAGCCGGTTCCCCGGCGGCGACGGCGTCCCGCAGGGCGGCGATGTCGGGGTGCCAGCGGCTGTCGCCCCACGACGACCGCAGGGCGTCCGTCACGCGTACGTCGTCGGCTCCGACGGACGCCCAGCCGCCGCGCGGCACGCCGGACGGATCCTGCGGCGCCGGCCCGGCCGGCGTCCAGTCCACGGTGAACAGCGAGTCGTCACGGGGCAGGCCCGCGCTCACCTGCTCGGCCGACGCCGGCCGCAGCACCAGCGTGCCGACCGTGACCACGGGACGGCCCGAGGGGTCGTACGCCGCGAGCGTGAGCGCGTCCGGGCCGGCCGGGGTGAGCCGGACCCGCAGCGCCACCGCCCCGGCGGCGTGCAGGGTCACGTCGTGCCAGGAGAACGGCAGCCGGGCCGGCGACTCCTCATCGGCGGCGCCCAGGCCGTCCACGACCGCCGCCTGCAGGGCGGCGTCCAGCAGCGCCGGATGCACGGCGAACCTCCCGGCCCGCGCCTGCTGGTCCTCGGGGAGCGCGACCTCGGCGAAAATCTCCTCGCCACGCCGCCACACCGCCCGGAGCCCGCGGAAGGCGGGCCCGTAGGTGTATCCGCTCGACGCCAGGCGGTCGTAGGCGTCGTCCAGCTCCACCGCGACCGCGCCGGCCGGAGGCCATTCGCGCTCCGTCGCGGCCTCCGAAGGTTCGGGTGCCTCAGCGATCTCGGGGGCGAGGACACCGGAGGCGTGGCAGACCCAGGTCGCGTCCGCGTCGTCCTCCGGCCGGGAGTACAGGCCGATCGCGCGCTCCCCCTGGTCGTCCGGCGGCCCCACGACCAGCCGCAACAGCACCGCCGTACGCTCCGGCAGCGCCAGCGGCGCCCGCAGGACCAGTTCCCGGACCCGCCCGCAGCCCGCCGGCTCACCTGCTTGGGCGGCCAGTTCGACGAGGGCCGCGCCGGGCACCAGCGCGACGTCCCATATCGCGTGGTCGCCGATCCACGGGTGGGTGTCCAGGGAGATCCGCCCGGTGAGGACCAGGTCGCCGGTGCCGGGGACGTCCGCCGCCGCGCTCAGCAGCGGGTGGTCGACGGCGCCGAGCCCGAACCCGCTCGGGTCCCTCGGCGCCGCCGTGTCGTCCTGCCAGTAGCGCCGCCGCTGGAAGGCGTACGTCGGCAGGTCGAGCCGGCGCGTCTCCCCGGGGACCACCGGCGACCAGTCCACGGCGACGCCGTGGGTGTGCGCCACGGCCAGGGCGTTCAGGAACGACTCGGTCTCCGGCCGCCCCCGCCGCAGCGCCGCCTGGAACATCGGCGTCACGTCCGAGCCGGAGTCCGGGCCGGGGTGGGCGTCGGCCACGTCCCGCGCGGCGGTCGTCAGCCCGCCGTCCGGCCCGATCTCCAGGAAGCGGGTCACGCCCTGGGCGCGCAGCCACCGGACGCCGTCGCCGAACCTGACCGTACGCCGCACCTGCGACAGCCAGTAGCCGGCCGAGGTCGCCTCGTCGTCGCCGAGCGGCGTCCCGGTCACGGTCGACACCACCGGCAGCTTGGGCGGAGCTAACGCGACCGACGCCAGCACGTCGGCGAACCCGGCGAGCATCGGCTCCATCAGCGCCGAGTGGAAGGCGTGGGACACGCGGAGCGGCCGGGCGCGGACGCCCTGGGCGCGGCAGTCGGCGGCGACCTTCGCGACCGCCGCCTCCTCGCCGGAGACCACGACCGCGGCGGGGCCGTTCACCGCCGCCAGGCTCACGTCGGCGCCGAGGAACGCGAGCCGCTCCAGGACCCACGCCTCGGGGGCCGCGACGGCGAGCATCGCCCCGCCGCCGGGCAGTTCCCGCATCAGCCTGCCGCGGTACGCGACGACGCGGGCGGCGTCGGCCGCCGAGAGCACGCCCGCGACATGGGCGGCGGCCAGTTCGCCGACCGAGTGCCCAATCAGGAAGCCGGGCCGGACGCCGAAGCTCTCCAGCAGCCGGTACAGCGCGATCTCCAGGGCGAACGTCGCGGCCTGGGTGTAGTCGGTCCGGTCGAGCAGCCGCGCCTCCGCGGTGTCCGGGCGGGCGAAGACCACGGACCTCACCGGGCGGTCGAGGTGCTCGTCCAGCTCGGCGCAGACCGCGTCGAAGGCGTCGGCGAAGACGGGGAAGGCGGCGTGCAGCTCGCGGCCCATGCGCGCCCGCTGGAAGCCCTGCCCGGAGAACATCACGGCGAGCCGGCCCGGCGACGCCTGGGCGTGGACCACGCCGGCCGCCTGCTCGCCCCTGGCCAGCGCCGTCAGTCCGCCTACGAGACTCTCGCGGTCCGCGGTCAGGACGGCGGCTCTGTGCGCCATCAGGGGACGCCGCGTCAGGGCGGCGGCGATGTCGGCCGGCTCCACCTCGGGATGGGCGACCGCGTACGCGCGCAACTTGTCGGCGTAGCCCCGCAGCGCCTCCTCGGTCCGCGCGGACAGCATCCACGGCAACGCCGGCGTGCCTGTAATGGGCGGCACGTCGTCGCCGGCCGGCGGCTGTTCGAGGATGACGTGCCCGTTGGTGCCGCTGAGCCCGAACGACGACACGGCGGCCCGGCGCGGCCTGCCCGTCTCCGGCCACGGGGTCGGCTCCAGCACCAGCGTCGCCGCTCCTCCGGACCAGTCCACCTGCCGGGACGGCTCGTCCACGTGCAGCGTGGGCGGCACCACGCCGGCGCGCATCGCCAGCACCATCTTGATCACTCCCGCCACGCCGGCGGCGGCCTGGGTGTGGCCGATGTTGGACTTGATCGAACCCAGCAGCAGCGGCCGGTCCGCGGGCCGGTTTCGGCCGTAGGTCGCCAGGATCGCCTGCACCTCGATCGGGTCGCCCAGCCGCGTGCCCGTCCCGTGCCCCTCGACGACGTCCACGTCCGCCGCCGACAGCCCGGCGGCGTTCATCGCCTGGCGGATGACCCTCTGCTGGGCGGGCCCGTTGGGCGCCGTGAGGCCGTTCGACCGGCCGTCCTGGTTGACGGCGGACCCGCGGACGAGGGCCAGCACCGGGTGGCCGTGCTTCCTGGCGTCCGACAGCCGCTCCAGCAGCAGGACACCGGCGCCCTCGGCCAGCCCGGTGCCGTCCGCCGAGTCGGCGAACGACCTGCACCGCCCGTCCGGGGAGAGGCCCCGCTGCCTGCTGAACTCCAGGAACGTGTCCGGCGCCACGATCACCGTCGCGCCGCCCGCCAGGGCGAGCGAGCACTCGCCGTTCCGCAGCGCCTGGCAGGCGAGGTGCAGCGCCACCAGCGACGACGAGCACGCGGTGTCCACGGTGACCGCCGGTCCTTCGAGACCGAAGGCGTACGCGACGCGTCCGGAGGCGAGACTGCCCATCTGACCGGACCACTCGTTCGGCATGACCCCGTTGAAGACGCCGGTCCTGCTGCCGCGGAGCGAGCCGGGGTCCAGGCCGGCCCGTTCGAAGGCCTCGGCGGAGCATTCGAGGAGCAGCCGATGCTGCGGATCGATCAAGGGCGCCTCGCGCGGGCTGATGCCGAAGTGACCGGCGTCGAACATCGCGGCGTCGTGCAGGAAACCGCCGTGGCGCGAGTAGGTCCTGCCCGGGCTGCCGGGCTCCGGGTCGTACAGTCCCGCGACGTCCCAGCCGCGGTCGCGCGGGAACTCCGACACCACGTCGCGTCCGCCGGACACCACGTCCCACAGGTCCTGCGGCGAGCCCACCCCGCCCGGGTAGCGGCAGCCCATGCCCACGATGGCGATCGGCTCGTGCTCGCGTTCCTCCGCCGCGCGCAGCCGCTCCCGCAGATCCTGCATCTCGGCCGTGGCGCGCCGGAGATAGTCCAGGTATTTCTGTTCGTCGGTCATCGCGTCGCCCCCACACCCTCGTGCTCCACGGCCGGCCGCCCGACAACCGCCCCGTTTCGAAACCGAATGATTCGCAGTCCGGCCCCGCCCTAACAATGCGGTTCAGGCGGCAGAATCGCGAAACCTGGACGACACACTTTTTCCGGCGGCCCCGGACCTTCGGGCGCACGCCTGGGAAAGGCGAGACCCACCAAGCGCCTGACCAGTAAGTTCAGCGGAACCGCCGCCGACCGGCCCCCCGTTCTGCCGGTCGGCACCACGCTTGGAAAAGCGGCCGCCGACCATGCTCATCGGCCGGGCCGGGGCGGACCACGCGGTTTCGACGGCAGAAAAAAACTGCCGGTCATGCCAGAAAAACGCGGCACAAAAGTGCGTGGTTCACCCGACAATTCGGTGCTAGCTTTCCCAGCAGCACGCGAACCATGGGCGCGGGGAAACAGGCGTCGAGTCCGAACCGACGCCCGCCCACGCGGGCGGAGACGGCCGGACGCCCACTCCCGCCTCAGGGCCGGAACCGGGGCGACGGGGGCTCGTCATGCCGAGCGCGATTCGGGGCTGACGGTGTCGCCCCCTCGGTGCGCCGGGATGACAGATCGGAGACAACACGTGCAGAGAACGTTCCGTCTGGATGAGGCGCCGGCGATCGCCGGCGCCGCGACACCGCTCACCCGCCCTGTCGGCATCGGCGCGACCGGGCTCTACGTGCCCGAGCAGGTCGTGACCAACGACGACCTGGCCGAGACACTGGACACCTCCGACGAGTGGATCACCTCCCGGATCGGGATCAGGCAGCGGCGCTTCCTCACCGAGGGCATGGCCACGTCCGACATGGGCATCGCCGCGGCACGGCAGGCGCTCGACCGGTCCGGGGTGGACGCCGGCGACCTCGACGTCGTCATCGTCGCCACGTTCACCCCCGACCAGCCGCTCCCCTCCACCGCGCTGATCGTCGCCGAGGCGCTCGGCGCGCGGCGCGCGCTTCCGCTCGACCTCTCGCAGTCGGCCTGCGCGGGCGGCATCCACGCGATCCTCCTGGCCGCGCACCTGCTGCAGAACGACGCCTTCCGCAACATCCTGGTCATCGGAGCCGACGCCGGGTCCCGGCTGACCGACCCGCTGGACCGCGGGACCCGGGTCTTCTTCGGCGACGCCGCCGGAGCCGCGCTGCTGCGGCCGACGGCGAGCGGCTTCGGGCTGCTGTCCTGGCACACCGGCTCCGCGCTCTCCTACGAGGTGCAGATCCCCGCGGGCGGTTCCCGCCGTCCGACCAGCCCCGAGACGGTGGACGAACGCGGCCAGTTCCTGAAGATGAACGGCAGGGCCGTCTGGGACATGGCCACCGGTCAACTGCCGGGCAGCATCAGGCAGGCCGCCCTGCGCGCCGGAGTCGGCCTGGAGGACGTGCGGCACTTCCTCCTGCACCAAGCCAACCAGAACATCATCAACGAGACGGTGTCGAGCCTCGGCATATCCGCGGACCGCGTGCCCACGACGGTGGGGCGGCTCGGCAACACCGGAGCGGCCAGCATGTTCACGGTGTTGCACGAGGCGATGGAGACCACCGTCCGCCACGGAGACCTCATGATCATGGCCGGGATCGGGGCCGGCTTCCTCTGGGGATCGGTCTGTCTCCGCCACTTCGGGCCGGACCCGTCCGGCGACGCCTGGGGCTGAGACCATGCTGCGTACCGAGATCGCCGGCCGCGTCGCCGTCGTGACCCTGGACCGCCCCGAGCGGCTCAACGCCCTGAGCTGGGAGCTGATGAACCGGCTCAGGAAGGAGTTCGAGTCGCTCGGCGCCCGCGCCGACGTGGGCGCGATCGTCCTCACCGGCGCGGGCCGCGCGTTCTCCGCCGGGGCGGACCTGCGTGACTTCGCGGCGAGCGAGGACCTGCCCGCCGAGGTCGCGCACCACCTGGCCGCGACGATGGCGCCGCTGGCCGAGGTGGTGCAGGCCCTGCCGCTGCCGTTGGTCGCCGCGGTCAACGGTCCGTGCGCCGGTGGCGCCGTGGGCCTGGCGCTGCTCGCCGACGTGGTCATCGCCGCCAGGTCCGCGTACTTCCTCCTGCCCCAGGTGGTGCCTCTCGGCGGCGTGCCCGACCTCGGCGCGACCTGGGTCCTCGGCCGGGTCGTGGGACGGGCCCGGGCCATGGGCATGTCCCTGACGGGCGAACGCGTCCCGGCCGAGCGGGCCGAGCGGTGGGGCATGATCTGGCGCTGCGTCGACGACGCCGAGTTGCGGGACCAGGCGCTCGCGACGGCCCGGGGGCTGGCCGCCGCGCCCGCCGCCGTCGTCGCGACCCGCGCGCTCCTCGACGCGGGTTTCGCGGCGACGCTGCGCGACCAGCTCGACTTCGAGGCCCGGCACCAGTCGGCGCGGTTCGCCGACCCCGCCGTGGCGGCGGTGGTCGAGCGCTTCGCCGCCGCGGGAGACAGGCCGGGGACGCGCCGATGAAGGCGATCGTGCTGGCCGGCGGCTCCGGGACGCGCCTGCGTCCCATCACGCACACCCACGCCAAGCAACTGGTGCCCGTGGCCAACCGGCCGGTGCTCTTCTACGGCCTGGAGGCGATCGCGGAGGCGGGCATCCGCGACGTCGGCGTCGTGGTGGGCGACACCCACGCGGAGATCGAGGCGGCCGTCGGGGACGGCTCCGCGTTCGGGATCGAGGTGACCTACCTGCGGCAGGAGGCTCCGCTCGGGCTCGCGCACGCGGTGCTGATCGCCCGGGACTTCCTCGGGGACGACCCGTTCGTCATGTACCTGGGCGACAACTTCGTGCTCGGCGGCATCACCGGCATCGTGCGGGGCTTCGCCGAGCGGCGGCCGGACGCGCAGATCATGCTCACCCGGGTGCCCGATCCCCGGCAGTTCGGCGTGGCCGAACTGGACGCCGGAGGCCGGGTCGTCGGCCTGGAGGAGAAACCGGCCCGCCCCAAGAGCGACCTGGCGCTCGTCGGGGTCTATCTGTTCACTCCGGTGGTGCACGAGGTGATCGCGGAGCTGAAGCCCTCCGCGCGCGGCGAGCTGGAGATCACCGAGACCCTCCAGTTGCTGCTGGACTCCGGCCGGCGCGTGGACTCCACGGTGATCTCCGGCTACTGGAAGGACACCGGCAACGTCGCCGACATGCTGGAGGTCAACCGGCTGGTGCTGGAGTCCCTGGAGCCGCGGCAGGACGGCGTCGTCACGGACAGCGAGATCATCGGGCGTGTGGTGATCGAGGCGGGCGCCGACGTCAGTAGCTCGCGGATCGTCGGCCCGGCCGTCATCGGCGCCGGTTCGGTGATCCGGGACTCCTACGTGGGGCCCTTCACCTCGATCGGCGACCGGTGCCGGATCGACGCCAGCGAGATCGAGTACTCGATCGTGCTGCGGGACGCCGCCATCTCGGGGGTCGGGCGGATCGAGGCCTCGCTCATCGGCCGGGACGTGGAGGTCACCCCGGCCGCGCAGACGCCCCGGGCCCACCGACTGGTCCTGGGAGACCACAGCCGGGTGCAGATCAGTTCGTGAGGGCCGCCGGCCCGGAGGAAGCCGTCTTCGCAGACGCCGGCCGTGGGTAGGGACTCCTGGACATCGAGGGAGACCGGCTATGGACACGGTACGGAACGTCATCGCCGGGGAGAGCCGCGAGCCGGCGTCCGGCGACTGGATGGACCTGGTCGACCCGTCCACCGAGAAGGTGTACGCCCGGGCGGCCCGCTCGGGCGGCGAGGACGTGGACCAGGCGGTCGCGGCCGCCACCGAGGCCGCCCGCGCCTGGCGGCGCACCACCCCGGCCGAGCGGCAGCGGCTGCTCCTGGAGCTGGCCGATCTGATGGCGGAGGACAGGGAGGCGCTGGCCGAGGCCGAGGTGCGGGCGACCGGCAAGCCGCGCGGCACCGCGCTGAGCGTCGACGTGGACGGGGCCGTCGACGCCGTCCGCTACTTCGCCGGAGCGGCACGGCTGCTGGAGGGCCTCGGCGCCGCAGAGTACGCCGAGGGGCACACCTCGTTCGTGCGCCGCGAGCCGATCGGCGTGGTCGCGCAGGTGACGCCGTGGAACTACCCACTGATGATGGCCGCGTGGAAGATCGGCCCGGCGCTGGCGGCGGGCGACACGGTGGTGCTCAAGCCGTCGGACACGACGCCCGGCTCGACCGTGCTGCTGGGTGAGATGTGCGCGCGGGTGTTCCCGCCCGGCGTGGTCAACGTCCTGTGCGGCGACCGGGACACCGGCCGCGCGCTGGTCGCCCATCCCGGGGTGGAGATGGTGGCGATCACCGGGTCGACGCGGGCCGGAGCCGAGGTGATGGCGGCGGCGGCGGGCGACCTCAAGGACGTCCACCTGGAGCTGGGCGGCAAGGCCCCCGCGCTGGTCTTCGCCGACGCCGACCCCGCCGCGACTGCCGCAGGCATCGCCTCGGCGGCGTTCTTCAACACCGGGCAGGACTGCACCGCCGTCACCCGCGTGCTCGTGGAGCGGCGCGCGTACGACGGGTTCGTCGAGGCGCTCGCCGAGGCCGCGCGGGCGCTCCTCGTCGGGCATCCCGACGAGGAGGACGTGTTCCTCGGCCCGGCCAACAACGCGAACCAGGCCGAGCGGGTCGCGGGCTTCCTCGACCGGCTACCCGCGCACGCCCGCGTGGTCGCCGGCGGCGGCAGGCTCGGCCGTCCCGGTTTCTTCTTCCCGCCGACCGTCGTCGCCGGGGTGCGCCAGGACGACGAGATCGTGCAGCAGGAGGTCTTCGGCCCGGTGGTGACCGTGCAGCCGTTCGCGGACGAGGACGAGGCGGTCGCCCTGGCCAACGGTGTCGACTACGGGCTCGCCTCCAGCGTGTGGACCAGGGACACCGGGCGCGCCATGCGGCTGTCCGCCGCGCTGGACTTCGGCGCGGTCTGGGTCAACTGCCACCAGGTGTTCGTCCCGGAGATGCCGCACGGCGGCTTCAAGCACTCGGGCACCGGCAAGGACCTGTCCCGGTACGGCCTCGACGCCTACACCCGCGTCAAGCACGTGATGATCAGCCACACCTGAGCCGCCCAAGTTATTCCTTGACACGAATATTCGCTATGGGGAATAGTTCTCGTCGTGGACGAACTCCTCACCGCACTGGCCGACCCGGCTCGGTGGCGGCTCGTGAGCCTGCTGGCCGAGCGGCCCCGGCCGGTCGGCGTCCTGGCCGAGCTGGCCGGGGCACGTCAGCCGCAGACCACCAAGCACCTGCAGGCCCTGGAGCGCGCCGGGCTCGTCGTGTCCCAGCGCAGCGGCCAGCGCCGGATCTACGCGCTCCGGTCTGAGCCCCTGCGGGAACTGGCGGCCGCGCTCGGCCGCCTGGCCGACACCGCGGACCGGGCCGGCGGCCCGCGCGAGACCTACGACCGGTACGGGCTCAGCCTCCGCACGGAGCGGCTCGCCGCCGACGAGCCGGGGTGGGCCGACGGCCGCTCGTTCGGGTTCCACCGGTCGCTGGCCGGCAGCCCCGAACGGGTCTGGCGCCACCTGACCGAGGCCTCCCTCCTCGCTCACTGGTGGACCCCCGACGACCTGCGCGTCTCCGAACTCGTCTTCGAGGCGCGGCCGGGCGGGCGGATCGTCCAGGAGTACCGCGACGCCGAGGACGCCGGCGGGTCTGACGTGATCGCCGGGCGTGCCGAGGGGGTCGTGGACGAGGTGCGGCCCGGCGAGCGCCTCGCCTACCGGCTCCGCCCGCTGCTTCCCGGCGGCGGCACCGCCTTCACCGCGCACCTCGATCTCGATTTGAGGCCCACCCCGGCCGGCACCGACCTCGACGTCCGGTTCCGGATCGCCGACAGCACCGTCGACTCCGCGGACTTCGTCGCCGGCGTCGAGATCGGCTTCGGCCAGAGCCTCGACCGGCTCGCGGCGATCCTCGCCGCCGATCCGCACGACACCGACACACCCATTCACTAAGCAGAATCAAGGAGCACGACATGACCATCACGACCCCGACCGGCCGCAAGGTGACCGCGAACCTGAGCATCACCCTCGACGGGCGCTACCACGGCCCTGGAGGGCCCGGCGACTTCGCCGCGTTCGCCCCGTACGTGGTCACCGAGGTCGCGCGGGACCACATGAACCGCATGTGGCAGGGCGCGACGACGGCGCTGCTCGGCCGGGTCAACGCCGAGGGATTCATGGGCTACTGGCCGTCGGTCGCCGAGAACGACGACGCCGATCCACGTGACCGCGGATACGCCAAGTGGCTGGTCGGCGCCGAGAAGGTGGTTCTGTCGACCACCCTGACCGAGGCGCCGTGGGAGCGTACCCGCGTGGTGAACGCCCCCGCGGCCGAGGTCGTCGCCGATCTCAAGGCCACCGGCGAGGGCGACATCCTCGTCAACAGCAGCGCGAGCGTCATCAAGGCGCTCCTGGCCACGGACCTCGTCGACCGGCTCCACCTCCTGATCCTCCCCGAGATCGCCGGAGGCGGGCAGCGGCTGTTCGACGACGGCCTGCCGGCCACGAAGTGGACGCTCGCCCACCAGGAGACCGGCGAACTCGGCGAGATGGCCATGGTCTACGACCGGCTCCGCTGAGCCGGAACGATCAGGACCACGGCGGAGCGGTCGGCACGGGCCCAGCGCAGCCACGTCTCCTGCACCACGTCCACGGCCTCGCCCGCGTCGGGGGGCCCCGTGACGGTCACCAGGAAGGCCGGTAAATGAAGATCGCTGTCATCGGCGGAACCGGGCTCATCGGCTCCCGGGTGGTCGGGATCCTGAACGCGCGCGGGCACGAGGCGGTGCCGCACTCGACGTCGACGGGTGTGGACCTGCTCACCGGAAAGGGCCTCGCCGAGGCGCTGACGGGCGCCGCGGTCGTCGTCAACCTGACGAAGCCGCGGACCTTCGACGACGCGTCCCCCGCGTTCTTCCGCACGACGATGGGCAACCTGCTGACCGCCGCAGAGGCGGCCGGCGTCGGCCACGCGGTCGTCCTGTCGATCGTGGGCGCCGACCGGGTGCCCGGCTCGGTCTACTACCGGGCGAAGGTGCTGCAGGAGGACCTCCTCAAGGCCGGGCCCGTGCCGTACTCGATCGTGCGTGCCACGCAGTTCTTCGAGTTCATCGAGACGGTGATGTCCTGGACCTCCGGCGAGCACGCCGTCCGCCTGCCCGCCGTCCTCATGCAGCCCATCGCCGCGGACGACGTCGCGCGGGCCGTGGCCGACGTCAGCGTGGGCGCCCCGCTGCGCGGCACCCTGGACATCGCCGGGCCCGAGGTCTTCGCGCTCGACGAGCTGGGCAGGATCACCCTCGCCGCCCGCGGCGACCACCGCGCCGTCGTCACCGACGACGACGCGGGCCTGTACGCCGCCGCCTCGGGCGACGCCCTCGTCGCCGGGGAGGGCGCCGTCATCGCCGGGACCACCTATCGGGAGTGGCTCGCGCGCTGACCGGGCCGCGCCCCGGCCGCAGGCGCATCACCGCCCGTGCCGGCTCCGCGAGGGTCCGTGCCTCCGGCGGCGGGCAGGCGGCCCGCACCACGTCGTCACAGATCCGAGCGCCGCCCTGTCTTCGAGACGGTCCGTACGTCGCGAAGTGACAGGAGAACGACCTTGCCGTCAGCAGGCACCACGATCCGGATCCGGGTCCGGATGAGCGCTCGCGCCGTCGACGAGCCGCACCGCGCCGCGAGCCAGCTCGAGCTGCTGTTCGACCTCACCTTCGTGGTCGCGGTGGCGGCCGTCACCGCCCAGTTCGCGCACGAGATCGCCGCCGGGCACGGCCTGGCCGGTGTGGTGCCGTTCCTTCAGGTGTTCTTCGCGATCTGGTGGGCGTGGATGAACTTCACGTGGTTCGCCTCGTCCTACGACACCGACGACGTCGCCTACCGGCTGCTGACCATGGTGCAGATGGCCGGTGTGCTGATCCTCGCCGCCGGCGTGCCCGCCGCGGGGAGCCGCTCCGACTACGGGGTCATCACGCTCGGCTACCTCGTCATGAGGATCGGGCTCGTCGCCCAGTGGCTGCGGGCCGGTCTGGAAGACCCGGAGAGGCGCCGCACCGCGCTCCGCTACGCCGGCGGCATCACCGCCCTGCAGGCGGGCTGGCTGGCGCGGCTCGTCCTCGTGGAGACGGGAGTCCTGCCCTCGTGGTCCGGCCTGCCGTTCTTCGTCTGCCTGGCCGCCCTGGAACTCGCGGTGCCGTGGTGGGCCGAGCGGGTCAGGGCCACCAACTGGCACCCGCACCACATCGCCGAGCGCTACGGCCTGTTCACGATCATCCTGCTCGGTGAGAGCGTGCTGGCCGCGACCAGAGGGGTCGGAGGAGCGCTCGAGGCGGGCGAGGTCGGCGGTCCCTTCCTCGTGATCGCCGGCGCCGGTCTCGTCCTGCTGTTCGCCCTGTGGTGGCTGTACTTCCTCGGCCCGGCGGGGGACGGTCTCACCGACCGCCGTCACCGGTCCTACCTGTGGGGGTACGGCCACTACGGCATATTCGCCGCCCTGGCCGCCCTCGGCGCCGGGCTCGAGGTGGCGGTGGAGCGGAGCGGCCACGACGGCGCGGCGTCGCCGACGGCGCTCGGCTACGCGGTCGCCGTCCCGGTGGGTCTGTATCTCGCCCTGCTGCTGGCGGTACATGTGCTCGTCGTCGCGGAGCCCGTCATCCTGCCCGCCGCGGTGCTGGGGTGCGCCGCCGTCGTCCTGTCGCTGCCGCTCGCGGCGCCCTGGATCGGCGTGGCCGCCGTGGTCGCCGCGATCGCGGCCGTCTGCGTGCTGCTGGTCGCCGTCACGATCTGGACGGCCGCCGGGGCGCGTCGTGGGAACCGCGGCGAGCCGGTCCGTCTCCCGTGACGTACGCCACGCCCAGAAGAATCCCGCGGCGGCCGTCACAAGCCGGGAGGCTGTCCGGTCCTAGCTGGCGACCGGGTCGCGACGAGGTGGCCCGGCGTACGGAAAGGGAACGGCATGAAGATCGTGGTGATCGGCGGGACCGGCCTGATCGGCTCGAAGCTGGTGACGAAGCTGACCGAGCACGGCCACGAGGCGGTGGCCGCGTCGCCGAACACCGGCGTCAACACGCTGACCGGCGAGGGACTCGCCGAGGTGCTGACGGGCGCGCAGGTGGTGGTCGACGTCTCGAACTCCCCGTCGTTCGAGCGGGCCGCCGTGCTGAAGTTCTTCGAGACCTCCACGGGCAATCTGCTCGCGGCGGAGGCGGAGGCGGGCGTGGGTCACCACGTCGCGGTGTCGATCGTGGGAACGGAACGGATGCCGGACAACGGCTACTTCGCCGCGAAGATCGCGCAGGAGCAGCTGATCGAGAAGTCGGGAATCCCGTTCTCGCTCGTGCACTCGACCCAGTTCTTCGAGTTCGCCCGGGGCATCGCCGACGAGGGCACGGTGGACGGCAAGGTGCACATGGCGCCCGTGCTCTTCCAGCCCATCGCGGGCGACGACGTCGCCAAGGCGGTCGGCCGGACCGCGGTGGGGTCGCCGCTGAACGGCAGGGTGGAGATCGCCGGGCCCGAGCGGTTCCGGATGGACGAGTTCTTCCGCCAGGCGCTCACCGCCTGGGGCGACCCGCGCGAGGTGGTCACCGACCCGCACGCGCGTTACTTCGGCAGTGAGCTGAGCGAGCAATCGCTGGTGCCGATCGACGACGCCACCCTCGGCACGATCCGTTACCTGGACTGGCTCGGCGGCACCGGAAAGTAGACCGCGGCGGACGGCGCCGCCCTCACCGCGGAAGGCCGGCATGGAAGGCCGGTGCGGGAGGCCGGGCCCGCCTGGGTGCCGGCCGCCCGCCGGGGGCCGCTTCGCGCCCGGCCGGATCATACGGCCGGACGACACGGGGATGACACGGCCGGATCACGCGCCAGGACATGCGTACGGAGGAATGATGAGTGCCCCGAGCGGCGAGAACGATTTCCTGCACGAGCTCCAGATCGAGGTCGAGGCGGAGGTCGTCGAGGTCGGGTGGAGCCGTCCCGAGGAGGCCGCCGGCCTGCCGGTCGCCGACTGGCTGTTCGACCCCGCGGACGCCGAACGTGAGGAGATCGCCCTGCGAGGTCTCCTCGACGCGGTCGAGGTGCTGGAGGACGGCGCCTGCCCGGACGCTCCCGCCGACGACGGCCAGGCCGGTCTTCATTGGCAGGGTTGATTGTTGGGGTTCGCGCCGGAAAGGTAGGCTGCGCGCCGATTCGAGGTGCGGCGCCGGTACCCTCCGACGTCCCGCGCAGACTCTCGCGTTCGTCGCGCGACGCCTGCTCGCGGAGCCGATCGGGCTGGTGCTCGTGCTCGAACCGCCCCGGGTCTGACACCGGCGGAGCCGGCAGGTGGATTCCGGCGGACCGACGCGCGGCCGCCGGCGAGCCGGATCGAGCAGAGCTTCCTGCGGCGGGTCCAGTCGTTGCAGGCGAGTTCGCCCTGGCCGACGCGCTGGTCGCCGAGGCGGTGACGATCGGGTAGGTGACGGGCAGCCGCTTCCTGGCCCAGTACGCGGTGGCCCAGTACGCGGCCCTGATACTCGAACCGTGGAGCGGCCGGGAAGCCGCGACGCGTCAGGTGAGCGAAGCGATCGCGCGGGACCCGGCCATCCGGGGGGAAGGCAAGGTGCTGACCGCGACCGGAGCACCGACGGTCCTCGGCACCTCGGCGTGCGTCCGTGCCCAGGTGAGCCTGGGACGCCTACACCACCGACCCCGACCAGCGGGCCGAGAGCACCGCCTCCCACTGCGCGCCTGCGCGCGCCGCGACCGTGCAGGCCGTCGCCGTCCTCAGGACGGCCCTGAACACCGGAAAGGCACCCGCATGAGCGAGCAGCCCGTCATCGTCCTGGTCCACGGCGCCTTCGCCGAGTCTGCCTCCTGGAACCGCGTCATCCGGCGCCTGCACGGTCACGGCCTGTCCGCCGTCGCCGCGGCCAACCCGCTGCGCAGTGTCGAGGGCGACGCGGCGTACGTGCGCGACGTGATCGCCGGCCTCGGCCGCCCGGTCGTCCTGGTCGGCCACTCGTACGGCGGCATGGTCGTCACCCAGGCCGCGGCCGGTCACCCGGCCGTACGCGCCCTGGTCTACGTCGCGGCCTTCGCCCCCGAGCCCGGCGAGAGCGCGTTCCTGCTGACCGGCAGGTTCGAGGGCAGCACCCTGGGCACGGCGCTGGAGGCCTACCCGGTCGTCTCCGGCGGCAACGAGTTCCGCATCGCGGCGGACAGGTTCCACCACCAGTTCTGCGCCGACCTCGACGCCGGCGAGGCCGCCCTGATGGCGGCGACCCAGCGGCCGGTGACCGAGCGGGCGCTGACCGGCGCGCTGACGGCGGACGAGCCCGCCTGGCGCACCATTCCGTCCTGGTTCGTCCACGGAGAGCGCGATCTCAGCATCCCGGCCGCGGCGCTGCGCTTCATGGCCGAGCGCGCCGGCGCCCGCAGGACCAGGGAGATCGCGGGCGCGTCACACGCGGTCGCCGCGTCGCAGCCCGACGCTGTGACCGCCGTCATCCGCGACGCCGCCGGCCACGCGCGGCGGTGAGATCGACTTTTCCGGCACCGACCGGCCGGCCCGCTACGGCGACCGTGTCCGCCGACCGGGCGACACCGTGGTCTTCGACCCGACCGAGCCGTCCTTCGTGGACTGCCCGGGTCCGCGGGTCCTGATCTCGACCGCGCGGCGAGCCGTCGCCGGCGAAAGGCGGGGGCCGCGGAGGTGGGGGCCGTGGAGGTGGGGACCGCGGAGGTGGGGACCGCGGAGAGACCTACGGGGCTGTCACGAACGCGGCGGCTGTCCGGTCCTATCGGACGACCGGTCGCACACCTGAGATCGACAACGGAGGTAGAGCTCTTATGACACATCCGGAACCACGCGGGACCATCGCCGTTCCCGGTCCGGCGGGGATCGACACGCTCGACAGTCTGCGTGAGCACCTGCAGTGGGCGGTCGAGCTGGAACACGCGACGCTGCCGTCGTACCTGTGCGCGCTGTACTCCCTGCGGCCGGAGGACAATCCGGAGGCCGTGGAGGTGGTGGGCAGCGTCTTCGCCGAGGAGATGCTGCACCTGGCGCTGGCGGCGAACCTGCTCAACGCCGTCGGAGGCCGGCCGCGTCTCGACATGCCCGGGATGCTGCCGCCGTACCCCCGGCGGCTGCCCCACAGCGACCTGGAACTGTCGCTGCTCCCGTTCGGCCCGGAGGCCCTGGAGATGTTCCTGCGCCTGGAACGGCCGGCGCCGCCCGGCGCCCCGGCGCAGGGCGACGGCTACGAGACCATCGGGCAGTTCTACGAGGCGATCGAACAGGGACTGCGCCGGCTGTGCGAGCGGCTCGGCGAACGGGAGGTCTTCTGCGGCGACCCCGCCCGCCAGGTGAACAGCGGGCATTTCCGGCACACCACGGGCCGGCTGTTCGCGGTGGAGGATCTGGAGTCGGCGCTGGGGGCGCTGAAGGAGATCGTCGAAGAGGGCGAGGGCTCGGCCCGGGGCGAGGTCTGGGACGGGGACCAGGACGTCTTCCACCCCGACCGCGACGAGGTCGCGCACTACTACCGCTTCCAGGAACTCAAACTCGGCCGGCGCTACCGGCGGGGCGACACCCCGCAGTCCGGGCCGACCGGCGAGCCGATCTCCGTGGACCCGGCCGCCGTACGCCCGATGCGGCCCAACCCGCGGCTGTCCGACCACGCCCCGGGCAGCGTCGTCCGGACCGCGCAGGAGGAGTTCAACCGCACCTACTGCACCCTGCTGAACCAGCTGGAGCAGGCCTTCGACGGCCTGCCGAAGCTGCTCGGGGCCGCCGTCGGCACCATGTACACGCTCAGGGCCCAGGCCGACGCCCTGTTGCTGCTGCCGGACGCGGACGGCACCACCGCGGGCCCCACCTTCGAGTACGTGCCACCGGAGGCATGCTCGTGAGCGTCCCGCTCCCGGCCATGCGTACGCGAGCGTCGGCGTGACCACGGCGGGGGCGGTGCCTGTCCCGAAGGAGCGGCAGTCCCGGCCGCGCGCCTCCCGGCCAGCGTCCTGCCGCCACACATGTCCGCGGCCGTCGCACCGGTGGGGCTTGCGCGGCCCTCAACGGCAGGCCTGCCGCCTCTGCGCCGATGCGTGCGCGACACCTTCGCCGAGCAGTAGCGCGGCGACCGCCTCCGGGGCCTCGTGCATCGCGTCGTGGCCGGTCGGGAGGTCGTGGACCTGCCATGCGGGATCGGCTTGGAGCCGGGTGCGGAGCGCGGCGAACGGCGTCCGGTCCTCCCACCGCGAGCAGTAGACGAACTCCCGGCGAGGGACCCGGGCGAGCGCGCCCGTGAGCCGGATCGTCTGCAGGAACGAGGCGAGGGGATGGGGACGGCAGCGGGGATCGACGCCGTCCGGCGGCCGGACGGCGTAGCCGGTGGCCGCGGCGCCGGCCGCGAACGCCTCCCGGTAGCGCTCGGTCGTCGACGACCAGCACGACTCGCCGTCGCGCGGTACGTAGGCGTCGAGATGCACCAGTCGTGAGACCCGGCCGTCGGCGCGGTCGGCGGCGGCGGCGATCACCATCCCGCCGTAGCTGTGGCCGACCAGCGTCGCACCGGTGATGCGGGCGCGATCGAGGAGGCGCAACACGTCGTCGGCGTGCGTGTCGAGGTTGGCGGCCGCGACCGTCGCGTCGTCGTCGTCCGGCCGCAGACCGGTCAGGGTCAGGGCGTGAACGGCATGACCGGCACCCTCCAGCAGCGGAACCACCTCCTCGAACGACCAGGAGCCGTGCCAACCGCCGGGCACGAGGACGAACGTCGCCATGCGTGTCTCCTCCTCTCTCAAGCCGCGGCATCGAGCCACGCCGCCTCGACGACGTGTGGTCCGGCCGGGCGCTCCGCGCGGCCGGACCACTCCGCATGAACACGGTGCCACCGGATCACGATGTGGCCGGCCACCGGCAGGACGCCGGCCGATGCCTCGTTCGCCGGCAACCCTGCCTGATCGCCGGTGCGATGTCACATAGGCGGCCGTGCCGGAAGGGCGGATCCGCCGCCGTTTACACAATCTTCATTTGCCCGATGGCGGGGCGTACCCCGCCTCCCGCGGCCCTGAGAGGCCTTTTGAGCAGGTACGACCGCACCTCGCGGAAGTCGTCGGCGAAGCCCGACAAAAAAGGTCAATTTGCATAACTACGACCTGCTATTTCGGGATTTATCGCTATTAGCGAATGTCCGAGCTGTCTGACTGCTCCGTTCGTGTCCAGCCCCCTCTCCTGGCCGGAGCAGCAGGCAGAAGGGGACGCTCGTGAGACGAGCCTTCGCCGCCCTCGCCACCGCCCTCGGCGCCCTGTCCCTCCTCCTCACCCTGACCACCGGCCCCTCCCTCGCCACCCCGCCGAACATCCCGTCCGCGAGCACCGCAGCCTCCCGGCTGGCCTCGCTCACCGTGGCCGCCGAGTCGCACCAGTCGACCTACAACCGCGACCTCTTCCCGCACTGGATCACCGTCTCGGGCGCCTGCAACACCCGCGAGCAGGTGCTCAAGCGGGACGGCAGCGGCGTGGTGACCGACTCGAGCTGCGCCTCCGTCTCCGGAAGCTGGTACAGCCCGTACGACGGAGCGACCTGGCACGCGGCCTCCGACGTCGACATCGACCACATGGTCCCCCTCGCCGAGGCGTGGCGGTCCGGTGCGTGGGCCTGGACCACCGCCCAGCGCCAGGCGTACGCCAACGACCTCGGCGGTCCCGAACTGTGGGCCGTCACCGACAACGTCAACCAGGCCAAGGGCGACCAGGACCCCACCACCTGGAAGCCGTCCCTGACCTCCTTCTGGTGCACCTACGCCCGCGCGTGGATCCAGGTGAAGTGGTACTACGGCCTCACCCTGCAGAGCGGCGAGAAGTCCGCCCTGACCACCATGCTCGGCTACTGCTGACCCGCTCCCCCGCTGCTGCTGCTGCGGCGGCGTGCCGCCGCAGCAGCAGCGCCGCGTAAGTCGATGGCGGGGAAGGGACCGGGTGTGGCACGGTGTGGACGTGTCTGAGCAGATCGCGCTGCCGCGCAGTGTGGACGAGGCGGTCGCCGCGGAGCACGCGGGTCACGCCCTTCGTTACCTGTACTTCTGGGGTCACCGGCCCCCGCGCGACGGCGGCGTCGGCCCCGGCTGCCTGTCGCAGTGGTGGCCGGTCGCCTTCACCGAGGACGGCCACGCCTTCGCCTCCGCCGAGCACTACATGATGGCGCACAAGGCCTGGCTGTTCGGCGACGACCAGACCGCCGGGAAGATCCTCGCCGCGGGTCACCCGAACGAGGCCAAGACCCTCGGCCGCGCCGTACGCGACTTCGACGAGCAGGTCTGGAACGCCCACCGGTTCGAGATCGTGGTCCGCGGCAGCGTCGCGAAGTTCGGCCAGCACGCCGACCTGCGCCGCTTCCTCCTCGCGACCACCGGCCGGGTGTTGGTGGAGGCCAGCCCGAACGACCGGATCTGGGGCATCGGCCTGACCGCCGGCGACGAACGCGCCGCCTCCCCCGCCACCTGGCAGGGCCTCAACCTGCTCGGCTTCGCCCTGATGACCGCCCGCGACATCCTCGCGACCGAGCCCTGAACACCGGGGCCCCTGAACACCGAGCCCGGACGCCGGCCACGGCCCCGGCGCGGGGGCGGCGGATCGGCGACCTAGGATCGGGGCATGCCCTTGACCGCGAGTGACGTCGACCGGTTCGAAGCGGCCAGGCCGCGCCTGGAGGCCATCGCCTACCGGCTTCTCGGCTCCGCCGGGGAGGCAGAGGACGCCGTACAGGAGACGTTCCTGCGCTGGCAGGCCGCCGACGTCGACCACGTCGAGGTTCCCGAGGCCTGGCTGACGAAGGTGCTCACCAACCTGTGCCTCAACCTGCTCACCTCCGCGCGGGCGCGCCGCGAGACCTATGTGGGCCAGTGGCTGCCGGAGCCGCTGCTCGCCGGAGACCCGATGCTCGGCCCGGCCGACACCGCCGAGCAGCGCGAGTCGGTCTCGTACGCGGTCCTCACCCTCATGGAGCGCCTCTCCCCCAGTGAACGGGCCGTGTACGTGCTGCGGGAGGCCTTCGGCTACCCGCACCGGGACATCGCCGAGATCCTCGACATCACCGAGGCCGCCAGCCAGCAGATCTTCCACCGCGCCAGGAAGCACGTCGCGGACGGCAGGGCCCGGGCCGAGATCGACCAGGCCGCCGCCCGGCGGATCGTCGAGGAGTTCCTCGCGGCCGCCGCCAGCGGCCGGATCGAGCCGCTCGTACGCATGCTCACCGAGGACGCCGTCTCGATCGGCGACGGCGGCGGGAAGGTCCCCGCCCGGGCCAAGGCTTTCGAGGGCGCCATCGCGGTCGCGAAGTTCCTCCGGGGCCTGTTCAGACCCGGCGAGGCCAAGCGCGCCCTCGCCGGCGGCGCGCCCGGACTCTACGCGTCGACCGCCAACGGCGACCCCGCCGTCGTGGCCGTCGTGAACGGCCGGGTCGTCGGCGTCATGTGCCTGGAGGTCACCGCCGAGGGCATCGCCGCGTGCCGCAACCAGGTCAATCCCGACAAGCTCGAACGCGCCACGGCGCTCTGGGCGCTCGCCGACCACGGGAAGCCGCTGGCCACCGCCTTCTGAACCCGGTGTGAGGCGCTTCACATCGCGTTCCTGTCAGCAAACGGCGCGCTGCCCGGTTCAAGGGGCAGATCACCACACGACAGGAGCAGGGACATGCAGCACCGCATCGTCGTCCTCGGCGCCGGATACGCCGGAGCCATCGCCGCCGGACGCCTCGCCAAGCGGCTCCGCCGCGAGGACGTCGCCATCACCCTCGTCAACGCCGAGCCCGACTTCGTCGAACGCGTCCGGATGCACCAGCTGGCGACCGGCCAGCGCCTCAAGCCCCGGCCGTTCGCCGAGATGTTCGCGGGCACCGGCGTCGAGGTGAGGATCGCGAAGGTCACCGGCGTCGACGTCGACCGCAGGACCGTCGCCGTCACCGGCGCGGACGGCGACGGAGAACTCGCCTACGACACGCTCGTCTACGCCCTCGGCAGCGGCTGGAATCCCCAGGGCGTCCCGGGAACCGCCGAGCACGCGTACGAGATCGCCGGCCGTCCCGGCGCGCTGCGGCTGCGCGAGCGCCTGGCCCGCCTCGGCGCCGGGCAGACCGTGGTCGTCGTCGGCGGGGGCCTCACCGGTGTGGAGGCCGCGACCGAGATCGCCGAGGCGCGCCCGGACCTCCGCGTCGCCCTCGCCGCCCGCGACGGCCTCGGCGACTGGCTCTCGCCCAAGGGCCGCGAGCATCTGCGGAAGGTCTTCGGCAGGCTCGGGATCACCGTCCACGAGCACTTCACCGTCGGCTCCGTCGAGGCCGACCGCGTCGTCGCCGCCGACGGCACGGCCGTCCCGGCCGCGGTCACCGTGTGGGCCACCGGGTTCGCGGTCCACCCGATCGCGCAGGCGACCACCCTGGAGGTCAGCGAAACCGGACAGATCGTGGTCGACGGGACGCTGCGCTCGGTCTCGCACCCGGACGTGTACGCCGTCGGCGACGCGGCCATGGCGATGGGCCCCGGGAACAAGCCGCTGCGGATGTCGTGCGCCTCGGGCACCCCGAGCGCCTGGCAGGCGGCCGACGCGATCGCGGCTCGCCTGACCGGCGGCAAGCTTCCCCACGTGTCGATCCGCTACTTCAACCAGTGCGTCTCGCTGGGCCGCAAGGACGGTCTGATCCAGTTCGTCACCGCCGACGACCGAGCCGTGCCGGCGGCCCTGACCGGGCGGCTCGCCGCCCTCTACAAGGAACTGGTCTGCAAGGGCGCCGCCTGGGGCGTCGCCAACCCGACGCTCGGCATGCCGGCCCGGCGCCGCCCCGTCACCCACAAGCGGGCCGCGGCGGGGTCTGCCCTCAGGGAACCGGCGTAGCGCGGCCTGGGGCGGCCGTCGCGTCCTCCGCGACCGAAACTCCGGAACATGACCGCTTCGAAGCTCACTCCCGTGGATGACACAGGGCGATTCGGCAGCACTACAAGTAAGCCAGCGAATCTGCGGCGGAGCCGTAAATCAGAAACATTCAGTCCGAAACTGGCACAAACGATGCCTATATGGCAATTGAGGCAATTAGTGCTTGAATAGTCGATAGATCGCGAGATGGCCTTCTCGTACACCGGCTGGACGCGGCACGGGGCCACATGATCGCGCGGGACGAGGTGTGCCGAGAGGAGGTCCGGAGGGGGCGACGTCCCGGAGGCACCGCGTCACGGCGGTCCGACGTTCGCCGCATCTGGGGTTTCGATGGAGAACGCGTCGTTCGGAGTCGCACTTCGGGATCTACGCAGGGAGCGCGGCCTGTCGCTGGCGTCGCTCTCGGCGCTGACCCACTACAGCAAGGGCTACCTGAGCAGGATCGAGACGGGCGAACGCCCGCCGACGCCGCTGGTGGCCAGACGCTGTGACGAGGTGCTCCGGGCCGAGGGAGCCCTCGCCGGGCTGGTGCCGGCGCGCCGCCGGCACCAGGACGGGTTCCGGCGTCCCGCGCAGCTTCCGGCCGCCCCCCGCGCCTTCGCCGGCCGCGCGGCCGCGCTGGCCGAACTCGACGACGCCCGGCGGAGCCATCAGATGGTGGTCGTCTCCGGCCCGGCCGGTGTCGGCAAGACGGCGACGGCGCTGTACTGGTCCCACCGCGCCGCCCCCCGGTTTCCCGACGGGTGCCTGTTCGCGGATCTGCGCGGCTTCGATCCGACCGGCGCTCCCGCCGAGCCCGCCGAGGTGCTCGCCCGCTTCCTCCGCGACCTCGGCTGCTCCCCCGCGTCCATACCCGCCGGTCTGGAGCCGCGCGCGGCCCGGCTGCGCACCCTGCTGGACGGCAGGCGCGTCCTGATCGTCGTCGACAACGCGGCGACGGCCGACCAGGTGCGCCCGCTGATCCCGGGCTCGGCCGGATGCCGGCTGGTGGTGACCAGCCGCAGCCGGTTGTCCGGCCTGGTCGCCAGGGACGGCGCCGCACGCCTCGTGCTCGCGCCGCTGCCGGAGTACGAGGCGCTGACGCAGCTCGGGGAGGCCATCGGCGACCGTCGTGTCGCGGAGGAGCCCGAGGCCGCGGCGGAGATCGCCAGGAGGTGCGGCTATCTTCCGCTGGCGCTTCGCATCGCGGCCGAACGGGCGCAGGCACGGCCGTCGGTGCGGCTGGCGGCCCTCGCCACCGAGCTCGCGGTCACCCGCGAGCGGTTGAACCTGCTGGCCACGACCGAGGACGAGGCGACCACGGTCCGCTCGGTGTTCTCCTGGTCCTACCGGGCGCTGCCGCCGGACGCCGCCCGCATGTTCCGGCTGCTCGGCCTGCACCGCGGCGCCGACCTCGGCGTTCCGGCGGCCGCCGCGCTGGCCGGGACCGGCCGCTCCCAGGCGCAGCGCCTGCTGGAGGCGCTGGCCGCCGTCCACCTGCTGGAGGAGGCCGACTCCGGGCGGTACCGCTTCCACGACCTGGTCCGGTTGTACGCCGCCGAGTGCGCCGAGGCCGACGAGTCCGCGGAGGAGCGGTCCGCGGCCGTACGCCGGCTGCTCGGGTGGTATCTGCACACCGCGGACGCCGCCGGCCGCCGGATCGATCCCCTGCGCCGCCGCGCGGAGTCCGGCCCTCCCGGCGAGCGGCCGAGCACGTTCGCCGACTATGCCGAGGCGCTCGACTGGTTCGACGCCGAGCGCGCCAACCTGGCCGCCGTCGTACGGCACGCCGCCGGCACGGGCCACACCGTCCTCGCCTGGCGGCTGGCCGACGCCGGAGGGAGCTACTTCGTCCTGCGCAAGCCGTGGGCCGAATGGGTCTCGGCGTACCAGGCCGGTCTGACCGCCGCGCGGGACGGCAAGGACGAGGTGGGCGAGGCCTGGATGCTGGACGGTCTCGCCGCGGTCCACCGTGACCTGGGCAGTCTCGACGAGGCGCTGGAGTGCTGCGAGCAGGCTCTCGTGATCTGGCGGCGCGTGGGCGACCGCGCGGCCGAGTGCGCCTCCCTGAACGATCTCGGCGACATCTGCCGCACGTTCGGCCGTACGGCGACCGCGCTCGTCCGGTTGCGCGAGGCCCTCGCCCTGAGCCGTGAGATCGGCGGCGCGCGCGAGACGGCCACCGCGCTCGGCCGGATCGGCGAGACCTATCTGCGGATCGGTCAGATCGACCAGGCCCTCCGGTTCCTCTCCGACGCGCTCGCCGTGTTCACCAAGCTCGGTGACCGGAACGGCGAGGCGCGCGTGCTCGACACCATGGGCGTGGCCTACCAGACCCTCCGATGCGGCGACCGCGCCGTCGATCTCCTGCGCGCCGCGCTCCAGGTACGCCGTGAGCTGGGCGACCGGCACGGCGCGGCGACCACGCTGCTCCACCTCGGCGAGGTCTACCGCGACGTCCGTGAGGAGGCCCCCGCCCGGGTGGCGCTCCGTGAGGCGCTCACGATCTGCGAGGAGTCGGACGACCCGCGCGTGGGCCGGTTGCGGGAACTGCTCGGCGACCGTCGCGGGGACGCGCTGCCGTGACGCCCGCCCCCGCATGAGGAGCCGTCCTCACGCGTGCCTTCTGGAGAAGAGGCGGGCGCCGAGCACCAGGCAGACCACGGCGGTGACGACGGCGACCGCGGCGCCCGTCACGACGACCGAACCGGTGTAGTCGCCGTAGAGGGCGGTGCGCATGCCGTCCACGATGTAACGGAACGGCGTGAGCCGGGAGATGACGTCGAGCCACGCGGGCGCGAGGGTCATCGGAAGCAGGATCCCGGAGAGGAGCAGCAGCGGGATGGCCGCCACGTTCAGCAGGGGCGTGAACGACTCCTCGTTGCGCACGAGCAGGCCGAGCCCGTGTGACAGGGCGGACAGCCCGACCGCGATGGCGGCGACGAAGAGGAACATCAGGAGGAGGCCGACCAGCGGCGCGCGCAGGCCGAACACGTACGCCACGGCGAGCAGGACCACCGTCTGGACGAGCAGGACCACGGTGTCCCGCATGACCCGGCCGGCGAGCAGGGCGAAACGGCTCACCGGAGTGACCCGCATCCGCTCGAACACGCCCGAGCGCAGGTCGGCGATGATGGACAGGCCGGCGAACAGGGGGCCGAACAGGCCGAGCTGGATCAGCAGGCCGGGCACGAAGAAACGCCACGCCGCCCCGGCCGGCAGCCCGTCGACCCCGGCCCCGGCCACGCTGACCAGCAGCGGGCCGAGGAAGGCCAGGTAGAGCGCCGGCTGGAACAGGCCGATGATCGGCCACGCCGGGGAGCGCAGCGACAGCCGCATCTGCCTGACGAAGATCAGCGAACTTTCGGATATGAGGGACATGCACGCTCCTCTAAGGTCGGGGCCGCCGCCGCGACGGGATCACGAGTGGTTCTCGTTCAGCGAGGATCCGGTCAGGGCGAGGAAGACGTCGTCCAGCGTCGGCCGGGCGATGTTGACGGATCGCAGGTCGAGGCCGGCCTGGTCCGCCGTGCGCATCAGCCAGACGAGCGCCTGCTCACCGCCGCGCGCGGTCAGCCGTACGGTCTGCCCGGAGACGGCGATCTCGTCCAGGCCGGGGCACTCGGCGAGCACCGCCTTCGCGTGGTCGGCGTCGCCGCCGAGGGTCAGGCTGACCACGTCGCCGGAGATCCGGCGCTTGAGGGCGTCGGGGGTGCCCTCCGCGATGACCCGCCCGTGGTTCATCACCAGGATCCGGTCACAGAGGGAGTCGGCCTCGTCGAGGTAGTGCGTGGTGAGGAAGACCGTGGTGCCGTGTTCGTCGCGCAGGCGGCGGATGTGCGTCCACAGGTCGCTGCGGCTCTGCGGGTCCAGGCCCACGGACGGCTCGTCCAGGAAGACCAGCGGCGGCTCGTGGACGAGCCCGAGGGCGATGTCGGTGCGCCGCCGCTGGCCGCCCGACAGCGTACGGATCGGCCGGTCCGCGAGGCCGGTGAGGTCGAGACGCTCGCACAGGTCGGCGGCCCGGCGCTCCGCGTCCTGTTTGCCGATCCCGTACAGCCGCGCCTGGAGGATCAGTTCCTCGGCCACCCGGCAGTTGCCGTCGGTGCCGCCGGCCTGCGCCACGTAGCCGATGCGGCGGCGGACGCCGGCCGGGTCGGCGTCCACGTCGACGCCGACGACGGTCGCCCGGCCCGAGGTGGGCTTGAGCATCGTGGTCAGGATGCGCAGGGTGGTGGTCTTCCCGGCGCCGTTCGGCCCCAGGAATCCGATGATCTCGCCGGGACGGACCTCGAAGTCGACGCCCCGGACGGCCTCGACCGTCCTGCCGCCGACGGTGAACGTGCGGGTAAGCCCGGTGGCCTGGATGATGGGCACGACCGCTCCTGATGTGCTCACGACCAGGCCGCCGCGACGGCGACGACCAGGTCACCCTTGTGTGTGATGGAGACGTCGACGCCGCGGACGCCGGCGGCGTCGGCGGCCGTGCGGGCGGCGCCCTCCAGCGTGACCTCGGGGGCTCCGGAGAAGGCGCGGGCGACCACGATCTCGCGGGGCGCGACGCCCTGGAAGAGCCCCATCCGGAACACCTTGAGCACGGCCTCCTTGGCGGCGAACCGGCCGGCCAGGAACTCCCTGCCGCGCTCCTCCGACAGGCCCTTGGCCGCCGCGAGTTCCGCCGGGGCGAACGCGTAGTCGTCGAACCAGCGGCGGGCGCGCAGCCGGTCCAGTTCGCCGATGGACATCAGGTCGACACCGACACGCATCAGACCACCCCTTCGACCACACGTCCGGGGCGGACGTCCCGGTCTCGCGATGTGAAATAGTCGTCCCGCAACAGCCCCTGGAAGACGCCGCGGCGGTGGATGTTGCCGGTGCCCTCCATGAACTCGAAGGCCCGCACGTCCCGGTACAGCTTGTCCAGCCGGGGATGCTCGACCAGCGACGCCGGGCCGAGCAGCCGGGCCGCCAGCAGGGTGGCGTCCTCGGCGAGGCGCGCGGCGCGCATCTTGACGCCGCTGACCCGGAACGTGTTGGGCGACCCGGCGTCGATCTCCGCCGCGACGTCGCGGAGGAGGCGGCGCAGCCGGTTCAGCCGGTCGATCGTGCCGTCGACCTCGGCTCGGTCCGCGCCGGCGAGCGCGGGCCGCTGTTCCAGCACGTAGTCGCAGGCCGCCCGGCCCACGCCCAGGGCGAACGCGGCGACGCTGGGCCGGAACCACAGCATGGCCTGCAGCGCCCCCTGCAGCCCGCGCCGGCTGCGCGGCCGGTGGCGGCCGAGCACCCGCTCGGGCGGGATGCGCATCCCGTCGAAGCGCAGCCGGCTGATCCGCGCGCCGCGCAACCCGATGATCGGGAGCGTCTCGGCGTGGAATCCGGGGTCGCCGGTGTCCACCATGACGGCCTCGATGCCCCACGGTCCCGAGGCCCGGCGGCAGAACACCACGCCGACCCGCGCGTGCGCGCCGTTGCCGATGTACATCTTCTCGCCGCTCAGCACCCATCCGTCGCCGGAGGGATCGGGGTCCAGGCGGGCCGTGAGCTCGGTCGCCGCCGAGCCCTTCTCCGGTTCGGTCAGCGCGAAGAAGGCCCACGTGGGCCAGTCGGAGGTCCGGCCGAAGAACCAGTCCTGCTGCGCCTCGTCGGCCAGGGCCCGCAGGACCACCGTCGACAGGGCGGGCCCCGGGCTGGCCAGCGTCATGCCCGGATCGCCGTACGCGAGCCACTCCGCCGCGAGGATCCACTCGGCGCACGAGGCCTCCGCGGGCACGAAGGACGGCAGGAGGTCGTCGTGGCGGGCGAACCGCGCCGGGGTGAGCATGTGCTGCTGGAGCCGTACGGCGGGCAGGTGGAGGAACCGGTGGATGGCGTCCGGATCGGCGTCGAGCTCCGCGCCCGGCTCGCGCAGCTCCCGCGCGGCCTCCCGGAAGTACTGTTCGAGCGCGTCCATCCGCTCGCCGCGCGTGTCCAGGGCGTACGGCGCGGTCTCAGGCATGGTGGTCCTCCGTCTCCGGCCGTACGCGGTGGTCCGGGCCGGGCTGGAGGTAGACGTTCCCCGCCACCTCGGCCAGGTAGAGGTCGGCGCCGGGTCCCTCGGCGAGCATGCCGTATCCGCCGAGGAGGCGGAGTAGGACCCGGCCGGTGCTGGTCAGGCGCTGGTGGCGGGCCCAGCGGACGTCTCGGCCGGTCTCCTCCTCCGGTTCCGCCGCCTCCTCCTGCAACTCCATCGCGACGTCGGCCAGGTCGGCCTGGAGCTGCGGCCGCGCCAGCAGGCTGGTGCCCTCGCTGACCCGTTCGCCCAGGCGGGTGATCGTGTGCGCCAGCGTCCGGCGGAGCACAGTGTGCTGCAGCGCGAGCAGGCCCTCGGCGAACCGGGCGGCCGTCGCGTCGTCGCGGGCGCTGCCGGCGGACGCGGGCACGCACGCGAGCCCGAAGCGGCTGAACCCGCCCGGCCCGGCCACGCCGAGCGCCTCCGCCGAGGCGAGGACGCATCCGGACGGCGAGGCGACGAACCCGCCGGATGTCACGTCGGCGTGCAGGGCGTCGAGCAGGGGCGGGTAGCTCCCGAGAACGGCTGTGGTCATCGGCGCTCTCCCCCGGTGGCGGCCTCGCGGCGGGTGAACGTGGCGACGTGGCTGATCCCGGTGCGCGGATCGGTGTCGCCGAGCACGATCGTCCGGTAGGCGGCGCCCCATTCGGCGTGGTGCCTGGCGAACTCCAGCCAGACCCCGGTGCAGTAGGAGCCGGGCGGCGCCTGGTGGGCCTTCGGCCCGGCCGGGCCCGTCTCGGCGGTGGCGGCCCACGAACCGGTCACCACCAGCCGGTCCCCGGGATCGGAACCCTCCGGCAGCCCGGGCGGCTCGTCGAGCAGGGCGGCGAGATCCCGGTTCGGCCCCGCCGAGGCGAGCCCGGCCAGTTCCCAGCCGCCCGCGCCGCCGAGCACCAGCAGCACCGCCGAGTCCACCAGGTCGCCGTCCTGGACGAACGGCTCCGGGTAGGGATACGTCGTCTGCTCGACGACCAGCACGGCGGCGCTGTGGCAACGCCCGGACCGCAGATAGGCGCCGGCGATCCGCAGTGCCGTGAACGGTGCGCCGAGCCCCTGCTCGGAGACCGCGAAACTCATGGACCGGCCACCGAGCACGTGACCGAGGTGCGCCGCCAGGGTCTTCTCCGGCGCGTGCGGGTCGGGCAGCGCGTACGCGACGATCAGCAGGTCCGGGCCGGGCAGCGGGCCGGGGGCCGCCCGCAGCACCCCCTCGGCGAGCTCCAGGAAGGTCGCGTTGCTCCCGCCCGCCGCGAACGACGTGTCGAAACGCATCCCGTACGGGGCGAGCACACCCTCGTTGAACTCGGCGATGTCGGGTTCGAAGTGGCACGGACGGGTGGTACGCGGCACGTAGGCGACCGCGGTCTCCAGTGACAGGGCCATGACGGTGCGTCAGCCGGCGTTGCCGGTGGAGACGAGGTCCACGAGCCCCTGGAGGTAGTCGACCAGGGTGCCGATGGTGCGGAAGCTGTCCATGTCGAGACCCTCGGGGTCGATCTCGACGACCATCGTGTCCTCCACGGCCATGAGCAGTTCGAGGATCGACGTGGAGTCGAGCTGAAGGTCGTCGAACAGCCGGGTGTCCTCCGTCACGTCGGGCACATCCCGCTGGAGCACCTCGCCGACGGCCCGGACGACCGCTGCCACTATCTCGGATCGGTTCATTGCCGGTCTTCCCTTCTCACTGTGGGACGGTTCACTGCGCGACAGGCTGTGCGACGGGCTGTGCGACTCGCTGTACGGCGGTCGGCTCCGCCGCGGGCCCGGCGGCCGGGCCCGGCCGGTCGACGAGGACCTGCCTGCCCAGCAGGTCCTCGACGGTGTCGCGGTGCCGGACGAGATGCGCGGTGCCGCCGGAGACGAGGACCTCGGCCGGGTATCCGTGGCTGAGGAACAGCACCGGGGACGACGTGGGCCCGTAGGCGCCCGAGCGCTCGACCCCGATCAGGTCGCCGGGCCGCACCTCGGGCAGGGCCACCTTGCGGCCGAGCACGTCGTCGGGGGTGCACAGCGGGCCGGTGATGGTGTAGCGGCGGTCGGCGAGCTCCCCGGGGTGGTCGATCGACCGGATGGGGAAGTTGCGCTTGACGAAGCTGCCCACCCCGACGGCGGCCATGTGGTGGTTCATCCCGCCGTCGGTGACGACGAACCACTCCCCCTTCGACTGCTTCACGTACCTGGCCCGGACGACGTACGTGCCGGAGCGGCCCGCGAGGTAGCGGCCGAGTTCCATGATCACCCGGCAGTCCGGGTGTTCCGCGGCGAACTCCCCGACGACCGCGTTGACCCCGTCGGTCAGCCGGTCGAGGTCGAGGTCCTTCTCGTTCTCGAAGTACGCGATGCCGAGACCTCCGCCGATGTCGACGGTCTCGAGCGGGAAGCCGAGCGTGGCGCTCAGCTCGCGCGCGGCGGCGAGGATGCCGGCGGTGTTCTGGACGACGCCGTCCTCGTCGAGGATGCGGGTGCCCATGTACGCGTGGATCCCGGTGACGCGCACGTTGCGCAGCGCGCGCAGCGCCGGCGCGCTCTCCAGCAGCAGTTCGTGGTCGATGCCGAACTGCCGGGGCTTGCCGCCCATCGACAGGCGGGCCCCCTTGGTGGTGAACGCCGGGTTGACCCGCAGCAGGACGCGGGTCCCGGGCCGGCCGAGCCGGTCGAGCGCGGCCAGCTCTTCGAGCGACTCGCAGACGACGGCCGCGATACCGTCCTCCAGGCAGGCCCGGAGCTCGCCCTCGGACTTGCCCGGCCCGAGGAAGATGACGTCGTCCGGCGCCGCGCCGGCCCACCGCGCCGTCGCGAGCTCCGCCATCGAGGACACCTCGAGGCCGGCGCCGAGCGACCGCATGACGGAGCAGACGCTGACGTTCGGGTTGGCCTTGGCCGAGTAGAAGATGTCGACGGCGGGATGCAGGCGCCGCCGGAGCTCCGTGTAGGCGTCGGTCAGCACATCGGCGTCGTAGATGTACAGAGGGGTGCCGAACCGGTCGGCGAGATCGGCGACCGGAATGCCCTGCACGGCGTACGCGTCGGTCATGAGTCCTCCCTGGGCTGGATCACACCGGCGAGAGCGGCCTGGACGGCCCTGTCGAGCGCGGTCAGCCGGTCGTGGTCAGGAGCGGTGAGCAGGGTGTAGAGCCGGCCCTGGTGCGGCGTGCCGTCACCTGTGCCGGCGTTGCCGGTGCCGATGTTCACCGTGCCGAAGCAGGTGACGATCAACCGGCCGCCGGACGCCGGGAACAGCAGCGGGCCGAGGACCCGGCGCAGGTCGTCGAAGACGAGCGGCGCCGCGGACCGCACCGGGTAGTGCCGGGCGAGGGCGACGTGACCGGGGGCGTGGAAGCGCTCGGTCATCCCACCCTGGTAGGTCGACATGTTGAACCTGGCGTTGATCTCCAGGACGGGGTGGACCCGTTCGTCGTCCGCGACGATGGCGTCGATGCCCGCCACCCCGAAGAACCCGTCGGCGGCCAGCCGGCCGCCCACCTCCTCGGCGGCGCGGCGCAGCAGCGCGTGCTGGTCGTCGTTCAGGTCCGCGGGCATGAGGTGCCCCTGGTGGACGCCGCGCTCGGTCAGCGCCTGCTTGACGAAGTCGAGCCGCACGCCGCCACGGCGGTCGACGGTGATCTGGTAGTTGAGGTCGGCGCGCTTGGGGATCCAGTGCTCGACCACCAGCGCGACGCGGTCGTCGCCGGTGCGGGCCGCGCGCCGTTCCAGGATGCGCACCAGCCGGTCGGCCTTCGCCGCGGTGTCGAGCACGACCAGCCCCTTGCCGGAGACGCCGTACGCGTCCTTGACCACCACCGGTCCCGGGAGGCCGGCGGCCTGGGCGAGCGCGTGCCGCAGCTCGCCGAGCGTCTCGCAGCACCATCCGGGCACGGGGGGCAGCCCGAGCTCCTCGGTGATGCGGCGGCTGTAGATCTTGCTGTTCACCCGCTCGAACGTCGCGGCGTCCGGCACGGCCAGCGGCACCTGGGCGGAGACCGCCAGCTTCTCCTCGAACTCCGAGGTCCCCATGGGGATGAGCCGGGCGCCCCGCCGGCCGAGGGCGCTCAGCCGGTCGAGCGCCTGCGGCGAGTTCAGCAGGTCCTCAGCGGTCGACCTGTCCCCGGTCGTCGTCTCCGGCACGAGCACCGCCGGAAGGCCGATCCCGAGATCCTCGCCGAGGTAGCGGAGGTAACCCTGGTCGGGCGCGTTCTTGACGAGGATGACGTCGCCGGGCCCGGCGAGCAGGAGGCCGAGCTCCTCCATCCGCTGGACCACTTCCGTCGGCGCCGCCGCCGGCGCCGGCAGGCCGATGTGGTGGCGCGCCCACTGGGTCTCCACCTCGAAGTTGCACAGGAAGGCCAGCGGCGTGGCCGGATCCCCGGTCAGCGCGGTCTTGAGCCGCCGGAGGTAGTCGGTGCTCTCACGTGTCACAGCGTTGCCCCTATCCGCCGATCACCATCGCGGCGTACGTCGCGCCCAGGCCGACGGCGGCGAGCAGATACACGCCGTCGTCGCGCAGCCGGCCCTCGTCACGCATGCTGGCGAGATTGATGAATGGGTCCGATCCGAAACAGTGGCCGAGCCGGGGAACGTTGTCGAGATAAATTCGCTCGACCCCGAAACCCAGTTCGCGGATTACGCTCCGCCACGACGAGTTGTTCACGTTGTGCGGCACGATCATCGTTATCTCCTCCGGCCTCAGGCCCGCCTCGTGAACGGCCTGGCGAAGGATCTCCACAACGGTCGGCGTGTAGGAGGTGAAGAAATCCGCGAGCACGTCGGGCTGCGGCCGGTACAGCTGCGCGTATTCGCCGCGCGTCCGCACCGCGTACGACCTGATGCGCCGGCCGGCGCCGCCCACGCCGACCAGGCAGGCGGCCGACCCCTCCCCCATCAGTGTCGTGTTGGGGATCACGGAGAAGATCCGCGAGGTCGGCTTCTCACCGGTCACGACGAGCGCGCGCGCTCCCGCGTCACCGTCCGCCAGCAGCAGCTGCACGGCGACGTCGACGGCGGCGAGCCCGCTCGCGCAGTTCTGCTGGGTGACCGCGAACGCCTCGGCCTTCGGCAGGTCCAGCCTGCGGCAGAGCTCCTGAGCCGTGCTGACGTGCGCGGGCGCGACGTCCGGCGCGGTGTGCGCGTAGATCAGGTAGCGGATCCGGTCCCGGTCGGCCGCGGTGGGGACGAGCGCCCGGGCCGGCGTGCTCAGCAGGTCGATCAGGTCGAGGTCGGGGTCCATGGGCAGCCGTGCCAGGCCGTGGACGCGCTGGAACAGCCGGAGCTGGTGCCGGTTGATCCCCATCCGGTCGGCCACCTCCTCGATGGCGACCGACCGGCGCGGTACGAAACCCTGCACCGCCTCAATGGCCGGGACGGGGACGGTGGGCATGACACGTGCCTCCACATGCGTCATCGGATTCAAACGAAGCACACGCTAGGCCGAGCCACCCGGGATGGATATTGGGGTTTTCCCTACCATCACCCGCCGGCCCCGCCGGGCGAGAGATGTGGAGATTTCCCCAATAGGCCGCCGGCCGCCTGGTTAATACCCTCCGTGTGAAATTCATCGATCCCCCGAGCGCTGAGTGTTCAGGAGGCGGCATGGGTGGCCTGATATTCACCGAACGCATTCACGTGAAATACGCCGGGGGACGCGCGGTGGAGGCGCCGCTGACGCTCGGGCAGATCAACACCCTCGAATGGCTCGGTGACGACACCCGGGCGGGGCTCTACCGCATGATGGAGTGGGCCGTCACGGTGCCGGACGGCACCACTCTGCGCGACGTGACCGACACCCTCGCGGTCCTGGTCGAGCGGCACGAGTCGCTGCGGACCTCCTTCGTCACCGGCGACGGGCGGCGCCAGGTGGTGTCGGGCTCCGGCCAGGTGGCCGTGGATGTATACGAGACCGACGCCGACGCCGGCTCGCCCGTCGGCCCCGAGGAGGTCACCGACCTCATCTCGGCGTTGCAGGCCGCGCCCGTGGACGACGTGGCGGACTCGCTCTTCCGCGCCGCCGTCGCCATGCGCGACGGCGCCATCAGGGTGGTGCTCATCGCGTGCAGCCACCTCGCGGTCGACTGCGAGAGCCTGGCCGTGGTCGTACGGCAGTTCAACCAGCTGATCCGGCACCCGGACGAGCGCCACGCGGGGCCCCTCACGCACCAGCCCGCCGACCAGGCGCTCGTCGAGAACTCCACCCGCGGCCGGCGCCGCGCCGAGGCGTCGCTCCGGTACTGGCGGCAGCTCACGTCACGGATGCCGCAGAGCCTCTGCGCGATGCCGCGGCCGGCCGGCGGTGACGAACGCGAGGTGCACCACGACTACGCGGTGCCGGCCTCCGGCGGCGAGGGGCAGCCGCTCGGCTGCTGGCTCGACTCGCCCGCGCTGCGGCTCGCGCTGCCGCACATCGCGGCGCGTACGCAGACCACGCTGCCCATGGTCCTGTCGGCCGCGTTCTGCGCGGTGGTCTCCTGGCGCACCGGCGTCACCGACCTGGTGTTCGCCTCGCTGGCGAACAACCGGATCGGCAGGGAGATGCACGACTACGTCGGCACCCTGGCGCAGGACAGCCTGCTCGCCGTCGACGCCGGCACCACCAGCTTCGACGAGCTGGTCCGGCGGACCGGCGGCGCGACGTTGCGGGCCGCCATGCACGGGCTGTACGAGGTCAGGCTGCTCCAGGACCTCCAGGAGGAGATCGGCGACCGCCGGGGCACGCTGTTCCAGCGGGACTGCGCCTCCAACATCAACATCTTCTTCGACGGCGAGACGCGGCCGTCCGGGCCGCCGGAGGCGGCACAGGAGGCGCTCCCGCGGACCGCCCTCCGCTGGCACATCCCGCCGTACTTCCGGGTGCTGCTCCTGATGCGGGTCATCGACTCCGACGGCGAGCCGCTGCTCGGCCTGACCACCGGCCACGCCGACCTGATCCCCGCGGCCGAGATCGAGGCGCTGCTGCTCGGGATCGACCGGCTGCTCGCCGCGGCCGCCGCCGGTGACGTCGATCTCCGCCGGATGACCGAGATCACCGGGCTGACGCCGGTCGTCCGCGGCCCGGAGTGGCTGCGGGTGGACAACTGCTGGATCGAGCTGCCGGAGGTGCAGGCGGTGGTCGACGAGGCCGTCCAGGCGCCGGCCCGGGTCTTCGCCGTGCCGGACGACGACGGCCGTCCCGTGCTGACCGCCTACGTCGCCGCGGGCGGCGCGGTCAGTACGCCGCGGGAGGCCCACCGCGCCTGCCTGGGCCTGCTGAACGGGCGGTACTCCGCGATGGCGCCCGGCCGGTACGTGATCTGTGCCCGAGCTCCCGAAGACACCGGCGACCCGGGCGCCTGGCGCCGCCAGCCCGTGCTCGCCGAGGGCGACGGCCGGGAGGCGCAGCGATGAGCCACGCCGAGCCGATCGCCGTACTCGGCCTGGCCTGCCGGCTTCCGCAGGCGCCCGGCCCGGACGGCTTCTGGCGGCTGCTGCGGGCGGGGAAGGACGCGATCACCGATCCGCCGCCCGGCCGGCCGGAGGTCGCGCAGGGACACCGGCCCGGCGGGTTCCTCGACCGGATCGACGAGTTCGACGCGGAGTTCTTCGGGATCTCACCGAACGAGGCCGCCGTCATGGACCCCCAGCAGCGGCTCATGCTGGAGCTCGCCTGGGAGGCGCTGGAGAACGCCCGGATCGCGCCGACCTCCATAAGGGACCGCCACGTCGGCGTGTTCGTCGGCACGATGTCCGGCGACTACGGCACGGTGCTCCACCGCAACGGGCTCCAGGGGATCACCCGGCACACCCTGACCGGCTCCAACCGCGGCGTCATCGCCAACCGGATCTCCTACCACCTCGGCCTGCGCGGCCCGAGCTTCGCCGTGGACAGCGGCCAGTCGTCGTCGCTGCTGGCCGTGCACCTCGCCTGCGAGAGCCTCCAGAGCGGGGAGGCGGACCTGGCCGTGGTGGGCGGGGTCAACCTGAACATCGTGCCCGAGAGCACCGTCGGCGCGGAGCGGTTCGGCGGGCTGTCTCCCGACGATCGCTGCTTCACCTTCGACGCCCGCGCCAACGGTTACGTCCGGGGCGAGGGCGCCGCGGCCGTCGTGCTCAAGCCGCTGCGCCGCGCCCAGGCCGACGGGGACCGGATCCACTGCGTGATCCTGGGCAGCGCCGTCAACAACGACGGGAACACCGGCACGCTCACCGTCCCGAACCGTGAGGCGCAGGAGCGGGTGATCGAGCTGGCGACGCGCCGCGCGGGCGTCGGCCGGGACGAGGTCCAGTACGTCGAGCTGCACGGCACCGGCACGCGGGTCGGCGACCCGATCGAGGCGGCCTCGCTCGGCGCGGCCCTGGGAACGGGACGACCGGACGGCGACCGGCTCGCCGTCGGCTCGGTCAAGACCAACGTCGGGCACCTGGAGGGCGCGGCGGGAATCGTGGGCCTGCTCAAGGTGGCCCTCAGCCTCGCCCATCGGGAGCTCCCGCCGAGCCTGAACCACGTCACGCCGAACCCGGAGATTCCGCTGGACCGGCTGGGCCTCCGGGTCCAGACCGAGCTGTCCCCGTGGCCGAGGCCCGACCGGCCGCTGGTGGCGGGCGTGTCCTCGTTCGGCGTGGGCGGCACCAACTGTCACGTCGTGCTGGGCGAGCCCCCGGCGGAGCGTCCGGTGACGCGCCCGGCGGCACGCCCGGGAGAGCCCTCGGTGACGCACCCCGCGGAGCCCCCGGCCGAGCGCCCGGTGGCGCGGGCCGCTGCCACCGGTGACCTGCTGCTGCCGTGGGTGCTGTCCGCGAAGACCGGGCAGGCCCTGCGGGCCCAGGCCGGACGCCTCCGGGAGTTCGCCGGGGCAGAGCCGCGGCCCGGGACGGCGGACGTGGCGCGCTCGCTCGCCGTGACGCGGGCCTCCCTGCGGGAGCGCGCCGTCGTCCTGGCCGCCGACCGCGCGGGGTTCCTGACGGGTCTCGCGGCGGCCGAACAGGGCAGATCGGCCGGCCACCTCCTGCGCGGCGGCGCCGACGACGAGGGCACGTTGGTCCTCGTGTTCCCCGGGACGCCTGAGGACGTCTCCGGCCACCTCGCTACGGCGGCCGGGCTGCTGGACCTGCCCACCCTTCCCGGACGGACGTTCCGCCGTCACCTGGAGAGGGGCGCGGCGGAGATCGAGCGGTGCACCGGCTGGTCGCCGCTCGACGTCCTGCGCGGCGCGCCCGGAGCGCCCGGCGCCGACGCGCCGGAGGTCGCCCGGCCCATGTCGTTCGCCGTCGCGGTGGCGTTCGCCGCGACCCTGCGGTCCTTCGGCGTACGGCCCGGCGCGGTCGTCGGCCATCTCGACGGCGAGATCGCGGCCGCCTGCGCGGCCGGTCTCCTGACCCTCGCCGAGGCCGCCCGCCTGATCGTCCACGGCCGCGCGGGTTTCCCCCCGGCCGGCCCGCCCGATATGCCCGAACTGCCGTCGCCCGCCGCGACAACCCCTGACGCGAGCGCGCCGGAGGCCCCGGTCACGGCCGCGCCGGACGCAGGCGTACCGGACGCGGGCACGCTCGACGCGACGGCGCCGGATGACGGCGAGATCCCCTGCTACTCGACGCGTACGGGCGGCAGGCTCGACCGGGCCGCCGTCGGCGCCGCCGCCGGACCCGCACCCGCCGACGTCCCCGACCGGCTCGGCCCTCTCGTCGGCACTCTGACCCGCGAGGGCCACCGGGTCTTCGTCGAACTCGCGACGCATCCCGTGCTGACCGGCGCGACAGGCACCGCCTTCGCCGCGGGGCCCGACCACGACGGCGTGCTGCGGTCGATGGCACTGGCCTACGTCCACGGGGCCGACGTCGACTGGCCGGCCGTGCTCGGAGACGAGGCGGCCCTGGTCGACCTGCCGACGTACGCCTTCCAGCGCACGTCGCACTGGATCACCCCGACCGCCCCTCAGGCGATCGAGCCGGCTCCCTCCCCCGTCGTGGTCACGACGTCAGCGCGGGACGACTCCGCCTGGCGGCGCGTGACGTCCGGACTGCCGGAGGCGGAACGGCAAGCGGCAGCGGTGGCCCTGGTGCGCGAGCAGGTCGCCGACCTCCTCGGCCACGCGACCCCGGAGGCCGTCGGCGTGCGGCAGGCCTTCGGCGATCTCGGCTTCGACTCCCTCACCGGCGTCGAACTGAGCCACCGGCTGAGCGCCGCGACCGGGCTGCGCCTGCCGGAGACGCTGGTCTACGACCATCCCACGCCGGTCGCGGTCGCCGAGCGCCTGGTCGGCGAGGCAGGCGGCCCGGCGGCCACCGTGACGGCCGGTACGACGGCCAGCACGCAGAACGCTGCGACCGCCGCCGTCGCGGAGGCGGCCGACGATCCGATCGCCGTGGTGGCGATGGCCTGCCGGTATCCCGGTGGCGTACGGTCGCCCGAGGACCTGTGGCGGCTGGTGGAGTCCGACATTTGCGCGGTGTCCGACGTGCCCGCCGACCGCGGCTGGCAGGTTCCGGCCGTCGGCGGGTTCCTGGCCGACGCGGCGGGCTTCGACGCCGACTTCTTCGGCATCTCGCCGCGCGAGGCGCTGGCCATGGACCCGCAGCAACGGCTGATGCTCGAAGTCACCTGGGAGGCCCTGGAACGGGCCGGAATCCCCGCCGCGACGCTCGCGGGTGGCGACACGGGCGTCTACGTGGGCGCGATCCCGCAGGAGTACGGCCCGCGCGGGCACGAGGGACCCGACGAGCTCAAGGGCTACCTCCTGACGGGCGGCACGGGCAGCGTCATCTCCGGCCGGATCGCCTACACCCTCGGCCTCGGCGGCCCCGCCGTGACCGTCGACACCGCCTGCTCGTCGTCGCTGGTCGCCGTGCACATGGCCTGCCAGGCGCTGCGGCTCCGCGAGTGCGGCTTGGCCCTGGCCGGCGGCGTGACCGTGATGGCCTCCCCCACGATGTACACCGAGTTCGGACGGCAGCGCGGACTCGCCGCCGACGGCCTGTGCAAGCCGTTCGCCGCCGCGGCGGACGGCACGAGCTGGGGTGAGGGCGCTGCGCTGCTGGTGCTCGAACGGCTGTCCGACGCGCGGCGGAACGGCCACCCCGTCCTGGCGCTGATCCGCGGCAGCGCGGTCAACCAGGACGGCGCCAGCAACGGGCTGACCGCCCCCAGCGGCTCCGCGCAGCGGCGGGTGATCCGGGCGGCCATGGCCGCCGCCGGGCTCGGGCCCGCGGACGTGGACACCGTGGAGGCGCACGGCACCGGCACCTCGCTCGGCGACCCGATCGAGGCCGAGGCCCTGCTGGCCACCTACGGCCGGGAGCGGCCCGCCGACCGGCCGCTGCTGCTCGGCTCGGTGAAGTCGAACATCGGTCACTCCCAGGCCGCCGCCGGGGCCGCCGGGGTGATCAAGATGGTGCTGGCCATGGACGCGGGCGTCCTGCCGAGGACGCTGCACGTCGACCGGCCGACCCCCCGCGTGGACTGGTCCTCCGGCGGCGTCCGCCTCCTGACCGAGGCGACCGGCTGGCCGGACGCCGGCCGTCCCCGCCGTGCGGCGGTGTCGTCCTTCGGCATCAGCGGCACCAACGCGCACCTCATCCTGGAGCAGGCCCCGGCCGCCACGTCCCCGGAGACCGCGCCGCCGCCGACCACCCATGCGGACGGCGGGACGCCCGCGACGTGGCTGATCTCGGCCAAGACCGAGCCGGCTCTCCGGGCGCAGGCGCAGCGGCTCAGGGACCACGTCGCCGCCCGCCCCGGCCTCGACGCGAACGCCGTCGCGGCGGCCCTCGCGACGGGCCGTACCCTGTTCGAGCATCGGGCCGTGATCACGGCGGCGAGCCGGGCGGCGCTGCTGTCCGGCCTCGGCGCGGTCGCCGCGGGCGAGCCCGCTCCCGGCGTGCTGCGCGCCGCCGGAGGAGCTGGCAAGACCGCCTTCCTGTTCGCCGGGCAGGGCAGCCAGCGGCCCGGCATGGGCCGTGAGCTGTACGAGGCGTCCGAGGTCTTCGCGGCCGCGCTCGACGAGGTCTGCGCGCACCTCGACACGCATCTGTCCGCACACGGGGACCGGCCGCTGCGCGACGTCATGTGGGCGCCCGCCGGGTCGGCCGAGGCGGACCTGCTCGGCCAGACCCGCTACACCCAGCCGGCGTTGTTCGCCCTGGAGACCGCGTTGTACGCGCTGGCCCGGGAGCACGGCATCACGCCGGACTACCTCATCGGCCACTCGATCGGCGAGCTCACCGCCGCGCACGTCGCGGGCGTGCTGTCGGCGGCCGACGCCGCGGCGCTCGTCACCGCCCGCGGACGGCTGATGCAGGAGTTGCCGCAGGGCGGTGCGATGGTGTCGATCCGCGCCGCCGAGGACGCCGTGCGCCCGCTGCTCGCCGGGCACGAGGAGGCCGTCGGCGTGGCGGCCGTCAACGGCCCGGCCGCCGTCGTCGTCTCCGGCGACACCGAGGCCGTGCTCGACGTCGCGCGGCACTGCGAGGAGCTGGGCTGGGCGACCCGGCGGCTGAACGTCAGCCACGCCTTCCACTCGCCGCACATGGACGGCATGCTCGGCGACCTCCTCGACGTCGCCGCCGCCCTGACCTTCCGGCCGCCCGCCGTCCCCGTCGTGTCCAACCTCACCGGCCGGATCGCCACCCCGGAGGAGCTGTGCTCGCCCGCGTACTGGGTGCGGCACGCGCGCGAGGGGGTGCGTTTCCTCGACGGCGTCCACCGGCTGGCCGAACAGGGCGTCACCTCCTACCTGGAGCTGAGCCCCGACGCCGTGCTCGCGCCGCTCGCGCGGACCACCCTCGCGGCCCTGTCGCCCGAGTCCGGCCCGGCGCCGGAGTTCATGCCGGTCCTGCAGCGCGGACGCCCGGAGGCCGAGACCGCCGACCGGGCCGTCGCCTGGGCCCGGGCCCGCGGCGCGGGCGTGCCCCCGCACCCGGGTCGCGCCGGATGGCCGGCCGCCTGCGCCGACCTGCCCACGTACCCCTTCCAGCATCGGCGCTACTGGCTGACCGCCACCCCCGGTCCGGACGCGTCCGAATCGCGGCCGTCCACGGCCGTCCCCGCCGAGACGCGCTTCTGGGCCGCCGTACGCACCGGGGACACCGGCGCGGTCGCCGACGCGCTCGGAGTCACCGGCACGGACGAGCGGTCGTCGCTGGGCGCCGTCGTCCCGATCCTGTCGGACTGGCACCAGCGGCACAGCGAACGGGCGGCCGCCGACGGACGGCGGTACCGCGTCGCCTGGCGGCCGATCCCCGTGACGGCGGCTCCCGCCCCGCGCGGCGTCTGGCTCCTGGTGGTCCCGGCCGGGTACGCGGACCACGAATGGGTGACCGCGTGCGCGGACGCCCTCACCGACGGCGGCGCCGACGTCCGGACGATCACCGAGGTGAGCGGCGACGCCGGCCGGGACGTGCTCGCGTCGCGGCTGCGCGCCGCACTGGGTCATGAAAGCACGGGTCACGGCAGCTCGGGTCACGGCAGCCCGGGTCACGGCAGCACGGGTCACGGGACGGCGGGTGACGGGGCCGCGGGTGCGGGCGGCGTGCTGTCGCTGCTGGCGCTCGACGAACGCCCGGACCCGCGTCATGCCGAGATCTCGCGTGGCCTGTCGGCGACGCTGACGCTCGTGCAGGCCCTCGGCGACGCCGCGCTCGACGCGCCGCTGTGGTTGCTGACCCGCGGGGCGGTCGGCACCGGCTCCACGGACCCGGTCGAAAGCCCCGCGCAGGAGCAGATCTGGGCGATCGGCCGTTCCGTCGCCCTGGAGCGCCCGCGCTCGTGGGGCGGCCTGGTCGACCTCCCGGCCGACACCCGCTCCGCGCCTCTCCTTCGTACGGCCCTGAACGGGCCCGGGCACGAGGAGGAGATCGCGATTCGCGCCGCCGGGCTGTTCGGACGCCGGCTGGTGAGCGCGTCGCGGCCGCCGTCCGCCGGCGAACCCTGGCGCCCGCGCGGAACCGTCCTGGTCACCGGTGGCACCGGCGGTCTAGGCGCCCACGTCGCCCGATGGCTGGCCGCGGGCGGAGCCGAGCACCTGGTGCTCGCCAGCCGCCGGGGCAGGGCCGCGCCGGGCGCCGAGGCCCTCGAAGCGGAGCTCACCTCGCTCGGCGCCGCCGTCACCGTCGCCTCCTGCGACGTGGCCGACCGCGCGGCGCTGGCGGAGCTGGTCGGCACCGTGACCGCGGAGCACGGCCCCATCCGGTCGGTGTTCCACACGGCGGGGGTCGGGCGGCGCGTGCCCGTCGAGGACCTCACCGCGAGCGATCTCGCGGAGGCGTGCTCGAAGGCGGCCGGCGCCGTCAACCTGGACGAGCTGTTCGGCGAGACCGCGCTGGACGCGTTCGTGCTGTTCTCCTCGATCGCGGGCGTCGGCCTGTGGGCCACCACCGGCCAGGCCGCGTACGCGGCGGCCAACGCCTTCCTCGACGCCCTGTCCGAGCGGCGCCGCGCCCGTGGCCGCACCGCGACCTCGCTCGCCTGGGGTCTGTGGGCCGGGCCGGGGATGGGCGCGGACGCCGTGTTCGCCCGCCACCTGCAGCGGCACGGCGTCGAGGCGCTGCCGCCCGAGCAGGCGATGGCCGCGCTGCAGTACGCGCTGGACGACGACGAGACCTGCGTGACCATCGCCGACATCGCGTGGGAGCGGTTCGTGCCCCCGTTCGCCGCGGCGCGTCCCCGTCCGCTGCTCGACGACCTGCCGGCGGCGCGGGAGGTGCTTCGCGCGCCTGAGGACGTCCCCGCGTCCGGACTGTCCGGCCAGGGGCTGCGGCGGGAACTCGCCGCCCTGCCCGCCGCCAGGCGGCGCCCGCGGGTCCTGGACGTGGTGCTGGGCCACACGGCGGCGATCGTCGGCGAGTCGGCCGAGGCGGTCGACGCGCGCAGGCCCTTCCGCGACCTCGGATTCGACTCCCTGATGACCGTCGAACTGCCGGAACGGCTCACCGCCGCCACGGGCCTGACGCTTCCCGCCACCCTGGCGTACGACCACCCGACGCCGGACGCGGTCACCGACCGCCTGTACGCGGAGCTCACCGGCACGTCCGATCGCGTCGCGGCCCCGGCCGCCGCCGCGCCCGCGCCGGTGGACCCGGACGCGGATCCCATCGCCATCGTCGCGATGGCCTGCCGCTACCCGGGCGGCGTGCGCTCCCCCGAGGACCTGTGGGACCTGCTGATGTCCGGCGCCGGCGCGGTGTCGGAGTTCCCCACCGACCGGGGCTGGGACCTGGACCGGCTGTACGACCCCGACGGCGAACGACCCGGCACGTCGTACACGAACCTCGGCGGCTTCCTCGACGACGCCGGGGAGTTCGACCCCGCCTTCTTCGACATCAGCCCCCGCGAGGCCGTCGCGATGGACCCGCAGCAGCGGCTGTTGCTCACGCTCGCGTGGGAGGTCATGGAACGCGCCGGGATCGACCCCGCCACCCTGCGGGAGAGCGACACCGGTGTCTTCGTCGGCGCGTCGTCGCACCAGTACGGCGGCGACGGCACGCACGTCCCCGAGGACGTCGCCGGGCACCTGCTGACCGGCACCGCGCCGAGCGTGAACTCCGGCCGCATCGCGTACGGCCTCGGCCTGCGGGGACCGGCCCTGACGGTGGACACCGCCTGCTCGTCGTCGCTGGTCGCCGTCCACCTCGCCGGGCAGGCGCTCCGCTCCGGGGAGTGCGGCATGGCGCTGGTCGGCGCCGCCACGGTGATGGCCACCCCGACCGTGTTCACCGAGTTCAGCAGGCAGCGCGGGCTGGCTCCCGACGGCCGGTGCAAGCCGTTCGCCGCCGCCGCCGACGGCACGGCGTGGAGCGAGGGCGCCGCGATGCTCCTGCTCGAACGGCTCTCCGACGCGACCCGCAACGGCCACCGGGTCCTCGGCCTCCTCCGGGGCAGCGCCGTCAACCAGGACGGCGCGAGCAACGGGCTGACCGCGCCCAACGGCCCGGCGCAGGAACAGGTCATCGCACAGGCGCTCGCCGCCGCGGGGCTCGGCCCGGCCGAGGTGGACGTCGTGGAGGCGCACGGCACCGGCACCGCGCTCGGCGACCCCATCGAGGCCAGGGCACTGCTCGCCGCGTACGGCCGGGACCGGGAGGCGCGGCCGCCGCTGCTGCTCGGTTCGGTCAAGGCCAACATCGGGCACACCCAGGCGGCGGCCGGAATGGCCGGGATCATCAAACTGGTCATGGCGATGCGGCACGGCGTGCTGCCGAGGACGCCGCACGTCGACCGGCCGACCCCGCACGTCGACTGGTCCTCGGGCGCGGTGCGCCTCGTGACCGAACCGACCGCCTGGCCCGGCACGGGCCGGCCGCGCCGGGGAGGCGTCTCGTCGTTCGGCATCAGCGGCACCAACGCCCACGTCGTCATCGAGCAGCCCGCACCACAGGAGAAGCCGGAACCCGTGCACGGAGGGCCCCCGGCCCACGTGCCCGGAACGCGGACCGAGACGGCGTCGCCGGCGCCCTGGCTGATCTCCGCGCGCACGGAGACGGCGTTGCGGGCGCAGGCGGTTCGGCTCCGCGACTTCGCCACGCGTCACCCGGAGCTCCCCCTCGACGACGTCGCTCACGCGCTCGTCACGACCCGGCACCCGTTCGAGCACCGGGCCGCCGTCACCGGCCGGACCCACGCCGAGCTGGCCGAGGCGCTGGACCGGCTCGCCCGTGGCGAAGGTCCTCTCGGCACCGTGACCGGTGTGGTCCAGGGCGTCGCGAAGGCGGCACGGACGGCGTTCCTCTACCCCGAGGGCACCGGGCTCGTCAGCACCGGGCCGGTCAGCACGGAACAGGCAGCAAACGGGCAGATGGGTGACGGGCGGATCGGTTCCGTACCCGGGCTGTACGAGGCGTTCCCGGTGTTCGCCGCGGAGTTCGACGCCGTCCGCGGCGCACTGGACGCCCATCTGGACACTCCCCTGCGCGACGTGCTCCGCACCGCCCCCGGCACCCTCGGGGACGACTCCTCCGCCCACGCGTACGCGGCCCGGTTCGCGGCCGACGTGGCGCTCACCCGGCTGCTCGAATACTTCGGGGTCACGCCCGAGTACGTTCTCGGCGCCGGGAGCGGCGAGCCGGCCGCCGCCTACGTCGCCGGCGCTCTCTCCCTCACCGACGCCGCGGCCCTGGCCGTCGCCCTGGGCCGGTTCGCAGGACAGTTGGCGGGCCGGGGCGACGAGGACGCGGCGCTGCGCGAGGTCCGCACGGTCGTCGGGCGCACCCGGTTCGTCGAGCCCGCCATCCCGATCGTCCACGCCTCGACCGGACGGTTCCTGACAGCCCATGATCTGGCCGACCCCGGGCACTGGACCCGCCGGGACACCACCGGGACGTGGGACGGCGCCAGGCTGCTCACCGCCGGCGGAGCGGGCCGTGTCCTGGTGCTCGGTCCCACCATGCCCGCCCCGACCACGATGCCCGCCCCGACCACGATGCCCACCCCGACCACCATGCCCACGCCCGCCGAGGACGACCCGGCCGCGACACACCAGCCGGCCTCACCACATCACGGGACCGGCACACCACAGCACCCAGACGCACCGCAGCACCCAGACGCACCGCACCAGGCAGGCACAACGCTCCGCCCGGGCGCGCCGATCGCGGTCGTGCGGCCGGGGCAGGGCGCGGCGCAGGGCCTCGTCGCCGCGCTGGCCGAGGCGTACTGCCAGGGCCAGGCCGTCGTGTGGCGGAACGTCCTCCCCGCCGGGCGGGGCACGCCCGTCGATCTTCCGACCTACGCCTTCGACCAACGGCGGTTCTGGCTTCCGGCGTCCGGCCGGAGCCACGCCTCCGCCGTCTCGCGGGCGGCGGAGCGCCATCCCCTGGTCGACCAGGCGATCGAACTCGACGACGGCGGCATGCTGTTCACCGGGGGCCTCTCGGCGCGTACGCAACCCTGGCTCGCGGACCACGAGGTGCACGGGCGCGTCGTCGTGCCGGGCGTGACGTTCCTGGAACTCTCCGCGTGGGCCGCCCGGCAGACCGGGTGCGCCGAGGTCGTCGAGCTGACGCACAAGGCCCCCCTGATCGTCCCGCCCGAGGGCAGGGTCGAACTGCAGCTCCGGGCCGGACCCGCCGGCCCGGCCGGGCGACGGGAGTTCTCGCTGCGGTGCAGGGGCGAAGGCGAGGCTCGCGGGCGTCCCTGGTCGCAACTGGCCACCGGTGTGCTCGGCCCGGCCCGGCCCGGCGGTGTCGCCTCTGCGCAGAATGGGGCCGCGAAGACGGACCGGCCCGCGAGCGGCGTCCCCGGCGGCGCGGTCCCGATCGAGGTCGGCGACTTCTACCGGCGGTTCAACGCCCGTGGCCACTACGGCTGGGGTCCGGTGTTCCAGAGCGTCCGCGCCGCCCACCGGCACGGCGACGATCTCTACGTCGAGCTTCGGCTGCCCGAGGACCGGCGCCTGCATCCCGCCCTGTTCGGCCCGCATCCGGCTCTGCTCGACGCGACGATGCACGGGCTCGGCCTGGACGGCGCGCCGGAGCGGCTCGTCGACCTGGTCGCCGACGCCGGAGACGGCACCGCGCGGCCGCGCATCCCGTTCATCTGGAACGGGGTCGCCCTCTCCGCACACGACGCGCGTGAGCTCCTGGTGCGGATCTCACCGGCCGGTCCGGGGGCGGTGTCGATCACCGGGTGGGACGAGACCGGCCGCCCGGCGGTCGTCGTCGAGTCGCTGCACCTGCTGCCCGTCGCGCCAGAGCAGCTCGGACGTTCGGCCGGCCGCCGCGGAGCGCTGTACCGCGTCGCCTGGCCCGTCGTCGAGCCGCCCCACGAGACGCCGTACGAGAGACCGCGGCCCATCGTCACGGCGCACCCCGGTGATCTCTCCTCCGCGTGGGCGGCCGTCGCGGCGGACGGGGAGCCGCCCGCCGCGGTGGTCGTGCCGCTGCCGCCGGACGACCCCACGCCCGCCGCGGCCCGCCGCGCGACCCGCCGCACGCTGGAACTCGCGCAGCGGTGGCTCTCCGACGACGCCCCCGCCGGCGTACGGCTGGTCTTCCTCACGCGGCACGCGGTGGCCGCCCTCCCCACCGACCCGGTCGAGGACCTCGCCAACGCGGCGTCCTGGGGCCTGATCCGGTCGGCTCAGGCGGAGAACCCGGGCCGCTTCACGCTCGTCGACGTCGACGGGACGCCCGCTTCCCGCGACGCGATCGCGGCGGCGGTGGCCACCGGCGCGCCGCAGATCGTCATTCGAGACGGCGTACTCCATCGGCCGGAGCCGGTGCAGGTCCCCCTGATCACGGGCCGGAACGGCCGGCGCATCGACCCCCAGGGCACGGTGCTCGTCACCGGTGGAACCGGCGGCCTCGGGGCACTGCTCGCCCGGCACCTCGTCACCGAGCACGGCGTACGCCATCTGATCCTGGCGAGCCGCCGGGGCGACGCGGCGGCCGGCGCCCACCGGCTCGTCGCCGACCTGGCCGGCCTCGGGGCCGAGGTCAGGGCCGTCGCCTGCGACGTCGCCGACCGCGGCGCCGTGGAGGCGCTGCTCGCCGCGGTCCCGGCGGACCATCCGCTCACCGCGGTCGTCCACGCGGCGGGCGTGCTCGACGACGCGGTGCTCACCGCCATGTCCGCGCGGCAGGTCGAGGACGTCATGCGGCCGAAGGCCGACGGCGCCTGGCACCTCCACGAACTCACCCGCGGGCTCGACCTGGACGCCTTCGTGTTGTTCTCCTCCGTGGCGGGCGTGCTCGGCACCGCGGGCCAGGCGAACTACGCGGCGGCCAACGCGTTCCTCGACGCCCTCGCCCGCCACCGCCACTCGCTCGGGCTCCCCGCGATGTCGCTGGCCTGGGGGCTGTGGGAGTCCGACGGCATGGGCGGCCGCCTCGGTCCCGCCGACCTCGAACGGATGCGCCGCGCCGGAATCACGCCGCTGCCCGTCCAGGACGGACTGGGGCTGTTCGACGACGCACTCGCCGTGGCGGAGCCACTGATCGTGCCGGCCGACCTGGACCTCGCGGCGACGCGTGCCGGAACCGTGGCAGCGCCGGAGCCCGAGGCCGGGCCGGACGTCATGGGCGCGCTGCCGCCGTCGGGCCTCTCACCGGATGAACGGGACGCGCTGCTGCTCGACCTGGTCGTCGGGCAGGTCGCCGAGGTCAGCGGTCACGCCGCGGACTGGATCGAGCCGAACGCCACCTTGTTCGAGCTCGGCCTGGACTCACTCATGATCGTGGAGCTGCGCAACCGCCTCGCGGCCACCAGCGGGCTGGCCCTGCCCGCCAGCATCGCGTTCGACCATCCGACACCCGCGGCACTCGTCGACCACCTGCGGGACCGGCTGGCCGGAGACCGCGAACCGGCGGACGCCTGATGCCGCGAGCACGCCCGATGTCACAAGGCCGTCCGACGTCCCGAGGCCGTCCGACGCCACGAGGTCGTACGGCGTCACAGGGTCGGCGCGTCCGCCCACATGCCGGGTCCGGGCGCGGGCGCGGGCTCGGGATAGCGGAACCAGCCGCGTTCCGCCGCCCGTGCCCCGGCCTGGAACCGGCTGCGGGCGCCCAGCCGGTTCATCAGGTCCGCGGTGATCCGGCGGCAGGTCCTGGTGGAGATCCCGAGTTTGCGGGCCACCGCCTCGTCGGTGTGCCCCTCGCACAGGAACCTCAGCAGCTCACGCTCCTGGTCGGTGAGACCGTCGCCGTCGCGGGTGCGGGACTCGCCGAAGTCCCGGCCGCGTTCCCACATCAGGTCGAACAGCGTGCGCATCGCCATGACCATGCCCTCGCCGCGGACCAGCACCGCGCCCAGCGCGACGTGCTCGGGGTCGACCGGGACCATCGCCACCTCACGGTCCACGACGATCATCCGGATCGGCAGCACCGGAAGGGTGCGCACCCGGCCGCCCAGCCACGTGAGCCGGCGGGCATGGCCCGCCGTGACCGGGTCGCGGTCGATGGTGTCGAGGAAGAGGGCGCGTACGGCCACCCCGCGCTCCAGCATCTGCTCGTCCAGCGCCCGGCTCGCCGCCGTGCTCTCGGCGGACCGCGTGCCCACCGGCATCAGGGACAGGAACTCGTAGCGGGCGTCGCGGGCCAGTTGCACCAGCCGCTCCCTGATCGCGTCGATGTCCGCGAGGCGTTCCAGGACGTCGCCGGAGGCGTGACGCGTGATCGCGTCCTCGGCCTCCAGCACGGCGATCGCCGCCCGGCTCTCCGCGATCTGGTTCTGCCGGCGGACCAGCTCGGCCTCCTGGTGCTTGACGAGGGCTTCCAGGGCGATTCCCGGGCTCACCGGGCACAACACGCCCGGGTCCTCCCGGGACGGCCGGAGCAGCGAGAGCCGGCGCAGACGGTCCAGCGCGACCCGGACCTCGTCCTCCGCCAGACCCAGCCGAAGCATCAGATCGGCGACCGTGCTGTCGGGATCCGCCAGAATCGTCAAATAAACCGACTCGCTGGCCATATCCAAACCGAAACCCTGCAGCACACTGTTGCGGCAAGTCTGCGAATTCACATGCCACCTACCTCGTACACCGCATATCGCCGAACCGCGTCACTTGGCAGATATGCGGCCCGGCGCTCCCCGGCGGCCTGCCAGGCATCGTCATATTAAAGCCGGTCCGCCAACCCGTCCCGGCGACCACGGTTGCCATCTGGTTTGGCAACCGTGGCCGTCGGCATCCCGGCGACCGGTCTCCGACAGGAAGTCGTCGCACGCTCACACAGCGTGCGCAAACGTGTGAAGCGGCGCCATTTTCGGAAAGTGGTGACGGCGGGCCGGCCCGCATTTCTTCCGCCCGTAATTCGGCATCACATGGATTCCCGCCGGGTCCGCCCGGCCAGGCGTGCCATGGGCCGCCTCGATCGACACCCTGGTCCGTGGCTCCCGACGCAGAAAGCACCGATGGTTTCGGCGCTCTGTCCGGGATGGACGGAACCTGACAACATCCTGCCAGGACACGTGCTGCCAGCCGGGAGACGCTGACAGAGAGCGACGAGCTTGCGAAAATCATGGGAGCGCTCCCACGATTTTCATTCGCATTACCGCCGGTTGTTCCGCAGCCATGCCCGAATATCGATCCACGCGCATTCCGATCAGGGTCCGACAAAAGTGCGAGGCCATGGGGTGAAGGATATGAGTGTGCCGCCGCGGCGGTATCCGGCCTTTGACGGCGCACCGGTCGCCGCGGCCACGGATCCGCACCGGCCGGTCAGCCCGCTTATCGGACGGGAGTCGCAACGCCGCGAGATCGAGGCCGCGGTCCAGGGCTTGTCGCAGGGCCGCCCGGCTTTCCTCGAAATCAGCGGAGACCCCGGAACGGGCAAGACCGCGTTACTCGCCGAGGTGACGCGCGTCGCACGAGTCGCGGGCATCGACGCGTTCAACGGCCGGCCGCAGCCGGTGGACGGCGACCTGCCGTTCGGGGCGATCGTCGACGCGCTGGACGGCCGGCTCCCCGTCACCGGCGGCGAACGGCTCGACCGGCTGCCGGCGGCGCAGCGGGACGTGCTGGCGGCCGTCTTCCCCTCGCTGGCGGCGGACGCCTCCGCGCCGTCGCCGCCGGACATCGCGGCGCCCTACCGCGCGGCGCACGCCGTCCGCGTGCTGCTGGAGGACCTCGCCTCGTCCCTGCCGGTCGTCCTCGTCCTCGACGATCTGCAGCACGCCGACGCGGGCACCGTCGACGTGGTGTGCCGGCTGATGTGCACGCCGCCCCGCGCCCCCGTCCTCCTCGCCTTCGCGCATCGGCACCGGCAGGTGTCCCCGCGGCTGCGCGCCACCGTCGACACGGCACGCGAGGTCACCCGGCTCCACCTGGAGACTCTGGCCGAAAGCCATGCCGGGGCCCTGATGGGTGAGGACACACCCGCGCACGCGCGCGGGGAGCTGTACCGCGCGAGCGAGGGCAACCCCGGCTACCTCCGGGCTCTGGCCGACGTGCTGGAGCAGGGCCCGCCCGGAATCGACGAGGCCGACATCGCCCCCGTTCCGCCGTGGTTCGCCTCGGCGATGGCCGCCGAGGTCGCCCGCCTCTCTGCCGTGGGGAGGCTGGTCGTCGCCGCGTGCGCGGTGCTCGGCGACCCGCTCACCGTGCCGTCGGTGGCGGCGGTCGCCGAGGTCGGCGAGCAGGACGCCTATTCGGCGATCGACGAGATCGCCTCCCACGACCTCATCCGCCTCGTGGCGGGGACCGGACGGTTCGGGTTCCGGCACCCCCTGGTCCGCCGTGCGGTCTACCACAACGTGAGCCCCGGCTGGCGGCTCGGCGCCCACGCGCGGGCCGCACAGTCTCCGTCCGGCGGCCGGGCGTCCGCCGTCGGGACGGCGCCGCATCTCACGCGGGTCGCCGCGCCGGGCGACCGCGCCGCGGTCGCGCTGCTCGCCGCAGCCGCCGACGAGGTCGAGACCGCGCGTCCGCGACAGGCGGCTCAGTGGCGGCGGGCGGCGCTCGAACTGCTGCCGTACGACGGGACCGGACCGGACGGCGATGACGAGCACACCGACGTCCGCACCGGCCTGCTGCTGGCACTCGGCAGAGCCTGTGAGGCGGCCGGCCAGTTGCGGCAGGGCTGCGACGCCCTGGCCGAGGCCCTGCGGCTGATTCCGCCGGGCACGGGCGGCCGGCGCGCCGCGGTGGCCGCCGGCCAGGCCCGCCTGCTGCACGATTTGGGCCGGTCCGGCGAGGCGCGCGCCTTGCTGCGTGCCGAACTGGCGCACGCCCCGGCCGAGGCCGATCGCGCGGTGCTGTCGTTCGAACGGGCCCGACTCGAAGTGTCGAGCGGGTCCCCCGGCGCGGCGTGCGCCGACGCCGCGCAGGCCGTCCACATCGCCGATCGGCTCGGCCTGCGCCTGCTCGGCTGCGCGGCACGCGGGATGCTCGCCGTTTCGGCGGTCCTCTCCGGCTCACCGACCGCGGATGGATCCGGCGATTTCTCCCGGGCCGCCGCGGACCTCGACGTCCTCACCGACGAGCAGCTCGCGGCCCTCCCGGACGCGCCGCTCTGGATCGGCTGGGCCGCGCTCGTCCTCGAACGCCCGCACGAGGCGGTGCGGCATCTCGATCGTGCCGTGGCCGCCGGCAGGTCGGCCGGCAGGCACGCGGTCGTATGCCACGCGCTGGTGGCACGCGTCGCGGCGCTGTGCGCCGCCGACCGGCTCACGACGGCGGAGGAGAGCGCCGACGAGGCCGGGCGGGCGGCCTGGCTGTCCGGCAGCGCCGCGCTTCACTCCTCCGTGCTGGCGGCGCGCTGTCTCGTCGCGGCCCGCACGGGCGATCTCGACGCCCTGCGAGGCCACCTGGCCGCGTACGGCACGCCGGTGGACCAGGGCTGGCCCGGGGCACTCGCCGCCGAGATGGTCGCGGAGGCCAGGCAGGCCGCGGGCGACCCCGAGGTCGCGGCGGCCGCGAAGGCGTCCCCCGGAGGCCCGGAGCAGGCCGTGCCCTTCGGCGCGGCCACGCGGCGGACGCTCTCCGCCGACCTGGCCGCCGGCATCACGACCGGCATCACCGTCGGCGTCACGACCGGCGTCACCGCCGGCACGACTGCGGACCCGACCACGCCGGTGATCGAATCAGCCGCCGCCGACCCGCCGGGCGCTTCCGGCCCGCCCGTCGCCGACCGGCCGAGCGCCGACCGGCCGGGCGCCGCCACCCTCACCGCACGCGAACGGCAGATCGCCCGGCTGGTCAGCGAGGGGCTGAAGAACCGGGAGATCGCCGACCGGCTCTACGTGACCCAGAAGACCGTGGAGATGCACCTGTCGCGGATCTTCGCCAAACTCGGCGTCTCCAACCGCGTCGGCGTCGCCCGCACCCTCTACGCGGCGCCCACGACATCGCACTGACCGCGCCGCCGGGGCCTGTCCCGGTCACGCGGGCGGAACGATGGTCGACCCGCGCACCACGAGCCGGCAGGGGTGCGGGTGCCGGCCGGGAGAGGCGGTGCCGTTGATGGCGGCCAGCAGCCTCTCGGCCGCCGACCGGCCGAGCCCTTCGAGGTCCATGTCGACGCTGGTCAGCGGTGGCTGAGCGCCCTCGGTCATCACGTCCCAGTTGTCGAAGCCGACGAGCGCGACGTCCTGCGGGACCCGCCGCCCGGCGGCCCGCAGCGCGTCGCCCACGCCGCGGGCGATCTGGTCGCTGCCGCAGAAGACCGCGTCGAACTCCGTCCGGCCCGCCAGCAGGATGCCGACGGCCTGCCGGCCCCACGCCTCGCTCCAGCCGCCGAACAGCGACGGCGCGACCAGGTCGAGCCCTTCGCCCGCCAGCCGGTCGAGCGCGGCCGCCGCGCGCACCCGCGCGGAGTTGTGGTGCTCCGGCCCGGTGACGTGGGCGATCCGGGTGCGCCCGACCGCCAGCAGGTGCTCGACCGCCTTGCGCGCTCCGCTCTCCTCGTCGGGAACCACCGAGCAGTCCTGGGGGTCGGAGGAGCTGATGAAGGCGTACACCACGGGGACGGGCAGGTCCCGGCCGATGGACATGCGCGCCTCGGTGCGGCGGCCGGTCACGATGATCCCGTCGACCCGGCGGCTGAGAAGGGTCTTGACGTAGTACTGCTCACGGATGGGGTCGTCCCGGCCGTCGCAGAGGAAGATCGACATTTCGCCGGCGCCGAGCGCGTCCTCGGCTCCCATCAGGACCGGGATGCTGAACCGGCCGATGGTGTCCGTGGTGATCATGCCGACGGTGTAGGTGCGGCCCGAGTGCAGGCTCCGCGCGCCGGCGTTGGCCTGGAAGCTGAGCTGCCGGGCGGCCTCGCGCACCCGCGTCCGGGTCTCCTCGCGCAGCGATCCGCGCCCGTTGAGCGCTTTGGAGGCCGTGCCCACCGACACCCCGGCCAGTGCCGCGACGTCGGCGATGGTGGCGTGACGCTCCGGTCTCCCCACGTTTCCTCCAGTTTCCGCTGGACGTTGCCGCGATTCACTGTATAGCGCGATGGAGTGCGGATAACGCGCCGGAAACATGGTGTCGATGACCACCAGAAGGACATCGGCAGCGTGCCGGAAATTGTTTTCCCTGCTTTCCGCTTCTCTGGCTTTCCCCTCCCTCGTTTCCGTGGCCCGCCGATTCCCTGACGGCGGCGACCGCCCGCGCCGGCGTGCTGCCGGCGCGGGCGGTCAGGTGTGCCGGTGTGGCTCAGGTGAGCTGGATGTAGTCCAGTTCGGCGTTGCCGGTGCCACCGGAGAACCCGGGCGAGCCCTTGGCCAGGCGGATCACGTTGTATCCCGCCTTGAGGGCGACCGTGGTGCCGGTGGTCGCGCCGAACTGGCCCCAGCCGGAGGTGGCCGGGTAGCTGACGGCGCCCCACGATCCGCCGTTCACGGCCAGGCCCTGGGTGGCGGTGGCGCCGCCGCCGTTGGCGTAGCCGATGGTCATCGTGTAGCTGCGGGCGGCCGGCACGTTCACCACGAAGTCGACGTAGCTGTCGGTGGTGTGCGCGCTCGTGGCGTTGTCGATGCGGCCCACGTAGCCGCCCTCGGACGCGCTGGAGGCGGTCAGCCGCTGCGCACGGAAGACCGAGGCGTCCTCCGCCTCGTACCGCTGCTGGTACGACGGCACCCCGCTGGCCGGCTGGACGACCACGTGGTACCCGTCGGAGGCGGCCATGTTCGGCACGATCACCAGCAGCTGGTCGCCGGTCACCCGATAGACGGCACTGGAGACGGAGGTGGCCGCCGGGGCCGCGGTGAAGCGGCTCTGCGTGTGCGTGGACTCCACCGTCACCTGGACGGAGGGGCCGAGCGCGCCGATGCCCGTCAGCCGGACCGTGTTGGTGCCGGCCTCGTTGCCCAGGACCACGTTCACGATCTTGCGGGTGCCGTCGTAGGAGGCGAAGCCGTCCAGCCCGGTCTGGTTCGGCGGGGTGGTGGTGACCATCCGGCCGGCCATGTCGCCGTACCACTTGTAGAGCCACCAGGTCCCGGTGGGCTGGGTGTTGTTGGTCACCAGCCCGTTCATGGTGCCGTACTCGTACCAGAACGCCCGGTGCGCCGACTCGACCCCGGCCCGCTCGAACTTGGCCACGTAGCTGGCGATCCGGCCGGGGACGTCCACCTCGCTCGTCGCGGCGTACTCGTTGATCGAGATCCGCCGGGGGCTGATGCCCAGCGACGACTCCAGCGCGCGATAGTCGGCGATGTTGGCGGCGATGTTGTTGGGGCTGCCCAGCTCATGCCAGCAGATGATGTCCGGCAGCGTGCCGGCCGCCTTGGCGCTGCTGAGGAACGACGACAACCACGAGCGGTTGTAGTAGGAGATGCTCGGCCCCACGATCGGCGTCGCGGTGTCCAGCGCCCGAACCGCCCGGTAGGTGCGGGACCAGCCGTCGTTGAACGCCCCGGCGGCGGAGGTGTTCCACGTCCAGTCCGGCTCGTTCCACAGCTCCCAGCCGAGAATGTTGGTCACCGAGGTCGCGTTCAGCCGCGCGCGGACCATCGTGTCCACCTTGGCCAGCCAGTCGTTCCAGCTCACCCACTTGTACGGGAAGTTGGGGTAGATGTCCGGCATCCGGATGTACTCCCCCGCGCCGACCCGGGTGGCCTGCGGCGCCACCAGCAGCGAGTCTCCGCCGGGCGGCTGGCCGTTGGGCCGCTGGCCCACACCCGGGGCCGGCTGCGTCAGCGAGTTGACCTTCAGCGGCAACAGGGTCGAGTCCGCGGGCTTGCCGTTCTCCGCCAGTCCGTACAGACCGCCGGTCGCGACATGGGTCACCGGCCGGAACGGGGAGCCGACGGCCACGGTGAGCACCTTCCCCACGGGGTTCGACGGGGGCGTGCTACCGGAGGGGCTCGGTGACGGGCTCGGTGAAGGGCTTGATGAGGGGCTCTGCGACGGGCTCTGTGACGGGGACGCGCTCGGACTCGTGTCGGGCGACTGGGTGGGGCTCGCCGACGGGCTGCTGACGGCGCCGGTGCAGGGGGTGCCGTTGAGGGCGAAGTTCACGGGAACGGGGTTGGAGCCGTTCCAGGACGCGTTGAAGCCGAAGCCGGCCGAGCCGCCGGTGGGGATGGAGGCGTTGTAACCGGCGTCGGTGACGGTCACCTGCGCGCCCGACTGGGTGTAGCTGCCGTTCCACAGCTGGGAGATGGTCTGCCCGGCGCCGAACGACCAGGTCAGCTTCCAGCCGCTGATCGGGTCACCGATGTTGTCGACGCTGACGCTCGCGCCGAAACCACCCGGCCACTCGCTGCTGATCGTGTAGGTGACCTGGCAGCCGGCCGCCGCCTGGGCGGCCGGCGCGAGGGTGAGGGCGGTGGCCCCGGCACAGACGACGGCGGCCAGCGCCGTCCCCGATCGAAGGGAGAAGAGTCGCATGTGTGTCCTCTGAAGCGGTGGTGGGTTGGAGAGGAGAGCCTGGGCGGGAGCCGCTGGGGCGGGGCGCGAAGTTGCCGAGATACCGGTTTCCGACTGGTTGCCGATGGCGGGGCGACTGACCGGGGAACGAGAACCTTCACGCATTCCACGTGCCACATTCGCCGCATCGCCGCTCGTGGTGAGCCCGACAAACGGTTTCCTTCATAGTGACTTCGGGTTCGCAGCCGGACCGTACGCACGTCGTGGTTCGGGCGTCAACGGACGGGCCGGCGGCACACGGCGGGTCGCCCGGCACGGCACCGTCCCGATGCCGCCCACGGGGTGTGCGGCGTCCCCGCGCGATCACCGGTTCGGCTGAAAGTTACACGGGACCGCCGATGGCCGACCTGTCGCGCGGATGACTTTGGTCCTCGTGATCGGTGACCTCCGCTCGGCGAGGAGGACGGCCCCAGGGACGACAGTGAGAGCGGACACCGACGAGAGGGGCCGGCGATGACGGTCACACAGCCCAGGGAGCATGGGACCAGCGAGCGTGGGGCCAGGCGGCATGGAGCCGGGCCGCATGGAGCCGGGCAGGAGGCGGCCGCGCACGGCGCGTGGCGCGGTTTCCGCGGCACGGCCTGGCGTGAGCGGGTCGACGTGCGCGACTTCATCCAGGCCAACTACACGCCGTACGAAGGCGACGAGTCGTTCCTGGCAGGCCCAACCGAGCGGACCCGCGCGGTGTGGGCGGAGGTGTCGGGCCTGTTCCCCGAGGAGCGGCGGCGCGGAGTCTACGACGTGGACACCGCCACGCCTTCCTCCATCACCTCGCATCGGCCCGGCTACATCGACTGCGGCCGTGAGCTGATCGTCGGCCTGCAGACCGACGCCCCGCTGAAGCGGGCCATCATGCCGGCGGGCGGGCTGCGGATGGTGGAGAACGGCCTCGCCGCGTACGGGTACACGCTCGCCCCCCAGGTGAAGGAGATCTTCACCAGGTATCGCAAGACTCACAACGACGGCGTCTTCGACGCCTACACCCCCGAGATCCGGGCGGCCCGCCGCGCCGGGGTCATCACCGGCCTGCCCGACGCGTACGGCCGCGGGCGCATCATCGGCGACTACCGGCGCGTCGCCCTCTACGGCGTGGACCGGCTGGTCGAGGCCAAACGGGCCGAGCTGCACTCGCTCGACGGAGAGTTCTCCACCGACGCGGTCGTCCGCGACCGGGAGGAACTGGCCGAGCAGATCCGCGCGCTGGGCGAGCTGAAGACCATGGCCGCCTCCTACGGCCACGACATCTCCCACCCCGCCGCGACGGCCCACGAGGCGATCCAGTGGCTGTACTTCGCCTACCTCGCCGCCGTCAAGGAGCAGAACGGCGCGGCGATGTCCCTCGGCCGCACCTCCACCTTCGTGGACGTCTACCTGGAGCGGGACCTCGCCGAGGGATGGCTCACCGAGCAGGAGGCCCAGGAGCTCGTCGACGACTTCGTGATCAAGCTGCGCATCGTCCGCTTCCTGCGCACCCCGGAGTACGACCAGCTCTTCTCCGGCGACCCGACCTGGGTCACCGAGTCGATCGGCGGCATCGGCTCCGACGGCAGGCCTCTGGTCACCCGCACCAGCTACCGCTACCTGCAGACGCTGCGCAACCTCGGCCCGGCGCCGGAGCCGAACCTGACCGTCTTCTGGTCGCCGCGCCTGCCGGAGCCGTTCAAGCGCTTCTGCGCCCGCCTGTCCATCGAGACGAGCTCGATCCAGTACGAGAGCGACGAGCTGATGCGGCCCAGGTACGGCGACGACACCGCCATCGCCTGCTGCGTCTCGGCCGCACCCGTGGGCAGGCAGATGCAGTTCTTCGGCGCCCGCGTCAACCTCGCCAAGACCCTGCTGTACGCGATCAACGGCGGCCGGGACGAGATCAGCGGCGAGCAGGTCGGCCCCGCCTACCCCGCGCTGACCGGCGACGTGCTCGACTACGAGGAGGTCGCGGCGGCGTTCGACCGGATGATGGACTGGCTGGCGAAGACGTACGTGAACGCCCTGAACGTCATCCACTACATGCACGACAAGTACGCCTACGAGCGCATCGAGATGGCGCTGCACGACTATCCCGTCAGGCGCACGCTCGCCTGCGGCATCGCGGGCCTGTCGGTGGCCGCCGACAGCCTGTCGGCCATCAGGCACGCGAAGGTCCGCGTGCTCCGCGACGTGACCGGGCTGGCCGTGGACTACGTGGTGGAGGGCGACTACCCGGCGTACGGCAACAACGACGACCGCGCCGACGCCATCGCGGCGGACCTGGTGCGGGCGTTCATGGAGAAGATCCGCCGCCACCCGGCCTACCGGGACGCCGAGCACACCCAGTCGGTGCTCACCATCACCTCCAACGTGGTCTACGGCAAGCACACCGGCAACACCCCCGACGGGCGCAGGGCCGGCACGCCGTTCGCCCCCGGCGCCAACCCGATGAACGGCCGCGACCGGCACGGCCTGGTCGCCTCGGCGCTGTCGGTGGCCAAGCTCCCCTACGACCAGGCGCAGGACGGCATCTCGCTGACCAGCACCGTCACCCCCGAAGGGCTGGGCCGCACGGTGGAGGACCGGGTCGCCGACCTGGTGGGCGTGCTCGACGGCTACTTCGACGCGGGCGGCTTCCACATGAACGTCAACGTGCTCGACCGGGCCACGCTGGTCGACGCGATGGACCACCCCGAGAAGTACCCCCAGCTCACGATCCGGGTCTCCGGCTACGCCGTGAACTTCGTCCGGCTCACCCGCGAGCAGCAGCAGGACGTGATCGACCGCACCTTCCACGGACGGCTGTGATGCCGGAGAAGCCGCTGGACGACTCCGCCGCCCGGCTCCGCCACGAGCCCATTGCCCGGCTCCGCCACGAGCCCATTGCCCGGCTCCGCCACGAGTCCATTGCCTGGCTCCGCCAGGACGCAGCAGCCGAGCTGTGCCAGGCGGAGCCGGCGGCGGGCTCCGGCGTCATCGAGTCGTGGGATCTGTCGATCGGGGTGGACGGTCCCGGCACCCGCTTCGTGGTGTTCACCTGCGGGTGCCCGCTGCGCTGCCTGTACTGCCACAACCCCGAGACCTGGCGCATGCGCGACGGCCGCCGGGTCACGGTGGACGAGGTCATGACCGAGGTGGACCGCTACCGCCGGTTCATCTCCGTCGCCGGCGGCGGGGTGACGCTCAGCGGCGGCGAACCGCTGCTGCAGCCTCGCTTCACCGGAGAACTGCTGCGCCGCTGCCACGAGAGCGGCCTGCACACCGCGCTGGACACCTCGGGCTTCCTCGGCGACCGCGCGAGCGACGCGCTGCTCGCCGACACCGACCTCGTGCTGCTCGACATCAAGTCGTACGACCCGCGGGGCTACCGGCGGCTGACCGGGGCGAGCCTGGAGCCGACCCTGCGCTTCGCCCGCCGGCTGGCCGACCTGGGCCGCCCGGTCTGGGTGCGGTTCGTCCTGGTTCCCGGCCTCACCGACGGAGAGGACAACGTGGACGGCCTCGCCCGGTTCGTCGCGACGCTCGGCAACGTCGAACGGGTCGACGTGCTGCCCTTCCACCGCATGGCCGCCGGCAAGTACACCCGGCTCGGGCTCACGTTCCCCCTGGCCGACGTCGAACCCCCGGACCACGCCCTGCTCGATCGCGTACACGCCCAGTTCGCCGCCCACGGCGTCACCAGCGTCTGACCGGCGGGGTGCCGCCCGGCGCGCTTCCGGCCACCCGCTCACGCACTGCTCCTCAGGCCGCAGGCGATCGCGTCCTGCCACCGTCGATCTCGTGATGCGAGGAGTCTGTCAGACCCCCGTTCCCCGCGGGGCCGCCACATGCTCGGCGACCTGTCGGGCCCCGGCGCGCCGAGAGCGGCCGACGCCCGGGCCGCCTGGGGAACCGGCGGGATCTCCGCCTCGTCCGCGGACCGGTCGAGCGGCCCGCTGCTGAACAGCCACACCGGCCGTCCGGACAGCGCCGTGGCGTGCCGCCGCAGGCTTCCTCCGGGACGACCCGGGCGGGTAGGGGCCCAGGACCCGCCCCCGCCAGTCATAGGGCCCGGCGATCGCGACGACACGTCGTCCGCACCGCTTGGGCCGAAAGTCCCATGAGCGCGGGACTTCAAGACCACCGAAGCGTGCCGTACGGCTCCTGCGGCACAGGCCGTGATCGCGGTTTCCTTGAGGTGTTGAGAAGAGAGAAGACGCGAACACGTTGAAAGGGGCCGGTCATGGCCATCACCGAAGGGCGCAACCGGAGAAACCACAACCTCCACCCCGCCGCTCCCCCCGCCACGGTCCCCGCTCCCCGCGCGCACGGCGAGACGATCCCCACCGGCGCCGGCCCGGTGCGGTACGTGTGGGCCGCCGCCCGGATCGCGATCGGCTGGGTGTTCCTGTGGGCCTTCCTCGACAAGCTGTTCGGCTGGGGCTTCGCCACCCCCGCCGCCAAGGCGTGGATCAACGGCGGCAGCCCGACCACCGGCTTCCTGAAGGGCACCGCCGACAGGACCTTCGGCGGCCTGTTCGGGACCCTCGCCGGCCAGGCCTGGGTCGACTGGCTGTTCATGACCGGCCTCGCCGGCATCGGCGCCGCCCTCGTCCTCGGCGTGGGCATGCGCATCGCCGCCACCACCGGCGGGCTCCTCCTGCTGATGATGTGGGCCGCCGAACTCCCGCTGACCACCAACCCCTTCATGGACGAGCACATCGTCTACGCCATCGTCCTCGCGGGCCTCGCCCTGGGCGGAGCCGGCACCACCTTCGGGCTCGGCAGGATCTGGGCCGCCACCCCCCTGGTCCGCCGCTTCCCGATCCTCAAGTAGACGAGGCCTGATCTCACGACCGGCTCCGGTGCCCACCCCCGCTCGCGGGGGTGGGCACCGGCATGTCCGCGATGCGAAACTTCGCACCATGACGGAGAAGGGAGCCCACTTCGCTGATCCCAACATGCGTCTGGACGATCTTCTGGCCGAACTGCAGAGCCGTCTGGAGGCGGTGCCGGCCACCCGGGATCGGGTGCACGCGCTGCTGGAGGCGGTCGTGTCGATCGGCAGCGACCTGGACCTGGAGACGGTGCTGCGTCGCATCGTGGCACCTGGCTGCAGGCGTCCTCGGACATCACCACCCGGCTGCTGTCGGGCGGCGAGCCGCAGGAGGTCCTCACCCTGATCGCCCGGCGGGCCCGCGAGATGGCCGACGCCGACGCCGTGGCGATCCTGCTTCCCGAGAGGGCCCGCGACGTGCTGCGCGATGTCGGGCCGATCGAGGACGGGCCGGGTGCCCGGCTCGCCGACGACGAGGTCGCGGTCCAGGGCTCGCTCGCCGGCCGGGCGTTCCTGAGCGGGGAACCTCTGGCGTTGGACGATCTCGACCACGACCAGGTGCGTCTCGTCTGGGCCGACAACCCGTCGGTGGGACCCACGGCGGCCGTGCCGCTGGGCGCGGCCGGGACCGCACGCGGAGTGCTCGCTCTGGTCAAACGCGCGGGACGGATGCCGTTCAGCCGGTCGGAGCTGCGCACGCTGCACGCATTCGCCGGGCAGGCGGCCGTCGCGCTGGAGCTGGCCGAGGCCCGCAGGGACGCCGAGCGGCTCGGCGTGCTCGAAGACCGCGACCGCATCGCCAAGGACCTGCACGACGTGGTCATCCAGCGGCTGTTCGCCGTCGCGATGACCCTGATGAGCACGGTGCGGCTGGTCGAACGCCCCGAGGCCTCCTCCCGGCTGCAGAGCGCCATCGACGAACTGGACACCACCATCCGGCAGATCCGCTCGACCATCTTCGCCCTGCAGACGCCGCGCGAGGACAGCTCTCCCAGCCTGCGGGCCCAGGTCGTCGACCTGGTCGAGAGCGCCCGCGGGCACCTGGGCTTCATGCCCGGCCTGAGCCTGGAGGGCCATCTCGACAGCCGGGTGCCTGCGCAGGCGGCCGAGCACCTGCTCGCCGTCCTGCGCGAAGCCGTGTCGAACCTCGTCCGTCACGCCAGGGCCACCCGGGCCGACTTCGTCGTCCACGCCGGGGACGGCCGGCTGATCCTCGTGGTGGAGGACAACGGCGTCGGCATCCCGGCCGAGGGCCGCCGCAGCGGCCTGCGCAACCTCGCCGACCGCGCCGAACGACTCGGCGGCGCCCTCACCCTCACCTCGCCCGAGGGCGGCGGGCGCGGGGACCGGGGTGCGGCACCGCATCACGGGTGCCTACTCCGGGGAGGACCCGTAGTAGGCGGCGCGCATCAGCGCCTGCATGTCCTCCAGCATCGGCATCCGGGGGTTGGCCGGCGCGCACTGGTCCTCGTACGCGTTGAGCGCCTGCTGCGGGAGCGCGTCGAGGAACGCCTTCTCGTCGACGCCGATGTCCCGGAACGACCGCTCGATCCCGACCGCGTCGCGCAGGCGCTCGACCGCCGCGGCGAGCGACTCGACCCCCTCGGCCGGGGTGGCCGCGGGCAGGCCCAGCGTCTGGGCGATCTCCTGGAACCGCTCGGGGGCGCGGTAGTCCTCGTACTTGGGCCAGCCCGACAGCTTCGACGGGACGGTGCCGTTGTAGCGGATGACGTGCGGCAGCAGGACGGCGTTCGTGCGCCCGTGGGCCACGTGGAACGTGGCGCCGAGCGTGTGGGACATGGCGTGCACGATCCCGAGGAAGGCGTTGCCGAAGGCCATTCCGGCGATCGTGCCGGCGTTGTGCATCTTCTCCCTGGCCTCCGGGTCGGCCGCGCCGCGGGTCACCGCGCGCTCCAGGTAACGGAAGATGAGCCTGATGGCGTGCAGAGCGGGGCCGTCGGTGAAGTCGCTGGCGTACACCGACACGTACGCCTCGACGGCGTGGGTGAGGGCGTCGAAGCCGCTGTCGGCGGTGACCACCCGGGGCAGGTCGGCGGCGAGGACCGGGTCCACGATCGCGACGCTCGGGGTGAGCGCGTAGTCGGCCAGCGGATACTTCTTGCCGGTCGCGGTGTCGGTGATCACGGCGAACGGCGTGACCTCCGCGCCCGTGCCCGAGGTGGTCGGCACGCACACGAGGCGGGCGAGCTCACCCAGGGCCGGGAATCGGAACGCACGCTTGCGGACGTCGAAGAACTTCTCCTTCATGTCCGCGAAGACGACCTCGGGGTGCTCGTACCGCAGCCACATGACCTTGGCCGCGTCCATCACCGAGCCGCCGCCGAGGGCGACGATGGTGTCCGGCCGGAACGCGCGCATGACGTCGGCGCCCTTGTCGACGGTCGCCACGCTCGGCTCGGGCTCGACGTCGTCGATGATCTGCAGGGCCACCCGCTCGCCGCGCCGCCGCAGCACGTCGACGACCTGGTCGACGTACCCCAGGCGGGTCATCACGGCGTCGGTCACGATCGTGACGCGGTGCACGTCCGGCATGTCCGCCAGGTAGCGGATCGCGTTCGGCTCGAAGTAGATCTTCGCCGGGACCTTGAACCACTGCATGTTGTTGTTGCGCCGCCCGATCCGCTTGATGTTGACCAGGTTGACCGCGGAGACGTTGTTCGACACCGAGTTGTGCCCGTAGCTGCCGCAGCCCAGGGTCAGCGACGGCAGGAACGCGTTGTACATGTCGCCGATGCCGCCCTGGGAGGCGGGGGCGTTCCAGATGACCCGCACCGCCTTGACCCTGGTGCCGTACCTCTCGGCGAGCGCGGCGTCCTCGGTGTGGATGACGGCGCTGTGCCCGAGGCCGTCGAACTCGACCATGCGCTCGGCGAGGACCAGGCCCTCCTCCCGGCTGCGGGCCCGCAACAGGGCGAGCACCGGGCACAGCTTCTCCCTGGTCAGCGGCTCGCTCGGGCCGACTTCCCGCACCGGGACGAGGATCAGGGAGGTGTCCGGCGGCACGGCGAAACCGGCCCGCTCGGCGATCCAGTGCGGAGACCGCCCCACCACGTCGGGGTTGAGCCGCACCTCGGAGCAGGAGGCGCCGTGTGCCGTGACCCCGAACACGAACTCCTCCAGCTTCGCCTTCTCCTCCGGAGTCGCGACGTACGCGTGGAGCCGGGCGAACTCCGCCAGCGCCGCGTCGTGGATCTCGTCGTCGACGATGACGGCCTGCTCGGAGGCGCAGATCATGCCGTTGTCGAACGTCTTGGACAGCACGACGTCGTGGACGGCCCGGCGCAGCTTGGCCGTCCGCTCGATGTAGGCGGGGACGTTGCCCGCCCCGACGCCCAGGGCCGGCTTGCCCGCCGAGTACGCGGCCCTGACCATGGCGTTCCCGCCGGTGGCGAGGATGACCGACACGCCCTCGTGCCGCATCAGCGCGCCGGTCGCCTCCAGCGAGGGCTCCTCGATCCACTGGACGCAGTGCTCGGGCGCGCCGGCCGCGACGGCGGCGTCGCGGACGATCCTCGCCGCCTCGGCGCTGCAGCGCTGGGCCGCCGGATGGAACGCGAACACGATGGGGTTGCGGGTCTTCAGCGCCAGCAGCGCCTTGAAGATCGTGGTCGAGGTCGGGTTGGTGACCGGCGTGACGCCGCAGACCACCCCGACCGGATCGGCGAGCTCGACGATGCCGTCGATCTCGTCGCGGGAGACGACGCCGACCGTCTTGAGGCCGGCCATGCTGTGGGTCACGTGCTCGCAGGCGAAGATGTTCTTGACCGCCTTGTCCTCGAACAGGCCGCGGCCGGTCTCCTCGACCGCCAGGCGGGCGAGCGCCGCGTGCCGGTCCAGCGCGGCGACGGACGCCTTCTTGACGATGTGGTCGACCTGCTCCTGGGTGAAGGACTCGTACTCCGTCAGTGCCTTCAGCGCACCGGTCACGAGCGTGTCGATCGCGGCGTGCACCTCGGCGGGCAGCGCGTCTCCGGTCGGGGAGTCGGTCATCTCGATCACCTCATGGGGCTTGGGCGGACGGCTTGTCACCCTCATCCTTCTGCGGGAACCGCTTCCGCGCCGCCGCACAAGGACCCCGTCCCCCAGGACCAAGGTCATCGTTTTTCGGCGTCGCCGGGCGGTCTTCCGGGCGCCGCCCCTGCCTGGCAAGAGTGATCAGTCCCTCCATCCGGCGACGGAAGTCCCCGTCTGCCGGCCCCTCGGGCCCTGCCGCCGGACCGGCACGGCGAAAAGACTGGCGGCGTGGCCAAGCGGTTGTGGTGGTCACGAGCGGAGAAGTTCCTCCACCCGGGGCGCGTGAACGCGTCGCGGACTCCACGAGAAGGTGCGCCATGATGCCTCCCTTCGCCACCGACCTCGCCGTCCGGCGGCTGGTCGCCGCCACCGGACAGGCGCCCTCGGTGCTCAACACCCAGCCCTGGCGGCTCAGAGCGGTCCGGAGCGAGTTCGCCGAGCTGCTGGCCGACCCCGACCGGCGGCTCCGGGTCAGCGACCCCCGCGGGCGCTCACTGCACGTAAGCTGTGGCGCCGCCCTCTTCAACCTCCGGCTCGCCCTGCGGACGGCCGGTCACCGGCCGGTGATCTGGCTGCCGAACACCGCGGCGGAACCCCGGCTCCTGGCCGCCGTCCGGGTGTCGCCGGGCGGCCCCGCCTCCTCGCGGACTCGGGAACTGTACGACTCCATCGGCGTGCGCCGGACCAACCGGGAGCCGTTCGGCGAGCGCCCGCTGTCCCGGTACGTGCTCGCCGACCTGCGCCGCGCGGCCGCCGCCGAGGGAGCCGGCCTGGTCCTGCCAGATCCGCGTGCCTCGGCGGACCTCCTGGAGTGCGTCGCCGTCGCCGACGACGAGCTGTCCAAGGACAGCGACTACCGGGCCGAGCTGCGAGCGTGGACGACGGGCGGAAACCGCCACGACGGCCTGCCGTCCTACGCACAGGGGCCTCGCTGCGCCGACGACCCGGCGCCGGTCCGCGACTTCGGACAGCACGGGGAGCGCGGGCCGGTCCACTTCGAGGCCAGTCCGCGGCTGGCGGTGCTCACCACCGCGGGCGACCGCCCCGTCGACTGGCTGCGCGCCGGCCAGGCGTTGCAACGCCTGCTGCTGACCGCGACCCTCCACGGGGTCTCGGCCTCGTTCCTCAACCAGCCGCTCGACCTGCGCGACATGCGTCATCGCAGCGATCCCCGCCACCGGCGCGGGCACATCCAGATGATCATGCGACTCGGGTACGGCCCCACGGTCCCCCGCGCCCCCCGCCGTTCCATCGCGGAACCGGTGTGACCTCGCACCAGCCGGTGGTACGGTGCCAATCCGCGACTGCGAAAAGCAGCGCCCGGGGGCGCGCCGGTTATCCGGTCAGGCGTTCCAGCCACTTGGCGACGCCGTCGTCGTCGTTGGACGCGGTCACCTCGTCGGCCGAGGCGAGCACCGCCGGATGCGCGTTCGCGACGGCTACCGCCGTGCCCGCCCAGGTCAGCATGGGAAGGTCGTTCGGCATGTCGCCGAAGGCGATCACGTCGCCGAAGGCGAAACCGAGGCTCCCCGCCATCAGTTCCAGGGCGGCCGCCTTGGTGACACCGGCGCGCATCACCTCGCAGAACACGTCCGCCGAGATCGTGACCTCGCAGCCGCCGAGCAGTCCGCGCACGCTTTCGTAGTAGTGGCGGGCGGTCCCGTCCAGCTGCACCATGAGTTTGCCGACGGCGCGCCGGTCGAGTGCCTCCTCCAGGCGTGGCACCCGCCGCGCGGTCCACGACAGGGCCGGAGGCACGTAGAACGACTCCTCCAGGACCAGCTCCAGCCGGCACTCCGCCCCCAGGCGGACTCCGGGGAACCGATCGCGCAGAACCGCCAGCGCCTCCACGACATGCGCCTCGGTCAGAGGGCGGAAGGCGACCACCTCGTCCCGGACGAAGTCGAAGGTGATGGAGCCGTTCCCGCAGATCGCGATCGGCGTGCCGCCGAGGGCCATGGCCACGTGCCGGGTGTCCCGCACCGGCCGCGCCGTCGCGATGACGAACACGTGCCCCGCGCCGTGCAGGCGGCGCACCGCCAGGCGGGTGCGTTCCGAGACCAGGCCGTGGGAGTCCAGCAGCGTCCCGTCGAGGTCGCACACGATCATCCGGCGCTCCACGCCCTGAATCCTCCTTCACGGTCCGCATGACGCGCACGGGACGCCTCGGCTTTCGTAAGCGTCCCCGCGCCCGGGGACGGCGGCAAGTGAACCATGGAGGTGGCCGAAGGTGTACTTCGCAGAATCGACCGGGCTCGCATAATGAAAGGGTTCGTCCGGCGGACGACGTCGCCCTCGGATCCGGCGCGGACGTGCGCCGTCCTTCCCGTCGGTTCACGACGCGCCGTGGCGGACAGCCGCTTCCCTCCCCCCGGCGGTCGCGGCCGGCCCTGCCGAGACTCCCCCGAGGTGCCCGAATGCCTGCGCAGTGCCTGGAACTGCTTCCCGCCGTCGACATCCGAGACGGCCAGGCCGTACGCCTGGTACGCGGCGTCTCCGGGTCGGAGACCTGGTACGGCGATCCGCTGGACGCGGCGCTCGCCTGGCAGGAGGCGGGCGCCGAGTGGGTGCACATCGTCGACCTCGACGCGGCGTTCGGCACCGGGACCAACAGGGAGCGGATCGCGGAGGTGATCGCGGCCCTCGACGTCAAGGTCGAACTGTGCGGCGGCATCCGCGGCGACGAGGCTCTGGCCGCGGCGCTCGCCACCGGCTGCGCCCGTGTGGTCCTGGGTACGGGCGCTCTGGAGAGTCCCGAGTGGGTGGCCGACGTCGTCGCCCGGCACGGCGATCGCGTCGCCGTCGAGCTGGACGTCCACGGCACCACCCTGCGGAGCCACGGCTGGACCCGCGACGCCGGCGAGCTCTACGAGACCCTGGCCCGGCTGGACTCGGCGGGATGCGCGCGGTACATCGTCACCGACATCGCCAGGGACGGCACGCTGCGGGGCCCCAATCTGGACCTGCTGAAGAACGTCTGCGCCGCCACCGGCAGACCCGTCGTGGCCTCCGGTGGGGTGTCCAGCCTCGACGACCTCCGTGCCATCGCCTCGCTGGTGCCGCTCGGCGTCGAGGGGGCCATCGTGGGGAAGGCGCTGTACGCGGGGCGGTTCACCCTGCGGGAAGCACTCGGCTCGGTACGCGGCCGGAATCCGTGGCCCGCCGTATCCCCGATGCCGTCTCCGCGCCGGCCGACCGATTGACGAGACCCTGTTCATTGACTAGCGTCAGCTAGCAGTAAAAAACTATGTAAATCAGGCTAATCCGTATTGTTACGGTTGAACTCTAATCAGAGTTATATATCATCCACGGACGGGCACGGATTCTCGTCCCAACGGCGCCGCACCACTTCTCCCGGTACGCCCGCGACAACGTCGACCGACGATGTGACAGAGAGGATGAGGCGATGAGTACCGGCGTCGCGAAGGCCGGAAAGCGGATTCCCGACTTCCGGTCCGGCCGGCCGGCCGGGGACCGCGGCGCGCGACGCCCCGCCGTCTCCGTCCTGTGGATCGCCGAGGACGACGTTTCCTATCACGGGATCCCGGTGCTGCTCATGAAGGTGCCTAATGTGTCCGGGATCGCGGTCGGGCGGGACGTCGCCGAGGCCGGGTCGCTGTACGACGCCGAGCGCTTCGACCTGGTGGTGACGCCGCTCGCCGTACTGCCCGAGTTCCTGGAGCGCGTCGCGCTCAGGATTCGCCAGAAGATACTGGTCACGGTGCGGAAAGAGGAGGTGAGGACCGCCTCGTCGGCCATCCAGACGTACGGCGTGGACGGCTGTCTCCTGTGGGACGAGATCAACGTCGCACGGTTGACCGGAACCTTCGAGCAGGTGATCAGCGGCGACGTGCCCGTACCGTCCTCCGTGCCGCGCGGACCGCTGGCCGCGGGCGAACGCCGCGGGCCGGACCGGAGCGCGCACCCGGCGAGGGTGACGGAACGCGAGCACGCCGTGCTGGCCCTTCTGCTGCAGGGCATGAGCAACAACCAGATCGCCCGGGCCATGGGGATATCCATTCACGGCGTCAAACGCCATGTCTCCAACCTGCTCGTGAAGTTCGGCTGCGCCAACCGCACAGAGGTCGCCCTGGCCGCGCAACGGCTGGGCATGGACGCTCCTTCCCGCGTCCGCCGAACCCGGCGCCGGGCCACCTGAGAACGGTCCTCCGCGTCGGCGGCGCCGTACGGACGGCGATCGCCGCGTCAGGCGCGGCCGTCCGCACATATTCATTCGAAACCCTCGGATAAGCACCATGACCGCGACTCCTTGACCACATCAGTCAAGCCGACAGGACGCCGGAATTCCGGCCGACGAGGAATCGGAGCGACAATGGACGTCACCCCCATGGAACTCAGTGGTCGTGTCCCCAGCATCAGGCTGCACGAACTGGACGCGGATATGCAGTCCGCCGCCGAAGACATCGGGCTCCAATTGACCAAATGGGGCTTCATGGCCGCGGAGGTCCCGGGCATCGGGGAACGCGTCGAGACGATGATGAACCAGTTCGCGTCGGCCTGCGCGTCCACCGAGCCGAGCCTGGCCGATTACGCGTTCGAGGCCGTGCCGCAGTTGTCCGTCGGCGGCACACACGGATTCTTCCCGTACAACTCGGAGATCCCCCGCCTGGCGAACGGCGTGCCCGACCCCAAGGAGTTCATCCACGTCAGCGGAGCGATGATCTCCGATCAGCCGCCCGGGGCGGGAGACGTCCTGCGCGCCTTCCCGGAGTTCGGGGCCTCCGCCACCGAGGTCTTCGGCATCGCCTTCCGGCTGATCTCGCTCTTCGGCGAGGTCGTCCGCGGGATGATGCCTCCCGGGACGCCCGAGCTCGACCTCTCGCGCGACGCGACGAACCTGCGTGTGATCCACTACAGGGACATCGGGGACCGCGAGGTGCTGGCGCACGAGCACTCGGGAATCCAGATGCTCGGTCTCCAGCTTCCCCCCTCCGACCAGGGCCTGCAGTACGTCCTGCACGACGGCACCTGGGTCGAGCCGGTGATCGCCAAGAGCGACGTGGTCCTGTGCAACATCGGCCGCATGCTGACGAGCGCCTCCGACGGACGCTTCCGGCCGTCCACGCACCGCGTGCACACCAAGCCCATGCCCCCCGGCTACAAGCGGCTGTCGTCGGTGCTCTTCGCCTACCCGCCGCACAAGGCCCGGCAGTGGAAGATGGTGGACGGCGAGCTGACGACGTTGAACGCGACGTGGGGCGACTTCATCAACAACAGGTTCCAGGGCCTGGGTAAGCAGGAGCCACAGGAGGCCTGAGCACCCGAATCCGCTTCGGACGACCGCCCGGGGCGAAGACGGCAGGGAGCAGGACGGCGGCGGCGCCGATCAGCCGGAGGCTGGGCGCCGCGCCGCTCTGCTCACCAGCAGCAGCGCGCCGACGGCCGCGAGCGCCCCGACAGCGATGACCAGCACGAGGGCCTGGAAACCGAACCCGCCGGCCACCAGGCCGAACAGCGGAGGGCCGAGCAGCGACCCGAGGCTGCCCGCCTGGGCGACCACGCCGTTGCCGACGTCGGCGTGGTCGAGTCGCTCCAGGACAAGCGGAAGGGCGGCGAAGACGAGCGCCCCCAGAAAACCGTTCTCCAGCGCGATGACCCCCGCGCCCGCCACGGTGGCGGCCAGAGAGGCGCCCGCGGAGTAGGTGAGCCAGGCGGCCGGCACGACCAGCAGCCCGGAGGACGCCATCAGCGCGAGAGGCGCGCCTCGCCGGAACAGGACGCCGACGGCCAGCCCCCCGAGCACGCCGAGCAGAGAGATCACCGAGGTTATGGCGCCCGCGCCGGCGACCGAGCGCCCGTGCTGCTCGATGAGGAGCGTGGGCAGGAGTACGACGACCGGGATCGTCACCAGAGCGGTGAGACAGAAGGCCGCGGCGAGCACTGTCGGCCAGGTCAGCGCCCGCGCCCTGGGGACGGGCCCAGCCGCCGTCTGCCGGGCGGACCCGCGCGGCAGACGCATCCAGACGGCCGGGACCATCGCGAACGTCAGTGCCGCGATCAGCCCGATCCAGCCGCGCCAGCCCAGAGCGGAGCCGAGGGCGCCGCCGGCCAGTGTGCTCGCCCCGAGGCCCACCGGCACGAACGTGGCCCAGAGCGACAGGGCCGCGCCCCGGTCCCGCTCCTGCGCGAGACGGAGGATCAGCGCCGGACAGGAGATCGTGACCAGGAGGTATCCGACGCCTTCCGCTATCCGGGCGGCCAGCAGCCAGCCGAAGTCACCCGCCGTCACACTCGCCGCGCTCGCCGCCGCGATGAGGCCGAGGCCGACGACCAGCGATCTCTCCGTGCCGTAACGGCGGATCAGGTACCCGGCGGGCAGCCCGGCGACCGCTCCGACACCGACAACCGCCGAGATCACCCAGCCCAGTTGCGCCAGCGAAAGGCCGAGCCGCGCCGCCACCTCCGGCCCGACCGAGGAGAACTTGCCGAGGCTCATCGCCGCGACGACCCCGCTGAGGTAGACGACGACGATCGTCCCCCACTGCGAGCGTGGCCGGAGCTGCTCGCCCGGCTCGGAGATGCCTGACAGCGGTCGGGGGTTCAAGAGAACCTTCCTTTCGTACGACGCCGGCGGTCCACCGGATCGATCATGAACGCGGTGATGGCCTGGCGCAAACGATCAGCTCTCCGACTCGGGCAGGCGGGCCCGGATGGCCGCGAGCCGCTCACCCGCGAAGGAGAAGCGCACGATCGCGGGTTGCCGGTGCCGGTGGGCGCGCCGGCCGTCCTGGACGTGGATCCACAGCCACGCCGCGTCCAGGTCGAGTGCGACGGGGTCGCGGCCGCACGACGGGTGCGGGGAGACGGCGTAGCGGCTGAGCGGGGTCAGCAGTTCGGCGGGCAGCCCGATGACGTCGATGTCGAGCACGCGGGAGTGGTCGTCCAGGTCGACGGCGAGCAGGGCGCGGGCCACCGCCTGGACGGGGTCGCCGGGGACCTGCCCGGCGAGACGCAGTTCGAGCGCCCCGGAGGACGCGCGCCAGCCCGCCTCTCGCGCCGGGACGAGCCGGTCGTCCACGGAACGGATCAGCATCATGCCCGCGCCGTGTCCGAGGCGAGCATGCCGACGCCCGACTCGGTCACGTCGAGCGCTCCCGCCGACAGCAGCGCGCCGATCGTCGCCGGCACGTCCTTCTTCTGCAGCACCCCCTGCAGGACGACGGTGTTCTCGTCGGCCAGGCTCGACCCGGCTCGCCACGAGTCCGCCGGCATGGCGAGGGCCGCCTCGGGCAGGCGTTCCGCCGGGACGCGGACCGTGAGCAGGACGTGGGCGGGCCCGACCCAGGCGGCCCGGAGCAGCCGGGCGACATTCCGGATCACATCGCGTTTGCCCTTGTCCTCGTAGGCGACCGGGTTGGCGATCAGCTGGGCACCGCAGGTCTTGATCGTCTCGATGACCCGCAGGTTGTTCTGCCGGAGCGAATGGCCCGTCTCCACGACGTCCACCATCACGTCCGCCAGCTCCGGGATCTTGGCCTCGGTCACGCCGTAGGACACCACCACCTCGGCCCGCCGCCCCGCGGCCTCCAGGAAGCGGCGGCTGGTGTTCGGATACTCGGTGGCCACGCGGACACCGTCGACGAGGTCCGTCACGCAGGTGGCGGCGTGGTCGGTGGGCACCGCCAGCACCAGACGCCACGGCTTCTCACTGTGCCTGGAGTAGTCGAAGGCCTCCACCACCTCGACCTTGGCGCCGCTCTCCTCCACCCAGTCGGCACCGGTCAGCCCCAGGTCGAACGACCCGCTCTCGATCAGCGACGGGATCTCGCGCGGCTTGTAGAACGCCACCCGCGTCATGTTCCCGTAGTCGATGGTGCCGCGGTAGGAACTCTCCGACGGTCGTCGTACGCGGAGCCCCGCGGCCTCGAAGAGCTGCAGGGCCCGCCGCTCCAGCGACCCCTTCGGCAGTGCGAGAGAGATCATTACTCCTCCTTGCAGGCGTGATGAGCCGGCACTCGGTACGCATCCGTGCAGGTGATGGTTTCGATCCGCATCGGGTGGCCGGACTCCGCCGGCAGGAGCATCGTCACGGTACGGTTCCTCCGTGGCGCGCTATACGTGCAGCAGCCGGTCGATGCCGGTGATGGGCGGTTCGGCCAGGTGGGCCGGGCGCACCTCGATCTCTCCCACGACGAGGTCCCTCGGCCAGGAGTCGATGATGGTGCAGACGCAGCGGGCGACCGACCGGGTGCTCATCTTGTACCGCGACTCGTCGCCGTCCAGGTTCGCTATCGCACCGGGCGAGACGAGGCAGGCCCGGACGCCGTTGCGCCGCTCTTCCAGCAGCAGCGTTTCGACCAGCGCCTTCAGCCCTGCCTTGGTGGCGCTGTAGGCGGCGCCGCCCTCGAAGTACCGGGAACCTGCGTGGCTGCCCATCGCGACGAAGATGCCGCGGGCGGCTCTCAGCGCCGGCAGGACGGCCTTTATAAGGTGGAAGGCGGCACTGAGGTTGATCGAGACCAACCGGTCCCAGTCCGCCTCGTCCAGTTCGGCGATCGGGTCGAGGACCCGGTCGACCGCGTTGGAGACGCACACGTCGAGACGCCCGGCCTCCTCCAGCACCTCGCCGACCGCCTTCCTGATCTGGCGGGGGTCGGCCAGGTCGCAGCGGCGCTCCCCGAGCCGGTCCTCCCCTGCCAGAGAGCGGTTCAACGAGAAGACGCGGTAGCCGCGGCAGCGCAGATCCTCCGCGATCGCCTTGCCGCTGCCGCGATTGGTGCCCGTGATCAGGGCGACCGGGGCCTCAGTCGATGACATCGAGGATGCGGCTCCACTGGTTCACGATCTCGTCTCCCTCGACACCGCCACGGAACAGGTCCTTGTCCAGAGGAGAGCCGTCCTGGTGCCGCAACCGCATGCAGTCCTGGGAGATCTCGGAGATGACGCTCAGCTCGCCGTCCTCCGTCTGCCCGAAGATGAGGCAGAAGTCCCAGAGGTCCACCGGGTGCAGCCAGGATCGCAGCACGTCGTTGACCACGAGGGCGCGCTCGCGCATCTCGTCGACCGGCAGCCCGAGGACCCTGAGGTAGTCCTCGCCGATCGGCTGGTCCTCGGGATCGCACCGGTAGTCGAACTTCACCACAGGGCGGGGCAGGGGCGTGCCGTCCTCGAACAGGCCCGGGTACTTCCGCGTGGTCGATCCGGTGGCCCTGTTCTTCACGATGACCTCGAAGGGCGGCGCCGGGACGTAGTCGGCGAGGTACAGGTCGTCGGAGACCCGCTCCCTGAACGCGCACGGAACGCCGGCGGCCGCGACCCGGGCCGCGGCCTTTTCGTAGAATTCGAGACGCAGCGGGCCCGTGCGTTCGACGATTTCGTCACGCTGGTAGGTGAAGCTGCGCAGGCTGGGGATTATCTGCACGAGGCACAGCCCGTCGGGCAGTAGCCACAGACGCTTACTACGCCCGACGATATCGGGTTCTATCCTCGCGGTTAGCTCAAGGACCGGGATTCCTCGCCTGGACTCGTAATCCACATCGCCCCCATATTGGCGCTAGCAGTCCGCCTGGGGCAGACCCGTGACCAATGGCCTCACACACCTTTCTATGCGGATGCAAGGTTGTCAAGACGCCGTGAACGGGCCGAAAATCCGCTTGACTGCCTCAAAACCCACGAGTACGGTCTGTGAAATTAAGCGCAAGATCCGTTATTCCGGACAGGGAGGATCTTTGTCGAAACAAGAGCGGATAGCACACTCTAAGATCACCCGCAAGTTCAAGTCCGCAGGGCAGCAGCTCCTGTTCTCGCAGGGCAAGGGGGGTGAGGTCTCCGACGCGAACGGCGTGACGTACACCGACTTCGTCATGGGTTACGGACCGGTGATTCTCGGTCACTCGGATGACCAATTCAGTGAGATCCTGAGCCGTTATCTGGTCAACGGCGTCATGATGCCGGGCTACACGACCTTTCACCAGGAGTACCTGGAGCGGCTGCTCGGCGACCGTCCGAAAGATCGCGGCGCGTACTTCAAGACCGCTTCCGAGGCCGTAACCGCGGCTTTCCGGCTGGCCGCAATGCGGACCGGACGGCTCGGCGTCGTCCGCAGCGGGTATATCGGCTGGCACGACGCGCAGATCGCCAATTCCCTGAAATGGCACGAGCCGCTGCATTCCCCACTGCGGGAAAAGCTCCGGTACACCGACGCGATGCGCGGGATCGGCGAGACCGAGCCCGCGGCCAACTGGGTCGACCTGCGTCTGGAGTCTCTCGCCGAACTGCTGGACCGGCACAAGGGCCTGCTGGGGTGTTTCGTCTTCGACGCCTATCTGGCGTCGTTCACCACCCCCGAGGTGCTGCGCCAGGCCGTCGCGATGTGCCGCGAGGCCGGCCTGCTCACGGTCTTCGACGAGACCAAGACCGGGGGCCGGATCTCACCGCTCGGCTACGACCACGACAACCGCCTCGGCTCCGATCTGATCGTGATCGGCAAGGCGCTGGCCAACGGGGCTCCGCTGAGCCTTCTGGTGGGCGACGCGGAACTGCTCGCGCAGGCGGAGCGGGCGCGGCTCAGCGGCACCTTCTCCAAGGAGATGATCGCCGTCTACGCCGCGCTGGCGACCAGGGACATCCTCGAGAAGCCGGTCGGGGACTCGCCGGACGGCTGGGCCGAGATCGGCAGGATCGGCACGCAGGTGGCGTCCGTCTTCACCGCGGCCGCGCAGGACGCCGGGGTGGGCTCGCTGGTCGGCGCCCGTCCGGTGCTCGGCGGCGGGATGTTCGAGCTGGTGTACCACGACGACGCGCTCCTCGGCGACAAGGAGCGGCGTGAGGCGCTGCTCGCCGCCCTCACCGGGGCCGGCATCCTCCTGCTCGAAGGCCACCCCTCCTTCGTGAGCCTCGCACACCGCGACACCGACTGGGCCGACCTGCACGACCGTGCCCGCCAGGCATTCGAGGAGTGGAACGCCTCGGCCGGAGCCGGCCGTGGCTGACGCCCTCCGCCTCGCTCTGGTGGGGTGCGGCCGCCAGATGCGACAGAACCTCCTTCCCTTCCTGCAGCGCATCCCCGGCCACCGGGTGGTCGCCTGCGTGGACCCCGACCGGTCCCTCGCCGCGGAGCTCGCGTCCCTGGCCGGCGGTGTGGTCCACGCCGAGTCGGTCGAGGCTCTCGATCTCGAGAACGTGGACGCGGCGGTGCTCGCCGTGCCGCCCGAGCCGTCCTACGTGCTCACCCGCTACCTGGTGGAGCACGGAGTCGACTGCTTCGTGGAGAAGCCCGCCGGGCCGTCCACCGCCGCCCTGCAGGACCTGGACAAGGTGGTGCACAACACCGGCCGGCACGTCCAGGTGGGGTTCAACTTCCGCTACGCCGAAACCCTTCAGCGGCTGCACGAGCTGAGCCGGGACGTCCGGGCCACTCCGTGCTCGGTCACGATCGACTTCTACAGCCGCCACCCGTCGGCTCCCCAGTGGGGTGTCGACACGACGCTGGAGGCCTGGATCCGGCACAACGGGGTGCACGCGCTCGACCTGGCGCGCTGGTTCGTGCCCTCCCCCGTCGTCCAGGTGGACGCGCACGCCATCACCGGCGACGCCGACCGCTTCCAGGGGACCGTCTTCCTGCGTCATGACGACGGATCGCTCTCGACCCTCCGGATGGGCAACCACGTCAGGCGCTTCCTGGTGGGCGTCACCGTGCAGGGCATGGACGGCAGCCGCTACAGCGCCCCGTCCCTCGAACGGGTGACCCTCGACCTGTCCGAGGGCCTGCCGTTCGGCCAGGAACTGCACAGCACGCGCAACCTCGACCACGGCTGGACGCGCAGCGGGTTCGGGCCGGAGCTGGAGGCCTTCCTGGACGCCTGCCGCCGGAAGCCGGCCGGGCACCCCGTGAACGGGAACGGGAACGGGAACGGCCACTCCCCCATGTGGGAGGCGCCGACGGTCGCCGACGCGCTCGCGGCGTCGAAGCTGTGCGACCAGACGATGGACGAGTTGCACGCCACCGGCGGGAGCGGCTTCGGCTCCCTGACGGATCCGGTCCCGGCGTCGGCAGAGGTCGGCTAGTTGACCACGGGAACCAGTCAGGCACCCGAAGACCCCGCGGCCGAGGGGACGCGCCCAGCAGGAGAGCCCGGCGACGGGCCGGGCGCGTCCCCGCGGGTGGGCGGGTGGATCTCCGTCCACCTGCGACGGCACCGGCGCCTGCTGCTGTCGTTCACCGTCGCGGCGGTGGCGGCGAACCTCTGCTCCACCCTGGTTCCCGTCCAGATCGGCTCGGCGTTCGCCGAGGCCGGCGGCGCCCACCCGGACCTCGGCGTGGTCGCGGCCGCGGCGCTCGCCGCCGGTCTGCTGGCGGTCGGCAGGTTCGCCGCCGACCTGCTGTCCAACGGCTCGATGGAGATCATCGCCCAGCGGGTCAAACGGGACCTGCGCGACGATCTGTACCGCAGCCTGCTGAGCAAGCGCATGTCCTTCCACGACCAGCAGCGCATCGGCGACATCCTGGCCCGCGCCATCAACGACGCGAGACTCGTCGACTACATGCTCAGCCCCGGGGTCTCCACCGCGTTCAACGGGATCCTGGCCCTGCTGGTCCCGACCCTGTTCATCGCCTCGCTGCACGGCCGGCTGCTGCTGGCCCCCGGCGTGATGATCCTGGTGTTCGCCTGCGCGCTGAGCTACCACCTGCGGCGGCTGCATCCGCTGACCATGCGGGCCCGGGAGTCCTTCGCGGACCTCAACGAGCGTTTCTCCACCACGCTGTCCGGCATCGCCACGGTCAAGGCGTGCACCCAGGAGGAGCACGAGCGGCTCGCGTTCAGGAGCGCCGCGGCCGCGTACCGGGACGCCTTCGTCAGGCGGGGCCGGGCGCAGGCCGTCTACCTGCCCGCGCTGAGTTTCGCGCTCGGCATGGCGATCGGCTCCATCCACTCCCTCTACCTGTACGCGCAGGGCGAGCTGACCCTCGCCCAGGTCGTCACCTATCTCGGCTGGCTGGTGTTGTTCGCCCAGCCGGTCAGCATGTCCGAGCAGGCCGTACCGGTCATCCAGGAGGGCGTCGTCGCCGCCACCCGGATGAGGCAGATCATCGAGGGCGACCCGGGCGAGCGGGAGGACGTCGAGGGCACCACGGCGGCCATCACCGGCTCGATCACCTTCGACCACGTGACCTTCCGCGCCAACGGCAGGGACGTCCTGCACGACGTCTCCTTCCATGTTCCCGCCGGCCGCACCCTCGCCGTCGTCGGCCCCACCGGCAGCGGCAAGAGCATGCTCGTCAAGCTGGTCAACCGGATGTACGACGCCGCCGAGGGACGGGTGCTGATCGACGGACGGGACGTACGCGACTGGGAGCCGGGCGCGCTTCGCCGCCAGATCGGCCACGTGGACCAGGAGACCTTCCTGTTCTCCAAGAGCGTGCTGGACAACATCGCCTTCGGCTCGCCGGACGGCGCCGGGTACGAGGACGTCCTGCGCGTGTCCAAGCAGGCGTGCGCGGACGAGTTCGTGCAGACGATGGAGAACGGCTACGCCACGGTCCTCAACGAGGGCGGGACGACGCTGTCCGGCGGGCAACGGCAGCGGCTGGCCATCGCGAGGGCGCTGCTCACCGACCCCCGCATCCTCACCCTCGACGACGCGACCAGCGCGGTCGACGCCCGGACCGAGACGACCATCACCGAGGCGATCGAGCGCGCGGCCACCGGCCGTACCACGGTGCTGATCTCGCACCGCCCCGGCCAGATCCGGCGCGCCGACCTGATCCTGCTGCTGGACGCGGGGCGGGTCGTCGACCAGGGAACGCACGAGGAGCTGATGGCGCGCTGCGCGCTCTACCGGGAGATCTACAGTGGCTGACACCCGTACCGCCGAGACGGACCGGCGGCCGTCGTGAGCGACCTGTTCGCGGGCCTGAGCGGCGACACCTACGACCGCGTCTACGGCAACCGCCGCCTCCTCGGCCGCATTCTCCGCTACCTGCGGGCACAGCGCGGCGCGATGCTCGGCTCCGCCGCCCTCGTCGTGGGATCCGCCCTGCTGACCGCCGCGGTGCCGGTGGTCATCTCCCGCATGATCGACCAGGTCGGGGACGGGACCGGGCTGGGCGTGCGGCTGAGCCTGTTCGTCGTCGCGGCCGCGGTGCTGGCCTGGGGCATGAACTGGGCGCGCCAGGCCCTGGCGGCGTGGCTGGTGGGTGGGGTCGTGTACCGGCTGCAGTGCGAGGCCGCCGACGCCGCGCTCGCCAAGGACGTCGCCTTCTACGACGACAACTCGGTCGGGAAGGTGCTCAGCCGGGTCACCGGCGACACCGAGGGCTTCAGCTCGGTCATGACCCTCACCCTGAACCTGATCAGCCAGATGTTCCTGGTGCTGCTGCTCGGCGGCGTGGTGTTCTGGATCGACGTGGACCTCGGCCTGATCATCCTGGCCACGCTTCCGCTCCTGCTCGCCGCGGCGCTGGCCTTCCGCAGGCTCGCCAGGATGGCGGCGTCCGCCACGCGGCGGGTGATGGCCAAGGTCAACGCGACCGTGCACGAGTCGATGCTGGGCATCTCGGTCGCCAAGAGCTTCGGCCGGGAGAAGGCCGTCTACCGCGACTTCGACGAGGTGAACCGCCTGTCCTACGCGGTCTACGTGCGGCAGGGCCTCATCTACGCGGTCATCCTCCCGGTCCTGACGCTGCTGGCCGGTCTGGCGACGGCGGTCGTCGTCTACCAGGGCGGACGCTTCGCGGTGCTCGGCAGGCTCTCCCCCGGCGAGTGGTACTTCGCCCTTCAGGCGCTCGGCATGCTGTGGCAGCCGGTCACCCAGGCGGCGTCCTTCTGGAGCCTGTTCCAGCAGGGTCTCGCCGCCGCCGAGCGGGTCTTCGCGCTCATCGACAGCGACCACGCCGTCGTCCAGCACGGAAACGAGCCGGTGACGCGGCTGGACGGCGAGATCGAGGCGCGCGGACTGCGCTTCGGCTACGCGGCCGGGACCGCCGTGTTCCACGATTTCGACCTGCGGATCGCCGCCCGGGAGACCGTGGCCGTCGTCGGGCACACGGGCGGCGGGAAGTCCACCCTGGCCAAGCTGATCGCCCGCGCCTACGACTTCCAGGGAGGCGAGCTGCTGGTCGACGGCCGCGACGTGCGCTCACTCGACCTCGGGGCGTACCGGGGGCGCGTCGGCGTCGTCCCGCAGCACCCGTTCGTCTTCGCGGGCACGCTCGCGGACAACATCGCCTACGGCAGGCCGGGAGCCGGCCACGCGGACGTCGAACGCGCCATCGAGAGGATCGGTCCCCAGGTGTGGTCCCGCAGTATGCCCATGTCCCTGCACGACACGCTGAGCGCCGGCGGCCAAGGGGTGTCGGTGGGGCAGCGGCAGCTCATCGCTCTCGCCCGGATGTTCCTCAGGGAGCCGGACATCGTGATCCTGGACGAGCCGACGGCCAGCGTCGACCCGCTGACCGAGCGGGACATCCAGAACGCGCTGTCCCGGCTGTTCACCGGCCGCACTGTGCTGGTGATCGCGCACCGGCTCTCCACGATCCGGCGGGCCGACCGCGTCCTGGTCATGCACGAGGGCCGGGTCGCCGAGGACGGCGGATTCGACGAGCTGCTGCGCCGCGGCGGCCGCTTCGCCGGCCTGTACGCGACGTACTACGCCCATCAGGAGCCGGCGTGACCGGGCGGGCGGCCGGCGGCTGCGCTCCGCACCCTCCGGACTTCGAGCGGATCCAGCGGGAGGCGTCGGCCGCGGGCGCGCGGTGCGTCGTCGGCGCCGTCCTCGTCAACCCGCTCGGCGAGGTGTTCCTGCAACGGCGGGCTCCCCACGTACGGCTCTACCCCGACTGCTGGGACATCGTCGGAGGGCACGTCGAAGAGGGCGAGACGCTGTGCACGGCGCTCGCCCGCGAGGTCGAGGAGGAGACGGGCTGGCACCTGCTCCGGGCGGACCGGGTGGTGGACGTCTTCGACTGGAGCGGCGGCGGCGACGGCGAGCGCAGACGCGAGATCGACGTGCTCGCCACGGTCGCGGGTGACCTGGCCCGCCCCCGTATGGAGCGGGACAAGTTCGTCGAGGCACGCTGGCTGGACAAAGCGGCGCTGCGCCGTCTGGCGTCGTCCTCCCGGGAGACCGGCATGATCGACCTCGCGCTGCGGGCCCTCGCCATGTGCGAGCCGCCGCCTTCGTAGAACCCCGCGCGTTCAGGCGGGTGGCAACCCGGGCCCGCCCGGGGCGAGCGTACCGAGGAAGTGCCGGTAGAACCGGTCGGCGTCGACCGTACGAGCACACCTGACGGCGCGGCCGCGGCTGTCCCTGACGGTGCGCCCCTGGCTCTCGCCCTGCGCGACCACGTCGCAGCGCACCGTCTCGAAGGCGCAGATGCCGGGCTCGGCGAGGTAGGAGGCGGTGAGACTGTCCCAGAGGCAGTAGGCCAGCCCGGTGGTCTCCAGCGTTCCGAACGTCAGGGCGAGCAGCGATCCGGCCAGATCGCTGAGGTGGTCGCCGTAACTGCGGCCGAAGGTCCGGGCGAGCTCCGCGGTGACCGGCACGCGGTTGGTCACGTCCAGGGGGAACATCGTGATGGGGACGGCGGAGTCGAAGACGCGTTTGGCGGCGCCGGGGTCCCAGAAGAGGTTCCACTCGGCGGTGCCGTCGTGACCCGGTTGCCTGACGTTGCCGTCGACATCGAGGGCTCCACCCATGAACACCACCTCCTCGATGCGGGACTCGACCTCCGGGTGGTGCTCAAGGCACCAGGCGAGGTTGGTCAGCGGGCCGGTGGCGAGCACGGTGACCGGGTCCGGAGCCCGCGTCAGCCAGGCGGCGAGCTGCTCGTGTGCCGGAGGACCCTCCGCTCCGGCGGTCGTGTGGTCCTTCTGGTTGAGCACGGGTAAGGCGTCCGCCCGCAGGGCGTCGATGCGCCAGGCGAGCGGGAACGGGTTGCGCCCCGGCAGCACTCCCACGGCCGTCGGCACGTCCTCGCCCGTCAGGTCGAGGATCTTGCGGGTGGCCGACAGGGCCGGTGCGGGGAGGCAGTCGGCCGGGGTCACGGCGATTCCCCGCAGGTCGACGTTGTCGTACTGGGTCAGCAGGAGAAGGGCGAGCAGGTCGTCCGGAGCGCCGTCGTGGTCGAACAGGACCCGGCGGGCGCGGGGGGTGGTGTCAGTCACGGCGCCTCACGAGATGGAAGGAGAAGTCGGTGCCCCTGTGGTAGTCCTCCGAATACAGCAGCGGCCGCCCGGCGCTGTCGTGGTGGGTCTGGACCAGCAGCAGCCAGGCGCCGTCGCGGGGGCTCGCGACGCGTTCCGCCTGCGTCTCGTCGAGCGTGACGGCGCGGACCTGGGCGACCGCGTAGGCGACGTTGTGCCCGTGCTCGGCGAGCAGCCGGAACAGCGACCCGGTCCAGTCCACCTCGTCGAGCGGACGGGCGATGAGGGACCGGGGGAACAGGTCGACCGAGTAGAGCAGCGCGTCGTCCTCGTGGCGGCGCAACCGCTCCAGCCGTACGACGGCCTCGCCGGGCGGGAGCTGGAGCAGCTCGCGCTGGTGCCGGTCCGGCTCCGCCGCCGTGATGTCGAGGACCGTGTTGTCGGCCGTGTGCCCCCGGCTGGCCAGCATCTCCGTCACTCCCTCCAGGCGGGTCAGCGGACGGTCGAGGCTGGGCTGGGACGTGAGGTAGCGGCCGTCGCCGTGGCGGGCCTGGATGAGGCCCTCCTGCTCCAGCAGTTTGAGCGCCTCCCTGATGCTGGTGCGGCCGACCTCGAACAGGACGATGAGCTCGTTCTCCGACGGCAGCCGGTCCCCGGGACGCAGTCCCCGTTCGGCGATCAGGGCACGCAGCCGGTCACGTACCTGGACTGCCAGGGTGGGGTGTCGTCTCACCGGGGTTCTCCTGCCCGGACGAGCCTTGGAGCGGGGCGATGCCGAGCTCTGAGGCGGATGGGTAGCTGGGAGCGCAGAAGCGGCGCGTGACCGACACCGCCGCCACCCGGCAGGCGAGCCTGACTCCCTGCGCCACGCTCGCGCCGGCACGCAGCGCCGCCGCCAGGGCTCCGGTGAAGGCGTCACCCGCTCCGGTGGTGTCCACGACGTTCACGCGCGGCACGCCGATCAGCATAGTGCCGTGGTCTCCGGCGATCTCGGCGCCCCGTTCACCAAGGGTGACGACCACGGTCCGCCCTCTGGTCCTGGGCAGCAGGGACTCGGCCGGAGAAACGCCCTCGTCACTCTCTGCAGCCGCCGGGCGCGCCTCGTCCGCGGGCCCGGTCAGCGCGGCCAGCTCGCCGTCGTTCAGCACCAGCACGTCGGCCCGGCGGAGCAGCTCCTCCCCGATCTCGCTGAGGAACGGCCCTGCCGGGCTCGGGTTGAGCAGGACGCGTACGCCGGGCGGGGCCGCGGCGGCCGCCGCGGCGGAGGTCGCCACGGGAATCTCGCCCTGGAGCACGAGCACCGAACCGGGCCGCAGTCCGGCGGCCGCGTCGGCCGCCCGGGAGGGGGGAAGCAGGTCCGCGGCCCCCGGCCACGTCATGACGATCTGCCCGCCCCGCTTGTCGACGTAGACGAAGCTGCGCCCGGTCGCGACGCCGTCGATCGCGGCGCAACCGCCGGTCTCGATCCCGTCTGCCCGCAGCGCGGCCAGCGCCGCCAGGCTGTCGGCGTCGTCTCCCAGGCCGCCGACGAACCTGGTTGGAGCTCCCAGCCGGGCCGACGCGACGGCCACGTTCGCCGCCTTGCCGCCGTGCGCGGTGGCGTAGCCGGAGGCGCCGACGCTCTCGCCCGGCGCCGGCAGGTGGTCGCCGAACATGTAGAGGTCCACGGTGTAGGCGCCGACTGCCAGCACGGTCACGAGCCGAGGCCCAGCGCACAGGGTGCGATGCTGTCGGCGTCCACGGTGACGTGCACGTCGGGATGGCGGTGTGCGAGGGTGACCGGCAGCAGCACGTCGGGCTCGGTGGTGAGCAGCAGGACCCGCACGATGTACCGCTTCCAGGCTCCGCCGTCGGTGACGAGGTGCAGCCTCCGGGCGGAGAGGATCTCCGCCATGCCGACGGTGATGGCCATACGCGGGATGGCCTGGGTGTAGCCGCCGGTCACGCGGTGGGAGTGCGCCACGATCGTGTCCTCCAGCAGCGGGACGATCCGGGTGGTGGAGGCGGCGAACTCCTCCAGGCTGTAGTGGTGCCAGCGGGTCGTGGGGGGTTCGTTGAAGGCCAGGTGCCCGCGGTATCCGAATCCGGCGAAGCAGGTGTCGGCCCCGCCCACCTGTCGCAGCCGTTCGGCGTAGGCGTCGGGGTCGAACACGTCGGGGTAGACGACGTTGCCGGGGTCCGGCCTCAGCTCGGGATCCAGCAACTGGTAGAGGTTGCGGTCGCAATAGCCGCGGAAGCTGAAGGGGTGGGACGGATCCACCGGCCGGCCCTGCCAGTCGAGGAACTCGTCCATGTGGAAGGCGAACACGTCGGCCCAGCTGATGCGTTCCTGGTTGCAGATTTCGGCGAGGATCGGGTAGTGCGCCTTCGGGCCGACGGGGAGGATCCAGCGGGTCGGCTCCCCGCGCAGGTTGTTCTCCCGCAGTTCGTCGGCCATCTGGCGGGCAAGCCGGTGGTAGAGCTCGGTGGTGTCCTTGTACACCGTCAACGGGTGACGGGCGATGGCCGTGAGATCGTCGGCAGGCATGGTCAGTTGCTCGTCGGTCAGCTCGCCGGAGGTGCGGGGGTACGGATAGTCGTCGCGGCGGGCGCTCGCGGCCATGTCGCTGCTCCTCACAAGACGTCGGAAAGCAGGAATCGGGACAGGACGTTCCGGGTGATGCGGCTGATGTCGCCCTCGCGGGCGGCGAGGCTGGCGACCCAGTTGACGGAGCCCACGGAGAAGACCGCGCCGCCGCCGCCGAGCCTGCGCAGGGTCATGTCCGCGCGTACGGTGTCCCCGTCCGGGGAGGCGTCCTCCGCGGCCGGCTGGTAGTAGTGGCCGTGCCCGCCCGCGGACGTGGCGAGCACCAGGGTGCCGGGAGGGGTCCCGAGTTCCGGCGCGGCGCGGTCGATCTCGTCTCCGGCGGCGCCGCCGAGCGCGAGCCCGTAGGCGCCCACGACCTCCGTATCGACACCGTCGAAGATCCAGGCCGCCTCGTCGCGGTAGCTGTCGGGCAGGCGGGTGTATCCGGGCGCCGGGCCCCAGCCCTGGGCGGCGAAGCCCACGCCGAGAAGTTCCTGCGGCGGGAGTCCCTGGAGGCGCCAGAGCCCGCCGGGCTCGCCATTTGAGGTCAGGACGTCCTCGCCGGGCTCGTTGTCCCACCAGTCACCCGTGCCGCGGCGGCGGACCTCGATGGCGTACGGGTAGCGGGGGTCCACGCCCGTGACCCAGTAGAACCCGTTGCCTCCGAGGTACATGAGCCGCCCGCCCCCGGACACGTACGCGCCGACTGCCGCGCGCTCCGGAGCGCTGATGTATTCGGGGTGGCTGCCGGTCATCACCACGCGATAGCCCGCGAGGAGGTCGGCTCCGCCCGCGTGCACGTCCTCGTCGGCGAGGACGTCGAAGGCGAACCCTTCGGACCGCAGCCAGCGCAGCAGCAGGATGTCGGCGGAGAAGTGGCGTGGCGCCCCCGTCATCCACCAGACGTAGTCGGCGGTGTAGTTCAGCACGGGGCGGCGCCTGGAGGAGTAGTAGACGGCCCCGCCCTCCAGCCTGCTGTCGTACAGGGACAGCCCGAGCTCCCGGTGCCGGTTGAGGTAGGCGTCCACCGGGGAGAGCGTGATCCGGCGGGTGGTCACCCGCGAGTAGTCGCCGAAGTACTCGGCCTCGCTGGACTGCCGGTGGTTGGCGTAGGCCGTGTAGGTGAAGGTGGGCAGGACCACCGCGAGCGGGCGGGACGCCGGCTCGTGCGGCGGCCCGGGAGGACGGACGATCAGCGGGGCGACGAACGACCGGCTCCCGCCCCGCAGCCGGATGCCGAGCACGGTCGAGGCGGTGTCGCCGGGGACGGTCAGCGCGCAGGTCTCCGGCCAGCGTGCGTCGTCGAGGTCTTCGGGGCTCAGCTGCACGGCGGTGTGGGCGGGTTTCCCGGCGTCGCCTTCCGGGCCGGCCAGCCCGGCGAGCGGCCGGTTGACCGCCCGGGCGTGGTGCCCGTTCCCGCTGACGTCGGGCACGAGGGGGGCGCCGGGATCCGCGGAGGGGTCCCAGAGAGCCACCACGTCGTCGCCGGCATGCCCGAGCAGGCCGGCTCCCGTGGTCAGGCCGAGCAGGGAAGCGCACGCCTCCCCGGTGAGGAGGCTCCTCGTCAGCAGGGGGAGGGCGATGCGTCCGATGTAGGGCGAGTCGCGCCCGGGGCCCGCGCCGAGCCGGAGCGCCCCGGTCCCGGCGGGCGGAGGCGGTGCGTGTCCCGTCGCGCGCACACTCTCCCCTCCCCCGCCGACGGTGAGATGGACGGTCGTCGTGGCCGGCGTCGCCTCCCAGGCCGCCGCCACCAGGAACCACGAACCCTCCCGGACGCCCGAGGGCGCGCGGCCGTGAAGGCGGCCGGACGGCGTGCCGACGCTCACCTCGGCCCTTCCCTCCTCGTCCAGGGCGAGGAGCAGCCGCCATTCCCCGGCGGTCAGGTCCGCCAGGACCTGCCTCGTGCCCAGCCGGTGCGGGCGGATCCACAGCGCCAGGCTTCCCCTGGCCGGCGTAGGCACGGAGGGGATCTCCAGGTGCGAACCGATCTCCAGGGGCCGCGGCTCGACGGAGACCGGCGAGGCCGGGGTGAGGACGGCGTCCGTGACGAGGTCGACGAGGTCGACGTCCACGGTTCCCCGCGGGCCGCTGCCGTACACGGACACGGTCTGCCCGGGCACGGCCGACCAGACGTCGGCGTACGCCATCAGGTGGGGTTCCGGCTCTTCCGTCATGGGTCAGGCACCTCCTCGTCGGTAGGGGACACCGACGTAGGCCGGCATCCGGAGTCGCTGGGCGGTCGTGACCAGGACCAGGAGGGTGGCGAGGTAGGGCGTGGCGTAGACGAGCTGGGTGGGGACCGCGTCGGTCGTCTGGAAGACCGCGAAGGCGGTCATGCCGAGCAGCGCCATCACCCCCGACAGACGGGGACGGCGGCGCAGGCCGACGATCGCCGCCATCCACAGCAGCACGGCGGCGAGCAGGATCAGCACGTGCACGGCGGTCGACTGGCGCAGTTGCAGGGCGTCGGCGTACCCGAACAGCAGCGCTCCGCCGACGGTGCCCGCCGGCCGCCAGTTGCCGAAGATCATGGCGGCGAGCCCGATGAAGCCCCGGCCGCCGGTCTGACCCTCCCGGTAGACGTTGGAGGCGACGGTGACCAGGTAGGACCCGGCGAGACCGGCGAGCCCCCCGGACACCAGCACCGCCCAGTACCGCATCCGCTGGACCGGGACCCCGAGGGAGTCGGCCGCGGCGGGATGCTCCCCGGCCGCGCGCAACCGCAGCCCGAAGGCGGTGTGCCACAGCACCAGCACGCTGCACAGGACCAGCGCGACGGCGAGCACAGTGAACCAGGAGACGTCGTGGAGGAACCCCCGCAGAATGCCGCCGGCATCGGAGAGCAGGAACCAGTGCGTCTGTTCGAGCCGTCCGAGGAGGTCCGGCGTGCCCCAGCCGCCCGCCAGGACCGGCAGGCTGATCGTGCCGATCGCCCCCCGGACGGGAGGCGACTGGGTGGCGCCCGCCCCGGGCAGGCCGTTGAAGGCGACGACGCACAGGAACCGCGCGACCCCCACCGCCAGGATGTTGACGGCGACTCCGCAGACCACCTGGTCCACGCCGAAGGTCACGGTGACGACGGCGTGGAGCAGGCCGGCCAGCACGCCGCCCACCACGCCGGCCAGGACGCCGGCCCAGACGCCGTACGCGTAACCGGCCCAGGCCCCGCAGACGGTCCCGATGATCATCATGCCCTCGATGCCGAGGTTGGCCACGCCCGCGCGCTCACTCCACAGGCCGCTCAGACCGGCGAGCCCGATCGGAACCGCCAGGCGGAGTGTGGCGCCGACGACGCCGGATCCGGTGAGGGCCTCGGTTCCGGTTAGGGTCCTGACCATCGATACCGCGAGCAGGACGGCGACCACGGCGAGCACCGGGCCCACCACATGAGGGCGGCGCCACCAGGGCCGCGGCGTCGCCGCCCTCATGCGGCGGGTCCGGCCGGCGTGGCGGGGGCGGTCGGCGTGGCGGGGGCGGGGGCCCCTTCGCGGACGAGTCGCGCGGTGCGCCTGCGGTCCATGCGGCGCGCCAGTTCGTGGGCGACCACGACGCTGATCACGATGACGCCTTGCATGATCGTGACGATCTCCTTCGGGATGCCCTCGATGTCGAGGATCAGTGCCGAACGCTCCAGGAACCCGAAGAGCAGGGCGGACAGCGCGATGCCCAGAGGGCTGTTGCGGCCGAGCAGCGCCACGGCGATGCCGGTGAACCCGGCGCCGGAGGGGAAGTCCACGCCGTAGCGATAGGTGTTGCCCAGCAGGTCCGGCAGGCCGGCCAGCCCGGCGAGCCCGCCCGACACGAGCATCGTGATGATGATCATGCGGCGTGGGTCGATGCCGTGGGCGTGGGCCGCCGCCGGGTTCAGTCCGCTCATCCTCAGGTCGTAGCCGTACAGGGTGCGGGTGAGCACCAGGTGCACGCCGACGCCGAGGACGACCGCTCCCAGCACGGCCCCGCCGAGGTGCGCGCCCGCGGGAAGCGAGACCCCGAGAAGGGCGAGCAGCCCGTCGAGTTCGGGCAGGCGCGCCGAGGGCGGCAGCTCAGGGGTCGATCCGGTGGCGCTGCCCGCCGCGAACACCTCGGCCAGCAGGAAGGCGATGACGGCGGTGGCGACGTAGTTCAGCAGGAGCGTGGACAGCACCTCGGAGACGCCGCGCCATGTCTTGAGCACGGCGGCGATGCCGGCCCACAGGGCGCCGGCGAGCACGGCGACCAGGCAGACGACGGCGAGGTGCAGCGGCCCCGGCAGATCGAAGGACGTGCCGGCCGCGGCCGCGAGCAGCGCCGCGAAGCGGTACTGCCCTTCGACGCCGATGTTGAAGAGGTTCATGCGGAAGGAGACGGCGACGGCGAGACCGGCGAAGAAGTAGATGGCCGACCGGTTGACCGCGGAGACGAGCGAGTCAGGCCGTACGCCGAACTCCAGCATCGTCAGGTACGTCCGCGACGGCGAGGCGCCGACCGCGGCGAGAACGGCCGTCGAGACGGTGAGCGCGATCAGCAGTGCGAGCGCGGGGGCGGCGAGCGTGCTCGCCACTCCCCAGCCCGTCCGGGCGGGCCTCATCGGTTCTCCGCGGCCGAGTCGACGGGCTCCGGTTCGGCGCCCGTCATCATCCGGCCGAGGCGCTCCACGGTCAGCTCCCCGACGGGGACGGCGGGGCTCAGCCTGCCGCGCAGCATCACCTGCACCCGGTCGCTCAGGCCGAGCAGCTCGTCGAGATCGGCGCCGACCAGCAGCACCGCCAGACCGTCGTCCCTGGCGTCGCGCAGCCGTTCCCAGATGACGGCCTGGGCACCGACGTCCACGCCGCGGGTGGGGTGGGCGGCCAGCAGCACCTTGGGCCGGCCCCCGAGCTCCCTGCCGACGACCAGCTTCTGCTGGTTGCCTCCCGACAGCGCGGCGGCGGGTACGTCGACAGAGGGCGACCTGATGCCGAACCCGGCGACGAGCCGGCCGGTCGCGTCCCGGGCCGCCTTCCTGTCGACCCGCCACCGGCTGCGCCGGCGCAGATCCTCGCTGCCGAGCATGGCGTTCTCCCAGAGCGTCGCGGGCAGCGCGAGCGCCTGGCGGTGGCGGTCCTCCGGGATGCAGGCGAGCCCCAGCCGGCGGCGGCCCCGCGTGCCGAGGTGGGTCGCCTCCCGGCCCGCAATGTGCAGCGAGCCTCCCGACACCGCGCGGATTCCCATGATCGCCTCGATCAGCTCGGTCTGCCCGTTGCCCTGGACCCCCGCGATGCCGAGGATCTCCCCCTGCGCCACCTCCAGCGTCGCGTCCGCGACGGCGTCGGCCCGCAGGCCGCGCAGCCGCAGGACGACCTCCCCGCCTCCGCCGCGCCGCCGCGCCGCCGGCGCCGGCAGCTCCCCGCCGACGATGAGCCGGGACAGGCGGCGGGGATCGGCCTCCGCGGTCGCGAAGGATCCCACCGAGGTGCCCGCGCGGATGACGGTGATGTGGTCGGAGACGGCGAGCACCTCGTCGAGCTTGTGCGAGATGAAGACGACGGCCAGTCCCTGCGCGCGCAGTCCGGCGAGGCTGCCGAACAGGGCCCGCACCTCGCCGGGCACGAGCACCGCGGTGGGCTCATCGAAGATCAGCACGCGGGCGCCGCGGTAGAGGACCTTGAGGATCTCGACGCGCTGCCGCTGCCCCACGCCCAGGTGCTCGACGGTGGCGTCGGGATCCACGTCGAGGCCGTAGCGCTCGCTCACCTCCCGCACCGCACGCCGGCCTGAGCGTCGGTCGAGCAGGCCCCAGCGGGTGTTCTCGGCTCCGAGGATCACGTTCTCCAGCACGGTCAGGTTCTCGGCGAGCATGAAGTGCTGGTGGACCATGCCGATCCCGGCCGCGATGGCGTCGGCGGGTGACCGCAGCCGGACCGTCTCGCCGTCCAGCAGGAGCTCGCCTTCGTCGGGCTGCTCCTCTCCGTACAGGATCCTCATGAGCGTCGACTTGCCCGCGCCGTTCTCCCCCACCACCGCGTGGATCTGGCCAGGGTGGACGGCGAGGTTCACGTCACGGTTGGCGACGACGCCCGGATAGCGCTTGCCGATGCCGCGGAGCTCGACGAGCGGAGGTGGTTCGTGGATGGCGTGCGGGGACATCGGACCTCCAGACTCGCCCCGTCGCGGTGTCGCCGGCGCGGACGTCAGCTGGGCGAGACGGGCACGGTGATCTCGCCCGCGATGATCTGCTTGCGGAGCTCCTCGATTCGCGGCTCGGCGTCGCCGAGCTCGCCGCCGGTCGTGGTGTAGCCCACTCCGCCTTCCTTGAGCCCGAACTCCTGCAGCCCGTAGACCGGCTTGCCCGCCGCCGCGTCCTCGATGATGCGCAGCACCGCGACGTCGAGCTGTTTGGTGGCGCTGGTGAGGATCACGTCGGCCAGCCCCTGGCCGACCGTCTTGCGCTGGTCCACGTCGACCCCGATCGCCCACTTGCCTGCCGCCTTCGCCGCCTGGAAGACGCCGAGCCCGGACGCGCCGGCGGCGTGGTAGACGATGTCGGCGCCGTCGTCGTACATCCCGCGGGCCGCCTCCTGCGCCTTGTCCGGCGAGGAGAACCCGCTGAAGTCGGGCGGCTGGGAGAGGAACACGCTGGAGATGTGGATGCCGGGTTTGATCTTCCGGGCGCCGGCCGTGTATCCGGCGATGAACTTCTCCTGGGGAGGTGTCTGCACGCCGCCGACGAAGCCGATCCGCCCGGTGGACGACTTGAGGGCCGCCGCGGCTCCCACCAGGTAGCTCGCCTGCTCTTCCCGGAAGGTCACGTTGGTGACGTTGGGCAGCTTCACCGTCGCGTCGTCGATGATGACGAACTGGGTGTGGGGGAAGGCGGGCGCGACCTTCGCCAGCGGCTGGGCGTAGAAGAAGCCGACGGCCAGGACGGGATTGTGTCCTGTTTCGGCCAGCAGGCGCAGGACCTCCTCCAGGTCCGACCCGGCCGCGTTCGGACTGAGCTCCTTGGCGGACACGCCCAGCTTCGCCTTGGCCTGGTCGACTCCGGCCCCGACCGAGTCGTTGAAGGACTTGTCTCCGCGCCCGCCCCGGCTGTAGGCGACCCCGACAGTGATCTTCGCGGCGCCGGCCCGGCTCTCGCCGGAGGCCGGGCCCGCGGTGGTGCCGCCGCCCGTGGCCCCGCAGGCCGCGACCACGGACAACGTCAGACAGGTGGTGAGCAGTCGAGCGGCGAACAGTCGGGGCATGCGTCACCTCATATGTCGTTGCGCCCGCGCCGGGCCACGGGCCCCGGGCCCTGCCTCCCGGGGCGCAAAGGATCTCGACTCCGGCGACACCATGATGGGCACTCGTCAGACAAGCGTCAATACTCATCAGACAAGCCGGAACGCCCTTCGTTCACGCGCAGCTGGGTTGCGCCGGTGCGGGGCGACCTGTCCTCGACGACCCTTCGTTCGGGGTACACGATCCGCAGCAGGACACCGGTCATGGCGGTCGTGACCAGGGCCATCAGGATCATCAGGGAGTACAGCCGCGGCGTCAGCACGCCGAGCTCGAGCCCGACGATCAGCACGATCAGCTCGGTCAGGCCGCGAGTGTTCATCAGGATGCCGAGGACCGCCGAGTGGCGGGGACGTACGCCGGTGATCCGCGCGCCGAGGTACGCACCTCCGAACTTGCCGGTGACCGCCACGAGCAGGATCAGCGCCAGCTCGCCGAACGCGACCGTGTCCAGCCGGGACAGATCGACCTTGAGACCGGCGGCCATGAAGAAGACCGGCAGCAGCATGACGGCGCAGATTCGCTCGATCCACGGCAGGACCCGCTCACGCAGCGCCGAGACGCCCTCACGCGGCATGGCGACGCCGAAGAGGAACGCGCCGAAGATGGCGTGCAGGCCCATCCAGCTGGTCGCCTGAGCCGACAGCAGCAGCCCGGCCGCCCCGGCGACCAGCACGACGCCGGTCAGCGGACCGGACACCGGACGGCGGGCGGCCAGCCGGGCCAGCAGCGGTCGTACCACCCCCAGCAGCACGGCGGCGAAGGGCACCACGAACAGGACGCGCCACGGGTGACCACCGCCACCCGCCAGCGCCGCCACGACGGCGAGGAGCGCCCACGCGAGCACGTCGCCCACCGCTGCGCAGGCCAGTGCCAGCCCGCCGATCGGCGTGTCGATCAGGCCTTTGTCGGTGAGGATCCGGGCCAGGACCGGGAACGCGGTGACCGCCATCGCGACGCCCATGAACAGCACGAACGCGACCCGGTCGCCGGTGCCGCCACCGCCGGCGAGGTAGAGCGCCAGCAGGGCGCCGAGACCGAACGGCAGCAGCATCGCGCATACCGACACGACGGAGGCCGTACGACTCTGGCCGCGCAGCAGCGTGTGGTCCAGGTGCAGGCCGATGAGGAACATGAACAGGCAGACGCCGATGTCGGCCAGCAGGGTCAGCGACGGCCGCACCTCGGCGGGAAAGATCGTCCTGGATACCGCGCCGCCGAACAGCGTCGGCCCGAGCAGGATGCCGCCCACGATCTCGCCGATGACTGCGGGCTGGCCGAGCCGGCGGGCGAGCATGCCGAGCAGCCACGCCGTCACGACGATCACCGCGAGGCCGAGAAGCAGCGGCGCGACGGTGTGCGGGCTCATAGGACCACTTCCTTCCGGGTGTGGGCGCCGTCGAGCACGGCCGTGTCGCCGTGACGAGTACGGCGCGAGCGTGCGGTGCGCGGTGACGCGCACCTGGTCCCCCGTCCGGTCCGGGCGAGGAGTGGAACGTGGCCTGGAACGTGGACTGGAACGCGGACTGGAACGCGCGCGAGACGGAACCGGCGCCCGAGGCCGCGCACATCACCGCGCGTCCGTATCAGGCGCCCCGGACGACCCGGGCGTCGGTTCGACGGGTGACGGGTCGACGGGCAGAGGTTCGACGGGCAGCGGTTCAACGGAGGGCGGTTCGACGCGTGGGAAAGGAGCCGCGAGAGCATTCCCGACCCATTCAGACGGCGGCCTGCCCCTTGGTCGGGTCAGCGGTGCCGGCGGCCGCGGAGAACGGAATGTCCTGGAACTTCCGGTGCACCGGGGTCCCGGCCGGATGGTCCCCGAACGACAGCGTCGTGGTCATGCTTCTCGCTCCTTACTGCCGGATCGATCCAGGGTGCAGTAGCGATACAGCTCGATGACGTGCGGCAGAACGGCCGGGTTCGCGCAGGTGACGGCGAGCTTGGTCAGCGTGCCAAGCGAAGTACTCGCCGCCGTTTCACCCGGAAGTGCGGTTCGATGATGATGCTGAAGTCTTTTGCGGAGATTGTCCATGGCCTGGGGGCGGCGTCGTCCCGTCTCGTCCGGAAGGGGCGAGCGGGCTTTTCACACGAGGCGCCGAAAGTTTCATACGGGGAGAGTTCTCCGCCGGCCGCCGTCGCACGGCTGACCTGAAACGCGACGACTTCCCCTTCAAATGGACTGCACATGCAGTCAGAGCGTGTTTGACGCCTTTACGTGCGCTTTTCTAGCGTCTCGTGACGTCCGGCCCCACCGGTCCCCACCAGATTGGACGCTGCATGAGACGGATCGGCATGAAGCTCATTCGCCTGGCCGTCGCCGCCGGCACCGTCGTCGCCGCGGTCGCGCTCGCGACGCCACCCGGAGCGCAGGCCGCCGCCGGAGACGGGACACCGACCGACCCCAACATCCGCTTCGTCGGCCGCTGGGACACCCGCGACAGCGCCGCCTACGTCCCCGGCTGGGCCGGCGCCTACCTCACCACCGGGTTCACCGGCACCACGGTCAAGCTCAAGCAGCGCAACACCATCGACCTCTACTACAGCATCGACGGCCGCCCCGACGTCTACCTGCAGAACGTACGGGGCACGGTCAACCTCACCGCCACCCCGCTTTCGGCGGGCAACCACACCCTGCGCGTGTCCTACCGGGTGGTGGCCGGCTCCTATCACGGCGACGCGGTGTTCCAGGGGCTGGTGCTCGACTCAGGCGCACGCACCCTGCCCGCCCAACCTGCCAAGGGCATGGTCGAGTTCGTCGGCGACTCGATCACCGTCGGCACCACCACCTCGAAGAACGCCCTCACCGCGTACGGATGGCTGGTCGGCGAGCAGCTCGGACTGGACCACATGCAGGTCGCCGAGGGGGGCGCCTGCCTGGTCAGCACCGCCGACGGCTGCGTCGGCCTGGACCGCCGCTTCGTGAAGGTCAGCGCCGCGGACGGCGCCGTCGACCACGACTTCACCCGATACCAGGCGGACGTCGTCGTGATCAACCTCGGTACCAACGACGCCGGTCACGGGGTGTCCACGACGCAGTTCCAGGACTCCTACGTCGGCCTGCTGCGCACCATCCGGAGCAAATACCCGAAGGCCGCGATCCTGGCCCTGCAGACCTTCCGCGGGCGGTTCGTCCCGCAGACCCAGGCCGCGGTGCAGACCGTCAACAACGCCGGCGACCGCAACGTCTTCTTCGTCGCCACCGACGGATGGGTGCCCTCCGACGGCCTGTCCGACAGCGTCCACCCCAACGACGCCGGACACCGCGCGATCGCGGCCAAACTCGCGCCGATCGTCGCCGCCCACCTCGCTCCGCCCACCTCCCCCACCCCGACGCCGAGCCCGAGCCGGTCGCCGAGCCCGACGCCCTCCGTGTCGCCCAGCCGCACGCCCACTTCCACGCCCTCGGCGACGCCCAGCGCCACCCCGAGCGGCCCGGCCGGCGCGTGCGCCGTGCACTACACCGTGACCAACCAGTGGCCCGGTGGCTTCCAGAGCGAGGTACAGGTGACCAACACCGGCGGCAGCACCCTGAACGGGTGGGCGCTCGGCTGGAGGTTCTCCGACGGCCAGCAGATCAGCCAGGGCTGGAACGGCACATTCACCCAGACCGGCGCGGCCGTCACCGTCACGAACCCCACATGGAGCCCCGCTCTCGCGCCCGGCGCCTCCGCGACGGTCGGCTTCACCGGCACCTCGACCGGCGCCAACTCCACACCGGCCTCCTTCACCCTCAACGGCGCCGCATGCGCGCTGACCTGACGCGACCCGGCTGATCATGCGGCGGCCGTACGACCTCGTTGCAGTCGCCGGCCCGCTGAGAAGCACCCTCGCCCGCTGACCGACCGAGCGCCCGCCCGCCCGAGAAGGAGAGAACCGCAGATGACCATGTTCCGACGGCGCGCCGCCACGGCGATCGCAGCAGCGGTAGCCGCGCTGACGGGGGCGCTGACCTTCGCGGCGGCGCCGAGCGCCGGCGCCGCCACCGGCTGCGCTGTCACCTACCGGATCACCAACCAGTGGACGGGTGGTTTCGGCGCGGACGTCACCGTGACGAACCTCGGCGACACGATCAACGGGTGGACGCTGACCTGGACCTTCTCCACGGGCCAGCAGGTCACCCAGGCCTGGAACGCGACGGTCACGCAGACCGGGGCGAACGTCACCGCCAAGAACGTCGACTACAACCGCACCATCCCGGGCAACGGGTCGGCCAACTTCGGGTTCAACGGGTCGTGGAGCTCCGCCAACCCGGTGCCGGCGAGCTTCGCGCTCAACGGCGTCACCTGCACCGGCGGGGTCACCAGCAGCCCCAGCGCCTCCCCGACCCGCTTCCCCAGCCCGAGCCCCAGTCCGAGCCCCAGCGCGACGCCGAGCGCGAGCCCGAGCGCGACACCCAGCACCACCCCGACCCCCGGGAAGATCACAGTCTGGCTGGCCGGCGACTCCACCGTCGCCAACAGCTCCGGCGACCCCATCGTCGGCTGGGGCCGCGAACTCGGCCAGTACCTCACCGCCAACGCCACCGTGGCGAACAACGCCGTCGGCGGCCGCAGCATCCAGACCTGGCTCTACGAGTCGGCCGTCACCAGCAGCACCAACTCCTCGGGCGAATGCGTCCTCAGCTCGACCGCCTACGCAGCCCGCTGGCAGTCCATGCTCGACGCCTCCACGGGAATGAAGACCGGCGACTACCTCTTCATCCAGTTCGGCATCAACGACGGCTCCCCCACCTGCCCCAGGCACGTCGGCTCCGCCCGCTATCGCGAACTCCTCACCGCCATGGTCCGCGCCGCGAAGCAGCGTGGCGCCAACCCCGTGCTGGTGACTCCCGTTGCCGCCCTGACCTGCAGCGGAAGCACCGCCACGCCCAACCGCGGCTACCTGACCGAGACCTTCGACGTCGGCTCCGCCACCGGCACTCCGGTCATCGACCTGCACAAGCTGAGCTACACCCTCTACAACAGCCTGCGCTTCTGTCCGTACAGCGGCGACTACACCTCGGGCCCGGTGGGCGCGTTCTTCGCCAACGACCACACCCACTTCGAGGCGTACGGCGCCCGGCAGATCGCCGGTCTCGTCGCCGGAGCCGTACGCGACCAACGCCTCGGCCTCGCGGCATACCTCCGGTAACAGCCCGAGCTAGCCAGAACAGCCCGGCGCCGCCACCAACCAGGCGGCGCCGGCTCGTACCGCCCGGACAGGGGCACGGTACAGCCGTACTTCACACCATCGAGGCCGTCGCTGACGTCATCCGCGACTGGGCGGCCAGTTTCGTGATGCCGGTCAGATGGAACACGGCGCGCTCTTCGACGCGCCCGACGAGTATGCGCCGATACTCCGATCGAGCGCCATGCGAGGTGGGGAGGATCAGGTGGTCAGCTCAGGTCGTCGAACTCGCCGTCCTTGACCCCGCCGACGAAGGCATCCCATTCGGACGGCGTAAACGCCAGAACCGGACCGTCCGGATTCTTCGAGTCGCGGACCAGAAACAACCGCCGGGCGTCCGCTTTGTGTTCCGTACCCGCCTCGGCAGCGTCGGCGACGGCGATCTCGACACAGTTCGAGCCGTTGCCGCTACGACGACTCTTTCGCCACGTGACGCGAGACAGGTACACGGACAACCCCTTGGCTTTCTCTCGGCAGGATCGCTCTCAGGACCCCTCGGCCAGCCGCGCGATGAGCCGCCTCGACTCGTCGGGGTCGAGCGCCATCGCTCGAAGATGGTCGAAGGCCAGCGAATACCGGTAGATCTCGGCATCGCTCTCGACGTACAGGTTACTTGTCGTGCCCTCGACGTACACCACATTTGGATCGTAGGTTTCACGGAATTCGAGCAGAGCGAAAGTCCCGGCTGTCGCGGGATGCGCGCCCTTGGCGAAGGGCAGCACCTGGATCGTGACGTTGTCCCGATCCGCGAACTCCAGAAGCCTCGCGTGCTGCTCGCGCATGATCACCTCGGAACCGACCCTGCGGGTGAGCGCGGCCTCGTCGACGACCGTCCAGAACCGCAGCGGGCTCTCGTCCCGGAGCAGCAGCCGCTGCCGGGTCATGCGCACCTCCACCCGTCGCTCGACCTCGGCCGGGGAGGACAGGCCCATCAGGGCGGCGCGGATGATCTCCCGGGCATACTCGTCGGTCTGCAGCAGTCCGTGCACGATCATGCCGTCGTAGCTGCGGATGAACGCCGCGTCGGCTTCGAGCTGGATGTAGGCCGAGTAGTCGCTCGGCAGCGAGTCAGCGTAGGCGTCCCACCAGCCCCGGGTGCGGGCGGTCCTGGCCAGCGCGTGCAGGCCGGCCCGCCTGTCGTCGGCCAGTTCGTACAGGTCGAGCATGCGGGTGAGGTCCGGCGAGGTGATCCCGACGCGAGCCGTCTCGATCCTGGACACCTTCGCCGCCGACCAGCCGAGGCGCTCGGCGGCGTCCTCCAGGGTCAGCTCTTTGCGTTCGCGCAGCCTGCGCAGTTCGCCGGCCAGCCGTCTGCGCCGGACCGTGGGCCCACGCCCGTTCGTCACGGAAACCTCCCTGATCGTCACGCACAGTGTGCCGCCCTAGGAGGGACCACATCAGGGAAACCAACGAAGACGTCACATGGAGCAAATTTGCAATTTCGCTTGCCCCGTCGCTTCCGAAGGATGACCATCAAAGCGAGCCACTCACGTTGCGTTATCTATCGATGACCGAGTGCGCTCAAACGGGTGCCAAGCTGGCGAGAAGGGGTCGAAGATGCGGACGGGCGACCATGGACATCAGGCTGTGAGGTCGGCCTCGTCCCGGCCTTCCACGGGCAGCTGGGTGGCGCCTGAGCCGTACGCCGATCCCGGCTGTGCGGGTCTCCCGCAGCACGCGACGAAGGCGGTGGAACTGCTGGGACAGATCGACCTGCCCGGTGAGGCCGCGTCGGTGCGGAAGGCGCGTCACTACCTCCGGGTGCTCCTGGCCGAGACCGGCCACCCGCAGGCCGACTACGCCGTGCTGCTGGTCAGCGAACTCGTCGCCAACGCCGTACGGCACTCCGACTCGCGCCTGCCCCGCGGACAGGTGACCGTGACCGTCGCCCGACGCTCCGGAACACTCCACGTCGACGTCATCGACGCGGGCTCGGCCACCAGCGCACCCCGCGTACAGGTCGGCACCGACCCGGAGATGTGCACGGGCCGTGGGCTGTGGCTGGTCCAGGAGCTGGCGGTGGCCTGGGGATGGCATGAGAGCAAGGCGGGGCGGGTGGTCTGGTTCCAGCTCGCGCTATCCAACCCCTCGACGCCTTCGTAGCTCTTGACGCGAAAGAAAGTCCGCCTTGCGAATCGCCTCCGGGAGGCGGAATTCACGGCTCAGCTTGAGTGTCAACTCGGTCGCCTGGTCCAGGCCGACTCGATGCCCAACGGATACGAACACCGGTTTGATGCCGTCCTGTGTACGGAGCGCACGACCAAGCACCTCGCCATCGTCAACGATCGGCGACCAGTCACCCCGTCGTGGCCCAGGATCGACAAATTCCATGCCGAAGGGCGACTTCGCCACACCGAACGACGGTAAGCCAGTTGCCACACCTATGTGACAGGCCAATCCAAAGCGCCTCGGATGAGCGACTCCGTAACCATCGCAAACAAGCACATCCGGCTGGCCCGACAGTTTTCCAAGCGCTTCCCGAAGAATAGGAACCTCACGAAACGCCAGCAGCCCTGGGACATAAGGAAAAGTCACCTCACCGTAGGCGATGGCAGTCTCCCTGACCTCAAGTGACCGCAGCTCTATCAGGACCGCCGCAGCGGCAGCGTACCGGCTGTCAACTTCGTATGAGACATCCAACCCTGCCACGAATTCAGGAGCAGTCGGCAGACTGTTGGTCAAGTCGAGTTGATCTCGGAGTGCCGACTGCGCGCGTACGGCTTCGGCGACATCTGGGAACGTCTCATAGAGTTCCATTTCACTCCAGCACAATCCAACCGGCCAGTTCGACCTGCCATGCTCGCGAAGCGCTGAAGTTGCACAGGGACAGAAAGGAACCGCCGAGATGACGTTCGAGGGCCGATTCATCCCCTACCTCATCCTCCCATCGCTCCAGCTTGCGCACGTGATCGAACGCATTCGCACGCCAGACGCCATAGAGGCCCGGCGTCGGTCGCCGCAGTGTGAGAGAGATATTCAATTCCTGCAACCGCATGGTACCGGCCGACCTGCTCCCGGCTCCTCTCTGACCGGCACGGGCCCGTACTGCCCGAGGTCGGTCCTGTTCTCTCCCGAGCCGAGCCCGATTCAGGCCACTTGATCACATAGATGCTGAGCGGCTACGCCTCATTTTCCGGCAATATCTTGTTGATTGCACTAGCCACCGACACTGGCGTTGACTCATCATAAGGATCGTCCATTCCAAGCAGTGGAAGATCGAGAATAACAGAGCAAGAATCCCCGAGATTTTGAAGTATCACTTTCAGGGATTCAAGAATCCCGAAATGAGCCGGACTCATATCCTTGAAATCGGAACGGATCTCGAATTGACCATCCCGCTCAACGACTGGACGGAATGGCGGAATGACAACCCACTCCGGCAGCCTGTCATTACGTATGTTCGGTCGAATCTGAGCGGTTTGCCTATTGGGCACCCCTCCATATCTATCGAAGGCCCATTTACCAGAGACTACGATGACGTCAGCCTGAACCGCCCTCCCGGCTTCATTTACGAGCTCGACACCGAGCGATTGGGGCAGCAGGCGTGCCCATACATCTAGGGTTGCCTGACTACGGGAGGTCACATAGATCTTCATAAACCACCTAAGGAATCGGCATGTATGGCATAATACGGACCCTGCCAATAGCGTTCATTGCATCCTCTCCGAGAGCAAAATCATCGATACCGCCTCCCCCGTCCGCAAGGCTTTCAATCCTACTCTCGGCCGGGATAGCATCCGAGCGGATAACTCCGCGAGTCAGAGTATACGGACCCTCTTGAGGAAACTTCCCATAGGCAGCCTTAGCGTACTGAGCCGCCCCTTCTGGCGTTGACGAGAAATATTTCGATTCAATTCCAGGCACATTCTCATAACGGCGAGTTTTGTGAATCTGCCGACGTTCCTTCTCTTGCACGGCCCGATACACGTGCTGCTCTCCAGGCTTCAGACCGCAGTTGTGAACGAGGACCGGCGTGACACCTGCGAGTACATAATAGGTGTGGAGGTCCGCGACGGTGAGGTTGTGGACCTCTTGCTGCTGACTGGTCCAGGTCTTGATGGCGGAGATCTGGACCCAGGTGCCGGCGGATGTGCGCAACCACATGCCGGGTTGGAGCCGTCCGGCCTGCAGCCAGGCGTGCCGGTTCTGCACCCAGAACGGGTGGTTGTCGGTCGCGGTGATGGTGTCACCGTTCCCGGCCTTGGCTGACTTGGGCTTGATCGAGATCTCGACCATGTGCTTGTCGGCTTTGTAGCCGGTGGTAGCGGTGACCGCATGGGCGCCTTCGACGGAGGTCACCGGATCGGTCGCAAGGACCTTGTCGCCGACCTTGAGCTGTTCGATCGGACGACGTGAGCCGTCCGCCATCAGCACCAAGGTCCCTGGCGGGAAGCTGCAGCGGCTTCCGGAACGCGATTTCGAGCCTCCACGGGTCGACGCGCTGCTCTTGTGGGTGCCCCCGCGCGATCGGGTGGCCTTGCTGGTCGCCTTCGCCTCGGCTCTGGCCTTGCGCCTCGCCGCCGCGGCCGCTCGTCGTTCGGAGGCCGCAGCAGCCGCCTCCGCTCGTCTGGCCGCGGCCTTCTGGGCCGCCTTTCTCGCCGCCAGCTTCTCCGCTTGCTGGGCGGCAAGCCGCTTGGATAGAAACTCCGCTCCTTCCTTGAGCCCCTTCCCGAGGAGGTTCATGACACCGCCGACTCCGGCCCAGGAGATGATCGTCGCAGCGACGCTGCCGACCTTGTAGGCGGTGGAGTTGCGGTTGACGCCGAAGATTCCTTCCAGCTGGGACATCCAGTCCAGCGGGCCGCCCACGCCGAACGCCTGCAGCGCCAGCTGGGCGGCGATCACCGCGGTGTTGTTCTCCAGGAACGACCGCACCGCGCCGAAGAAGCCGTCGATCGCCCACTGGGGGATTGAGTTGAGCATGGTGCACAGCGCCGCCGGCAGCCAGGACGGGCACCGCACCGACAGGCCGGTCGGGTCCGCGAAGGTCTCCGGGTTGTTCCCCGCGTACCCGTACGGGTTGGCCAGCTGCGGCTCGCTCAGCTCCAGGATGGGGTCGGGCGAGAGGAACTTCCCGATCGACGGGTCGTAGAACCGGGCGTCCAGCAGCACGAGGTCGGTGGAGGAGTCCTCGGTCTTGCCGAGGAAACCGCGGTCGGTGACAGAGATGTCGTGCGGTCTGCCGTCGGCGCCAGGGGTCATCGCGCAGAGCTGATCGTTGATGGCCGGTCCCCAACCGACGTGGTAGTAGGCACCTTGGTATGGGGCGAGCTGGCCGATGGTGCCGTAGCACCGCTACAGCAACGCCGACAACCCGCTTCTGCGAGTGGGCTACCTCAACTCCGTCATCAGCCGGGTGCGCGATACCGACGGAAACCAGCGATACGACACCTGGACCGGGCCATGGCGACACCAAGTACCTGTACGACCTGGCCGCCGCCCGCTGGAGTCCCTGAGATCGATCTCGACTCAGCCCGACCGATAGGTGATTGAAGTTCACCCTTGCTATCGACTCAGTCGTGAAATCCCAGATGCCTGGTTGCAGCGGTTGAATGCACAAACGTGTTGATCACAACAAAGCAGCTAGCATAAGCCGGGACTCAACGATCGCGGCGAACGCACAGCTGATTGGGCTTCGCCCTGACCGCCGTGAGCTGCAGAGGAGATGACCGAACTGATCGCGCGCGATGCCCTGCCTCTGGTCCGCCGCGCGTCGTCCGGGGACGCCGGGCACATCGGCGACGTGTTCCTCGCCGCTCGGGCCGGGATGACCTACCTGCCACGCCTGCACTCCGACGAGGAGACCCGGGCCTGGATCACCGACGTTATGCTCCCGGCCTCGCAGGTGTGGGTCGTCGAGCTACACGGTCGGATCGCGGGCTTCGCCTGCCTGAACGGCGACTGGCTGGACCACCTGTACGTCACGCCCGCCGCCCAGGGGCGCGGCATCGGCGCCGCGCTGCTCGACCACGCCAAGGCGGCGCACCCCCACGTGCTCGACCTCCATGTGTTCCAGCAGAATGACGGCGCCCGCCGCTTCTACGAACGGCACGGCTTCGCCCTCATCGAGGAACGGGACGGGAACGACAACGGGGAGAACCTCCCGGACGCCCACTACCGATGGTCTCGGTTTCAGCTGACGTGAACGGCGGCTCATAAATCAGCAGCAGCGACTCAGCAGGCCCGCCGGAGCGAATTCATGCAGCCGATCCACTTCGAACAGCAGCCGCACCTCGATGGCTTCGTGTACGTCTATCTCCCCGCTGACGCTGTTCCGGTCGAGACTCACTGGGCGGGGCTGTACCAGGATTGGCCTGACCACGACCACACGCCCTTCACCGAGTTCGCGATCAACAACAGCGAGCAGGAGGAGATGGCCGTCTACTTCGGGCTCGCCTGGCATCTCACGCGAGGGCTCACCCGCTACGCCGTCCCCCTTTGGCACCGCGATGATGCGGCTCGCGCGATCGGCGGGCAACCCGAGCTCGTCGACTGGGAGTACGTTGTCGACAGCGAGATCCCTGCCGTCGGCGAACGGGTCGTCGGCTTCAGCCGGTCGCAGGTCGCCGATCGCGACCAGCGCCTCTCCGCCGGCCTGTTCGAAGTCCATGCCTTCCGTGACCTCGTCCTGCTGCAACAGGCGCTCTAGGATACGTCCTCGGCGATCAACCTTTTCGCCGTCCGGCCCGGCGTCGGCCGAAAGCGTCGCCTCCTCCACGCGTTGCGATCACCGTCGCCTCCACGCCTCACTGACGTGCTGGACACGGGCGAGGTGCTGATCGACGTCACCATCGGTATGGACCTCGGCACCTGGAGCTCGCTGACCGTCGCCTCACTGTCCGGCCTGCGCGAGCGGCTCGACGAACTCAGCTCCGCCTTCGAAGGCCGCGTCACCGAGTACGAGAACAAGGTGCCGGCGATAGGAGATGTCACCGGCTTCCTCAGCGCGATGCGCGAACTCGCCGCCCTCGATTGACGACCATCACGCCACGGCCTCTGGCGGGCGGGGCGCGCGCGACCATGGTCGCGCGCGCCCCGCAGGCTCTGGCTGCGGCGGGTTCAGCGGAAGCGGCGGAGCCTGAGGCTGTTGCTGACGACGAAGACGCTGGAGAACGCCATCGCCGCACCGGCGATCATCGGGTTGAGCAGGCCCGCGGCGGCCAGCGGCAGGGCCGCCACGTTGTAGGCGAAGGCCCAGAACAGGTTGCCCTTGATCGTGCGCAGCGTGCGCCGCGAGAGCCGGATCGCGTCGGCCGCCACCCGCAGATCGCCCCGCACCAACGTCAGGTCGGCGGCCTCGATGGCCACGTCGGTGCCCGTACCCATGGCGAGCCCCAGGTCGGCCTGCGCCAGCGCCGCAGCGTCGTTGACGCCGTCGCCGACCATCGCGACCGTCCGGCCCTCGGCCTGCAGCCTCTTCACCACGTCGACCTTGCCGGCGGGCAGCACCTCGGCGATCACCTCGTCGATCCCGACCTCACCCGCGACCGTACGCGCGACGGCCTCGTTGTCGCCGGTCAGCAGCACCGGCGTCAGCCCGAGCGCGCGCAGTTCGGCGACGGCGTCGGCGCTGGTGGGCTTGACGACGTCGGCCACCACCAGCACCGCACGTGCCCGGCCGTCCCAGCCGATTGCCACCGCCGTACGGCCCGCGGCCTGTTCCTCCCCCAGTCTCTTCTCCAGCTCCGCGGGAAGATGCTGGGACCATTCCTCCAGCAGGCGGGGCCGTCCGACGAGTACGGCGTGGCCGTCCACGATGCCCTGCACGCCGAGGCCCTCGACGTTCGCGAAGTCCTCCGGCGACGGCAGTGCGCCCACCCGCTCGGCCGCGCCCCGGGCGATCGCCTGCGCGATCGGGTGCTCGGAGGCATGCTCCAGGGCCCCGGCCAGCCGGAGCACCTCGTCGTGGTCCTCCCCTTCGGCCAGGTGGACCCCGGCCAGGGTCATCCTGCCCTCGGTGACAGTGCCGGTCTTGTCGAGCACGACCGTGTCGATCGCGCGGGTCGACTCCAGCACCTCGGGGCCCTTGATCAGGATGCCGAGCTGGGCGCCGCGGCCGGTGCCGACCAGCAGCGCGGTCGGGGTGGCCAGGCCCAGCGCGCAGGGGCAGGCGATGATCAGCACCGCGACCGCGGCGGTGAAGGCCGCCCCTGCCCCCTCCCCCGTACCGAGCCAGTAGCCCAGGGTGGCGACCGACAGGGCGATGACGATCGGCACGAAGATGCCGGAGATGCGGTCGGCGAGGCGCTGCACCTGGGCCTTGCCGGTCTGCGCCTCCTCGACCAGCCGCGCCATCTGGGCGAGCTGGGTGCCGGAGCCGACCCGGGTGGCCCGGACGACCAGCCGGCCGCCCGCGTTGACCGTGGCCCCGGTGACGGCGTCGCCGGGCCGCACCTCGACGGGGACCGACTCGCCGGTGAGCATCGAGGCGTCGACCGCGGAGGCGCCCTCCTCGATCACGCCGTCGGTGGCGATCTTCTCCCCCGGCCGTACGACGAAGTGGTCGCCGGCCTTCAGCTCGCCGACGGGGACGCGCACCTCGCGGCCGTCGCGCAGCACGGCGACGTCCTTGGCGCCCAGTTCCAGCAGGGCCCGCAGCGCCGCGCCGGCGCGCCGCTTGGAACGGGCCTCGAAGTAACGCCCGGCCAGGATGAACGCGGTGACCCCGGCCGCGGCCTCCAGGTAGATGTCACCCGAGCCGTCGCTGCGGGAGATGGTCAGGTCGAAGCCGTGGGTCATGCCGGGCACCCCGGCGTCGCCGAGGAACAGCGCCCACAGCGACCAGCCCAGTGCGGCGATCGTGCCGAGCGACACGAGCGTGTCCATCGTGGCCGTGCCGTGCCGCAGGTTGGCCCAGGCGGCTTTGTGGAACGGCAGGCCGCCCCACACGACGACCGGGGCCGCGAGCGTCAGCGACAGCCACTGCCAGTAGGTGAACTGCAGCACCGGGATCATCGCCAGCGCGATCACCGGCACCGCGAGCACCACGGAGACCAGCAGCCGGGTCCGCAGGGCGGCGAGCTCGTCCGGCTCCGGGGGCGCCTGCTCCGGCCTGAGCGGCTCGGGGAGCTTGGCGGTGTATCCGGCCTTCTCCACCTCCGCCACCAGCGCCTGGGGATCCAGGTCTTCGGGGAAGGTCACCTTCGCCTTCTCCGTGGCGTAGTTGACCGTCGCGGTCACGCCGTCCATCTTGTTGAGCTTGCGCTCGATCCGGTTGGCGCACGACGCGCAGGTCATGCCGCCGATCGAGAGTTCGACCGCGCCTGTCGGCCGGTCACCGGTGATGGAGGCCATCACCCCTCCTTTCCGCGTCATGCCCGGCATCAGTGGCCGGAGTGGGCGTGTTCGGATCCATGGTCCGCCGTGGCGGCGGGAGCGGCCGCCGAGGGTTGCTCCGCCCGTACGGTGAAGGCGGCGGTGTGCACGGTCCCGTCGTGCTTGAAGTCGAGGAAGAGCCGGTAGTCGCCGCGGCTGGGCACCTCGGCGTAGAAGGTGATGCCCGGCCCGGCCGTGGTGACGCCGTCGCCGGGGGCGCCGTCGGGGTGGACGTGCAGGTAGGCCAGGTCGCCCACGCGCAGCGCGACCAGGTGGCCGTAGGCCGCGAGGTACGGCTGCAGGTCGGTCACGGGCCTGCCGTCCTTGCTGATCTCGGCGACGAGCCTGCTCGCCGCGCCCGGAATGAGGGTGCCGTCGAGCCGGACGGTGTATCCGTCCACCGTCACCGTACGGCCGGGCGCCGGCAGCGGCCGGGGCGCGTAGTCGCCGGAGGCGTACAGGTCGGCGCCGAGGGTCAGGCCTTCCCCGCCCTGGGGGACGAAGTCGGCGAAGACCCGGTAGGCGCCGGCCTCGGGCAGCGTCAGCGGCACCGACCAGGTTCCGTCACCGGCGAGCTCGGGGTGCACGTGCCGGAAGACCGTCGCGTCGCGGCTGACCACGATGAGGTGCAGCTTCTTGTCGTGCTGCGTCTCGTAGGCGGTCACCGGGCGGCCGTCCGGGCCGTCCACGGTGAACCGGAACTCGGTCCGCTCGCCGGGAGTGATCGTCGTGGTCCGCGGGGTGAGGGTGTAGCCGTTCTGGGACACCTGGAGCCCTCCCGGCACGTGGTCCGTCTTCGGCGCGGCCTGTGCCGGCGTCGCGTGGCCTCCGTGTCCATTGTTCACGGGCGCCGAGGGTGGAGTCGCGCCGACCGCACCGCCGATGCCGAACGCTCCCGCGAAGACCACGGCGAGGCCGAGGACGTAGGCGCCCATCCGGGCCGGTGTGTTCATGGGTGGTCCACCACTTCGTATCCGGCCTCCTCGACGGCGGCCCTGATCGTGGCCGTGTCGAGGGGGTTGTCGCTTTCCACGGTCAGGAGCCCGGTGGCCAGATCGACCTCGACACCGGTGACACCGGTGACCTCGCCGACCTCTTCCTTCACGGAGCTGACGCAGTGACCGCAGGTCATGCCGCTGACAGTGTAGGTGGCGGTCGTCATGACGCTTCTCCTTCTGTTGTCGATCGATCAGGAACGAACGAGACGGGCGACGGCGCCGGAGGCTTCCTTGACCTTGAAGTCGGCCTCGGCGCCGCCTTGCTCGGAGGTCCGTTGTCCTTCTTGAACACCCTACCCCCCTAGGGTATTTCGCCTTGTCCAGGGTGGACCCGCTCGACCGTCTCACACCTGCACGGACGTCGCTTCGGCGCCCACGGCGGCGGGGGTGGCCGGCTTCGGCCTGCGCATGAGCAGCAGGGTCAGTACGGCCCCTGTCGCCGCCAGGACCGCCGCGCCGACGAATGCGGCCTGGAAGCCGCCGGTGAGCGCGGCCGGGCTGTCGGCACCTCCAGTCGCGGCGAGCGCGGTCGTCACGGCCAGGCCGAGGGCCGAGCCGATCTGGTAGGTGGTGTTGACGATTCCCGAGGCCAGCCCGCTCTCCTCGGGCCGCGCGCCGGAAATCGCCGACATCATCGCGGGGATGTAGGCCAGGGACATGCCGACCGCCGCGGCCAGCGAGGCGGGCAGCACATCGGCGGTGAAAGTGCCGTCCGGCCGGACCAGGGACAGCCAGGCCACCCCCGCCGCCAGCACGGCGAGCCCGATGACGATCAGGGGCTTGGCGCCGAACCGGCCGAGCAGCCGGGCAGTGATCCCGATCATGAAGATCATGATCGCTATCGTCATCGGGAGCAGGGCCGCTCCGCTGGGGAAGGCGCTGTAGCCCAGGACCTGCTGCAGATAGAGGTTGAGGAAGTACCACATCGGGATCCAGGCGGCGCCCAGCAGCGCCATCGCCAGGTTGGCGACGGCCAGCCCGGGGGTGCGCCAGACGGCCGGCGGCATGAGCGGCTCCCGGATCACGCGCTGCACGAGCAGGAACACCGTGAGCAGCACGACCGCCCCCGCCAGTTCCAGCAGCGTGGCGGCCGAGCCCCAGCCCTGCTCTGGCGCCCGGACGATGGCGAACACGGCCAGGGCGATCCCGGCGGTGACGACGAGGCCGCCGAGCACGTCCACCGATCCGCGCCGGCCGGCGACCGCGGGCAACAGCGCGGGCACGGCCAGCAGGGTGGCGATGCCGATCGGGATGTAGACGACGAAGACCCATGGCCAGCTCAGATACTCGATGACGACCCCGCCGAGGAACACTCCGGCGGTGCCGCCGGCCGGCGCGGCCGCGCCGTACAGGGCCATGGCCTTGCCGAGCTCCCGGGAATCGTGGGAGAAGAGCATCATGAGCAGGGTCATCGAGGCGGGGGCGATGAGCGCGCCGCCGACGCCCTGCACGCCCCGGCCGAGGATCTCCACCCAGGGGCTGTTCGCCACGGCGGCCACGGCCGACCCGGCGATCAGGATCAGCCAGCCGGCCGTGAAGATCCTGCGTGCTCCGAAGATGTCGGACAGGCGGCCGCCGAGCAGCAGCAGGCCGCCGAATGCGATGACGTAGGCGTTGAACACCCACTGCAGCGCGCCCGGGGAGAAACCCAGGTCGCGCTGCATGTCGGGCAACGCGACACCGATGATCGAGGTGTCCATGATGACCATGAACTGGGCGGTGGCGAGCACGACCAGTGCCCGCCACCTGGGCGGATTGACGGCGTTCATGCCGCACTCCTGTTCTTCGCATCCGCCCCTCGATGGGAGGATGCGGTAAGGGGGTTGGGTGTGATGCGTGATCGGACCGGCCCCACGGGTGGGCGTGCATGCCGGTGCACGCCCACCGCTCTCTTCCGGGGCCCGGTCGCCTGGGCCTAACTCACCAGCGTGTAGCCGGCCTCTTCCACCGCGGCCCGGATCTCCTCGTCGGTGAACCCAGAGCCGCTGACGGTGACCGCGCCGGTCGGCAGATCGACCGTCACGCCGGCGACGCCGCCGACCTTGCCCATCTCCCCCGACACCGACGAGACGCAGTGACCGCAGGTCATCCCGCTCACCCAATAGACCTTGCCGTCCGCCGTTCCCGTCTCGGTGTCCGTCTCGGCGGCCACCTCGGCCTGAGCCGCCTCCGTGCCGCACGCGCATACCGTGCACATGTCCGCCATCCCTTCGTTTAGTACCCCCAGGGGGTATCGACGCGAGGACCGTAGCATACCCCCTGGGGGTTTGTCTGCCCGGTTCGCTCCCGTAGAGAACCGGGTGGTACGCCCGTCGGCGCGGTGAACCCCGGCGGCAGGGACGGCTCGGGGCTGTCGCCCACCCGCAGGTCAGGTCCAGAAACGATCCATGGGAAAGCCATGGGATGACGTCGCGAGGCGATGCGGGGAACCCACGGATCGCTGGGTAATGTCGCCACTGTCACTACGGGGGTGTGCGCGCAGGCTCGCTCCGCGACTCTTGTGATCCGGGTGTAGAAGACGCGTGCTCGACGGCCGTCCGTCGTCGAGCTTCAGCGAGATGCCCGCACCTGCACACGGAGAGTGTTCAGCCATGAAGCGTCTTGCCGTTCCCGTCGCCGTGCTCTCGACCGGTCTGCTGGCCGGTGCCTGCGGCTCCACAGACACCGCAACTCATGACATGTCGTCGATGTCGTCCATGTCAGCGACGCCGGCTGAATCGCGGGCTCCTGTCACCAGCTCGGCCGCGGATCACAACGAGCGGGACATCTGGTTCGCGCGGATGATGATCCCGCACCACCGCCAGGCCCTGGAGATGGCCAGGCTTGTTGAGGGGCGCGCCGCCGGCGGCAAGGTCAAGGAGCTGGCCAGGAAGATCGAAGCCGCCCAGGATCCCGAGATCCGGACGATGACCGGTTGGCTGGAGAGCTGGGGCGTTCAGGTCCCCGGCGAAGGCGTGCCGATGGACCATATGGACCACGACATGCCCGGAATGATGTCCGGCGAGGACACGAACAAACTCAAGGGCCTCGAAGGCGCCGCCTTCGACAGGGCGTTCCTGACGATGATGATCCAGCACCACGAGGGCGCCGTCACCATGGCCGAGGAGGAGCAGGGCGCCGGCGTCTACGAGCCGGCCAGGCGGCTCGCCGGCTCCATCATCACCAGTCAGTCTGCGGAGATCAGCACCATGAGGAAGCTCCTGAAGTAGGACTTCCGGGCGGGTGGGCGATGATTTCGTCGCCCATCCACCTCTGGTGTCAGCTCGACGTGGGGCACTGCCTGCCGAGCTTGGCGACCTTCTTGGAGAAGGCCTTCGCGTGCCTCAGTTCGTCCTTCGCGGTGCCGTTGAGCACTTCGGCCACCTCGGAGTCACCGGCCGCCGAGGCCTGGCGGGCGTACTCGGGATACATCCGCGTGCCCTCGTACGTCTCCCCCTTGATGGTCGCGCACAGGTTCGTCCCGGTGTCGCGGACCGCGCCGGCGAGGCTCGCGTGCTCGGCGAAATGCTCGGTGCGCTCGACGGCGGCGGTGCGGTGGAACAGCCTGGCGAGCCTGGGCTGCCCGGTCTCTCGCGCCCTGTCTCCGTAGAGGGTGTATTTGGCGTAGGCGAAGGCCTCGCCCTTCATCGCCGCCCGGAGGTTCTCCAGGGTCCTGGACGAGGAGACCTTGGACGGGCCGGCCTGGATCTCCACCGGCTTGGCCCGTACGTCGGTCGGGATCGTCGCCCCCGATGACGGGTCGGTGAGAGCCTTCTGCGCCTGGAGGAACTTCTCCCGGTGCCTGGCCTCGTCCTTGCCCACCTCGGAGAAGAGCCTGGCGGCCTCCCGGTCGCCGTCCGCCCCGGCCTGCTTGGCGAACTTCCGGTACATCGTCGTCGCCTCGTACGACTCACCGCTGACGCTGTCGCGGAGATTCGCCGCGTTGTCGCCGACCAGGCCGATCAACTCCGCCTGCTCGGTGAAGTGCTCGCGTAACTCACTGTGTGCGGTGTGCCGGTACAGGTTCGCGACATCGGGCAGGTTCTCCCGATCGGCCTGCTCGGCATAGGCGCGGTAGGTGACGTTCGCCAGCGCCTCGCCCTTCATCGACTTCGTGACGTTGGTACGCGTGGACGGGTCGACGTCGTCCGAACGAGGAGCGGACGCCGCCCTCGCGCTCCCGGCTCCCACGGACAGGAGGACGACCGTGCCCGCGATCGTGAGAGAGACCTTCCAGCAGACGAGACCTCGGGATTCCATGTGACCCCCCGATGTGCGCGCGGTCGGCATGAGCGGAGCGGTTTCCGCGCGGTCACCGAAGTCGCGACGGAACACCAGCCCTTCTGACGGTGATACCCCGCCGGCCGAATCCCCGGGGCTGGCGGTGGTCAAGGAATCGGACGCCGGTCAGGGCCGCCGGCCGCCGGCGGCGTGTCTCGGGAGGTAGGCGGTGTAGCCGGTGCCCCGGAGCCGGTGGGCCTTCCACGCCTGGGCGTAACCGGGAGGTGGGGAGCGTCTGTCGGCCAGCGCCGCGGTGGGTTCGGTGGCGGCGCGGCGCAGCAGCGCGGCTTCGGTGATGTTCCGGTTGTTGCCGCTGACGTCGGCGGAGGCGCAGCCGGCGTAGTAGCCGATCGGCTGCGAGTGACTGCCGGTGACCAGGCAGGGCGGGTGCAGGCCGAGACGGCGCAGGCCGTCCGCGACAGCCCGGTAGCGGTCGGCGGTGGCCCGCGCACCGGCGGCCCTCTCCTGGAGCACCTGGAACTGCACCGTCAGGTGCGCGACGAGCAGCCCGGCCAGGACACCCGCGACGACGACACGGCCGGGGGCCGGACGGACGGCTCGCACCGTACCCGCCGCCAGCGTGGCGACGGGCAGGGCCAGCAGGGCGTAGACGGGCAGGAAGAAGCGCGGCGCGGAGTAGCCGACGAGGACGAGGTAAGGAACGCTCAGTGCGGCGGCGCAGACAACGGGCAGCACGGTCCCGGCCACCCGCCCGGTACGCAGGGCCACCGCGCACGCCGTCAGCGCGAGCACGGGAAGGGCCAGCCACCACAGCGTGAGCTCCGGGTGCGTCAGCGGGACCGTGCAGGGGCGGCACAGCAGGGGCCCGTTGAGGCTGCGCCAGGCGTCTCCGCCGGCCCAGTGCAGGCCCATGCCGCCCTCGGTCGCGCTGGACGCGTGCAGGCGGGCGCCGATGCCGCCCCATCGCCCGTACGCCTCGGCGATCCACTGGGCGCCACCGGCGGCGAGGCCGCCCGCGACGGCGAGGGCCGGGGCCGGACGCCGCCAGGCGGGCACCACGCCGCAGGCGGCCAGCAGCGGCGCCGCGAGCCAGACGCCGTCGGAGAAGCGGAAGAGCGTGGCCGCCGCGACGGAGCCGCCCAGGCCGAGGAGCACGACTCCGGAGGCGCCGGGCCGCTGGGCGCGCAGGAACCAGCCGGTCGCCGCCACCGCCGGCAGCGCCACCCACAGGTTGGGCATGGCCTGAGGTCCGTACAGCACGGTGACCCACAGGCCCGCGAACAGCAGGGTGGCGAGCGCGGTCCGGCCGGGCCCGAGCAGCGGGCGCCAGACGCGGTACGCCGCATAGAGCGCGACGGCCGACAGCAGCGCCAGAACGACCCTGATCACCGGGGTGGCGCCGGTGACGGCCATCAGGGGGGCCGCCAGGAAGCCGATCCCCCGCGATCGCGGCGCGCTGAAGTAGGCGGCCGGATTGCGTGGATCGACCTGGGACAGGTACACCGTCTCGTCCCAGCCCAGCCCGAGGAGAGGCGTGACGACAGCCAGCTGGACCGCCGCGTAGCCGGCGGCCACGAGGGCGAGCCACGGGATCCGCCCGCGCGCCCGGCCCTCCGCCCCCTCCTGCGGCCGGACCGCGGCCCGGATGGTCATGCGCCGATCACTTCGCCGTACGACCGCCGGATGGCCCCGGCCGGCCACAGGAGAAGGGAAGTGGACATCGTCCCCCCGGAACGCGGGCCCATTCGGATCACAGCAGCCTACCGACCGGCCATGCTTGCCGAGTGGTGACTGTTCGGGGGCCGTTCGGCACTGTCGGCCCGCACGTCGGGGCTGTCGTATGGAGGCGACACTTCCGTGCGTTGGAGGCTCGACATGCCGCGTCCTCTCGGTCAGGCACTGGCCGGTCCCCTCGGCGGAGGAGAGGCGACCGAGACCGTGAGCCGGGAGCACAGCGAGATCGACCGCCTGGCCCGCCGGATCGGCACACACGTGAGAGTCGCCGGCGCCGCCGGCCGGTTGCGGCCCGAGCAGCTGGAGGACCTACGCGCCTGCCTGTACGGGCTGCACTCGGTGCTGCGGCTGCATTTCGTCCAGGAGGAGGAGAAGTACTTCTCCCTCGCCCCCTGACCGTCGGGGCCGTGATTCTTTCATGGAAGGAGAGCCGTCCGACCAGGCCATAGAAAGTTTCGTTTATGCGGTGTTCTTGTTCTCCCCGAAAACGGGTCACTAGTCTCGCGGCAGCGTAGAAGCGCTTCGACGACCTCGAAGGGGACGGCCCCCACCGTGAGACCCGAGCTGAACCGCAGAAGCTTCGTCGCCCTCGCCGCGGCGACTCCCCTGCTCGCCGCCTGCGGCGGCGCGGCGCGGCAGAAGGCCGCCACGAACACCGGGGCGGGCCTGCGAGCGGCGTTGCCGTCCTACGTGCCCAGCGGCTCGGTCAGGCCGGACATCCCGTCCGTGGCGGGCGGAGCCGGAGCCGCCACCGATCCCGCCTTCCTGGCCTACCCCTCCGGCCGGGTCGCCACCGTCCACGGGACTCCGGGCAGGGGCGGGAGCTACACCGCCGTCACACCGCTGTGGGGCACGGTGCCCCCGGCGGGGAACTCCTTCTACGAGGCCGTGAACAAGGCCCTGGGCGTCACCCTCACCATGAAGCCGGCGGACGGCAACAACTACAACACCATCGTCCCGACGATGACGGCCGCCAGGCGCCTGCCCGACTGGATCCAGCTGCCGACCTGGTGGAACGCCGTCTTCGACGTCGGCGGGCTGGCGGGGACACAACTCGCCGACCTCACGCCCCACCTGGCGGGCGACAAGATCAAGAAGTATCCGAACCTCGCCGCCATCCCCACCGGCGCCTGGCAGACCGGGGCGTGGGGCGACAGGTTGTACGGCATTCCCTCCTTCTCCAGCGGCTTCGTCGTCGCCGGCGCGGTCTTCCACCGCCGGGACATCCTGGAGGCGAAGGGGATCACCGCCGGCCAGGTGCGGTCGGCCGACGACCTGATGAACCTGGGCAAGGAGCTGACCGACGCCAGACGCGGCGTCTGGGCCTTCGACGACGTGTGGACCTATCTCTTCCCCGCCTGGAACGTCCCTCTCACCTGGGATGTCCAGGACGGCAGGCTGATCCACAAGTACGAGATGCCACAGTTCTTCGAGGCGCTCGACTGGCACCACCGCATGGCGCGGGCCGGCTACCTGCACCCGGACGCCGCCGCCGGTCAGAACGCGAACGCCGACGCCCGCTTCTACTCCGGAAAGGTGCTGATCAGCGGTGGTGGCACCGGCGCCTGGAGCCTCGCCGACCACCAGTCCGGCACGGCCACCGACAGGGACTACCGCCGCGGCGCGTTCGACTTCTTCGCCGCCGACGGCACGAGCCCGCCTCGCGTCGCCATGGGGCCCTCCACGAACGTCGTCAGCTACCTCAGCAACAGGCTGAAGCCGGACCAGATCGAGGAACTGCTGGCGGTGGCCGACTATCTGGCCGCCCCCTTCGGCTCGGCCGAGTACACGATGGTGAACTTCGGGGTCGAGGGCGTCCACTTCACGATGGAGGACGGGGTTCCGACCGCGACCGAGGACGGCAGGAAGTTCGTCCAGGCGATGACCTTCCCGTTCCTGGCCTCGCCGCCCGCCGTGATCAGCAACCCCGGCGCCGAGGTCGTCACCAGGGACTACGCCGCCTGGCAGACCGCCAACGTCGGGGCGCTCTACAAGCCGGTCTTCTGGAACATGAACATCAGCCTGCCCCGGTCGCTGTCGGCGGCCAGCGCCGCGCAGGCCGTCGAGGACGCCGTCAAGGACTGCTACCACGGGAGAACGAAGGTCTCCGAGGTCCAGGCCGCCGTCTCCACGTGGAAGACCGGCGGCGGGGGCGACCGGCTCAAGCAGTGGATGACCGACAACGTGCTGGACAGGTACGGCACGGGTCGGTGAGCACATCGCACACGCGGCAGGAGCGTCCGGGCCTGCGGATCAGGCTGCGGCGCGACCGCTCTCTGCTGATCATGGTGGTCCCCGCGGTCGTCCTGCTGCTGGTCTTCAACTACGCACCGCTCTTCGGACTGCTCACCGCGTTCCAGTACTACGACCCGCCGGCCGGGGTCTGGAACAGCGAATGGGCGGGCGTCGAGCAGTTCCGCCGGCTGTTCGCCGACCCACTGTTCTGGGGCGCGCTGCGGAACACGCTTTACCTCAGCCTGGTCCAGCTCGTCCTGTTCTTCCCCATCCCGATCGCGCTGGCGCTCCTGCTTAACTCGGTGCTCGGCGTGCGGGTGCGCAACTTCGTCCAGTCCGTCGTCTACCTGCCGCACTTCTTCTCGTGGGTGCTGGTGATCACGATTTTCCAGCAGATGCTGGGCGGTGCGGGCGCGCTCAACCAGTTCCTCCGCTCCCACGACCTGCAGACATGGGACATCACCACCAATCCGGGCACCTTCGTGCTGCTGGTCACCTCTCAGGTGGTCTGGAAGGAGGCCGGCTGGGGGATCGTCGTCTTCCTGGCCGCTCTGTCCGCCATGAATCCCGGGCTCTACGAGGCGGCGGCCGTGGACGGCGCCGGGCCCTTCCGCCGGATGTGGCACATCACCCTTCCGGGCCTGCGCGGAGTGATCGTGCTGATGCTGGTGCTCCGCCTCGGCGGCGCGCTCTCGGTCGGCTTCGAGCAGTTCCTGATCCAGCGCGACGCCGTCGGCCACGAGACCGCGGAGGTGCTCGACACCTACGCCTTCTACTACGGCATCGCCACGGGCGACTACAGCCTGGGTGCGGCGGCCGGGCTCTTCAAGAGCGTGATCTCGCTCCTGCTCATCTGGGGCGCCAACAGGATCGCGCATTCCTTCGGCGAGGACGGGCTGTACCGGAGATGACCAAGGCGTTCACAACCGGCATGAGTGCGGCGACGGCACCGCGGGCGCGGACGGAACGCCCGCCCTGGCAGGAGCGGCCGACCGTCGCCGGCCGGTCCGCGAAGGGCGGCGCCATCGGCGGTGTGCTGGCGGTCATGCTGGTCCCGCTGTGGATCGTCGTGGTGACCAGCCTGTCCGCTCCCGATGTCGTCAACCGGGCCGGCGGCCTCGTCGTCTGGCCGGACGGCCTCACCTTCCAGGCCTACCGGGAGATTCTCACCGACCCGACCGTACGCACCGCGCTGTCGGTCAGCCTGGGCGTCGCCGTCGTCGGCACGGCGCTGTCCATGGTCGTCTCGGTCCTGTGCGCCTACGGGCTGTCGCGGCCGGGTTCGCCCGGGCACCGCCTCATCCTGGTGCTGCTGATCGTCACGATGTTCGTCGGCGGCGGGCTCATCCCCACCTTCCTGGTGGTGACGGGCCTCGGCGGCTACGGGCAGTGGTGGGCGCTGGTCCTCCCGAGCGCGGTCTCGGTCTTCAACATCCTGGTGCTCCGCTCCTTCTACGCGAAGACCTCCGGCGAGCTGATCGACGCGGCGCGGATGGACGGCGCGGGCGACTGGCGCATCCTCTGGTCCGTCGTCCTGCCCACCTCACGCGCGGTGACCGCGGTGATCGCCCTCTTCTACGCCGTCGGCTACTGGAACTCCTTCTTCAACGTCATGCTCTACCTGCCGACCGACAGCGAGAAGTGGCCGCTGCAGTACGTGCTGCTCACCTATGTCAACCGCGGGGCCGGGATGCCGGGATCGGTCAACGCGGGCTTCGGCATGGCGTACGCGCGGACCGCTCCCCTGTCGACGCAGATGGCGGTAGTGGTGCTGACCCTGGTGCCGCTCCTGGTCGTCTACCCGTTCGTCCAGAAGCACCTGCGCACGGGAGTTCTCACGGGCGCCGTCAAGGGGTGAACCACCCGGCCACCATGGGTGCCAGAATGGCTCCAGACCGTCGAAAGGCCGGGTGATCCAGGCGGCCGCCGTGGCGGACGCGCCGTTGACGAGGAAGGGTGAACGTGACGGACAACCGATCGGACGGGCCTGCGGCCGACGAGCAGAGCTCGCAGGGCGGCGGGCCGGGATCGGTCACCATCGCCTATATCGCCGAGTCGGCCGGGGTCTCGATCCCCACCGTGTCGAAAGTGATCAATGGGCGCTCGGGCGTGTCGGCCCAGACGCGCGCCCGGATCGAGGAACTGGTCAACCAGTACGGATACCGCAAGCCGACCGGCAACCGGAGCAACATCGTGGAACTGGTGTTCCGCGAGCTCGAGAGCATGTGGGCCGTGGAGATCATCCGTGGGGTCGAGCGGGTGGCCCGCAAGAACCGCGTCGGAGTCATGGTCTCGGAGTTCGGCCTCCGCGACTCGGTGGGCATGTCCATCGACGACACGGTCGGACGCCGCCCTCAGTGCGTCCTTTCGGTGGCGCAGCTCGCGCAGGCCGAGCGCGACCAGCTGACCGCGAAGGGCATCCCGTTCGTCGTCTTCGACCCGATCGACGAACTGCCGGACGACGTGCCGTTCGTGGGCGCCACCAACTGGAGGGGCGGCCAGGCGGCGACCCGGCACCTGATCGAGCTGGGACACCGCCGCATCGCCATGATCAGCGGCCCTGATCACCCGTTCTGCCGTGCCCGGCTGGCCGGCTACCTCTCCGCGATGGCCGAGGCCGAGCTGCCCGCGGACCCCGGCCTCGTGGTCCGCACCCTGCTGACGCGCGAGCACGGCTACGCCGCAGCGCGCGACCTGCTCTCCCGGCCCGACCGGCCCAGCGCCGTCTTCACCGCGAACGACCTGCAGGCGCTCGGCGTCTACCAGGCCGCTCGCGAGATGGGACTGTCCATCCCCCGGGACCTGAGCGTGGTGGGTTTCGACGATCTGCCGGTCGTGGCCTGGGTCGACCCGCCTCTGACCACGGTCCACCAGCCGTTGAACGAGATGGCGGCGGCCGCGACCGAGCTGGCGCTGGCCCTCGGGCGTGGCGAGGAGATCACCCAGGTCGGACTGGAGATCGCGACCACCCTCACCGTACGGGAGAGCACGGCGCCCCCGAAGGCCTGAGCACCAGGCGCCGGCCGGACGTGTCGTGCACGTCCGGCCGGCGTGGGTGACCCGCGCGCTCGCCGGTCGAAGCGTCAGCTTCGGGTCCACTTCTGGTTGTTCGCGCCGGTGCAGGACCAGATCTGGACCTTCGTGCCGTTGGCGGTGCCGAACGCCGAGACGTCCAGGCACTTGCCGGCGCCGACGGCGGTGACGGTGCCGTCGGAGTTGAGCCGCCACTTCTGGTTGTTCTGGCCGTTGCATTCCCAGATGATCACGCTGGTGCCGTCGGCCGTGCCGGCGCCGTTGACGTCCAGGCACTTGTTGCCGTAGACGCGCAGCTCGCTCGCGCCGGTGGTCGCCCACCGCTGGTTGACGCCACCGTTGCAGTCCCAGATCTGCGTCTGGGCGCCGTTGGTCTGGGAGACGTTGGCGACGTCGAGGCACCTGCCGGAGTTGACGTCGCGCAAGGCGCCGCTCGTCGTGCTGGGAGAGTTCTTCATCGGACCGTTGAAGGTCAGCTTCACCACGTACGCGAGCGCCGAGTACGGCTGGCCGGGCAGGGTGATGCGCAGGCCGGAGGAGTCCTGGGTGCGGGTGGGCAGGTTGACGTAGGTGCCTGCGGTGTCACCGATCAGCTCGGCCTTGCTCAGGTTGGACAGGTCCATCTTCCCGGTGGCCAGCGAGGCGAGGTTGAGGGTGGAGCCGGGCCAGCCGAGCACGGTCGCGTACAGGACGGTGTTGTCCTTGCTGCGGGTGTAGCGGATGTCCTGCGGCGTGCCGGCCCGCGGTTCGACGAAGCTGCCGCCGCCCATCTTGGTCGGGCCCTCGCCGTAGGTGGTCCAGGCGCGGGTGGCGTAGATCGACTCGCCGTTGCGCTTGAGGTAGGCGCCGATGGCGTTCAGCAGGTCCTTCTGGACCTGCGGGATCGAGCCGTCGGCCCTGGGCGAGATGTTGAGCAGCATGTTGCCGTTCTTGCTCACCCGGTCGATCAGCGCGTGGACCAGCGCGGCCGAGCTGTAGTACGTGAGTGTCGGGGTGTAGGACCATGAGGGGTTGCTGACGGAGTCGTCGGTCAGCCAGTAGGGGGAGCGGATGTCGGCGGGGCCGCCGCGCTCGTAGTCGTACACCTCACCGTTGGTGTTGAAGCCGTCCTTGTACGCCGCGACGACCTCCTTACCCCATGAGTTGGCCTGGTTGTAGTAGTACGACAGGAAGTTGAGCCGCTTGGCCTCGTCGACGAGGTAGAGGCCGCCGTCCTGCCAGATCATGTCCGGCCGGTACCTGTCGACGACCTCCTTCAGCTTGTCGTACCAGAGCTGCTGCTCCTGGGCGTTGGGGAGCTGCCCGTACAGCTTCTTCAGCGTGGTGGTCGACTGGGCGGGCACGTGGTCGTAGTAGCCGGTGAAGTTGTACAGGTGGTGCAGCGAGACCATGAACTTCAGGTTCTTGGCGCGGATCGCGTCGGCGAACAGGCCGACCAGGTCGAGCTTGGGCCCGCGGGCGACCGAGTTCCACTCGTTCACCTGGCTGTTCCACATGGAGAAGCCGTCGTGGTGCTCGGCCACGGGACCGGCGAACTTCGCGCCGGAGTCGGAGACCAGTTGCGCGAATTCCGCGGGGTCGAAGTTGCCGCCGGCGGACTTGAGCTTGGGCGTGAACTGCACCCAGTTGCCCGCCTTGTCGCGCGCGCCGTCGATAAAGTTGTGGTACGGCCACGCCGAGGGGTCGCCGTAGACGCTCTTGTGGTGGTTGTTCTCACTTGAGCCGTTGAGGTACATCGTGCGGGGGTACCACTCGGTGCCGTACTCCGGGGTGGCGAAGGCGCCCCAGTGCCAGTAGACGCCGAACTTGGCGTCCTGGAACCACTCCGGAGCGGCCGGGTGCTGGTCCACCGACGCCCAGGTCGGCTCGTAGACGGAGGGGGCGGCCGCGGCCGTGCCGCTCAGAGACGGAGCGGTGAGCAGGGCTCCGGCGAGCAGCGCGGCACCGGCGAGAGCGGTTCGCCGGCGCAGCCCGGGCAGCTTCGAGGGGGGCATGTCGTCTCCTGTCGTGAGAGGGTCGTATCGATTCGATGACGGCGACGCGCGCCGATCGCGAGCGGACAGGTGTTCCTCGTACGGCCATGGGGTGCGGACCGGACGGCCCGCACCCCGGGCGTGTCAGTACGAGTAGGTCGTGGTGCAGACGGTCCCGTTCAGGGTGAAGGAGGCGGGCGGCGGGTTGGCGCCGGTCTGGTCGCCGACGAACCCGAGGCTGACCGTGTTGCCGCCGTTCGGGGCGAGGTAGGTGTTCGAGCCGGCCGGGGTGACGACCACGTGCCGGCCGTCCGTCGAGAAGGTGCCGTTCCAGGTGCTGCCGGAGACGGATTCGGTCGCGGCCGGGAAGGTGAACGCCAGCGTCCATCCCGTGATGGGAGTGGGACCGGTGTTGGTGACGCCGATGTTCGCCACGAAACCGCTGCCCCAGCCCGTGGCGAGGTCGTAGGTGACGGCGCAGGTGCTGTCGCGCGGCGTGCCCGTGACGAAGGTGACCGGCTCCGAGGGCATCGAGAGATGGCCCCTCTGGTCGACGGCGAGCACGTTCAGCGTGTAGGAGGTGCCGGGGACCAGGTTCCGCGCGGTGAACGAGGTCGAGGTCGACTCGCCGAGCAGCACGCTGTTGGTGCCGAACTGCTGGTAGACCGCGTAGCGGGTGATGGCGCCGCCGGTGGACGGCCGCCAGGAGACGGTCGCGGTGTCGGCGGTGACGTCGCTCGCCGCCGGGCTGCCGGGCGCGGTCAGGGTGGTGCTGACCGGGTTGGTGGCCGACGGCGTGAGCTTGAGCGTCACGATCGAGTACGGCGGGATGACCTGCGTGCTCGCGGTGCCCTGCTTCGAGGTGGCTATCGAGGTGTACCCGGAGCCGAGGGTGTGGACCGTCGGCGTGGCGCCGCTGGGAGTCCAGCCGTCGTAGCCGAGATGCACGGTGTAAGCGTTGCCGGGGTCCTGGTTGATCAGCTCGACGCTGAGCCCGCCGTCGGCGCCCCGGGCCGCGTGCACGGTGACGAGCCGGTTGTCGGAGGCGGCCCTGACCAGCGTGTCGCCGGGCAGTGCCACCCTGCTGAGCATCTGCAGCGCGTAGTAGGGCGCGAACGGCGTGTTCAGCGGGGGTTCGCAGACGTTTTCACTGTTGCAGTTGCCGCTCGACAGCAGGCCTCCGTCGCCGTACGACGTCGTCCCATCGGGCGCGGTGGTGACCTCGCCCATCCCGTTGCGGGTGTCCCAGTAATCCACTGTGAAGACGCCGTTCTCCAGCGCGGCGAAGTAGACGTCCGCGGTGAACAGGCCGCCGACCTGGGTGTCCGACTGGTAGTTGGACGAGGTCTCGGTCAGCGCGATGCCGATGTGCGGGCCGTTCCGGCCGGCGTACTGGTCGATCTGCCGCCGCACCTGCTCCAGCTCGCCGGGAAGCAGCCGCACCTGCTGGAGGACGTCCGCGGCGGTGGTGTGGTTCGGGTAGTAGTGCATGATCACGAAGTCGATGTACGGTCCCGCGATCGACAGCACCGTCTGGTTCCAGGCCGCGCTGTCTCCGTCCCCGACGACGCCGTCCGGCCAGTTGCCCGGATCGGTGACCACGGCCCCGATCTTGATCGTGGGGTCGACCGCCTTCATCGCCCGGGCGTACTCCACCACGTTGTTCGCGTACGTGGCCGGCGTCTTGCTCTCGTGGTAGTCGAGTTCCCAGTCGGCGCCGTAGTGACCGTTGCCGAAGATCTCGTTGCCGATCTCCCAGTACTTGACGCCGTAGCCCTTGGTGACGTTCGCGTACTTCACCCAGTCGGCGGCCTCCTGGGCCGTGCCGGAGCCGTAGTTCGCGATGAGGATCGCCTGCGCGTCGATGGCCTTGACCGTGCCCATGAACGAGTCGAAGTCCGTCCCCGGCGCGACGTACCCGCCGCCGGAGACGGTGCTGGTCTTCCAGTGGAAGCCGTCGCCGTACGAGCCGCCGGGATACCGCATCATCCGCACACCGGCCTTGCCGAGAAGGTCCACCGACGCCGGGGTGTTCATGTTTCCGTCCCACACCGCCTGGTTGAGGCCGTACGCGGTGTCGGGCACCGTGCCGAGTCCCTCACGGGCGTTGACGGTGACCTCGACGGCCGGGGTCGCCGCCTGGGCCCCGGTGCCCGGGGTGGTGAGGACGGCCCCGGCGAGCGCCACCGCCACGACCATGGCGAGCCGGCGCCGACGGCCCCGGCCGCGGAGAAACGACAGGTCCACTGGTTCTCGCTTTCTGGAGTTCGCCCGCGCTGGGGACGGGGGCCGCGGCCGATGTGGCCGCGGCCCCCGTGTCGGTGTGGTCAGGTGGTGCTGCCGGTCACGTTGGCGCCGGACTTGGTGATGTAGTAGGTGATCTTCGTTCCACTCCAGAAGTGGAAGGTGAGGGTGACGCGGCCGTCGTTGACCTCGGCGAAGAACTCGGGTTTCAGGATGATGGTGTTCGCGGTGTAGTCGGGCTGGAAGCTCGCCCAGAACTCCTTGTACGAGGTCCAGTTGGCCGGTCCGGCGGGGCTGCCGTCGGCGTACTTGGCCTCCATCGTGGCGAGCTGGTCACCGCGGAACTGTGTGGGGATGGAGAACGAGGAGGTCGTGCCGGTGGCGGCGGCCTGGGTCGGCGGGTCAGAGGTGATGATGCTGATCTGCCAGGGCGCGCCCTGGGAGAAGCGGGCCTCGATGGTGGCGTTCACGCCGTACGCCCGGTTGCCGGCCAGCCGGGTGAGGGCGGCCGCGGTGAGGGTCAGCGTGGTGCCGGACACGGTGTAGTCCGTGCCGTTCGCGAGGTTGGTGCCGCCCTGCCGCAGGCCCTGGAACGAGGTGCCGTTGAGGTTGAGCGTGAGCGACCTGGCGGTGATCGTGCCGCTGCGCGGGAGATACACCTGGTCGGAGGAGGCCGTGCCGGATCGCATGGTCCAGCTGGCCTTCATCATCTCGTAGACGCCCTGGTCCCGCCATCGCAGCTCGTTGCGTTCCAGGAACGAACCCGCGTCCCAGAGCATGGTGGTGAGCTTGCGGATGCGGGCGTTGTAGCCGACGGCCTCGATGTACTTCAGGAACTCGCCGCGTTCGATGATGCCGGGCCGGGTGTAGTCGTAGGCGAGCAGCGCCCACTCTCCGATGATCACCGGGATCCCCCGGGACACGAACGTGTTGTACACCCGGTCGAAGCCGCCGACCAGGTCGCTTTCGACGTTGCTGTCGTAGCGGGTGCCACCGGCGATGTTGGCGCTGAACGGCCACCACCCGTAGAAGTGCACCGTCGCGGCGAGGTTGGGATCGTGCAGCTGGTTGAAGGTGCCCGTCAGCGCGTCCAGCCGGGCCTGCTCGGAGCTGGTGTACAGGGTGGGCAGCACGAGCAGCCGGGTGGCGTTGCCGCCGCCGGACGCGCGCACCAGGCGGACGAACGCGGTGTTGAGCTCGTTCAGCACCTGATCGCTCTCGCCGTCTCCCGAGGTGCCGGTGAACTGCGGCTCGTTGATGCTCTCGAACACCAGCTTCTGCGAGTGGTCACGGAACGCGCCGGCGAGCTGCCGCCACAGCGCGTTGTACCGGTTCATCACGGTCGTACGGTCGCCCGGGTACCCGTTGATCCACTGCCAGGAGTCGTGATGGAGGTTGATCATCACGTAGAAGCCCTCGGCGAGCGACCAGTCGACCACCTGGCGCACGCGGCTCAGCCAGGCGGCGTCGAGGGTGTAGTCCGGCGCCGGGCCGTGGTGGTCGCTCCAGGTGATCGGGATCCGGATGCTGTTGTATCCCTGGGACCGCACGTAGTGCAGCATGGCCTGGGTCGTCGGCGGGTTGCCCCATGACGTCTCGTCGGGGATCGCGTCGAAGGTGTTGCCCAGGTTCCAGCCAGGCTGCATGGCGGCCACCCTGGCCATCGCGTCGCCCGGCTGCGGAGACGCCGACGGCGAGGGGGACGGCGACGGGCTGGGCGACGGAGAGGGAGAGGGTGACGGCGACGGGGACCGCGACGGGCTCGCCGACGGCGACGGCGAGCCGACGTTCCCGGTGCACGTGACGCCGTTGAGCGTGAAGGTGCTCGGCGCGGTGTTGGCACCCGACCACGACCCGTTGAAGCCGAAGGAGACCGACGCGTTGGTCGCGATGGCCGCGTTCCAGCTCACGTTGACGGCAGTGACCTGCGCGCCCGACGAGGTGATCGTGCTGTTCCACGGCTGGGTGACCTGCTGCCCCGAGGGGAACGTCCAGGCGAGCCTCCAGCCGTTGATCGGGTCACCGAGGTTGGTGACGCCCACGTCGGCGGTGAAACCGCCCGGCCACTGGGAGGTGACCGCGTACGCCACGCGGCAGCCCGCGGCCGCCTGGGCGTTGACGGCCGTCATCACCCCCGCCGGCAGCAGCACGGCCAGGGCGCCGGCGACCATGCTCACCCACAGCCGCGCTCTGCGTAAGAGCCGCAGATTCAAGAGTGGCCTCCTTCGTCTTCTTTCACAGGTCCTTGTCGTGGCGGACGGAGGGCCCGCGCTGCGTGGAACCGCTCTCGCCGGTCGCATCAGGACGCACTGATGAACGGTGGAACATGGGTGGAACATTGGTGCGCTACCGTCGAACCGATTCGGATACTTCGGCAACCGAAAGTAGAGCCGTCTTATCTACGCAACAACAACTAAATATGGCGCGAAACATAGCATTGCGCCCTGCGGGAGTCGCCCTCCACCGCATCGACCCCGGGTGGGCACACAGACATCCGCATCAGGGTGATCCATGCGGGAAGGGTCTTACTCCCTCCCGCTCCACGTCAGCGACATGATCGCCACTTCCCTGCCAGTTGTTCGCACGTACTGGAGATAGGGAGCCGGAAAGTTTCGAGGACCGGAAGCTGAAAGTTTCAGTCCAAGGACACCGCGCGGCGAACGACGAACCGGTCCCGCCGCAAACCATCCGCGACGCTCGGGAACGCACCGGCGACGGGTTCCTTCCCTGCCCCGGGCCGCCGCCTAAGATCGGCGGAGTGACCGTTCCCGCCGTGCGGGCCAGCGCCCGCGTTCTGCTGGTCGACCGCGACGATCGGCTCCTGTTGTTCCGTTTCCGGGCCTCCGACGATCTGCCCGCCTCCCACTTCTGGGCCACGCCCGGCGGTGGTGTCGAAGACGGGGAAACCCTCTCTCAGGCGGCGGTGCGCGAACTGTTCGAGGAGACCGGTCACCTCCTCGCTCCGCAGCGGCTGAGTCCGGTGGTGGCGGTCTCCTCCGGTCCTGCCCGATTCGGCGAGTTCACCCTGCACGCTGTCGACTCGTTCTTCTTCACCCGCCTCGACCATCTGACCTTGGCTCCCTCGGACCTGGAGGCCCACGAACTCGAGGCGATCGCCGCACACCGCTGGTGGACCGTCCACGAACTTCAGACCACCTCCGACCTCGTCTTCCCCGTCGGCATCGGCGCGCTTCTGCCCCGGCTGCTCGCCGGTGACCTCCCCGCCGAACCGGTGCACCTGCCCTGGCGGCCGGCCGCTGCCCAGTGAGGTCAGGCGAAGCACCCTCGACCGTCCTGGCGCTATTGCCGTCGGAGAGATGAACAGCGATCATGAACTTCAGGTGACGAAAGGATGAACGCCGAGCAGGCGGCGGCGCCCGATGCGTCGGCTCCGAGAATCGCTCTTCCTTCTGACGTGTAGTCCGGCCCGGCCTTACCTGTTGCCGCGCGCGCTTTCACTCACGAGCACCACTACCCCCGGAGGCAGACGCATGGAAGTGCTCGTACTCTTGCTCGTGCTCCTGCTGGCCGCCGCCAACGGAGCGAACGACGTGCCGAAGGGCGTCGCCACGCTCGCCGGCGCGGGTGTGACGAAGATCCGCACGGCCATCGCATGGGGCACGGTGGCCACCGCCCTCGGCTGCCTCGTCTCGCTGACGTTGGCTTCGAAGATGACCCAGCTCTTCTCCAAAGGCATCGTCTCCGCCACGCCCACCCCGGCTTTCACGGTCGCGGTGCTGATCGGAACCATCTTCTGGGTCGTCCTGGCCACGATCCTGAAACTGCCCGTCTCCACCACCCATGCCCTGGTGGGCTCGCTGCTCGGCGCCGGGAGCCTGTTCGCCGGCTCTGCCGTCGAGTGGGGTGGACTGCTCGGGAAGGTCGTGCAGCCGCTGCTGCTGAGCATCCTGGTGGCCTACGCCATCTCGGCCGTACTGGGAATCCTCACCCGGAAGGTCGTGACGATCCGTACCGCGAGAAGGGAAAGGACCCCGGCTCCGGTCCCGGACCGTGATGCGGCGCAGGTCGCGACCGTGACGGCACAGGTCGAGCCGACCAAGGCGCAGAAAGCCATCGGGGTCGCCCACTGGGCGACAAGCGGGCTGGCGAGCTTCGCCCGAGGCCTCAACGACGCACCCAAGATCGTTGCTATCGGCTCCTTCGCACTGGTGGGCGGGATGACCCCGACCGGCCTGCTGCTCGCCGTGACCGCGGCCATGGCCGTCGGAGGCGTCGTGGCGGGCTCCCGCATCGCCGACCGGCTCGCGTACTCCGTGATCAAGATTCCGCACGTCGAAGGTTTCACCGCCAACCTCACGACCGCGGGCCTCGTCGGACTGGGCGCCATCCTGGGACTGCCCATGTCGACCACCCAGGTGTCGGCGGGGGCCATCTCCGGCATCGCGGCCAACGATCTGTCCAGGCTCAACAAGAAGACGGTCCGCGACCTCCTGATCGCATGGCTGTGCACGCCGCCCGTCGCCGCCGCCGTGGCCGCCGGGGCGTATCTTCTTCTCTCGTGACGGGGGCCGGTCCGCCCCGCTCCCCGACCGATCGAAGGGACCAGCCATGCCCCCGATACCCAGTGTCCTGTTCGTGTGCGTGCACAACGCCGGCCGTTCCCAGATGGCGGCCGGTTGGCTCGCGCATCTGGCCGGCGACCGCGTCCAGGTCCGTTCAGCCGGGTCGGCGCCCGCGGAGCGGGTCAACCCCGCCGCCGTCGACGCCATGCGTGAGGTCGGCATCGACATCAGCGCCGCGACGCCGAAGCTCCTCACCGCCGAGGCCGTCCAGGCGGCCGACGTGATCATCACTATGGGCTGCGGTGACGCCTGCCCGGTCTTCCCCGGCAGGCGGTACGAGGACTGGAAACTCGACGACCCGGCCGGGCAGGGCGTCGAAGCCGTGCGTGTGATCAGAGACGAGATCCACGACCGGGTGAAGGTTCTCCTGGCCGGACTGCTGAAACCCTGACGCGCTCGAACGCCGGGCACCCGGCCTCGTCGGCAGTGTCATCAATCCGCTCAGCGAGCATTTCCAGGCGACGGTCGAGCAGTCGTCCCGGATCTTCTGGGCGTGGTTGCTCGGCGTACTGTTCGGAGCGCCGCGGCGGGCATCGGAGTGCTCGCCGCGGCGACGTCCACGGGCGACAAGGGCCTGGTCCTCGCTGCCACCATGCTGGCGAACGCCGTCGCCACGGGAGCCTGGACGGCCGCCTATCCGACCTTCACCGAACTGTTCCCCACGCACCCGCGGGCCGCCGGAATCGGCACCAGCGTCGTCGTCGGACGGATCGGCGGCCTATCTCCGCGCTGAGCGCCGGGACCCGCGGCCCGGACGGCCGGACCTGGGCATCGGCCTCGCCGGTGCGTCCTTCGGCGGTCGCCTGCCGCCTCCTCCGGTCCGGGAGAATGCAGGCATGGCTGAACAGAGCATCTGGATGCAGAAGGTCGCCGCCGACCCCGATCACTCCACCTGGTTCATCGAGCGCTTCCGGTCCATGGCCCGCGCCGGCGACGACCTCGCCGGGGAAGCCCGCCTTGTGGACTCCATGGTGCCGCGCCATGCCCGCATCCTCGACGCCGGCTGCGGGTCCGGCCGCGTCGGTGGCGCGCTGGCCGAGGCCGGGCACGACGTCGTCGGCGTCGACGTCGACCCGGCTCTGATCAAGGCCGCCGAGCAGGACCACCCGGGGCCGCGATGGCTGGTCGGCGACCTGGCCGAACTCGACCTTCCCTCGCGGGGCATCCCCACGCCGTTCGACGCCGTCGTCTGCGCCGGAAACGTGATGACGTTCCTCGCACCGAGCACTCGTCGTGAGGTGCTGAGGCGCTTCCGTGCGCACCTCGCGCCGGGCGGCCGGGCCGCGATCGGTTTCGGCGGCGGCCGCGGTTACGAGTTCGGCGAGTTCTTCGCGGACGCGGCCGCCGTCGCGCTCGAACCCGACCTGCTGCTGTCCACCTGGGACCTTCGTCCGTTCAGGAACGACGCGGCCTTCCTGGTCGCCCTCCTCCGCCCTGCCTGACAGCGCGTAGCCGTCCGCTCGCCGTGGCTTGTTCCCCGGTGCGATCGCCGCTCCTCACTCGAGCCGGGAGACCTGGTAGTGGGCGATGCGCCAGCCCTCCTCGGTCCGCTTCACCAGCACGCTGAGATGGACGTGGAGGGTGGGCCGGTCGGTGAAGGAGAAGTCGACGGCCAGGTAGCCGAGGACGAGGTCGGCGGCGAGGGATCTGGACTCGACGATGCGGTACGCGGCGGTCAGCCCGGCCGGCTGGGAGTCGTAGTAGGCGGCGACGCCCGGCCTGCCGACGCTGTAGGGGCGCAGCCCCTGGAAGATCGCGTCTTCGGTGAACAGGGCGGCGACCTGCTGCGGCCGGTGCGCGCCGACGCCGGCCCGCCACCGGTCCAGCACGTCCCGCAGAATCGCCTCGGTGTCCGTGTCGGTGTTCATGGGACGCTCAGTGACCGGCGCTCATGCCGCCGTCGACGTGCAGGATCTCGCCGGTGACGAAGGGTGCGTTCTCCAGGAACAGGACCGCGTCCACGACGTCGCTCAGCTCGCCCATCCGGCGTACCGGGTGTAGTGCCGCCAGCGCCTCGTGGGTCTCCTCGGGGTGCATGGGCGTCTTGACGGAGCCGGGCGAGACGGCGTTGACCCGGACGCCGCGCGTGGCGTACTCGATGGCCAGGGACCTGGTGGCCGCCTGCAGGCCGCCCTTGGTCAGCGAGGCCAGCACGGACGGCACCCGCGCGTCGGGGTTGTCGACCAGGCTGGTGGTGATGGTGACCACGTGACCGCCGCCGCCCTGCGCCAGCATGCGGGCGATGGCGAGCTGGGTGACGTGGAAGAAGCCGTCGAGATTCACCCCCCGAATGGCGGCGTAGTCGCCGAGCGTGTAGTCGGTGAACGGCTTGGCGACGAAGATGCCCGCGTTGTTGATCAGCGTGTCCAGGCGGCCGAATCGCTCCACCGCCGCGGCGACCGCGCGCTCGGCGGTGGCCCGGTCGGCGACATCGCCCTGCACGGTGACGACGCCGGGATCAGCCGAGGGAGCGATGGTGCGCGAGACGGCGACGACGGCGTGGCCGAGTCTGCGGTAGCCCTCGACCAGGCCGACACCGATACCCTGCGACGCGCCCGTAACCAGAGCGACCTTCTGCTGCTGGATGCCCATGATGACTCCTTCTAGCCTCTTCACAGTCTGCAATAGACGATCGGTCGTCTATTCATATGTGAAGTTAGGCAGTGGCCAAGGAGAAGTCAAAGCTGGGCCGGGACCGGAATCCTCCTACCTGATAGGCAGAACCTCTTAGCGCTGGTGCATGAGGGAGTCCAGGCGGGTCGAGGGCGGTCAGCGCCGGTGCGGGTCGTCCTCGGGCAGCCAGGCGTCCGCGCCGTGGATGCCGAAGTCGCCGTCGGGGCGCAGGGCCTGCACGACGTCCAGTACGGAGGTGCGGTCCTCACCACGCCGCCACACCAGCGACCAGGTCCAGTACACCTCCGGCGCGACGATCTGCCGCCGCACCAGGTCCGGCGGCAGCGACGCGCTCTGCCCTTTGGGCGAGTTGACGATCGGGCGGTCGCAGCGGCGCACGTGGTCGAAGAAGGCCGGGCCGGTGATACCGCCGTCGGAGACGCGCACCGCGCGGGCCCCGGTCCGACCGGCCAGCTCCTCGGCGTAGACGTTCCACGACGACCAGGAGGTGACGTCGTCGTCGAGCAGGACACCGGTCTCCGCGGCCGGAACGTCACCGGTGTCCCGGCCGGTGGCCACCGCGTACAGCCGGTCGGCGCCGATGAACTGCGCGCGCAGGCCGCGTTGCTGCAGGTCGCGGGCGCGCACCCAGCACACCGCGAGATCGAGACCGCCGTCGGCGACCCGGGCGGCCTGGGTGTGCGACGGCGCGACCCAGGCGTCGACGTGCACCCGGGCCACCGCCGCCGTGCGGGCGCCCAGGTCCGGCGGGAGCCAGTTGACGTAGCCGAGCCGCACCGGCTCCGAGCCGGACAGCCGGCGGGCCCGCTGCCGCAGCTCGTCGGCGCGCTCGACCAAGGCCCGCGCGTCGGCCAGCAGCGCGGCCCCGGCTGGGGTGAGCGACACCGACCGGCGATCCCGGTCGAACAGGCGCACGCCCAGATCCCGTTCCAGCGCCTTGATCTGCTGGGACAGCGAGGGCCCGGCGATCAGCAGCCGGCCGGCGGCGCGGCCGAAGTTCAGCTCCTCGGCGACCGCGACGAAGTATCGCAGCTGGCGCAGCTCCACACCGTCATGCTACTGAGGCGGTGAGAGGCCAGGCCTACCAGCGGGCGGAAGTCAGAGGCCGACGGCCACCTCACTGGGCGCCGGCGCCTCGGCGCCGAGCAGCGCCAGGCAGCCGGCCCACAGGACTCCCATCCGCTGCGGGTCGTTGTAGAGCTTGGCGAACAGCACCTGCCCCTCCATCTGCGCCACCACCGACCGCGCGGCCTGCCGGGTCTCGGCCACCCTGGCCTCCCCCCTGGCGACGGCCTCGGCGATGACGGCCTCGATCATCTCGACGTGCGCGTCGAAGATCTCCTGCAGCCGCGCGCGGATGGCCTCGGTCTGGTTGCTCAGCTCCAGCGTCAGGTTGCCGAACAGACACCCCGCGACGCTGCCGCAGCTGCGCTGCCCGCTGCGCAAGGTGGCCTCCGTCGCCTCGAACAGCTGCCGCAGCCGCTGCAGCGGCGGCGCCTGACCGCCCAGGATCCGCTTCCAGTCGCGCTCCTGGGCCGCCCAGTGCTCGTCGATCACCGCCAGAGCCAGCGCCTCCTTGGAGGCGAAGAAGTAGTAGAAGCTGCCTTTGGGCACGCCGGCCGCCTTGCAGATCTCGGCCACCCCCAGGGCGGAGTAGCCGCGCAGCTCGATGAGCGATCGCGCCGCGTCGAGGATCTTCTCCTTGGCGTCGCTGGTCCGTCCCATACCGCAAGTGTACGACCGATCAACCGTTTGATACCTGACCGGTCGGCTAGCATGGCGCACACGCCCGCTCGGGCGCCCTTCAATACCTGCTGGACCACGAACAGCCCTCTGGCCAGAAAGACGAGGCAGGGCCGTACGTGCATCGAAGAAGCATCAGCTCTCCGATCGGACGTCGATCTCGGCTATCAGAGATTCGATGCGACTTCTGATCTCGTCACGGATCGGGCGGACGGCCTCGACGCCCTTGCCGGCAGGGTCGTCTAGGGCCCAGTCGAGGTACTTCTTGCCGGGGAAGATCGGGCAGGCGTCCCCGCAGCCCATGGTGATGACGTAGTCAGAGGCTTGGACGACCTCGGGAGTGAGCACCCTGGGGGCTTGGCTGGAGATGTCGATGCCGACCTCCTTCATCGCCTCCACTGCGGCCGGGTTGACCTGCTCGGCGGGCAGGGATCCGGCGGAGCGGACCTCGATGCGGTCACCGGCCAGGTGGGAGAGGAAGCCGGCGGCCATCTGGGAGCGGCCGGCGTTGTGCACGCAGACGAACAGCACGGACGCGACAGGAGCGGTCGTGGGCATCTTCGTTCTTCCTTGCTGATGATGGCGGGGACAGGGTGGTGAGCAGGTCGGTGATGTGCGAGTCGATCGCGTCGCGGGTCGCGCGGACCGGCCTCCGGGGAGCGGCGATTTCCGGCTCGATCTCGGCGGCGGGGTCGTTGCCTGCGGAGGAGACGATGACGCCGCCTGCGCGGACGTTCAGTAGGGCCGCGGCCATCTGGGAACGCCCCGCGTTGCGGCTGCGCACGAACAGCACCCTGGGTGTGGCGCTGCCTGCCTGGTCTTCGGTGTGGGCGAGGGCGTCCAGGCGCTCGGCCGTGAGGCGTTCGTCTGGCAGGACAGGCGACGGTGACGTGGTCACGGGAAACCCTCCAGGTCCGGCGGGAGCATGCAGGAGGTGGCAGCCGGGGCGGCAGGTTCGCATCAGCATCGACTGATGTGACAGTATCAGTACATGCTGATGTCAGTCGACACTGATCTATTGCGGGTGCTGGCCGATCCCCTGCGGCTGCAGATCGTGACCCTGCTCGCCCGGGAGACGCTGTGCACCACGCATCTGGTGGAGGAGACCGGTGCGCGCCAGACCAACCTGTCCAACCACCTGAAGGTGCTGCGGGACGCCGGAGTGGTGGACACCGAGCCGTGCGGCCGGTTCACCTACTACCGGCTCAAGCCTGACGTCATCGCCGCTCTGGCGGGGCGGTTCGCCGAATTGGCCGAGACCGCTCACGCCACCGCCTCCACTGACAGGAAGAGGGCCTGCCCATGACAGCCACCGCCTCCGCACGCGCCACGCGCGGGGGCGTGGCGGGGAAGTTGCCGCTGCTGGACCGCTTCCTGGCGGTGTGGATCCTGGCCGCCATGGCCCTGGGCCTCGGCCTGGGCCGTGCCGTCCCGGGCCTGAACGACGTGCTGTCGAAGGTCGCGATCGGCGGCATCTCTCTGCCGATCGCCCTCGGCCTGCTGATCATGATGTATCCAGTGCTGGCAAAGGTCCGCTACGACACGCTGGACGCCGTCACCGGCGACCGCCGCCTGATGATCTCCTCGCTGGTCGTCAACTGGGTCATCGGCCCGGCCGTGATGTTCGCCCTGGCATGGATCTTCCTGCCGGACCTGCCGGAGTACCGCACAGGCCTGATCATTGTCGGCCTGGCCCGCTGCATCGCCATGGTCATCATCTGGAACGACCTGGCCGGCGGCGACCGCGAGGCCGCCGCCGTCCTGGTGGCGCTCAACAGTGTGTTCCAGGTCCTGGCGTTCGGCCTGCTGAGCTGGTTCTACCTCGACCTGCTGCCCGGCCTGCTCGGTCTCGGCCAGGGGCAGCACCTCGACATCTCCGCATGGAAGATCGCTCTGAACGTCGTCATCTTCCTCGGCATCCCACTGCTCGCCGGCTTCCTCACCCGCCGCCTGGGTGAGCGCCGGGTCGGCCGCGAACGCTACGAGAACGTGTTCCTACCGAAGGTCGGCTCCTTCGCGCTGTACGGGCTGCTGTTCACGATCGTGATCCTGTTCGCCCTGCAGGGCGAGACGATCACCTCCGAGCCCGCCGACGTCGCCCGCATCGCCCTGCCGCTGCTGGCCTACTTCGCCCTGATGTGGTTCGGCGCCTTCGCTCTCGGCAAGGCCCTTGGCCTGCCGTACGACCGCACCGCCACGCTGGCCTTCACCGCGGCCGGCAACAACTTCGAGCTCGCGATCGCCGTGGCCATCGCCACCTTCGGCGTCACCTCCGGCCAGGCCCTGTCGGGGGTCGTCGGGCCGCTGATCGAGGTCCCCGTGCTGGTGGCGCTGGTCTACGTCTCCCTTGCCTGGCGTCGTGAATTCACCGGCGCCGGTTAGCAGCCGGCCCATTCCGGCCAGCACGCTCGGCTCGACCCGGTAGTACACCCAGGTGCCCCGCCGCTCGGAGGCCAGCAGACCGGCCTCCTTGAGCTTTTTCAGATGGTGGGAGACGGTCGGCTGGGACACCCCGACGTCGGAGATGTCACACACGCACGCCTCGCCGCTGGGAGCGGAGGCCACGGCGGAGAACAGGCGCAGCCGCACCGGGTCGCTGAGTGCCTTGAACATCGCCGCCGTCCGCTCGGCTTCGGCGGCCGTGAGCGTGCGTTCGGTCAGCGGCGGGCAGCACGGCACCACCACATCAGACTCCAGCACCGGCAGCGTCCGCCTATTCGACATCCATCTATGTTGACATACATCGAACTAATTCGTGAGGACCGGCCGATTCGCTCGTGGGATGGAGAATTGCATCCCAGTCAGCGGCGGAGCCGGGCGGCCGGCCGCCGGACGGTGCGCGCTGCGTCTCGGCCCACTCCTCGCAGCGAGTTGGACGACAGGCTGCGCTGCCACTCAAGCCCCGAACCCTCTCCTTATTTCGATGAGTGTCTATGTTGACGTTCATCGAATCAGGTGCCATGCTGGCCGCGCAACTCATAGACGGATGTCGAAATAGAGGAGACGTCGTGACTATGCCCGCCGCTGAACTGCCCGTTGTCGTGATCGGAGCCGGTCCCATCGGCCTTGCCGCTGCCGCCCACCTGATCGACTGCGGACTGGACCCGCTGGTGCTGGAGGCCGGCCCCGCGGCCGGATCCGCCGTCCGGGAGTGGTCACACGTGCGGCTGTTCTCCACCTGGGGCGAGGTCGTCGACCCTGCCGCCGAAAAGCTGCTCGCCCCGACCGGCTGGGTCCGCCCGGACGCGGCGACGTACCCGACCGGCGGAGACTGGGCCGAGCTGTACCTGCAGCCGCTCGCCGACGCACTCGGCGACAAGGTCCGCTACACCACGACCGTCACCGGCGTGGCCAAGGCCGGCCGCGACCGCGTCGTCGACTCCGGCCGCGACGAGCAGCCCTTCAGCGTGCACGTACGCACCGCCGACGGCCGCGAAGAGCGCATCACCGCCCGCGCGGTCATCGACGCCTCCGGCACCTGGACCACCCCCAACCCGCTCGGCGGCGACGGCCTGCCCGCGCTCGGCGAAAAGAGCGCGGCCGACCGCATCTCCTACCGCGTCCCCGACCTGCGCGACCCCGCCGTACGCGCCCGATACGCCGGTCGCCGCACCGCGGTGGTCGGCTCCGGAGCCTCGGCCTTCACCGCGCTGGCCGCCCTCGCCGACCTGGCCGAGCAGGAGCCCGGCACGCACGCGGTCTGGATCCTGCGACGCGGCATCGGTGCCGGCACCTTCGGCGGCGGCGAGGCCGACCAGCTTCCCGCACGCGGCGCCCTCGGGCTCGCCGCCAAGGCCGCCGTCGAGGCCGGCCACGCCACCACGGTCACCGGCTTCCGCACCGCCGCGATCGAGCATGACGGCACCCGCCTGGTGCTCATCGCCGATGACGGCCGCCGCACCGAGCCGATCGACGAGGTCATCGTGGCGACCGGCTTCCGCCCCGACCTGTCGTTCCTGACCGAGGTCCGCCTCGGCCTGGACGAGCGCCTTCAGGCCCCCCACGCGCTGGCACCGCTGATCGACCCCAACGTGCACTCCTGCGGCACCGTCTACCCCCACGGCGAGGGCGAACTCTCCCACCCCGAGCAGGGGATCTATCTGGTCGGGATGAAGTCCTACGGCCGCGCCCCGACGTTCCTGGCCATGACCGGGTACGAGCAGACCCGCTCCATCGCCGCCGCCCTGGCCGGCGACCGCGAGGCCGCCGAACGCGTCGAACTGGTCCTGCCCGAGACCGGGGTGTGCGGCGGCTCCGGTCTGTTCGACCAGCCCGACGCGGCGCAGGCCTCCGGCGGCTGCTGCGCCGCCCCGGCAACGCTGCAGGTCGCCATCGGCGCTCCCGCCTCCTCCGGTGGCTGCTGACGGCGGGTGCTGACGGCGGTGACCGACCTCCACACCCGCGCGGCCGCGACAGGTGATGAGGACCGGTCGCGGCCGCCGGCCACACGAGTCTTTGACAGCCGCCGGTTCCGCACTGGTGACGTCAGACGGCGGGGCTGCGGCGTTCGATCATGAGGACGTCGCGCCAGACGCCGTGATGGCGGCCGACGCGTTCGCGGGTGCCGATGACGCGGAAGCCGGCCGCCCGGTGCAGCGCCAGACTGGCCGTGTTCTCCGGGAATACGCCCGATTGGATGGTCCAGACGCCGGCGTCCTCGCTCGCGGTGACGAAGGCGTTCAGGAGGGCCCGGCCCAGGCCCCGGGAACCGTAGCCGGGGTGGACGTAGATGCTGTGTTCGACGACGCCGGCGTAGACGGGACGGGCGGAGACGCGGGAGGCGGCCACCCAGGCCACCACCTGATCCGTACGGGTGTCGGTGACGACGTAACGCAGGTTGCCGAGGCGGGCGGAACTGAACGTCTCCCAGGACGGGGCGGTGGTCTCGAAGCTGGCGTGGCCGGTGTCGAGGCCGAGCTGGTAGACGCTCAGGACCTGGCCGGCGTCCTCGGCCCGCATGGGGCGGATCTCGAAGCCGGGGGCGACGGGCGGCTTGCCGGCCTTGACGATGGCCGAGTGGACGCCGTCGCCGTGGTCGGCGGTCGGGGTGATGGTGATGCCGGTGAAGCCGGCGTCCAGGAGCAGGGTGCGGTACTCGCCGACGGTCAGGGAGCCGGCCGTGCACCCGATGCGGGTCTCGGTGCGGCGGCGCAGGTCCTGGTCGGGTACGGAGTCCTCGGTGACGACGTCGCTGACGCCGAAGCGGCCGCCGGGGCGCAGGACCCGGAACGCCTCGGTCAGGGTGGCGGCCTTGTCGTCGGACAGGTTGATGACGCAGTTGGAGATGACCACGTCGACCGTGCGGCCGGGCAGCGGGACGTGCTCGATGGTGCCGTGCAGGAACTCGGTGTTGGTCACGCCGGCCTGTGCGGCGTTGTCGCGGGCGAGGCTCAGCATGTCGGGGCTGGCGTCCAGGCCGTAGACCTTGCCGGTGGGGCCGACGCGGCGGGCGGACAGCAGGACGTCGATTCCGCCGCCGGAGCCGAGGTCGAGCACGACGTCGCCCTCATGGAGGTCGGCGACGGCGACGGGATTGCCGCAGCCCAGACTGGCGCGCAGGGCGCCGTCGGGCAGGGCGGCGGTGTCGTCGTAGCCGGCGGCGCCGAAGCAACCCTCCTCGAAGGAGGAGTCATCCGCTGAGGCGGGGTCGTCGCCGGGCCGGCCGGTCATCGCGGTCCTGGCGAACCTGGAGTAGCGGTCGACGATCTCCTCGTGGGCCACGGCGGCCTCCTTCACGCGCAGGTGGGGGCGGCGGGGACCCCGGCCGCCCCCGTTTCCATCTCATCCTGCCGCGGCGGGAATCCGGTAGGTGGGACGCGGGTAGCCGGGCTTGAACGACGGGACGCCGGCGCTCTGCACGGCCGACGTGCCGGTGGCGGCGGACACCTCCTCCACCGCCTCGGCCACGGCGGCGTCGAGCTCGGCGGGCTCGCACGCGACGCGGGCGTTGAGCCGTGCCTCCGCCCCGGTGAACATCCTCCCCGCGACGGCGTCCACGGTCGGCTCGGCACCGCCGGCGGTCACGCTCACCTTGCTCAGGTCACCGGCGGACTCGAGGCTGACCTTCACGTGGCCGATCATCCAGCCGTTGCGGGCGGCGGTCGCGGACAGGTGCTCCAGCAGCGCACGGGCCCAGGCGTCCGGGTCGAAGCCCTCCACCGCCGTCACGTCGAAGCTGAGGTTCAGCCAGGCCAGCGCTGCCTCGGCGTTGGCGTAGCGGTCGTAGTCGATGTCGAGGCCGCGCACTACGGGCTCCGAGCCGAGCCAGAGGGACACCAGTTGGTCCAGCCCCTCGCCGGTTTTCGCGGAGTAGCCGAGCACGGTGGCCGTGGGGTATCGCTCGCGCAGATCCGCGGTGATGGCGGCGGCTTCCGCCGCGTCGAGCAGGTCGATCTTGTTGAGCGCGATCACGTCGGCTTCCTGTAACTGCTTGCCGAACAGATAGGACATGTCCGACTCCGTGTCGTCCAGCGGCAGCGACGTGCGGAGCGCGTCAAGCCTTTCCGGTTCGACGACAACCAGGAGGGGGGCGGGCGTGAAACGTTCACCGTAGTGGGCGCTGAGTGGCCGGATGACGGTGGCCTGCAGATCGGTGCAACTGCCCACCGCCTCGGCGAGCAGTGTGTCCACCTGGTGGCCGTCGACCAGGCGCTGCGCGACGGTCAGCAGGTCTTCGAACCGGCAGCAGAAACATCCGCCCGTGACCTCGCCGGCCTCAGCGATCGCGGACTTGGCGAGCTGGGTGTCCACCAGTTCGGTTCCCTGGTCGTTGGTGATGACCGCGACTTTGCGGCCCTGCGACTGGAGATGTTTCGCGACCGCGACGAGAGTGGTGGTCTTGCCCGCCCCGAGAAAACCGCTCAAGGTCATGAAGGTGATCAACCGGCGTTCGCCTCACTTCTGGTAACGGTGCTCCGTACAGATATCGCCGCATGGCACGGCACGAGTGAGTATTCGCGTCACAGGGAGTCGAGGTGGTTTCAGTGATCCGCCATCCGCAGTCAGCTAACAGCCTCCGTTCCGCGTGGTCAAGATCCTTGACGCCCGGCAACAAATGATTAACAATGCCGCGGGGCCATACCAAAAAGGGGTATTGATGACCGTCAATACAGGTGCTACAATCGTCACGAAGTTATTCGTGTGCGAAATTGTTCGCGCATCATTTACGCGATGACGGCATCGGTGACCGGCCGCCCGCCGGATCGCCTATCTCGTGGCGACGGAAGGCAGGGCGATGATGCCCGTGAGTGCGGTGAGCGCCTCGGGCACGACCCGGTAGTAGACCCAGGTGCCCCGGCGAGTCGACGTGACGAGCCCGGCGTCCCGGAGAACCCTGAGGTGATGGCTGATGGTCGGCTGGGTGAGGTCGAACGCCCCGACGAGGTCGCACACGCACGCCTCGCCGTCGAGGTGAGAGGCGACGAGGGAGAGCAGCCGCAGCCGTACGGGGTCGCCGAGCGCCTTGAAGCCCGCGGCGAGCGTGATGCTCTGTTCCTGGGTCAGCGGCTCCGTCACCCGCGCCGGGCGGGGCACACCGGGTTCGACCGTGGGAAGGTCCTCATGCGGCAGCAGCACGGGCTCGTCGTGCTCGGCCATGACGATCGGGTCCTCTCCCTAAGCGCCCCGGGCGTGGGTCACCCGGCCGCATCACCCACGAGTCTAGACAACCCTTCCGCGCAGGAGGTCTCGTCATACCGCGTCCCCCGCTGACCCACGCCGAGGCGACGGAGCGTGGCGCCCTGCTGCGCGTGCGGTCCTACGACCTCCACGTCGACCTGAGCCGGACCGGGGAACCGGTGTTCCGGTCCAGGAGCACGATCCGCTTCACCTGCGCCCGGCCGGGCGCCTCCAGCTGGGCGGACGCCCTGCCCCGGCGAGTGCGTTCCGCAATGCTCAACGGGCGGCCGGTCGAGTACGACGGCGCGGGACGGATTCCCTTGCCCGATCTGGCGGCCGTCAACGAGCTGACCGTGGAGGCGGACTACGACTTCTCCACCGGCGGCGAGGGCCTGCACCGGTTCACGGACCCGGCCGATCGGCAGGTGTACGTGTACAGCCACCTGCAGCCCGGCCACGCTCCCCGGGTGTTCGCCTGCTTCGACCAGCCCGACCTCAAGGCGCCCTTCACGATCAGCGTGACCGCTCCCGACGGCTGGACCGTGCTGTCCAACGCTCCGCTCGATCACTGGCCCGGGGCGGGCGTCCACAGGTTCGCGCCGACCCCGCCGATCAGCACGTACGTGGTGGCGGTGGCGGCCGGCCCGTGGGCGTCGTGGACGGTGGACCAGGGCGGCGGCGTGCCCCTGGGGGTGCACTCCCGGCGTTCCCTGGCGGCGCACCTCGACCCGGCCGTGCTGCTGGAGCGGCTCGGGGCGGGGGTGGCGTTCTTCGCCGAGGCGTTCGCGACGCCCTATCCGTTCCGGAAGCTCGACCTGTGCTTCGTCCCCGAGTTCAACTTCGGAGCCATGGAGAACGCCGCGTGCGTGTTCGCGGCTGAGACGTTCGTGTTCGACCGCGCGGTGACCCGGTACGCGCACCGCCGCCGGGACGAGATGATCTTCCACGAGATCTCCCACCAGTGGTTCGGCGACCTCGTCACCCTGCGCTGGTGGGACGACCTGTGGCTGAGCGAGGCGTTCGCCACCTGGGCGGGCGTCCACGCGCTGACCCGGCTCACGGACGACGCCGACGCCTGGGCCGACTTCGCCGCCGGCAAGAAGGCGCACGCGTACCTGCTGGACCAGTCGGCCGCCACCCACCCGGTCGTGACCGGCGTCCCCGACGTGGACGCCGCCGGGTCGGCCTTCGACGCGCTGACCTACCACAAGGGCGCGAGCGTGCTGCGCCAGCTCGTGGCGCGCCTGGGGCTGGACGGGTTCCTGGAGGGCATGCGGCGCTACTTCGCGGACCACTCCCACGGCACCGCCGGCCGGGCCGAGATGCTCGGCGCCCTGGAGAAGGCGGGCGGCCGGGACCTGACCGCCTGGACGGACGCCTGGCTGCTGACGGCCGGGCTCACCGAGGTGCGGGCCGACTTCGACGTCGACGAGGCCGGGTGCTTCACGCGTTTCGACCTGCTCCAGGACGGGTCGCCGAGGCCGCACCGTCTCGCGGTGGGCGTCTACGCGGAGGACCGCCACGGCGATCTGGTCCGGGTGGGGAGGCACGAACTCGACGCGGACGGCCCGCGCACGAGCGTGGACGCGCTCGTCGGCGCCCGCTCCGGCGCGCTGGTGCTGCCCAACGACGGCGACCTGACGTACTGCCGGATCGTGCTGGACCCGCGCTCCACCGAGGAGGTCGTCCACCGGATCGGCCGGCTGGCCGATCCCATGGCCCGCTCGCTCTGCTGGACGGCGGCGTGGGACATGGTCCGGCACGGGGAGCTGCCGCCGCGGCGGTTCCTGACGACGGTCCTCGGCGGGCTGACGGCGGAGACGCAGATCGGCGTGTTCCAGCGGCTCCTCGTCCGGGTCTCCACCGTGCTGACGGCCTACACCGAGCAGGGCTGGGCCCGCGCCCACGGCTGGCCGTCGTACGTGGACCACCTGCTGCATGTCGTCGACAGCCCGGACGGCGACGCGGACCAGAGGCTGGCGGCGGCGCGGGCGATCGCGGACGCGGCGCTGACGGCCGGTCACGTCGACACGGTGCGGAAATGGTTCCACGGAGCGGCCCCGATCGACGTGGACGACGCGTTACGCCGCAGGCTCGCCCGGTCCCTGGTCGCGCATGGCGAGCCCCTGGAGGACGTCACCGGCGCCTTCGCCACCGTGGAGGACCGCCTCGCCGAGCGGCTCGGGGCGTCGGTGCCCACCGCGGAGGCCAAGGAGCGGGCGTGGACGGCCATCCTGGGCAGCGGGAGCGTCGCGCAGGTCCGCGCGCTGGCCGACGGCTTCGCCCACCCCGCGCACTGTCACCTGCTCACGCCGTTCGCGCGGCGCTACGCGCAGGACGTCCCCCCGCTGCTGGCCGCCGCGGGAGACCGGGAACCGGCGCGTACGGTCGCCGTCCGGATGTTCCCCTCCTGGTCGGTCTCACGGCGCACGCTCGGCATGATCGACCGCCTGCCCTCCGATGACCGGTTCGTCAGGCTGACCGGCGCGGCCAGGGCCGAGCTCGCCCTCGCCGTCAACCTGTCCGAGCGGGACGCCGCCGGGTGACAGCCATTCCTCGGCGCCGGCACCGGCGGCGAAGGACTCGAAGAGCTCCCGCATGGCCGGCCCGGCGTCCGGGCCCGCGTACCACCGCTCCCCCGCCCGGCCGGTCAGCTGGTCCCACAGCGTCTCGCTCAGCATGAACGCCTGGTGATACAGCAGCGGGTAGCAGGGCTTGCCCTCCAGGTAGGTCTGCAGCCGATCCCACACGGCCCCCCCATCCACCGCGACGCCGAACTCCCGCTCGTACGAGCGTACGTACTCGGCGGCCGGGTCCGGGTGGCCGTCGTGCACGGCCATCTCGTAGCAGAGGCTGGTCGCCACGAGGCGCCGGACGTGCTCACGCGCGAAGGCCAGGCGCTCCACGGCCTCGGCGTCCACCGTGACGCCGAGGTGGCGCCGCTGCCAGTCCGGCCGCCGGACGACCCGTTCCAGGGTGAAACCGAACGCCTCGGTCAGCGCCGGGTGCGTGCGCCACAGGTCGGCGGGGTGCCGGACGCCTGCGGTGAAGTGCAGCGCGTGCCCGAACTCGTGCAGAAGCGTGGCGTGGTGGCCCAGCGTCGTGCCCGGCGTGACGGACACCCGCACGTCGGCCGGCGGCGCGACCGGCGAGCAGAACGCCGTGCCCGACTTGCCGGGCCGTGCGACGTCGTCGACGACGACGCGTTCCAGGCATCCGCCGAAACCCCACTCGCGCATGGTGGAGCGGACGCCGTCGAGGGCGCCGCCGGCGCCCTCGGGCAGGACGGCGCGTGCGGCGACGAGGCGGGCGTCCCCCATGGACGGCGTCGAGATGGCGTCGCGGGCCCGCCAGTCGTCCCATCGCCTGAGGAACTCGGCCCGGGTGGCGTCCAGCCAGTTCCGGGCGTGGGCGACGAACCGGTCCACCTCGGGGTGCAGCGCCCGCACCAGCGCGGCGTGCGTCGGGAACCCCAGCTCGGCCCGCGCCTCGGCGTACGCGTCGAGCCAGCGCCGCCGGCCCTCGCGCAGCCGCTCCCCGACGTCCGCCAGGGCGGCCCGGACCTCGGCGCGCCGCCGTTCGTCGGTGACGGTCCGCGAGAGGGCGACGAGCTCCCCGTGGGTGAGCGTCCTGCCGCCGGCCTCGGCGGTGACGGTGCGCTGGAGCAGCCGCAGCCGCGCGGTCGCCTCCGTCAGCCGGACGCGGAAGTACCAGAGGACCAGCTCCCCCGCGTAGTGCAGGTCGCCGTGCTCCAGGGCCAGGAGGACGACCCCGCCGTCGGTCAGCCGGCTGAGCCCGCTTTCCGGCAGGGCCGGAGGATCGTCGCCCTGCCCCGTCGCGGCCAGCCAGCGGGCGTGGGCGACCCGGGCCTGGAGCGCCGCGAGGTCTTCGACGTGACCGGCCAGGTAGCCGGGGACGGTGGTCACGACGGGTCCACGGAGGCCGCCGGGGGCAGGCCGAGCACCTCCGAGGCGCCGTCGGCGACCTTCTGCCAGAAGTCACGCCGGTCCTCGGGGAGCCCGGCGAACAGCTCCGAGCAGCGGCGGGTCATCTCCAGCGCCAGCCCGGGATGGGCCAGCACGCCGCGGATCCAGGCGAGCTGGCCGGGCTCCGGCGGATCGATGCGCAGCCCCGCGAGACCCGCGCGGACCTTGCGCCCGACGCGCTCGTCCAGGACGGTCGCGTAGCTCTCCCGGGCCTGCGGAGTGTCGCCGTCCACCGCGAGCGGCACCGTGGCGGCGAGCGTCTCCGCCGCCGCGCAGGCGTCGGTGATGCCCGCGCCGAACAGCGGGTCCTTGTGGCAGTAGGCGTCGCCCGCCAGCCGCCAGCCCGGCCCCGCCGGCTCGCGGTGGAAGTTCCGCAGGCTCTTGGACGCGTACACGGGCGAGACGCGCCGTGCCGCACGCAACCGGTCCGCCATCGCGGGGATCGACCGGAGCAGGCGCTCGTACCCCTCGTCTCCCCGGATCGCCGCGTACTCCCCCATGGGCGCCGACAGCATGACCACCCACCGCCCGCCGTCGCACGGGCCGACCTGGAGCACGCGTCCGCTGTCGTGCCACAGCTCCAGCGCGGGCGAGGGCAGCGGGACGACGCCCTCCCAGTAGGCGTGGAACGTGCAGCGCATGGCTCCCGCGTCGAAGGTCGTGGCCGCACCGGCCTGACGGGCGGTCGGAGATCCCCGCCCGTCCGCCCCCACGACGATCCTGGCCTTCTCCGACCACCCCGCGCCCTCGATCCCGATGACCTGGTCACCGTCCCGGCGCAGGGACCGGACCGGGCTGCGCTCCCTGATCTCGGCCCCGTGCCGGCTCGCGGCGCGCAGCAGGACCCCGCTGAGGGTCTCCCGGCGTACGCACAGGTTGTAGTGGTACGGCGAGCGGGGCAGCATGGGCGCCCCGTAGTAGCCGCCCTCGACCTCCAGGTGCCAGCGCCGGAGCGGTGGCGCGCCGGTGGCGAGCACCTCGTCCAGCACGCCGAGCCGGTCCAGGAAGGACAGCGTCGTCGGGCCGAAGAAGTGGGTGGAGACGGCCGGGGCGGGCAGCCGGGTGCGGTCGCACACCAGGACCCGCAGACCCTCGCGCGCGAGCAGGGCGGCGCTCGCCGCCCCGGTGACGCCGCCGCCGACCACGATCACGTCATACATCGGCCGCTCCTCGCGTCATGTCCCGCCGGCCAGTACGAACGGCATACGGCCCGACCAGATCCTGCTCACGGCCCACCGGCGGTCGCTGACCGCGCGGAAGCGGCGGCCGAGCACCTCACGCAGGTCCAGGGCGATCGGTCGCTGCCGGAGGATCCCGGCCACCCGTCCGTCCCTGATCAGGAACCCGAGCCGCAGCCTGCCCTCGACGACCGGTGAGAGGCCGGCGCGCTGGTGCCCGCCCATCAGCGACTCGACGAGCACCCCCTCGCGGACGCCGGCCAGCAGGTCGTCGAAGGAACCGGCGTCGGCTGGTCCGGCGGACAGCGTCGCGCCGTTGAGCACCGGCGTGGCGGGCTTGAGCACCGTGCGGCGCAGCGCGTTGCCCCGGAACCCGTGCCCGGTGGGCGCCGTCCCGCACGCGGCCGCCGTACGGACGCTGTGGTAGGCCCGGACCGGGACGCCCCGCTCGACCAGCGTGAGGGGCGCGCACGGCACGCCGTCATCGTCGCTGCCCGGCCAGGCCAGCCCGCCGGTGCCCTCCTCGTCCGGCGTGGCCGGCTCCGAGGGATGGTCGCGCAGGCCGATCGAGGGATGCAGGAACGGCTCGCCGAGACGCCCGGCGACGAACGAGCGGCCCGCGGTGACGGCGGTGCCGTTCAGCGCGGTGACCAGCGGGGTGAGCAGGGTGTGCACCGCGGACGGCGCGAGCAGCACGTCGTGGTCGCCGGAGGGCGCGTCGGCGGCGGGCAGCCCGTCCCAGCCGGCCGCGGCCTCCAGCCACGCGGAGAGCGCCGCGGGCAGCTCCGGCGTCCGGGTCCAGCCGGTCCAGGGCAGCTGGACGGCCGACCCCTCCGCCAGCGCGGCGATGTGGAAGAACCGGTCCGAGGTCGTGGTCCGCCCGTCCGGGGCCGCGCGGTGCACCGCCTGTTCGGTCCGGGTCACCGTGCCGTGCACCGTCAGCCCGGACGAGCGTTGCAGCGCGCCCAGCCGCTCGGCCAGGAGCCGTACGGATCGGGTGCCCTGGTCCGCGGCGGGCGTCCCGGCGGCCTCGGGGGAGGCGGTCCTCCCGACGACCGGGTCGCGTGACGCCGGGGGCCCGTGCGCCGCGTTCCGTACGGCCTCGCCGACCAGCCCCCGCACGTCGTCGAGGCGGGTCGTGGTGGCCGTGCCCACCCGGCCGTGGCGGTGCACCCGCAGGCACAGCGCCGTCTCGTGCGCGGACCTGACCAGGTCGGGCACGCCCGAGCCGACCTCCACCACGGTGTCGTCGCGCTCGACGGCAAGGATCTCCCAGTGGTCGGCGCGGACCGCGGCCTCCGCTCCGACCTGTTCCAGCCGGTCAGCCAGAGGTGACACGTATGCCTCGCAATCGCAGCATGGGGGCCCAGGAGCTGACCGGCAGCGCGTTCTGGCCCTGCTTGCCGCAGCTCGCCGAGGTGTCGCCGCGCCACTGCTCACGGCCGATCGCGTCGATGGCCGCGAAGGCACCGAGCACGTCACCGGACAGCACCACGCCTCTGACCCGTCCGCGGACCTCGCCGTCGCGGATCTCCCGGCACTCCGCCGGCAGGAAGGTGAATCCGGCGCGGTCGGTCTGCCCGCCGAGCACGCCCCGGGCCAGCAGCCCGCGCGCCACACCGCCGATCATCTCCTCCTCGGACGCGGCGCCGGGGGCGATGGCGATCGTCCGCAGCCGGGGCAGCGGCGGGTGGCGGAAGTTCAGGGCTCTGGCGTTGCCGGTGGGCTCCTCACGGAAGGCCGCCGCGGTGGAGCGGTCGTGCAGCCGGGGCCGGGTGACGACACCGTCGCGCAGCAGCTCCACCGCAGACCCCGCCGTGCCCTCGTCGTCCACCGGTACGAATCCCCGCGCACCGGGACGTCCAGGGTGATCGGTGATCGTCAGCATGGACGGGCCGAGCCGGCGTCCGGGGGCCAGGGACCGTTGCAGAGGCGCGTCCCCGAGGTGGTGGTCGGCCTCGGCGAGATGCCCGATCGTCTCGTGGGCCCAGATGCCGGCCAGCGGGCCGTCGCAGACCACGTCGTACTCCCCGGGCGCCACGACGGGGGCGGCGCGCAGGTCCACGGCGGTCGCGACGGCGGCCTCCACGTCCGGGGCCAGGCCCCGCACTACGGAGAAGTCGCCGCCGCTGCCGGCCGACACCGAGCCGGCGGTCCTCGCGGCGCCGCCGTCGGCGTAGACGGTGATCTGCAGCGTCAGGTCCCTGCGCCGGTACGAGACGCCGGTCCCCTCACTGGTGAGCAGCTCCACGTCCGCGACCGACTCGCGGTAGTAGACGAGCGCCCCGGTGACGCCGGGATGCGCCGCCAGCGCCGCCGCGTGGTAGGCGCCGAGCAGTTCCACCTTCTCCGCCAGGCCGACCGTCTCCGCGAGCTCACCGGCCTCGCCAGGGTGGTCGTCCCGGTAGGGCCGGTGTGCGGCGAGACGTCCCGCCGCGCATCCCAGCTCGGCGGCGTCACGCGCGGCCCTGCGCAGCACCGGCCCGGCGTCCACGGCGGTGCCCGACGCGAACGCCGACCCCGACCGGCCGATCACCCGGGCACAGCACCCCTCGTCACGGCTGGTCACGCTGCTTTCCAGGCCGTCGCCGCGCCACACCAGGTCGACGGTCCTGGCGCGTTCGACACGGACCTCGGCGTAGTCGTCCGCCCGCAGGCCGGCGTCCCGGAAGAGCGCGGGCGAGCCGCCGGTCAGCAGCACGGTTGCGCGGGGCTGTCGTCCCGGTAGGCGAAGATCATGGCACTGGTGACCTGCGCGCCGTCGCGGTACGGGACGAGCCCGTCGCTGCGCATGTCCACGCTGCCGAAGCCCGCGCCGAGCACCAGGTCGCGGTACTCGCTCTCGGTCATGCCCACCACGCACCGGGCGAAGTCCTCCGCACCGGCGGACTCGCCGGCCGCCACGTCCGCCGGGGGCGGGCCGTCGTCGGAGTACACGACGTCGGAGATCACCGCCACCCCGCCCGGGCGCAGGACCGCCGCGACCGCGTGGAGCACTTCCTTCTTGTCGGGGAACATGCCGAGGACGCAGTTGCTCATCACCACGTCCACGCTGGCCTCGCGCACCGGCGGGCGCCGGATGTCGCCGACCCGCACGTCGATGTTCTTGAGCCCCATCTCCTTCGCCGCGCGGCGAGCCGTCCTGACCATCTGCATCGACGCGTCGACGCCGATGACCCGGCCCGTCTCCCCCACCCGGCGCGCGGCGATCAGCAGATCGAGGCCGGCGCCGCAGCCGAAGTCCACGACCGTCTGCCCGGGGCGCAGGCCGATCGCGTTCATGGGAGAGCCGCAGCCGCTGGACAGCTCCAGGACCCACTCGGGGATCTCGGCGAGTTCCTCCGGGGTGTACACCGATGTCGGAGAGCAGCACAGCGTGCTGGTGCCCTGCACCGCGAGCGCGTCGTAGCGCTTCTTGACGTGCGTCTCGACGGGAACGGGACCCTGGTCGGCCGGGGCCGCTTCCGGGGCCGCGCAGCAGCCCGCCGCCTGGTCCGCGGTCGCCGGGGCGCATCCGCAGGCGTCCGGCTCGGCGACCGTGTCGGCCGCCGTCCGCGGCCGGATCAGCTCATCCAGGGAAACGAACCCACGCGTGTCATCTGCTCCCACGTTCCCTCTTCTCCTTCCGGTCGGTTCGCGTGCTCCTGCCGCCGGCGCAGCGCCATGGGCAGCAGGTAGGCCAACTGGGTCTCGACACGCGTCGTGATGCTGGACACCTTGGGGCAGTAGCAGGTGTTGAAGTCGCCGCCGTTGGCCGCCCACGCCTTGATGGGGCAGCCGCCGCCCCCGCAGAACAACTTCACGTTGCAGTCGCGGCACATGGGCACGGTGTCCACGTGGCGGTGCCGCCAGGGATCCCGATAGCCGGCCGCGTAGCTGAACTCGGGGTAGAACGTCCCGCAGGCGTGCTGGGGGCGGCCCACGGTCTCCGGGCAGCCGTAGATCTTGCCGTTGGGGTCGAAGGCGACGACGCTCGTGCCGGCGCTGCACCCCTGGAGGTTGGGCCGCAGCCGGTCGCCCTCCAGGACGGCCGACCTGATGCGGGCCAGGTCGGGCTGCAGCATGCGGTCCACCAGGGGGTTCTGCTGCACCATTTGCCAGAAGGCCTCCTGGAGCCCGGCCTTGACGTCCCCCCGGACCATGCGCTTGCGCTTCTCCTCGGGGTGGTCGGGGGTCACGTACAGGAACGTGGTGGCCTTGGTGAAGCCGTTGAACAGGCGGATCTTCGGGTGGTCGAGCCACCCCTTGGCCTGCGCGAACTCCGCGAAGCGCGGCATGTCGTCCACGCTGTCCTCGTCGACGAGCACCCGGATCAGCACGCGGATGCCGGCCTCCGCGGCCACGTCGATGCTGCGCTCGATGAGCTCGAACGTCGGCTTGCCGTTGCGGAACACCCGCCGGGTGTCGTGGGTCCTCGGCGTGCCGTCCAGGCTGACCTGGACCTCCTCGCAGCCGTACTTGAGCAGCATCGGCACGTACGCGTCCAGCGCCACGCCGTTGGTGATCGCGGTGACCGGGTAACCGCGATCGTAGGAGCCGCGCAGGATCTGCTCGACGGCGCCGCGCTGGTACGCGGTGTCCAGCAGCGGTTCCCCGCCGAACAGGGTGATGTACGGCGGGCCGGAGTTCTGGTGCCGGTCCTGGATCTCCGGGATGGTGTCGAACGCGGCCTCGATCATCTCCTCGTCCATGCGCGGGCTCTTGGTCGTCAGCTCGCCCTCGAAGCAGTACGGGCACGCCAGGTTGCACACGAACGACGGGATGAACATGAACTGGAACGGCGCTTCCTGGATCGCCTGGAAGTAGCCGTCGACGATGGCGCGGTAGCGCGCCTCCTCCTCGACCGGGTCGGTGCAGACGTACCCGCGCTCCAGCAGGCCGGCCACGAGCTCACGGTCGACGGCATCGTCTCCGGCGCGGACCCGTTCGAGCACGGCGACCTCGGCGGGGGTGACGATGTCCATCGATCCGGACACCGCGTTGGCGAGGACGCTCACCTTGCCGCTCTCGTCGAGATAGGCCGGGTCCAGGGTGCCCTCGGGGAGCTCCACCGAGAAGGTGACGGTGTTCGGGCTCACAAGCATGGTGTGTCTCCCAGAAACGGTGTCCGTGATGCCGCCGGGGGGTGGGTGAGGGGGTGGGCCGGGAATTGGAGGGCGCGGCAGGGGATACCTCTGCCGTACGGTCCGGCGGCCACGGTCACTCGCAGCCGTCGGGGTCGTTGGCCATGATGCTGGTCACGACGTCGAGGTTCTTCCGGCCGCGCATGGCGGTGCAGCAGTCGGTCTGCTTCTCGGACACTTCGGCGTTCTCGATCATGGAAATGGCGATCATAGGTATCACCTCCTCCACTGTGATCTCTGCCGCGCTCTCCGGCCCGCTCCCCGGCGCGACGCGGCGGGGAGAGTCGTTGGTGGGGCGCGTGCCCCAGGTGGCGGGTCACCGCAGGACCTCCCGCACGATGAGCACCGCCACGGTGATCAGGCCCTCGCCGATGATCAGCCCGGAGGCGACGATCTCGGTGGCGCTGCGCCGGCCGGGGTTGCGGCGGGTGAGCAGCCACTGGGTCAGGCCTCCGGCGGCGAGGGTCAGCGAGTAGGCGGGGGGAAGCAGCACCCCGAGGCCGATCATCGTGGGCATGGCCGAGGTGAAGGCCAGGCCCAGGCCCACCGGGCCCGAGACGGCCAGCGCGAGGGCCACGGTGGCGGGGTATTCGGCCGATCCCCGGACGGTGGCGTCCACGAACTGGACCGCGGTGGCCACGGGGGCGGGGAAGGAACGTCCTCCGAGCACACCAGCGCGGCTGAGCACCGCGATCACCAGGACGCCGACCACGGCGCCGGCCAGGCCGCCCGCCAGTTGCGTCCAGCCCGTCAGCCGCCTGGGCGGCTCGGACAGGCCCTCGGGACGGTCGTGCGCGACCTTCACCGAGTAGGTGAAGTAGACGGCGGCGAGGGCCGCGCAGCAGATGGTCGACGCCATGAGCAACGCCGCCGTCTGGTCCGCGCCCGATATGGCGAAGGCCACGACGCTGAAGTAGAGCGCCGGGGACAACGGCACCAGCCCGATCTCACCGCCGGCCCGGGTGAGGAACACGGTCATCACGGCGAGCAGCACGACGCCGAGCAGGCCGTAACCGAGGTAGCGCAGGAGAGACGGGTAGACCAGCGCCAGGAGCGCCGTTCCCACGAGGACGGCGACGGCGAGCCACCGCGTACGGCCCGGGAGCAGGCGGCCCCCCTGGAGGGAACGCGCCAGCGGCCCGCGGACCCGGGCGATCGAGGCGACGGAGTAGCCGAGGATGAGGCCCACACCGGCGGCGAGCACCCAGGGATAGGACAGATGGTCGGTGTAGGCCACGGACCGGCCCGCCGTGCCGTCCTGGACCGCCCACACGACGACGGTGTACGCCGCGCCTGCCGCCAGCCACGCGCACGCGCGCGGGCCGATGAGGAACCCGACCCCGTACAGCAGCGGCGAGAGGGCCAGGGCCAGGTGGGTGCCCGTGACCTCCGGCGTGACGTCGTGCCCCCACAGGGCGACCCCCAGGGCCGACGCGGCGCCCACGCCGGCGGCGATGGGGAGCATGCGGCCGAGCCGGTCGCTCTCCCCGTCCTTGGGGCTGCTGAGCGACGCCATCAGGGTGATGGCCGGCTTCAGGGTCGGGTAGGGCAGCCTCTCGGCGACCACCAGCGTCCGCGCGACGAGCCCGCCGAGGAAGATCCCCAGGGCGTTCGCGGCCATCGCCAGCACCACCAGGAAGCCCCAGGCCGGCAACTCACCGGCCCGCAGGACGACGGCTCCGATGCCGGTGTCCAGCGCGGCCGTCGCCATGTATCCGCTGGACGCGATGGAGAAGACGACGAAGAGGCCCTGCCAGCTGAGCGCCCCCGCCACCCGGAGCAGCGCCGCGCCCAGCGCGGCCACCAGCGCCGACCCTCCGAAGGACGTCCCCGTACGGAACAGGACCAGCACGTTGAGGACGCAGAGCAGCACGCCGATGGCCAGGCCGATGAGCGTCGCCCAGACGTACGACCCCCGCCAGCCGGCAGCGGCGTCCACCGCCGGAGTCGAACGCGATGCGGTGGAGGATGCGGTGCGCTCCCTTCCTCCCACAGAGCGCCCCCCATCTCGACCAGGTGAACTACATTGATAACTATCGATGTAGCCGACGAGTGCACATTAAATTGGACCGACGGCAATGGTCAAGAGTCTTGACAAGATTGCCTATTCGTGCACATGGCTTATGTTACGTGACCATTACGATACTTTTCGTAATTACGCCGTGAGATATGTCGGCTGATTCCGCCGGATCACAGCGTGCGATCGGCGAGCAGTGGGTCTGCGTCCACACGTCCCGTCGTCACCGCACCCGGATCCCGGCCGTACAACCCGGCGACCAGGGCGAGACCGATCACGCCGCCGATCAGTTGGACGACGACGAACCCCGGCACCGAGGACGGGGCGATCCCGGCGAAGGTGTCGGAGAAGGCCCGGCCGATGGTCACGGCCGGGTTCGCGAAGCTGGTCGACGACGTGAACCAGTACGCCGCGCCGATGTAGGAGGCGACCGCGACCGGCGCCAGGCGGGCGTTGTCCGCGCGGACCAGCAGGAAGATGACGAGCACCAGCCCCGCCGTGGCGACCACCTCGCCGAGCAGCAGGTTCCCGGCCGAACGGTCGTGCGTGGACCAGCTGACGGCGGCCTTGCCGAACATCGCGTTGGCCAGCACGGCCCCACTGATGGCGCCGGCGATCTGGGCGGCGGCGTAGACCACCACGTCGGAGAGCGAAAGCTTGCGGTGCACCCACCAGTCGGCCAGCGTGACCACCGGGTTGAAGTGCGCCCCGGAGATCGGGCCGAGAATGAGGATCAACACCCCGAGCCCGAAGACCGTCGCCATCGAGTTCTCCAGCAACTGGAGTCCTACGTCGTCGGGCGAAAGCTCCTGCCCCATGATCCCCGACCCGACCACCACCGTCACCAGCAGCAGCGTGCCCACAAACTCGGCCAGCGCCCGGCGAGGCAACGCCGGGCTCACCAAGAATCACCGATCCGGTCGAGACGGACTGACGAGTCACGCACGTTAGGCCTCCCCTTGACATGACATACCGCATGACGTCCTGCTGCACCGCACCAGCCGACCTGTCGTCACATGACACGAAGCGCCACTTCAAGCACCGTCCGAACCGATATTTACAGATATCAATGTGATTCGGTAGCGCCAATTTCCGGGGAGTACGCCTGTGTCTCGCGCCGGGAGCCCGGCCGCGATGGCCCGTTTCCGGACAGGCCAAGAAGGGCGGAGACACCCAGCAACAGGCAGGCTTGCCCGCGCCGACCAGCGACCGAACAACAGCGACCACCGATCACTTCGTTGGGGGGACACAGCCAGGCTTGCCGCAGGACTCCGACGTGACTTCGACGCCGCCAAAGCCGGCCTGACCCTGCGCCACAGCTCGGGCAAGGTCGAAGGCCACGTCAACCGCATCAAGATGCTCAAGCGGCAGATGTACGGCCGAGCCAACCCCGGCCTCCTGCGCAAACGCATCCTCCTCGCCGACTGAGCCGGTCGACGCACGAAATCAGTGCCACCCGATCCGCCGCGCGGTACCAGGACGTGTACCCGGCATGTATTCGGCCTGTACTCAGGTCGTTGATACTCGCTTTCGCACGCCGATCCCCCGCACGTCCGACCACGGCACGTCGTCCTGTGGCTCTCACGACCCCGGGGGCATGCCCATTCCATTTCAGGATTCGCACGCGAGTTTCACCCAGAACATGATGAGAACCTCCGAGCACACGCCAGTTCAGGCAGGCCTGCTCGGCCTGCGGACCGAAAAGGGGTCATCTTGTCTGCCGGAAAATCCGCCAGGAGGGCCGCCCTGGCTCTCGCCTTGGGCGTTGCCACGCTGGTGATCGTGGCGCCGCCCGCCAGCGCGGGCCATGACGGTACGTGTAATTACGCGATCGAAGACGGAGACGTTTGCCTCTACCGTCTGGCCAACTTCACGGGCGGCATGCTCGACTTCACGAGAAGCGACAGAAATTACACGTCCGCCGCCGATGTCTTCTATTCGTCCGCCGGCGTACCGACGAGCACCAACATCAATGACCAGGCGACCTCCATCGTCAATTACGAGGGCTATTGCGAGTGGTGGTTCTACACCGACGCCGAGTGGGGCGGGTACGGCTTCACGATGGGCAACATCCAGCAGTCGTGGAGCAACATCGGCACATGGGACAACAGGCTCAGCTCGCACTACAAGTGGACCGGATGGACGGAGTGCACGAACGGGTCGACCGGGTGAGTGCCACCGGCAACGCTACAGAAGGTGAATCATGAGAATCCGCATCAGAAGGCCGTTGTCGAGTCTCGCCACCGTCCTGGGCCTGCTCGTCACAACGCAGCTGGTCTCCGCCGCTCCCGCGGTGGCGAACCCGGACGCCGACGGGTGGTGCACGCAGTACGAGGTGTGCGTGTACCGGCTCGCCAACTACATCGACGAGCAGGCGGATTACTACAACGGTGACTACGACTTCACCGACGACAACTTCTGGTTCTGGGGCGGCGCCACCTACTACAAGGCGGCCGAGATCGTCGACAACCGCACCAGCTCTGTCAGGAATTTCGATCCCGGCTGCACCGCGACGCTCTGGCAATATGTCGGTTGGGGCGGCGGGCATATCAACGTGTATCCGAACGGCGCCATCCCCAACCTGGTCAACCTCGGCTTCGACAACAAGGCGAGCTCCCTCACCTGGAGCTGCGGCTGATCCCCCGCATGGCCGATTTCCGCGATATAGATAGCAACGGAGCAGTGGTTACGATGAGCAATCCTAACGGGACCAGGTGGCACCGAGTCGCACTCGTGCTGCTTTCCTCTGCCTCGCTGGCTGCGTGCGGCGCCGGGCAGGCGACCATGTCCGTGCAGGCCGGGGCGGAAGCCGAGGCGTCCGTCCAGATCCCCCGCCTTTTGACGACTCAGGCCACGGTACTACCGCTTGACGCGTACAAGCCCACCGGTGAGCAGATGGCGGACCTGACGAGTGCGGTGCGTCACTCCCTCGCCTCCTGCATGAACGGCTTCGGGTTCATGAACTACACGAAGAAGCGGATTCATAGCGAGACGGCGCCTTTCCCGAAGGACCGGCGCTACCTGTTCATCGATCCCGCCAAGGCCGCCCAGTACGGATATGCCGGCGCGCCGGACGCGGAACTGAGCGCCAAGCCACCGTCCGCTTCGTCCAGCACCAACTCCTCGAAGATCAGCCCCGAGGAGGAGAGCGTCTACACGGGCAAGGGACAGGGCCTCTACAAGGGCCGTCAGGTGCCGGAAGGAGGCTGTCTCGGCGCGGCCAGGCAGACCGTCACCCGCGGAGTCGCCGCGGACGACGAATGGCTGATCACCCAGTTGGAGGGGCAGGCCTTCCAGCGCGCCGAGGACGACCCCAGAGTGGCCGAAGTCACGGCGCAGTGGAGCGCCTGCATGAAGAGGGCCGGTTACGACTACAGCACTCCTGCGGCGGCGTGGGAGGACCCGCAGTGGCGCAGCCGGCGCGATGGCGGCGCGCTCTCGGACAAGGAGAAGGCCACCGCCACCGCCGACATGAACTGCAAGCTCGAGGTGAACTACCTCGGAGTGCGCGTCGCCGCCGAAACCGAGGAGCAGCAGAGAGCCATCGACGCCCGGGGCGATGACCTGAAGAAATTCCAGTCGAATCTGCAGATCAAGTTGGCCAACGCCAGGAAGCTGCTCGGCGACTGACACCAGCCATCACCCACCCGCACAGGAGAGGGCCGGATCTCCGGCCTTCTCCGCCGGCGGCTCACGGAGGTGAGGCGTCCGGACGTCCTCCCATGCCGTGCCGCCACCTCATGTGATGGACCGGCCGAGGACCTGTATCCGCGAGGAAGGGAACAGCGTGTACCTTTTCGGCTACCGGTTCACCACTCGATTAGTCGCACTCCTGGTCGTCCCCGTGCTCGCGACGGCGAACCTCTCCCCTGCGCTGGGGGCAGATCCGGCCACGCCGGAACGGCCCAAGGCCGCGACCGGCGCGTCGGCTGGGTACGTCCGGACCATCGACGACCGGCTTTCGTCGGTCGACAGCGGGAAACGGGACTCGGTTCTGGCGCGCGGATGGCGGACGTCCAAGGACCTCGCGCTGGCGACGGCGGGGGATGCCACCGGATTCCATCTCCTCGTCGCCGAGGCCGGCAAGGGCTACCAGTGGCGGACCCTCGCAACGCTGAACGAGCCCGGCATGGACACCGACCAGTGGATCGGTAACGCCTGCCTCACCGGGTCGGGCAGCCGGGTGATGGCCGTCTACGCGCCGCGCCACTTCACCAACCGGTCCGAGCTCTTCGCGCGGGGGGCATTCGCGGCGGTCATCGACGTCCGCACCGGAGCCGTGACCAAACTTCACGACCAGGTCACTCTGGCGTACTTCAATCCGGGCTGCGGACCGGACGACGTCGTCGCGCTCACCCAGGGCGCCGACGAGAACCACCGCACCAGCCGCCTTCTACGGGTCAAGGCGGGAACGGGCAAGGTCGAGGACCCCCTGGTGATCCAGGGGCAGATCACCTCGGCGGTCCCATACGGCGAGGGGTACGTGGGGGCCCGGGGCAACGCCCTTGTCTCGGTCTCCCGCTCCGGCAAGATGACGACCCTCGCCCGAACGAGCTCTGTGCCCTTCGACATCCGGGTGGACGACCGGGCCGGAGTGGCCTTCGCGCAGGAGAGTGCGGGCCGTGTGACCGTCCGCTACCACCGCGGCGGCAAGACCCAGGACCTGGCCACGGGCGATCTCGGGGAGCTGTCCGTCCGGGCGGGGACATCGGGCCGGGTGTTCGTCGTCGGCGAGGCGCAGAACGTCCGGAATCTGCCCAGCACGGTCGCCGTCCTTGCCGCTTCCGCCACCGGTCAGGTCTCCTCCGAGGGCCAACTAGTCGTCACGGGCGCGGCGCGACGCGGCCTGAAGGCGGGTCCCGGCGGCGACCCACGGGACCCCGGCATCTCCGGCGTGAGCGGAGATCCCGTAGAGGCCGAGCCGATCGACGTGACGACCGAGGTCCCGGCGACCAAGGCCAAGCCGGCCTTCGAGGTCGCCGTGCGGGCGAGGCGGGCCCCGGAGATCGACACGGGCAGCCTCGTGAACCCCCGACTCGCCGCCGTGGCGCGGCAGGCCCCGGCTGGGAGGAGTAGCCCCGGAGTGAGCGCGGCGGCTGAGGATCCGGTCGACGCCGGACACACGTGCGCGGTGCCGCGCAACGACTCCCGGATGCAGACCTACCAGCCTCACTGGCGTCAAGTGGAGTGGGCGGTCGACCAACTGGTGCAGAAGCGGTTGACGCTGATCCGGCCCGCGGGCTGGAAGGGATCCGGGCTGCCGGCGTGGTCGCCGCAGGCGATGTTCCCTGCTGAGGACCTTCAGGGCGGAGGCAGGGTCCCGACGAACATCATGCTCGGCATCCTCGCCCAGGAGTCCAACCTCTGGCAGGCCCAGCGCAGGGTGTTGGAGGGTGAGACGGGGAATCCTCTGGTCGGCAACTACTACGGGGTCGACATCTACGACAGCGATCCCTCCAACGACTGGGCGATCGACTTCTCCAAGGCGGACTGCGGCTACGGCATCTCCCAGCAGACCGACGGCATGCGCAAGGCAGGCTCGGAACGGCCCAGGGAGACGGCCCTTCCGCCGGAGAAGCAGAAGGCCGTGGCCCTCGACTACGTGACCAACATCGCCGCGGGACTGCGGACGCTGACCCAGAAGTGGAACCAGATCTGGAACGACACCGGCGGGCAGGTGATCGCGAACAACGGCAGTTCGTCGAAACTGGAGAGCTGGTACTTCGCGATCTGGGCCTACAACTCGGGCTGGCATCCCAAGGCGGAGGCCGGCGGCAACGACGCCAACGGCCAGCCCAACAACGGTGCCTGGGGACTCGGATGGACCAACAATCCGTCCAGTTCCTACTGGCGGCCGGGACGTCACCCGTTCCTGGACGGGAACACCTACGCGGACGCGGCGACACCACAGTACTGGCCCTACCAGGAGAAGGTCCTGGGCTGGGCGGCGTGGCCCATCACCAAGAGCTACTACGACACCGCCGCCGGCAAGATGCAGGAACAGGCCGGCTACAACGCGGCGTGGTGGAACCACACCGACTACCGTTCCGCCGTGGTCCCGGTGATCCAGAAGGCGAACTTCTTCGCCGTGGACCTGAACGCCTTCTGCGTCCCGTCCCCGGGTAGCGGTACGGCGCACAATGACTGCCGGCCCGGCACGACCAACTACGAGAACCCGGCGGCCAGTACGGGCGGCACCTGCCTGCGGGCCGATTTCAAATGCTGGTGGCATCTGCCGAAACTGTGGAAGGCCGACTGCGCGGCCCAGTGCGGCAACGAGGGCACGATCCGATATTCGGACCCCTCCTGGGCGTCGACCGAACGAGAAGAACCTCGCGACTACTGGTACCCCTGCCAGACCCTTGGACTGCCGCCAGGCGCCCTCATCGTGGACGACGTTCCCCGTTCGGTTCCCGCAGTCCGCGGTGGCTGCGACAACACGGGATGGACGAACTCGGGGACCTTCTCCCTGGAGTTCGGGAAGGACGCCGCCGGCGAAGTGCCGGCGAAGGCCGATTTCCAGCAACTCGGCAACGGTTTCGGCGGACATCAGTGGTTCGCGTACGCACGTAACGCCGCCCACAACGGCATGGTCATGCGGGTCATCGGCACCTGGACCCTGGACCAGCAGGTCAACGGGCTTAGAGAGGTCCTCGTTCATCTACCCGATCACTACGGATACACCAAGCAGGCCCGGTACGACGTGCACACAAGCCAGGGCATCAGGCCACGGGTGATCAGTCAGCGTCCCGTCAAGGCGAACCCGGGCCAGCAGGCGAACCGCTGGGTGTCCCTCGGCGTCTTCGCCTTCTCCGGCACGGCGAAGGTCTCGCTGAGCACCCTCAACGGCAATGGCGTCGGGGACGAGAGCGTGGTCTTCGACGCCGTGGCGTTCGCACCGGCTTCCTGCCCGTAATGCCCCCTCGGGACAGAGGTGTAGATCATGAAATCGCACTGCTTTGGGTCAGGGCGGAAGGCGCTGGCCATCGGCTTGGTGGCGCTCTCGGCCGCCATCTGGCTGCCGCCCACCTCGCCCGGGGCGAGCGCCACGGCGAAATCGACCGCCCGGTCGGCCATCCTCTCCGTTGAGGGCACCTCCGTGCGGGACGATCCGAGGCCGTATCACCGCGTCGAGCGTCAGGAGAGCGAAGTACAGAAGAAGCGGGTCAGAGAGCGGCCCGACTTCGGCCGTGCGGACCCGATCACCCAGGCGTGGTCGAAACACAAGATGTCCGTGGACGACTACATCGATCTGTCCCTGCGGCGCATCGCGAGGCCGGACAGCCTGCCGGAGAAGTACCGCCCATCCGGAGATCTTCCCCCTTCGACCGGCCTCGCGCTGGGATATGCGCTTTCGCTACGCGACCAGGCATCCCCGGCTACGGACGAGGCCATCGCGAAGGCGAAGCTGTCGGTGCTCGCCGATGCTCCATCGAGCACCCCTCCCCACAATTCGCTGCAGGCCGCCTCGTGGCCGGAGTGCGACGCCGGGGATTACAACTACCTGTTCCACGACTTCGACTGCAAGAGAACGCTCTCGCTGTCGCGGCAGGTCAACATCTACTATCGAGTCGACGGGCTCAAACCGCTCGACGGCGTACCGGCCGTCGATACGAACGGCAACGGCTCGCCCGACGCCATCGACACGTTCGTGAACTCGCTGACCGCGGCGTGGAACGCGTACGAGTCGTGGGGATACGGCTGGCCGGAGGACGAGGTCAGCATCTTCTTCGGCTTCGACGAAAACCAGAACCCAGGTCTGACGCTGCCCTTCGGCGACAGCCTCGAAGACGGCGCGATCATCGTCCTTCCTTCGGACCCCGGTATCCAGAGATACACCTATCTTGCCTATCACGAACTGTTTCATGTGTCCCAGTACGCGTTCCTGCCCCTCCTCCAGGTCATCGCCGACCTGCCTTCGGTTAACTGGTGGATGGAGGCGACGGCGGAATGGGCCACCCACCGGATGTACACACAGGTCAACCCGACCGCCCCGGGCTGGGACATATACAGCGTGGCCCTTCCGCTGTTTCTCGGCGACCCGGAGAACGCGGTCAACGCGAGCACCTGGCCCTGGCAGGAGCACAAACGGCAGTACGGAGCCTTCGTCCTGGCCCAGTACCTGACGGAGCAGACCGATACGGACTTCGTCCGGCACACCTGGGAGGAGATCCCCCTCGACGACCCGATCAGCGCGATAGAGCAGGTCGTCCAGGGGTACGGCCGCTATATGCCGGACCTGTTCCAGGGGTTCTCCCTGGCCAACTACCGGTTGGCCGTCGACAGCGGCGACCTGAGCAAGTTCGTCGGGGCCGCGGTCGGATACCGCGACGCCCACGCCCCGGGTCAGTGGAAGTCGCTGCTGGGAAGCTGGAATGGGCGGCCGAAACGGGCGGCCGAACGCACCATGGCCTGGGGAGACTCAGCCGACGGCTCAGTCCAGGTGTATCCAGGCGGCACGGCTTACCTGGAGTTCACCGGACCGTCGAGCGGCCAGAGCAGGTTGACCCTGCAGCTCGCGGCTCAGACGCTGCCGCGCGTCGACGTCCGCTACCTGCTGGTGACCTGGCCCACCGTCGGAGGCGTCCCGTCTTCCATCCCCTCGCGGTGGAGCCGGCCTGACAGCACGGGGCGGGTCAGCATCGCCCTGGCTCCAGGTGAGACCGCAACGCTGATCGCGACACGGACGGACGTGGTGGGAGGTTCCGGTTCCGCCGCGGACCAGATGAACGCGGCACCGGTGGGCTGGACCGCGACCATGACCGACGAGGGTATGGCCCGTCCGGACACCGCGCTCGACGCCATGTGGACCAACCGGGCGACCTCCGCCCACTGCGCCGACTGGAGCGGCGGCGACGCGGTTCAGTCGACGCTTCTGCCCAGCGGGAAGCGAGCGTGGTTCTTCTCCGACACCTTCCTCGGCGACCCGGCCAAGCGGGGAACCAGGGACCAGACCAGTTACCTCCGCAATTCCATCGTGCTGCAGGATGGCTCGGCGTTGCGCACCATAACCGGGGGCAGCACCTGCAAGGAGACCGATCCCAGCACCGACTTCTGGTCCCGGTACGCGAAGACCCCCGTGGGCGAGGGAGGGCAGTACTGGACGGGCGACGCGAAGGTCGTCTCCGGCAGCGAAGTGATCAAGTTCTACTACCAGGGAATCGGGGACGACGACACCCGCGGTGCCTACGCAAGCCTCAGGATCAACGACCTGGAGGCCGACAACATCCTCGAGGTGACCCCGTCCAATCTACAGGACTGCAGCGCCCGGCCACCTCACCCGATCATCTGGGGCGCATCCCTGGTCGATGACAATGGGTACACCTACATCTACGGCTGGGAGGGTGACGGAGCCCACGCCGAGAAGTCCTTGTTCCTCGCTCGCATCCCCACCGGCGGCTCCCTGGACCTCGTCGACCAGGCTTACTGGCGCTATTACGGCGGTACGGCGAGCGACGGATCCGCCCGATGGGTGGACTCGTGCTCGGCCGCGCAGCCGCTTCAGCCGAAGAGCGAGATCGACTTCAGCGTCATCCGTCTCAACGGCCGGTTCTGGCTGGTGTACCACACGCCCGCGTCCCAGGCACCGGGGAAGATCGTCGCAGTGCCTTCCGCTACGCCGTGGGGGTTCACGACATCCAACCAGGTCGACCTCTACACCCCTCCGGAGACCCAGACCAACCCCAGGTACTCCACGGTGTACGGCGCCCGCGTGCACCAGGACATCCTGCCGGACAGCGGCAAGGTCGCCATCTCCTACACGGTGAGCACGAGCGCGGCCAACGCCACCTGCTGGACGCGCGGCTACTACTTCCCCGACAATCAGTATCCGCGCTTCGTCGATGTGCCGGTCACGGCGTTCTTCTCGCCGAAGGTTCCCTAACGGTCCTCGCCGTTGTTCGGCAGGCGGCCCGGGCCGCCTGCCGCTTCGAGAGAGGATGATGGCTCTGCCAGCACACCGTGACAACCGTACGATCGCGACCGCGTTGATGGTCGTGGCGCTTGTTTCCCTGAGCGCCTGCCAGATCGGGCCGGACGAGCTGTTCACCGTGGTCAACGGCACGGAGGACACCGTTGTGGTGACCTGGAACGGCCGCGCGTACGCGACGCTGCCTCCTGAAGAGCAGAAGCAGATCGCGTTGCCGGGCGACCACTGCGACAGCGTTCCTCCACCGGTGGACCGGCTGTCCGCCACGTCGGACAAGGGCGAGCGCTATGACTACCCCGGTCCTGTCTGCAACGGCAGGACGTGGCGGGTGGGTCCGGCGGTCTCCCCCTCGCCGAGGTGAAGGGCTCAGCGGCGGCGGCGCGGGATGGTTGGGCGGTGGGTCTGCGGTGCACAGCCAGGGAGAGATCGGTTTCCACAACCGCTCACCTCTGGCCGAGCAGGAAGCGGGTGTTGAGGGCGAAGGGATGTGCAATTGGTTCGTCTCCCCCTCCGAATTGAACACCCATGTAATGAATTCCAACCGTCCTCGCAGGCACGGGAACGACGCCCCGCCGCGCAGGTATCCAAGGCGGACGTCGGATCTGACAACCTCAGTCACAGGACTGATGAGACATACGCTGCTCCACGACCTGAGAGCCGAGAGATCGCTGTCTCTATGATCAAGCTTCTCGACCTGCCGCCCATTTATACGAGAGCATCGTCTCCCTGGCCGTGGACACCCGGGCTGCCGGTGAGATCCTGAAGGCCGCCTCGGCTTTCTTCGCGGCCTAGCTCGACCGGCCACAGACGCACTCGTGAGTTTCATCGACGAACACCGCGAGGTGTTCGGTGTCGAGCCGATCTGCCGCGTACTGAGCGAGCACGGGCTTGCCATCGCGCCCAGCACCTACTAGGCCGCCAAGGCACGGCCGCGCTCGGTCCGGGATGCCGAACTGGATGAGCACATCCAGCGCATCCACGCCGGCAACTACAGTCGCCGACTTCACCTACGTGCACGCCTGGTCCGGCATCGTCTACGTCGCCTTCGTGGTCGACGTCTACTGCCGGGGCCATCGTCGGCTGGTCGGCCTCGACGTCCAAACGGGCCACGCTGGTACTGGACGCCTGGATATGGCGTTGTGGCGGCGCGGCCGCGCCGGGCACCCCACCGGACCCGGCCTCATCCATTATTACCGGCGGTCATCGCAGATCGGCCTGTACAAGATCGCGCCGAATGGGTCGAGTGGTTCGACACCACCCGCCTGCACTCCTCCATCGGCACCATCCCACCGGACGAATACGAAGCCCTCTATTACGCTCGACACCACCCCAGCGAACCCGCTGGAAATCAACCCCTGAGGTCTCCACCGAAGCCGGGGCGGTTCGAAGTAGGGCGCTGGCGGGCGGTTCCGCGATGGTGCAGGATGGCTAACGTCCGCCACATTTCCTATACGATCCGGGTGGTCGTCGGCATGCAGCAGCGTTGCGAGCGATGTCAACGAGGTTCGCGAAGACGCTAGAAGAGACCTCACGTCACGATGGACGACGAAGCGACGATCGCGCGGGGCCGTGAGGCCAGGACGGGCGGAACGCCGCCGGGAAGATCTCGCGACCGGCTTGCCGACGAGGCGTACAACACACTGCTCGGACAGCCGGAGGACTTCCCGAAACTCGGCTATTACATATGTTGATGTGACGTTCGGTGACTTTGAGGTTGTCGGGGCCGGTCTTGATCAAGGGCAAGTTGACTGGCTGTACGAGTAGTTGGCGCAGATGGTCGAGTGGGAGGCTTCGACGGGTCGGCCCCGGGTGCTGCCGCTGTTATACGGCGTTGGTGATGGTTTTGTTCGCGTTACGGCAGAAACCGGTTTCCGGCGATCACTGGAAGACTTCCCCGCAGTGCTACGCACCGTGACCAAACTGGAGGTCTTCCGAGTTTACGGCCTGTACTGAAACACCATCCAAATTGGTTTTGGGAAGTCCTCCTGATGTCGCTACGGATCGAGCCTGGCTCCCGCGTCACGATCGACGTCCTGGCGCGAGAGCTGGGGGTCTCGCAGACGCCGATCCGAGACGCTCTGACCCGCATGGAGGCCGAGGGCCTGGTCGTGCGTGTGCCCCACGCCGCATCCTGCTGTCCGGCGAGCGGTTCCGGCGGTTGTTCGACGAAGTCAAGGGTTCGGACGGAACGGCGGTAAGGGCTTGACGGGCGGGCCGGGCCGAGGAATGCTGACGCAACCGATCGGATCGGATCGGATCCACCTCACCCGCCCCCGATGCGAGGAGAAGCAGGTGCCTAGAGCACTGCTCCTTACCGGCGATGCCGCCGAGGAGCTCGACACCATGTATCCCTACTATCGGGTGCAGGAGGGCGGCTGGGACGTCGACGTCTCGTCACGGACGCTGCGTGACGTTCAGCTGGTCATCCACGAGTTCGACCCGAACTCCGACGCCTACGTGGAGAAGAACGGCCGGAAGCTGCCGGTCGACGTGCCCTGGGCCGAGGTCGACGTCGAGCGCTACGACGCCCTCATCATCCCCGGGGGGCGTGCCCCCGAGTGGATCCGGGTCGACGCCGACGTCCGGCGCATCACCGAGCACTTCTTCGCCCGCAACCTCCCGATCGCGCTGGTGTGCCACGGTGCGCAGGTGCCGGCGGTGTACGGGCTGCTGAAGGGCCGGAAGACGGCGTGCTTCCCCCCCATCACCGGTGACATGGAGAACGCGGGCGCGACGGTCATCGACGCTCCCGACGTCGTGGACGGAAACCTCGTCTCCTGCCGCGGCTGGCCCGACATGCCGCAGTTCGGCCGGGTGATGATGGAGGTCTTCTCGAAGTCCGTCAACTCCGCCTCGGCATGAGCACACCGGACGTGTCTCGGTGACGGCACTTAGGACCGTCACCGTCGACGGATCCGGAGCCTGGGCCACGACCGCACAGGCCGCTGGCGACCGGCGCATGATGCAGGCGGTGGCGCAGATCGGCCAATGGCTCGGGCTCGGCGGCTCGATCGTGGCCAACCTGTTCAACCCGCGACTGATCGTCATCGGGGGCTACTTCGCCTCGCTGGCCGAGTGGCTGCTGCCCCACGCGCAGGATCAGCTGCAGCGGCTCATGGTGGCCGCCTCCGCCGCCCAGTGCCGATTCGTCGCCTCCACGCTCGGCTTCGGCGCCGCTTCCCGCGGCGCCGCGAGCATGGTGGTCAACCGGATCATCGACGACCCGACCACGATCATGGATTCACTACCCCGGCCGACAGCCTACTGACGGCCCCCACAGACCTGGAGGCGGCACCTCTCCAGCAACCCCCCGTATCCGCAACCAACGCAACAAGCGGCAACAAGCGCGGCGGCGCGCGCCTTGCCTGACGTCCCCCCGGTCAGGAAAGGGTTTCCCATGTCACCACGTCATCGAACGTGGGCCAGGCTGCTCGACGCAGCCCTGCCAGAAAACGGACGACGCCCGAGACGTCGCACCGCGGCCACGATGGCCTTAGCCCTCACCGCCCCTTTCATCACGCTCCTCGCGACGCCGGTGAGCGCCGAGACCCCCACGGCGGCTAAGCCCGCTTTCAGCGCTGCAACGGCGCTGCTGCAGCCGTCCGCGTCTGCCGCCAAGGCCGCACCACCAGACGCCGGCTTCAAGGTACTCGTGGTGCGCAGCACCCAGGACGCGGTGTCGTCGGCCGGCCTGGCCGCGATCCGGGATGCGGCCAGAACCGGTGATTTCACGGTCGTGGCGCCCGAGCCCGCTGACGTGGGCGACCATTTCACGAAGAAGAAGCTGAAGCAGTACCGCGCGGTCGTGTTCTTGGACACGGGTCACGCGAGCCCGCTCACGGACGCGCAACGCACGAACTTCGAGAGCTACTTCCGCGACGGCGGCGGCTTCGTCGGCGTCGGCTCGGCGGTCGAGACCGACGAGTCCTGGTCGTTCCTGACTGACCTCCTGGGGACGCGTGCGTCCGGCAGGACCGACGTGCAATCGGGTGACGTGAAGGTCGCCGACCGCGTCCACGACGCGACCAAGGATCTGCCGCAGCTCTGGTCGCGGACCGACAACTGGTACAACTTCACGAAGAACGTCCGCGGTGTGTCACACGTCCTCGACACCGTCGTCGAGGACCCGTTCGGGCCGCAGCCGCAGGGCGCCGACCTCGACGGGATCGCCGGGGGCACGATGGGCGCCGATCACCCGGTCTCGTGGTGTAAGGACTTCCAGGGCGGCCGCTCGTTCTACACCGGCCTGGGCAACACGGCCGCGAGCTTCGACGCCGGCCTCACCAAGCACCTCAAGGGCGCGATCGGCTGGGCCGCGGGCCAGGCCGACCCGGTCTACAGCGATTGCGGCGCGACCGTGCTGGCCAACTACCAGCAGACGAAGATCGGCTCGCCGCCGAACCTGCAGGAGCCGATCGGCTTCGACCAGCTGCCGGACGGCCGCGTTCTGCAGACGGACCGCCTCGGCTCGCTGCGCATGCACGACTCGACCACGGGCGTCACCACGGTCGTCGCCAACTTCGCCGATCCGAGCCTGCCGATGACGCAGCAGATCTACTCCGCGGGCGAGGACGGGCTCTATGGCCCGGCGGTCGACGCCAACTTCGCGACCAACAAGTGGGTCTACCTCTACTACTCGGCGAAGGAGGTCACCGACGTCAAGCTGAGCGACGGATCGGTCGTCACCCAGATCACGCCGAACACCACCCCGCCGAACGTGGCGGCGTCCAAGACCGCGTGGGATCCGTACGTGGGCTATTTCCAGCTCAGCCGCTTCAAGTTCGTCGACGCCACCGACAGCGCGCCGGCGCACCTCGACATGGGCTCCGAGCAGCAGATCATGCGCGTGCCGGTCAACCGCCAGGAGTGCTGCCACGTCGGGGGCGACATCGACTTCGACAAGCACGGCAACCTCTGGATGGTCACCGGCGATGACACGCCCGCGGGCGGCATCAACGCCGGCGGCTACGGGCCGTACAACTCGCAGAAGACCGACGAGCAGCAGACCGTGCGCGTCACCAACGCGACGGGCGGCACGTTCACGCTGACCTTCGAGGGCCAGACGACGGAGCCGATCGCGTGGAACGCGGATCGCGATGCGATCGACGCGGCGCTCGAGGCGCTCTCGAACATCGAGGCGGATGAGATCCAGACCAGCGGCGGCCCGGTCAACACGTCGAACGTCAACGTGTTCTTCCGCCGCGGCAAGCAGCAGTCCGATCAGCCGCAGATCACCGCCGACGGCGCCGGCCTGACCGGCACCGCCACGCCGGCGATCGCCACCAACACGGCGCAGGCGGGCGGCTGGTACCAGCGGCTCACCGGTGACTCGCGCCGCACCGCGCTGAACACCAACGACCTGCGCGGCAAGGTGCTGCGGATCAAGGTCAAGGACGGCGACATCTCCGCCGCCGACGCCAACAAGGTCGACTTCGGCTCCGGCACGGGCGCCTACTCGATCCCGTCGGGCAACCTGTTCCCGCTGGTCGCGGGCGCGCCGCAGGAAAAGACGCGGCCGGAGGTCTACGCGATGGGTTTCCGCAACCCGTTCCGGATCCAGGTCGACGAGAACGACGTGGCCTACATCGGCGACTACTCGCCCGACGCCCAGACACCGCAGCGCTCGCACGGCCCGGCGGGCACCGGCCGCTACGAGATCGTGCGCAAGCCGTCCAACTACGGCTGGCCGACGTGCTACAAGCGCGACCTCGCGCACTACGAGTGGAACTTCCACGAGTTCGCGCCCGGCACCACCACCGCGGGCACGCCGCTGAACAACCCGCCTAAGAAGTTCGACTGCGACGGGCCGACGCAGCGCAACGACTCGCTGTGGAACATTGAGGGCGGTCCGACGGTCGAGCCGGGCCTGAGGGACGTCCCGCCGGTCACCGACCCGGACATCTGGTACTCCTACCGCGACAACAACACGAGCGCGCCGCTCGGCACCCCTTGCGAGGCCCAGTACGCGCCGACCCCGGGCCCGATCGCGCCCGGCTCGACGACCGAATGCCCGCGGCTGTTCCCCGAGCTCTACACCGGCGGCGTCGGTCCGCACGGGGTCACGAAGTACCACTACGACCCGGAGAACCCGAACCCTCACAAGTTCCCGCCGTACTACGACGACTCGGTGATCATCAGCGAGTGGACGCAGGACACGCTGCGCGAGGTCAAGCTCGACAAGCAGAACAACCACGTCCAGAAGATCAACAACTTCCTGGATTGCGGCAGCCGTGCTAACGCCGGGGCAGGCAGGTTCCGGTTCGAGTGCGACAACCCGATGGACTTGCAGTTCGGTTCTGACGGCGCGTTCTACCTGCTGACCTACGGCAACGGGTTCAACGTCATCAGCCCCGACGCGGGCATGTACAAGTGGGAGTACGTCAAGGGCAAGCGCGCGCCGAAGGCCGTGCTCACCACGGACCGCACCGACGGCTCAACGCCGCTGACCGTGAACTTCTCCAGCGCCGGCTCGCTGGATGAGGATCCCGGTGACTCGATCCGCTACGAGTGGAACTTCGGCGACGGCTCGGCGATCGAGACCGACCCGAACCCGACACACACCTACACGCAGTCCGGCCGCTACACGGCCGTGCTGACCGTGCTCGACTCGTCCGGCAAGCAAACCTCGACCAGCACCGTGATCACCGTGGGCAACACGAGCCCGACGGTGGTCGTCAATACGCCGGTGGAGGGCGGGACGTTCGCGTTCGGCGACGACATCCCGTTCTCGGTCACGGTCACCGACCCCGAGGACGGGACGGTGAATTGCTCCGAGGTGCAGGTGACGTTCGTGCTCGGCCACGACGCGCACGGCCACGCCGAGGAGTCCGTCAACGGCTGCTCGGGCGTGCTCCACACGGAGGCCGACGACGTCTCACACGGCGGCAACGTCTCCGGCGTGGTCCAGGCGCGCTACACCGACCACGGCGGTCCGGGCGGCGTTCCGCAGCTGACCACGACCGGCCAGCACCAGATCCGCCAGAAGCACCAGGAGGTGGAGTTCGTCGTCAACCAGTCCGGCACCAACACGGCGAACAACACCGACGGCGGCGCCGGCGTGCACCGCGGCAGCCTGGGCTCGGGCGACTGGCTCCAGCTCAACGGCCCATTCAACCTGACCAACATCGATTCGATCAGTTTCCGCGTGGCGGACGCGGCGACCGGCCGCACGCCCGGGTCGCCGCTGGCGGCAATCGAGGTCCGTCAGGACTCGATCACCGGGCCGATCCTGACGACGGCCAACCTCGTGTCCACCGGCGGGACGGGAACCTGGACAAGCCAGACGTTCCCAGTCTCGATGTCCGGGACGCATGAGCTGTTCCTGGTGTTCCGCTCGGTCACGGGTGGCGCCACGGGCGGCAACCTGTTCAACCTCAACTGGGCCGAGTTCGTCGGCACGGGCATCGGCACCTAGCGAACCCGCCCGTGCCGGCGAACCCGAGTTCGTCGGCACGGGCATCCGCACCTAGCGAACCCGCACGTGTAGCGGCAAGAGAGAAGACACTCATGCGAAGAAGATTTCGCACATCGGCAGTGGCCGCCTTCCTGACGGCGGCCGCGCTCATCCCCGCGGCACCGTCGTGGGCACAGGAGACGACACCGCCGACGATCAACGTGGCGACGCTGTCGCCCTCCGCGCCGACCGGCCAGAACAACTGGTACCGCGGCCCGGTGACGCTGAACGTGTCGGCGACCGACGACGTCGGCATCGCCAAGTTCCAGTACTCGCTCAACGGTGGCGCCGCCTACATCGACGTGCCCGTCGAGGGGGCGCCGACGTCGGCCACTGCGTCGGCGGTGATCACGCAGGAGGGCAACACCAGCGTCCGGTACCGCGCGGTCGACACGGCCGGAAACGTCGCGGCGTTCCGCTCGATCTCGGTCCGGATCGACACGCGCGCGCCGGCTGCATCGTACCCGGCGATCACCGACGGTCACGTCGGTCACGTCGCCACACTTATCCCGACGCGCACGGACCCCGCCCCCGGCTCGGGCGGAGTGGCTGTGCTGAACATGTACCTCGACGGCAAGCTGGTCCCCCCGTTGCCGGTGCAGACCTCCGACCTGTCGCTCGGCGTGCACACGCTCGCGGTGCATCTCTCTGACGCTGCTTCCAACAGCGCGAAGTACACACAGACGTTCATCGTGACGACATCGTTCGCGGACGTCGGCACGCTGATCACCCGGTTCGTGACCGCTGGCAGCGTCCCGGCGGAGGTCGGCACGGCGCTCCAAGCCAAGCTCGACCAGGCGAAGGCGCTCGCCGACGCCGGTTCGGCCAAGCGCGCGAGCCAGGTCCTGCACGAGTTCGTCTCGATCGCCGGCGACCAGATCGCGCCCGGCTCGGCCCGCAGCACATTCGTGGGCGATGCGCGTTACCTGATCGACCAGCTCAACGGCCGGCTCGCGCCGGAGCCCGCGACGGGCCTCGAGTCTGAGCCCGCGGAGGGCCCGAAGTTCATCCCGGACCCGGTGCTCGCCCCGCTCCCGCACAACCCGGACGCCGACTACAACGTCCTGGTCTTCTCCAAGACGACGGGCTTCCGGCACGACCACATCCCGCACACCGTGGCCGCGATCCAGAAGCTCGGCATCGCGCACAACTTCAACGTCGACGTCTACGACCCGCAACTCCCGACCGTCACGCTGCCCACGAGCCCGTTCCTGAGCCTCGACACGCTCAAGCAGTACGACACGATCGTCTTCGAGTCCAACGTCGGGCACCCGGGCCCGCTCAATCCGATCACCGAGCAGCCGAACTTCGAGGCCTACATGCACCAGGGCGGCGGCTATGTCGGCATCCACGGCGCCGCCGACTCGTTCGAGATCGGCACCTGGCCGTGGTACGGCGACCTCGTGGGCGGGTTCTTCACCAACCATCCGAACGGCCAGAACGGGTTCGGCCAGTGCGGCAGCTGCATCCACACCGAGGTGGTGACCGAGGACAACACGCACCCGGCGACCGCGCATCTCCCTGACCGGTGGATGACGGTCGACGAGCTCTACAACTTCGACCGCAACATGCGGGCCGACGTGCACACGCTGCTGAGCCTCAACGAGGACAGCTACCAGCGCAGCCTCAACAGCGGCAACGCGGCCACCAACCCGCTGCGGCTGATGAACGGCGACCACCCGATCGCGTGGTGCCAGAACTGGGGCGGTGGCAAGGCGTTCTCGAACATCCTCGGCCACTTCCGGACGCAGTACTACGACGACTCGTTCATGCGGATCATCCTCGGCGGGATCGAGACGACCGCCGACCGCACGGGCGCCAACTGCTCGTCCTACCGCGAGACCAGCCTGCTGATCGAGGCCGACCGAGCGGCCGGGCTGCTGACCGCGGCCGCCGCGGACGCCGCCGATGCCGCCCTGGACATCGCGCGGGACAGCTACCTGGCAACCAACTACACCACCGCCATCCCGGCGCTGAACTCGATCGTCGACCTGGCTAACGACAAGGCCTCCGGCGACGCTGCGGCGCGTTCCGAGCTCGCGCGGCAGGCGCGCTTGCTGCGGGAGTGGATGCAGAACCTCAACCGCTGACCCGTTCACGCGGCGGGGGCGGTGGATCGCCGCTCCCGCCGCGCTGACGCTGTGGACCGTCCAACTCGCTGACGGCGCCCCGCCGCGCAGGCATCAAAGGCGGGATGTCGGATCTGACAACCTCAGTCACGGGACTGATGAGACATACGCTGCTGCACGATCTGAGGGCCGAGAGATCGCTGTCTCTATGATCAAGCTTCTCGACCTGCCGCCCATTTATACGAGGGCATCGTCTCTGTTACTCGCCGATCAGCACTGCGCGGTAGACCTGCTGCACGCAATCAAGGCCGGTCCAGGGTGTGAGCTCGAATAGCATTTCGCGCAGGCGCTGCATGTTCCGCTCGGACGCGGTGGCCCGGGTCAAAGCCTCGGCGTCGAGCGCGACCCGACAGGCTTCCTCGATTGCGCGGTCGCGGCAGCCTCGAGGTCCAATTCGGACGGCGGGCGGCAGGCAAACCGGCGAGGCAGTGGCAGGGGAAGCGGGAAGGCCTTGGTTGTCGCTCCGGCTCTCGTGTGCTCGACCATCCTGGCCCTGAGCGGCCCGATCCGAGCCGTGAGATCGTGACGGTCATGGTGATCGAAGATCCTCTGCGCCTTTTGGGACGGCTCCGGCTCGGCCGGGAAGAATTTTGCCAGCGGCTGCTGACCATGCTGATCCTCGGCGGCCCCTATCCGCAGTGGAATACGCCCAACGCTCCCTCGGACCGCGGAGCCCGTTTCCTGCTCGGGCTTGACGCGCTCTCGTTCGGCACCGGCGCCTGGAAAGTCCGGCCGCAGTTCATCGACGAGTTCGATCTCCCACGACGGCATGACGACGAACAGGGCGGAGCACCGGACTACGCGATGCTCTGGCCCGAGCGCCTGTGGATGATCGAACTTAAGACCGAGACCGCAAGTCACCGTCGAGGACAGCTCTCGGGGTACCTCGCCCTCGCCGAACATCATCATCCGGCTCGCCGCATCGACCTCACCTACCTGACTCCGCCGATGCCTCACACACCGCCGGCTGCCCAGGCGCGGACGCGCTTCAACCACCTCACCTGGGCTCAGGTCATCCCGCTGATCACCGCTGTCTGGGGAGACGGCGACCAGGTAGAGCGGCGCGCCGTCGAACTATTGCTGGCCGCCTTAGACAGCATCGGCACCGGCTGGAGCGCCTGGCGCACAGCCCGACTCCAGCACATGCCGGGCGCCGAGCTCGAGGCTCCCGTCGCTGACACGCAGCCTACGGCCGAGCCCTTCACAGAGGCGATGGCGCTGGTCGATGCCACCGCCCGGGACGGACGGCAACGGGCCCTCAGTCACGCGGCGATGGACCTGCAGGATCTGCAGGAGCTGCGCCTGTCCCTACGGCAGGCCATCTGCGCCTTACCCGGCCCCTCCCCCGTGCATCACGTGCTGCCGTGGATCTGGAACGCCACGACCAGCGGCGGCACGGCACTCACCGCGGCTGGTACGGAGACGGGATACGAACTGCGCCTATCCCGATATCGCAAGCCTGTCTGCTGACGGGCTACTCAAGCGACGCTCGTATCAATCGCGCAGGAACGTGAGCGTGCCGGGGTCCGCCGCTACACCGCGGCGTACAAGGCCCGAGTCCTGGAGGAGTACGACCAGCTCGACAAGGCCGGCAAGGGCGCGCAGATGCGCCGGGAAGGCCTGTACTCATCGTTGATCTCCAGTTGGAGAGCGACCCGGGACCATGGCGCGGCTGAGGCGCTGGCCCGGCCGGTCGGTCGCCCGAAGGCCGACCCGCGCGATAAGAAGATCGGGGAACTGGAGGGAGAGGTCGAGCGGCTGCGTGCCGAACTGGGCAAGACCCGCCAGGTGATCGAGGTGCAGGGAAAGCTCTTCGCGCTGCTGGATCAGCTCGCCACCGGCAGCGAGACCTCGACGGCTCGGGGCGAGGCGTGACCGAGATCGTCGAAGCTTCTCAGGCCGAGGCGATCGAGGAACTGACGCCGTTGATCGGGCGGAGCAACGCGTGCGCGGCGGCCGGAGTACCGCGGGCCAACTGGTACCGCAAGAACCGCAAGAGCCCAGCTCCGGCGCGTCCGGTCACCGCGCGAAGGCCGCACCCGGCGACGCTGTCGCAGGGCGAGCGCCACCGCATCCCCACCGCGGGGAACGAGCGGTTCGCCGACGCGGCACCGTCAGCGGGATGGTGATAGCCGATCCCGGAGTGTATTTGGTGATGTCCCACGCCCAGACCCGGTTGGGGGCGTCGGCGAACAGCTCGGGGATGGTCTTGGGCGGGTGGGTGGCCTGACGACGCCGATCTCGGCCGAACGCGCCATGCTCGCGCAGGATCCGGTACATCGTGGAGGTCGACGCCAGGTAGGTGCCCTCGTCCAGCAACGTGAAGTACGCCGTGGACGTGCACTACGGCGAGGCAGGCATCGTCCGCGACCGGCGCGCCAAGGTCCTGGCCGCCGCCCAGACGGCCTATCCCAAACGTTTCGCCAGTGGCAGCACCCCGACCCCGCCCGACCTTCCCGGCCCCGCGTGGATCACCAAGCCCAAGAGGTCACAGCACCGGCGACGTCAGCCCGGGGCAGCGGTCTGCCTGGACGGCCACCAGTTTCGCTCGCCCAGCATCACCGCGAGAGCGGGGACGAGCAGGGCCCGAACGAGGAAGGTGTCGGCGAGCAGGCCCAGGGTGACCACAAAGCCGATCTGAAACAGCGCCTCCATCGGAAGCACCATCAAAGTCGCGAAGGTGGCGGCGAGCACTAGGCCGGCGGAGGTGATCACACCGCCCGTCCGCTCAAGGGCCTCCGTCACCGCGCGGCGGGTCTCGTGCTGTCGACGCCGCTCACTGATCCCGCTGAGGAGAAACACGTTGTAGTCGACGCCCAGGGCGACGAGGAAGATGAACGCGTACATCGGCAGATTCGGGTCTGAGGCCGGCTGGCCGAGGATGTGGGTGAAGATGAGGGAACCGACACCGAGGGCGAAGCCGAAGGAGAGGACCACGGTCGCGATCACGTAGAGCGGCATCACCACCGCGCGCAGGAGCACGGCGAGGACGACGAAGATCAGGGCAAGGCCGACCGGGACGATCAGCCTGGTGTCACGTTCGAGTGCCTGGCGGGCATCGTAGTTCTCGGCCACGGTCCCGCCGATCAGGACGGTCTGGCCGTCGGCCGCGCGCCCAGCGACCTCGCGCAGCACCGGGACGGCGTCGGTGGCCTGCTCCGAGAACGGATCCATCCGCAGGTCCGCGTCGAAGATGAGTAAGTCCGTCGCGGACCTTCGCCGGCCTTGAGCCTCCGCACCCAGGGAGTCGCCGTCCGCCCCGACCGACCTGGCCACCGCGTGCATATCGGCGACGGGTGTGTGCGTGCCTTCGGTGAGAGCGCTCTGGACCTTCCCGCCCACCTCGTGGGCTACGACGATGCGAAGCGGCGCCGCCCTTCCGGGGATGAAGTGGTCGCGGATCACCTGCTGGCCGCGGACCGAGTCCGGCGCCTCGCGGAAGGACTCGGAGAAGTCGAGCGCCGGACGCCCGCCGATGCCGGCCAGCGCGCCCGCGGCGAGGAGAGCGGTGACCGCCGCGGCGATCACTCCCGGGCGTGCGTGAACGAGACCCGCGACGCGCCCCCAAAACGTGACCGCAGGTGCGGACTCGGGCTCGAGGCGGGGAACAGCGGGCCAGAACGCCCGTCGTCCGAGGGTGGTGAGCACCGCGGGCAGAAGGGTCAGGCCGGCACAGACCATGATCGCGACACCGAGGGCGAGGATCGGGCCCATCTCGCGCATGGCGTTGAAGTCGGCAAGGGCGAGGACCAGCATCGCGCCGACGACGATTGCTCCAGCGGAGAAAATCGCCGGGGCGGTGCGCTGGGCGGCGGCGACCATCGCCTCCTCGACGTCCCGCGCCCGGCGCAGCTCGTCGCGAAACCGCGCCACGATCAGCAGACAGTAGTCGGTGCCCGCACCGAACATCAGCACGATCAGGATCGCGGTCGTCTGGCCGCTGACCTCGGTGAGGCCAACGGCGACGAGGCCGTAGGCGAGGCCGGCGGTGACGAGATAGGCGAGGACGACGACGGCCAGCGGCACCAGCGCAACCAGCGGCGAGCGGTAGGTCAGGAGCAGCAGGAGCAGCAGCACGGCGATCGTGACTGCCAAGAGGGTCCCGTTGATCCCTTTGAGCGCAGCTTTTCGATCGGCCTCGAAGCCGGCACGGCCGGTCACGAAGGCCCTCAATCCGCTCTCGTCGCCGGCGGCCGACGGGACTGTCTCGCGGATTGCCGCGACCGCCTGCTCAATGTCGGGCGTCGAGTCGTCGGTCATCAGGACCGTGCTCAAGATGACGGTGTCGTCGGGTGAGGTGAGCAGCGAAGCGCCCGGGCTCATGTCGAGCGGATCGGTTTCGCCGCACGCGCGTTGGTACGGGGTGGCGATCATCGTCAGGTTCGGGATCGCGCCGGACCGGCACAGCGCGAGGGCGTCGGCGTCGGCGCGCCGTCCGTCGTCCGCGGTGATCCCACTCTCGCGGAAGTAGGCGATCACCGCCGCTGTCTCGCTGCCGCGCCGGAACCGCTCGTCGATGATCTGCTTGACCGTCGCCGACTCCGATCCCCGGACGAGGAAGGTCTCGCTCTCGTCGGCGGCCCGCTCGCCGAGCCTGGCTTGTAGCGGCACCGCGAGCATCGCGAGCGCAAGCCACACCGCGATCACGACCCAACGTGAGCGCCGACCGGCGGAGATTACGGAAGCCCTGGTGGGAGGTCGCATCGGGTCGCCGACCTCAGAGCCCACCGCCGACCCCCTCTATATAGCTGACGACGCCATCCGCGACGTAGACGTAGATCCTCGTCGGGTCGATCTCTATCGGCACGGGCCGGCTCTTGTCGTCCTCGCGCGAAACGATGATTTCGCAGTTGTGACGGGCCGCCTTCTCGCGCGCCTCGGCGAGCTCCAACCCGAGCAGCTCCGCCGTATCGAAGGCGTTCTCCGCGGGCCTGTACTGGCTGACGCCACCATTCTGTCCCGTCTCCACCATCGGGCATTGAAGGGCGGTCAGGTCGCGCCCCCGCGTCTTCGCCTCCCCGGACTCGTCGTTACATCCGGTCAGAGCCATTGCTCCGACGGCGATCGCAACCGTGGCCGCAGCGACGCCGAGAAGCCGCCGGTGAACCCTCTGCCCGCTCATAGCGGGGACGCTAGCGGACGAAACTACCTCGATCAAGACAACTAACATCTTTGGTAAACAAAAGGGCGGAATTGCTAGTACTAGCTTTGGTGATTCACTGACGAAAGTCCTTGACATCTAGACAAAAGGCGCAGACGCTACGTCTTGACCTTCAGGCGGTCGAACCACATCGCTCCGGCCGCGGGGCTGGTCGCCGCCGCATTGGGAGAGGAAGTGAGTGGTATGCGGAACGCCGCGCCGCCCGCGCGGAGTGTGAGGCGTTCTTTAGTCGCACTGACCGCGGTCGCTCTGGGGGCTCAGATGCTCGCCCCTGTGACCGCCGCCCAAGCGGAGAGCACCCCCCTGACGGCTGCTGCCCCGGCGACGAGCACCGGGCAAGCGAGTAGAGCCCTCCTTGCGGCCTCTGCCCGGGCGGAGGGCAGCAAGAGGGTCCTCATCTACACCGGCACGACCGGGTATCGGCACGCCGAGGCGATCGACAACGGTCGCCCAGTGGTCCAGGCCGCTCTCCAGGCCGCGGGCTACGAGGTCGACTGGGAGGACTGCGACAACAACGGTGGCGGCACGAACAACTGCAACCACCCGGACAAGAACCCTCGGATCTTCACCGACGATAACCTGGCCCGATACAACGCGGTCCTGTTCCTGAACGCATCGTGGTCGTGGGCCGGCGGCGGTCGCCCCGGACCGCTCTTCGACCAGGCACAGCGCGACGCGTTGATCCGCTTCACCCAGAACCGCGGCGGGATCGCGGCTGTGCACAACATGACCGACGCCGGCGCCGGCGTGTCCGTGTGGGACTGGTGGGACGGCGGGCCGGACAGCGTCATCGGCACGACGATGACCGCCCACTCGAACGGGTCGGCGACCGGCAACGCCGCAACCGTCCAGGTCGCCGACCACAACCACCTCTCCACCAAGGACCTGCCCGACACCTACCAGCTCGCCGACGAGCACTACAACTTTGTCCGCAGCGTCCGGGGGACCCACCACGTGCTCGAGACCTTCGACGAGCGCACCTACAACACCGGCAGCCAGAAAATGGGCCAGGACCACCCCACGACGTGGTGCAAGCTCTACGACGGCGAGAGGGTCAAGGACGGAACCGCCACCCCGCGGCCCTACGACGACGGCCGGACCTGGGTGACCTCGCAGGGTCACTTCGGCGTGCGTTACAGCGAGAACGGCGGCGACAACCCGCTGGTCAAGCAGGTCGTCGGAGGGGTGCGCTGGGTCGCCGGCGAAGGAAACAAGACCGACTGCTCAGGCACCGTGTGGTCGAACTTCACCCGCACGACCCTGGTCGACAATGCGAACGGCCCGATGGCTCTCGACGTGGCGCAGGACGGCAAGCTCTACTGGACCGAGATCGGCCCCACAACGGGCTACCAGTCGCAGGGCTACGTGAAGATGCACGATCCGAACGGCCCGCCGAACAACTCGACCACGGTCGCGACGATCCCGACCCGCGCCGACCACGGCAACTCCGAGGACGGCGTGCTGGGGATGAGCCTGGAGCCGGGCTTCGACCTATCGAACCCGAACAAGCGCGACATCTACGTCTACTATTCCCCGCGCAACCCCGACTGGCCGACCACAGGCAACCAGATAACGGTCGGGTACAACCTGATCAGCCGCTTCACGCTGAACGAGACCGGCACCGCGTTCGAGCCCGCGAAAGCAGGCGGTGACCCGGCACATCCATACGATGAGCGGGAGATCCTGCGCGTGCCCAAGGCGAAGATCTCGGGCAACCCCTCAGGCTTCCCCGGTGGCCCCACCGACAACGGCCCCGGCCATGTCGGCGGCGCGAGCCTGGTGTTCGACTCCGAAGGCAACCTCTACCTCGGAGTCGGCGACGACGTGTCCCCGAACGCGTCCGGCCACAACCGCTACGTGCCGATGGACCATCGCGCCTCCGAGCGCTGGGATTCACGCAAGACGGCGGCCAATACCGCCGACCTGCGCGGAAAGGTCCTGCGCATCAAGCCGATCAAGGACATCCCGGCAGGGCAGGCCGCCGACCCCGGCCTGGACAAGACCTACACGGTTCCGAAGGGCAACATGTTCCCGCCGGGGACCCCGAAGACCCGGCCGGAGATCTATGCCATGGGTTTCCGGCAGCCGTTCACGGTGCACACCGACCCCGCCCACCCGGGTACGGTCGTCGTCGGCGAGTACTGCCACGACAACTCGGTGGACCAGGCCGACCGCAGCCCGGCCGGCACCTGTGAGTGGGATCTGGTCGACGAGCCCGGCTTCCAGGGCTGGCCGTTCTGCGTCGGCGACAACTCGAAGACCAACACCACGTGGCGCTGGGACTACGCGACCAACTCCTCGACCGGTCAGCAGTACGACTGCTCGCTCGACAAGATCCCGGCCGACCTCAACTGGGCCCCGCCGGGCGGTACAAGTTCGCAGCCCACATTCCAAGGCCTCGATGAAATCCCAGGCCCCGCGAAGAAAGCGACGATCTGGCGCAAGTACCCCGGCAACCCCGGCGGTGAGAATCCGATGGACTTCGGCGACCTGGGCGCCGGGGGCATGCAGCCGGTCACCGGTCCGGTCTATCGATACAAGGACAGCTTCGGCCCCGGCGCCTTCCCGGCCTACTACGACGGCTCGTGGCTGATCACCAACCGTGGCGCCGACAACGGGTTCTGGAAGGAGGCGCGCCTGCGGCAGGACAACAACCAGTTGCTCCGGGTCAACGACTGGCTGCCGGTCAACCACTTCGGCACGCCTAACAGCAGCTTCGTGATCCCGACCAAGTTCGGGCCCGACGGCGCCCTCTACATGGGGCGCTGGACCTTCGGCTGCTGCCGCGCTCAGCTCAACTCCACAGCGAAGATGGAGTTGGTCAAGATCGAGTTCAAGCCCTCCAGCAAGTGCACGGAGGACACCCAGGCACCGACGGTCTCGCACCAGATCGAGGGCCGGGCCCACCCCAGCCAGCAGAACGCCTACATCGACTCGGCCACGCTCAAACTCAACGCCACCGATGTCGGCTGTGCCGGCGTGGAAAAGGTCGAGTACCGCGTCAACGGCGGAGCGTGGACCGCCTACGACGCGCCGGTACTGTTCAAGAACCCGGGGAAGTACACGGTCGACTACCGAGCCACCGACTACTCCGGGAACACCTCCGCGTCGCAGAGCGCCGTCTTCACGGTGCTCGACGGCGGCCGGACGCTCCCCACGGCGTGCGACATCTACGCCACGGGCACGGGGTGGAATCCCGATAACTGTGAGATCGCCCGCGGTGGCACCGTCACCTGGCACTTCAACGTGCCCGACGCGGGGATGCCGCATGATGTCTGGCTCGTGCCGCCCGGCGGCAATCCGGACCCGAACGGCGGCGACATCTTCGAGGTCACCAAGGGCGCCGTCTCGCCTGGAGGTCCGCCGGTCTCGTACACCTTCGATCGGGAGGGGACCTGGACCGTCATCTGCAGGCTCCACTCCGGCTACGACGGCAAGAAGTGGGCAGGCATGGTCGCGACAGTCACGGTCGGAGGAGGGGCCAAGGGCGTCTACACCATCTCCCCCAAGAGCAGCGGCAAGTACGTCACGCCGCAGAACGCCTCGACCGCCGACGATGCAAAGATCGTTCAGATGGGCGCGACGCAGGGCAGCGAGCAGCAGTGGGAGGCCGTTCCCTTCACCGCGGGCGCCTACCAGCTCAAGAACGTCAAGAGCGGCAAGTGCCTTGACGTGCCGAGCGGCTCGACCGCGACGGGCACCCAGCTCGTCCAGTACTCCTGCCATCCCGACGGACATAAGGACCAGATCAACCAGCGGTTCTACCTCATCCCGTCCGGAGACGCCTACCAGGTCAATCCGGCGGTGAGTGGCCTGTGCCTCGACATCAACGGCAACTCCAAGGCCGACGGCGCCGCAGTGATCCAGTGGACCTGCAACAACGCCGACAACCAGCGGTTCAGCTTCAGCCCGGTCGCCGCGGCCGACAAGACGCCGCCGGTGACGACCGCGACGACCGACCCGGCGCAGCCGGAGGGCGGCTCGTTCACCGGTCCGGTCACGGTCACGCTGACCGCCGTCGATGAGGACAAGGGCAGCGGGGTCGACCGGACCGAGTACAAGCTGGACGGCGGTGACTGGAAGCTGTACACCGGGCCGGTCGTCGTCTCCGGCGACGGCTCGCACTCGCTGGCCTACCGCTCGACGGACAAGGCGGGCAACATCGAGGACGTCAAGACCCTCACGGTGGCCATTTCCTCTCCGCGGGTTCCGCTGACCGTGACCGCTTCGTCCCGCTGCGTGGGTACGTCGGCGTACGTGGCGGTGACGGCCGTCAACGACGGCGATGTGCCGGCGGACGTGATGTTGACGACCCCGTACGGTTCCAAGACCGTGGCCGACGTGGCCCCGGGCAAGCAGGCCTATCAGTCCTTCAACGCGCGGGCCGGGCAGATCGGCGCGGCCAAGGTGACTGTCAAGGGGACCGCGACGATCGGTGGCAAGCAGGTCACCTCGACCTACGACGCCGACTACAGCGCGATCACCTGCGGCTAGAGCTGTAGCTGGACCAGGCCGGCGGTGGCCACGGTGTAAGCACCCAGCGGTGTACGCACCGGGGCCACCGCCCTACTGAACGAGCCGTACTGAAATGGGGCCGGCCGGTCGGCCGTCTGGACGATCGGCCGGCCGGCCCCGCCCCCATGCCCCCCATAAAATGGAGCGATTACGTGAAGACCACGAGAACTGCCCAGATGCTGGCCGCGTCGGTGCTCGGTCTTGCGCTTGCGGGTGTGGCCGGTCCCGCAATGGCGGACGACGCCCCCGGTGACGGCATCGACGTCTCGGTGAACATCGAGCCCACCACCACTCCCGGTCAGCTGTCGATGACCGTGGCGGACAACGACGGGGTCTCCCTGCAGGAGAACGGCTCCGACGCCGCCGCCCGCCAGTTCACCGGCACCCTGCCGACGGTCACGGTGACCGACACCCGCACCCCCGAGGAGATCCCCGCCGGGGAGTACTGGGCGGTCGTGGGCCAGGCGAGTGCGTTCACCGCGGCCGGCGACCCGGCCAAGGTGATCGGCCCGGAGTACCTGGGCTGGAAGCCGCGCCTGCTGACCGGCTCCTCCACCGGCGCGGTGTCGGCCGGTGAGCCGGTCTCCAGTGTCGTCTCCGACGGCACCGGCGCGCCCGCCGTGGGTCTGGCGGGGCAGGAGCTGCTCGTCTCGACCGCGAACTCCACCGACGAGATCGGCTCCTCGAAGGTCAACGCCGACCTGGCCCTGCGGACCGGGGTCGACGTCGCCGCCGGGGAGTACCACTCGACCCTGACGCTCTCGCTGTTCAACCAGTCCTGAGCCGGAGGCGGGACGCCAGAGAAGAAACGGGTCACCCTTCGCCGAAAGGGTGGCCCACCTCACCCCGTTTCCGTGGACGGGTCTGCGGGCCGAAATTCTGGCTTCAGGGGCCGAGGAAGACGAACCGAGCGCTCAGCGAGGTGGCGGCAGAACGAGCCGCTCAGGACGCGATGTGGGGCCTACAGGAACGCCCCGACGGCACCGGGCCCGCTACGTGTTCGAGGCCGACCTCGCCAGACAGGCCGTTGCCGACGCCGCGGCTGGACGGATGACAGTTCGCCGAACTGTGCGGTGGCCTGGTTGGCCGTTGCCTGCGCGGACCGGGCGGGCTCCGCGAGCGCATGCCGGGCACTGGCGTTGCCCGCTGACGCGGTGAGCTTGGCATGAAGCGAGGCGGCCTCCTGAGCAATGACGCGAGACGCCTGAAGACCGACAGTCCGGAAGAAACCTTGAACGCGGGCGTCTTGCAGGAAGTCCTGAAGGTTACCCTGGCTTCTCTGCATGGTCGTCTGAATGGCGCGGCTCATGTTTTGCAGCGCGTCACCTATGGCCCGGACCGTCCGCCATTGAGCGCTGTCCTGGAATGGACGGTTGTGACGCGCGACATCCTGCAGGGCAGGGGCCGACAGGCATTGACACCGTCCTCTCGCCCGCTGGATCGGCTCCCCCCAGAACACGCCCAATACAACAGCCAGCGCCGATTGTTACAACAGTCAGATATTCAAGTCGATGCCGAGCAACTTGACCGACGCCAGGTGCCGGCTGAGGTGAGCCCTTGCAACTCCCTGCCCTCCAGGGCCCGCCGGCGCACTCCACCAAGTCAGCGATCCTCGCCGCCCTGCCCCCTCTGGGGCGAGGGCCGACGAGCCGGGTCACAGGAAGCGATGGTGGTAGCCGCGCCTCCTAGGCAGGAGGGGACCTGCCGCGAAGCGTCCAGATCCGCTTTGGTCACCTCCACGAGGTCGGCCGTTGCCGCCGGTTCGCGACCTGTTCCGGCGCCGGCTCGCGCGGTCGGCCAGCGGTTCGGGGAAGAGTGCGTCCTGGCAGGGGCCGCACCCGGCCCGGCATGCGCCGGCCATCTTGGCGGCGAGGAGCACCCCAGGTCAGAACGGGTCTGGAGGAACGACCATTCCGACCCGATGACTTACCGATGGACAGGAGTCGCATTTAATCACATTTCGGCGGAGACGATATCGAACTGAAATAAACAGATTCTATGAGCCTGTTTGGCGCTCAATGACGTGGTTATGAAGAACGGCGCCTCCACCCCCCCTACCTAACAAGGTGGTGACGTTCATGCGTCTTGTGAGACGCGGACTCCGAATCCTCGGCTGCGCCGGGGCGGCCGTCATCGTGCTCGCCGGCCCCTCCCCCGCCTCGGCCACCGGCACCGTCAACGCGGCCGTGACGGCCGCGAACATGCAGATCGGTGCAAAGATCCGGCCTTACGAGAAGCTGTACGAGCGGACGACCACGCGGACCCGGGCGCTCCCCGCACAGCCTAAGCAGGCTCTGCTCCAGGCCACCTCGGCCCTGTCCGCCGAGCTGGGACTCGCGCAGAACCCCACCCAGATCCTCGACGCGGACCTGTCGCCGGAGGTTGCGGGACGGCTGGCCAACGTGCTGACCGACCTGCTGGCCTGCCACCGGCTGACCAAGCCCGCCTTCGCGGCGATCCCGCCGGGCCTGCTGCCCGCGGTGCTCACGACCGGCGGCTCCCTCAATCCGGCGGCCTACACCGGGATCCGGCTCTGCGGCGAGTCGGCCTGGCAGTCGACCAACGAGCTGGAGCTGGCCGCGGCGGAGGAGTCGAACGCCGCCGCTCCCGGCTGTCAGGCGCTCGGCCAGGTGGACCTCGACATCTGGCCCGTGCTCCGGGTCGACGGCGCCTGCCGCGACAACCGCTACGACAACGACTACCTGCTCACGCTCGACGTCGGCGGCAACGACACCTACGCCAACAACGCCGGCGGCAACCTCGTCGACGTGAACTTCTCGCCGGCCGGCTCCGCCGTACCCGGATTGCGCGGCACCGGGCCTGCCAAGGGCTGCCAGCGCGCCATTCCCGGTCTCACGGCCCTCGACTGCGTTCCCACCGCGGCGGTCGTCCTCGACCTGCAGGGCAACGACGTCTACGGCGTCAAGCAGAGCCCCGACCACGACACCGGGTGCACCAACGACCCTGTGGTCCGCCGGATGATGACGGGTGGGGCCGGCTTCCTCGGCGTGGGCATCCTGCGCGACGTGGAGGGCGACGACACCTACACCGGCAAGACCGGTGCGCTGGGTGCCGGCCACATCTTCGGTGTCGGCATCCTGTCCGACGGCGCGGGCGACGACGCCTATAGTGCCGTACGCAACAGTGAGGGCTTCGCCCTGGTCGGAGGCGTAGGCGTGCTTCGCGACGAGGCGGGCGACGACAGTTACGGCTTCTACATGCCCGCCCCGATCGACCCGAACGCCCCCAACCAGACCGAGGGCGCGGGCGGCGTGCGCGACGACGAGGGCGAGGGCCTGTGCGACCGCGTTCCCCGCTTCACCCAGGGCACGGGCAACGTGGCCGGTGCGACCGGCATCTTCCTCGACGACACCGGAGGCGACAGCTACCACGGCGCGTTCGTCCTGGAGTTCGCCGGCCCGTTCCAGGTGCCGAGCACCCGCGCGGGAAGCCTCGGCTTCGGCAACAACCAGGGCCTCGGGGTCTTCCTCGACCGCGGCGCCGTCAGCGACCAGTACACGGTCGACGACGAGCCCACCGTGGCCGGGGTGCCGAAGCGCGGCGACAACGTGACCGTCCAGCCCAACAACGAGAGCACGGGCTCGGGCTTCGGCCAGGGCCTCTTCGTCGACCAGTGATCGCGGGCGGCGAGTGATCAGTGCGCGGGTGCCCGGACCGGGCACCCGCGCACGCTTTTCCCCGGCACAGTAGACGCGCTGGACAGGGCCCTCTGAGGAATTGCCGAAGAGCGCCTGGCCCTCCGGCTTCCGCTCTATCCGGAGACGGCGCTGCCATTCGACGCCGACTCCGGCAGGGCTGGGACCCACTGCGCGACGTCGTCCATGCGTATGCCCGCAAGTTCGCCGTCGCCGGGAACGACCTGATCTACATCCCTCACCCCGACCTGACCCACGGCTTCATCCAGTTCACCGGCCACTCCAAGCGCCGCTGCAGGCCGCCCACCGAGGTCAGTGGCGTCGTACGCCTGCACCTCGATCATTCCGCGCCCTCGGGGTCAGGGTGCAGTGGGCGCGCGGCGACCTTTACAACGTAGATTCGTGGCGTCGGATCCCGCCAAAACGGACAGCTTCCTGGAATCAAGAGAAAGTCCATTTGAACACGGCGGCCACGCGCACCTTCGTCGACCGTGGATCCTCTGGTCAGCTCCGGTATCGACGGGCACTGGTCGGCACGTTCGGCTTCACGGTCAAACGACCGTCAGACATCAAAAGAGCCTGATCACTATGATCAGCCCTCTGACCTGCTACAACAGTGTCGGGACGGCGGGATTTGAACCCGCGACCCCTTGACCTAATCTCCCGGTCCTTCACTGCATGCAAGTCGGTTGCGCGCATGCTGGCAATGCTGCGCCCAGCGTCCCAGACCGATTGCTTGATAAAGCTTTTGCGCTGCAGCATAGGATTCGCACGCGTTGGCGCATCGCTCCTGAGTTTCTGCCAACCGAGCCAATGCGAGAAAGACGTTGGCCTGGCCGATCCGGTTCCCGATCTCCTCATGCAGAGCGCGGGCCTGAGCGTAGGCGCTGGCGGCCTGCTCATACTCGCCCCGCATCCGCGCGACGTCCCCCAAGCTCTTCAACGCGTTGGCCTGGCCGAGCCGGCTCCCGACCTCCTCATACAGAGCGCGGGCCTGAGCGTAGGCGCTGGCGGCCTGCTCATACTCGCCCCGTAGCCGCGCGACCTCCCCCAAACTCCTCAGAATGTGCGCCCGCACTGCCCACCGAGGAGGCTCGGCTCCTGGCCGAGACCGCCATCGCATGCGCTGGGGCGAGCTCACCGAGCTCCGCGTCAAGGACCTCGACGTGCTCAGCCGGATCGTCACGGTGAGCCGGACGGTCATCGAGATCAACCCCAAGCATCATCCCGAGGGGAAGCGGTTTCTGATCAAGGAGTATCCGAAAGACCGGGAATTTCGCCGCTTCAAGCTGAGCCCGCAGATCACGGCGAAGCTCGAGCAGCACATCGAAGACAGCAAGCTGGAGCGTGACGACCTGCTCTTCGTCTACCAGCCCGAGGAGTCCGCACCGCAGCCCAAGCTGGAGCCCGCAGAGCATCTGGGCCTGACCGAGCCGAACGCTGCCGGACGGCGATATCGGCATGGCACGCTCAGCGCGTACTCCGCGGGCAAGTGCCGCTGCGCGCACTGCAAGAACGCCTACGCCATTTACCGCGCCGAGCGCCGGTCCTCCGGCAAGGACAACCCGCGCCGGCCCCGCCGGTGGGACACCGACGGGCATATCCCCCGCCGCTGGTTCCGTGACCAGGTCTAGCGACCCGCGCTGGCCGCCTCGGGCCTGGAGTTCAAGGTCAAGATGCACGACCTCCGCCACGCCCACGCCTCCTGGCTGCTGGCCGGCGGCGCCGACCTCCAAGTCGTCAAGGAACGCCTCGGCCATGGCAGCATCTCCACAACCGAGAAGTACCTCCACACCCTTCCTGACGCCGACGAAACAGCCCTCGACGCCCTCGCCCGCACGCGGTCCCGTTCCGCACGTTGACCCGATTGGATGGAAGAAGGACCTGCGTCACGTCGCAAGTGAAGTACGCCGGGAAGCCTGGGCGGCAGGCCGGTCGTGGGCGAGGTAACCCGGCAGGTTGGCCTCCGGAGTCCCGGCCAGGGGCGCCAGCAAGTCGAGTATGAGCACGGCGTCCTTCTCCGGCAGCCGCAGCAGCGCCCGGCGCAGCTTGATGCTCCAGGCCGCCGGGTTGGGGAACGCGTCGAGCCGCGCCACGAGCGGCTGAAGCTCGACGCCGCGCCCCCACGGCGCCAGCCGATCGATATTCAGCTCACACCCGGTCGGGTAGTCGCGCCCGCCAATATGGACTGGCTTGTCGAGCCGTCGGACGTCCGAGGTCACCACGGCATGGCCGATGATCCGGCCGCGATCCCGTGTGGGGTTCCGGTAGGCACCGCGCGTCGTGTAAATCAGCAGCTCATCGCCCGGCCGGACCTGCGCGATCTCCGAGCGTGAGGTCGGCGGGAAGGCCATCCGCTGCTCATGCAGCACCCAGGCGATGGCCTGACGATCTCCCAGGATCAGCAGGTACGACGCGTTCTCTCTCACGCCTACAACGCTAGCGCCAGGCGGCCGTAAAGCTGAAGATCACGCGGCTCCGCTGCTCCAGCCGAACTGTTCGAGGCGGTGCCGGGCGACCTCGATCTCAGTGGGCGTGAACATCTCTGCGAACTGCGGCTGCACGACCAAGGCCTCGACCGTGAGGTCCAGCCGACCCCGTTCCCACAATGCCGCGAAGCCGTCCGACACTGCCGGCGAGCGCAGCAGCTTGCGCGCCGTCGCCAGACTGCCGTGCTCTGCCAGCATGCTCAGGAAATAGGAAGCGTGGTAGTTGGCCTCGCTGCGCGCCTTATCGTAGATGGACCGCATTGCCGCGTCGAACTCGGCGGTCACCGTACCGTTCGCGAACGGTACGGCGAGCCCCTGCGGAACCTGCTCGTCACCCGCAGCCGTCTCGTTGCGGCGCGTCGCATAGCCAAGTAGGGCGTCCACCGAGGTGAAGACCTCATATCCCAGCTCTTCGAGCCTCGGCAGGTCGGCCACTTCGGGATCCAGCTCCAGTACGACTGGCTTGCCCTGGCCTGGCTGTAAGCCGTCGGGCCAGAACGCCTCGGCCATCGCCAGCCCCCGTCCGGTGAAAGGATCGGCGATCTCGCTGTCCAGCGCCGGCTCGGCATAGCCCAGCCGTACCAGTTCCTCGACCATCGCCTTGATCTGTGCGGACCGCACGTCATCTTGCTCGTCCGCCACAACGGCCATCGGCTGCAGTTCCGCGGCGGCAATCGGCGCGACCCCGTCCCGCAGCCCGGCGAGGAAGGACTGCGCCGCCTGCGCCAGCAGCTCACGTCGCGCCTCAAGGAAGTCCAGATACCGGTCCACCCGCCACAGGTCCCGGTCCATCGGGATCCATTGCGAGGCGAGAACGCCGGGGTGCTTCTCCTCCGCCTCGGCGAAGTACTCCTCCGGAGAGCGCTTGCCGATCACGAGGTTCGTATTCTGGGTCAGGAAGCAGAAGTTGGCGACGGCGTTGACGTGCACGCGGTCATAGTCCGCCTTGTACAGCAGCGCCTTCGGGAAGATGTGATGCACCTGCAGGGAGGTCAGCTTGCCCAACATTTCGGCGTGCAGTTCCAGCCCGCTGCCGAAGTCCCTGGCGCCGTGCACCCGGGTGAGCATGTAGAGCAGAGGGTAGAACCGCGAGCCCCGGGTCGAGCCTTCAAAGTCGTGTGGCCGGACCTCCAGGTTGCCACCGCGCCACCGCTCAAGCGACGCGATGAGTCCGTCAATCCCGGAACGCTCCACGGCGTCGTAGTCCTGAGCGAGCACGGTTTCCGTCGAACCGGCGAAGCGGCCCCATAGTGCGGCATGCACGTACCAGAACAGCACACGATCGCGATGCGCGCCGTCGATGAAACTCCCGCTGGGGGTGAGATGGAGCAGGCGGGAGACGACGGGGATCGCGTAACGCCCCATGAGGACCTGGTCGTGGTCGAGTCCCAACCGCCCCGACACCGCGCCCAGCAGCGTGTTGATATATCCGACGGACTTGGCCAGGGCCGTCTCGAACTCCGTGTCCGAAACTGAATCAAGAGCGGCGAAAACGGCACGGCCGGTGGCGACCGCGGCAGCGTTGCGCAGCAGCCAGTCCAATGAGAAGTCGAAGCCCTTGGCCTGCCACTGCTTCAGGTGATGGCGCATGGTCTGACGGGCGGGTGACCACTGGGCGCAGATCTTGGCCAACGCGAGGTCACCCTTGGACAGAGCGGTTCCGCCCGAGTTGACCCGGTTGAAGATGTCGACGACGACGTCGACATTCTTGTCCGGGCCAGTGATCTTCTCTTCGTGGAACTCGCGGTTCTCCAGGTTCTTCAGCCGGTTCAACCGGGCGATGTAGGTCGAGAACCTGTCGGGATACTGCCCGAACGCGTGAATGAACGGCTCCAGCCCTTCGACGAACAGCCGCGTCACGTCCACCCAGCGGAGGTCGTCCCGCATCTTCGCCGGACCGTAGAACTCGAAGGTCTCGTCCTCGACATTGAAGCGCAGACCCGTAAAGACGGAAGGATCGCCCTCGAAGAAGGCCGGAGCGTGGCCGCGCATGATCCCGTACAGCGACGTGATCCGCTGCTGCCCGTCCAGCAGCAGCAGCCGTACCCCTCCGTCGGTGGCGCCGCCGCGTACGGAGGCCATCTCGGGCGTGGTCTCCCAGAGCAACAGGCCGCCGACCGGATATCCCTTGTACAGCGAGCGCATGAGCCCGCGGACCTGATCGCGATTCCACACGTACCCCCGCTGGAATTCCGGCAGGAGAACCGTCCCGTTGTCGATCTGGTGAAGGAGCACCGAGAGAGTGGCCAATTATCCGCTCCAGGTTGGGAATCTCGTGATCCAGGGCATTACTGTACGGCTTGCGCCTGGCATTTCACCGGGTGTCAGGTAACGAATCCGGTCAGGAACTCGCTGGGTGCACCGTGCCACGACACGTACAGCTGCTCTCGCGCCCTGGTGCAGGCGACGAAAAGCAGGCATCGCTCCCGCTGAAGGTCCTGGGCGTGCGTCAGCTCATCCTCTTCGGCCGGCGTCACCGCACTCGACGGTGGCACCTGATGCTCTCCCACGCCGATGACGGCTATGCAGCGGAATTCCAGCCCTTTCATCCGGTGCATCGTCCCGGCACGCACCACGTCCTCGGCATCCGACGCCTTGGCCAGTGAGCGGGCCGGAACTCCCGTGCCCGTCAACATGACAATCGCCGAATCGGCCAGCATGTTGGATCGGGCCGCGATGCCGATCTCGGCTGGCTCTATCCCGGCGTCGATCCACTTGCGGACCTGACGCACCAGCGCGTCCAGCTCGTCCTTCAGCACCCGGAAGCCACGCAGCTCCGGTGGCAGTCCGTGCACCTGTGATCGGTATCCAGCCACCGTGTCGAGCCCGCCGTCCATGTCGTCGATCGGCTCGCCGCGGAGCATGCCGAGGCTCCAGCCAAGGATCTCGGCCGTGGTCCGGTAGTTGATCGTCAACCGGGCGGAGCGTCCTGTGACGTTGATGCCGATCTCGCGGAACGAGACCCGGCTGTTGTAGATCCGCTGGTGGCTGTCCCCCGCGATGAACATGTCATCGGGTCCTTCGGCGACCGCCGCGCGTAAGAGCCGCCACTGAACCGGATGCAGGTCCTGAGCCTCATCGACGATGACGTGCCGATATGGCTTCACCGGCCGCTCGCACAACAGCCTGGTGGCTTCGACACAGATCATCTCGTGTGTCCAGACGTTGCGCCGTTTCAGCTCCTCCTGGAACTCCCATACCGCCTGCCAGAGCTGGGCCTTCTGCCTAGTCCCGAGGCGACGGCCCCGCCCGGCTCTCTTGGCCGTCAGGTACTCGGCCGCACTGGTCACCTGCTGGGCGAGTATGACGTGCCGCCATTCCTCTGCGAGGAACGTCTCGGTGAAGGGAAGATCCAAGCGCTTGACGATCCGGCGCCAGATGTCCCTCTCCTCCTTGTCCCGGAGGATGGCGGCACGGCCGTGGTGTTCGGCGAAGATCTGATAAGAGAGCTGGTCCACGTGCCGGACGTCAATGCGGTCGCGCACCTGCGCCGAGTCGATCAACAGCCGGAGCCCCGCCTCGAGTGAGGTGGAAAGCGTCGAGGTGAACGTGGTCACCAGCACGGGGCCTGCACCCTGCGTGGCGAGGTGGTGCGCGCGGTGCAGGGCGACGACCGTCTTCCCGGTTCCCGGCCCGCCCGTCACGCGCGCCGGGCCGCTGAAGGCCGCGTGCGCCACCTGATACTGCGCCGGGTGAAGATAGATCTTCCACAGCGCGAACGGGTGGCGGAACACCTCCATGAGTTCGCCCGGTCCCTCGACCAACACGACGCGCTCCGGCGTGCGAGCCACCGCGGCCGCGATGTCGTCGGTGTCGTACGCCCCTCCTTCGGAAGGCGCACCGAGCTCGGCCCACACCTCCTCTGGGGTCAGGCCCGCGGCCAGGCCGTACAGTGCGTCCCACTGGTTCTGCGGCAGGAACGCCCGGGATGCCTCCAGTTGGACGACGTCGGTCAGTGCACGCGCGAAGGTCAGTGTCTGCTCATCGACTCCCAGCCGAAGCAGATCGCCGTCGCTGACGTGTCCGAACAACCGTCGCGGTGTCCGATCCGAGGCGACCACGAGCTCGGGCAGCGTAACTTCGATGGCAGCGCTGTCTCGGATCTCTATCCGGCCTGTCGCGGCGTTCACTGATGCACGGTGGCGCTCCGCCCAGGTGTAAGCGTCGTCGTGCGGCAAGACTTTTAGCAGGGTGTAGACGTCACCCGTGTCCGGCGCGAGCACGACGCCGCGCCAGAATCTGTCGATACGAATGGTCCGGAAGCGGTCGTCACGGGCGTTACTCAACTTCTCCAGGTGCAGCCCCGCGTACGTCGCCTGCTCGAACTTCGCGAAGACTTCGGTGACGCGGTCCTGCACAGACCGTTCCAGTCTCCCAAAGTCGCGCAGGAACTCCTTGTCGATTCCCAGTGTCGGCATCTCAGCTCTCACCATCCAGACTGTCCAAGATCTCAATGATCTTGATCACGCTGGCATGGCCGGAGCCGTACCGCCGCTCGAGATCAGGCAACAGGTCCGTCAGAGTCTTCTTCGCTCGGATCCGATCCCCCGCGCCAAGTTCGAGCAGTGCGATCTGGCGCCGCAACTCCAGCACCCGGTCCTCATCAACACCGAACCGCTTCTCGTCCTCCAGCAGCCTGCCGAGCTCCGCGAGCGCGGCGGTGGTTTCGCCGATGGCGGCATGGCAGTTCGCTTCCATCAGCCGAAAGCGCAGGACAAGATCGCTATCAGGCCCGTCCCGCTCGGTGAGGTCCGCGGCGAGCCTGGCGAACTCAGGAGCTGCCCGACGATAATCCCCAGCCAGGAAGAGCACGTCCGCCAGCTCAATGCGCAATGAGATCACGTCGGAGTTGGCCTCACCAAGCGAACGTGCCGCAGGCCCCGCGACTCCGGCAAGCACCTCAGCAGCCTGAGTGAAGCGGGATTCGGCCTTGAGCGCCTGGGCGTCTTTGCGGGCCACCGCCATGTCACTCGGCCTGAAAGGCTCAGGCGAGGCGACAGAGGGTGCGGGCGCGGAACGCACGGGCTCGCCTGCGCCTATCCCGGCCCTCAGACGTTCGCCGATCCGCCCCACGACGCCCGCGTACATGCGAACCGGGTGCGGCGTGGCCGCGTCCACATACCCGGTGAACGAGGGCAGGTGGCGACAGAAATCCAGCAGGCGCTCGTAGACCACGACAGCTGACGTGGGCCGGTTATCCGGCGACTTCTCCAACAGCCACAGGACCAGCCGCTCCAATCCTTCGGGCACATCGCGCCGCCGGTGGCGCAACGGCTGCGGAGGCCGGCCCATATGGTTGTGCATGGACGCCAAGGGTGTGGCTCCGCAGAACTGGTTCTCCCCGGAGAGCATCTCATCCAGAACCACACCGAGGGAGTAGAGATCGCTCTGCGGGCTCGTCACACCCGCCATCGCCTGTTCGGGCGCCATGTACTCTGGTGTGCCTACCGCGACGCCGGTACGAGTGAGCCTGGTGGCCGTTGGCGAGAGCGCGGCGGCGATTCCGAAGTCCAGCACCTTGACCGTGCCATCAGGGCTCAGCATGAGATTGCTCGGCTTCAGGTCCCGGTGGACGAGGGAGCTGGCATGGGCCACCGCCAGCACCGAGCACACTTGGGCGGCGATCGCCGCGGCCCACGCGACTGGGATCTCAGTCTCGTCGAGAAGGGTCGTGACAGAGTAGCCGTTGATCAGCTGCATGACCAGGTAGAGCTCTTCCCCGTGCGTGCCGCAGTCGTAGACGGCGGGGACACCCGGGTGTTCAAGACGCGCGGTGATCCGCGACTCGCGGACGAAGCGCTGTGTGAGCTCCTTGTCCGGTTTGCCATCCGGGAGCCGATCGATTCGGATGAACTTGATCGCGATCGGCCGGTCCAGGCGCTTGTCGTAGCCGAACCAGACTTCGCCCATCCCACCGCCGCGCCACGATAAGGGATCCAGCTCGTAACGCTCGTCGATGGTCCGCCTGCTCAACCCCGCCGCCCTCCACAAGAAGCTCTTCTTTACCCGAGAAATTACAGGATCAGCAATCAGTAGATTGGTTTCTCTGATACGTCCGCATTCCTAGGATCGCATCATGCCTCTCGAGGATGTGGTTGACGCTCAGCGTGACGGCGCCCATGGGCGGGTGGCTGCGCGCAAGTCTCCTTTTGTTGTCGTTCTGAGCGTTATCTGGGCATTTGTCCCGCTTGTCTCGTTCGGCCTGTTGACCTCGGTCGTCATCGCATCCGCCGCGATTCGGCTGAAGAGCCGAAGACAAGGCATCGCAGCCGGGGGTTACCTCGTCCTGTTCGTCGCCTACGTGGCCACGGCCGGGGTTCGGGACTTCGCTCACGACGACTGGCAGAACCAGGTAGCGATGTGGGTTTGGTACCTCGGACCCTGGTGGGGCGGCACTGTGCACGCTTTCGTCCTCAGGGCTCAAGTGTTCCGGCCGCGCGTGACGACGCGGTCGTCGCAGATGCGGTCGTACACCGGTCCGTCTCCCGCGCCTACGCCTTCCGGCACAGCTTCCAAACCGTCTGAACACGAAGCCCCAGCGGTCGCGGTGCCCGCAAGCACCTGGTCCTCTTCCTGGGATCCCTGGGGGACTCCCGCCTCATCCGTCCATAACTACAGCGATCAGTTGCGCAAACTTGGCCCCTTTACGCTCCTTCACAGGTTGGGTGAGGGCGGGCAAGGCGCGGTCTACCTTGGGATGGCGCCTGACGGCCAGCAAGTCGCGATCAAGGTTCTGCACGAGCGGTTCCAGGGTGGGACGAAGGAACGCGCCGACTTCAAGCGCGAGGTAACCGCGGCTCAACGGGTGCCTCCGTTCTCCACGGCGCGAATCATCGACGTGGGCGTCGAGGGCGACACCGCCTACATCGTGAGCGAATTCGTTCCGGGACGATCTCTTGAAAGGCTCGTACGCGAGGACGGTCCCCTTGCGGGCGACAGCCTGATCCGGCTGGCCATCGCGACTTCGGCAGCTCTCAACGCCATCCACTCCGCCGGAATCATCCATCGTGATTTCAAGCCCGCCAACGTGCTGCTCGGGCCGGACGGGCCCCGCGTGATCGACTTCGGGATCGCCAAGGCGCTGGACCAGGTGACGATGACCTCGGGCGGCGTCAAGGGCACACCAGCGTACATGTCGCCGGAGCATGTCTCCGGCCTGCCCATCAGCCCCCAGGCCGACATCTTCAGCTGGGCCTCGACGATGTTCTACGGGGCGACCGGCCGTCTCGCCTTCAGCGGCGCGACGACTTTCCAGGTCTTCCAGGCGGTCCTTCACCATCAACCTGACCTTCGCGTCCTGCCACCGTCATTGCGAGGCCCCGTGGCCGCCTGTCTGGACAAGGACCCCCGGAATCGGCCGACGGCAGCGCAGCTCATGCTGGCCATCGCCCGCTAATCGGCCGGTTTGAGTTCTCCGTCGATAAGGCCTTGAAGGACCTGTGTTGCGAGCACGACCCCCAGCTCGGAGGTCTGGCGTACAGCGGTTTCGAAAGCCTCTAGCTGGCGAAAGACCTCACCGTACCGTCGTTGTTCGGCGATCGGCAGGCGGGGCAGTTGTGCCCGCCGCGCGTCGACCCTATATGTCCCGGACAAGGTGGTTGAGGCTCGCTCCGCGGAGACGCGCAGGAAGCCGGCCACGAAGTGAGGGTCGAGCGTCTCCTGGTCCACGCGGATGACGAAAAGGTGCGGTCCGAGAACCACTTCTTCGGTCATGACTCGCGCCATCACAGCGTGAGTAATCGCCGGGATCACGATGTCGCCGGGGTTGGCGGTTACGGTTTCCCGCCCTACCTGCCCGCGACCCGTCGGGCCGCGGCCGAGCACCAAATCCTTTGCTATGAGCAGCGGCACCTCCCCCGACTCTGTCTCCATCCGCATCGGAGTCTGCTCCAGCTGGACGGTCCCCGCCCGCGCCAGCTCGCCGAGGGTTGTCATGGTCAGGTCCCGAGTCTCCCGGCTTACGGCCGGCAGCAGCCGGGCGAGCGCAGAAGCCCGTTCCTCGAGATCATCTCGAGCCTTGTCGATGTCTCCCATCCGCACGGCGGCTGCCTTCGGAAGGTAGCGCGACGGCGTGAGGTCTACTTCGTCGTCCAGTAGCTCCAGGATCGGTACGGCGCGGCCAACCGACTCCACGCCATCCCCGAACGCCTCGACCGGACCATCGCCCATCAGCACATGCGAGGGAACGGCGCCCTTGCCTTCGGGCCTCCGCAGTAGCCATAGATGGGGCGGCAACGACGACTGCGGGGCCGATCCCGCAGGCAGCCCGATCACGGCCTGCAAAGTCCCTGTCCGCAACAGCTGCGACCGGATCCGACGCCCTGAACGGCGGTTCGCGGCGGCCGGCGGCATCAGTAACACCACCTGGCCGCCCGGCCGCACCCGGGCAAGGCAGTGCTGCGCCCACGCCAGTTCGGACTCACCCCGCGGCGGCAATCCATACTGCCAGCGCGGGTCGTTGGTCAGTTCCTCATATCCCCAGCCCCGTTCGTTGAACGGCGGAATGCACAACGCGCCGTCCACTTCGGCATCCGGAAACGCATCGGCGACCAGCGCGTCGCCGGCGCGGATGTCGACGTCCGCTTGCTGCCCCGCCAGCCGAGCCTCGGCGAAGCGGGCCATGGCGGCATCCCGTTCCTGGCCGAGCAAACGATGCGCGTGCGGCCGGGCGGCCAGCAGCAGGGTTCCGAAACCGCAGAGGGGATCGAGCACTGTGCCGCAGGGGCCGAGCAGCCTGACCATCAACGCGGCGACATCTGGGGAAACGATCTGTACTCGACGTGAATGCGTCTCGATGTAGCGCCGGAACAAGAATTCCACCGTGTCACGCAGACCCCGCTCAGCAGCCAGGCCCGTCACGGCTTTCAGCAATGCCACCGGTACGTCGACGCCCGCTGGGTCTCGCCGCTTCAGCGGGTCGTTCCCCTCAGATTGGACGAGGAACGCCACCACGGAACTCACCAGCGAGGCGAGGTGAAGATCATCCGCCGAGTTGCGGATCTGCTGCCACACTCGCTCGTCTTCAGGCAGCTCTGCCAGCTTCCCTTGTCCACGCAGCCATGCTTCGACCTCGGTCAGCGAAAAGAGCGGGTTTGACGAGGTGCCACCAACTGGATCGGGAAAGTCCTGAAATCTGCGGCGCCAGTTGCTGACGGCCGCCCGGCCCACCCCAGCCAGACGTGCGATGTCGCCCGCCGCCACTCTGGCGTCGTCGTGCATCACATGCATCTCCCATTCCCCGAGTTCAACGATCTAGCGCAGCCGCTCCAGCAGACCTTTCGCGCGCAGCTCAGCGATGTGCTCGGCCGCCCGTTGCGGAGCCGTTCCACCGTGAACGAGCAGCCCGGCCTCGATGTTCTTCGCCACGCCTGACTGGGTCAGGTTGGCGCTGGACACCAACAGCACCCGCCGGTCCGCCACGGCCAGCTTCGCGTGCATCTTCGCACCCTGCTCCATGCGCCTGTTCATCGGCCAATGCCATAGGTCGAGACCGGACACTGACGAAAACGCTGCCGATGGCTCGGCACCGCCCATGGCGGACCCCGCCCCCTGGAGGGTCTCGACGACTACCGTCACTGACACGCCGCGCTCGACGGCCGCGCGAAGCGCCTTCAGCAGCGGAGTGTACGGCTTGGCCGAATAGGTCATCAGCAGAAGTTCGCGTGCCGCCTCGGAGACGAGATCTACGAGAACCTGAGTGGTCGCTCGGACAGGCACGGCATGCGTGCTCGGCCCGCTCCACACGGACTCGACCCGGCTGGCACCCGCATGCTGGGCATGCCCATCGGCCACTCCTCGAAGATATGCGACCGCCTCGGCGTCAGGCACATGCTCCATCTCCTGCGCGTCGAGGACCGCCTGTGCCGCCTCGGCGAAACCCGGCACAGGCACCGTGCCAGGAATCGCACTCCGTGGCCACCCGTCCCCGATCCGGTCCGCGAGGGTACGAAGCCGGGAAGGCCCGAGCAGGGCGGCGGCTTCCGCCACTGCACGCTCGAAGCGCTGCGACGATCTCATGGCAGCTCGGGATAGAGGGCGAGGTCGGGGTCGTCGATGGGCACCACGAACCTGCGGTCGAGGAATCGGTTGCCCCGCTCGCATGTCGTTTCGGAGACGAACAGGCACACGTGGCAGGCGGCGCCGTGGAGGAAGTCGGCGGGTGCCTGCGGAAGACGTTCCGAGCACAGTGGATCGGACGAGCAGCGCATCGCATCGCGCAGTGCCCGACGCGTGAGCCGTACGAGGTTGGCGGGCTCGGCCAGCGAGACGAGGCCGCCCAGGGTTCCCTCGGCGTCGGGCACTGCCGTGTAGATGAGGATGCCGCTACGCCGGTCGTCGTAGCTGCCCGCGTAGATGCGTTCGGAAAGGCTGGCGGAGCTGTACCCACATTCCAGCGCGATGGTGCGGATGAGCAGGTGGGACAGGGTGTGCAGGGCGTAGAACCGAGCTCCCGGCCAGTGCTGCATCTCGTCGAAGGCGCCACGGATGCGGTCACTGTAGCGGTGCGTCCGAAAGCGGCCGTACGCCTCCTTGTGTTCACGCAACGCGAGTGTGTTCTCGACCCGCTTCTCCCAGTCCGCAAGCAGGTCCTCGGGCAGTTTGAGGAAGATGCCCTCGCCCCTGACCTCGCTGGCCGGCACCCACGTGGCCCTGTCTCTGGCGAGGGGGGCCCGGGTGACCAACTCCGGGTCCTCGGGGTCCGGCGCGTCGAGGCGGGTGAATCCGATCAGCGCGCGGACTTCCCGGAGGCGCTCCGCCTGGACGACGTCGGCGTAGACGCCGCGCAGCGGCTCGGGGACTCCCTCAGGATCGCGGCGCAGGGCGAAGTCTTCGTCGGGCTCGGGCAATTCAGGCGCGGACAGCACCTCCCATTCGGCGGTACGCAGGTCGGGGTAGCCCTCGGCCTTCGTTGCCTCCACACCGTCGAGCCGGGCGCGGTGCCGCTCGATCGCGTCCCACACCGCCTGGTCGTCCCACTTGTCGAACTCTCTGAGCGCGGGTACGGCACCACGCATAAAGGGCAGCATGTTCGGGCCGGGAATGCCGTAGAGAGATGTCCAGTGCTGGGCGACCTTGGCGTCCAGCACACTGCCTCCCAGCTCCGGCACCCACAGCGAGGACAGCGTCTGTGCGAACCACTGGTTGGAGGCTCCGACGACGAGCACCCGCACGGGCCGCGTGCACGACTCGAACGTGGACAGGTGCGGATGGCGGCCCCGGCATCCCGGCAGGTTCTGCTCGCCTCGCCGGCCCATGGCTTCGGTGATGTTGCGCCGCAGCCCGCAGCGTTCACATTTGATCTCCACGTTGGCACCCATGTTGCCGCCGCGGTCGTCCATGCTCAGGGGCGGGAAGTCCACCTCACAGGTGCCGCCTCGATGCACGAAGCGCACGTAGGGGAAGTCGTCCAGATGGCCTGCCGTACACGCGAGCACGAAGCGGGCGGCCACGGCCAGGGGGCGGGGACCGGACTTCTTGCGTGGGCAGTTTTTATGGAAGAACCGGGCCTCGTGCGGCGCATGCGCCTTCGGGTTCTCAAAGCCGAAAACGACCTGCGACTCAATGGGCGCCAGCATGTTGCAGGCCGTGCATCTCATCCATGCGGGAAAGGGGACCGTGGGGACGCCCACGCGCGCGGCCATGCCGCTCTGGTCCTGGTCCGGCATCCACGGAGCGGGGCGCAACTGCTCGACGTTCTTGCCGAGGAGGGTCTGGACGGCGGCCAGGAGCCTAGGCTCGGCCAGTGGCTCCCAGTCGGGAATCATGTCGTAGCGCCAGTCGTCCAGCCCTTTGACCAGCACGGAGAAGTTCGGCAGGTCCACCAGCGCGCCGACGCCGCCGGTGAACATCAGGTGGCTGGGACGGACGGCGCCAACCCTGCGCCGGTGCCCTTCTGGCTTGCCGGCCATCACTGCCCCTTTCCGTTCAGCGTGCTCTCACCGAGCTCGTCCCCTTCGGGAGTGTCAGCGTCGTCGTCTTCGGCGCCGGTCGTGGCGAAGGCCCAGTCGGGTGCCCCGTACACAGGAGCGAACATCTCCTCCAAGCGGGGGACCAGAAGGTTGATCTCGTTCTCGGTCTCGCGCATGGACTGGCCGACGGTCATCGTGTCCCATGGGCCGTCTCCCGCGGCACGCAAAAGCCCCGCGAGTGGCTGCTTGGTGGAGGAACTCGCCTGGTAACCCAGCCTGTTCTGCCCGCTCCGTTCCTTGAGCCACTTGTCGGTCACAACATCGAGGCGTTCGCGCAGGTAGTCACGGCCGCGTTCACCCGCGACCGCCTCCGCGCGGGACAGGAATCGTTCCCTGATCCGTCCGGCGATCGGGCCGTCCAGCGGCACGTCGTGGGCGTCGGAATTGCGCGAGTAAGTCTCCTCCGCGTTCCGCAGCGCGGCGACGAACGCCGCCGTGACGCCTCGGTCCAGTGCCCGTCGGGTGTACGGGGTGACCGACAGCGCCTCCACCTGGCGATAGAAGGTGGCGTGGTAGTGCTCGAAGTCCTCGAAATGCGCGAGGTCGCGCGGCCGAGACCAGTTGGACAGCGTGACCACCAACCCGGGCCGTTCAGCGTCACGGCCGATACGGGAGGAAGCCTGGATGTACTCGGCCGTGTTCTTCGGCTGCCCGGTCACCACCATCAGACCGAACCTGGACACGTCGACACCGACCTGCAGCATCGAGGTGGCCAGCACGACATCGACCGGAAGCCTCTTTCTCGCTAGCCGCCTACCCACCAGCGGATGCTCCGGACGTTTGTCACGGAAGGCGAACGCCCGTTCGGCACTGAGGTCGAACTTCCGGCGCGAGGTGTCGAACTCGGGATCGAAACCGACCTCGAGGTTCCTGAGCACCTCGCTGATGTCAGTGGAAGAGATCCGGGAGGTGAGCTCCTGGACGGTGAGCATTTCCAGCCGGGTCGCCAGCCGGTTGGACAGGCCCTTTCGCTTCCCGTGTGTGCGGATACGGGTCGTCACGTCGTCATCGACGTACCGGCGCATGCCGGCTAGCTCTCGGGTGGCGTTGAAGTAGCCGACGAGCGTCATATACGGATCGGCGGGCTTGCCGTACCTGTCGAAGACCGTCTGGCCGGCGATGAGCAGGATCTCGGCGAGCCGGATCTCGGCGGACTTGAGACGAACGCCATGTGCGCAGACGCCCAGATAGCGTCGCCCGGGAGTCTCGGGTGTAATCGGCACCTGACGGGAGAAGAAGGTGTCCGTCACATCGATGACCTGCGGTGGAAAGATGGCGAGCTCGCGGGCGAAGACCCCGAGCACCTGCGCGTCGGCTCGCTTCGTCGTCGCGGTGGAGGCAATGATCTTCGGTCCGCATCCGTCGCCCCAGGTGCACAGCTCGTCCACGGCTGCCTCGAAAAGGCCGACGGTTGTGCCGAGCGCACCGGAGATCAGGTGCAGCTCGTCCTGGATGATCAGGTCCGGCGGACGCAGCCGGGTCACCGGCTGGACTTGGGTCGCGGGGAGCATGCCCTTGGCGTTGTGCTTGGACGTGCATTTGGTCTTGTCATTCAGGTCCTCGTGCCGGTAGCCGTGCCGTGGGCACCATTCCCGGACCCGACCGAACAGGTGGCCGGCGAAGCCACGCCACGGAAGCTGGGCCAGTTTGTCGACGGTGGCGATGACCAGGCTCGGGGTGAGCCGGTAGATCTCCTCGTCCACGGTGAGGATCGGAAGCCCCTCTCCAGGTGACATCCTCCGAGAGAACGGACAGGCGTTCTGCCCCTCACCGTTGGCGCAGTACAGCAAGACACGACGGCGATCGTCGTCGATGTGCAGGTCCTCGTGCCCCCGCAACGTCTGACCGCACCACGGGCACGACAGAGTTTGCAGAACGTTCGGGCGCTTGCCTTCGGGGGCCGCCCGAGCGTCACTCACCTCCTTGGTCGCGCCCTCGAACCAGTTTGGGGAGACGGCTCCGCCGACCCACAGCCCTATCCGGAACGGCGTGCCGCCCCAGGTCTGCTCGTCGCGGCGGCGGAGCATCTCGGCGGCGCACACGAGCGCGGCAGCCCGCTGGAACTGCTGGGCGGTGAGCAACCGCAGGGTGTAGCGCATGAGGACGGCCACGCCGTCCAGCCCACTGCGCGCCTGCTCTGCCGCACCCACCACCTTCTGGAGCCGTCTGATCGCAAATGTATAGGCGGTCAGCCCCAGGTACGCCTCGGTCTTGCCGCCACCGGTCGGGAAGAACAGCAGGTCGGCGGTGGCCGTGTGGTCGGCCGCCCGCTCCGGGTGCGCTGGGTCGGTCAGCGAGGGCAGGTTGAGGAGCACGAAGGCGAGCTGGAACGGGCGCCAGGAGGCCGCCTTGGCTCCCTCATTCTCAACGAGAGCGGTCGCGGCCTCGAATGTCAGGCCCCGCTCCTGCCGGAGCTTGGCGATCGCCGAGTGCCGCCGCTGCGACGCCATCGCCTCGTTGGCGAACCGGAACGCCTTCAGCGCGTCCTCATTCGAGGCCAGCAGATCGATCCCAGCACGAAGGCGCTGGGCCGCCCGGCGCGCCTTGAACACCGCGTTCACGGCCACCGGACGCAGCGCTTCCGGCAAGGTCGGGATCTCGTCGGCGCGCTTCTCCAGCCAGGCCGAGTAGTCGTCGGCGAGTGGTGCGAGCCCGGCGCGCAGCTGATCGATGTCGGCCGAGGCCAGGGCGTCCATCGACAGCTCGACGTCCCCGAGCCCGCTGGTCGGCGCGATGGTCGCGGGCACGTTGTAGACGGGTAGCCATGTCGTCCGCAGCTCGTGCGCGCACCGCTCGTTGTCACGCAGGCTTGCGTGCACGGCGACATTTCGTCCGGAGGCATACCGCCGCTCATTCCGGTAGAGGAGCCGCAGGTGAGCGTCCTCCTCGTCGTATCCTTCCCCACCGCCGTCGAGCGGGTCGTCGATGGGCAGGAAGATCGCCGCGTCGCCGTCGAGCGCCCTGACCCGCAGCTCTGTCTGGAACAGCCAGGCCGCATCCTTGTTGCTGTTTGGCTCCCGCTGGGTGTTGATCAGCGATAACTCCACCACCCTGCGTCCGTGCCGAGGACGTACGGCCACCGCGAGCAGCACGCCGGGGTCGTCGACGGTGGCGCCGGTGAGCGGGATCCGGCAGGTCGACTCCCGGTCGAGCCGGACCTCCTTGTCGTACGTGACCGGCTCACGGGACCAGGTCCGGGCCTTCTTGCCGTCGTCGCGCTCGATCTCCGTCTTGCTGTACCGCCCCCACGAGGCGGTGACCGCGATCACGTCTACGTCGGCGGGGACGGCGAAGGACAACCCCATCGAGGAAGCCCATAAGCGCCCGAGGTTCTGCGACGTGAGAACGTCGGGCAGCTCGGCTTCGGCAGCATCACCCTGGACACCGGTCTCAGTGTCAGGCACCTCGTCGGCCTCGTCGCGCGAGGAAATCGGCGAGTGCTTGGGACCTAACATGCCGACGAGGTAGCGCTCGCGCGGCCCCATCGCCCGCGGCGGGAACTCCTCCAGGTCGCCGTCCCACGGCCCGAGCAGGTCGCGACAGACGAGCTCCTGGAACTCGTCCCGCACCTCGTACGATGATGTCTCGGCGAAGACCTGCGGCACGTCCAACGGGGGGACGGCCTCTTCCTGCTCGGTCGCTGCGGCTTCGGCCACCTCAGCGGATCCCGACGCGGTCAGGTCGAGAGCCTGCTGCCTGTTTCCCAGCTTGGGAAACAGATCCCCCTGGTCACTCGTCATGGCGCTGACCATTCCTTCCGCACTGCGATCGGGTGTCGTCCAGGCCGGCTCGCCGAGTGACAAGCCGCTGCGGGCTGCGGGAGCCGTGTCACCACAGCCGTCCGTCGGACTCCGAGGCGGCCGGGGTGGTCTTCGGCTTCGCCGCCTTCTTACTGGGCTTGTCGTGGAGGCCCTTCGCCACCTCTTCGGCGTAGCGCTCGTGGTTGAGCTCCAGGAGGCAGTCGACGAACTCGCGCTGCACGGCAGGGCCGACCGTGTAGCGCGTCTCGCGGGCGACGGGGTGATGCCCGTGATCGAGCTTGTCGATCAGGTCGACCCAGCCGTACGCCCGGCAGACCGCCTCGTCGATCGCCTTGTGGATCGCGCGCAGCTCGACGATGTCCTCATCGGTGTTGGCGGGGTCATTGACCATGTTGTACGTCGCGGTGAGCCCCGCCTGTCGGGCCAGCATGAGCTCCCGCCGGAACGTGTCCAGCCGGTCCCCCAGCTCCCGCATCTCCTGGGTGAGCTCCGGTAGCGGCAACGTCTCGAACACATCCGAGGGCGTGTAGCGAACCCTCGTCTCCAGCGTCGAGGCCCGTGTGAGCGCCCACCAGTAATGCGGCGCGCTCGACAGCAGTGCCAGCATCGCAGTGTCAGCCGTCGCGAACACACCGAGCATGTGTGAGAAGACCTGCCCGGTCGGCACCATCACCGGCATGACCACCTTACTGACGAGCGTGATCACAACCACCCGCTCAAGCCCCGCAATGGCCTTGACCATCGCAGGGCGCTTGTCCGCGTAGTGCCAATACCGCTCCGGCAATGGATTCCGTAGAGCGAAGTTCCCGTCTGGCTTCCTGCGTTGACGCTCCGGCTTGACCAAACGAAGCACCTGGTCGTATGGCTCCGTGTACGTCCTAGCCTTGGCCTCGTCCCAGTCATGGAAATTGACGACCCAACGACTTGCCGAGGAGTCGGGGCGCGAGTTCAGGTCCTGCCCGTTGAGATACGGGAAAAGCACGTCTTTATTGTTCGAGTTCCGCTCAATCATCGCTTGTGCAGCACCTGGCTCCATCGTGAATCCGAGTCCGAGCACATATGAGCCGATGAATGAGATCCCTGTGCTACCTGCCAGCCGATTGGGATTACCGACGACGCGAGCATCGGGGTCGAGCGACGGAGCGATTCCCGCGACGACTATTCCATCGGAAATTCGCTCGGCCTCTTCACCAGGGATCGCGCGGCTAGTCCACACAGCGCAGTACTCCAGCACCGCGCTCTTTGACGGCCACGGCTTGCTCTTCACCGCCTGGCGAATCGTCACACCACTCGCCACGAGTTGGTCGAGGCTAACTTCACGCGTGTCGCCCTGAGCAAGAGTATTTGTGGCGATCAGCCCGGTTTGGCCCAACGAGTTGAGCACGCCGTGCGCGCGAAGCGCGAAATAGGCCACCAAATCGGCATGCCCTCGCGTCCCTCTCCCGATGGCCTCCACCAGGTATTCCCGGTAGGCCACGCCCAGGGATCCGGTCAACTTCTTACCGCCCAAGAAGGGCGGGTTGCCGATGATGGCGTCGAAGCCGGGGCCGTTTGGGCACTTCTGCTTGTCGTCTTCGAAGACTTCGGGGAAGACCAGCGGCCAGTGGATCGGCTGGCGGTCGAAGGAGCCAGGCACGCGGTCCTTGTTCAGCCATTCCTTGCGCTGCTCGCGAGCCTCGACCTCCGCCCTCGCCGATCCCTCAGTGATACGGCGCACATAGTCGGAGGCGGCGATCGAGCCGTCACGCAGGCCGGCGTCTCCCCTACCCGTGTAGGCGAGCGCCGCACCAACGGCGAGATCGGCGAACAGCCTGGCCTGGGACGTCTTCAGTTCGGCGTCGGCCAGCACGCTGCGCTTCTTCGCGAGGGCCTCCATCGGTTTATCCCCGAGCTGGATGTCGGCGAGCGCACGGCGTTCGGCGGCGACCTCGCGTACCAGCTCGCGGGCGCCGAGGGCGAAGTTTCGCAGGGCACGCTTCTCGTGGATCTCGCGGCCCCGCTTCGGGTTCATGTGCATCACTTCGAGCTGGTCAAGTGAGGTGATGCCGAGCAGCGAGTCACCCGCCACAAGACGGTCGTCGAGGAAGGTGAAGGGCCGTTCCTTGTCCATGGAGACGAGCCATAGCGACAGCTTGGCCATCTCCACGGCCATCGGGTTGATGTCCGCGCCATAGAGGCAGTGCTCGATGATCTGGCGCATCGCCTCGATGACGACCGGATCCTGGTCGGCGTCGGCCGTACGAGCTGTGGACTCGTCGGCGGACAGGTAGGCCGCCGCGCGCTCGTCACCCTCCCGCGACCAGGCCTCGACGAGATGGCGGGCGAGGTAGCGGGCGGCGGCGACCAGGAAGGCGGCCGAGCCCATGGCGATGTCGGCGACCTTGAGCCGCAGGATTTCCTCGCTGGACTTCGGCTGCCATTCGGAGCGGTCCGCCGTCTGGAGCGGCCCAACCCGGTAGACCAGCGGCTCCAGCGCCCCTTCGACGACCTGTTCTGCGAGAAAGCGCGGGGTGTAGTGCGTTCCTGTGTTCTTGCGCAGCGCCGACTCGGTGACATACAGGGCGCCGGGCAGGACGACCGTCGGCAGCTCGCGCAGGTCGTGGCGGATGATGCCGTAGAACGGGAGCAGCCGCTCGGCCAGTTCGCGGTCACCTCCGGTCACAGCCAGCAGCTTCCGGAGCGCCTCGACCTTCTCCGCCTCGGCCATCGGAGCGAGCCGCTTCGCAATGGCGGCGGCCGTACCGATTCCGGAGGGCTTGTAGAGCTCGGCCAGCTTCGCCGCGAGGCCGTCACCGACGGACGTCGCGAGCGGCTCCAGGTGGGACAGCTCGACCTCTTCCTCCAGGCCGGGCTTCCCGACAAGGCCGACCACGGTGTCGGTCGCCCGGTGCCCCTCGAAGGAGAGCAGCCCCTCGTAGACGTAGCCGATCTGCTCGACGTCCAGGGCGCGGAAGCTGAGCTTGCGCCGCTCGCGGGCCTTGCCTGAGCCGATCTGGACGTACTGCACGGCCTTGAGCATGTGCAGCACTGTGCGATCGTCGATGGACAGCGGCAGCCAGGCATAGGCGTCGGGATCGAACATGGAGCCGTCGTGGGCGTGCATCTTCAGGCGGGGATGATCGACCCCCGCGTAGACCGCGTTGAAGAGCGCGAGCAGCCGGTGCCAGGCGGACTGGGTCTGCTCCAGGTCGTTCTCGCTGCCTTCGAGAGCCATCTGCTCCAGCTCGGCGCAGAGCCCTCCGGCCGAGTAGGCAGTGGTGTAGAGCTCGTTGTCGGCCGGCAGCAGGCCGCGTTCCTCGGCGAAAAGCAGGAACACGATCCGCATCATGACGGTCACGGCACCGCGGTAGACGTCGTGCGCGGAGACGTCGCCCACTCCCTCGCCGCCGGCCGCGCGGTCGCGGGCGTCGGCGCGGCCGATGGCGGCGACGAGAAGTTCGACGGCCTGCCGCACCTGGACGCCCAGCGCCTCGGTGATGTCCTCCTGGCTGTCCAGGCTGGCCTTCAGCAGCGCGGGCAGCGTCTCCTCTTCCGGCACCGAGAAGAAACGGGCACGCTTGAGCAGCGAGACGAACGCGCGGACCACGTCGCGCTCGGCCGCCTCATGCCAGGAGATCGCGTCGAAGACGGCGGTCGTGGTGACGCCGCCCCGGGGGGCCCAGACGAGGGTCCACCAGCGACCGTCGGTGACCAGGCCAAGTTCGATGCCGTGGTGCCGGCAGAGCTGGGCCAGCCGGTCGACCGGGGTGGCGGCCCAGTCCTCCCCCTTGATGCGGGCCGTCGGCCGGCCTTCGCAGATCATGCCGATCAGCCGCACGCTGTCGGGCTTGATCTCTTCACCCGGCTCCACCAGGGCGAAGTCGGGGACGAGCTGGGTGTCGTGCTGCGGCACATCGACGGTCAGCACCTCGAGGCCGTGAATATGAACCGCGTCCTTCCAGCCGAGCAGGTGGCGCAGGCCGTACAGGACCCAGTCGTCGACGAGACCCCCTGCTTGCCAGGTGCCGTGTTCGAGGCGCAGCCGTTCGCGGGTCTCCTTGTCGAGCGGGTCGAGCGACGGCCAGGTGCGGCGGAGGACCGGTAGCGACAGGAACGGCCCAGATACCTCGACAAGGCTCAGCCAGTCCTGGTGCATGCGGTTCGCGTCGGGCTGCGTGCGCCAGTTGGATCCCTTGCTCATCGAGAGGCCTCCTGCTTCGGAACAACGAAGATCACGGCTACGGGGAAGACGTGTTCCTGGGGGTCGCGGTAGCGGGCCGCGATGGCGTCATGTTCCCGCTGTCGTTCCTGGGACAGCCGGTCGAGACGCGTCTTCCAGGAATCACGGTCACGTCTGTACTGCCTGAGTTCACGCTCGTCCTTGGTCGCCTCGATCCGGCTGAACAGCGCGTCCTCTTCTTCGTCTTCGGCGAGCTTGGCGCGCAGCGCCGCCGCGAACTGGTCGAGGTTGGCGGCGATCCGGTTCTGCTCGGCCTCCTGACGCTTGGCGAGGAGGTTCTCCAGCGAGTCGCGGCGGGTCTTCACCCGGGCGTCGATGGCGTCGACAAGGCCGGGCCGCATCTTCTCCCAGATGCCGGCGAGGTGCTTGTGAAGGTGCGGCGAGGCGGGCAGTCCCTGAGTGAGAGCCCGGTCGAGGATGCCGCGGAGCGTGCCGAGGGTGTCGAGCCGGCGGAACCGGCCGCTCTGCTGCGCCCAGCCTCCGGCATAGAGCACCTCCTCATGCAAGCGGACACCATCGCCGCCGACGAGGACGTACCGGGCGTACGCGCCGATCAGGGTCATCTCCAGCGCGGGGTCGTCGCTGACCACGGCGGTCACCCGGTGCAGGCCGATGTCCGGGTTGGAGACCGCCGCACGCAGCAGCCGGGTCGACATGGCGACCAGCGGATGGTTGAGGTGTGCGAGCACGGCGTCGTCTCGCAACTCCTTCACCGTTTCGGGATCGAACGTGATCGGACGCTGCCTGGGTGGCTGGCCGTCCTTGGTGATCTTCTCGAGGAGTCCCGCAGCCGCCCTTTCCCAGGAGCCGGTCAACGGAGGGACCTCGAAGAGCCTTTCGGTGAGGTGCTTTTCATCGAGGTACGGCTTCAACGGCTGCTGGCGGGCGAGATCGAGCGCTGTGTCCACGACCCGCTGGATGCTCTGCGGCGTGATCCTCAGCTCGCTGACCGTCTCGTCGAGGTTGGCACGCAGCTTCCTGACCTGCTCGCCGACGTTCGTCTCGACAGGAACGTCTTCCTTGGGGGCGACCTGGTCGATGTCGTCGATGCCGACGTTCTCGCCAAGCATGCGGCGCTGGACGCGCTCGGAGATGACCACGTTGACCGGGCCGAGGTCCTTCCGCTGCTGCGCGACCTTCTCGGCGATCCGGGAGAGGAACTCCAGGTCGGCCTCATAGGAGTCGACGGCTGTGTCCCAGCCGGTGCCGACGAAGTGCCTGATGTCCGGCGTGTGCTGCTGGCCGTACCGGTCGACCCGACCGATGCGCTGTTCGAGCTTGTTGGGGTTGAACGGGATATCGTAGTTGATCAGGCGGTGGCAGAAGTTCTGCAGGTCGATGCCTTCACCCGCCGCGTCGGTGGCGAGGAGGATCCGCACCTTGAACTCGGTGGGATCCTTCTGGAAGGCCTGCCGCACCTGCTCGCGCTCATCGGCAGACATGCCGCCGTGGAGGAGAGCCAGGCGGTCACCGCCGAGGCCCTCCTGGTTGAGGAGGTCGGCGAGCCAGGTCTGCGTGTCGCGGTATTCGGTGAAAACCACGACCCGCTCGTTGGACCAGTGCTGGTCGGGACGGCAGACGGCCTTCAGGTAGGTGATGAGCTCTTGGGCCTTGGCGTCCGGCCGCACCGCGTGCTTCTGAGCCCAGCGCCGCATCTTCTCCAGCAGCTCAATCTCCTGCTCCGTGGCGCCCTCCTGCAGGGGATGCGCCCGGTTCACCGCGTCGTCCTCGGCTTCGGCGAGGAATTCGTCGTCGAGCGTGGCGGTGTACTCGGAGAACTCCTCGATCCACTCGGGAACCTCGTCTGACTCGTCGAGGACGGACGCCGCCTTCGCGTTGACCGTGTCCAGGTAGACGCCGACGGTGTGGAGGAACGCCGCCGGGCTGGAGAAGAGCCGCTTCTTGAGCAGCAGGGTCACGAGGTCGGCGGCCTTCCGGCCCTTGTTCCGGGTGAGGCGCTTCTTTCGGGCTGCCGCGAACTGCTTGAGCAGCTCGTGAATCTCCCGCTCGTCCTGGGGATACAGCACCGGGATGGCTTGTGCGCTGCGTTCCTTGAATCGCTTGGAGCCGTCGCCGTTGACGATGTCCCGCTTGAGCCGCCGGACCACGGTGTCCTCCACTGCGGCGGAGTCGGGGTCGACCCCGCGGGCGAACCGCTGGTCGTCGAGCGTTTCCAGCAGGGCGGTGAACGACGCCTGGTAGCCGTTGTGCGGGGTGGCGGACAGGAAGAGCCGGTGCGTGAAGTGCGGTGCCAGCCGGCGGATGAGCTTGGTCTGCTGGGAGTCCACCGCGTAGACCTGCTTGGGCGCGGCCGGGGCGACATGGTGTGCCTCGTCGAGGATGAGCAGGTCGAACGCGCGCTTCTCCGCGGATGGGTCGAGCACCTCGTCGAGAAGCCGCTGCGCCTTCTGCCCGCGCAGCCATGGAAGGCTGACGATGGTCAGCGGGTAGACCTCGAAGGGATTGGCCGCGCTTCCGCGGGTGCGGCGCACGACCGCGCAACGCTCGGCGTCGATGATCGTGAAGTCGAGGCCGAACTTCTCGGCCATCTCGTCTTTCCATTTGAGCGTGAGTCCCGCCGGACACACGATCATGATCCGCCTGGCGCGGTGCCTGAGCAGCAGCTCCTGGGCGACCAGGCCCGCTTCGATGGTCTTTCCCAGACCGACGTCGTCGGCGAGTAGGAGATTCACGCGAGGCGCGTCGACTGCGCGGGCGACCGGCTCCAACTGGTAGTCCTCGATCGCGACGCCGGAGCGGAACGGCGCCTGGAGCGTCTTGACGTCCGCGGATGTGACCGCCGACCAACGGATCGCATCAAGAAATGCCGCGAGACGCGCAGGGGGATCGAAGTCCGCGACTTCCGGCAAGGAGCCGCCCGGAAGGATCTTGCTGCCGGGCTCGACCTCCCAGATGACATCGAGAGTGTGGCCGTAGCGCCCGTCTTCGACGCTCTGAAGGCTCACCAGAGTGCTGCTCTCGCCGGTCTCGACCTCGCTGACGACCCACCGCTGACCACGGACAGCGACCAGCGCCCCGATGGCCGGCTTCTCCGACGTCGCACTCGTCACCATTCACTCCTCGCCAACGGCCCTTGCCAGCATCAGTTACGGCCCGCTGCGCCCGGAATACAGCAAGGCGGCAGCTCCGCAAGAGTCTGGCAGGAAATAGGGAACGATCCAGATCAAACAGCCCGGGTCCACACCCGGAGTGCGTCGCAAAGCAATCTACGACGCTTTGGCGTTCCCTGTCCATAGCAACAGGTTGCTTGTGCACTGAGTTCACAGTCTGCTCTAATGGAAGCCAGACGCGGCCGCGTTCTCGGTCTCCGGCACGCATGCCAGCCACTCGAGAGACCTACGCGAGTGCAACTGCTGGAACGGCAATTACCAGGCCCCATCCGTACCACGATCAGCGGTCGCTCTGGTGAGCGTTAGCTAGATCGATATGGAGTCGCCGCGTCAACACAGCCTGCCGTACCAGATGAGACGTCTTCGACGATAGGTGAGCGTGACCTCCACCATGCCCCCCAACGTGACACGGCTGTACCAGGCCGTTCTGCGCGACGTAAGAGCTCCGATCTCGATCAGGCTCCGCCGCGTCTTCTCAGAGTGGGCTGCGGAGAAGGGGTTTCCGGCCGCCAATCCCGGAAGTCCGCTGACGGAGCATGAGGTGAATGGTTCCCGGCTGCGAATGGAGCGGCGCGGCGACTGCGGCCGGTACATCCTGGATGAGCCGTGCGACGGCGGGGTGCTCCAGACTCGGGTCATCTATGCCGAGTCCGTGCCCGGCATGACCGGCTGGGTCATGGTCACGGCCGACCAGCGCGGCCATGGGGCGCCGCTGTCCGCACAGGCCCCCGGCTTCGTCCCTGCCTATCTGCGAACCGCGAGGATCACCGATGGCGCGGTGCACCTGGAAGACAGCCCCCTCGTGGTCGATGAGGAAGAGGTCGACCGCTTCCTGCACACCCTGGCGGAGCCCCGTCGGCGCGTGCCCGTCGTCGTCGTCTCGGTCGACTCTTCGAGTTCTGATGCCGCCCCGTCGCGCGCCCGATACCTGTCGGCGGCGACCGCGGGGGTCGCGCTGGTGGCGCGCTTCGGTGACCTGCGCACTCAGGACCGGTTCAACCAGGTGATGGGCCACGAGCTCGGCGTCTTCGGTGGCGGCATCCGCACCTATCTCGCGCCGTTCGATCCCGCAGCGGAGCGCTATCCGTACCGCCACCGGCCCATGGGCGGGGGGATGATTCGTAACGAGGGCGATCGCGCGCTGGATAAGGCGATCGAAGGAGTGATCGGCGCTACCGCGTACATGAGTCTGCCGGACGAGGTGATCGCGACGCTTCGCGTGGTCAATCGGGTGCTGGCCGGCCGCTCTGAGCTGCGCGAGATCGCCGAGGCGGTGCACTCGGCTCGGGCTGTCGCCGACCCCGCCAGGGAAGAGCTTCGCCGCCGGATGATGGCCAAGACGGTGCGCCCCGCTCCTGCCATAGTGATCGAGGACAGCAGGACGGAGATCGCAAGCCAGTCTCCGTCAGCGGAGCCGGAAGCACCGCAACGGGAGAACGCTGAGGCATCTGTTCCGGCTCCCGACCCGTCGGAGCTCGCCCAGAGCGTGGCTGAGTCGGTCGTCAAGGAGCTGCGCGCGGACCTGGAATCGGCACTGTCCTTGGCCGCGACCTCCGGCCCTCTCGTGGACGAGTCACACGGGGTGTCGCGGCAGCTTGCCGTCCTCACCGCCCATGTCGCGGGTCTGCGAGACATCGTCGGCGCACGTTGCGGCAATGAGGAGCCGCTACACGTGACCGGGAGCGATGCCGAGCGGCTCATAGGCGAACTGGAGACGCTGCGCGCCGAGCACAAAGTGCTCCTCGGTGAGTACGAGGAGGCAGTTTCAGACATTCGCCGGATGACGGAACGGGTGCGTCACCTGGAGCGCAAGCTCGCCGAAACCGGGCAATCCGTGTATGGCATAGCGCTCGGAGACGACCTCTTCGAGCCCGCCAGTCTGATGGAGACACTGATTGAGGCCAGGCAGCGGCTCACCCACGTCGTCATCGGCGACACCGACGCGGCTGCCACCCGGCTGGACCTGCACCATCCCGCCCTGTCTCGGATCTGGGCCGCGAAGGCGTGGGACGCGCTGCGTGCGCTGGATGACTTCGCCAGGGCCAGGTCGTCATGTCAATTCGCCGGCGGTTTCTACGACTGGTGCGCCACCGGCTCCGCCGACAGGCTCACCATTCCGGTCGGGATGCTCTCCATGCGCGAGTCCCAGTCAGTGGCGAACCGGCCGAAGTTCAGCGCCCCTCGAACCTTCGCCGTCCCGAGAGAAGTGGACCCGAGCGGCAGGCTGCTCATGGAGGCGCACGTGAAGCTCCGGCCCGTGGGCTATCCCGCACCCCGCCTGTACTTCCATGACGACTCCGGAGGCGCCACCGGCAAAATCTGGGTCGGCTACGTCGGCGACCACCTACCGAACACCCGGACCAACTGACTACCTCTTTTACGACGACGCCGATGTGGAGCCCTCCATGTCAGATGACGATCTGCGATACCGGCCCTCGATTCTTGAGTTGAACTGGCTGAAGGAGCTACAGCCGAAGTCCTGCCTCGTCGTCGGCGAGGTGCCAGACGGATCTCGGGACGCCATCAAGGCGCTCGCCCTTGACGTGCGAAGTACCCCGCCAGTCCCGATGACTAAGCGGCTTCACCGAGGCGCGTATGCGATCAAGAGCGACCTTGGCTGGCAAGCGATGGTGGTCCTCTCCGGGCAAGACCCGGCAGCGCCGGAGACCGCTCGGAGCCGATTCATCGAAGACGGGCACCTGCTCACCGCTTGGGCCGTACAAAGCACGATGTGGGCCAGCGCGCTCCCCTTGACAGGTGACTCGCGCTTTCGGGTCGGCGCCATGGTCCGTCCCGAGGGCGGCGCCGTTGGCCGGGTCGCCGGGCTCAAGGCGACGCCGAGTGGATATGTGTACGAGGTTGACATCCGCGGGGAGATCAAGATCCTTAGCGAGGAGGCCCTGACCGAGGTCGAGGGCGACCCCAGCAGGCCGGAGTTCTGGCTCACTCAGCCGCCGGCGGACGCTGCCGGACTGTCGCTCACGCTCACATGGACAAAGCTGAACCATCCGCTGACCGACACGCTCTACTCGTACGCGTCGAGCAAGACGGTCTTCCGCGCCTACCAGTTCAAGCCTGTGCTCAAGGTTCTCACCGGATCCTCTGGCCGGATTCTCATCGCCGATGAGGTCGGTCTGGGCAAGACCATCGAGGCCGGGCTCATCTGGAGCGAGCTCGAACAGCGTGGCAAGCTCGACCGGGTTCTGGTCGTGGCGCCGTCTGTGCTCAAGTTCAAGTGGCAGGCGGAGATGCGGCGTCGCTTCGATCGCGACCTCGCACTGTTGAAGCCGCGCGATCTGGAGGACTTCGCCGACAGATGGGAGCGAGGGGAGCATCCGAACCTACGGGGCGTCATCTCTCTTGAATCGCTGCGCGGCGCCGACAAGGTGCTGGCCCAGCTCGCGACGCTGCAGCCGCGGTTCGACCTCGTCATCGTGGACGAGGCTCACTACATGCGCAACCGGGAGAGCAAGTCGCACGCGCTCGGACAGCTCCTAGCCGACTGGACGGACTACCTCATCTTGCTGTCCGCCACTCCGCTCAACCTCGGCAACGACGACCTATTCAACCTGATGAGCCTCCTCGACCCGGAGCACTTCTCCGACCGCGAAACGTTCGAGCGCCAGCTCAGGCCAAACGAGGTGCTGAACGAGGTGACCAGGTCCCTAATCGGGAACACAGAGCCGAGGAAACTACTCGTCACCCTCGACCAGCTCAAGGGCATGCGGTTCGGTCGCGATATCACCGACCGACCGGACTACGCGTTGCTCCTCGAATTGCTCAAGGTGGAGCGCCCGCTCACACATGAGGAGAAGGCCCGAGCCCGCCGACTGCTCGCCGACCTGAACGTCCTCAGCGGCGTACTGACCCGGACGCGCAAGGCGGACGTACCTGACCGTAAGGCCGTACGGGAGCCGCGCAACATCCACGTCGAGTGGACCAAGGAAGAGCAGGACTACTACCGAGCGGTCTACCTGTGGGCCTGGCGCCGAGCGTGGAGCATGGGAGTACCTCCCGGTTTCGTCATGCAGATGCCACTCAGGCAGGCGGCCAGCTGCATCCCCGCCTCACAGGAGTCGCTGCGGCTGCGCGATCCAAAGCTGTTCCGCATGGAGATCGACGATGTCGATGATGATGTCGACGAGGTCGATCTCAGCGGGCTGCTGGACGTGTCGGCACAGTTCAAGCCGGTCCAGGTCGATACGAAGTACGACCGGTTGCTGGAGGAGCTGGAACAGCTTCGCGCCCTCGGCATCCGTCAAATGATGATCTTCTCATTCTTCCGAGGAACCCTCTCATACCTGGCACGGCGGCTGCGCGAGCATTTCACAGTCCGAGTGATGGACGGTGGAGTGCCTCCCGAGGAACGCGAAGAGATCATGCGCGACTTCCGCGAGGGCGGCTTCCAGATCCTGCTGCTGAGCGAGGTGGGATCCGAGGGCCTCGACTTCGAGTTCTGCAACGTGCTCGTCAACTACGACCTGCCGTGGAATCCCATGCGCGTCGAGCAGCGGATCGGCCGCCTCGATCGGTTCGGGCAGGAGCACGACAAGATCTTCATCTACAACATGCATGTCCCAGGCACGATCGAGACGGACATCTTCCAGCGCCTCTACGACCGAATCGGCATCTTCCAGAACTCCATTGGGGAGCTCGAACCGATCCTGCGTGACAACTTTTCGAAACTGCTGAATCCCGCGCTCAGTCCCGACCAGGTGGAGGAGCAGATTGAACGCGTCGCGGTCGCTGCCCAGCAGCGGGATCAAGCCACCGAGGAACTGCGCGCGTCTCGGGCTCTACTCTCCGGCCTGGACGGGCTGCTTGTGGAGGGATTCAGCGAGCACGGTCCCGGCAACGGCCGATTCGTCGGCTCGACCGAGATCCGCAGAATGATCGACGAGCTCTTCCGCCGATACAGCGCTCGCCGGACGGAACCAGACCAGAAGGGCATCTTCTATATCGTCGGATCCCACGAACTCGCCACCAAGCTCCGGTGGAGCAGAGCGGACGAGACGGGGAGCAAATACCCTCTTGCCCAGCTCGCCGCCCGCTTGCAGGACAGAACCCGCCTGGAGTGCACCTTCGAGCCAGAGACCGCCAGCAAGTATGACATTGAGCTGCTGTCGGCACGCCACCCCCTGGTCAAGCTGACGCTGGCAGTACTGCAGGAGGAGGACCTGGCCCTACCGCGCTTCGGCTCCGTTACCGTGCCTGGTCTACCTCAAGGGGGCCGATACCTCATGACAGTGGACCTCGCTGAGTCGGGAGGCCTGCGCCCGCAACTTGAGCTATGGATCACAGCCGTCGATCTCGACACGTACGAGGTGCAGCCCGACGCTGGAGAGGCTCTGCTCACCGCGCTGGCCGAGGGCACACTCGGAGACGGCGACTCCATCGTTCCCAAGGACGGCCTGCTGCACGTATGGCATTCCGCTCAGAACCACGTGGCAGCCAGACTTCTCGATACCGAACGAACCCGGCGGCAGGAGAACCAGGCACTCGTCGAGGGTCGTATCCGGGCTCACGAGAGCACGATCGACCTGCAGATCCAGAAGACCCAGGAGCTCCTTGCCAGGATCAGCGAGGCTGGCATCCGGCGACTACACGAAGGTCGGCTCCGCAATCTGAGGGCGAACCGCCAGGCAATCCGGGACAGGCTAAGCGCCAGGAAGGCGCTCAGCATCTCTCTCACCCCTGTCGCGGTAGCCCTCGTCACTGCTCAGGCGGCGCCCAGTCCCTCAATAGATACCACTGGTCGTCGCCCTTCTGAGCCTCGTCTGGCACGCGATTAAGCACAAGCTCCGCGAAGTCCCGCCCGCGGATTACCGGCCAGCGATCCACACGGACCTGAAGCGTACGGCCGGATCCATCCTGGATGATGATGCGGCCGTTGCAATACATTCTGAACAGCATGTCGTCGCCCATACGAAGGAGGATGCTGTCCGTCTGCTTCCCGTCGATCCTCAGGCGGACATACTCTCCCGAGATCGACCGTACTCGAAGTCGCGCATTCCCCTGACGCGGGCCGGGGAAATCTCGGCTTCGCCTCTCGTAAAACAGCGAAGTCATTGAGAGTGCCTGCCAGGCCTCGTAGAGCCGCGTATGTGCTTTGTAGATGATCTCCTGGCGCACACCGGCGCCTTCATCCCACTCCAGTACGAAGTCGAATCCTGGGCGATGCAGGTTGAGCCGCTCGTACTCAGTGGTGTTCGCGAGCCCTGCGACGATCGCCTCGTCAGGGGCAACGCCAACGTCGTCGAACACCTCGGCTTGAGGGAAGAGCGAGCCGATCCGCCGCCCGACGTACGGGATGCGGCTCATCCCACCGACGAGAAGCACATACTTGATCTCCTCGGCCAGCTTCTCCGGCCCCATCGCACAGAGGTCCGCCGGCGAGTTCGTTGTCCGACGGCCGTCCCACGTGAGCGCGTCCTCGGTCATCTTCGCCTCCCGGACGGCCGCCCAGACGAGTTGCTCGGCGGAGTCCATTTGCGGAGCGAAGGCCTCCTCCAGTTGTTCCCGGAGGTAGGGCACGACCGGTAGTTTACCCATGCTCCGAAAGACGACCAAATGCTCACGGTCGACTGAAAGCCTGATTTTCGCCTCTCTTGCTTCTCGAAGCAGCAGTGCCTGGACGCGCTGCTGGTTGGGCAGGCTGTGCAGGTCGAAGCCCTTGCGCCTGAGCCCGTCACTGAGGTCCCGAGCAATGGCGACGTCTAGAACGTCTCCAGCCTGAGTGCTGCCGATGGCGGACAGCACCGAGATCTCGGGACTCTCCCCTCCCACGATGTCGAGGACGGCGATATCGAGAGTTCCGCCGCCCATGTCGAAGACCAGGAGCCTTCCCACTGGCCGTTCGCCATGGGCAAGGAACCTGTTGGTCACCCAGGCGATTCCGGCCGCGATAGGTTCGTCAATGAGTGCGGCGTCATCGACTGGTAGACCTGCCTTTCCCGCCAGGCGGAGCAGTCGCGCTCGCTGGTCGCCGGTCCACATCGCAGGGCAGCCAAGGCGGAACTCCTCGATGGAACCGAGTGGGTGACCAGCAGTCGCCGCTCGATTCGCCATCTCCGCCAGCACTGCGACGATCACATCATCGGCACCGACCTCGGTTGCGCCGACCCGGACCTTTCCACGGTCCTCCGTGATCGCACGCTTCACCGAGCGAATCACCTGGTCCGCAGGAAGGACGTCGGCGTCCTCCCCCACGAGAAGAGCATGTCCTCGATAGCCGGCAATCGACGGGAACCATTTGGTGCTCCGGCCAAGGGGGATAATCTCCACGGGGAGTCGCCCGATCTGCTCAGCCACGAGCGAAGTCGAGGTACCAAAATCGATGCCGATCGCTCGCCCCGCCGATCCACCTCCATCGGGGTGGACTAAGGGTTGAGGGCCGGAATCACCTGATGAGGTTTCCGAACTACCGTTCAAAGTCGTGTGGGGTGTCGATCCCGCCACCGGTCCTCCTCCGTCAACGTGAACCCAGGGACTTGTTCAAGAACCGGCGTCACCCCGACTGGCTCCGGAATCAGGGATCACGCTAGGACATCGGACCGACAATTTTTGAGGGCTTCTTAGAACGTGGCCGAATCCACATCAAGCAGGCTCGACCAGTGCTTTCTGCAGGAGCACCTCCTCTGTCGCCGCTGACCAACGATAACCAGGGCGAATGACAACCACGGGCGTGCCAGCCTCAGGATCGCCGACCAGCGGATCATGCACAGCCGGATCGAAGCTCGCTTCGTCACCCACCGCGCCTATGGCTTTCACCCCTTGGCTGGCAATGAGGCCGCGGACCCTGTCGACAATGAGCCCGGGATCGGCTCTGCCGACCAGCAATTCTTCGACCTCCGCAGCGAGGTCGGCCAGGGAACGGACAACGTCGATCTTGATTTGACGTTCCTGCGCGCCCCGTACGCTGATCGCGTGGCTGTGTGCGCCCTGCAGATCTCGCTCCAATCGCGCGCAGCGCTCAGCCAGTTCAACGGCTTTGCGTTCGGCGGCTTCGGCCAGCTCGACGGCCGTCTCGGCTTCGCCCCGTGCTCGGCGGAGTTCACCCCGGAGCGCGTCCAACTGCTGCCGCCCGCTCAGCCTGCTCATCCAGGAGGTGGCGACCCGATCTTGATCGGCAACCCTTCGGAAAGCTTCTGCCATTTCAGCCGGCGCGAGATGCTCGGCTAACACGACGGGCAGGCCGTAGAAGAAAGCTAGCCTGGCGCGAGTGGTGACAAGGGACAACTCACGGGCTAGGAGCGGCCGGACAACATGTTCTATGACGTCAGGTAAGGCGATGACTCTGCCCAACGGACCGCGTCCGCATTCGCTGAGAGCCTGTACGGTCACCCCGTCCCACCACCTGATATCGGACACTGCGTCAGGGCGTACCTGCTCAACCGCCGCGATCAGATCGACGCGACCGCCCTTGCCATGAAAGGGCAGCGGACGCGCGATGCGCGCGAGAATGTCCACGTCGATAGTGTCACCTGGAAGATCAGGGAGCATCCTGGCCAGGACACGGGCGGCTGTGTCCAGGACTTCGAACTCACCTTTCTGCGGGCTCACGGACAGGTGGGCGACCAACTCGATATAGGACGCGAAAGACTCATTTAGCAGCGTCCGCGACGACGAAACTCGCCGCACAAGCCATACAATCGCCGCTCGCATGGCGGAGCCGGGAGCCGGCCTCCTGCTCACTTCTTCCACGGCGGCAGCGACGAGTGGTCCCACCATGGCCGCATCTAGGCTGGCCAAGTGCTCTGGAGCATCAACGGCCTCGACAGGTTTCGGAACCGCGAGGAACATGACCTTCAGGAGCGTGCGCTCATGCTCTTTCGCTGCGGCGAAGAGGTGCTCGATCTCTGCGTCATCCTGTGCTGCAAGTTTCGCGCCTACCCGCAGGGGTGTCACCAGGTACCGATGGACCGGCTGAGGCAGCTTGCTGCCGAGAACCTCCGCCAGAACCTCGCGGAGCCCTCGTTCGGCGCTCGCGTCGCAGTCCACGTCAACGGAGGGGATCCGCTTAAGTTGAGAGGCTTTTTCGGCGTGATCGGTGGACTGCTTCTCAGCAGGAGCAGGGATATCTAGCACATGCTTCGGGCCGTCTTGGACGACTGGGGTCGGGACACCACTCAGTGGCTCCACCAACTCGAGGCCCCGGGAATCATGCGCCTTGGTCGTAGCCGCTCCGTTCGCAGAGACGTCCGGCCGATTTGTGACCGGTCCGGCCCATCCATAGAGGCCGGAGTCAGCGCGTACGCCATCATGTTTAGCGAGTTTGCTGTACGTGGACTTCCATGCCTTGTCCACGGCGTCTTTCTCGAGCCCGAACTCGACGAGTTGCTCCTTGATGTGTGTGGCCCTAAGTGGCTTGGAAGTCTCCCGTAGGAGCTCAAGGATGACTGTCATCGGATCGCGTTTGAAGCGCTCGGCGAAGGCCAGGCGATCGACTAGGGACTGATAGCGCAGTGTTCCCGCAACGGCTAGAAGGGTATGCACCCCAAGTCGTACGTTCTCCTCCACGGTTCCATCGTCTTCCCATCGGACCGTGGCGAGAGTGCCGGACCGCGACAGCACGGTGCCTACTCGAAGTTTTCCATCAGCATGCTGCGGTCTGCGCACCGCAACTTCGGCTCGATCCACGGCTGCAACTGTAGAGGCAGGGAGGAGGACGTGGTGGACGCAAAACCGGCGAACAGCTCGACTCTCGCCGAACCTGCCCTCGCTACCACGACCACGGCTATCGGCTGCCTCTGATGGACACCGGCATCAGGGGTGAGAGTCCCCCGTCAATACCGCAGTCGACACCCTACATATATGTGGAGGTCTACGCACACGTCACTAGGATTCGCGTCATGTCCACAGAGAGCGATCAGCGGCGCGATCCTGCAGGGCCGACCGACATCCGTCCCCCGCTCCTGGACGCATTTAGCATTGTCTGGACGGTCGTTCCGCTTATCTCGCTCGGCTTTCTGACCTCGCTCGTCTTCGGTTTCGCCGCCTACCGGCTCAGGAGCCGGGCGATGGCGATCGCCGCCGGCTGCTACCTGGCCGTGCTTGTCGCCCTCGTGTCGACCGCCGGGATTCGCAGCTTCGGGCCGGACGACTGGCAGAACCAGGCTGCCATGTGGACGTGGATTCTCGGGCCCTGGTGGGGTGGCACCCTGCATGCGCTCTTCGCGAGAAAACGTGTATTCCCGCCGAAGGCCATGACCGTTCCCGGAACCTCGCGCCCGGCACCCGGGTACGGGGGGTGGTCATGGGACCCGTGGAGCAGCTCGGAACCTGCCCACCCTCCCGGCGAAGAACGGGAGACTGTGGCCGGGCCTACCGGGGTTGCTGTCCCCGTGAGCTACATCTGGGCGCTGGTGCCTCTATTCACGCTCGGGTTCGCCACATGCCTGGTGATCGGCTCTGCCGCGATGCGGCTTCGAAGCCGGAAACAGGGTCTGGCCGCGGCTGGTTACCTGGTCCTGCTCGCGGTCTTCGTCATCGCAAATGAACCGCTCGGCCAACTGCCGAGCATGGACTGGCGGGCACAGCTGTACTTTTGGAGTTGGTCGCTGGGGCCGTGGTGGGGTGGCACGTTCCATGCCCTCGTTCTGAGGCAGGCCATGTTCCGGCAACGCCTTCCTGTCGACTCGCATCAGTCGAACCCTCGAATGAGTGCCCCGCCCATAGCGACCCCACCGATGCGTGCCCTTGGACCATACAGATTGATCGACCGGATTGGTGGCGGCGGGCAGGGAATCGTCTATCTCGGTCTCGCACCCTCCGGCAGACGCGTCGCGATCAAGGTGCTACACACCCTGATGGGAACAGGGGTTGCCGAACGCGAGGGCTTTCTGCGGGAGGTCACCGCGGCGCAGCGGGTTCCGCCGTTCGCTACCGCGCCGATCATCGATGTCGGGATCACGGGTGACGTCGCGTACATCGTGAGCGAATACGTCGACGGACCGTCGCTAGAGACATACATCCACCGCGGGCGGCCCATGGACGGAGACAGCATCACACGCCTGGCCATCTCGACCGCTGCCGCCCTCAGAGGAATCCACAGCACTAACATCGTCCACCGGGATTTCAAGCCGGCCAACGTCCTGCTCGCACCCGACGGCCCTCGCGTGATCGACTTCGGTATCGCCAAAGCCCTGGACAACGTCACCATGACGACCGGAGGCTTTAAGGGGACCCCCGCGTACATGTCCCCTGAGCAGGTCTCCGGGCAGCCGGTCGGCCCGCCCTCCGACATATTCAGCTGGGCGTCCACGATCTACTTCGCGGCCACCGGTCGTCTGGCGTTCGACGGCCTCACCGTACACGCCGTTTCCCATCAGATCCTGAGCCACCATCCCGACGTATCCGTCCTACCCCGGCCACTTCGAGATGCGGTGGCGGCCTCCTTCAGCAAGGACCCGTGCAACCGCCCGACGCCCGCCCAGCTCATGCTCGCGATCACTCAATAGCTTGCTCATCCACCAGGCATCTGTCTCTCTCGCTTGAAGACGAGCACGCGCTCTTGCCCGGAGGGGCGGATCGGCCTGTGTGGCACCGTTGCGACCTCCGCTGGGTCCGGACGCGACGGACCGGCCGTCGACCTTGTAGCTCGTCCGATGTCGAGACCGACGCCTGCCCCCTGGTGGGCGTACAAAGACCACCTCGGGCGGACGCGTGCAACGCAACGCATCGCGGAAATGATTGTGCGCTGGATTCACAATCTGCTCTAATAGACACTCGGTACACGAGGTTGTCGCGCCGCAAGGCCTCCGCCGTCTTGGCTCGACGTACCCAGCCTTCTGCCGCGCCTGTTTATCCCCCATCTGGAGATTCCTGTGCATAGCACCCCTCAGAACTCTGCCTCGTACGGCCACGGGCAGCCCTACCCCCAGACGGTGATCGTGCAGAAGAAGGGCGGCGGTTGCCTGAAAGCGCTGCTCATCGGCGCCGCCGTACTCATGGGGCTGACCGTCCTCGGCACGGTGCTCAAGGGTGGCGGCGGCGACACCCAGGTGAGCCTGACCAGCACACCTGGACGGACCAGCGAGGCCGCCAAGCCCGAAAAGCCTCAGGCCCCCGGCCTGGGAGACGTGGTCAAGGACGGCAAGTTCGCCTTCAAAGTCACCAAGGTCGAGAAGGGACTGTCACAGGTCGGCGAGGGCTTCACGGTGTCTAAGGCCCAGGGCCAGTACGTGCTGATCCACCTGACCGTGAAGAACATCGGCGACGAGGCCCAGATGTTCACAGACTCGGCGCAGAAGCTCATCGACACCAAGGGCCGCCAGTTCGACGCCGACTCCGGTGCCGCCGCGCTCGGCCTGGACGGTTCCAATGCGTTCCTCAACAACATCAACCCCGGCAACAGCGTCAAGGGGATCCTGCTCTTCGACGTGCCGAGGAACCTGACCCTCAAGGCCGTCGAACTGCACGACTCGATCTTCTCCAACGGCGTCACCGTGTCCCTGGCTCGGTGAGCCATGGGTACTACTCCTGCGTCATGGGCTGCATGCTCGGCGGCGCCATCGGAGACGCCCTGGGCAAGCCGATCGAGTTCATGTCGCTGGAACAGATCCGCACGACCTACGGGCCGGACGGACTGCGCTACATGGTCTCGACCGAGGTCACCGACGACACGCAGATGACCCTGTTCACCGCCGAAGGGCCGATCCGGGCACGCCTCCACCGCACCGACCCCGTCGCCGCCCGGAACGCCTACCTGCGCTGGCTCGACACCCAGCAGTTCCCCGATCCGCCGGCCCCGGACGACAGCCTGCGCAACGGCTGGCTCCGGCAGGAGAACTGGCTGTACGCGCGACGGGCGCCGGGCACGGCCTGCCTGTCAGGGCTCTACGCGAGCAGACGGCACCGGGACGTATCCGCCCCCGGTTCCATCGGTGAGATCAACCCACTCTCCAAGAGCTGCGGCAGCGTCATGCGCTCCGCGCCGTTCAGACTCGCGGTATTCGATCCGTTCGAGACGGCGGCCCGCTGCTCCTACCTCACCCAAGGGCATCCGACAGCCTCGCTGTCCGCCGGCGCGTTTGCCTCGATCATCCACGACCTGGTCCATGGCGACTCCCTCGAGCACGCCGTACAGCAGGCACTCACCGTCTCCCCGGCTACCCCGCGCACGAGGAGACCCTTGGCGTACTGCGCGCCGCCGTCGAACTGGCCTCCGGGCCCCGGCCAACCCCCGAAGCGGTCGAATCACTCGCCGGATGGGTCGCGGACGAGGCACTCGCGATCGCCGTCTACTGCGCGCTCGCCGAACCCGACCCCACCCAGCAAGGCACTCCTCCTGGCCGTCAATCAGTCCGGCGACTCCGACTCAGCCAGGGCCATCTGCGGCAACAACCTCAGCGCCCAGCACGGATTCAGACTGCTGCCCGCCGACTGGGTCGACGCCGTGGAAGGCCGCCAGACCATCGTCAAGATCACCTACGACCTCTTGGCAGAACCCACCTCACACAGCTACCGGACCGACCACTACCCCCTCCTGAGGAGAACGCTCCTGTTCCGCCCTGCTCGTCGTACTGGCCCTGACCGCCGCCGCGCATGGACACGACATTCCGCGGCGAGGGCGACGACGTCGTGCGCCTGCACACCACCCGGCGATCAGGTGCTCAAGCTCTTCCCCACCCGCGGATTGCGCACCATGCGCGCCGCGCACAAGGACGAATCCAACTTCATCGTCCCCACCTACAGCCGCGTCGGCAGCCCTTGACTGCCTCATCAACAAGATTGGCCGCTATCGCGGCAAGATTCTGCTCCCCGCGGGCACCCGCCTGGTCACCCTCCGCGCCGACGGTGCTTGGACGCGGCCGGACAGCGCAGTCCGCGGAAGATCACATGCCGGTTGCGATTTTAGATCTGTCCATTCCTACCCTTACCGGCTGTTACTAGCATCACCACAGCCGTGAATGCTCCACAAAGGAAAGCGATGCTCCCCCGCATTGCCGTTTGCCCGTCTCATGCCCGTGATCGGGGTCGCTGATGGCAGCCGGTCGCGAGCGCAGGCTGATCACCGTCGTTCAGGAAGCGTTGTCCGCCGGTCCGGTGCCCCGGGATGCCCTGCTCACGGCAGTACACGACGCCGGTCTGCGGCGTGTCGACGCTGGCGTGCTGTGGGAGACCTGTATCACCCACGGAATCGCTGATCTTCGCGACGAACTGTGGATCCCCAGAGGATGGGCACCACCCTTCTCAAGTGGCGTAGCCGAAAGGGTGCCATCTCCCGCACAGCCGACGCCCACAAGGACTGTTACGGAACGCTCGATGGAGGAACGGGCGGCTGCCCAAGTCAGGCGACTGGCGGCGGCAGTGGGCCTTCCCGCGGTGGAGCCGACGCCGCCCTTGGGACCCGTACCCGCGCGCTGGGCTGAAGTGGCGGCTGGGGCGTCCCGTGCTTTCCATGACGAGCTACACGCGGTCACGAAGAGCCGGACCCAGACCGACGTGCCGCTGTCTGACGGAACCGAAGCCGGCAGGGCGCGCAGCCGACGGAAGCTGATGCGGTTCGAGGCACAGGGCGATCTGGGCATCCAGGAAGGCACACCGGCCACCCTCATCATGGAGGATGTGCAGGTAGCCGTCGAAGTCATCTCCGTCTTCGGCAACGTCGTTACCCTCTCGATGCCTCCGGATGCCCCTGCGGTGCGGGAGGCGGCCCTGCGGCTCGACCTATCCTGGCTACTCACCGCACAAAGCCGACGGCTGCACGAGCTCACTCATGGTGGACCCGGGTTCAACGCCAAGGCAGCCCTCGCCGTGGTCACACCTCCGAGGGCCAAGGTGTCTCCGTCGCGGGGGAGGCTGGCCTACGCCGATTTGAAAGTTCTCAACGAGGGTCAGCGCAACGCAGTCGAGCTCGCCCTTGCACCGGGAGTCACCTGGTTGTGGGGGCCGCCGGGGACGGGAAAGACGACAACGGTCTCCGCGCTTGTGGCGAAGCTGTTCGAGCGCGGGAAGCGCGTTTTGCTCGCCGCCCCGACGAACGCGGCGCTGGACGTGGCGGTTCAGGCGGTATTGAAGCGTCTGCCGAATGTTGCGGGAGGCCGGGTGGTCCGGCTCGGTCAGCCAGCGGATCCGTCGCTGGTCGACCGCGCGGCCGGCAGGGTTCTCGTGGACGAGATCGCGGCCGAGCGCGGCGCTCCCCTCGCTCAGCACCGCGTGAAGGTGGGTGAGCGACTCCGCGATTGCCGCAAGGGGCTTGTCGCCCTGCGGCGTCGTAAGGACCGGCTCACGCCTAACCAAGAAGCGAGGCGACTCAAGCTGGAGATTGAGATCACCGAACTTGAGGCTGTGAAGCAGGAGCTGGACGACAAGCTGCTCGCAGTACGTCGTCAGGTCTGCCGGGAGGCCACGGTCGTGGCGGCAACGGCCCATCAGGTCGTCCTCGAAACGCTCAAGCACATCACCTTCGATGTAGTCGTTCTCGACGAGGCGAGCATGACCAGCGCCGCTCTGGCCATGCTCGTGGCCGGGATGGGGAGCGGGCACACCGTCATCGCGGGGGACTTCCGCCAGTTGCCGCCGATCGCCGTCGCCGACACCCCACTGGCCCACGAGTGGTTGCGGCGCAGCGTCTTCGAGAAGGCGGGCATCGACACTGCCGTGTCAGCGCGACGTCCGCCTGCCCGTCTGGCCGCCCTGACCGAGCAATACCGCATGCGTCAGCGCATCGGAGACATCGTCAGTGCCGCCTTCTATCCCGAAAGCCCACTCGTCACGGCCTCGAGTGTGGGGATCAGAGCGGCAAGGAGCCGGGCTCCATGGGCGACCGGCCAGCTCGTGGTGGTGGACACATCGGACATGCAGGCGCGGACAGCGCGCAAACAAGGCATCTTCTCGCGTTACAACCTGATGCACGCTCAGCTGGTCGCCGCGCTGGTCGGCAGTGCGACGAACAAGGCCCACGACGTCGCCTTAATCAGCCCGTTCGCCCCCCAGGCCCGCCTGCTGGAGGCTCTCCTTCCCGAATCGCGCTCAGAGGAATGGGCCGCCTCCACCGTTCACCGCTTCCAGGGGGGCGAACGCGACATCGTCGTCTATGACTCGGTCGACACCGGCCACGGCATCACGCGACTGCACCCGTGGTTCACCGAGGGCGGCAGTGGAAGTGAAGGTGCAAGGCTACTCAACGTCGCGGCGAGCCGCGCCCGTGACAATCTGATCGTCATCGGTGCCTTCGACGCGCTCAACCGCCATCGCTCCTCGGGAGATGCGGTGTCGACATTCATCGCGCACCTGCTCGATCGCGCAGAACGTCTGTCGTGGGAGGAAGCCGTCGCCCTTTCTTTCGGCGGCACCCAGCACGTGGAAGGCAGCGTCGTTGAGCGATTGAACGACGACATCACCAGAGCGGGAACGGTCGAGATGTGGCTGCCCGCAGCACCGCTGAGGGCTCTGCCCGCTCTTGTGCCAGCATTGCGACTCCTTCCAGACAACGACGCCGACAAGGAGGCGGTGACCATCTGGGTCGAACCGGAGCCGGACGGCCACTTATCCGTGGCAGGCCTCCAGGCCCTGAGGGAGGGAATCAACATCCGCCCGTGCCAGCCCATCCGGGAATCCCTCGCCGTGATCGGCGATGTCGTCTGGTCCTCGTCCGCATCGCTTCTCGGGCCGAAGCCGGGAGTAGTGCTCCGTACCGAAGACCGCGCGTTCGCCGACGCGGTACGCCGCGCACAACGACGCCGTCCCGGGGCGGCGCCGGGAAGCGGGCAACCGGGCGACGACTGCGGACGTTGCCAGCGAACGCTGATCCGCTACGAGCATGAACGCTGGGGACAGACGGATCTCCGGTACGAATGCGCTGCCTGCGATCGTCCGATCAGGACAGGCAAGGGCAAGTCCTCGGCGTAGGAACTGATGATCTCTGGGAATTTGTCGTCACAGGAGCGAACGCATCCGCAGGGATACGTCACGACCGAAGTCGACGAGCGCCGTAGCGGCATCATCGAGTTCTGGCGCGCCGGTGAACTGTTCACCCCCATAGCAGTCCGGAGATCGATCCGGCCGATCCGCGTGGCCGTGCAGCAAGGCAGCCGCAGGATGACCAGGAATGGTAGGCATTTCACGGCTACTTGTCGGTGCTCCGGTTTATCGTCAGTGCGAGGGTTCAGGAGGGGCAATGGATGATCTCCTCGCAATGTCCAGACGGCAGCTGGATGGATGGGCGTCCGAGTTTGCCCGGAAGCGGGTGCTGCCTGACGAGACACTGCGACTCCGGCCGTCGCTACACCTGGATGAGGCCAATGGTCTGGCGTTGGCAAGAGGCGCTGGACTTGTGGAGGTGCAGGCCGACGGGGCGTTCCGGCTCGCCGGGGCAGCGCCGAACAAGGGGCCTTACAACCTCTTCTCACGCGGGCCGGCCCCGTTACTGAATCGTGAGTACCTGGTCCAGATCGCAGCGTTCGCCGAGATCGTTATCGAGCACCGATGGCCGGCACGACAGGTTGCGTTCGAGTACGACGCGCTCGATCTGGCGGTCCTTGACGACCGCGGACGCCCACTCGTCGTGGCCGAGACCAAGCGCGATACCAAGTCACTAGAGGTGATGCTCGCCGCAATCGGCAGCGCTTCCCTCGACCAGGTCACCAATCCGGCAACCACAATACATAGGAAAATCGCGGCCCTCGCGAGATACGGCCCTGTAGTGTTCTGGGCGGTAGCACCAGGCGTACGACGCACCTTCGACGTCGAGATCGACCCTACGGGCATGCCGCGACTGCGCACTCGCGACGCCCTGCCGAGAGGGCCATTAGCGGAGCTAGACTGCCGGATCTGCGGTTCCGAAGAAGACGTTCGTGGCCACTCGCTGCCTGGTGGACGCATCGGCCTGGTGTGCACCTCCTGCGATCACCACTGGTCGCGGACGCCCCGCACTGCCTGCCGACGGTGCGGATCCGCGGACGTCGAGGTGGGCGCCTACCAGGGATGGGCCTACGACGAACCTGAGGCCGCCGCTGACGACACGATGGCGTCATGGCACTACGTCGACTGGGACGTGTACCGCTGCCAAAAATGCCACCACGTTTGGCAGGTGGGCCGCCGTGCCGACTGAAGGCGGTCGGGCTGACTGGGCCAACCTCACCGCATTCCTATCCGCCCGTCCCGAAGACCAGGTGACCCTGTCGTGGAGCGAGCTGATCCGGATCGTCGGAACGATCCCCGCCTCCGCGACCCGCCACCACCCGCAGTGGTGGCACGGCGACTGTTCCCACGTCCGCGCATGGCGCGCCGCCGGCTACACCCTCGAATGGGTGAAACCAGGACGAACAGTCAGCTTCCGCCGCAGCAGCCCGACCACGCCTTACGAACCCATCCCGACACGACAGCCAGCGGCACCGACCGCGACAGCCACGTCGCCCGGCAGCGACGTACGAGCGCTGCAACAGATCGACCCCCGCAGCACGCTGCTGGTGATCCCCTGCTCGAAACGCAAGCGTGACGGCGGCCAGCCTTGGACCGAAGGTGCACCGCGGTGGCCCGCTGCACTCCTGTCAGCCCGCGCACGCAACCAGGAGGCGGCGCGGCTGGACGAACGCCATGCACTGCCTGCCTGGCGTCGCTACATCGGAGAGTTCTACACGGCCGCCCAGGACCCTCTCACATGTGCCGTGATCGAAAAGGCGCCGCTGCTCATCCTGAGCGGCGGATATGGCCTGGTACGCGGCGACGAACCCATAGGCACATACAACAAGATCATGAATCTGGCCGATTGGCCGCGTGGCCTACTGGAAGACCTCCTGATCGCGGAGGCCCGCAACGCCGGTGTGCCCTACGTCGTGGCCTTCGCCGCGGCAAGTACTGACTACGCCCGACTGATCCGACGCGTGCCCTGGCGGCGTGCCAGCCTGAGCGCGCTGCTAGTCACCGTCACAGGCGTGGCCGGCGGAGGGGCCATGCGGGAAACGCCTCGTCGACTCGGCCACGCGTTCGCCTGCTATTGGACGAAACAGGCCGCCGAGCAGTACCCCGTCGGTATCACCGTGGAGCATGTGACATGACCGACGTCACAGCACGACGACAAGACACCGACCGGTTCTATGCCTTGCTCGACGAGCTGGCCGAACGCGTCGGTGGGCCACGCCGCCTCTATCAGTGTTCCGCGGCCAGCGGATGGCCACCGCACGGCGTCTATTTCTTCTTCCAGGACGGCGAAACTCGCGCCGACGGGGCCCGGCCCCGCGTCGTGAGAGTTGGCACTCATGCGCTGACCCCCACTTCACGCACAACTCTGTGGACCCGGCTCGCTCAACATCGTGGCCAGATCAGCGGAACCAACCCCGGCGGCGGCAACCAGCGCGGCTCGATATTCCGTCGCCACGTCGGCTACGCGCTCCTCGCTAGCGGCGACTGGCCCTCGGAGATAGCGCAATCCTGGCCGAAGACCCACGTCACCGCCCGGCAGCGACAAGCCGAAAGTCCACTCGAGCTCGCGGTGACGGCACTCATTGCCGCCATGCCGCTGCTCTGGCTGGACGTACCGGACCGCGACATACGCCGCAAGATCGAAGCGAACTCGATCGCGCTTCTTTCCCGACGTATCGGAGGTATCGACCCTCCCTCCCCCACATGGCTGGGCCTACACGCCGCCAACGATAAAGTACGCAGCTCCGGCCTCTGGAACAGCAACCACGTGGACGACGAATACGACCCGGCTTTCCTCGACGACATGGACGTCTGCGTCACCTCGCATCGGCAATCATCACTGCCGTGAGCCAACGACCATGTAGCAATCTGGGGCGAGCGTGTACTGATAGGCGGGCATGTGAGCCGTAGGTGGGCGGACGAGCCCGACGAACCGAGGCTGCAAAAATCGGTGGAACGCGCCGAAAGCGGACCCCGGCCACGCATCCGAGCGGACGGTTCGTCCCTGGCCCGGCTTCACTTCCTACGCTGGTGGCCACACACTGCGGAACACCAGGCTTCGCAGCCCCTGCACCTACTGCGCTGCTATCGGCAGATCAATCCCGAGAAGTTTCAGCAGCTCAGCGGTTGGTACGAGGTAGGCGACGCCGACGCGGATGATGCGGCAGGGGAACTCTCCCTTCTTGGCCAGCTCGTACGCCTTGGTTCGCCCCAGGCTGAGAGCCCGGGCGGCGGTGAGCAGGTCGACCGTGGCTGGCAGTTGCTGCAGCTCGGCCAGGGTGAGGCCCTTCATTTCTTCTCCATCAAGCTTGCCGGCTGGGTGAACCCGACCACGTCAGAACGAGCCGAATAGGACGCGTAGCGCACGACGTCTCCGGTGTGTGGCGCGTGAATCATCTGGCCGGGAGCGACGACGATCCCGACGTGCCCGGGCCCGCCGGCTCCCGGGTGCATGAAGACCAGGTCGCCTGGCTGCTCCTGGCCGCGAGTGACAGCGGGCCCCTGGCGCCACTGGTCGGCGGCGACGCGCGGCAGCAGGATCCCCGCGTACTGATAGGCGCGCATGGTCAGCCCCGAGCAGTCGAACGCGCCGGGCCCCTCGGCTCCCCACGCGTACGGCTTGCCAAGCTGCATCCGCGCGTAGGCGAGGACACGGCCGGCCACGGCAGTCGGCGCCGAGGGAAGCGCGCACAGCTCCTCCCCCACGCCAGCCGAGCCCGAAGAGTAACCGCGGGCGAAGTCGAGGACCCGGCGGACGTACCAGTCGGCGTGGTTGTAGCGCCAAATGGCCCGGTACATGTCCGCCGGCGCTCCGCTCGCCTTCAGGTACTTCGCCGTCGACGGGATCGCGTCGGCCGGGTCGTAGACGTCGGTCCGCCCGTCGCCGTTCCCGTCTACGCCGTACGCCGCCCAGGTCATACCAAGGGACTGCATGGGCCCCATAGCGCCAGCGCGGTTCGCACCATCCCGGATCCCGACACCGGTACCGCGCCCGTGGTCGCTTTCGGCCTTGCCGATCCCCGCGAGCACCTGCCAGGGGACGCCATACTTCTGCCCGGCCTGCTGATACGGCCGTAGGTAGTTCGGCGGGATGTCACCGTCCTGCCCCTGACCGCAACCGGCGGAGCCGCTCAAGGCGGTGAACGCCAGGATCAGCCCAAGCGGCATCGCGATGAGCAGACCGGCGGCCGCCACGAGCAGCCGCACGGTCATCGAGACCGGCCGGTGTCACGACTCCCGCGCAGCTCGGTCCCGAGCCTGCTGCGTGGCCAGCCGTCCGGCGCCCGGCCTGCTCTCCTCATTTCCACTGCCCCCTGCTATGGGATGGGGCTGTCGAAGCACGTCGAGGACCGCGTTCCACGAGTAGCGGTAGTCCTTGCCGGTCCGCAGCGCCGGGATCTGGCCGGCGCTGGCCATGCGGCGGACGGTCTGGGCCGACAGCCCGAGCTTGGCGGCCAGCTCCTTGGTGGTCAGCACGTCCGGGTCACGGCCAAGCGGATCGGTCATGGTCACTCCTCGTGGTCAGCGGTCACCGTTCAGTTTCCCCCACGCGACTGCGACAGCACGTCTTATGAATACCTGAAGACGGATGCAGCGGTTTGAGACTGCTTGCGCTCTGGAATACCCACGGATCGTGACAGTCACGCTACCAATCGCGACAATCCATCCACCCCACGTCAGCAAAGGGAGGGCAATCTATGCTGGTCAGCGCAGTTGCCGACATGCTTCAGGCGGGGCCGGTGCTGAATCCGGCGCCGGTCGCACTGCCGGGCCTGGGAGGGCCGATCACGACCATCCTCGGCTGGGGCAAGTGGGGCGTCATCGTCGCGGGCGTTGCCGGCCTGCTGATCTGCGGCGCGCAGATGGCGATCGGCCGCAAGAACCGCTCCTCCTTCGCCGCCGACGGCGCGTCCGGCATCCCCTGGGTGCTCGGCGGGCGTCGAGGTGGAGACGATGACACAATCCCGGGCTTGCGCGAACGCCTCCTCCGAGCGTCTTCGCTCGTCGGTGGACAGGGATGCGTGCGAAAGGAACACGGTGGCGAGAAACGCCTGGTCTTCCGCGATTCCAAGCAGCTTGTCGAGGAGCTGGGGCACGCCCTCCGTGGTCCGGGCATCGACTCCTTGAGCCGATCAATGCAGCGCTCAGCGGTGTTGCGTTCGTACAGGTCCCAGTTGCGGCTGACCGCGCAGCCAGCGCGATTCAGGCATGCAAGTCAACCAAAGGGACTCCACGAAAGCCGGTACGTACTAGAGCCTCCACCGAAGCCGGGACCGCTTTACTCAGCGGATCCGTTCTTGATTCGATCTGTCAACCCGCGTGCTGGTTTGAGCGTCCTGAGTCACGCTAAGCATTCCCAGCACCCCCAGAATCTCCAGGCGGCAGTAGATGAGCGAGCATCAAACCGACCCGTTATCCGATGCGGAGCACTCCACCGAGTCGGCTACGGCCGATCCCACGCCACTTGAGCGCCTCGGCAGCAAGGCCAAGGAGGTCATCGACAAGATCCTCAACGTCGGCGTCGACGGTGGGGGCCCGTGGAAGGGATCCATCCAGGTCGCGGAGGAACACCTCACGAAGCACGGCGACGTCGAGAAGGCCATCCAGCGCCTTATCGCGACGCACGTTCGCATCACCTCTAGCACCGGATTTCTGACCGGTCTCGGCGGGCTGATCACTCTGCCCGTCACGATGCCCGCCGACCTCACAGCGCTGTGGCTCACCCAGGCGCGCCTATCCGGCGCGATCGCGCACCTGCGCGGGTATGACCTCCGCTCCGAAGAGGTGCGCTCCGTCGTCCTCATCTCGCTGATCGGGTCCTCAGCAGCCGAGGCTCTGTCGCAGGCGGGCGTCCAGATCGGCACGAAGTCCGCCATCAGCGCCATCAAGCAGGTTCCCGGCCGCGTTCTCATCCAGATCAACAAGACGGTCGGCTTCCGACTGATCACCAAGGCAGGCACCAAGGGCATCGTGAACTTGACCAAACTGGCACCCGTCGTGGGCGGGGTGATCGGCGGTGGCATCAACTTCACCAGCACCCGCGCGGTCGGTGCGTGGGCGAAGAAGAACTTCCCGGCCACGGACGACGGCAGCCACAGGCGCACTCACTGATCCTAACAGACTACAAAAACGCGCATGAGCCAGGGATCGGGCACGCGACTAACATTACACTCAACGCAACTTGACCGACGCCTTCTATGAGCACGGCGTTCTCTTTCCTACTCCGCCGATGACTTGTCGTTGGTGGAGTAGGAAAGAGAAGTCCTTTGTCCTGCGTGCCCTGGGTAATCCGCCACCCGCAATGTCGACGTGCTTACATCGCGATTGCGCTCCAGCGAGTTGTGGATCAGGGATGACAGGGGTCCAGCTGGCCATCTCCGACGCCTGTCGGTTCCGGTTGAAGACTGGTTCTGGCACTAAGACCTCCTAACGCAATGAGCTGAGGCGACGCCAGCAGATGAGGGCGCAGCCGATGCTAAGGAAGGCGCGGTGGATGTCCTCGCGTACTTCCCAGCGGATGCGCAGTCTGCGGAAGCTGTGCAGCAGTGCGGGCTTGCTCGACGAGCCAGCGCTGTTTGCCCAGGCCGGAGCCGTGCTCGGTGCTGCGTCGGGCGATCTGCGGGCGCACGCCCAGTGCCCGGACGAGCCTGCGGTACTTGTCGTGGTCGTAGCCGCGGTCACCGAGGACGACGTCAGGGCGTCGGCGGGGCCGACCGCGCTTGCCGCATACGGGCGGGATGGCCTCCAGCAGCGGCACGAGCTGGGTGACGTCGTTGCGGTTGCCGCCGGTCAGGGTGAACGCCAAGGGAATGCCGGTGGCGTCGGTGATCAGGTGGTGCTTGCTGCCCAGACGGCCTCGATCGACCGGGCTCGGGCCGGTCTGCGCCCCCCTTTTAGCGCTCTGAGTGGGAGGAGTCCACGACAGCGTGGGAGAAGTCGAGTGCGTCAGCAGCACGGAGGCGATCGAGCAGGACCTCGTGCAGGCGCTGCCACACCCCCGCACGTTGCCACTCGGCCAGACGCCGCCAGCAGGTCATGCCCGAGCCGTAGCCCAGTTCCTGCGGCAGGTGCTCCCAGGCGATCCCGGTGTGCAGGCCGAACAAGATGCCCTGCAGCACCTGGCGATCATCCAGCCGCTTACGGCCCGGATAGCGGGTCCGGCGCTGATGCTTCGGCAGCAACGGCTCGATGACCGCCCATAACTCGTCGCCGACCTCCCACGGCTTCAGCCGCGCCACCTGCCACTCCTCTCGCCCGGCTACAGCGAGAGATCAAACCACAACGGAGATCATTCTGTTAGGAGGTCTAAGACCACCATCGCCCTGCCGCCGCCATCCCCGCCTACCGTCCGCCAGGCCACCAGCTGGTTCCTCCGCCACCCCGACAGCCTCGACGCCGACGAACACCAGCACCTGCAGGCCTTAAGCCCTGGCCGCGCTCGGCGAGCACGTCCGCGCCTTCGCCAAGATGATGGCCCACCTCACCGGCGACGGGCTGGAACAGTGGATGAAGCGAGTTCAGGCCGACGACCTGCCGGAACTGCACTCCTTCATCACGGGGCTACGGCGCGACTTCGACGCCGCCAAAGCCGGCCTGACCCTGCCCCACAGTTCAGGCAAGGTCGAAGGCAACGTCAACCGCATCAAGATGCTCAAGCGGCAGATGTTCGGCCGAGACAACCCCGACCTCCTGCGCAAACGCATCCTCCTCACCGGCTGAGACGGGTCAACGCAGGAAGTCAGTGCCAGAGCCACGATCGAGCCGGAATTGACCGACGCCCACGCCGGCCTGGTTGGCTGCGTTGCGGGCGGTCTTCCTCGGCACCTCCTGGCAGCGCTGCCGCGTCCAATTCATGCGCAACGTACTGGCCCGCGGGGAAGGTGATGTGAGATAGCGGCCGGTCGCGGAAGGCGACCACTTCGCTGTCCAGTCGGCGCAGATGCGCCAGACCTCGCTTTTGGAGATCCCGGTCTCGGCGCCGAGTGCTTTGACCAGGTCATCGACTCTGCGGGCAGACACCCCGTGCAGGTAGGCCTCCATGACCACGGCGAACAGCGCCTGGTCGATGCGGCGGCGGCGTTCAGCGCTTGGCGGATGACGTCGGCGGCGTCGGCGGCTTTCAAAGGCTCCAGCAGGTTGAGCAGGGCAGACTGGTTCAGAGCCATCGTGTGGTGTCCTCCGCGAGAACCTTTGGTCGGGAACTCGCTGACCGTCACACGATGGCTCGCCCCATGTCTGGGGCTTGCATCAACAGCTTGGAGTTACACCACCCGAGGGGACGTCACCCATGGGAACGGGCGGGTTGGCATGTGAGTGCATCTTCCGCGTTGGCGTGGATGGGCGAGTCAGCAGTGTGGATCTAATCCGCATTTGGACACGACATCTGTCACCGGGCAGCACGGTACGGGAGCGGGACTCTCGATGACACCTGGGTGACCTAACACAGAAAAGCCACAATCCCCGATCTTGGGAACTGTGGCTCTGACCTGCTAAAGCTCTGTCGGGACGGCGGTGTTCTGGTTCAGGACATAGGAAACGGGTGTCTCGAGACATAGGAAACCCCGCCGGAGCATGTGTCCAGAGATAGGAAACACGGAGAGTTAGGACCTACGGGCGGTCGACAGTCGGCCCGTGTCGAAGGCCAGACTCATCATCACGGCGGTCGACGTCGAGGGCCGCTCACAGGCAGACGTCACCCGCTCCTACGGCGTCTCCAAAGGCTGGATCTCCAAGCTCGTTGCCCGATACCGACAGCAGGGCGAGGACGCCTTCGAGCCCCGATCCAGACGACCCAAAACCTCACCGACCGCGATCGACGCCGCCATCGTCGAACTGATCGTCGGCCTCCGCAAGGAAGTGTCCGGTCAGGGCCTGCACGCCGGGCCGGACATCATCGCCTGGCACCTACAACATCATCACCAGGTCACCGTGTCCCGGGCGACGATCAGCCGCTACCTGATGCGGGCCGGCCTGGTCACCCCCGAGCCGAACAAACGGCCACGATCCTCCTACATCCGCTTCCAAGCCGAGCAGCCAAACGAGACCTGGCAGGCCGACTTCACCCACTACCGGCTCACCGACGGCACCGACGCCGAGATCCTCACCTGGCTGGACGACCACTCCCGCTACGCCCTGTCGGTGACGGCCTGGCCCCGCGTCACCGGCCCGATCGTTCGCGACACCTTCCGCCACGCGGTGGCCGCCCACGGCGTGCCCGCCTCCACACTGACCGACAACAGCATGGTGTTCACCACCCGCCTGGCCGGCGGCCGCGGCGGCCGCAACGCCTTCGAACACGAACTACGCCGCCTGCACGTGACACAGAAGAACTCCACCCCCAACCACCCCACCACCTGCGGAAAAGTCGAACGGTTCCAGCAGACGATGAAGAAATGGCTGCGCGCGCAGCCCGACACCATCACCGACTTACAGACCCTCCTCGACTGCTTCGTCGACGCCTACAACCACCACCGCCCCCACCGCTCCCTGCCCCACCGGGCCACCCCCGTCGCGGCCTACAACAACCGGCCCAAGGCCCAACCAGCCAGCAGCCGCGCCAGCGACACCCACACCCGGGTCCGACACGACCGCGTCGACCACAGCAGCATCGTCACCCTGCGGATCGGCGGCCGCCTCCACCACATCGGCATCGGACGAACCCACACCCGAACCCACGTCATCCTTCTCGTCGACGATCTCCACGTCCGGGTGGTCGCCGCCACCACCGGAGAACTTCTCCGCGAGCTGACCATCGACCCCACCCGCGACTACCAACCCCAGTACACAAAGAAACCCCCGAACCCGTAGGTTCGAGGGTTTCCGATGTCTTGCGACATCACACTGTCGGGACGGCGGGATTTGAACCCACGACCCCTTGACCCCCAGTCAAGTGCGCTGCCAAACTGCGCTACGTCCCGTGGCCCGGTCACCCGGGCACATGCAAACCTTAGCGCAGTTTCCGGCTGTGTGCGTACATGACCGGCCGGGTGCGCCTAGGCTGGTGATCATGGGGAGGAAGACGCGCATCGACCAGGAGGAGCTCGCACGGCTGGCCGCTGAGGGATGGACGAACGCACGCCTCGCCGACCACTTCGGCGTGACGGAGTCGGGCATCCTGCAGGCGAAGCGGGCAGCGGGGCTGTCGAAGCGCATGACGGACCATAGCCGCGCTCTACCGTGGACGCTCCGGCGTGAGCACAGCCAGAGCGGCCCCGCCACCAACCTGCGCAATCTTTCGGCTGTGGCCCAGGGCCGCCATATCCCAGCGGACAAGCTCAACACCGCCGTACGGTGGGCCAGCCGGCTGGTCGGCAACGGACTCGACATCGCCTACGACCCCGAGCGGGGCTTCCACGAGGTGCCCGCCGGAGCCGACTCCCACATCGCCCGGGTTCTCGCCGAGGCCCGCCGCGCCACCGAGCAGGCCCAGGAAGCGTCGGGCCAGACCCGCTGAGCGATCGGCCGGGCCCGGGAGGCGGGGACCAGGCCGGCAAGGGACCGTGACATCCGTGCGTCCATGCACGCGTCCCGACAGGTCCTCGAGTACGGCTCACACGCCGTCGCGCGGAAGGGGTGTGGTCTCCTCGCGCACGTGTACGCGGCGCTCCCCCGGGTGGACGGTGCTGTGCGTCTCGGTCTCGCGCACGTGGGTGGTGTGCGGCTCGGCGGCCGGATCCACGGTGTACATCGTGTCCGGCTCGATGGTCTCCACCGTCTCCTCGGCCACCCGCGGCCGGCGGGTGTAGCGACTGGTGAGCACCATTCCGGCGATGCCCACGAGCATGAGAATCCACCCGATCATCTGCAGGTCGATTCCAGGAACGTCCCATTTGACGGCGAACGCGAGAACCGCGCCGACCGCGATGAAGGCGAGACTGGCCCCGAAGCCCATGGCAACCTCCTCTGCTGGTCAACGGCCCTTTACCCGCAGAATCCGCGATTACGCAATGCGTGAAGCGCGTATTCCCGGGCAGTGCGGATGAACAACGCACTCACCCCTGGAGGCAGATATGACCGCCGTAGCATGGGTGGCCGTCGCGATCGTCGCCGTGCTGGTGATCCTGGCAGTCGGCTACCTGGTGTCCGCGCGCAACCGCCGGCGCCACCTGCAGGACCGCTTCGGCCCCGAGTACGACCGGGCCGTACGGGAGAGCGACAGCCGCAAGGAGGCCGAGCAGGAGCTGCGCGCCCGCGAGGAGCGCCACGCCGAGCTGGACATCCGCCCGCTCGACCCGCAGACCCGGAACGAGTACTCGCGGAAGTGGACCGACGTGCAGGAGCACTTCGTCGACGCTCCCGGGTTCGCCGTGACCGAGGCGGACGCCCTGGTCACCGCGGTCATGGCCGAGCGCGGCTACCCCACCGACGACTTCGAGCAGCGGCTGAGCGACCTGTCGGTGGCCCACGCGACCACGCTGGACCACTACCGCAACGCTCACGAGATCAGCAGCCGGGCCGCCCGCCAGGACGCCACCACCGAAGAGCTTCGTCAGGCGATGGTCCACTACCGGGCGCTCTTCCAGGAGCTTCTCGGCGACGGCGCCGACGCCCCTGTCAACGGCCGCGCGAACGGCCGCATCGACACCCGTGTGAACGGCCACGGGGACGACGCCGCGGGGAACGACACCGCCCGCACGACCGACGAGTACGACGACTACGACGGCGTCCGGGTGAACGGCCGCCGGACCGACGTGCGGAATGCGGGGCGATGACCATGCGGACGAACCGGTACGACCAGCGCGACGAAGTCACCGAGCAGCGCGACGAGATCACCGAGCAGCCGACTCCCGAGACCCCCGAGCCCCTGGAGGAGGAGGCCCGCCGCGAGCGGGCTCTCGATGACGCCAGGCGGGACGAGCACGAGGGTCCCGGCCCGGTCTACGCGCCCAGCGACGCCTACGTCGCCGGCTACCGGGACGGCTCGGTCCAGGACACCACCGACGACGCCGCGTACGGCGACGGCACGGTGCGGGACACCGTCGACGACCCTGACTACGCGAACCATGCGGACAGGGACGAAGCGGACCGCGCCGACGACCGCTACCGGGACGCGCACGGCCGGGCGGGCGACGACGTCCTCACGTCGTCCGACGAGTCGCTCCGTGACTCGCACCACGACTCGCACCGTGACTCACACCGTGACTCGCGCCGGGACGGCGTCGAGGGCGACGTCCTCGTCGCGGGCACCCCGGCCGGGTACGAGCCCGCCGACGGCGACCACACGGCCGGAGCCCACGAAGACCGGCGGAGTCACGACGACGTGGACCACGGCGTCACCGGCGACGTGACCACCCCCGGCGCGGACCGGGACGCCCTGACGCCCACGGGCACCGCCGCCGACGGGCCGGTGGCCTACCCCACCGGCACCACCTCGGACGGCACCACCCCGGACACCGCCGGAACCCTCGACGGCCCGGTGGCCTACCCCGCCGCGACCACGAACGCCTCCGGCACGGCGGCCGTTCTGGACGACGCGCTGGAAGGCCGGTGGCGTGAGATCAAGTCGGGGTTCGTCGACGATCCCCGTCAGTCGGTCGAGCAGGCGGACGCGCTGGTGGAGGAGGCCCTGTCGGCCTTCACCTCCCGTCGTGAGGCACTGCTCGGCCAGTGGAAGGACAACGAGCGGGGCGACACCGAGGCGCTGCGCCTGGCCCTGCACGAGTACCGCACGTTACTTGCCCAGTTGACCCGGAAGTGAGGTAACTATGCTCGCCATCGCCGCGGCGGTCGTCTTCGGGATCGCCTTCCTCCTCGACCTCCTCAACGCGAGTATCGGCATCGGCATGACCGCGCTGATCGCCCTCGGCCTGTGCCTGCTCGCCCTGCACCAGGCCGGCGTCGGCACCGCGGGCGTCAACTCCTGGCGCGGCGGCTGGCGCGGCGGGCGCGTCCGCCGCTGACCCGGGCGCCCGCCCCTGGCCATTCCTCTGTGAAGGACTCGGCGGGTCTCGCGGGAGACACTCCCGCGAGACCCGCCGGAGACCCGGTCGGTGACGGCCGGCCTGGACCTCGACAGCGCCCCGTCCGAGAGCGCCCGGACGGCCCCGCCTTCTTCGCGGCAGACGAGCGATGGCCCTGTCCGCCCCTGCCGGAAAACCAGGCGTGAGCGAACCAGCTGCTCATATACCGTGTTGCGGGTGATCTCGCCCATCCTGCGCCGCGCCCTCCCGCCTGGACCACAGCCGTGCTGAACCGGCTGCTCCGCGCATACCTGCGGCCCTACTCGCCCGCACTCACCGCGGTCGTGCTGTTCCAGCTCGTCGGCACCATCGCCTCCCTCTACCTGCCGAGCCTGAACGCCGACATCATCGACCACGGGGTGGCCACCGGCGACACCGGTTACATCCTGGCCACCGGCGGCTGGATGCTGACCGTGTCCCTCGTGCAGATCGCCTGCTCGATCGCGGCGGTCTACTACGGCGCCCGGGTGGCGGCCCGGTTCGGCCGGGACGTCCGATCGGCGGTCTTCCACCGCGTGAGCGGCTTCTCCGCCCGGGAGGTCTCCCAGTTCGGCGCCCCCTCGCTGATCACCCGTAACACCAACGACGTGCAGCAGATCCAGATGCTCGTGGTGATGACCTGCACGATGCTGGTCGCCGCGCCCATCATGGGGGTCGGCGGCATCATCATGGCCCTGCGTCAGGACGTCGGGCTGTCGTGGCTCATGCTGATCTGCGTCCCGGTGCTGCTGGTCTCGATCGGTTCCATCGTCTTCCGCATGGTCCCGCAGTTCCGCGCCATGCAGACCCGGATCGACACGGTCAACCAGGTGCTCCGTGAGCAGCTTTCCGGCATCCGCGTGGTGCGCGCCTTCGTCCGGGAGCGTGAGGAGACCCGCCGCTTCGCCGAGGCGAACGACGCGTTGACGGGGACGGCGCTGCGTGTCGGGCGGCTGACCGCGCTCATCTTCCCCACCGTGATGCTGATACTCAACGCCTCCAGCGTCGCGGTGCTGTGGTTCGGCGCCGCCCGGGTGGACAGCGGCGAGATGCAGGTGGGCGCCCTCACCGCGTTCCTCATGTACCTGATGCAGATCCTCATGTCGATGATGATGGCCACCTTCATCTCGATCATGATCCCGCGGGCCGCGGTCTGCGCGGAGCGCGTCACCGAGGTGCTGGACACCGAGTCGTCGGTGCGCCCGCCCGAGCGGCCCGTACGGCACGTGGACCGCCGGGCCGAGCTGGAGTTGCGTGATGTGGAGTTCCGTTATCCGGGCGCGGCGGCATCGGTGTTGTCCGGTGTCTCCTTCCGGGTGACGGCGGGACGGACCACCGCCGTCGTCGGCAGCACCGGATCGGGGAAGACGACCCTGGTCTCCCTGGTGCCCCGGCTGTTCGACGTGACCTCCGGCGCCGTGCTGATCGACGGCGCCGACGTGCGCGACCTCGACCCGCGGATGCTCTGGACGCGCATCGGCCTGGTGCCGCAGAAGCCGTACCTGTTCACCGGCACGGTCGCGAGCAACCTGCGCTACGGCAAGCCGGACGCCACCGACGAGGAGCTGTGGGAGGCTCTGGAGGTCGCCCAGGCACGCGACTTCGTCGAGGCGATGCCCGAGGGCCTGCAGGCGCCGATCTCCCAGGGTGGCACGAACGTGTCCGGCGGGCAGCGGCAGCGCCTGTCCATCGCCCGCGCGCTGGTCGCCAAACCGGAGATCTACCTGTTCGACGACTCGTTCTCGGCTCTCGACCTCACCACCGACGCCCGGCTGCGCGCCGCGCTCCGCCCGTACACGGCCGGCGCGGCGGTGGTGATCGTCGCCCAGCGGGTCTCCACCATCGCCGACGCCGACGAGATCGTCGTCCTGGACGACGGTGTCGTCGCCGGTGTCGGCACCCATGACGAGCTGCTCGGCTCCTGCCCGACGTACCTCGAGATCGTCGAGTCCCAACTCACCGCGGGGAGTGCGGCATGAGCGACCGGCCCACGGCACCCGTACGACCGCGACCGATGGGAGGCGGCGGTTTCGGGCCCTTCGGCGGCGGTCAGATGCCGGCGGAGAAGTCGCTCGACTTCGGCCCTTCCGCCCGGCGGCTGCTGCGGCGGCTGAACCCGGAACGGCCGAGGATCCTGGCCGTCGTCGGCCTCGCGGTGGTCAGCGTGGCGTTCTCCGTCATCGGCCCGAAGCTGCTCGGCCGCGCGACGGATGTGATCTTCAGCGGGGTGATCGGCGCCCGGCTGCCCGCGGGGGCGACCAAGGAGCAGACCGTGCGGGCGCTGCGCGCCTCGGGCCACGGCGACTTCGCCGACATGCTCGCGGGGATGGACGTGGTGCCCGGTCACGGCATCGACTTCGGCGCGCTCGCCACGGTCCTCACGTGGGTCCTGGCGCTCTACGTGGCGGCGTCGCTGTTCATGTGGCTGCAGGGCCGGCTGCTGAACGATGTGACGCAGCGCACGGTGTTCCGCCTCCGGGCCGACGTCGAGGACAAACTGCACCGGCTTCCGCTGAGGTTCTTCGACGGTCAGCCGCGCGGCGAGCTGCTCAGCCGGGTCACCAACGACATCGACAACGTGTCCCAGACCCTGCAGCAGACGCTGAGCCAGTTGCTGACCTCGCTGCTCACCGTGGTCGGCGTGGTGGTCATGATGTTCCTCATCTCACCGCTGCTCGCGGTGATCGCCCTCGTGACGATCCCGGTCACGATGATCGTCACTGCGCAGATCGCCAAGCGCTCGCAGAAGCAGTTCGTCGCCCAGTGGGCGCACACCGGCACGATGAACGCCCACATCGAGGAGGCGTTCACCGGTCACGAGCTGGTGCGGGTCTTCGGGCGGGGCCCGGAGGTCGAGGAGGTGTTCCGGGAGCGGAACGAGGCCCTGTACAAGGCGAGCTTCGGCGCCCAGTTCATCTCCGGGATCATCATGCCGACGATGATGTTCATCGGGAACCTGAACTACGTCGCCATCGCGGTCGTCGGCGCCGTGCGGGTCGCCGGCGGGTCCATGAGCCTCGGCGACGTCCAGGCCTTCATCCAGTACTCCCGGCAGTTCACCCAGCCGCTGACCCAGGTCGCCTCGATGGCCAACCTGCTGCAGTCGGGGGTGGCCTCCGCCGAGCGGGTCTTCGAGCTGCTGGACGCCGAGGAGCAGGAGCCCGACCCCGCCGCCCCGGTGCTGCCCGGCACCCGGCGGGGACGCGTCGAGTTCGAGCACGTGTCCTTCAGGTACGACCCCGAGCAGCCCCTCATCGAGGATCTCTCGCTGGTGGCCGAACCCGGGCACACGATCGCGATCGTCGGCCCGACCGGCGCGGGGAAGACCACGCTGGTCAACCTGATCATGCGCTTCTACGAGCTGGACGCGGGCCGCATCACCCTCGACGGCGCCGACATCACCGCGATGCGCCGCCACGACCTGCGCGCCCAGATCGGCATGGTGCTTCAGGACACCTGGCTGTTCGGCGGGACGATCCGCGACAACATCGCCTACGGCGACCCCCGGGCCACCGACGAGGAGATCCAGGCGGCCGCGCGGGCGACGTACGTCGACCGGTTCGTCCGCACCCTGCCCGACGGGTACGACACCGTGATCGACGAGGAGGGCGGCAACGTCAGCGCCGGCGAGAAGCAGCTGATCACCATCGCCCGCGCCTTCCTCGCCAACCCGTCCCTGCTCATCCTGGACGAGGCCACCAGCTCGGTCGACACCCGCACCGAGGTCCTGGTGCAGCACGCGATGGCCGCGCTGCGCAGCGACAGGACGAGTTTCGTCATCGCCCATCGGCTGTCCACCATCCGCGACGCCGACCTCATCCTGGTGATGGAGGCGGGGAGCATCGTCGAGCACGGCACCCACGACGAGCTGCTCGCCGCCCGGGGCGCCTACCACCGGCTGTACGCCGCGCAGTTCGCCGGCGCCCTGGCCGGTGACGACGCCACCGCCGCCGAAGTGGGGTGACCGGTCCCGGCGCGCTCCGCGCCTCACATCACCGCTCGGCCACCGGTTCGCGGTCAGGCACGGCGGGCTCGGCGGGCACGGGCGCCTCGACCGGCACGGCCGCCTCCGGGGCGCCTTCGAGCCCGCGCAGCGTGGCACTCGTCGCGGCCAGGGCGCAGCACACGACGAGCGCGCCGCCGATGGCGAGCAGCGCGCCGACGCCGCCGGCCCGGTCCGCCAGGACACCGCCCAGCAACGGCCCGAGCGGGGCGAGGCCCATGGTCGCCACCCGGAGGAGCGAGGTCAGCCGGCCCATCATCGCGTCCGGGACGAGCGTCGCCACGAGTACGCGCAGAACCACGTTGAGCGCCGGAGCCGCGATCATCGCCAGGATGAGCGGGACCGCCGGCCAGTAGGCGCCGAACGGGAGGGTGGTCGCGCAGACGGCGAGCGCGAACACGCCGACCACCACCAGCATCAGCTTGCCGGGCGGCAGCAGGGCGCCGATCTTCGCCGACAGGGCGGCGCCGAGCAGACCGCCCAGCCCCAGGCCCGCGAGAACCATCCCGGTCACCGCGGGGTCGCCGCCGCGGGAGCCGACCAGCACGACCACCGGTAGCAGCAGCGCGTTGGCGGCGAGGTTGGAGACCAGGGAGAAGATCAGCCCCGCCCGCAGCGCGGGACGACTCCACAGCCAGCGGCCCGCCTCCGCGATGTCCGCCCGCATCCGGGTCCTGCCGGAGCTCTCGACGTTCCCGGGCCGTCGCGGGACCCCGGCCAGCAGCACGCACACCATGGAGACCACGTAGGTGACCGCGTCCACGGCGAAGGGGACGACCCGGCCCAGGCCGAACAGGAGCCCGCCGAGCGGCGGCCCCGCGAGGACCGTCGCGTGGCCGCGCGCCTCGTCCTGCGCGTACGCCGACATGAGCCGGCTCGCGGGGACGACCGCGCGGATCGCCGCGTCGCGGGCGGGCCGGAAGAACGCGTCCGCGGCCCCGTTGGTCATGGCCACGGCGATCAGGTGCCCCATCGTCACCCGGTCGGCGAGGACCGCCGCCGCGAGGGTGGCCAGAGCCACCGCCCGCACCCCCTCGCTGCAGAGCAGGATCCGGCGCCTGTCCCACCGGTCCACCCACACCCCCGCGGGGAGCGAGACGAGGATCCCGGTGGCGATGCGGCAGGCGGCGGTGAGCCCGGCCAGCGCGGCGGAGCCGGTGACGGCCAGGATCAGCAGCGGCAGGGCGAGCCCGGTCAGCGAGGAGCCCAGCTCCGACGTCACCGAGCCCAGCCACAGGAACTGGAACCGCAGGTTGCGCCGCAGGGGCGGGGGTTCGCTCATGGGCCACCTCTGCCGGTGCCGACATCGACGGGAGAATCGAGGGCGGGAGTCCACGCGCCGCCCCGGACAGGTACCGGCATGGTGGACGCGACGCCGGTTGGGACCGCGCCGGAATACGCGGCACCGGTATGCGCGGCACCGGTATGCGCGGCATTGGGCGCGACCGCCCGCTCCGACGAGGCGGCGGCGACCACCGCGTCGGCGGCGGCCGCGGCGCCTCCTGATGCGTTCAGGCGCGCGCCGAGCGCCCGCACGCGCTCGCCCAGGCCGCCCGCGTACGCGGTGCCGAGCGCCGCGACTCCGTCGCCCGCCGGTCCCGGGCCCGGGGGAAACCCGACCGCCACCCCGGCCCGTACGCACGCCTCGGACAGCAGCGGCTGCTCCGAGCCGATCGGCGCGACCGCCAGGGGCTTTTCCCGCATGAGCGCGGCGAGGACCGGAGACGAGGTGCCGTTCGTCAGCACCAGGTCCGACAGCTCGATCAGGGGGCCCATCCAGGGTTCGCGCACCACGACGACGTCCGCTACCGGGGCGGGCCGCGGCTCGCCGGAACGGCCCCGCTCGACCACCGCCTGGAACGGGCCGCCGGTGAACGTCGTGTTCAGCCGGGGCCACATGCTCTCCCCGCCGAACACCCGGCCCAGATGCACGTACACGACGGGTTTGCCGATCCGGCGCACCCGCGCGGTGAGCCAGTGCAGTGCGGCCGGGTCGGCGGCGGGCTCCCACGGGCACGGCCCCACGTGGCGCACGCCCTCGGGCAGCTCCGCCCCCGGATGCTCCAGCGCCGGGTCGCCGCGGAGCAGCAGGCCCGAACCGATCAGCGGGAGGTCCCGCCGCCGGTCCCGGCGGGGCGGCAGCCCGGCCCGCTCCCGCGCGAGCTCGTATCGGCGCAGCAGCTCCAGCAGCCGCTGCTCCCGCATGGCGGCGCGCCCGTGCCGCTCCCCCTCGCCACCCCGGCCGTACGTCCACAGGTGGGCCGCGAAGCCCAGCACCACCACCGGCAGGTCGAGCGCCTCGGCGGCGAGGAGCGCGCCGTGGCACAGGATCGAGGTGACCAGCGCGTCGGCCCGGACCTCGCGGGCCGCGCGGACCACGGCCCGATACTGGGCGGCGCCGGTCTCGCCCCACCAGGCGACCGAGAAGGCGCGGGCTCCGCCGTACTCGTGCGCGTCCAGCGCGGCGAAGCCCGCCTCGCCCACGACGCCGGCCGCACCGGGCCGGACGAGGGGGAAGACGGCGTGCCCGCGCCGGCGGAGCCGCCGGCCGACCGCGAGGGCGGGGTAGAGGTAGCCGGCGTCGCTGAACGGGCAGAGGAGGACGTTCATGGCAGGCCCACCGGGTCGAGGCCGCAGTGCCGCGCGAGGAAGGCGACGACGTCGGCGAGCAGCCCGAGCTTCGCCGACACCGACCTGGCGCCGTGACCGACGCCCCGGTCCAGCCGGTGCAGTACGGGGCCCGGACCGGCCGACGCGTGCTGCAGCAGCGCGCACATCTTGCGCGAGTGGCCCGGGTCCACCCGGGTGTCGCCGTCGGCGACGGCGAACAGCACCGGCGGGTACGGCAGGCCCTCCCGCACCCGGTGGTAGGGCGAGTAGGCCAGCAGCGCGCGGAACTCCGCGGGGTCGCGCACGGTGCCGTACTCCGCCCGCCAGCTCGGGCCCATGCCCAGCCGCTCGTTGGCGAGCATGTCCAGCAGCGGCGCGACGCAGACGACCGCAGCGTACTTGTCCGGATGCTGGGTGAGCGCCGCGGCGGCCAGCAGGCCCCCGTTGGACTCCCCCAGGACGCCGAGGCGGTCGGGGGCGGTCCAGCCCTGCCCGATCAGCAGGTCGGTGGCGGCGTCGAAGTCGTCGAAGACGTTCTGCTTGCGTACGCCCGTCCCGGCGCGGTGCCACTCCTCGCCCTCCTCTCCCCCGCCGCGCAGGCACGCGATCGCGTAGACCCCGCCGGCCCGGACCCAGGCCAGCGCCTGCGGCGTGTAGGCGGGGGTCATGGAGGTGCCGAAACCGCCGTACCCGGTGAGGATCGCCGGGCGCCTGCGGTCCGGCACGCCGTGCGGCGAGAGGACGAACATCCGCACCATGACGCCGTCCCGGGACGGGAACGCGACCTGCGTGGTCGTCACCGAACCCGGCTCCGGCGACGGGAGAGGGGCCACGCGACAAGCCGCGGGAGAACCCGGGACGGACGCCGGGGAGACACCCGGCGCACCAGACAGGACGGGTGCCCGCGACGGAGAGGCCATGGTGGGCGCCGCCAGGCACGGCCAGACCTCCAGCGTCCCCGTCCGGGCGTCGTAGCGCAGCACCGTCGGCGGCGTGACGTGGTCGTGGTAGCCGAACCACACCTCGTGCCCGCCCTCGGGCCGCGTGCCGAACCGGCCGAGGGTGCCCCTGCCCGGCAACGGCACCTCGGCCAGTTCCCGGCCGTCGGCGAGGTCGTGCAGGGTGATCTCGGACACGGCGTGACGGGTCCAGGAGACCAGCGCGAGCGGACGCGGCAGCGCCGGGCCGCGCAGCGGCGCGAAGTCCTCCAGCACCGCGTCCGGCCGCTCCGGGATGAGCGTGCGCCACCGTTCCGCGCCGGTCTCGGCGCCGGCGGTGTCTCCGACGGTGCCGGTTACGGTGCCGGCGGGGGTGGTCACCACGATCCGTCCCCGGGGAGCGTCCAGATCGGTACGCAGCCAGATCGGGTCGCCGGGCGCCGTGCCCGGGGCGATGCGAAGCCTGCTGCGGGCCGGGCTCCCTACCCGCACGACGCGCAGCCGGGGCCGGTCGAGTGCGCCGTCCAAGCCGTCCACGTCTGTCAGGTCGGCCAGCCACAGATCGGTCGCGGGACGGGTGCCGACGGTCGACGAGACGCTCAGCCAGCGGCCGTCCGAGGTGAGGGCGACGGTGTGGAAGCTCGTCTTCTCCCGGCCCTCGCCGAAGACGAGCACGTCGTCGTCCGGGTCGGCGCCCACCCGGTGCAGAAAGACGCGCCGGTGGTAGCGCTCCTCCCCCGGATTCAGGCGGGGATGCAGCCGGCGCACGTAGTAGTAGGCCCGGCCGCCCGGCAGCCACGCGACCGGGGTCCGCCGCACCCGGTCGACGGGGCCGTCGACCACGGCGCCGGTGGCGACGTCGATCACCCGGAGCACGCAGTCCTCCATGCCGGCGGCGGACACCTGGAAGGCGAGCAGGTCGCCCTCGACGGAGGGATGCCACGCCTCCAGCACCGTGCGCCCGCCGGGGTCCAGGGCGAGCGGGTCCACCAGGGGCCGTACGGCGCCGTGTTCGGCGACCAGCAGCACCGGGTGTTCCGCGCCGGGCTCCCGGTGGGTGAAGAAGACGCGGTCACCGCGGGGGCGGGGCACCGAGAACAACGGGAACGCGTGCAGGCGGGCCAGCGCCACCTGCCACTTCTCCAGGTGCGGCCACGCGGCCCGCTCGGCGTCGAACAGCGCGTCCTGGGCCGCGACCCACGCGCGGGTCCGCTCGTCGCCCGAGTCCTCCAGCCAGCGGTACGGGTCCACCACCACGTGACCGTGGAACACCTCGGTCCGGTCCTCCCGGGGAGCCGTGGGGTACTCCCCCGTACGGCCCTCGGTCATGCCCGCAGCCGGCCGGTCGCGCTGAGGTGGTCGAGGTGCGCCGCGTCCACCCGGTCGCGGAACCCCGCCGCCGCCCGCGTGTCGTCGGCCCGCCCGTACGTGTCCTCGCAGGTGAACCAGCGGTCGTCGGTCCGCTCGCGGGGCAGGTAGCCGTCGCGGGCCGTGCCCACCCGCCACTCGGGCCTGCCCGCGGTGGTCCAGGAGCTGTACAGCGCGCCGTCGGGGTTGACGACCGCGCCGTACTTGCCGTCGCGGTAGGAGCACGCTTTGCAGGGCCGCCGGACGCGGGGACGGGGTACGGCGAAGCCGAGGTCGATCGCGCGGCGCTGCCAGCGGATGAACCGGTCCGCCAGATCGTCGGAGTACGCCAGCGTGTCCTCGTAACCGACGCCGGCGTCGCCGACGCGGGCGAAGTGGATGGAACACCGGGACGGGTCCAGCGCGGCGGCCAGCCGCTCGACCAGCGTGTCGATTCCCGCCACGTTCCGGGCGGAGACGTTGACCCGCAGGTCGCATCTGAGCGAGGTGGTCTCCGTCATCGCGGCCATGGCGTCCACGATGGCGTCGAACGTGCCGCCGCCCGTCCTGCGCACCCGGATCCGGTCGTGGTCGGGCCGGTCGCCGTCGAAGGTCACCTGTACGTACCGCAGCCCCAGGTCGGCGAGCTGCCGGGCCAGCCGCGGGGTCAGCAGCGTTCCGTTGGAGATCATGCCCGCGCGGCGCAGCCCGTAGCGGGCGGCGCGTTCGAGCAGCTCACGGCAGCCTCGCGGGTTCATCAGCGGCTCTCCCCCGAAGATGGTGAGGACGAGGCCGTCCAGCCCCGACTCCGCCTGCCGCCGCCCCACGAACGTGAGGATCTCGGCGATGACGCCGGGGGTCAGCCTGACCGAGGCGATGCGCGGCGGCTTGGTGCCGCCGCCGTCCTGGTCCAGGTTCTGGAAGCAGTAGGCACAGCCCAGGTTGCACGCGGTGGCCGTCAGCACGGTCAGGGAGTAGCTGCGGCTGGGCCGTACGGTGAACAGCCCCTGCTCGCGGAGCCCGCGCTCGACGTCCGGGCGCAGCGTGCGCGCCGGGGTCAGATGCCCGTCCCCGAGCCGGGCGATGCCGCCCGGGCCCAGGAGCCACCAGCCGCGCTCGCCCCGGATCAGCCGCGGGGGCGCCTCGCCCTCGCGGTTGCTCCCTTCGATCACCGGATCCTCCAAGCGGGGACGACGAGGATGCCCGGCCCTCACGGAGGACCGGGCCGAGACGTGCCCGGGCGGCGTGACGGGCGCCGGGGCGTCCGGAGGATGTCCGGCCGCGCCGGTCGGCCCGGCCGCCGGCTCACCTAAGTCGTGTCTGACAAATCAAGCCCTGCTGCGCGTGGCCCAGGCGGCGCCTCGCTGCGTTGTCGTCGTCGCCGATAACGCTGTTATCGGCTCCTCCTCCGCCTTGCGATGCATCCACCTGGATCCCCGCTCGCGACGGGCAGCATTTGTCAGACACTCCCTAGCCCTGCTCGATGTGGATCCCGTAGCAGTCGGGACCGTCTTCGGACTCCTCGTCGGAGTGCGCGACGACCTCGGGGGCCTCCTCGTCGGTGATCTCCGGCTCGACGCTCGGATTGTCGCTCGCCTCGGGCATGGCTACTCCTCGCCTTCCAGGGGGCCGAAGCCGCTCACCAGGGACGACCCCTAAAGTAGGGAAGGCCAGTTCGGCGCTGGTATGGCGACGGCATGGAGCCGCCATGGCACCGCTCGTGAGCGGCTCGGAGGCGGCGACGCTCAGGAGCGGGCCGACAGGGTGAACTCCTTGCGCGGTTCCTCGATGGCCCCCAGCGACACGATCTCCCTGGGGAAGAACATCCCGAGCGTCCAGTCCATGAGGATCCGGGTCTTCTTGTTGAAGGTCGGCATCCGCGTCAGGTGGTACGTGCGGTGCATGAACCACGCGGGGAACCCCCGGAGCTCCCGCCCGTAGATCTGCGCGACGCCCTTGTAGAGCCCCAAGCTCGCCACCGACCCCGCGTACTTGTGCCGGTACGGCCGCCGGGGCTGCCCGCGCAGCGTCGCCAGCACGTTGTCGGCGAGCGTCCTGGCCTGCCGTACGGCGTGCTGGGCGTTGGGCGGGCAGAACTCCCCCGGCCGGGTGAGGTCGGGGACGGCGGCGCAGTCTCCGGCGGCGAAGGCGAAGTCGGTCCCGTGCATGCGCATCGCGGCGTCGACCCTGACCCGGCCCTTCTCGTCGACCGGCAGGTCTCCGGCGCGCACCAGCGGGTGCGGCTTGACGCCGGCGGTCCAGACGAGGGTGTCGGTGTCGAACTCCTCGCCGTCGCTGAGCACGATGTGGCAGCCCTCGGCCGACTTGAGCATCGTCTTCATGCGGACCTCGATGCCCCGCTCACGCAACTGCTGGGCCGTCCACCTGCCCATGTCCGGCCCCACCTCGGGCAGGATCCGGTCGGTCGCCTCCACGAGCACCCAGCGCATGTCCGCGCGGCTGATCCCCTCGAAGTACTTGCAGGCGTCGGCGGCCATGTCCTCCAGCTCCGCCAGGGCCTCCACCCCGGCGTATCCCCCGCCGACGAAGACGAAGGTCAGCGCCCGGCGCCGGACCTCGGGGTCGGGTGTGGAGGCGGCCACGTCGAGCCTGCCGAGCACGTGGTTGCGCAGCGCGATGGCCTCTTCGATGGTCTTGAACCCGATGCCGTTGTCGGCCAGGCCGGGCACCGGCAGGAGCCGTGAGATCGACCCGGGGGCCATGACCAGGTAGTCGTACGCGATGGTGAGAGCGGGTCCCTCGTGCGGCTCGAACTCCGCCTTGCGGTCGGCCAGCCGCACCTGGGTGATCCGTCCGCTGAGGATCTGGCACCGGTTCAGCACCCGCCGGAGCGGGACGACGACGTGCCGGGCCTCGATGTTGCCGGCCGCGGCCTCCGGCAGGAAGGGCTGGTAGGTCATGTAGGAGTCGAGGTCCGCGACGGTGACGAGCGCCTCGCCGCGGCGGAGTCTGCGCTGCAGGCGCAGTGCGGTGTACATGCCGACGTATCCGCCGCCGACGATCAGAATCCGTGGGACAGCCATGGCCGTCCCCTACCCTCACTCCAGGAGGAAACGCATCACCACGGTGCTCCCACCGGGTCCGGCGGTGACGCGGAGGTCGTCGCTCAGCAGGCGGGCCACCCACAGGCCCATGCCGCTGGTCGCGTTCTCGGGCGGCGGGTCGTGGCCCGGCACGGCCGGCGGACGCCACTCGCGGCCGTCGTCGTGGACCGCCACCACCAGGGCCGGCCCTTCACGCCACAGTCCCAGCCGGGCCTTCGTCGACCCGTGTGTGACCGCGTTCGTGGCGACCTCGTTGAGCGCCACGAGGAAATCGCCCAGCGCGTCTTCCGGCATGCCGCGGCGCTGCGCCTCGGCGGCGGCGAACTCCCGCAGATCAGGAAGATCGGCTAAGGAGAAGGTACGCTCCCTCGCCGCTCCGGTGACGTGCGCGGGAACGCCGTCATCTTTCACGCGGTACACGCCTCCCGCCGCCAATTCGGGCTATCTAAGGACCTGTGGGCTGTGGGCAGGACGAAGATACCTCGGAGCACCGCCTGAACACAGGCGGTGCTCCGGGTATCGTCGCGATCTCCTCATCCCGCGACGAGCTCCGCCCGAAGCTGGTCGAGGGTCTTACGGAGGATCCGCGACACGTGCATCTGCGAGATGCCGAACTCCGCCGCGATCTCGGCCTGCGTCATGTTGCCGTAGAACCGCAGCAGGAGGATGTTCTTCTCCCGTTCGGGGAGAAGGTCGATGAGAGGCTTCAGCGCTTCCTTGTCCACGAGGGTGTCGAGCGCGTCGTCCTCTTCGGGGATCACGTCGCCGAGCGCGGCGGCGTCGTCGTCCGCGCCGATCGGCGCGTCCAGGGAGAGGGTGCTGTACGCCGCGGAGGCGTCCATGGTGAGGAGCATGTCCTCCTCGGACAGACCCATCTTCTTCGCGAGTTCGGCGACGGTGGGGAACCGGCCGAGCTCCTGGGTCATGTCGGCGACGTGCCGGTTCAGCTCGGCGCGGCGCTCCTGGTAGAGGCGGGGCACCCGGACGGCCCAGGTGCGGTCGCGGAAGTGCCGCTTGACCTCACCCGTCATGGTGACCATGGCGTACCCGCGGAAGCTGTGACCCAGGGTGGGGTCGAAGCCGTTGATGGCCTTCATGAGGCCGACGTACGCGGCCTGAAGGAGGTCTTCCATCGGCTCGCCCCGATTGAGGTACCGCCGGGCGATGTCCCTCGCCATCGGGCGGTGCATTTCGACGATCATTTCACGGAGGCGTTCCCGCCGGGCCTCGGACACGTCGTCCCGGGTGAGCTCGTCCAGGAGCTCCTCGGCGGTCGGATTGCTGGCGGTCTCTGCACGGACCTCGGCAGCCATCTGCGCAGTCCCCTCGTATTTCTTCTCGCGAGGGCGCCTACGCGGCTGGGGTGACCAGGCAGAAGGCACGCCTCGCTACAGTATCGAGACGAGGCCCTCTGCTGGACCTCTGCTTCAGTATATTGCCGCAAAGTCGGGAGTTTCACCACCCCTTCCGCGCCAGTAATGTTGCGGCAGAGGAGGCGCGAGGTGTCGAACAACGGATTGCTGTCCCTGTCGTCGAGCATGGCGGGAGACATCGTGGTGATCCACGTGAACGGCGTTCTCGACGCCACCACACGTGATCAGTTCTCGGACTTCCTGGACGCGGCGGCCGACGACCACGGCCCCGACATGGTCCTCGACCTGGGCGGCGTCACGTTCATGGACTCCCGGGCGCTCGGCCTGATCGTGCATCACTGGCAGCGCTCCACCACCGCGGGCGGCAACTTCGCGCTGGTCTCCGTGCAGTACCCGAACTCCAAGGTGATGTGGGTGACGGGCCTGTCCCAGCGACTGCCGCTGTTCGACACGCTCGACGAGGCCCTGGCCGCGTTCGCCGCCTGAACCGCCGGACCACCCGAGCCACCCGAGCCGTTCGCACCGCTGGGCCGTTCGCGCCGGCGGGGCGCCGGAGGGCCGGCGGCCCGCCGCCCAGCGCCCGTGCCGGGCCGCGGGAACGTCGGGACAGGTGATCACTCCGGCGCCGCTCCCCCGTGCTTCTGCTGGTGCTCGGTGACGAGGAGCCGGGCCAGGTCGGCCACCTTGACCTGGTGGTGCTGGGACACCCGCCGGAGCTCCTCGAACGCCTCCTCGGCCGAGCAGCCGCTCTTGGACATGATGATCCCCTTGGCCTGGTCGATCACCGAGCGGCCGGCCAGCGCCTCCTGCATCTGCGCCGCGCCGGTCAGCACGTCGTCGAACTCCCAGATGTTGGCCAGCGCCACGGTCACCTGCTCGCGCAGCAGGGCCATCAGCGAGCCCCCGGAGGTGAAGACGCCGGGACGCACGCCGTACAGGCCGATGATCGCGACGGCGTTGTCGACCGCGACGGGCACGACGAGGACCGAGCGCACGCCGTGCCGTACGGCGGTGGCGGCGTAACGGGACCAGCGCGACTCGCGCATCACGTCGGGGATCGACACCGGGCGTCCGCTCGTCAGCGCCTCCCTCGACGGGCCTTCCCGCAGGTCGCGCTCGCGGTCGATGAGCGTGGTGAGCTCGCTGTGGGAGGCGGCGAGCAGCACCCGCTCCTCCATCCACAGCTCGGCGGTGCCGCCCGCGCAGCCGGGCACGCCCCGCGCGACCGCTTCGGTGATCCCGCGCAGGACGCTCTCCGCGGACGTGCCTTCCGTCACACGGCCGAGGGCCGCGAGGTCACGCGCGAGGATGGACGTTGTCTCCATGGTTGAAAGACCATTCCCATAGGTTCGGGGTTAATCCACGCCGGCCCGACATGCCGGCCGGGCGCCGGCAAGCGGCGTAATCCATGCCTGGGCTGCACGGGTCCAAGTGTACCGTTGGGACCATGGCTGAACGTATGAGCGTCCGGGAACTCCGGGACAACCTGGGCCGCCGCATCGACCTCGCCCACTACACCGGCGAAGCGACCATCGTGGAGCGGAACGGCGAACCACGTGCCGTCCTCGTCTCCTACGCCTCGTGGGTCGAGCAGCAGAACCGTCCCGCCTCGGCCAGGTGACGCCGATCCGCCGCTGCGCCGAATCGCTGTTCCCGCCCCGGTAGTCGATAGAGTCCGCTTCACCCCGGCGTGAAGGCCGCGGAGCACTGTGGACGAATCCGGTAGCGTCTACGTCGAGAGAGGGGGGCAGCTTGCCCGACACCGCCGAACTCGAGCGCGCGCTGAGCGGGCTCGCCGACCGCATCGCCACGCTGCGGGAGGATCCCGACCCGGCCGCGATGCTACGCGAGCTGGACGCCGCGGAGGAGCTGCTGCGCAAGGCCGTGGCCGAGGTGGCACGCAGCCGCAGGCGCAGGGACGGCGGCAGTCAGCGCGAGCAGAAGCTGCTGCGCCAGGTGTTCCGCGCACTGCCGATCCCCGTGATCATCATGGACACGGGCGGCACCGTGCGCCGCATCAACAACGAGACCACCCGCCTGCTCGGCAGCCCGGCCGGCTACCTCATCGGCCGCGCCTTCCCGCTCCTCATCGACGTGGCCGCCCGCGCGGCGTTCCGCCAGCGTCTCGCCGCCGTGCTGCACGGCGAGGACAGCGTCTCGTTCCCGACCCGTCTGGCACACCAGGGCCGCGCCCACAACGTACGGCTGGTGCTGAGCCGCCTGCGGATGCCGGGCGAGCCGCAGGAGATGCTCGCCGGAGTCGTGCTGCCGACGGAGGTCCAGCTTCCGGAGCCGGCGGCGGAGGCGGACGTCCCCGACGACACGGACCTTCTGGCGGCGGCGCGGCGGCACGAACTGCTGTCGCGGCTCACCCGGCTGCTGCTCGACGAGGAGAGCCTGCGCGAGCCGGTCGCCCTGCTGCGCGCGGCGCGGCTGCTGGCCGCGGAGACGGCCGACTGGGTGATCGCGGACGTCGCCAGGGACGGCGAGCAGGTCAGGTCGGTCGTCATCGGGCCGAGCGACCAGCCGGTCGGGCGGCTGCAGCGCACGGTCGAGGAGGCCCCGCCCGCCGCGGCGCCGGTCGTCGGACAGGTGCTGACCACGCACAGCGGCGTCGTCCACGAGATGCTGAGCGACGACTCGCTGCTCGGCGGCGACGTGCTGCAGGCGATGCGCGCCGGCTCCCTGCTCAGCGTGCCGATCCGGACCGAGGAGGAGGTGCGCGGTGTGCTCACGCTGGTGCGCCTGCGCGAGCGGCCTCCGTTCGGCCTGGCCGACCTCGGCCTGCTGGAGGAGGTGGGCCTGCACCTCGGCCTGGCGATGCAGGCGCAGCGGGGCTTCCAGCGCCGCTCGCAGGCAGCCGACACCTTGCAGACCGGGGTGCTCCCCCGGACGCTGCCCGACATCCCCGGCTTCGAGATCGCGGCGGTCTACCACCCCGGCTCCGGCATGCGGGCGATCGGCGGGGAGTTCTACGACGTGTTCCCGGTCAAGAACGGCTGGGGCTTCGTCGTCGGCAGCGCGGCCGGGCGCGGCGAGGAGGCGGCGTCGGTGACCGCGATGGTCCGCAACGGGCTGCGCGTGCTGAGCGTGTGGGAGGACGACCCCGGAGAGGCGCTGCGCAAGGTCAGCGACGCGCTCGTCGCACAGAACACGGGCCTGTTCGTGATGGCCGCGGCGGGCTTCGTACGCGGCCGGAAGGTGCGGCTGGCCTCCGCGGGCCACCACCCGGCGGCGCTGGTCCAGCCGGGCGGCGGCGTCCGCTTCTCGGAGGGCGGCGGCGTGCCGCTGGGCTTCGAGGAGGGATCGGTGCCCGCGACCGAGGACCTCACGCTGTCGGCCGGGGAGACGCTGGTGCTCTACAGCGACGGCCTGGTGGGCTCGCAGAGCCCCGCCGGGGACAACTACGGCGAGGATCGGCTCACCGAGGTCCTCGCCCGCTGCGCCGGCCAGCCGCCGAGCACGGTCGTCAAGGCGATCGAGGAGGACCACCGGGGCTTCTGCGGCACGCACGCCGTCGACGAGATCACCGTGCTCACGCTGCGCCGATCCCGCTGAGCCGGACATCCCCGGGGCACGGGAGATCTCATGATTTTTCCCGATTAGGTGTTTAGCGCGAATCGGAGTAAGGTAAACATCATCTACATCGATCGTGCCTAGGACGCAGGCACACCTTTTCAAGCGCCTTCCTGTCTTGAGGTGTGCCATGGATATCGCGATCGTCTCCGCGCACGAACTTACTCCCGACACGCCCGCCATCGCGCGTGAGCTGGCCAGGGGCCACCGGGTGACCGTCTACACGCGGTCGAGGACGAAGGTCGACGGCGTCGAGCACGTGCCCGCCGGACCCGACATGGAGCTGTCCGAAAGCGACCTCCTCCCCTACATCCCCGACTTCAGCGCCGGCCTGGCCCAGCGGTGGCGGGAGCACCGGCCGGACATCATCCACGCGTACTCGTGGTCGAGCGGCCTGGCCGCGATCGCGGGCTCGGAGGGCCTGGACGTGCCGGTCACCCAGACCTTCCACAGCCACTACGACGACAGCCGGACCCCCGCGCCGGTGCGCCGGCTGGAGTGCGCGATCGGCCGCCGGGCCAGGGCGGTCATCGCCGCCTGCGCCGACGAGGAGTCCGAGCTGATCCGGATGGGCGTGCCCCGCCGCAACATCTCGGTCGTCCCCCACGGCATCGACGTCGAGCGCTTCCGCCGTCAGGGCCCGGCCTTCCCCCGGGGCGAGCGGCCCCGCCTGCTGCACGTGGGTCACGTGGGAGCGGAGTACGCGGTGCACGCGCTGCGGGCCGTGCCGGAGGCCGACCTGGTGATCGCCGGCGGCGACGACCAGAGCATCGAGCGGCTGCGGGTCCTCGCGGGCGAGCACGGTCTGGCGGACCGCGTGCAGATGCTCGGCATGGTCCCGCACACGGCGATGCCCAAGCTCATGCGCAGCGTCGACCTGGTGCTGTCGCTGCCGCCGACCGTCCCCACGGGCACGGCGGCGCTGGAGGCCATGGCGTGCGGCATCCCCGTCATCGCCTCGGCGTCCGGAGCCCACCTCGACTCGGTGGTGGACGGCGTGACCGGTTTCCTGACCCGGCCCGACCGCCCGCTGGAGATCGCGCACCGCATCCGCCGCCTGCTCGGCGACGCCACGCTGCGCACGGCCATCGGGTACGCGGCGGCCGACCGCGCCCGTTCCCGCTATTCGGTCGAGCGCATCAGCATGGAACTGCTCCGCGTGTACGAGAAGACGTGCGCCTGACCGGCAAGCGGCATTACCAGTTCCATCCCGTTATAAATGTCAATTCCTGTGGTTAACTCGGCTCATGTCACTTCATGGACCTGGTTCAGCTGTGGCGGCGGCGATGCTCATCGTCGCCGCCACGGCATGTTCGAGCGGGGACTCCACGAAGGTGTTCAACGCGGGCGGTGAGTCCGCGGCGCGGCCCCCCGCCTCCTCCCCCGACCTTCCCGGCTCGGCGCCCAACGCGGCCGGAGCGGGCGCCACCCGGACCTCCGGCCCCGGCGCCGCCGGATCCGGCGACGAGGCCTCCACGGGCGACAGTGCCTCCACGGGCACCTCCAGAACCTCCTCCGGCGCCTCGGCGGAGGCCGACGGCCGGTCCGTGCACGAACTGGGCGACGAGGCCGCGGAGACGGCCGCCGAGAAGATCGCGGACGAGCCGGTCGGCCTCGGCGACCCCGCGCCCTCGACCGGTCCGGCGCCGCGCCCGTCGGTCGTCCAGCGGGCGACGCCCCCGCCCACGGCCGCGCCGGGGGCCAGGAGCACCGGTAAGACCACCGGCAAGACCTCGGACGAGACCGATCACCCGATGCGCCCCGCCCAGCCGGCGCACACCGGCCCCCGGCAGGTGGACATCGTCCAGCCGCACGACGCCTCCGACGATCCAGTGATCACCGACCGGACGGGCGGGACCGCCACGGGGAGGCGGAGCTCCGACGACGGCACGGCGGCCGGGTGGAGCGGCCCGGTCCTCACCGAGGACTTCGGCGACCAGCTCGACCCGTCCGGCTGGACGGCCACCGGCTCGCGCGGAGCGGGCGGCATCGGCGGCGGGGCGCTGCGCCTGACCGGCGGGACCGGCCTGGCCGGCAGACTCACCCAGCAGTACGGCCGCTGGGAGGTGCGCCTGCGCGCCACGGAGGGCTCGGGCACCCCGGTGGTGTCGCTGCGGCCGGGTGGCGGCGGCGCGGAGATAGGCCTGGCCGCGATCGGCGACCCGGGCCGGCAGGCGGCCGACGCCTTCGTCACCGTGGACGGCGGAGACCGCACCCACGGCGCGCTGCGGGCCGACTTCACGCGCTGGCACACGGTCGCCGTCGACTGGCTGCCCGACCGGGTGAGCGTCTGGCTGGACGGCGCCCGGGTCTGGGACCACACCGGCCGCGTCCCCGCACAGCGGATGGGCCTGTCGCTGCGCAACGTCTGCGAGGGCTCGGCGGCCTGCGGCGGGACGCTGTTCGTCGACTGGCTGCGCGTCTACCGGGCCGCCCAGCGCTGACGCCCTGGCCGCGTACGCCACCGGCGGCGCCCCGGCTGCCAACCCCTGGCTCAGCCCGGGACGCGGAAGGCGCCTCGGGAACCGGAGGCGCCGCGCGGGACCGGTGGTGCGACGTGCGGCGTGACGTGGAACGACCGGCGCGACGGCAGGACGCGGCGGTGCGGGCGGGTCAGCCGCCGCCGAGGAGGGCGGCGGCCTTCAGCGACAGGTGGAGCAGCAGGCGGTCCTCGCCGTCGGCGAGGTCGAGCCCGGTGAGGTGGCTCGCCTTGTCGAGCCGGTAGTACAGCGTCTGCCGGTGCACGCCGAGCGCGGCCGCGGTCTCACCGGCGTGGCCCGCGTGGTCGAGGTACGCCTCGACGCTGGCCGCGATCCGGGGCGTGAGGGCGGCCGACTCGGCGGCGAGGCCGGCGAGGTCGCGCGGGGACAGCCGGACCAGCAGCCGGTAGACGCCGAGCGTGGCCCAGTCGGCGACCGGGGCGTGCCGCTCGGCGTGCTCGGCCACCCGCAGGGCCAGCAGCGCTTCGCGCCAGCTCTCCCACGCCTCGCGGGGGTCGTCGCGGGGGCCTCCGATCCCGGCGGCGAGGCCGTACAGGCCGTGCAGCAGCCCCGCGACCCGGGCCGCCTGCGCGGCGGGCGCGAGGATCGCGAGGACCGCCCCGCCCATGCCCGGCACTCCCGCCCCCGGCACGCCCGGCCCCCGCACGGCAGACCCGAACACGGCCGCCCCCGGTTCGCCCGTTCCCGCCCCGCCCGTCTCCGGCCCACCGATCTCCGGCCCGCCTGTCCCGAACGCGCCCACCCCGAGTTCCCCTGTTCCGGGCCCACCTGTTCCGGGCTCGATCACGTCGGGGTCGGCGAGCACGCCGCGCGGCAGCGTCCGCGGCAGGGTGGGCGGCAGGCCCGCGTCCTGCGCCGGAGTCCGGACCGCGACGGCCGTCACCGGCCCTTCGGCCATCACCCCGGCGGCGGCGCGGGCCGCGGGGTCGGCGGAGAAGAACTGGCGCAGCGGGGCGTACCGGCCCCGGGCCTGCGCCGCCAGCAGCGCGGCCACCCGGCCGACCAGTGGCCCGGCCGCGGCCAGCCGCTCGTCGGTGAGCTCTCCCGACTCCAGCGCCCACAGGTATCCGTAGGTCACCCCGTCGTGCCGCAGCGGCACGCACACCCGGCCGAGCACGCCGGGCAGCCCGGGGATCCGCACCGGCCCGGTCGCCGTCGCGATGCCGTACGCCTCGAAGTGGGCGCGCACCTCGTCGGAGGCGCGCCTGCGCAGGATCGACTCCTGCCGGACGCTGTCGATGTCCCCGCTCTGCGCGCCGTACGCCAGGAGGTTGAACGATCGGTCCTCAAGCGTCACCGACGCGCCGAGCAGCCGGGAGATCTCATCGACGATGTCTTGCATACTGACATTGTTGTGCATTTGTCCAAAAATGCTGTGGCGGATGTCCGTGGAACTTTGGTGACGTGCGGATTTAGCCTGTGGCCATGCTCGGTTCCCTGCTTCTCGCGGGCTCACGCAGCCCGCTCGCCCGCCGGGCCGTGTCGGGCCTCCCGCTCACGCGCAAGGTCGTGGACCGCTTCGTGGCCGGGGAGTCCGCCGCGGACGCCGTCGAGGCGGCGCGCCGCCTGACCGGTTCGGGGCTCTCCGTCACCATCGACCATCTGGGCGAGGAGGTCCGCGACTCCGGGGCCGCCGTCGCCGCCGCCAAGGCCTACGTCTCGCTGCTGGAGGCGCTGCGGCCACTCGGCCTTCGGGACCGCGCCGAGGCGTCGGTCAAGCTGTCGGCCGTCGGGCAGGCCCTCGATCCCGGCCTGGCCCTGGAGAACGCGCGGCAGATCTGTGCCGCGGCGCGGGAGTGCGGCTCCACCGTCACCCTGGACATGGAGGACCACACCACCGTCGACGCGACGCTCGGCGCGCTGCGCACGCTGCGGGAGGACTTCCCGGAGACGGGCGTCGCGATCCAGGCGTACCTGTTCCGCAGCGAGGCCGACTGCCGCGACCTCGCCGGGTCGCGGGTGCGCCTGGTGAAGGGCGCCTACGCCGAACCCGCCTCCGTGGCCCACCAGCGCAGGACCGACGTGGACCGCGCGTACGTGCGGTGCCTGCGGGTGCTGATGGCGGGCAGCGGTTATCCCATGGTGGCCACGCACGACGACCGGCTGATGGCGATCGCCGAGTCGCTCGCGGTGAGCGCCGGGCGCGGCCCGGACGACTACGAGTTCCAGATGCTCTACGGCATCCGGGCCGACAGGCAGGCGGCGCTGGCCGCGGCCGGGTCGCGGGTGCGCGTCTACGTCCCCTACGGCGACGACTGGTACGGCTACTTCATGCGCCGCCTCGCCGAGCGCCCGGCCAACGTCGCCTTCTTCCTTCGCGCTCTGAGGGGTGGATGATGGATTCGATCACCGAGGTCCCGGTGCCGGCGAACGAGCCGGTGCACGGGTACGGGCCCGGCAGCGCCGAGCGCACTGCCCTGGAGACCCGGATCAAGGAGCTGGCCGGGGCGTCCCTCGACCTCACGATGACGATCGGCGGCGAGCGGCGCATGGCCGGCGGCGCCCCCATCGACGTCGTGCAGCCGCACAACCACGCCGCCGTGCTCGGCCGTACGGCCGACGCGACCGCGGCCGACGTCCGGGCGGCGGTGGACGCGGCGCTGGAGGCGGCGCCGCGCTGGCGGGCCCTGCCGTTCGAGGAGCGCGCGGCGGTCTTCCTGCGGGCCGCCGAACTGCTGAGCGGCCCGTGGCGGGCCACGCTGAACGCGTCGACCATCCTCGGCCAGTCGAAGTCGGCGCAGCAGGCCGAGATCGACGCCGCCTGCGAGCTGATCGACTTCTTCCGGTTCAACGTCTCCTACGCCCGCCGGCTGCTCGCCGAGCAGCCGCAGTCGTCGCCGGGGGTGTGGAACCGGATGGAGTACCGCCCGCTGGAGGGCTTCGTCCTGGCGATCACACCGTTCAACTTCACCTCCATCGCGGCCAACCTGCCGGCCGCGGCGGCGCTGATGGGCAACGTGGTGGTGTGGAAGCCGTCTCCGACGCAGCAGTTCTCGGCGCACTTCACGATGCGGCTGCTGGAGGCGGCCGGGCTGCCGCCCGGTGTGATCAACATGGTCACGGGCAACGGCGCGGCCGTGTCCGAGGTCGCGCTGCCGCATCCGGAGCTGGCCGGGATCCACTTCACCGGGTCGACGGCCACCTTCCAGCACCTGTGGCGCACGGTCGGGGAGAACATCGCGGGCTACCGCGGCTACCCGCGGCTCGTCGGCGAGACGGGCGGCAAGGACTTCGTCCTCGCCCACCCCTCCGCGGAGCCCGGGGCGCTGGCGACCGCGCTGCTGCGGGGGGCGTTCGAGTACCAGGGCCAGAAGTGCTCGGCGGCGTCCCGGGCGTACGTGCCGCGCTCGCTGTGGGCGCGCATGCGCGACGACTTCGTCTCGGCCGCCGAGTCGCTCACCATCGGCGACGTGTCGGGCGACCTGTCCACGTTCATGGGCGCGGTGATCGACGCGCGGGCGTTCGCCAAGCACCGCGAGGCGATCGACCGGGCCCGCTCGACGGACTCGATCGAGGTCCTGACCGGCTCCTACGACGACTCGGCCGGCTACTTCGTGCGGCCGGCGGTGCTGGAGTGCGCCGACCCGGCCGACGAGGTCTTCGTGAAGGAGTACTTCGGCCCGATCCTCGCCGTCCACGTCTACGACGACGCCGCCTACGACGCCGTGCTCGACCAGATGGAGAGTGCCAGCCCGTACGCGCTGACGGGGTCGGTCATCGCCCAGGACCGGTACGCCGTGGAGGCGGCCACGGAGCGGCTGCGCTTCGCGGCGGGCAACTTCTACGTCAACGACAAGCCCACCGGGGCGGTCGTCGGGCAGCAGCCCTTCGGCGGGGCCAGGGCCTCGGGCACCAACGACAAGGCGGGCTCGATCTTCAACCTGATCCGGTGGGTCAACGTCCGCACGGTCAAGGAGACCTTCGTGCCGCCGGTGGTCGGCGGGCCCTACCGGGGTGACGTGCCGCAGGGCGGCTGGCAGCAGCCCGACCTGGGTACCCTCGGTTACTGACCGCGCCGCCCTCCCCCGCCGCCGCTACAACGCCGGCGGGGGATACCGGTGGATCTCCGCCCGATGGCCCGTGGATCCGGCGAACTTGGCGTCGTCCGTGAGAAGCGGGACCTCCAGCGCCTCGGCGAGTGCCACGTACATCGCGTCGTACGCGGTGAGGTTGTCGCGGAGCTCCAGTGCCCTGGGCTGCAGCGGCAGCATCGGGTGCCGGACGATCTTGAGCTGCGCGTAGCGCTCCAGCATCGTCCGAGCCCGTGCCTCCGAGATGCGCACCTCCGGCTTGCCGATCAGATGCCCCCGTACGACACTGGCGATCTCGACGTCGATCAGCGCGGGCGCGTGCAGTTTTCGGGCCAGCCTCTGCCGGAGCAGGTCGTCGCCTTTCACGTTGGCCAGCAGGCGGAAGACGATCGAGGTGTCCACCACGAGGCTCACGGGCGGCCCTCGCGCAGGATCTCACGCACGAAGTCCGGGTCGTACGCCACCGGCTCGTCGTCGGCGATCCGCGCCATCACCTCGTCGAGGGTGGGGGTGGCGGCCTCCTCGTTCAGCAGGTCACGCACATACGCGGTGAGCGACTTGCCCTCCCGCTCCGCCCTCTCCTTGAGCGTGCGCTCGGTCCCGTCCGGCACGTCTCGAACCTGAATGATCCCCATCCCCACACACTAGCATGCAACTTGCATGCACTCCCAGGACTCCGGCGGACTGGAGAGGCGGGCCGAGGGGCGCTGCCGGAGATTGGGTGTTTCGGGAGGTAGGAGGCGCGTTTTCGGGTACCGAGGGCGAAAGACGCTCCGCGAGCGAGCCGAGGTCGACATGCGTAAGTTCCTGGCAGCTCTTCTCATCGGGGCCGTGGCCCTGACCGCCGCCTGCTCCGACATCAAGCAGGACTGGTACACCCAGACGATGCCGCAGAACGACGGGGCGAACGCGAACCTGCCCGGGCTGCTGCTCCGCAACGCGTTCGTCATCGGCCCGCAGACACCGGCCTCGCCCGGCGCCGACATGCCGATGTACCTGATGCTGCTGAACGAGAGCGGGCGCTCCGACCGGCTCGTGTCGGTGGACACCGGCGGCGTCTTCCGGGAGGCCCGCCTGCCGGCCGGCGGCCTGGAGATCCCCGGCGGGAGGTACGTCGGCGGCACGGCGCTCCCCCAGGTGCTGCTCGCCGGCCTCACCCGCCCGCTGACCGCGGGCACCGCGATCCCCGTCACGTTCCGCTTCCAGAACGGGGGCGAGACGCGGGTGAACGTCCCGATCCTGCCGCCGGGACAGTGGAGGGCGACCTACTCCCCCTGGCCAGGAGTGCCGGAGCCGTCGCCCGCCCCCTCTCCCACCCGTTCGCCGACCCCGCTGCCCACGGGCGCGCCGCCCACGTCGGGCTGACCGGTCAGCGGATCGCCGGATTCGCGACGATGATCTCCTCGGCGATGGCGCGCAGGCGGGGAAGGTAGGCCGTCACCTCGCGGGCCCGGTGCCGCAGCGCGTCAGGCGACCCGGCGCCCAGGTCGGCCGCGAGATCCGCGAACCCCGCCGCGTGCCCCGTCTCCCCCGGCGCGTCCACTGCGAGGATCTTCAGGCACCGGGCGTACGTCGCGGCGATCCAGAAGACGGCCTCGCGGTGCAGGCCCCGCAGGAGGAGGTCGCGGCTGCCGTCGACGGCCACCGGCCGGGCCGCCCCGGTGATGTCGGAGGAGAAGGGGAACGGCGTGCGGGCCACGGCCGCCGCCGCGTCGAACGCGCTCGTCATCGAGGCGAGGTGGCCGCCGATCCGCTCGCGGGTCAGGTGCGCGCAGCCGAGCAGGCCCAGCAGTTCCTCGTAGACGTCCATCCGGCCGTACGCCTGGAGCAGGTCGCGGACGGCCGGGTAGCGCAGCCGTACGGTGGGGTTGCGCAGACCGGCGGTGAGAAGCACGTGCGTCGTGATCCCGGCGGGGAACAGCCAGGCCGTGACCTGGTCGTGGAACGGCCGGTCCGGGTCGAGCGACGCGAGGCCGCCGGTGATCCTGCGCTCGGCGTCCTCGCACCGCAGGCGGACCCACCGCCGTTCGGCGAAGCCGGCCGACACGGCGGCCCGGAGGCGGGCCAGCCGTCCGGTCGGGTCGGCGATCAGGGTCGCGGGGTCGTCGGCGCGGAAGGCGCCCGCCAGGTGGCAGGAGGCCAGCACGTCCGCCGCCGAGGCGATCTGGTTCCAGGACAGGTACGTGACCTCCACGAGCACCCCCTCGAACGCGATCTTTCCGAGCTTGGGGGGCGCGACGGGATCGGTGACGACCACCGTCACGTCGACGTCCGACGTGGGCGGCAGCACCGCGCCGGGGTCCGCCCAGGCGGCCGACCCGGTCAGGAAGGCCCCGGCGAAGTTCGCGGCGGAGGCGGCCTCGGCGGCGACCCATCGGGCCGCGGCGGCCCGCGCCTCCCGGACCCGTGTCCCTCGCATGATCCACAGTGAACCACAGGGACGGACGGACGGGGTCAGGTGGGGATCTTGAGCACCATGACGGCGATGTCGTCGCGGGGCAGCCCGGACTGGAAGGCGACGGCCTCGTTCACGATCGCCTCGGCGATTCCCGCCGCCCCCATCGCGCGGGAGGCGCCGAGCAGGCGCCGCAGCCGTTCCTCGCCGTACATCTCCTTGTCCCTGCGTCCCTCGACGACGCCGTCGGTGAAGAAGAGGACCGCGTCGCCGGGGGCGAGGTCGACGTCGGTGAGCCTGACCCTGGGCAGCAGGCCGAGGACGTTGCCGGGCCGCCCGATCTCGCCGACCGCGTCCCCGCTCGCCCACTGAGCTCCAGCAGCGTCCGGTTGACCCGGATGATCGTCCCGTCGGGGAGGGTGGACAGGTATCCGCACGGCGCGTGCTCGTAGAGCTCCTCGAAGTCGTCCTCGACGCCGCCCGCACCGGCACCCGGGACAGGTCGGCGCGGTTGTCGGACATGAACGTCACCGTCGCGAACCGCCTGGCGATCTCCGGATCGGTCCGGCAGAAGCTGTTGGTCAGCTCGGCCCCCAGCTCGGGACGGCCGGGGTTGCCCATGATCACCGGAGCCATGGCGCCGGACCAGCCGAGGTAGTTGCTGTCGAGGGACTCCAGCAGTTCCTCGATGTCGGCCGCGCTGAAGCCGCCGACGTAGCCCTCGTCGTCGATGTAGCGGGGCGAGGGCCCGACCATCACCAGCGCCCCGAAGCGCGCCGGCTCCCTGATGGCCGCCAGCGCGCCGATCATCGCGCTCACCGAGTGGCCGACGAAGACCGCGCCGGTCAGGCCGAGCTCGGCACAGATGTCCAGGACGTCCTGCGGCCACCCCTGGAGGTACAAAACAATCCCATCGCGGGCGATTTGGGGGGCGGCCGTGTACGTGGCGCGGTCACGGGTAGGCGGCGTGAATCCCCTAGGCAACGGAGGCGTCATGGACACCATCTCCTCCAGGACCACCGCACGCACGCCCGTGCAGACGGCCGCCCTGGTCGTGGGCGTCGTGTTCCTCCTGGTCGGCGTCCTGGGCTTCATCCCCGGGATCACCCGGAACGTGGACCAGCTGCAGCTCGCCGGGCACCACTCCGACGCCATGCTGCTCGGCGTCTTCGAGGTGTCGATCCTGCACAACATCGTGCACCTGCTGTTCGGCGTGGCCGGTGTGACGCTGGCCCGCACCTGGTCGGGCGCCCGCTCCTACCTGATCGGCGGCGGCGCCGTCTACCTGGTGCTGTGGCTTTACGGCCTGCTGGTGGGCCACGACAGCGCGGCCAACTTCGTCCCGGTCAACAACGCCGACAACTGGCTGCACCTGTTCCTCGGCCTCGGGATGGCCGCCCTCGGCTTCCTGCTGACCCGCCGCGCGGTCCACGACCGCATCTGAGCATCGCTCCGCGGCCGGCCTCCCGGCCGCACCCGACACCGCACCCGACACACACGGAAGAGAGGAGAAGGCATGACGACCGCTCGCGACATCATGACTCCCTGGGCGGAGTTCGTGCGCGCCGACGAGACCGTCTACGACGCCGCCGAGAAGATGGCCCGCCTCGACGTGGGCTCGCTGCCGATCTGCGGCACCGACGACCGGCTCAAGGGCGTGCTGACCGACCGCGACATCGTCGTGAAGGTGCTGGCCCGGGGCAAGGACCCCAAGTCGTGCCAGGCCGGTGATCTCGCCCAGGGCGAGGCCGTCACGATCGGCGCCGACGACGACGCGGCGGAGATCCTCGACACGATGGCCTCGCACAAGGTCCGCCGCCTGCCCGTCATCGACGGCAACAAGCTGGTGGGCATCATCGCGCTGGCCGACGTGGCCCGCGCTCTGCCCGACGTGCCCGTCGGCGACCTCGTCGACGCGATCAGCACCGACTGACACAGGCCGCCGTACGGCGGACGATCGCGAGCCCCGGCTCTGTGAGCCGGGGCTCCGTGTGTCTGGCACGCCTCCGGCCCGCCCGCGACCGAACGGCGCGCCGAGGGAGAGATCGGTGCCTCAGCGGGGCACGCCGTACGCCTCGTCGCTCACGAGCCTGGCCGCGCCGATGACCGCGGCGTGCTCGCCCACGTCGCTCAGCACGATGGGCAGGTTCTTCGTCGCCAGGGGCAGCGAGCGCCGGTAGATGACGCTCCGGATCTCGGCGAGCAGGACGTGGCCCAGCACGGCGAGCCCGCCGCCCAGCACGATGAGGCTCGGGTTGAAGAACGACACCAGGCCCGACAGCACCTCGCCCACGCGCCGTCCGCCGGTGCGCACCAGCTGGAGGGACGTCGCGTCGCCGGCCGCGACCGCCTCGGCCACCGCGGCGGCGTTCAGCGTTCCGTCACGTTCGAGAAGCTCCCCGAGCATGGGCGAACGCCCCGACCTGACCGCTTCGAGGGCGTCACGGGCCAGCGCCTCGCCGCCGAAGGTCGCCTCCAGGCATCCGCTGTTGCCGCACGCGCAGACCGCGTCGGAGTCGGCGACCTGGATATGCCCGATGTCTCCCGCGCAGCCGTCCATGCCGCGATAGAGCTCGCCTTTCGCCACGATTCCGCACCCGACGCCGGCGCCGATTTTGACGAACAGGAAGTTCTCGACCGTGCGCGCCGCGCCCGCGTGTTGTTCGCCGAGTGCCATGACATTGACGTCGTTGTCCAGCACGACTGGGCATTCGAACCACCGGCCGAGAAGATCGCGAACGGGGTATCCGTCCCATCCCGGCATGACCGGCGTCGCCACGGTGATTCCGCGGCGGAAGTCGACCGGGCAGGGGACGCCGACTCCGACTCCGAGCGGCCGGTCCACTCCCGCCTTGGCGAGCAGCCCGCGAGCGCGCTCCGCCGCGAGTTCGAGCACCGGTTCGGGACCTTGGCGCACGTCGCACTCGGTGCGTTCGAACGCGACGATCCGCAGCCTGCCGTCGGTGATCGCGACGGACACCGCGCCGGTGTCCACGGCGATCGCGACGAATCTGATGTCGCCCGCGATATCGATGACGGTCGAACGCCGCCCTCCGCGGGATGCGGCCGGGCCGATTTCGGCAATAAGGCCCATGGCCGTCAGCCGGCCGAGTTCCGCCCCCATCGTCGTACGCGACACTTCGAAGTGGTCCACCAGCTCAATGCGGGATCGAGGACCGGCATCACGTAATCGCGTGAGTATTCTGGCCTGCAGTTTCGTTTCGGGGCGGCCTGGGACCGATGTATCCACCCGATAAGTTTCTCACCAGGCGCGCGTGGCTTGTCACTCGGCGGGAACGGGAATTCGCGCGTCAATGCGGGACGCGGGACCCATTCCGGCGTGATCGTCAGCCCGCCTCGCCGTGCTCGGCGACCTGGCCGAAGGTCCTGTCGCGGGCCAGGTCCGACAGGCGCACCGTGTCCACTCCGTCGCAGACCAGTTCGGTCGAGGCGATCGCGGCCCGCACCGCGGGCGTGTCCGGCCCCGGCAGGGCCACGGTCGCGGTCTGCAGGTACGTCCACTCACGAAGCGCCTTCAGCGACGCCTCGGGCAGCCGGGCCGAGTATTCGATCACCAGGGCGTCGTCCTTGACGAGCAGGTGATCGAGGCTCGTCCTGGTGGGGATGTCCTCGTCGGACGGTTCGTAGAAGGACTTGGCCGGATGGGTCCAGGAGGTCACCTCGCCGGGGGCCGTCCGCGGCCGCAGGTCGCACGTCACCGGAGACCCCGCCGTACCGGCCGCGGGCCCGCTCGCGGCACCGGCCGCGGACGCGTCGGCGGAGGGGGCGGCGGAGGTGGCGCCTCCGCACCCGGCGCAGAACGCGAGCGACGTCACGGCGAGTGCGACCCCGGTGAGGGCCTGGCGCATGGATCACTCCTGGTTCTCGTCGGAAAGGCGCCGGTGGCCCGGGTGCGTCGCGCGCCCGGGCCACCGGGAGGGGGTCAGCGCCCGCTGACCTTGAGGGAGGCCGAGCGGGAGACGACCTCGCCGGTCGGGTCGGTGATGCGGACCCGGTACTCGGAGTCCGCGACCTCCGGCGCCGCCGTGACGGCGATGGCGAAGGACTTCTCGCCGGTCATGTCGGTCCAGTCGGCCGAGCCCGGCGACTTCACCTGCCACTGGTAGGCGACGTTCCGGCCCTCGGCCGGCGCGGAGAAGACCGCGAGCTCGCCGGCGCCCACGGCCGTCGTCTTCGGCTGGGACACGAAGCCCAGGTGGACGCTCTTGCCGTCGAGGGTCCTCATCCAGGTGACGAGCTCGTGGGCCCGGTCCCGGAGCACGCTGTGCGCGCGCCCGCCCTGGCTGGAGTCGATCAGCCGGCGAAGGGTGGTCGCCTGCGTGAGCGCGTCGGCGTAGTCCTTCACCAGGTAGGCGTCGTACGACGCGGTGAGCGCCTGGTTCAGGTCGGCGGCCAGACCGGCGTCGATGGAACCGTCGGCGGTGCCGGCGGCGACGAGCTTGCGCACTTCGTCGTGGCTGACGCAGTTCGCCTCGGTCCGGCCCGCGGCCCACTTGATGCCCTCGAGCATGTTCTTCTGGAACAGCGGGTCGAGGGTGTTCTGCCAGTTGTGGAGGAGCGCCTGGGTGAAGGAGCGTCCGCCGTCGTAGTTCTGGCACCAGGAGATCGGGTGGTCCGCGCCCTCGACCCGGCCCGCGCTGGCGCCGATGCTGCCGACGTACGTCGACTCGTTCAGTGTCTGCAGGACGTGCGTCTTCTGGCGCGGCAGGCCGACCCAGTTGTAGAGCTCGTCGACGATCTTCAGCCGCTCCGGGAACTGGCTGGTGGCCGGGTTGGTGTCGTCCTCGGTCACCAGCTCGCCGATGTTGCAGGCCCCACAGGTGTTCTGGAGACCGCTGCCGTTGGAGCCGTGGTTGTCGAACTCGCCGCCGGCCAGGCCCTTGTACCAGTCCCACCCGTGCATGGAGTCGGTGGCGCCGTGCAGCGCGACGAAGCCGCCGCCCTGGTTGACGAACTGCTTGAGCACGGCCTGCTCGTCGACCTTGACGTTCGGGTCCGCCTGAGTGGGGCGGGCCGTGGAGAACACGCCGTTGCCGACGCTGGAGACGCCGATGACCACGTCGTACTTCGACAGGCGCTCGATGCTCTCGAACGGGTTCGGCACCGACACGTCGGGGCTGAGGTAGTCGTAGACGTCGACGTCGAAGTTGTTGGCCCGGCCCATGTCCTGGATCACGGCCATGGTCAGCGGGATGTGCTCGTGCCGGAAGGCGCCCGGCTGGTTGCCGAAGAGGAGGACCCGGAACTTCGGCTTCTTGTTGACCACGGACGCGGTCGGGAGCCGGAAGGGGGCGCGCTCCATGCCCGGCGCCGCGCTCACGGTGACGCCGGTGGCGACGTCGGGGTGCTTGACCCCGCGCAGTTCCTCCACCAGGTAGGCGGCGTCCTGCACGAGGGAGTCGCGCATGTAGCCCTCGGGCACGACCTGCGCGGCCAGCGCGCCGAAGCTCGTCAGGGCGGACACCGCGGCGTCGCCGCCGGCGTCGGCCTGGGCGAGCAGCGCGAGCAGGCGGTCGCCGTTCGACGCCGAGACCTTGCCGGCGGAGACGTACCGCTGGACCAGGGCCCGGACGTCCCCGACCGAGGTGGTGATCTGGAAGGTCAGGGTGTACTTCGCGCCGTTGCCGGCGGCGTCTCCGAGCGCGACCGCCCAGGTGTGCACGCCGACGGACAGGGTGGCCGGGTCCAGCGGCAGGGGGTAGGCCCACTTGCCGTCGATCCACATGTCCCGCACCGCGGCGCCGCCCGACCCGGGGGTGGGGTCGGTGCGCGTCGGGGTGATGGAGGCGGCGGCCGCGCTGTGCGCCACCTTGCCGCCGGAGACGCCCGGCCAGGCCGCGACCGGCGGCTTGGTGTCGATCCGCACGCTGATCGTCTTGGCCGCCGAGGCGTTGCCGGCGGCGTCGACCGCGACGTAGCGGACCGTGCTGTTGCGGTCGCCCTTGACGACGTAGGTGGCCGTGCCACGGTTGCCGCTACGCACAGCCGGCACCGTGACGGCGGCCTCCGTGCCCACCGTCACGACGAACGACGCGACGGCGTCGTCGTCGGTCGCGGACAGGTTCAGCGTCACCTCGTCGTTGATGAACCAGCCACCGGCGCCGGTGGTGGTCGACGGGGTGTAGGCGGTGTTCGTCGCGCCGTTGTAGTTCGGCTCGGCGATCGGCGACAACGTGGCCGTGTCGAGGACGGGCGCCGCTCCGGACTCCGCGGCGGCGGCGGGGCCCGTGGAGCCGAGCACCAGGGCCGGCACCGCAAGCGCAGCGGTGGCGAGGGCCGCTCGCGACCGCAGTCCGGATCGTGTGCGTGAGGACATGTCACTCCTATGTCGGGACAGAAGTGTCGCGCCTTCGGACGCCGACCCCACGAGCGCCGACCCGGTGAGGTGGTGATCTACGGTTAACGCGACGACTCTCGGAAGTGTGAGCTGCGCCTCACATCTTTGTCAATAACACGTCCTAACTTTCGACGATTTCAAGGAAAGTAACGAGCGCCAGTGAAATAGTTCATTGGAACGTGTCAAATTTCTCCTCCTGCGCCGAACGGAAGAGGCCCCGCGGCCCCCATCGGTGGCGAGCCGACTCCTGTTTGAGGCCCCCCATGGGGGTATGTCGGCTCTGCGGCGAGGACCGCGGCAGGTGTCCAGCCCGCCGGCCCTGGCACGACGCGGGAGGGGAAGCGATGACCGACGACACCGGCGCGGGCGCGCCGCGCCGTTTCACGTTCGACTTCGATCCCCGGTTCGCTCCCCTGCTGTCCGTCGTGGGCGTCCGCCCGGAGACCGCCGGAGTCCTGGTAGGGCCCGGCACACTGCGCGTGCGCTTCGGGCCCTGGGCGGTCGAGACCCCGCTGACCAACGTCGCGGGCGTGGAGACCACCGGGCCCTACTCGCCGCTGCGGGTGATCGGGGTCCACGTGTCGCTCGCCGACCGCGGGCTCAGCTTCGGCACGAACGCCCGCCGGGGCCTGTGCGTACGGTTCCACGAGCCGATCCGCGGCGGCGAGCCGTCCGGGCTGCTGCGCCACCCCGGGCTGACGGTGACGGTCGACGACCCCGAGGCGCTGGCGGACCGGCTCTCCCAGCGCCTGTGACACACCCCCGGAAGGAGACTCCGTGATCCGCCGACTCGTCCGGGGCGCCGCCGCCGGCGCGCTGTCCACGCTCACCATGAGCGCGGTCATGCTCGCCGGGCAGCGCGCCGGGCTCATGCCGGGCCAGCCGCCCCGGCACATCGTCAGGGCGGCCCTGCCGGGCCACCGGCACCGGCCCAAACGCGGGGAGAAAGCTCTCGGCGCCCTCGCGCACCTGGGCTTCGGCGCCGCCACCGGCGCGGCGTTCGGCCTGCTGACCGGGAACCGGAGGCCCACGGTGCGGCTCGGGGTGGGCTACGCCCTGCTGGTCTGGCTGGGCGCCTACCAGGGCTGGGTGCCCGCGCTGAACATCCTGCCGCCGGCCTCGCACGACCCCGCGCCCGGCCGTCCGGCCGTCATGGTCGCGGCCCATGTCGTGTACGGCGCCACGCTCGCGCTCGCGGTCGACGCGATGCGCCGGGCGGGCGGAACAGCAACCAAGGAGGACAGATGACGACGCCGGACAGGCAGCTCGCACTCGTGACGGGCGCCTCCAGTGGCATCGGATACGAGCTCGCCAGGCAGTTCGCCCAGCACGGCTTCGACGTGGTGGTCACCGCGGAGGACGCGGAGCTGGCGAGCGCCGCCGAGTCCCTGCGGGAGTACGGCGGGCAGGTGATCGCGGTACGCGCCGACCTCACGCGGTACGACGAGGTCGAGCGGCTGTGGACGGAGACCGTCGCGGTCGGACGCCCGCTCGACGCCGTGGCGGTCAACGCGGGCGTCGGGGTGGGCGGCGAGTTCGCCCGCGGCACGTCGCTGGAGGCCGAGCTCGGGCTCATCGAGCTGAACGTCGTCTCCTCGGTCCACCTGGCCAAGCGCGCCGTCGCCGCCATGACCTCCCGGGGCGCGGGGAGGATCCTGTTCACCTCCTCGATCGCCGCGCTCATGCCGGGGCCGTTCGAGGCCGTGTACGCGGCCAGCAAGGCGTTCCTCCACTCGTTCGCGGAGGCGCTGCGGAACGAGCTGAAGGACTCGGGCGTCACCGTCACCTCGCTCATGCCGGGACCGACGGACACCGAGTTCTTCGAGCGGGCGGGCATGCAGGACACGAAGGTGGGCGCGGGCCCGAAGGACGACCCGGCCGAGGTCGCCAGGCAGGGCTTCGACGCGCTGATGAAGGGCGACGACAAGGTCATCGCCGGTTCGTTCACGAACAAGGTCCAGGGCGTGGCGAGCAGGATCGCCCCCGACCGGGCCAAGGCCGCCATGCACCGCCGCATGGCCGAGCCCGGCACGGGCGACGCGTCCGGGGACGAGGAGTAGAGGACCCCGGGGCGCGGTGAGGCCGCGGTGCGGGATCGGACGTTCCGTCCCGGCACCGCGGCCTCACGGCGTCTTCCACCACGCCTGCCGGCGTCGGTACGGGTCCGTCCGGGGCGGCGGGGCCGGCGCTCCGCGTCAGAGGGCCGCGGCCACCGGGACGACCCGCTCGCCGAGGATCCGCAGCGGGTCCAGCCGGTGGACGTCCACGACCGCACCGAGCGCCTCGCTGAACCCGAGCTCGGCGAAACGCCCCAGGTCGTCGATGACGCGCTGGACGTTCTCCCCCTTCTCCCCCACGTCGTACCGGTAGTAGACGGTCTTGACGATCTCGTCGTAGTCGCGGCCCTCGGCGTCGCAGTGGGCCCGCAGCACGTCGAGCTTCCTGGCCAGGTCGGCGGTGGGGAACAGGTTGCACGCCTGGGCGTACCGCGCGACCAGGCGCAGGGTCTTCTTCTCGCCCCCGCCCCCGACGAGGATCGGCGGGTGCGGCCTCGACAACGCCTGGGGCGAGTTGAGCGGGCGCTCCAGCCGGTAGTGCCTGCCGTCGTAGGGCTTCTCGTCGCCGCCCCACATGCGAAGGCAGATCTGGATCGTCTCCTCCAGCCGTTCGAACCGCTCGGCCAGCGGCGGGAACGGCAGGCCCAGGCCGCGCGACTCCTCCTCGTTCCAGGCCGCGCCGATGCCGAGCCAGGCCCGCCCGCCCGACAGCACGTCGAGCGTGGTGACGATCTTCGCGAGCAGCCCGGGCTCGCGGTACACGGTCCCGGTGACGAGCGTCAGCAGCTTGGCCCGGGACGTGTGCCCGGCCAGGTAGCCGAGCGTCGTGTAGGCCTCCAGCATGTCGTGCTCGGTCGGCCCGACGACGCCGATCTGGAAGAAGTGGTCCATCACCGCGACAGTGGCGAAGCCCGCGTCGTCGGCCGTCCTGGCGATCTCGGCCAGGTCCGTGCCCAGGGTCGCGGGACCCCCGGGGTAGGTGAAATCAGGGATCTGCAGTCCGATCTTCACAAGCACCTCCTGTTACATGCTTACACCGATGCATCGCACTGTGCGCCGGAAGCGGCGGCGGTGCGTCGCGCGTGGTCGGGTAAGCGCTGGTGCCAGGAGGGTCAGGCCGTCATCTCCTTGTACGCGACGACCTTGCGCACGCTCAGGCGCACGAGGACGGCGCCGGGGACGCTGTAGCGCTCGCCGAGCTCCTCCGCCTGCTCCTTGCCCACGTAACGGCCGCCGATCTCGGCCGCCCACCGCCGCACCTCGTCCAGGTCGTCCGACAGCGACGCCTCGCCCTCGAACATCACGAACGAGTACGGCGGACGCTGGTCGTCCACGCAGAGGGCGGCCCGGGGGTCGCGGCGCAGTTCCCTGGCCTTGACGCTGCTCTCATGGGTGGTGAAGACCACGTCGCCGCCGTCCAGGGTGAACCAGACGGGGGTCGCGTGCGGACGCCCGTCCAGCCTGGTGATCGCGAGCGTGCCCGTGCGCGTCTCCGCCGTCGCGAACTCGCGCCACTCCGCCTCGGTCATCTGGTCCATGGTCCGAAAGTAACGTCCGCCGGACCGTCCGGGTATCAGCGCGCTCTCACCGCACGGTGCCCCTCTCACGGACCCGTCTCGCCGCACCGTGCCCACTCATCGCACCATGCTCACCCCTTTCCCGGCTTTCCGTATATGTACGGATACTTCTACGGATATTCAGGCGCTGATCACGGCTCTAGCGTCACGGCAGAGGCCGCCACCCCCCAGCCGGACCCCGGCCCACCACCACGGACCGACACCACGGACCACCGCCCCGGACCATCAGGGACCGACACCAGGGACCACCGCCCCGGACCACCGCCCCGGACCGCCACTCCGGCCGCGACGACAGAGCAAGGAGCACCGTGACGTGACCTCTTCCTAGGTCCCGGATGACGCGGGCGGGCCATCCTCGCCCCGGCTCCCCGGAACCACGCGTTTCTCTCCTCACCCCCCGAATCCCACCGTGTCCGCCGCCCGGCCTCTCCCCCGGCGGCGCGACCGCCGTCGCCCGCCCACCCAAGCGGACACGGCGTGGGAGGCAGAGAAAGGACGACGCCCATGAGGCGTGGAGCACTGCTCGCAACGGCCGCCGCGCTGGCCCTGGCGGGCCTGGCCGCCCCCACCACCGAAGCGGCCGCCAAACCCCCTCCAGGCAGCCAGGAGCAGGTGCGGTCGGCCGCCGCCGACCCGGCGCAGCGCGCCGCGGCCGCGGCCGACCAGGCCGTCGCGAGCGGCCTGGACGACCTGCGCGTGACCCCCAACGAGAGCTATCGGCGCAGCGCCGTGACGGCGGGCGCCGGCGGCATGTACTACGTCAGCTACGAGCGCACCTACAAGGGCCTGCCGATGGTGGGCGGCGACGCAGTGGTGGTCGCCGACGGCAACGGACGCGTCCGCGACACCACGGCGGCCTCCGGCGCCACGACCCTGGGTGTGCCGACCTCGCCGTCGGTGAGCGCCGCGAGCGCCACGGAGAAGGCGAAGACCGTGCTGACCCGGGTCGACGACAGCGCCGCCCCGCGCCTGGTGGTCCTCGCCTGGGGCCACAAGCCGCGCCTGGCCTGGGAGGCCGTGGTCTCCGGCCTCGCCTCCGGCCGGCCGAGCATCCAGCACGTGTTCGTCGACGCGGCCACCGGTGAGATCGCCGACTCCTACGACCAGGTCAGGGAGGGCAGCGGCACCGGTTACTACTACGGTGCGGTGACCATCAACACCAGCGGCTCCGGCACGTCGTACTCGATGACCGACTCCACCCGCAGCGGCCTCAAGTGCGGCGGGCAGAACGGGTCGGCCTACACCGGCACCGACGACGCGTGGGGCACCGGCAGCGGGACGAACCTGGAGACCGCCTGCGTGGACGCGTTGTACGCCGTCCAGCGCGAGTGGGACATGCTCTCCAGCTGGCTCGGCCGCAACGGCATCAACGGCAGCGGCGGCGGCTTCCCCACCCGTGTGGGCCTGTCCGACGTGAACGCGTACTGGAACGGCAGCTACACCAACTTCGGCCACTCGCAGGACAACGCCCGCCAGGCCACCTCGATCGACGTGGTGGCGCACGAGTTCGGCCACGCCATCTTCCAGACCACCCCGGGCGGCGCCGGTTCCGGCAACGAGAACGGCGGCATCAACGAGGCCACCGGCGACATCTTCGGCGCCCTCACCGAGGCGTACGCCAACAACCCGAACGACGCGCCGGACTACCAGGTGGGCGAGCTGGTCAACCTCGTCGGCAGCGGGCCGATCCGGTACATGTACAACCCGTCGCTCGCCGGCGACCCCAACTGCTACTCCTCCTCGATCCCCAGCACCGAGGTGCACGCCGCGGCCGGCCCGCTGAACCACTGGTTCTACCTGCTCGCCGAGGGCTCCTCGCCGGGCGGCGGCAAGCCGAACAGCCCGATCTGCTCCGGCGGCCCCTCGTCGGTGACCGGCATCTCCATCCAGAAGGCCGGCAAGATCTACATGGGCGCGCTGCAGCGCAAGACCTCGACCTGGAAGTACGCGGGCATCCGGTCGGCGTCGCTGGCGGCGGCGGTCGAGCTGTACGGCGCGAGCAGCGCCGAGTGCGCGGCCACCAAGGCGGCCTGGAACGCGGTCGGCGTCCCGGTGCAGTCGGGCGAGCCGAGCTGCAGCGCCTCGGGCAACGACTTCTCCCTGTCGCTCAGCCCCACCGCGGGCACCGTGACCGCCGGCCAGTCGGCCACCACGACCGTCTCGACGTCGACCACCTCGGGTAGCGCGCAGACCGTCGCCCTCACCGCCTCCGGGCTTCCGTCCGGGGCGACCGCGTCCTTCAGCCCGTCCTCGGTGACCTCGGGCGGCTCCTCCACCCTGACCATCGCCACCAGCGCGTCGACGCCCGGCGGCACCTATCCGGTGACGATCACGGGCACCGGCTCGTCGGGCGGCCACACCGCGACGTACACCCTCACCGTGTCGGGCACCTCCGGCGGACGCACGTTCACCAACGGCACGGACTACACCATCAACGACCTCACGACGATCACCAGCCCGGTCACGTCGAACGCGAGCGGTAACGCGGTGTCCCCGGTCCAGCTCAGCGTGACCATCTCGCACACCTGCGCCGAGGACCTGCGGATCAGGCTCCAGGGCCCGAACGGCACCTGGTACACCGTCAAGTCGAGCGGCGGCGTCAGCTGCACGTCGTTCGGCACCCGCACCTACTCGGTCGCGGTCACCCAGCCCGCGGCGGGCACCTGGACCCTGGAGGTCAGGGACCAGTACACCCTCGACACGGGTTATCTCGACTCGTGGAGCATCACCGTCTGAGCGACGGCCATGAGGACCCCCGGGACCGGCTCCACCGGTCCCGGGGGTTCCCGCGTTCCGTGGCCTCGACGGCGAGGCTCGCGCGGTTCGTGCCGGGCCGGACGTGGTCAGGCGGGCGGCGCGATCTGGGTCCGCGAGCGGACGCCGAGCTTGCGCAGCACGGTGGCGACGTGGGTCTCCACCGTGCGCGTCGACAGGAAGAGCACATCGGCGATCTCCCGGTTGGTCCGGCCGAGCGCGACGAGCCGGGCCACCTCCTTCTCCCGCTGCGACAGCCCGCCGGCCTTCCTCCCCCGCCCGCCCGGCAGCCGGACCTCCACGCCGATCTCGCGCAGCAGCCGCCGGCAGCGGGCGGCGTCGTGCGTCGCGCCGAGGCGGGCGTACCGCTCGGCCGTCTCCCTGAGTGCGGGGGTGGCGGCTCCGTCCCCGAGGGCGAGCCGGGCCCGCGCCTCGCCCTCCGCCGCCCGCGCCGCGGCGTACGGCTGGGGCAGGACCCCGTACGCCCGGCGGGCCCGGGCGAACAGGCCGGCGGCGTCGGCGTGCCGGCCCTCCGCGGACGCGAGCGCGGCCAGCGCGGCGTCGAGCGCGGCGTGCGCGGCGGGGGCGACCCGGCCCGCGACTCCTCCGGCGTACTCGGTCGCCAGGTCGTGCGCCGCACGCAGCCGGCCGGCCGCGGCGAACGCGGTCACGGCGGACGGCACCAGCGTCGCGCCCCACACCCACACGCCTTTGCGGCGCAGCCGGACGACCGCCCGCTCGGCCTCCGTCACCGCGGCGTCCACCCTGCCGCGGGCGAGGTGCAGCTCGACGAGGCCACCGGCGGCGGCCGCCACGACCGGGGCGTGCCGCGACTCCGGCGCGTCCAGCCCCGCGTTGTGGAAGTGCTTGAGTGCCTCCTCCCACTCGCCCGTCGCCAGGGCGAGCAGGCCGAGCACCAGCCAGAGGTCCACCGCGATCAGCGGGGTCTCGGTCGCCAGCTCCCCCAGGGACGCCGCCCGGTCGCGGAGCCCGTCCCAGCGTCCGGTGAGCCACTCCCTGCGGATCGTGGAGGCCTCGACGAGATAGGCGGGATACTGCGCGCCGGTCTCCAGCGCGAGCCGCCGGCCCTCCCGGGCGAACCGCTCGGCCGCACCGTAGAGCCCCAGCGTGGTCGCCGAGTCGTGCAGGTTGCAGAACGCCCGGGCGGCCTCCCGCCGCACCTCCGTGACGGGGTCGGCGACCGGAAGCCGGGCGGCGACGGCGAAGGCGTCGGCGGACCCGATCGTCATCTCGAAGGAGGCCCGGTTGGCCAGCACCGCCGCCGCGAGCTCCGGGTTGTCGGCGGCGGCGACGAGCGCCTCGGCGCGGGCCATCCATCCCGCGTGCTCCGACACCGGTTCGTCACCCCACTCCGGCATCGCCAGGCTGGCCCAGCCGCGCGCCGCCAGCGTCGGGCGGTCGCTCAGCTCGGCGAGGGCGGCCGTCATCTCCGGCCGACCGGCGGCGACGTCGCCGGCCTGGTTGGACAGCACCAGGCCGAGGTTCAGGCGCACCTCGCCGCGTACGTCGCCGGACAGGAACTCGCCGCGCAGCAGGTGACGGAGCAGCCGTACCACCCGCTGGTGCGACAGGCCGGTCGCGGCGAGCCGGCTCAGCATGAGGGCGAGCGGGCCGCGGGCCGGGGCGGGCAGGCCGGGATCGTCGAGCATCCCCTCGATGACCTCCACGGCCAGGGCGGTGTCACCGAGCGCGGCGGCCTGCCGGGCGGCGGCCGTGCCGTGGCCGATCCAGGCCGCGGTGTCCCCGGCGTGCCTGGCGTGGAACGCGAGCTGCACCAGCGGCGGCGACTCCATCGCCCCGAGCGCGGTCATCGCCCGGTCGTGCGCCGACCTGCGGTCCGGGCCGGGAACGGCGTCGTAGACGGCCTGCTGGGCCAGCGCGTGGCGGAAGCCGTACCGGCCGCCGGGGTGCTCGTGCAACACTCCGGCGCGCAGCGCCTCGCCCAGCCCGGCGGAATCGCCGCTCACCGCCGCGATCAGATGCTCGTCCGCGGGGAGCCCCAGCACCGCCGCCGCCTGCACCGCGCCCACCGCCGCCGGGGACAGGCAGGCCATCCGCTCCGCCATGGCCTCACGCAGCAGCAGCGGCACACCGGCACGTTCCAGGGCGTCGGGCTCCTCGACGCCGGGCAGCGACCGGACCATCTCCTCCACCACGAACGGGATGCCGGCCGTGCGCTCGTACAGCCGCGCGACGAACCCGGCCGGCAGGTCGGAGCGCTCCAGCAGCGCGCCGGCCAGGCTGCCCACGCCGGACACGTCCAGCGGGGTCAGCCGGACCGTCAGGTGCGCGGTGTCGGGCTGGTGCCGGTAGGCGAGGCCGAGCGGCGGCCCGGGCGGGCCGCCCTCCTCGCGCCTGCGGGTCACCACGATCGCGAGACCCTCTGGCGGCTGGCCGCTCAGGAACCGCAGCAGGTCGCGGGTGCCGTCGTCGGCCCAGTGCAGGTCCTCGATCACCAGCACGGCCGGTCCGACGGCCGTCAGCAGGGCGCGTATCCCCCGGAACACCCGGTGCCGTTCGGCCCGCGGATCGTTCAGCGGCTGCGGCGACGGCGGCAGCGCGCCGGCCAGCTCGGGCAGGTGCCCGCGCAGCGCCCCGGTGACCGGGTTGAGCCGGTGCGCCGCCGGGAGCCGTCCCCTGATGTCCCGCAGCGCCTCGAAGACCGGCCCGTACGGGAAGGGCTCGCGGATCTGGTGGCAGTAGCCGAGCAGGACGGCGCGGTCGCCGCGCGGGAGCCGGTCCAGCGCGGCGCGGACGAGCCGGGTCTTGCCGATGCCCGCCTCGCCCTCCACCAGGACCACCGCGGGCGGGCGGGCCATCGCGTCGATCAGGGTCGCCAGCTCGGGTGCGCGCCCGACCAGCGGGGACGAGGGCACGATGCTCATGCACGGCTCCAAGGTGACGGTTGCGAGGCCCCCGAGCCAGTTATCCCCGCCCCTTGACCCATGGTCAAGCCTTGTACGTAACAGCCTTGTTGCGGAAGCGGTCATATCCCGCGCAGCGGTGTCACACCGGCGGGCGGGCCCGCCGGTGACGGCGAGCCTCGGGCTACCTCCGCCGGGAGCGGTCGGCGGCGTCGAGCGCGGCGGCCTCCTCGGGGGTGGGGGCGGTGCCGCCGAGATGGGCCGGCTGCCACCACACGCCCTCCGGCCGGTCGGGATAGGTCCGCTGGGCCTCGTCGAGCAGGTCCGCCATCCGCCGCCGCAGGTCCGCGGTGAGCCCGGCGATGTCGTCGCCGATGCCGGGGTGCAGGGGCTCGCCGACCAGGATCGTGATCGGGACGTGCCGCTGCAGCAGCCGGCGGGGCCGCCCCTTGGTCCACAGCCGCTGGCCGCCCCACAGGGCGACCGGGATCACCGGCACACCGGCCTCGGCCGCCATCCGGATCGGGCCGCTCTTGATCTCCTTGAGCGTGAACGACCGGCTGATCGTCGCCTCGGCGAAGTTGCCGACGATCTCGCCGTCCTTCAGGGCGCGTACGGCGGCGTCGTAGGCGCCCGCGCCGGCCGACCGGTCCACCGGGATGTGGTGCATGCCGCGCATCAGCGGACCCGACACGGGGTGCTCGAAGACCTCCTTCTTCGCCATGAACCGGACCAGCCGCCCGGCGGGGTGGGCCGCGAAGCCGGCGAAGACGAAGTCGAGGTAGCTGACGTGGTTGCTCACCAGGACCGCGCCGCCGCCGCGAGGGATCCGCTCCGTGCCCTCCATGTGAAACCTGAGGTCGAGCAGTCTGAAGGCGGTCAGGGCGGTCCGCAGAACCGGCGGGTACACGATCTCGGCCATGCCTGAAACCGTAACCTACTCACGCGTAACTTCTACGGCCGCCCGTTCTCCTCGGACGTGTCACGCGGGACCGCGCCTCAGTGCCCGCGGAACGCCTCCTCCAGCCACCACGCGGGGGTGTCGGCGGTGACCTTCGCGTGGACGACGAGCGGCTTGTCGCGCGGGCCCTTCAGCCAGGCGGCGACGCCGGCCAGGTCCTCCTCCGTCCGCACGGTCACCGCCTCGCACCCGAAGCCCCGGCCGATCCCGGCGATGTCCACGGGCGGGAAGGTGACGACGCCGAGCGGGAGCCCGTGCGGGGCGAAGTGGTGCACCTCCGCGCCGTACTCCTCGTCGTCGTAGACGACGATCATCATCGGCAGGCCGAGCCGTACGACCGTCTCCAGTTCGGCGATGCCCATCAGGGCGCCGCCGTCGCCCAGCGCGGCGACCGTCACGCGGTCGGGCCGCGCGAGGGCCGCCCCGATCGCGGTGGCGAGGCCCAGCCCGATCGACTGGAACGCCTGCGTGAAGCAGAACGCGCTGCCGTCGGGCACGGTGAGGAACATCGAGGGATAGCCCATGAAGTTGCCCGAGTCGACGGCCACCAGGCGCTCCTCCGGGAGCAGGTCGTCGAGCCCGATCGTCAGCGTGCGGGGGTCGATGCGCCCCCCCGCGCTGGTGTCCTCGTACGGGACATCGCGCCAGCGCCCTTCCCGGGCGATCCGTGCGGCGATCTCGGGGGTGCGGTAGCCGGTCGCGGGCTCACCGCGGCCCCCGGGCCCGGCGAGCAGGGCGCCGACCGCCCGCGCGGTCTCGCGGACGTCGCCGACGACGCCGAGGTCCACCTCGCGGTGCACGCCGAGGGCGTCGGGGTCGAGGTCGACCTGGACCACCTTGGCCTCCGGCCCGATGAGCGTGCCGTGCCGGGTGGTCCACATGGTGAACGAGCACCCCCAGCCGACGACGAGGTCGGCCTCACGGATCAGCTCGGCCGCGAGCGGGGTGGCGAACCCGCCGCTCACGTCGAGATCCCAGGGGCTGCCGTGGAAGTGGCCCTTGGCGACCGCCGAGGTGGCGAACAGCGCGCCGACGTGCTCGCCGAGCGCCTCCAGTTCGCGGCGGGCGCCCCGCGCGCCCCGCCCGGCCACGAAGACCGGGCGGCTCGCCCCGGCCAGCAGCCGCGCGAACCGGGTGAGCGCGTCGGACGGCTCCGCCGCGAGCCCCTCGGGCTCCCCCTCCTCCGCCTCCGCGGCCGCCTCGGCGGGCGGCTCCAGGGGGAACGTGAGCCCCCAGGGCGCGGGGACGCGGCTCGCCACGCCGCGGTGCGCGCCGCCCCGGCCCGCCACCAGTTCGCGTACGGACCCGGCGACCTCCTCGGGAAGCTCCTCGGCCTGCACGCCCAGCGGCAGGTTGAGCACCACGGTGCGCCGCCCGAGCAGGGCGGCGAGGAAGGCCATCACGGTGTCGTCCACGACCGTCTCGGCCGACCCGATCCGGGCGCAGTGCGCGCCCACGGCCTCGGCGAGCGCGGTCTGGTCGATCCGGAAGTTGGAGGTGGGCGAGGTCACCTCCGGGGCGAGCACCAGCAGCGGCGTCCGGCTCTTGGCCGCCTCGGTGACGCCGGTCAGCGCGTTGGTCAGGCCGGGCCCCTGGTGGACCGACACGACCGTGACCGTGCCGCTCATCCGCGCGTACGCGTCGGCCATCGTGGCGGCGCCGCACTCGTGCCGCGCCGCGACGTACCGCACGCCGTGCTCGGCGAGCGCGTTGGTGACGTGGAAGTTGCCGCTGCCGACGACGCCGAAGGCCGCCCTCACGCCGAGGGAGGCGAGGACCGCGCCGACGGCCTCCGCGACGTTCACCGCTCCACCAGCGCCAGCACGCGGACCGGGCTGCCCGAGCCGCCGACGATCGGCAGCGGGCCCGCGATCACCACCGCGCCGACCGGCGGCAGCCGGTCGAGGTTGCGCAGCTGGGTCAGGCCGTACTTGCCCGCGCCGAGCAGGTACGAGTGGCAGGGGAACGCGGGGTCGAAGGAGTGCGCGGCGCCCGCGTCGGTGCCCACGGTCTCCACGCCGATGCCCGCGATCGGCGTCTCCTCGGCGAGGAACCGGGCGCAGTCGGCCGACATGCCGGGCGTGTGCGGGCCCGTCTCGTCGGCGTTGAGGAACTCCCCCTGGTCGTGGGCGCGTACGTCCCAGCCGGTGCGGTAGAGCAGCCATCCGCCGTCGGGCAGCGGGCCGTGCTCGGACTCCCACGCCTTGACGTGGTCGATCTCCAGCAGGAAGTCGGGGTTCTCCGCCGACTGAGCGCTGAAGTCCAGCACGACCGCGGGGGCGATCAGCCGGGCGGGGGCGACCTGCGACACGTCCTCGCCGTCACGCCCGGTCACCCAGTGGACCGGGGCGTCGAAGTGCGTGCCGGTGTGCTCGCCGGTCGTGAAGTTGTTCCAGTACCAGGCCGGGCCGCGGTCGTCGTACCGGCTGATCTCCTGGAGCGTGAACGGCACCGTCTGGCCGAACGGCTCCGGCAGGGCGAGGATCGGTGTCCGCTCGCTCAACGGCGCGGTGAGGTCCAGGACGTCGATCCCCCCTCCCCGGATGCCGTCCACCAGATCCCGCAACACCGACATTCCGCCTCCCCAACAGTCAGGACACCCCCTGCCGATCCTCCTACACCGCCACCCCCGAACGCCATATGACGCTCTTTACACAAGCGGAGCCGTACGGACGACGGCCCTTGACGCGGCCGGTCCGCGCGGACGAAGGTCGAGGACGGGCCGATCAGGCCTGCGGCGGCGCGAGGAAGCGCGTGGAGGAACGAGGGAGACGTCTGTGAAGAAGCTGATCAACAGCGCCGGCTCGCTCGTCTCCGACGCGCTGCGCGGCATGGCCGCGGCCCACCCCTCACTCCGTGTGGACCTGGAGAACGCCGTCGTCTTCCGCGCGGAGGGCCCCCGTCCCGGCAAGGTCGGGCTGGTCTCCGGCGGCGGCTCAGGGCACGAGCCCCTGCACGCCGGGTTCGTCGGGCACGGCATGCTCGACGCGGCCTGTCCCGGGGAGGTCTTCACCTCGCCCGTGCCCGACCAGCTCGTCGAGGCCACCAAGGGCGTGGACGGCGGGGCGGGCGTGCTGCACATCGTGAAGAACTACACCGGCGACGTGCTGAACTTCGAGATGGCCGCCGAGCTCAGCGGCGACGAGGGCGTCGAGGTCGCCACCGTGCTGGTGAACGACGACGTGGCCGTGCGCGACTCCCTCTACACGGCGGGCCGCCGGGGCACCGGCGCCACGCTGTTCGTGGAGAAGATCGCCGGTGCGCTGGCGGAGACCGGCGCGCCCCTCGCCGAGGTGGCGCGGGTGGCCCGGGAGGTCAACGAGCGGAGCCGGTCCTTCGGCGTGGCGCTGACGCCCTGCACCGTGCCGGCGGCGGGCAAGCCCACCTTCGAGCTCGGCGAGACGGAGATCGAGCTCGGCATCGGCATCCACGGCGAGCCCGGCCGCGCCCGCGCCGCGATGGGCGAGGCCCGGGAGATCGCCCGCATCGCCGTGGACGCGATCGCCGACGACCTGCCGCCGTCCGGCGAGACGCTGGTGATGGTCAACGGCATGGGCGGGACGCCGCTCATCGAGCTGTACGTCGTCTTCGCCGAGGTGGAGGCGTACCTTCGGGAGAAGGGCGCGACGGTCGTGCGCAGCCTGGTCGGCAACTACGTGACCAGCCTCGACATGCAGGGCTTCATGGTGACGACCTGCGCGCTGACCGGCGAGCTCACCCGGCTGTGGGACGCGCCGGTGGAGACGCCCGCGCTGCGCTGGGGCCGCTGACCGCCGCCCGGCCGGGAGGTGTGCCCCGGAACACGCCTTCAGCTCGGTCCCGAGATCCCCTCTGAGATCCGCCCTGAGATCCGTCCCGAGATCCGCCCTGGGAGCCGCTTCGTGAACACCGAGTTCTTCGCCGCCTGGATCGAGGAGATCACTTCCGCCGTACGGGCCGGGCGCGACCACCTCACCGAGCTGGACGCCGCGATCGGCGACGCCGACCACGGGACGAACCTCGACCGCGGGTTCACCGCGGTCGGTGAGGCGCTGGCCGCCGCCCCGCCGGGGACTCCCGGCGCGCTCCTCGTGCTGACGGGCACCACCCTGATCCGCAAGGTGGGCGGCGCCTCCGGCCCCCTCTACGGCACCGCCTTCCGGGAGATGGGCAAGGCGTTCGGCGAGGCCACCGAGATCTCGCCGGCCGAGCTGAGCGCGGGCGTGGACGCGGCCCTGGCCGGCGTACGGCGCCTCGGCTCGGCGGCGGAGGGCGACAAGACGATGGTCGACGCCCTCGCCCCCGCCGCCGCGGCGCTGTCCCGGGCCGTACGGGACGGACTGAAGCCGGAGGAGGCCCTGGAGGCGGCGGCCACGGCGGCGGCGGAGGGGGCGAGGGCCACGGTGCCGCTGCAGGCGCGCAAGGGCAGGGCGAGCTACCTGGGACAACGCAGCGTCGGGCACGAGGACCCGGGCGCGGCCTCGACCGCTCTCGTCTTCGGCGCGCTCAGGGCCGCCGCCTCCCGATGACCGGGAGGTGGGCGCGGCGTTTCCGGGGAGGGCGTGGCGCGCCCGGCTCACGTTCCGATCACGCAGCACGGCAGGAGTGACGAATGGTCGGCATCGTACTGATCTCGCACAGTGGCGGCCTGGCCGCGGAGACGGCCGCGCTGGCCAGGCAGATCGGCGGGGCGAAGGTGCCACTGGCGGCGGCCGGGGGCACCGAGGACGGCGGTCTCGGCACCAGCCCCGACCGGGTGAGCGCGGCGGTCGAGGAGGTGGACCAGGGGGACGGTGTCGTGCTGATCCCCGACCTGGGCAGCTCGGTGCTGACCGCCCGGCTGCTGGAGAGCCCCGGCCGGGTGGTGATCGCCGATGTGCCGTTCGTGGAGGGCGCCGTCTCCGCGGTCGTGGCCGCGGGCGGCGGAGCGTCTCTCGACGGCGTGCTGGCCGCCGCCGAGGAGGCATGGCACTTCCGCAAGCTCTGAGCCTCCGGCCCGGGCCCGCGCTCGGCGGCTGACCGGCCACCGCCGCTCCCGCCGACGGTGCGAGGGCCCTTTCGGCCGCTCCGGGAGGTCGCGGATCTCGCCGGTCTCCGGCGGCCTCAGCGACTCCGCGTGCGCCGGGTGCGGGGCACGCCGGCGTGCTCGTCGCGCCGGATCTCCTCCAGATACGTCCGCATGAGGTCGCCCGCGCGGGTGAACCAGTCGGACAGCACGGCGATCTCGCCGGGCGTGTAGCCGGCGAACAGCTCGTTGAGCCTCCGGTAGAAGGGTTCGTACACGGCCGTCACCGTGACGACCGCGGCCGGGTTGGCGACGACCCGCACCCGCCGCCGGTCCGCCGGGTCCGCCTCCCGATGCGCGTACCCGGCCCGTTCGAGGCGGTTCAGCACGCCGGTCACCGCGCCCGTGGTGAGACCGGCCTGCCGGGCGAGCGCGCCCGCGCTGATCGGGTCGTCCCCCGCCGCCAGGACGAAGCCGAGACAGGTCAGGTCGGTGACGTTCAGCCCGAGCCGCTGGGCGATGTCCTGCTGCCCGACCAGACTGAGCGCGATCAGCTGGTCCATGCCGGCGAGGGCCTGCTCGTGCGTCGCCTCCGGGCGCGGCTTGCCCTCCATCGGCAGTCTCCTTAGTATCTAAGATGTTTAGTAGGTAAGATACTTCTTCCCCGCATCGAGGAGAATCATGAGCGGCCTGCACGACGACGTCGATCTCGGGCACACGATCGCGGGCTGGACCGGCTGCGCCGTCGTGCTGGCTGGCTGCACGACGGTGGGGGTGGCGATGTGCGCGGCCTGGCCGCTCGGCATCCGCCTCGGCCTCGCCGTGATCGTCCTGGGTGGTCTGGTCACCTGGGCGCTGCACCTCGCGGGGTGGGGCAAGCCCAGTGGCCCCCGGCCTCCGGAGCAGTGGGACTGGCGGGTGAAGGACCCGATGACGGGCCACGACCGCTGCCTCGCGTGCCGTCTCGCGGGCAGCCCGAGCGCCCCGGCGACCAGCCCGGAGATCAGCCCGGTGCACCGGTCCGCGTACGGCGCCGAAGTCCTACGCGGGAGCGGGAGCGGAATCGGCCGGGAGTCCGCCACCGGCGGTGCCGTGGCCCCCGGTGCCGCCGTCCCCGGCCGGGTGCGAGTCCCGTCGTCCGACGCCGTCCCGGTCGCGGTGGAGGTCACGCGCGCGCCCGTGACCGTGCCGCCACGGCGATGACGACCAGCCCGGCGCCGGGCGTCCGGGGCCGGTGGCGGCGCGGCCTCTCCTCCCCGGGGATCCATCGAGTCATGTTCTGATCTTCGCTTGCCCGAGTCCACCGGCCATCAGGAGCACGACGACGGGCAGGACAACGGCCGGCACCACGATGGAGATCGTCTGGACCGCCGCTCCGGCGGCACTCAAGTGGTGCAGGTGGAGGCCGTGAAACGCCGACCTGGGCGGTGTTCGGCTGGTCCGGGTCGCGGCCGCTGACGAGGGGCGGGCGACCGCGCGGATATTCGGTGGCCCCCGGAGTCCACATGGCCGAGGATGCTGTGGTGACCACCTCTGACGCGGGCGAACCCCTTCTCACGCGCTGGACGAAGTCGACCGTGTACCGCGACATGTGGGTCGACCCGGACGACGACCCGCGCGAAACCGATGTCGCGGCGATCGACGAACGAGGCGTACTGCTCGACTATCTGCGCCACTACCGCCTGACCATGGAAATGAAATGCGCGGGCCTGGATGCCGAACAGCTTGCCCAGCGGTCCGTACCACCGTCCACGATGTCCCTGCTCGGGCTGGTGCGGCACCTGACCGAGGGGGAGAGACACCTGCGCCGGGTCATGGCCGGCGAGGACGCGCCGCACCTGTACCGCACCGACGAGGACCGCGACGGCGACTGGAACGGCGCGATCGCCGACCCGGCGGTCGTGGAGGACGCCTGGCGGCAGTGGCGCACCGAGGTGGAGCGCACCGACCAGTTCGTGGCCGGAGTCGCCGACCTCGGCACCTGGAACGCCGGCGTCTCCGACCTCGGCCCAGACGGGGCTGACCTGCAGCTTCGCGACATCCTGGTGGCGCACATCGTGGAGTACGCGCGGCACTGCGGCCACGCCGACCTCCTGCGCGAGCGCATCGACGGCCGCGTCGGCCAATAACCGATGAGCGCCCGAGCCACGGCACGCGCAGCGGTCAATTCGTAGAGTGCCCGCAACGATCACGCGTCGGGCCCCCACTTCCACGGGAAGTGCTCGTCCGTCGCTCTGGCCTGCGGTAACTGTGATGACCACCTCGATGACCTGGAATGGTCGTCGCAGTGGCGCTCGGTGTTTCAGAGATCTTGCATGCTCCGGCGGAACAGCGACGGAACAGCTGGCGGACTGGACGACGGGTCCTTGTCATCGATGCCGCACCGCTTAACCACCGGAGGGTGACATATTCGTAGAAGCCAATCGGGAAGGGAGCCTCGCGTCCATACAGCTCGTTGAACGACGCGACGGTCCCCTCTCGGAGGTGCGCATGGACGGCACGGTTTGGGTCGCGGTTCTTACCGGCGCGACGGCGGTTATCGCGAGCTGGGTCACCAGCCACGGCAACCGCCGAGCTGCCACGGCCCAGGAGGAGCTGTCGGCGCGCGCGCAGTTTGTGCGGGAGCAGCGAGAGGCACGCAAGGCGGCGTATCTGGAATTCATGCGTCAGGCGGGCGTCACTGAGGAACTTTACTTCCGCCTAGATGGCATCCTGTTCCCGTCGGGCGGGAACGATCAAGCAGACGTCGACGCGCATATCAAACGGACCAGAGACGCGCTGAGGAACGCTTTCGAACCGCTCAAGCACGGGACTCGCGTAGTCGTCCTGGAGGGACCCGCAGGTGTCGCCGAGTGTGCGGAGGCTGTGCTCCAGGCCGCCTTCTCAGGCAACCGCTGTCTCTACGAACTGGCCAACGGCCGAGACGAAGGGCGCGCCCGCTTCGAGGAGGCTCGGGACGCGTACCGTAAGTGCGTTCGGGACTTCGCCGCCGCCGCGAGCGTCAGTATGGACCGCCATATCTGACGTGACGGCTGCGGCAAGCGCACTGTGGCGAGCTGCGCTCATACGAGGGCGCTGAACGGTAGTCACTCAACGAGCAGAACACCGGTCCCGCGATACAGTCGCGGAATACCTCGGACACGCCAACCCGGGTTTCACGCTCCGGACGTACACCCACCTCATGCCGAACGCAGCAGATCGAGCGCTCAAGGCTATGGACGCGTTCTTCACCCAGGAGCAGACCAGGCCGAGTGCCCTGGTTGTGCCCTAGCGGAGATCAACAGGGCGTTTACGCCGGCAGATGAGAGATGCCCTTACTTCCACTGGAAGTAGACGAACAGACGGCCGTGGTTCTTGGCGTCCTTGTCGATCCGGTGGTAGAGCGCCTTGATCTCCTTCTGCTCCAGGAAGCGCAGCACCTTCTTCTTGAGCTGGCCGGACCCCTTGCCGGGGATGATCTCCACCTGGGTCGCCTTCTTGCGTACGGCCTCCTGGATGATGCCGTGCAGCGCCCGGTCGATCTCGCTGCCCTTGTTGTAGATGTCGTGGAGGTCCAGCTTCAGCTTCACACGAGCCAGTCTAGATCGCCGTACGCGCGGCGGCACGGGGCGAGGCGGCCGAGGGCGGCCCCGCCCCGCGGGGGGCCGTCAGCCGTTGATGTAGCCGACCAGGGCCTCCCGTTCGCTCTCCAGTTCCTGGATCGAGCTCTTGACCACGTCGCCGATGCTGACGATGCCCGCCAGGCGGCCGTCGCGGACCACCGGCACGTGCCGGATCCGGTGGTTGGTCATCGTGCGGCGCAGGTCGTCCACGTTGGCGTCCGGGCCGCAGGTGCGCACCTCCGAGGTCATGATCGACGAGACGGGCCGGCCGAGCAGCGCGGCCCCGTCCTCGTGCAGCCGCCGGACGACGTCGCGTTCCGACACGATGCCGTCGATGGACAGGCCATCCTCCGACACCACCACCGCACCGATGTTCAGCTCCGCCAGCCGGGCGAGAAGCTCTGACACCGTGGCGTGCGGTGGAACGGTCGCCACGCCTGTTCCCTTACTCTGCAAGATCGTCCCGATGAGCATCGACACCGCCTTCCCAGGGGCACCCGGGGGACTCGTCCCCGTCTTTCCCGCGCCGGCCGCCCGGCGCGGCGCATCCTGTTTCCCCAGGCAACAGCGACCGTCTTCCCTCGTCAAGGGCCTACGCCCCTACGATGGTCAAATATCGCCGCCACCTGGAGATGATCGATGACGGACAAGCAGCTCAACACGGGAAGTCACGATCTCCCGATCCCGGCGGCGCTCGCGGAGTTCATGCGGGGCGGCTGGGCCGGCGCCGCGGAGACCGCGCCGGCGCCGCTGCCCGTCGCCGCGTACGCCGCCAAGCGGCGGGCCCGGCTCGCCGAACGCCTGCCCGGCGAGCGGCTGGTCATCCCCTCCGGCACCCTGGTCGCGCGCAGCAACGACGACGACCACCGGTTCCGGGCGCACAGCGCGTTCGCCTACCTGACGGGAGCTCAGCAGCCCGACGAGGTCCTCGTCATCGAGCCGTCCGGCGAGGCGCGGCTCTTCCTGCGCCCCCGCCCGTCCCGCGCCGATTCGCAGGAGTTCTACCGCGACCGGCGGTACGGCGAGTTCTGGGTGGGCCGCCGGCCCGGTCTCGCCGAGACCGAGGCGGCGTACCAGATCGAGTGCGCGCCCATCGACAGCCTGCCGGCGGCGCTGCGCGGCCCGGCCCGGGTGCTGCGCGGGGTGGACGCCTCGGTCGACGCGCTGGTCTCCCCTGCGGACGGCGACGCCGAACTGGCCGCGGTCCTGGCGGAGCTGCGGCTGGTCAAGGACGAGTGGGAGATCGCGGAGCTGCAGCAGGCGGTGGACGCGACCGTGCGCGGGTTCGAGGACGTCGTGCGCGCGCTGCCCGCGGCGATCGCGCATCCACGCGGCGAGCGGTACGTCGAGGGCGTCTTCGGGCTGCGCTCGCGTCTGGAGGGCAACGCGGTGGGCTACCAGTCCATCGTGGCCTCCGGGGCGCACGCCTGTGTGCTGCACTGGATCCGCAACGACGGCCGGCTCGACCCCGCGGAGACGCTGCTGCTGGACGCCGGGGTCGAGGGCGACAACCTCTACACGGCTGACGTCACCCGCACGCTGCCGTTGTCGGGCCGGTTCGACCCGGTGCAGCGGCAGGTGTACGACCTGGTGTACGAGGCGCAGACGGCGGCCATCGCCGCGCTGCGCCCGGGGGCGCGCTTCCGCGACTTCCACGAGACCGCGATGCGGGTCATCTCCGACGGGCTGGTCGAATGGGGGCTGCTGACGCGGGCGCAGGCCGGGGCGGGGCTGCACCGGCGCTACACGTTGTGCAGCAGCGGCCACATGCTCGGCCTCGACGTGCACGACTGCGCGCGGGCGCGGGCGGAGACCTACCTCGACGGCGTGCTGGAGGAGGGCCAGGTGCTGACCGTCGAACCGGGCCTCTATCTCCAGCCCGACGACCTGACGCTGCCGCCCGAACTGCGCGGGATCGGCGTCCGCATCGAGGACGACCTGGTGATCACGGCCGGCGGAGCCCGGTTGATGTCGTCCGCGCTGCCGCGCCAGGCGGACGACATCGAGGAATGGATGTCCGCGCTCGCCGGGTGAGCGCGGGCGAGGCGCGGACAGGCGGCTCCGGCGGCCGGTTGAGGGCGGTCAGCGGCGGGTGAGCGCGGCGGGAACCGTCCGGAGCACCCAGTTCACTTGATCGTCACATCGCTGTCCTACAGTGACGGTGTGCGCCCTCCACTGGCCGTGGCCGGCCACACCGACGACGTGCTCGAACTGGCCGGCGGCACCCTGACCCCGGCCGAGCGCGAACGCGCCGAACGCTTCACCCGCAGCGGGGACCGCCGCGACTTCGTCGCCGCCCACCTGCTCGTACGGCACTGCGCCGCCGAACTGCTGGGCACCCGCGCGTGCATGCTGACCGTGGTGCAGCGCTGCGAGGAGTGCGGGCAGGCGCACGGGCGGCCCTGGCTGGCCGAGGCCCCCGAGGTGTCGATCAGCCTCGCGCACACCTCCGGATACGTCTGCGCGGTCGCCGGCTATGGCCGGGTCGGGGTGGACGCCGAGCACGTCACGGGTGGCCCGGCCGACGAGAACCTCGTGGCGCTCGCGCTCACCCCCGCCGAGGCGAAGCTGGTGGGCGACGACAACCGCGGCCTCATCCGCCAGTGGGTGCGCAAGGAGGCGCTGGTCAAGCGGGGCGAGCTGACACTCGGGCGGTTGCGCGAGGCGGACCTGTCGGCCCTGCCGCTGGTGGACGGGCTGACGGTGCCGCTGGAGTGGCAGGGCCGTCACTTCCTCGAGTGGACGGCCGGCACCGTGATCGCCTCGGCCGTCACCGACGAGCCCGCCAAGCTACACCTCCTCGGCGGCTGACCGGCCGGGTGTGGGGTCGAGGAACACCTGCTTGATCTCCGGGAAGCGCTCGGTGAGCCGTCGCTCTACCTGGTCGGCGGCGAGCTCCAGCCGCTCCCCCGTCGTCTCGTCCATGAAGTCGATCTTCGCGGCGACGAGGATCTGGCCGGGGCCCATCAGGACGGCGGCGAGCTCGACCACCCCCTCGACCTCCGGCTGCTCGGCCAGCACGTCCTTGATCTTCTCCTGCAGCGAGGCCGGAGGCGCCTGCCCGATCAGCAGCGACGCGTTGGTCCTGATCAGGGTCAGCGCCACCCAGAGCAGCAGCAGCCCGATGACGATCGACGCGGCGCCGTCCCACACGGCCGATCCGGTGAGCTGCGACAGCACCAGGCCGACGGCCGCCACCGCGATGCCGATCAGGGCGGCCGCGTCCTCCAGCACGACCGCCTTGAGCATGGTGTCGGAGGTGCGCTCCAGCAACCGGCCGGGGCTCACCCGCCAGCGCCGGGCCTCGCCGCGCAACTGGCGCAGGGCCCGCCAGAGGGAGACCGACTCGATCGCGAACGACACCGCGAGCACGATGTAGGAGACACCGATGTCGCCGAGGTCCTCGCCCCTGGTGATGGTCTGCCAGCCGTGCGTGAGCGAGAAGCCCGCCCCCACGACCAGGGTGAAGCAGGCGGCCACGATCGCCCACAGATAGGCGGCGCGGCCGTGCCCGAGAGGGTGACGGGCGTCGGCGGGCCGCTCGCCGTGCCGGATCGCGGCGAACAGCACGACCTCCGTGGCGGTGTCGGCGGCCGAGTGGGCGGCCTCCGACAGCATCGCCGAGGAGGAGCTGATCAGACCGGCCACGAGCTTGGCCAGCGCGATCGCGAGATTGGCCGCACCCGCTACCACCACGGTGCCCAGGCTCTCGCCGTTCTCGCCGTCAGGCATACCCGCTCCATCCGTTCACTTGATCTTATGCTGGTCGATATGGACCACCACCGCTGGCTGACCCCGCACGAGCAACGCGCCTGGCGGGCCCACCTGGCTGCGCACCGACTCCTCTTCCTCCAACTCGATCGAGAGCTCCAAGGGAGCGGCCTTTCGCTGAACGACTACGAGATCCTGGTCAACCTCTCCGAGAGCCCCGGCCGCCGCATGCGGATGAGCGAGCTCGCCGACGCGACCATCCAGTCGCGCAGCCGCCTGTCCCACCAGATCTCCCGGATGGAGGCGGCCGGTCTGGTCACCCGTGAAGAGTGCGAGGACGACCGGCGGGGCACCTTCGCCGTCCTGACCGATCAGGGGTGGGAGACGATAAGACGGGTGGCGCCGGACCACGTGGACAGCGTCCGGCGGCACTTCATCGACCTGATGACCCCGGAGCAGGTGTCCGAGCTGGAACAGATCTACGCGCCTGTCATCGACCATCTGCAGGGGGTCCGCGGCGTCCGGCGAACCGACTAGTGATGACGACGGGGTGGCGGGGGAAGCGCACCGGTCCCGAGTTCCCCTGACATGGTGCGTCAAACCGATTCCCGCGGGAACGCGTGCCACCCCCGCCCGCTCGCTACGATCCGGCTGTGCGAACAATCCTCGGGCTGGTCGTGGCCGGCCTCCTGCTCGTGACCGCCTGCGACGCGAAGAGCGAGACGGCCCTGCCGGACGGCCCCGCCCTGATGAAGCGGTCGGCCGAGGCGATGCGGGGGGTCAAGACGGTGGCCTTCACGATCGAGACGAAGGACAAGCCCGCCGTGCCCGTACGGCACGCCGAGGGCAGCCTCACCAAGGAGGGCGACGCCAAGGGCACCGTGCAGATCGAGATGCTGGGCCTGCAGGAGATCGACTTCGTGCTCGTCGGCGACACGGTCTACTTCAAGGGCCCGACCGGCGGCTACCAGACGATGACCCGGCAGCAGCTCGCGGCGATCTACGACCCCTCCGCCGTGCTCACCGGCGTGCCCGGCCTGCTGTCGGCGGCCCAGGACGTGCGGACGCAGGCGGAGGAGATGGTGGGTGACACCGCCGCCTACCGGGTGGCGGCCACCCTGCCGCAGGACGCGCTGGCCGCGCTGGTCCCCGGCGTCCAGCAGAAGGTCGCGGGCACGCTCTGGATCGACAAGGCCACCAACCGCCTGCTCAAGATCGACCTGCCGCTCGGCGGCGGCTCGGCCGCCGTCACCCTCGGGGACTACGACGCCCCCGTGACCATCACCCCGCCCAAGCCGTGACCGGCCCCGCCGACACCACCGTGCGGCGCCGGCGCCTGGCGCTGGCCGTCGGCGGCGCCGCCGTGCTGCTCGCCGCGCTCGACGCGTACGTCGTCGTGACCATCCTGGTGGACATCGCCTCCGACGTCGGCGTGCCGCTCAACCACCTGGAGAGGGCGACCCCGGTCGTGACCGGGTTCCTGCTCGGGTACGTCGCGGCGATGCCGCTGCTGGGCCGGCTGTCCGACCGGTACGGCAGGCGTGCGCTGATCCACGCGTGCCTGGCCGGGTTCGCCGCGGGCTCCCTCCTCACGGCCCTGGCGGCGAGCGTCCCGGCGCTGGTCGCGGGCCGTACGCTCCAGGGCGTCGCGGGCGGCGCGCTGCTGCCGATCACGATGGCTCTCATCGGCGACCTGTGGGACGAACGGGCCCGGCCCGTGGCGCTCGGCGCGGTGGGCGCGGCGCAGGAGCTCGGCAGCGTGCTCGGCCCGCTGTACGGCGCGGGCCTGGCCGCGCTCGCCGGATGGCGCGGCATTTTCTGGGTCAACCTCCCGCTCACGCTGATCGCCGCCGTCGCCGTGCAGGCGGCGGTGCCCGGCGGCCGGGAGCCGTACGGCGCGGATCACCCGCCACCAGGCGCGGCGCGCCCGCGTCGTTCGCCGGGCCTCGCGGAGGCGGGCGCCCCCGCGGGCACGGCGATCACCGGCGGGACGGACGCCGCCGCACGGCCGGACGCCTCGCCACCGGACGGCTCACCGGTGATCGCCGCACGGCCGAGCACCTCACCGGCGGATGCGTCGCGGGCGGACGCCTCGCGGCCGGATCTGGGCGGCGGAGCACTGCTGGCGCTGGCCCTCGGCCTGCTGGTCGCGGGACTGTACAACCCCTCCCCCGGCACGGCGGTGCTGCCGCCGTGGGGGCTGCCGTGCGTGGTCGCCGGGGTGGTGGCGGCCGTGCTGTTCGTGGTGTGGGAGATCCGCTCTCCGGTCCGGCTGCTCGACCTGACGGGCGTGCCCCGGAGGCCGCTGCTCGCCACGCTCGCGGTGAGCCTGCTCGCCGGGGCGGCGCTGCTGGTCACGCTGGTCGACGTGCAGCTCGTCGCGCAGACGCTGCTCGGCCTCGACGCGGTGGGGGGCGCGCTGGTGCTCACCCGGTTCCTCGCCGCGCTGGCGGTGGCGGCGTTCCTCGGCGGGTTCCTGGTGCGGCGGTTCGGTGAGCGGCCGGTGGCCGTGGCGGGCATGGCCCTGGCCGCGGCGGGCTACTGGATGATCTCCCGTTGGCCGCTCGACCTGGCCTCGGCCGGGGTGCGCACGGACGTCGACCTCGTGGTGGCCGGCCTCGGCCTCGGCGTGGTGATCGCCCCCGTCTCCTCCGCGGCGTTGCGCGTGGTCCCGGCGGCGCGGCACGGCGTCGTGTCGGCGGCGGTCGTGGTGGCCCGGATGATGGGCATGCTGCTGGGCGTCGCCGCGCTGTCGGCGTGGGGCTTCCACCGGTTCCAGTCGCTCACCGCGCATCTCGACACGCCGCTGCCGTTCGGTGTGGACGCGGCCGAGTACGCCCGCAGGCTCGCCGAATACACCGCGAAGGTCCGGGCGGCGCTGCACACGGAGTACGCCGAGATCTTCCTGATCACTTGCGGGCTGTGCCTGCTGGGCGCGGTCGCCGCCCTCGCCCTCCCCCGGCGTTCCGCGGACTGAGCCCGACGCCAAGCCCGACGTCACGCGCCGACGTCGCACGGCAGCGGGTCAGGAGGCGCCGAACCAGCCGGGCACGTCGAGCCGGAAGACGTCCGGGGGCGTCACCCTGCGCAGGTCGGCTTCCAGCTCCCTGAGCCGCTCCGGCCCGATGACCGCGGCCCAGCGGGCCCGCAGGTCGTCGAAGATGCGGGCCGAGCGGGTCAGCAGGTCGACGCCCGCCGGTGTGAGCCGCACGATCTTGCGGCGCGTGTCGCGGGCGTCCCGGGCACGCTCCACGTAGCCCAGGCGCTCCAGTGTGTCGATGGTCTTGCCCGCCGCCTGTTTGCTGACGCCCAGCGTGCGGCCGAGTTCCACGGCGGTCGTGCCCTCCGCGCCGATCGCCTGCATGACGAATCCGTGCATGGGCCGGGCGTGCGGGTGCCCCTGACGGGCCAGTTCCGCGTGCAGGTCGTCGATGAGCACGCGAAATCCCAGGAAGAGCCGCAGCGGTAGCTCGAATCCGGGCGGGTCGATTGACACGATAGACAACCTGGTTCACTATAAGGACAACGACGTTGTCTATTCTAGGAGGCACCACCGATGTCTGTCATCCATTCCGCCGACAGCCGCCGGAGCACCACGCCGAACGGCGTCATGACCACCCTGGCCTCCCCGACGCAGGGAGGGGCGGCGCACGCCGTGTGGCGTGTGGACATGCCCGCGGGCAACAGCGGACCCCTGCACTCCTGCGACCGCGAGCAGGTGTGGACCTTCCTGTCCGGCGGCGCGACCGTCGACCTCGACGGCGAGACCTACGGCGTCGAGGCGGGAGACACCATCGTCCTGCCGGCCGACCTCAGCCGCAGGGTGCACAGCGACGCGGAGTCGGGCTTCAGCGCGATCGCCGTCGCCCCCGCGGGCGCCGAGGTCTACATCCCCGGCGGGGTCACCGCCGAGGACGCCTGCGACCTCGCGCCCAAGGGCACCGACCGGATCGTCCCGCCCTGGATGCGCTGACCGCCCCACTCCGCCCGATCTCGCCCCGCCCGATCTCGCCCCGCCCGATCTCGCCCCGCGCGACTTCCCGGCGGGGCGGGACGGGTGTCCCGGGCGCCCGGGACACCCGCGGGTCCACCATGGCCGCGTACCTTTCCGGCGCTCGCCGCCCCGCAGAACCCCCGGGGCTCCGCCCGTACCTCACAGGAGGCCCCACAATGCGCAAGGTGTTCTTCGGTCTCGCCGTCGTGCAGCTCGTCGCCGTGCTCGCCCAGTTCTACCTCGCCACGTTCGGCGCGTTCGAGACGCCGCATCCGGCGCCGGGCGACCCGGACGCCGCCATCGGCTACCACGCCATGAACGGCACGATGGTCATCCCGCTCGTCTCGCTGGTGGCCGCGATCGCGGCCCTCGCCGCCCGCGCGGGCGGCCGGACGGCGGGCCTGGCGATCCTTCCGTTCGTGCTGGTGGCCGTGCAGCTGTTCGTCATCTTCCCGCTGGCCGAGATCGCCGGGGCGACGGAGACCGCCACGACGACGGCCTCCCTGTTCGTCATGGGCTTCCACGCCCTCGACGGCGTGGCGATCCTCGCCGCGGCCGTCGTCCTCGTCCGGCGGGCCCACGCCCTGACGAAGAGCGACGCCGCGATCCCGGCGCACGCCGCGGCGTGACCACCGCTCGGCTGATCGCTCTCGATCAGATCCTTTTCGTCCTGGTCGCGGCCGCCTGGGCCGCGACCGCCGGGATCGCCCTGACCGGGCTGCGGCAACCCGCCGCGGCCGGTCGGCGGACCCGGCTGATCGCCGCGGCGTCGTGCGCCGCGGCGATCGTCGTGACCGCGCTCAGAGTCGCCGTCACCACCGGCCTGGCCGGAGCGGGCTGGTGGTTCGTGGCGGAGAAGGTCACCCTCGCACTGCCCCTGGTCGTCGTGCCCGCGCTCGTCTCGGCCGCCGTCAGCCTGCCCCGCCTGCTGCGCGGCCCGGCGATCGGCTCGTCGACCGGCTCGACCCGGATCGTCGCGTTCCCCCTGCTGGTCACCGCGTACGGCGCGGTGGCCGGGATCGCCTGCGCGGTCGTGATCTCCTATCCGGTCACGACCGGAGGGGCGGCGGCGGTGCTCGCGCTCTTCGCCGCGGCGTCCGCCGTGACGTGGCGGCTGCTCGGCCCGGCCCGCTCGCCACGGCACGGCTGGCAGGCCGCGGGAACCTGCGTGCTCGCCCTCGCTCTCGCCCTGACCATCGGCGGAGGGTGGCCGAGCGGCCACCTCCACCCGGGGCACGACGCGGGCGGGCGCGGCGTCTCCGTCGACCTGCTGCGTGGCCCCGCTCCCGCCGCGGCCGGCGGCCCGGCCGGGGCCAGGGAGCGGGTCCGCCGCTTCACGCTCACCGCCCAGCCCGCGACCGTACGGCTGCCGTCCGGCGGCGGCGCCGAGGCGTGGTCGTTCAACGGGCAGGTGCCGGGGCCGGTGCTGCGGGTGCGGCAGGGCGACCTGGTCGAGGTCGTCCTGCGCAACCGGCTGCCGGTGCAAAAAGGCACGGTGCAGGGAGGCACCGGGCAGGCCGGCAACGGGCAGGCGGGCAGCGGGCAGGGCGTCACGATCCACTGGCACGGGTACGACGTGCCGGCCGCCGAGGACGGCGTGCCCGGCGTGACCCAGGACGCGGTCTGGCCCGGCCAGTCCCACGTCTACCGCTTCCGCGCCGAGGACGCCGGCACGTACTGGTACCACAGCCACCAGAACTCCAGCGTCGCCGTGCCACGCGGGCTCTTCGGCCTGCTGGTCGTCGACCCGGCGGCCCCCGCGCCGGAGAGCGAGGACCACGTGCTCGCGCTGCACACCTTCGGCTCGCGCCCGACGCTGTCGGTGGACGGCGCCGCGCCGTCCGACCTGCTCACCCGCCTCACGCTCGCGCCCGGCGCCCGTACGCGGCTGCGGGTGGTGAACACCGACACCCGGCCCGTGGTCCTCGGCCTGAGCGGCGTGCCGTACCGGATCGCGGCGGTGGACGGCGGGGACGTGCCGGGGGCGACGGACCTCGACGGCGCCCGACTGCACCTCGCGGCGGGCGGGCGATACGACCTGACCTTCACCGTGCCCTCCGGGCCGGTGCTGCTGACGACGGGAGACCGGCCCGCGTTGCTGGTCAACGGACCGGCGACGCCTCCACCGGCGGCCGGGCCGATCGTCGACATCACCCGGTACGGCTCTCCCGCGGCCCTGCCCGCCCGGTTCGACCGGGAGACGACCTGGGTGCTGGACAAGACGCTCGCCGTCTCCGGAGGCCTGCCGCGGCTCGCCCAGACCGTGAACGGCAAGGCGTGGCCGAACATCCCCACGCCGGTCGTCCGGCAGGGACAGACCGTCAGGATCCGGGTGGTGAACCGGGGCACGGACACCCACCCGATGCACCCGCACGGCCATCACGTGCGGATCCTGTCCCGGAACGGCGTACCGGCGACCGGGCTGGCGATGGACACCTTCGACGTCGCCCCCGGCGAGGTCTGGGAGGTCGCCCTCGTGGCCGACAACCCCGGCGTGTGGATGTCCCACTGCCACGATCTCGCGCACGCCGCGCAGGGCATGGAGTTCCATCTCGCGTACGAGGGGGTCACCACGCCGTACGACATGACGGCCGGCAACCACCCGGCCTGACCGCGTCATCCCGGCCCGTGCCGTCCTGCCCCGCGCCGTCCCCGCTCCCGCCGTCCTGCGGCGGGCCGGCGACGCGACGTCAGGACCGCAGGTAGGCCAGCACCGCCAAGACGCGGCGGTGCTGGTCGCCGTCCTCCGCGTGCAGGCCGAGCTTGGCGAAGATGCCGCGGATGTGCTTTTCCACCGCGCCCTCGGTGACGACGAAACGGCGGGCGATCGCGGGGTTCGACCTGCCCTCGGCCATCAGCGCGAGGACCTCCCGCTCGCGCGGCGTCAGCGAGGCCAGCGGGTCGTCCCGGCGCCGGCGCACCATCAGCTGGGCGACGACCTGCGGGTCGAAGACCGTCCCCCCGGCGGCCACCCGGCGCAGGCCGTCCATGAACTCCTCGACGTCCACCACCCGGTCCTTCAGCAGGTAGCCGACCGCTCCCCGCGCGTCGGCCAGCAGGTCGTCGGCGTACGACACCTCGACGTACTGCGACAGGATCAGCACGGGCGCGCCCGGCACCTTCTCCCGCGCCTCGACCGCGGCCCGCAGGCCCTCGTCGGTGAACGACGGCGGCATCCGGACGTCCACCACCGAGACGTCCGGCCGGTGGGCGACGACGGCCTCGACCAGTCCCTCCCCCGTTCCGGTCGTCTCGACGACCTCGCAGTCGAACTCCTCCAGCAGGCGGACGAGTCCCTCCCTGATGAGGACGGCGTCGTCGGCCACCACTACGCGCACGGAACCTCCGCCGTGATCGAGGTCGGCCCTCCGGCGGGCGAGCGCACCGTCAGCTCGCCGTCGACCGCCCGCAGCCGGTCGGCCAGGCCGGACAGGCCGTGTCCCTTGGCGACGTGAGCGCCGCCGACCCCATCATCCCCGATCGTGAGCAGCAGGACGTCCCCGATCCGGGTCAGCGCGATCATGCAGGACGTCGCCCTGCTGTGCTTGGCCACGTTGGTCAGGGCCTCGGCGGTGACGAAGTAGATCGTGTTCTCGATCAGCGCGGGGTACCGCTCGGTCGTCTGGACGTCCAGCTCCACCGGGACCGTGCAGCGGCCGGCGAGGGCGGCGAGCGCGGGGGCGAGGCCGCGGTCGGCGAGAATCGGCGGGGCGATGCCGCGTGACAGCGCCCGCAGCTCGTCGAGCGTCTCGCGGGTGGCGCTGATGGCGTTGCCGATCGTCTCGTGCGCGGCGGTCGCGTCCCGCTTCAGCTCCCGCTGCGCCCGCGACAGCTCCATCGCCAGGTGGACCAGGCGCTGCTGGGGGCCGTCGTGGATGTCCCGCTCCAGGCGGCGCAGCGCGTCCGCCTCCGCGTGGGCGGCGGCGTTGCGGCCCTCGGTCAGGTCCTCGATGCGCTCCTGCAGCGCGGCGACGCCGGTCAGCAGCGCCCGGCCGAGCGACGCCTGGATCAGCGCGCAGGACCGGACGACCGGGTAGAGCGTGAGCGCGGACAGGGCGCCCAGAGCCAGGTAGAAGACGCTGTTCACGAAGTAGCCCCGGCCGAGCCCGAGCAGTTCGGGCAGCTCGTGGTTGTCCGGGATGTTCGACAGGATCCACCCGTACAGCGGGTAGGTCAGCCCGAAGAGCGAGACGGCCCACCAGGTGACGGTCACGCAGAACGCGGCGACCGCGACCGGGAAGGCCAGCAGGCCGTGCAGCGCGTCGAGCCAGGGCTGGCCCCCGGCGAGCGGCGTGACCGTGCGGCGCAGGATGCCCGCGCCCTCCGGCGCGCGCGGGTAACGCGGCCGGGGCAGTTCCCGGCCCAGCACCGGCCGCATGCGCAGCCGTTCGACGTCACCCATCCCCCTGGCCATGAGGAGGGTGAGCGCGAGGATCGGCACGCCCAGCCAGACGACCAGCAGTCCCGCACCGGCGGACAGGCCGCCCACGGTGAGGACGAACGTGATCGCCGCGAGCGGAAACCCTATGAGGACGTAGACCGTGTCACCGGCCAGACGGGAGAGAAGTCGGCGCATGCCCCCAACGCTATTGACTCGCCCGCCGATGATCGATCCTGCGGACGTCAGACCCGGGGGTAGGGCCAGCCCTACCATCCCCCGGCGACCGGCGGGGTTCCGGGCCCCCCGGGCCCGGCGGCGCCGAGCAGGATCCCGAGCAGCTCCCGCGGCGCGTCCCGCATGAGGTTGTGCCCGCTGTCCAGCGCGTGCACGGTCCACGACGGGTCCTCGCGCAGCCGCTCGTACGTACTCGTGAAGGCGGACCGCACGTCCCGGTCGGCGTACACGTAGACCCGCCGCCGGACGCTCGCGAGACCTCCGGTGAGCCGGAGCGGCTGCAGCAGCGAGGCGACGGGGTGCGGGGTCGCCCGGGGGTCGAAGAACGGCAGCGGCCGCGTGGCGTATCCGGTCTCCTCCACGTCCGCGTACCACTGCCGCTCCTGCTCGGAGGCGAGGGTCCAGCAGGAGTCGCCGTCCTCCGGCACGAAGGCGTCGAGGTACGCCAGGGCGGCGACCCGGCCCGGCAGGCGGTCGGCCACCCCGGTCATCACCATGCCGCCGTAGCTGTGCCCGGCCAGCACCGCGTCCCGGACGTCCCCGGCCTCCAGCACGCCGGTCACGTCCTGGATGTGGGTGTCCAGGTTCACCCCGCCGCGCAGCAGGTGGGCGCGTTCGCTCACTCCGCTGAGCGTCAGCGGAAGGGCCTGGTGGCCATGGCCGCGCAGGTCCTCGACGAGGTCCTGGAAACACCAGCCACCGTGACACATGCCGGGGATCAGGACGAAGGTCGCCATGGTCGTGCTCCTCACTGTCTCATGGACGCTTCCCCTCCGGGCGTCTTCTCGGCGCTGCCCGGCGGGGTGTGACGTGTGGGATCGGCGAAGGCGGCGACCAGGGCCGCCGCCGCGCACAGGATCGCGGTCCACGCCAGGGCGGCGCCGGCCGAGGTGTGGTCGGCGACGAGCCCGGCGAGCCACGGGCCGGCGGTCTGCCCGGCCGCGAAGAGTGTGGTGAACGCCGCCAGCGTGGCCGTCCAGTCCGCGGGCGCGGTGTTCGCCTTGATGATCGCGGTGACGGCGGCGGGCACACCCATGAACGTCGCCCCGTAGACGACCACGGACGCGAGGACGACCGGCGGTGCGGGCGCCGCCATCGCCGGCGCCGCTCCGGCGGCGGCCAGGAGGCCGAGCAGCACGGTCAGTGCCCGGGTGCCGGGCCAGCCGGTGGTCGGACGGCTCCACAGGGCGGGCGCCGCCACCACCGCCAGGCCGAGCGCCGTCCAGGCGAGCACCACCTGCCCGAGCGGCGCCTCGGCGAGGTAGGCGGACAGGAAGGTGATGTACGTGATGTAACCGGCGGCGAACAGCAGGTAGGCCAGGGCGATCCCCCGCAGTGGGCGCAGCTGAGCCCGCCCGGCGGTGACGGCCGGCGCCTCCTCCCCGGCCTGGGCGGCGGTCCAGCTCACCAGCGCCGCCAGCCCGGCGGCCACGCCCAGGCCGACCCAGGCCGGCCGCCAATGGCCGCCCAGCGGCGGAATGCCGGCGCCGGCGACGGCGATGCCCAGCCCGGTGCCCGCGAAGTAGACGGTGATAGGCGTCCCGGAGGCGGCGCGGGCGGCGAGGCGTGAGGCGATGACGCCGCCGCTGACGAACACCGCGGCCCCTGCCGTCCCGGCCGCGGCTCGGGCCGCCAGCAGCACCGGATAGGCGTCGCTCGTCGCGGTGGCCGCGAGCACCGGCGCGGTGAGGACCGTCCCCCATCGGAAGACGGTCGCGGCGCCCCGGCGGCGAACGGCGGCCGCGGTCATCAGCGCACCGAGCAGGTAGCCCAGTCCGTTGGCGGCGCTCACCGCTCCGGCTTCGGCCAGGGTCCACCGCAACTCGTCCCGCATCGCCGGCAGGAGCAGCCCGTACGCGAAACGGGCCAGCCCGAGAGCCGACGCGGTGCCGAGAGCCAGCCGCATCGCCTGTCGTGTCTCGGGCCCGGCCCGCATGCCTACGGCGAAGAGGTGGGGCATGACACTCCAGAGATCGAACCGATCGGTACGATCTCAGATCGTAGCAATGCATCGAACCGATCGGTACCATCTAGGTATGCCGGTTCCCAAGGGCTCGACGATCGACCCGGAGCGCACCCGTGCCGCCATCCTGGAGGCGGCCACCCCCGTGCTGTACGAACGTGGGCTCGACGGCGTCGGCGTGGCCGAGCTGTGCGCTTCGATCGGGGTGTCGAAGGAGACGCTCTACCGGCACTTCGGCACCAAGGACGGGCTGGTGGAGGCCATGCTCACGGCCCGCAGCGAACGGGTGACCCGCTGGCTGGCCGAGGCCGCCGCGGAGGCCGGGGACGACCCCCGTGACCAGCTCGCCGCGGTGTTCGACGCGCTGCGGGAGTGGTACGAGGACCCGGTCTTCCGCGGCTGCGCGATGCTGAACGCGGCGGCCCAGCATCACGTGGAGGCCGTGCGCGCCATCACCGCACGCCACCTCGATCGCTACCTCGACCTGCTGACGGGGATCGCCGAGCGTGCCGGAGCCACCGATCCGCCCCTCCTGGGGCGCCAGTTGCTCATGCTGGTCGAGGGCGCCACCGCCGTCGCGGCGCACCACGGCACGGCCGGCACGGGCGAGCAGGCCCGCCAGGCGGCGCTCACCCTGCTGTCGGCCGCCGCCCGGCCGTCCGCGTGTTCCCGGCGCGGCTCCGGAGTCTGACCCCGGCCACCGCCACGACCACCGCCACGGCTTCCGCGGCGCGCGGCCGGTGGGGTCACTTCTTCTTGCGCTTCTCCCGGATCTTCATCGTGACGTCGATCGGGGAGCCGGCGAAGCCGAACTCCTCGCGGATGCGGCGCTCGATGAAGCGGCGGTAGGTCTCCTCCAGGAACGCCGAGGTGAACAGCACGAACTTCGGCGGCTCGGTCGAGGCCTGGGTGGCGAACAGGATCTTCGGCTGCCTGCCCCCGCGCACCGGCGGCGGCGTGGCCTGCACCAGCTCGGTGAGGAACTGGTTGAGCCGGGCCGTCGGCACCCGCGTGCCCCACGACTCCAGCGCCCGTTCGATGGCCGGGGCGAGCTTCTCGACGTGACGGCCGGTCTTCGCGGAAATGTTCACCCGCAGCGCCCAGGGCGTGCGGACGAGCTGCCGGTCGATCTCCTTCTCCAGGTAGTAACGCCGGTCCTCGTCGACCAGGTCCCACTTGTTGAACGCGACTACCATCGCCCGGCCCGACTCGATGACCAGGCCGATGATCCGCAGGTCCTGCTCGGTCAGCACGTCGGAGGCGTCGATCAGCACGACCGCGACCTCCGCCCGCTCCAGCGCGGCCCGGGTGCGCATCGCCGCGTAGAAGTCCGCGCCCTTGAGCTCACGGTCGCGCCGCCGGATGCCGGCGGTGTCGATGAAGCGGTACGTCGTGCCGCCCAGCTCGACCAGCTCGTCCACCGGGTCGCGGGTGGTGCCGGCCATCGGGTCGACCAGCACCCGCTCCTCTCCGGCGACCTTGTTGAGCAGCGACGACTTGCCCACGTTGGGCTTGCCGAGCAGCGCGATCCGGCGCGGGCCGCGCCGCTCGCCGAACGTCTGCGGCGGCGTCTCCGGCAGCGCGTCGAGCACCACGTCGAGCAGGTCGCCGCTGGCGCGGCCGTGCAGGGCCGAGACCGGGCGCGGCTCGCCCAGGCCGAGCGACCACAGCCCGGACGCCTCCAGCTCCATCTGCTGGTTGTCGACCTTGTTGGCGGCCAGCACGACGGGCTTGCCCGCGCGGCGCAGGACCGCCCCGACGGCCTCGTCGGAGTCGGTGACCCCGACGCTCGCGTCCACCACGAAAAGGATCACGTCGGCCAGCTCGGCCGCGATCTGCGCCTGCTCGGCGATGCGCAGGGCCATGCCGGTCGCGTCCGGGTCCCAGCCGCCGGTGTCCACCAGCGTGAACCGCCGCCCCCGCCAGGTGGCCTCGTAGGTCACCCGGTCGCGGGTCACCCCGGGCACGTCCTCCACGACCGCCTCACGACGGCCGATGATGCGGTTGACCAGCGTCGACTTGCCGACGTTGGGGCGCCCCACCACGGCGACGACCGGCAGCGGGCCCGAATCGGGCTCCCGCTCCGCCTCCTCGGCGGACAGCTCGGCGAGCTCGGCCTCGATCCAGCCGCCCTCGTCCTCGTCGTACTCCACCGTCACGTCCATACCCTGCCTCATCCGTCAGACCCGCTCCTTGACGATCCGGAGCACCTCGGCGATGACCTCGTCCAGGTCCAGCGGCGTGGTGTCGAGCTCCACCGCGTCCGCGGCCTTCGCCAGCGGGTCGGCCTTGCGCGTCGAGTCGAGGGTGTCGCGGCGGGCCATCGCGGCCCTCTGCGCCTCCACGCTCGTCCCCTCCAGCTCCGCCGTACGGCGCAGCGCGCGGGCGTCGGCGCTCGCGGTGAGGTAGATCTTGACCGGCGCGTCCGGCGCGACCACGGTGCCGATGTCGCGCCCCTCGACCACGATCCCCCCGCCCGGCAGGGAACTCGCGATGATCTCCCGCTGCAGGGCCACGAGCCGGCGGCGCACCTCGGGCACCGCGCTCACGGCCGACACCGCGCCGGTGACCTCGGCGCCGCGGATCGGCCCGTTGACGTCGACGCCGTCGACGGCGACACCCGGCGCGTCCGGATCGGTGGTCATCGTCAGCGCGGGCTCGGCCGACCTCGCGGCGATCGCCGCGGGGTCCTCCAGGTCGACGCCCCGCTGGAGCATCCACCACGTGACCGCCCGGTACATGGCGCCCGTGTCGAGGTAACGCAGGCCGAGCGCCCGCGCGACGCCCCGCGACGCGCTCGACTTGCCCGACCCCGAGGGACCGTCCATCGCGACGACCAGACCCGACACCGGTCTCTCCTTCTCCTTCGGAATCGTCGTCCCCGAGGCTACCGGGATACCGCGGGAAAGCATGCATCGGCGGCCGGCCGGAGGCCCCGACGGTCTGGGGCCTCCCGGTCAGGGGCCGGGCGTTCGCTCGGTCTGCCCGGAGGTCACCGGCCGGGGCGGGCGGGCCGGTCTAGCCGGCGACCTGCCAGCCGCGCTCACGGAGGGCCTCCGACAGCGGGGCCGCCGCCTCCGGCTGGACGTACAGCTCGGCTGCGCCGAGCGGCAGGCCGGGGGCGTGCTCCAGCCGGATGTCCTCGATGTTGAGGCCCGTCTCGCCCGCCGCCTGAACCAGGCGGGCCAGCTCGCCCGGACGGTCGCCGATGAGCACCTGCACCACCGCGTACGTGCGCGCCGGGCCGCCGTGCTTGCCGGGGATCCTGCCGGTGCCGCGCACCCCGCGTGCCAGCAGGTCGGCGATCTGGTCCATGGCCGCGCCGTCGCCCGCCAGCGCGCGCAGCGATCTGGCGGCGGCGCCGAGGTCGTCCGCCACCGCCTCCAGCACCTCGGCCACCGGCAGCGCGTTGCCCGAGAGGATGCCCATCCACAGCGCCGGATCACTGGCGGCGATCCGGGTGACGTCGCGCACGCCCTGCCCCGACAGCCCGAGCGCCGTCTCCGGCGCCTCGGCCAGCCGGGCGGCCACGGCCGCGGCGGTCACGTGGGGAGCGTGCGAGACGACCGCCACGGCCCGGTCGTGCTCGCCGGCGTCCACCCGCACGGCGTTGCCGCCGCACAGGTCGATGAGCTCCCGCACCGCCGCCACCGCCTCGGGCGCGGCGTCCTCCGTCGGGCAGTACGCCCACGGGCGGCCGAGGAACAGGTCGGCCCGGGCCGCCGCGGGACCGGACCGCTCGCGGCCGGCCAGCGGATGCCCCGCGACGTACGTCGTCAGGTCGCAGCCGAGCTGGGCCGCCTGGGCCAGCGGAAGGACCTTCACGCTGGCCACGTCCGTGTAGAAGCGGGCGGCGCCCTGCTTCTGCAGGTCGAGCAGCTGCTGCGCGACGAACTGGGGCGGCACCGCGACGACCGCGAGATCCACCTGCCGCGCGCCCGTCCAGTCCTCCCCCGCGCCCAGCTCACGCGCCAGCCGTACGGCTCCGGCGTCCCGGTCGGCGAGGAAGACCCGCAGGTCCCGCTGCCGCAGCGCCAGTGCGATGGACGTGCCGATGAGGCCCGTCCCGACAACGACCACGCTGCCGATCCCGGCGCCCTCGATGGGAGTCATCGTGCTCTTCCTGCCGTCACCGTCCCGGGGACGCGGCCCGCGGGCGAATGCCTGTGGATGGGAGAATCCCGTTCTGCCGGACCTGTGGCCCGGGCCGTCTCCCTACTGGGCGATGTCCACGCGAAGCGCCAGGGCGCCGCGCAGGTACACGTGCTGGATCTCCTGCCGCGGCCGGTCGGTCTGCACGTGGGCCATGAGCCGCACCACGCGCGGGAGCGCGCCCGGCACGTCGATCTCGGTCGCGCACAGCAGGGGGACGTCGTGGAACCCGAGCTTGCGCGCGGCGAGGGCGGGGAACTCCGCGGTGAGGTCGGGCGTGCACGTGAAGATCACGCTGATGACGTCGTCGGTGGTGAGGTTGTTGCGGCCCATCACCTCGCTCACCAGTTCCGTCGTCCCGGCGAGGATCGCGTCACGATCGTTGCCCTCGACCTGGACGGCTCCGCGAATCGCCCGCACCATGTCGTTCCCCTCTCGCTGAGACGGGCCGGCCCGCCGTGACGACGAGCGCGGCCCATCTACCGCCTGTTCGGCTTAATTCTGCCCGGATTGCGGGTGTATGCCCGCAGTTTTGCCAGGCTACAGGCCGACCGCCGCGTACAGCTCGCCGATCTCCTGAACGGTGAGCGTGCGCACCGTGCCCGGCTTCAACCGGCCGAGCTTGACCGGGCCGAACTCGATGCGGGCCAGGTCGATCACGCGGTGCCCGACCGCCTCGAGCAGCCGCCGGACGATGTGCTTGCGTCCCTCGTGCAGCACGATCTCGACCAGCGCCTGCTGGCCGTGCTCCTGCACGATCCGGAACTCGTCGACCTTGGCCAGGCCGTCCTCCAGCTCCACGCCCTTGCGCAGCACCTTGTGCAGGTCGCGCGAGACGGGGCCGGGCACCTTGGCCCAGTACTTCTTCTGCACGCCGAAGCTCGGGTGGGTCAGCCGGTGGGCCAGCTCACCGTCGTTGGTGAACAGCAGCAGGCCCTCGGTCTCGGTGTCGAGACGCCCGACGTGGAACAGCCGGGGCGCGAGGTCCTGCACGTAGTCGTGCAGGCACGGCCGGCCCTCGGGGTCGTCCATCGTGCTCACCACGCCGATCGGCTTGTTGAGCGCGTAGTAGACGGTCTCGGCGGAGGTCGGGATGCGCTTGCCGTCCACGTGGATGACCTGCTTGTTGGGATCGACGCGGGCGCCGAAGCGGCGCACGGTCTGGCCGTCCACCGTCACCCGGCCGTCGCCGATCAGCTCCTCGCAGGCCCGCCTGCTGGCCACCCCGGCCTGGGCGAGCACCTTCTGGAGCCGGTCGCCGCCCGGCACCTCGGTGGTGTCGCGCTCGTCGGTGTAGTTCTCGTCGTAGAAGTCGGGGTCGCGCAGCGGCTGCCGGGACGTCTTGAACGGGTTGCCCTGCGTTCCCCGGACCCCTGCACCCCGGGCCCCTGCGCCCGTACCGCCCGTGCTCCGGCCCCCTGCCGACCCGGCGCCGGAGGGACGGCCCGCGCCGGCGCCGCGCACCGGGCGTCGTGCGCCCCCCTCGGTGCCGCCGAAGCGGCCCCGCGTCGCGCCACCGGTGCGGCCGATCGTCTGCACCTCGTCACGCCGGGCCCCGGCCCCGCCGCGGGCCGCACGGAAACCGGCCCGCTCGTTCCGGTCGCCCCGCTCGGCGCGGCCGTCCCGGTCGGTGCCGCGGCCGGTGCGGGAGTCCCGGTCGCCGCGGACTTCGCGATCGCCGCGCCAGGAGTCCCGGTCGCCGCCGGCGCTCCGGCCGGCGTATCCGTCGGCGCGGTCCTCACCGCCGCGGAAGGGGCGGTCGGAGCCGCGGTCCGTCCCCCTGTCCGTCCCACGGTCCCGCAGACCGTCCCGGCCGCCTTCCGGCCTGCCGTACCGCCCGCGCGTCCCGGCCCCCTCCGTACGGAAGGTGGAGCGGCCCGCGGACGGAAACTCACGTCCGCCACGCTCCCTGCCGGAGTCGCGGTCGAAACCACGGCCGCCGTCCCGGTCACGGCCGAAACCGCGCGCACGGTCGGAGCCACCTGAGCGGTCGAAGCCGCGCCCGCCGTCGCGGTCACGCCCGAAACCACCACGGTCACGGTCGGAACCACGGTCGCGGTCGGAACCACGCTCAGGGCCGAAATCACGGTCACGGCCGAAGCCGCGCCCACCGTCGCGGTCGCGGTCGCCGGAGCGGCCGGCCTCGGGCCTGCCGTACCCGCCACGCGAGCCGCCCCGCTCGGCGCGGAACGACGTGCGGTTGTCATCGCCGAAACGCCGGCCGCCGGGGCGGGCGTCGCGGCGGTCGCCACCACGGGCGTCCCCTGCACGCGCGTCCCTGGCAGGACGGTCGCCGTACCGGTCGCCGCGCGGGGCGCCCTCGTCGCGGGACCGCCTGAAGTCGGATCGAGAGTCGGACCTGAAGTCCTGCCTGGAGTCGGAACCGTACCCGGACCGGGAACCAGGGACGCGGGAACCGCCGCGCCGGTCGTCCTGGGGACGGAAGCCGCCGGACCCGCCACGGGATCCACGCGCGCTCGCGCCCTGCTGACCGGTGCTCCGGCTCCGACCGCGTCCCTCACCGGACGGGGTGCCACGCCTGTTGTCCACTACTTCTGCTCCTCAAGAATTTCCACGTCGTCCGGGAGGAACGGGGCGAGCTCGGGAAGCTCGTCGAGGCTCCGCAGCCCCAGTCTCTCCAGGAAGTAACTCGTCGTCCGGTAGAGCACCGCCTGGCTCTCCGGGTCGGTTCCGGCCTCTTCCACGAGGCCTCGTGCGACCAGCGTCCGCATGACGCCGTCGCTGCTCACGCCGCGCACCGCCGCCACCCGGGCCCGGCTGACCGGCTGCCGGTAGGCGACCACGGCGAGGGTCTCCAGTGCGGCCTGTGTGAGCCGCGCCTGCTGGCCGTCCCTGACGAACCTCTCCACCAGCGCGGCACACTCCGCCCTGGTGTAGAAGCGCCAGCCTCCGGCCACCTCCCGAAGGTCGAAACCCCGCCCGGACGCCGTGTATTCCGCCGACAGCGTGCGGAGCGCGGCGGCGACCTCCGCCGTCGGGCGTTCGAGCACCTGCGCGAGGGTGATCTCCGCGACCGGTTCGTCCACCACCATCAGGATCGCCTCGAGCGCCTGGGCGAGCGACGGCCCCTCCGAAGGCGTCTCCTCGCCGCCGGATCCGGCGTCGTCCGCCAGGGACGGCGCGACCTCGGCGGCGAGTGTGGGGTCGCCGGCGGGCCCGGGCGCCACGTGAGTGGCGCGGGTGTCCGGAGCGCCGTCTGTGCCGTCGGTGGAACCGGGGATGCCGCTCGCTGTCATCGCTCCTCGCTCGTCGTCCGTGGTTCCGCCTCCGGCGCGCCGTCTCCGCCGCGTCACCGCGCCCGGCGCGGGCGGGTCACTCCTCCGGTGCGCCGGACGGCTCCGCCGGTCGCTCCTCGCTCCGGCCCTCGTCGTAGTCGTCGCCGACCGTGACGTCGCCGTCGGCGGTTCCCGTCCAGGTGACGTACAGGTCACCGAGCGGTTCGACCTGCTCGAAGGAGACCGCGGCCTCCCTGAACAGCTCAAGTACGGCCAGGAACCGGGCGACGACCTCGAACGTCCCCGAGCAGTCGGCGGTCAGTGCCCGGAAGGTCGCCGTCTGCACCCGCCTCAGCCGCTCCACAAGGATAGCGGCTTGTTCCCGGACGCTGGCGAGCGGTTGGTAGATGTGCGCGACCGACACCGACGGCGGTGCCTTGGGCGTGAAGGCCCTGGCGGCGATCCTGGCGAGCTGCGCGGGCCCGATGCCGAGCACGAGTTCGGGCAGCAGGTCGGCGAAGCGCTTCTCCATCGGCACCGCGCGCGGGAAGCGCAACGCCTCCTCGGCCATCCGCCCCGAGAAGATCTTCGCGACCTCCTTGTACGCGCGGTACTGCAGCAGCCGGGCGAACAGCAGGTCACGGGCTTCCAGCAGGGCGAGGTCCTCCTCGTCCTCCACCTCGCCGGTGGGCAGCAGCCGAGCCGCCTTGAGGTCGAGCAGGGTGGCCGCGACCAGCAGGAAGTGGCTCGTCTGGTCGAGGTCCCACTCGGGTCCCCGCGACCGGATGTACGCGATGAACTCGTCGGTGACCTTGTGCAGGGAGACCTCGGTGATGTCCAGCTTGTGCTTGGAGATCAGCCCGAGCAGCAGGTCGAAGGGGCCTTCGAAGACGTCCAGATGGACCTGGAAGCCGCCCGGCGCGCTCTCCCCGCTCCCCTGGTCCGTCTCCTGGCCGGTCGTCACGCCTGCCATTGTCCTCCACCGGCGCGAGCGCCGGCACCTACATCGTCATGGTCAGACGCGGGCGGGCCACCTGGCCAGCAGCTCACGGGCCAGCTCGCGGTAGGCGGTGGCGCCCATCGAGCCGGGGTCGAACTGGGTGATGGGCTCTCCCGCGAGGGTGGCGTCCGGGAACCGCACCGTACGGTTGATGACGGTGTGGAACACCTTGTCGCCGAAGCCCTGCATGATCGTCGAAAGGACCTCGCGGGCGTGCAGCGTCCGGGGGTCGTACATGGTGGCGAGCAGGCCGTCGATCTCCAGGCTCTTGTTGAGCCGCTCCTGGACCTTGCCGATCGACTCCATCAGCAGCGCCACGCCGCGCAGCGCGAAGAACTCGCACTCCAGCGGGATCATCACGCTGTGCGCGCAGGTCAGCGCGTTGACCGTCAGCAGGCCGAGCGACGGCTGGCAGTCGATCAGGCAGATGTCGTAGTGCGGCAGCAGGGGCTCCAGCGCCCGCTGCAGGGCGTACTCACGCGCGACCTCGTTGACGAGCCTGATCTCCGCGCCGGACAGGAAGATGTTGCTCGGCAGGAGTTGCATGCCGTCGACGGTGGTGTCGAGCAGGACGTCCTCGACGGTGACGTCGGGCTCCTCCATGATGAGGTCGTAGACCGTCGCCTCGAGCGGCCGGGGGTCGATGCCGAGCCCCACCGACAGCGCGCCCTGCGGGTCGAAGTCCACCAGCAGCACCCGCTGCCCCACCTCGGCGAGCGCGGCGCCCAGGTTGATGGTGGTCGTCGTCTTGCCGACGCCGCCCTTCTGGTTCACCATCGCGACGATGCGCGCGGGTCCGTGGGACTCCGGCGGTGTCGGATCGGGGAACACGGGGGTGGGACGGCCGGTAGGCCCGATCGCACCGCCTGGAGACCTCGCGGTCCACGTCGGCTCTGTGGTCGCAGTCACCTGTTGGTCCTCCCCTGACGGCCTCGAACCTGATCGAATCTAAAGGGTCGGCACGTATGCGGCAAGGCGGCGCGCCACGCGTCCGCGGATGCGTGCCTCAATGCAGGGCGCGGGGATGCGCCGCCGCGTAGACCTCGCGGAGCTTGTCGACCGTCACCAAGGTGTACACCTGCGTGGTGGTCACCGAGGCGTGGCCGAGCAACTCCTGGACAACCCTAACGTCGGCTCCGCCGTCGAGGAGGTGGGTTGCGAACGAATGTCGCAACATGTGCGGTGATACGCCGGACAGCCCGGCCCGTTCCGCCGCCAGCTGCAGCACCTCCCACGCGCCCTGCCGGGTCAGCCGCCCGCCCCGCGCGTTGAGGAACAGCGCGGAGGTGCCCCGGCCGTGCGCGGCGAGCCCGGGCCGCGCCCTGACCAGGTACGCGTCGAGCGCCTGGCGGGCGAAGCGGCCGAGGGGCACGATCCTGCTCCGCCCGCCCTTGCCGCGCAGCCGCACCTGGTCGTGGTCCTGTCGGCTGTCGAGGCCGAGGTGACGGCCCCCGGCGTGGCCCGCGGGCACGTCGTCCACCGCCAGCCCCACCGCCTCGGAGATCCGGGCGCCGGTGGCGTACAGGACCTCCAGCAGCGCCCGGTTGCGCAGGGCGAGCGGGGCGTCCTCCGGCCCGCACGCGGCGATGAGCCGCTCCACCTCCGCCACGGTGATCGCCTTGGGGAGCCTGCGGAGCTGGCGCGGCGGGCGCACCTCGTGGGCCGGGTCGTGCCCGGCCACGCCCTCCCGCAGCGCGAAGCGGTGCAGGCCGCGTACGGCCGACACGGCGCGGGCGGCCGAACTGGCGACCAGCGCGGGGTGGTCGTCGTCGCCCTCCCGCAGCGCGGCGAGGAAGGCGACCACGTCCGCCTCGGCGACCTGCCCGAACGTCTCCAGCCCGCGCGCCCGGAGGTACTCGACGTATCGGCGCAGGTCCCGCCGGTAGGACGCGAGCGTGTTGGCAGACAGCCCCCGTTCCACCGCCAGATGGGCGAGGTAACTGGACAGCACCGCCTCGGGCTCGCTCAGGACGTCTCCTACGGACTCATGCCTCCGGCGCGCCGGCGGGACGAAGGCCCTTGAATCCGTCGGCGGAAGCAGCGTACGCCGCGAGGATACCGGCGACGGCGGGAGAATTGTGGATCATTCCGCTCAGCGCCTTCTCGACCGCCGTGACCAGGGGAATCCAGACCGCCGGCATGTCGGTCTCCTCGTGCTCGCGCACGTAGGTGTTCTCCTCGTCGGGGATCGGCTCCACGTCGCGGGCGAGGAAGATCCGGATCCGCTCGTCCGACATGCCGGGCGAGGTGGCGAGGTCGACCAGCGTGTGCCACGTGCGCGCCCGGTAGGCGGCCTCCTCGGCGAGCTCACGTGCCGCGCACTCCACCAGCGGCTCCCCCGGCACGTCCCGGATGCCGGCCGGGAGTTCCCACATCAGGCGCCGCATCGGGTGGCGGTACTGGCGGATCAGCAGCACCCGGTCCTCGTCGTCCAGCGCGACCACCGCGACCGAGCCGGGGTGGACGACGTAGTCGCGGTCGGCGACGACGCCGCCGGGCATCTCCACGGTGTCGGTGCGCACCGAGATGACCCGCCCGGCGAAGTGCCGGGTGGTGGCGACGACGTTCCAGGACTCCTCGGCGTCCTCCACGTTCACCGCGTCCACGGTCCCTGCGTTCTCCATGATCTCCGCGTCCTCGGCGTTCACTTGGCCCGTCCCGCCTTCGCCGCGTTCTCGCGCTCGCCCGCGTACTCGAGGGCGGCCTGGACCAGACCCGTGAACAGGGGATGCGACCGGGTCGGCCGGGAGCGGAACTCGGGGTGCGCCTGCGTGCCGATGAAGAACGGGTGCAGGTCGGTCGACAGCTCGGCGTACTCCACGAGGCGGCCGTCCGGCGACAGCCCGGAGAACACCATGCCGGCCTTCTCCAGCTGGTCGCGGTAGGAGTTGTTGACCTCGTAGCGGTGCCGGTGCCGCTCCTCCACCTTCGCCTTGCCGTACAGGCGCCGGGCGAGCGAGCCGTCCGTGAGCTTGGCCGGGTAGAGGCCGAGCCGCATCGTGCCGCCCATGTCGCGCTCGCCGGCGACCACGTCCTTCTGGTCGGCCATGGTCGAGATGACCGGGTCGGCGGTCTCGGCGTCGAACTCGGTGCTGTCGGCGTCCTCGATCCCGGCCAGGTGGCGGGCCGCGTCGATGACCATGCACTGCATGCCGAGGCAGATGCCGAGCAGCGGGACGCGCCGTTCGCGGGCGTGCCGGATGGCGCCGACCTTGCCCTCGATGCCGCGCACCCCGAAACCGCCGGGGACCAGCACGCCGTCGACGCCGTCCAGCTCGCGGGCCGCGCCCTCGGGGGTCTCGCAGTCGTCGCTCTTGACCCAGCGGATGTTGACCCGCGCGTCGTTGGCGAAGCCGCCCGCGCGCAGCGCCTCGGTCACCGACAGGTACGCGTCGGGCAGGTCGATGTACTTGCCGACCAGCGCGATCGTGACCTCCTTGGCGGGCCGGTGGACCCGGCGCAGGAGCTGGTCCCACTCGGTCCAGTTCACGTCGCGGAACGGCAGGCCGAGCCGGCGCACCACGTACGCGTCGAGCCCTTCGGTGTGCAGCACCTTCGGGATGTCGTAGATCGACGCGGCGTCGACGGCCGAGACCACCGCGTCCTCGTCCACGTCGCACATCAGGCTGATCTTGCGCTTGAGCGAGGAGGTGATCGGGCGGTCGGACCGGCAGACGATCGCGTCGGGCTGGATGCCGATGCTGCGCAGCGCGGCGACCGAGTGCTGCGTGGGCTTGGTCTTCAGCTCCCCGCTCGGGCCGATGTACGGCAGCAGGGAGACGTGCAGGAAGAAGACGTTGTCGCGGCCGACCTCGTGGCGGACCTGCCGGACGGCCTCCAGGAACGGCAGCGACTCGATGTCGCCGACCGTGCCGCCCACCTCGGTGATGACCACGTCCACGTCCGGGCCCGCCATGCCCCGGATGCGGTCCTTGATCTCGTTGGTGATGTGCGGGATCACCTGCACGGTGTCGCCCAGGTACTCCCCGCGCCGCTCCTTGGCGATGACGTTGGAGTACACCTGGCCGGTGGTGACGTTGGCGGAGCCGTGCAGCTCCGTGTCGAGGAACCGCTCGTAGTGGCCGACGTCGAGGTCGGTCTCGGCGCCGTCGTCCGTCACGAACACCTCGCCGTGCTGGAAGGGGTTCATCGTGCCGGGGTCGACGTTCAGGTAGGGGTCGAGCTTCTGCATCGTGACGCGGAGACCGCGTAGCTTGAGGAGGCGCCCGAGGCTGGAGGCCGTGAGCCCCTTGCCGAGACTGGAGGCGACGCCGCCGGTGACGAACAGATGCTTGGTTTGTGCGGCGCTGCGCAAGGAACACTCCCGTGGTCGTTTGTAGAACCGGCGCTCCGGATGGACGCCGCCTGCCCACGGGCTCTCAGAATATCAAACGCTGGGCAACATTGGGCTTGTCACGTGCACTAATCCGCAATAGCGGGACAAGACGACCAAGCGGTAACTTGTCGCGTTATGTCGTTCGTGAAGCGCGCCGTCGGCCGCATGGTCCACCGCTGGTGGCCCTACGTGCGGGAGGCGGCGGCGGTGACCCCCGCCGCCACCGGCGCATACCGGTTCCGCAGCCTCGGCGAGGGAGTGTGCATCTCGTTCCCCCAGGGCGCGATCTTCGGTGAGCAGTGGATCGAGATCGGACCGCACACGCTGGTCGGGGAGCGGGTCTCGATCTCCGCCGGGATGGGGCCCGGCGTGGACCTGGGCCCCGACTCGATCGTCCGGATCGGCGGAGGCTGCTCGATCGGCCGGGGCAGCCACATCGTGGGCCACCAGTCGATCGACATCGGCGACGACGTGTTCACGGGCCCCTACGTCTACATCACCGACCAGAACCACGTGTACGACGACCCCGAGACGCCCATCGGCCGCCAGTGGCCGCGCAACAGGCCGGTCTCGATCGGCTCGGGGTCCTGGATCGGCACGGGGGCGATCATCCTGCCCGGGACCCGGATCGGCCGACAGTCGGTGGTCGCGGGCGGCGCGGTCGTACGCGGCGAGTTCCCGGACCACTCGGTGATCGCCGGCGTGCCCGCCAAGGTCGTCCGCCGGCACTCCCCCGGCCTCGGCTGGCACAGCCCCTCCGCCATCGCCCGCACCCCGCTCTCCCCACCGCATCCGGCAGGCAGACCCGCCCCACTGTCCTGACCCACCCCTCCACGGCCGCGATCCGCACGGCCCGCCACACCCCGCAGCGAGTACGAGCGCCCGGCGGCCGACGTACGCGCACCCTCGCCCATGACCGGATCGGACGACTGGCGGTCCCCGTCCACGGAACCACTCGCCTGTGGTTACGGCTCGTGGCAGGATGATGATGTCGAGTGATCACCCCAGGGAGAGGAGGCCTTGGATGACCGCGGCTTTCCCCGAGTGGTTCTATCCCGGTCCGCCCGGCGGGTGGACCGCTGACATGCTCGACCGTCTACCCCCTGACGCGCCTCCCCACATCGAGCTGATCGATGGGTCCCTCATCATGATGTCCCCCCAGACGGCCTTCCACATGTTCACGCTCAGGCTGCTTGAGCGTGAACTCACCCCACCGCAGGACTTGTGCGTCGTCCGCGAGATGAGCGTCACCCTGGGCCTGCGCCAGCGACCCGAACCCGACCTCATGGTCGTGAAGCGCAGCGCGCTCCCCGATCTCAGGACAACATCCTTCAAGCCCGAGGACGTTCATCTCGTCGTCGAGGTGGTGTCGCCCGAGTCGGCGGAGAGGGACCGGCTGACGAAGCCGATCAAGTACTCGAACGCCGGCATCAGATACCTCTGGCGGGTGGAGCAGGAGGACCAGCACGCCGTCGCGTACACGTTCGAGCTGGAGCCGAGCGTCAAGGCGTACGTGCCGACGGGCATCCACCGCAAGCGCCTCGTCACGTACGCCGGGTTCGACGTGGACATCGACCTGGACCTGAGCCAGTTCATGGGCTGACACCCGTCCTCCGGCCGGTTCGCGCCCGGGCCGGCGCCTGTCGGAGCGGGGTCCGGACAGGTCCGGGCGCGGCACGGGTCAGACAGGCGGCACGGGTCAGACAGGCGGGGACGCCGCCCGGGCGCGGCGCGCCTCCTTGAACCTTCGTACGCGGCGCAGCACCCGCCAGGCGACGAACGCCAGCACGGCCAGCGCCACCACGACGAGCACCGGCAAGAAGATCGCGATCAGGCTCATCCCGAGCGAGCCGACGTCCTCGACCGTGCTCACCACCGGCGCGCCGACGCCGGCCGTGGTGGCGTTGACCACCGGCCGGGCCCCGGCCTTCAGCAGATGTACGGCGAGGGCCACCGCGATGCCCAGGATCCAGCCCACCGCCGGGTGATCGGCCATCCAGGCCGAGTCGTCGAGCTTCGCCGCCGCGGCCGTGGCGCTGAAGACCACCCCGCCGGACGCCGGCCGCACCGCCGTCTGGATCATGTCGTTGACGTGGTCGACCACCGGCACCTTGTCGAGGACGAACTCGGCGACCAGCAGCACCGCGATGATCGCGAGGACCCAGGTGTCGGACAGCCAGGCGTACTCGTGCGGCAGCCGCACCGCGTCGGTCACGCGCGCCAGCACGCCGACGAGCAGCAACGGGATGTACGCGTTGAGCCCGGCCGCGGTCGACAGCCCGAGCCCGGTGAGCGCCGCGAACATGAGCCACCTCCTCGATGCGACGGGAAACTCCCGCCCTCCCCTCAACGGACGACCCCGGCTCCATGTCCCCGGCGGTTCGCTCCTGCCCACGCCTTCGCGACCCCATCCGCCTCACTTGCCGACGGTTGGCCAGAAGAACATCACTATTTCGGTGATTTCCGGATGGTCCTGATCGATGGAACGTGACAACACGCCCGCACCGACGCCCTTCCCTCACAGAGCGGGCCTCCGCCGAGGGCCGGCCCCGGCCTCCTCGTATCGGCCGTGACCCGTGTCCCCACTCCTGAGTCCCTCGTCTCGACCACCCCGGAGGTTCCCCCGTGATCACTTCGCTGAGGCGCGCCGTGGCGCCGATCCTGACGGCGGCGGCGGTGCTGGTCTCCGCGCCGCTCCCCGCCGGCGCCCTGACCGACGCCCGTGCCGCGGCACGGGCGGGCGTCCAGGACCGCATCGACGCCGCGCTGCACCAGTGGATGACCGCCAACGGCGTCAGCAACGCCGGGCTCGCCGTGATGCGCGACAACGCCCTCGTCGGCTCCTACGGCTACAACGAGATATCGGCGGAGAAACCCGTCAACGTGGCCTCGCTGTCGAAGCCGATCACCGCCGTGTGCCTCATGTCGCTCATCGACAACGGGCGGCTCCGGTTCGACACGCGGCTCGCGGCCATGCCGCGGAGCTTCCGGCTGCGTCTGGGGTACCGGGCGAGCCGGACGGCGCGCAACATCACCATCGAGCAGCTTCTCCGGCACACCAGCGGGATCACCTACGACCCCACGCAGAGCGGGCTGGTCGGCGTCAGGAACGCCTCGTACTCCGACGTGACCCTCGTGCGCCGCGCCCTGTCTCGGCCGATCAGCGCCAAGCACGACGAGGTCTACAACAACATCAACTACGCGATCCTCGGTCTCGTCATCCAGAGCGTCACCGGGCAGCCGTACGAGAGCTACTGCCGCCGGATGGCGCTGGCGCCGCGTGGCGCGACCGGCAGGATCGGTCCCGGCACCCGCGCCATGAAGGCGTTCGGCGGCTGGGAGATCTCGGCGGTCGACTACGCGATGTTCGCCCGCGCCTTCGACCCGCGCGCCCGGCTGCTCAGCCCCGCGGCGCACCGCTTCATCGACGCCTCCGCCGTCAGCGGCAGGCCGGCCGCGTCGCTGGGTGTGTTCGTGGTGCCCACGGCGCACGGCCGCAACGTGTTCCACCACGGGAACTGGCAGTCCAGGGCGACCCGGCCGACCGCCTTCAGCGCCTTCTTCGCGATGTGGGACAACGGCATATCGGTGGTGGTGACCTACGACCGCAACCTGACGGACGCCGCCCGCGTCGCGCTGGACAACGCGCTGCGCCAGGCCGCCTACAGCTGAGGCTCATCCCAGGGCCGCGTGAAGGCCCGGACCCGGCCGCGCGGACCGGCGTCACGTGACGCCGGTCCGCGCCGGAAGGGCCGGGGCCGTGGGGTGAACGCCGGGGGCGTTACTTCACGCCGGCCTCGCGCATGTCGCGGACCTCCCGCTTGAGCTCCTTGATCTCGTCGCGCAGCCGGGCGGCCACCTCGAACTGCAGGTCGGCGGCGGCGGTGTGCATCTGCTCGGTGAGCGACTCGATCAGCGACTCCAGCTGGGCGCGGGGCATCTCGCCCGCGATCGCCTTCGCGTGCTGGCCCGCGCCGCGGGACGCGACCCCCGGCACCGGCGCCTTGCCGCGTGACTGCTGACGCCCGGCGCCGCCGAGAAGCTGGGCGGTGTCGGCGTCCTCGCGGACCAGGCTGTCGAGGATGTCGGCGATCTTCTTGCGCAGCGGCTGCGGGTCGATGCCGTTGGCCTCGTTGTAGGCGACCTGCTTGGCCCGGCGCCGGTTGGTCTCCTCGATCGCCCGCTCCATGCTCGGGGTGACCTTGTCGGCGTACATGTGGACCTGGCCGGACACGTTTCGCGCCGCGCGGCCGATGGTCTGGATCAGCGAGGTCTCCGACCGCAGGAAGCCCTCCTTGTCTGCGTCGAGGATCGACACCAGCGACACCTCGGGCAGGTCGAGGCCCTCACGCAGCAGGTTGATGCCGACGAGCACGTCGAACTCGCCCATCCGCAGCTCGCGCAGCAGCTCGATGCGGCGAAGCGTGTCGACCTCGCTGTGCAGGTAGCGGACCCGGATGCCGTTCTCGAGCAGGTAGTCGGTCAGGTCCTCGGCCATCTTCTTGGTGAGGGTGGTGACCAGGACCCGCTCGTCCCGCTCCGCCCGGGCCCGGATCTCCTCCATGAGATCGTCGATCTGGCCCTTGGTCGGCTTGATGACCACTTCGGGGTCCACCAGGCCGGTCGGGCGGATGACCTGCTCGACCACGTCGCCCTTGCTGCGGCCCAGCTCGTACGGCCCCGGGGTGGCGGACAGGTAGACGGTCTGGCCGATGCGCTCCAGGAACTCCTCCCACTTCAGCGGGCGGTTGTCCATGGCCGACGGCAGGCGGAACCCGTGGTCGACGAGGGTCCGCTTGCGCGAGGCGTCCCCCTCGTACATGGCGCCGATCTGCGGGACGGTCTGGTGTGACTCGTCCAGCACGAGCAGGAAGTCGTCGGGGAAGAAGTCGAGCAGCGTGTGCGGCGCCGTCCCGGGCCCACGTCCGTCGATGTGCCGGGAGTAGTTCTCGATGCCGGCGCAGGTGCCGACCTGGCGCATCATCTCGATGTCGTAGGTGGTGCGCATGCGCAGCCGCTGGGCCTCCAGCAGCTTGCCCTGCCGTTCCAGCTCGGCCAGCCGCTCGGCGAGCTCGGCCTCGATGCCGCCGATGGCCCGCTCCATCCGCTCGGGGCCGGCCACGTAGTGCGACGCGGGGAAGATGTGCAGCTCCTCGTCCTCGGCGACGACCTCGCCCGTCAGCGGGTGGAGCGTCGCGAGCTTCTCGATCTCGTCGCCGAACATCTCGATGCGGACGGCCAGCTCCTGGTAGACCGGGATGACCTCGACCGTGTCGCCGCGCACCCGGAACGTCCCCCGGGTGAAGGCGAGGTCGTTGCGGGCGTACTGCATGTCGACGAGCTTGCGCAGCAGCTGGTCGCGGTCCATCTGCTGGCCGACCTTGAGCTTGACCATCCGGTCGACGTACTCCTGCGGGGTGCCCAGGCCGTAGATGCAGGAGACCGAGGCGACCACCACGACGTCGCGCCGGGACACCAGCGACCAGGTGGCCGAGTGACGCAGCCGCTCGACCTCCTCGTTGATCGAGGAGTCCTTCTCGATGTAGGTGTCGCTCTGCGGGACGTACGCCTCGGGCTGGTAGTAGTCGTAGTACGACACGAAGTATTCGACCGCGTTGTTCGGCAGCATCTCGCGCAGCTCGTTGGCGAACTGGGCGGCGAGCGTCTTGTTCGGCTGCATGACCAGCGTCGGCCGCTGGACCCGCTCGATGAGCCACGCGACCGTGGCCGTCTTGCCGGTGCCGGTCGCGCCGAGCAGGACCGTGTCCTTCTCTCCGGCGTCAACCCGGCGCTCCAGCTCCGCGATCGCCGTGGGCTGGTCGCCGGACGGCGTCATGTCGGTGACGACCTGGAAGGGCGCGACCCTGCGCTTCAGGTCCATCATGGATGTCATCGCCGCTCAGCTCCTCGCTCGCCCCGCCCGCCGGGCGGGAACCGGGGACGCGCCCGGCCCGCCGCCGTTCACACTCCATAACCTACGCGCGGCCACCGACATTTCCGGTCCCCTCCGCACGCCGGGGTCCCGCCCACGGCCTGGCGCGAGGGGCAGCCGCACGTCACCCCGCCGCACCTTTGCCGGGGCATGACGCTCTCGTTACGATGCCAGCCGGGGATCACGGGATGCCGGCAAGCACGGGATGGCGGGGCGGACCTATGGCGGGGTTGCGAGATGCCGTGGGCCAGGCCGCCGCGTGGGCCGGCAAGAACGTCGACGGCGCCATCGCCCTGGTGCTGGCCGTGGTGGTGGGCGTGCTCGGCGTGCTGCCCGACGACGTCCTGTCCGACAAGGTCAAGTCGCAGCTCGTCAGCGGCACCACGCTGGTCGTCCTGGCCCTGGTGGCGACCGCGCTGCTGCGTGACCGCGCCCGGCAGGAGCCGGTCGAGGAGGCCATGCACGCCACCTCCGGCGTCCTGGCGCGGCTGCCCGAGCGTCTCGGCCGCCTCGACCAGCTGGAGGAGCTGGTCGCGGGCACCCGCAGGGCGCTGGAGGACATGGCGGTCATCCGCATCCTCGGCAGCCGGCACGAGATCGCCCAGGCGCACGCCGACGCGCGGCGGGGCACCGACCACTGGACGTTCAAGGGCGGCACCGGCACCTACATGCGCGCCGTCACGCTCCCCGAGTGCGTGGCCGCCGCGCGGCGCGACCGGCGGCACCTCACGATCCGGATGGAGATCATCGACCCCACCGACGAGGCGGTGTGCGAGAGCTACGCGCACTACCGAAGGTCGCTGTCGGACCGCCCGGACGGCACGGGCGAGATGTGGACGACCGAACGCGCCAGGAAGGAGTCGTACGCGAGCGTCCTGGCCGCGTTCTGGTACCGCCAGCGGTACGGCCTGCTCGACATCGCGGTCGGGCTGTCCCCGGTCATGACGACCTTCCGCTGGGACATGTCGGACCACGCCCTCATCATGACCTCCGAGGACCCCAACCGGGCGATCATCGCCTACAGCGGTTCGTTCTTCTACGGAAGCTGCGGCGCCGAGCTGCGCACCAGCTTCGAGCAGGCCCGCCGTCTGCCGATCGACCGCTACCGGTCGGTGCAGCTGAGCGACGAGCCGACGGTCGAGGAGGTACGCCGGCTGTTCGACGGCGTCGAGCTGCCCCTGCCCAAGTCGTTCACCGACCGGGACGTGGTCGACGTCACCCGCAAGGCCCTGCGCGCCAAGGACCCGTACGCGCCGTGAGCCGCCGGCCATGAGATATCGGGAGGTGCTCGGCGTGCTGACGGGCGGGAACGCCCGCGAGTGGGCGCTCGGCGTGCTCACCGAGATCGCGGCGGGCGGCACCCCGGTCCTCGGCGTGCGGCATCCGCTCGGGTTCCTCTGCCTGCCCGTGGAACGCGACGGCGGCATCGGGGTGTGCGTGCACATCTGGACCTCCGCCGCGCGGCCCGCGCGCAGCACCACCTCGCAGATCCACTGCCACAGCTGGGACCTGATCAGCCACGTCCTGTACGGCCAGGTGCGCAACGTCCACGCCGCGCTGACCGACACGGCCGAGTCCCCCACCCACCGCGTGTTCGAGGTGGTCAGCAGCCCTGAGGGCGACGTCCTGCGGCCCACCGGCAGGACGGTCAGGTACGCCCCCGGGCGCGCCGATCTCTTCGGCGCGGGAGACACCTACACGCTCGTCGCGGGCGCCTTCCACAGCAGCGTCATCCCCGAGGACGGCGAGGCCGCCACGGTGGCCCTCGGCCGCGTCAGGCCGGAACGGGGAGACCTGTCGCTCGGCCCGCTCGCCACGCCCCTCCACCACGTCAGGCGGGAACGCCTCGACGCCGCCGAGACCGCACGTGCCGCCGAGCTGGCCAGGAGAAGCCTGTGGACCTCGAACACGCAAGGCGGATAGCCGTGGAGGCCGCCCTGGCCGCCGGGTCGATGCTCAGGGAGAGCGTGCCGGGCGCGGCCGTCGCCCGGCCGAAGGGCGCGTCGGGCGACGTCGTGACCGACCTCGACCTGGCCGCCGAGAAGCTGATCATCGAACGTGTCCGGGCGGCGTTCCCGGCCCACCGCATCGTGGCCGAGGAGTCGGGGGTCCACGCCGGATCCGATCCCGGCCCGCCCGCGGGCCGCCCCGGGGACGACCCGGCGGGCGGAGGGTGGACCTGGCTGGTCGATCCCCTCGACGGCACCAACAACGTGGCGATCGGCCTCCCGGCGTACGTCGTGGGCCTGGCGCTGTGCGCGGGCTCCCGCCCGGTGGTGGGCGTCGTCCACGAACCGGTGTCCGGCCACACCTGGTCGGCCGTACGCGACGCCGGGGCGTCCGGGCCCGCGGGGCGGCTGACCGGGCCGCCACGGCGGGCCCTCCCGCACGGCCCGGTGCTGGGCTGGACGCAGGGCCACGGGGTCTCCCGGCGCGACCGGGCGGCGCGGTCGCTGAGGATGACGATGGAGGTCCGCGCCCGGCGGGTGCTCCAGCTGTGGGCGCCGCTGCTGTGCTGGGCGATGCTCGCCCGCGGCGACATCGACGGCATGATCGGCTATCACGCCGAGGGTCTCGACCTGCCCGCCGGTGCGCTGATCGCGCGGGAGGCCGGGGTGGAGATCCGGGGGTTCGACGGAAGGCCCTTCGAGGCGTCCGCCGAGGGACCGCCCGAGGACCGCAGCTTCGTCGCCGCGCCGCCCGCCCTGGTCGGCGACCTCCTCGACCTGGTCGCCGAGGCCCGCCGCCTCGCTCCCGCCCTCCCCCCGGTCTAGTCGTCCAGGCCGCGGGCGGCGAGCGCCTCGCCCAGGGCGTCGGCGTGCCGCAGGGCGCCCACCACGAGCGGGACGGCGAAGGCGCGCGGGCTCCGTTCGACGCCTCTGGCGCGCTGGGCCTCCCTGACCCGGGTGGCCAGTTCCGCGACGACCGGCACGCTGCGCAGCGTGAGAGACAGCAGCAGCGACAGGCGGAACGGGTCGAGCCCGGCGAACCTCGCGGGGGCGAGGCACCGCTCCAGGAACGCCATGAGATCGCTGGTGCGCGTCGTGAGGGTGACCAGCCCGGCGAGGGCGATCGCGAGTACGACGCGGAGCGTGGACGACACCGCGCCGGACAGGTCCGCGACCACCAGTTGCATCCCGAACAGGACCAGGGCGAACCAGCGGACCGGCCGCACCTGCGCCCAGGCCGCCGCCGCGCCCACGCCCGACACGGCGTACAGGGCCGCCACGACGACGGCGGCCGCCGCCAGCGCGGCGGGCGGGCGCAGCAGCAGGAGCACCGTGCAGCACACGGCGAGCCCGGCGAGCTTGACGCCTGCGGGCAGCCGGTGCAGGGGCGAGCCGCCCGGCACGTAGGCGCCGGTGAGGCCCTTCACGCCATCATCTTCCGGTAGTGGCCGATCGCGGTCGCGGGATCGGCGTCGGCGACGACGCGGCCCTGGTCCACCACGAGCACGCGGTCGAAGTCCTCCAGCAGCGCGAGGTCGTGGGTGACCACCACCACCTGCTGGGACAGGGTCCGCAGCACGCCCGCGACCTGCCGGGAGTGCCGCAGGTCGAGCAGGGTGGTGGGCTCGTCCATGACGAGGATCTCCGGTTCGAGCACCAGGACCGAGCAGAGGGCGAGCAACTGCTTCTGCCCGCCGGACAGGTGGTGGGCGGGGTGGTCGGCGTGGTCCGCGAGGCCGTACCGCTCCAGCGTCTCCCGCACCCGGCGCTCGGTCTCCTCGCGCGGCAGGCCCTTGCGCCGCAGCGAGAAGGCGACGTCCTCGGCCACCGTCGGCATCACGATCTGCGCGTCGGGGTCGGTGAACAGGAACCCGACGCCGCGCCTGATCCGGGCCGCGTGGCGGCGCGTGTCGAGCCCGGACACCGTGACGGTGCCCGACGACGGCAGCACCAGGCCGTTGAGCAGGCGGGCGAGCGTGCTCTTGCCCGAGCCGTTGGCCCCGATCACCCCCACCCGGCGCTCGGTCAGCGTGGCCGTGACGCCGCGCAGCACCTCCCGCTGCCCGAGCCGCACATGGACGTCCGTCAGCCGGATCACTCAGACCACCTCGAACAGGGCGGCGATCCCCAGACCGCCGCCGACCGCGACCGCCGCCAGGCCCAGCGTGCCCGGCGGCGCTCCCTCCCCGAGGAGCCGGCCGAACAGCCGGGTCACCACGACGGCGCCGGTCGCGCCCCAGGGATGGCCGAGGGCGAGCGCGCCGCCGTCGGCGCAGACCCGGTCCGCGTCCGCGCCGAGCGGGTCGAGACCGAGCGCGTCGGTGACGGTGAGCACCTGCGCCGCGAACGCTTCCACGATCTCCACCGCCGCCACCCGCGCCAGGTCCGTCCCGGTCCGCTCCAGCACCCGCCGTACGGCGGGCACCGGCCCCCATCCGGGCAGCGCGGGGTCGCAGCCGGTCACGGTCCCGGCCAGCAGGCGCAGGCCGGGCAGGCCGGCCGCCGCGCGCAGCCGCTCCGGCACGACGGCCACGGCCGCGGCGCCGTCGCTAACCGGGGAGGAGTTGCCGGCCGTCACCGTGCCGCCCGGCACGAACGCGGCGGGCAGCCGGGCCAGCGACGCGGGCCGCAGGACGCGCGGCCGCTGGTCGTCGGTCCGGCCGCCGATCGGGACGACCTCCCGCGCGAACCGGCCCGCCGCGCGGGCGGCCAGCGCCCGCTCGTGGCTCCGGCGGGCGTAGGCGTCCTGGCGCTCCCTGGTCACGCCGTACGCGGCCGCGAGCGCCTCCGCCGCCGGGCCCATGTCGGGGTCCGGGTGACCCTCCGGGGCGAACGGCGCCCGTTCGTACGGCACGCCCGGCTCGCCCTCCCGCCTGCGGACCCGCAGCGGCGCGGTCGAGGCGCTCTCGGCCCCGCCGGCGACGACGAGGGCGGCCTCCCCGCACCGCACGGCCTGGGCCGCCAGCAGGATCGCGGCGAGCCCGCTGCCGCACTGCCGGTCGACGGTGACGCCCGGCACCTCCGGCCCCAGCCCGGCGGCCAGCGCGCAGACCCGCGCCAGGTTGCCGCCGGGGCCCGTGCAGTTGCCCAGCACCACGTCGTCCACCGGAACGCCGAGAGGCGCGGCGTCGCGGACCACCGCCTCGACGACGGGCGCGGCGAGCCGGTGGACCGGCACGGTCGCGAAGGCGTGACCGGCGGTGCCGATGGGGGTACGGCGGGCCGCCACGATCACCGGCTGGTCGTCCATCTCAGCCGAGCCGCCAGATCTCCGCGTCGCCGATCACCGCGCCGCTTCCCAGACCATCGCTCTCGGGGCCACCGCTCTCGGGGCCTCGGCTCGCGGAGCCGCTCTCCGGGTCGCCGGTGAAACGGGCGGCGAGGTGGGCGGCGAGCAGGCCGCGGGCCGGCTTCCCGGCGGGCGTGCGGGGCAGGGACCCGGTGGCGTACCAGCGCCGGGGGCGCTGCGCCGGGTCGAGTTCGGCGCGCGCCACCTCCTCCAGAGCCGCCCGGGAAAGTCCGCCGGTCCGCACGACGGCCCCGACGGCGCCCTCTACGGCGCCTTCGACGACGGCGGTGACGACCGCGCCGAGGTACGGGTGCGGCGTGCCGACCACGACCACGTCGTTCACTCCCGGCACCTTCCTGAGCACCTCCTCGACGTCCTCGGGCACCACCGTGGCGCCGCCGGTCTGGATCGCGCCGTCGCCGCGGCCGCGCAGCCGCAGGACGCCGCCCGGCCGGTACGGCTCGGCGAGGTCGCCGACCGTCGTCCAGCCGTCGCCGTCCCGGCGCAGGGGGCCGGCGGCGCCCGCCAGGTAGCCCTCGCACAGCCAGGGGGAACGCACCCACACCTCGCCCAGGGAGTGCCCGGGCTCCGGCCTGACGTCGATCTCGACGCCGGGGAATGGCCGCAGCCCGCTGCCGTCGGCGTCCACGGCGACGAACGACAGCTCGGTCGCGCCGTAATAGGACACCACACGCACTCCGGCCTCCGCCGCCCGGGTCCGGGCGGCGGGGTCCAGGGCGGCCCCGCCGACCACGGCCGTGCGCAGCGGGCCGCCGGTCGCCTCCAGTGCGTCCAGCACGGCCGGCAGCCGGTGGGGCACCACGTGGACGGCGGTCGCCCGGCGCAGCTGCCCGGCCAGCGCCGCGGGAGACCACCGGCCGGGCACCACGGCGGTGGCGCCCGACGCCAGGGTGTGCGCCGCCGCGAAGCCGTACAGGGAGGAGACCAGTGGGCCGGGGATCAGCACGACGTCGTCCGGGCCGATCCCGGTCAGCTCGTCCAGGTGGGCGAACGACCCGGTCCAGGAGGAGCGGGTGCGCACCAGAGCGCGCGGCCTTCCGGTGCTGCCGGAGCTGAAACAGGCCCAGGTCAGGTCGTCCGGGCCCGGATCGTGCCGTACGGGCGGGCCGTCCGCACCGGGCAGCGGGGCGTCGAATCGGGCGGTGACGGGCACCGCCGCCATGACCTGCTCGCGCCGCTCCTCGCTCCACGTGTGGTCGCAGAGCAGCGGCGTGACCCCCGCGAGGTCGCAGGCGAGCACGGCGACGAGCAGGGCCACCGGGTCGGCCTGACCGGCCGCGACCAGCGCGCCGCGCCCGGCCCCCCGGTCGCGCAGGTGACGCGCGGCCCGTCCGGCGCGGCCGGCGAGCTCGGCGTAGGTCAGGTCGCCCCCGGGACCGGACACCGCGACGTGGTGCGGACGGCCGGCGGCGTGGCGCAGGACCCGGTCGGCTACCGGCACGGGCGGATCACCGTCCCCCGGCCCGCAGCCGCTCGCGGTGCACCGCCGGGACCGCGTCCGGGTAGGCCCGCTGGGTGCCCCGCGCCACGACCGCCGCCAGCACCGCCTTGATCAGGTCGCCGGGCAGGAACGTGGCGCTGAGCAGGGCGGTCTTGCCCAGGGAGAGACCGGTGACCAGCGCCTGCACGGGGATGCCGCACAGGTAGACCACACCGACGCCGCCCGCCAGGCAGGCGGCGAGTATCCGCATCGTGCCCGGGGCGCGGCCGCCGCGCTCGACGATCCAGCCGGTCAGGGCCGCCCCGGGAAGCCAGCCGACCAGGAAGCCGGCCGAGGGGCCGGCGAAGACGCCGAGGCCGCCGCGTCCGCCGGCGAGCAGCGGGAGCCCCGCGGCGACCAGCACGAGGAGGACCGCGACGGCGAGGGCGGACCGCCAGGTGCCGAGGATCGCCCCGGCGAGCATGACGCCGAACGTCTGCAACGTGATCGGCACCACGTCGCCGAAGGCGTTCAGCGTGCCCGGCAGGCCGAGCACGGCGATCAGCGCGGCGAAGACGCTGACCCTGGCGATGTCTCCCGCGGGGAGACGCCGCCGCGATGGGCGCTGTTCATCTGTCACGGGACGATCCCATACCAGGACCACCCGTATGACCCATGAGGATTTCCACAACTTTTTCCCGTGTCGTTCTCAGGGGTGTCCATAGCCGCGGCGTTCCACGCGTACGCCGCCTGGCCGGGACCGCGTGGCGGGGCGCTCAGCCGGTGAGGACCAGGACGGTCACCGTCGCGGCGAGGCCGGTCACGGCGAGGCCCGCGCCGGTGACGACGAACTTGGCCAGCGGCACCCGCACGTTTCCCCGGCGGCACCACTCGAACCACAGCAGGGTCGCGAGCGACCCCCACGGCGTGATCACCGGGCCGAGGTTGGTGCCCGCGAGAAGCGACAGCAACTGCGTGTGGTTGGCCGCGGGGATGACCTGCTCGCCCGCGACGTACGCCGGGAGGTTGTTGACCACGTTGGACAGCGCGGCCCCGGCGGCGGCCGCGCGGTAGGCGCCGTCTCCGTCGCCGCCCACGCCGACGAGCGCGCGCATCACGTCCGCCAGGCCGAGACGGCTGAGCGTCGGGACCACGAGGAACAGGCCGGTGACGAAGACCAGCAGCCGCCAGGGGATCAGGCTCCACACGAGCTTCGCCCGGTCGCGCCAGGCGAAGGCGGCGACCACCGCGACCGCCGCGACGAGGGCCGCGACGCCGATCTCGACGCCCGCCAGGATCGCGGCGATGAACAGCAGGCAGGCCACCCCCGAGACGCCGAACAGCACCCGGTCGGGCACCGGGACCGGCGGCGGCGGCTCGTACCGGTCCTCGCCCCGCTCGCCGCGCCGCCAGAAGAACACCCAGAGGAAGGCCATCGTGACCGCGATCGAGACGAGCTGGGGCGCCCACATGCGCGCGGCGAACTCCTGCGTGGTCAGCGCGACGCGGTTCATGGCGAGCAGGTTGGTGAGGTTGGAGACCGGCAGCAGCAGGCTCGCGGTGTTGGCCAGCCACACCGTGGTCATCACCATCGGCAGCGGGGCGATCTTCGCGCGGGGCGCCAGGGCCAGCATGACCGGCGTCAGCAGGACGGCCGTCGTGTCCAGGTTCAGAAATATCGTGACCAGAGAGGCGAACGCCGCGCACAGCAGGAAGAGGCTCGCGTAGCTGCCCCGGCCGACGATCGCGATGCGGGTCGCGATCACGTCGAAGACCCGCGCCTCCTTGGTCAGCTCGGCGAGCACGATGACCGCGCCGAGGAACAGCAGCAGGGGCGCGATGCGCCCGACGCTCTCCCTGGCCGTCTCGGCCGGCAGCAGGCCGGTGGCCACGAACACCAGGCCCGCCGCGAGCAGCCCGAACCTGATCCAGTCGAGAACGCTCAGCCGCCGCAGCCCACTCGCCACGCGGACACCCTATCCCCCGGGGGCGAGATGATCGAACCCCTCCAAACCGTCGGTGACAGCGGGAATACTGGGCCCCATGACGCACGTCGATGGGGGCTGCCGATGGGCGATTGCGGCGATCAGGGCATGAGCCGGCGAATCACCAGGCAACGGGCGGTACGCAGGCCCGGGCCGCCGGTTGAGGGGGCGGCATGAGCGGGCGCGGGGACGCCAGAACGGAGATCTTCGTCAGCTACTCCCCCGCCGACGAGCGGTGGGCGACGTGGATCGCCTGGCAGCTCGAAGCCGCCGGCTACCGCACGATGCTCCAGGCGTGGGACTTCGTGCCCGGCACCAACTTCATCGACTTCATGGACCGCGGCGTCAGCGAGGCCGACCTGGTCGTCGCCGTGCTCACCCGCAACTATCTGGGGTCTCGGTACGGCAGGCTGGAGTGGCAGGCGGCGCTGCGCGCCGATCCGGACAACCCGTCCAACAAGCTCGTGACGGTCCGGCTGGAGGACTGCCCGCTCGACGGGCTGCTCTCCACGATCACCTGGGTCGACCTCCTCGGCGTGACCGACCCCGGCGAGGCGCGGCGGCTGTTGCTCACCCGGATCAGGCAGGCTCTGGCCGGACGGGCGAAACCGGACGAGGCGCCCCGGTTCCCGGCCGGGTCCGCCGACGGCTCACCGGGTCCGCACGGCTCGCACGGCCCGCGTGCCCTCCGGCCGCCCGCCGACCCCCCGCCCGCCGTACGGATCCCCCGGGCGCGGCGGTCCCCGGCCGCCGAGCCGGCCTTCCCGACGGCCGAGCGCGCGGGCGGCGCGTCGTCGGTCACCGTGCTGCACGTCGCCGGGCCGCGCTTCGGGCGCGGGCTGGCGGAGGCGGACGAGCCGCTCGACGCGGGCGAGTTGCAGGCGAGCGTGTGGGCCGACCTGACCCGCCTCGCCGACGCCGGGGTGCCCCGGCCCGACCTGCTCGTGGTGACCGGAGACCTCACCGAGTCGGGCAGCATCCGCGAGTGCGAGCAGGCCCTGGCGTTCCTCACCGGGCTGCGCGTGCTGCTCGGGCTCGAACCCGGACGGCTGGCCGTCGTCCCCGGGCCGCGCGACGTCACGAAGGCGGCCTGCCGGGCCTACTTCGCCACCTGCGAGGCCGACGACGTGCGCCCGCAGCCGCCCTACTGGCCGAAGTGGCGGCACTTCTCCACCCTCTTCGGCGAGCTCTACCAGGGGCTCGACGGCCCCGCCTTCGACAGCGCCCAGCCGTGGACGCTGTTCGAGCTGCCCGAGCTTCGCACGGTCGTCGCCGGGATCAACTCGACCATCGCGATGAGCCACCGCGAGGAGGACGCCCACGGCTTCGTCGGCGAGGCCCAGGCGGCGTGGTTCGCCGAGCGGCTGCGGGCGTACGAGGGATGGCTGCGGATCGGCGTCGTCGCCCATCCCCCGCGCCCCGGCCTGCGTGACGCCGACACCCTGGAGCGCCTGCTGGGGTCCCGGCTCGACCTGCTCGTCCACGGGCGGGACGCCCGGCGCGGCGATCCGGCCGAGGCCGGGGAGCTGAACGGCCTGCCGTGCGTGCCGGCGCTCGCTCCGGGACGGCACCAGATCCTCCAGTTCACGCCCGAGGGGCTGCGCCGGTGGACCCGCGACCGGCCGGAGCTGCGCGAGCCGGAGGTCCTGCCCTACCACTGGCGCGGATGGCGCCCGCAGAGCCCTCCGCCGCCGGTCGCGGAGCCGCCGGAGGAGGCCCCCGAGGAGCCCGCCGGCCCGGCCGACCTGCTGCTCGACCTCATCGCCGAGGTCTGCGAGACCCGGTTCGAACGCGCCAAGATCAAACGGGTGGCCGGGGACCCGCCGCGCCTGCTCGTCACGCACCCCGAGGACGGCTTCGTCCGGCAGGTCCTCGTCGGCGCGCACGCCGGGGAGCCGGGCGAGGAGCACGTCGAGGCGTTCCTCGGGCACGTCCACGCGGCGGGGCTGGAGCACGCGGCGGAGCTGATCTACCAGGGCCCGCCGCCGCCCCGGGCGTTACGCGACGACGCCCTGCGGCGCGGGCTGCGCCTGCGCAGCTTCACCGAGTTCCAGGGCCTGCTCGACCTGTCGGCGTACGTCGCCGGGCAGACCGCGCGGCTGCGCGGCGACCGCCGCTACCCGCCGGAGCTGTACGTGCCGCAGCGGTTCCGCGAGCTCGACCGCAACGGCGGCGAGGTGCGCGACGACCTCGGCGGCGAGCTGATGCGGCTGCTCGCGGCCGACCACGGGCGGTTCGTGCTCGTGCTCGGCGACTTCGGCCGGGGCAAGACGTTCTCGCTGCGCGAGGTGGCCCGGCGCATCCCCGCCGAGCTGCCGCACCTCATCCCGATCCTGATCGAGCTGCGCGCCCTCGACAAGGCGCACTCGGTCGCCGGGCTGGTCGCGGCGCACCTCGCCAACCACGGCGAGGAGCTGATCGACCTCAAGGCGTTCCACTACATGCTGCGCCAGGGCCGCATCGTGCTGCTGTTCGACGGGTTCGACGAGCTGGTCACCCGGGTGACGTACGAGCGGGCGGCCGACCACCTGGACACCCTGCTGCGCGCGGCGGAGGACAAGGCCAAGATCGTGGTGGCCGGGCGGACCCAGCACTTCAAGTCGCGCAGCCAGGTGATGACCGCGCTCGGCGAGAAGGTCGGCCTGCTGCCCAACCGCCGGGTGCTCGGCATCGAGGAGTTCACCGAGGAGCAGATCCGCGCCTACCTGGTCAACCGGTACGGCTCGCGGGAGGCGGCCGACGACCGGATGGCCCTGCTCACCGGCATCGCCGACCTGCTCGGCCTGGCCCACAACCCCCGCATGCTGAGCTTCATCGCCGACCTGCCGGAGGAGCGGCTGCGCGCCGTCGCCCGGGCCGGAGAGACGATCAGCGCCGCCGGCCTCTACCAGGAGATCCTCGACACCTGGCTGGCCTTCGAGGAGGAGCGGGTCGGAGGCGTGGCCGGGGCCCCCGGCGGGCTCACCCGTGAGGAGCTGTGGCGGGCCACGACCACCCTCGCGCTGCGGCTGTGGGAGACCGGCGAGACCTACCTGCGGCCGGCCGAGCTGGCCGAGGCCGCCGACACGCTCACCGGCCTGGCCGCCGACCCGCAGGTCCCCGTGCCGTACGGATCGGGCGGGGCGGCGGGGGCCGCGCGGCTGACGCCCGAGCAGGCCGTGCACGCGGTCGGAGCCGGCAGCCTGCTCGTCCGCACCGACGAGGGGCTGTTCGGCTTCATCCACGCCTCGGTCGCGGAGTGGCTGGTCGCCCGTCATCTGGCGGAGTCGCTCGGCGGTCCTCCGGGCGGGCCCCCCGGCGGGCCTTCCGCCTGGCTGGGCCTGCGGCCGCTGTCCACGCTGACCGTCGACTTCCTGTGCGACCTCGCCGACGCGTCACGGCTGCAGGCGTGGGCGGCCAGGACGCTCGCCTCCCCCGCCTCCGGCGACGTCGCCCGGGCCAACGCCATCAAGGTGACGACCCGGCTGCGCACCTCGGCGCGCACCGACCTGCGCGGGGCGCGGCTCAGCGGCGAGGACCTGTCGTACCGCGAACTGCAGGGCGTCGACCTCACCGGCGCCGACCTGACCGACACCCGGCTCGTCGGGGCCGACCTCTCCCACGCCGTGCTGAGGGACGCCCGGCTGGCCGGCGCCCGCCTGGACGAGGCCGTGCTGGTGGGCGCGGACCTGCGCGGCGCGGACCTCACCCGGGCCCGGCTCGCCCGCGCCGACCTGCGGGACGTCGCCGTCGAGGGCAGCCGCTGGGACCGGGCCGCGCTCATCGGCTCCACCGGCGTCCCCTTCGCCGCGCCGGAACTGCGCGGCGCGGCCGTCGCACCCGCCGTACCGGCCGGGCCCGGCGGCCCCGGACGAGCGGGCGACGCGGTCGGCGCCGAGCCCGCCCCCGCCGTCGTGGGCGTCCCGTACGGCTACCACTTCGAGAGCAGCCGCCTGCCCGAGCCGGTCGCCTACCACCCCGACGGCGGCGTGCTCGCGCTCGGCGGGGAGGACGGCGGCGTGCTGGTCTGCGACGCCGTCACCGGGTCGGCGCTGCGCACGCTGCACGGCCACCGCGGCCGCGTCTACAAGGTCGCCTACGGCGAGGCCGGGCTGGTGACCGGCGCGAGCGACGGGACCGTGCGGGTGTGGGACCCCCACACCGGAGCGCCGTCCCACGTCCTGCACGGCCACCCCGAGGGGGTGTGGCCCGTGGTGACCTCCGGCGACCTGATCGCGGCCGGCGGCGCCGACGGGGTCGTGCGGATCTGGGCGTCCGGAGAGCTCGTGCGGGAACTGCCGGGCCACACCGCCCCGATCTACACCGCCGTCTTCCTGCCCGGGCTGCTGGTGACCGGCGACCGCGCGGGGGTGATCCGCGTGTGGGACCTCGCCACCGGGCAGGTGCGCCATCATCTGCGTGGCCACAGCGGAGCCGTCTACCGGCTGGTGCTCAGCCCCGACGGCACCCGCCTGGCCGCCGGCGACGGGCAGGGCGTGCTGCGCCTCTGGGACCCCCGCTCCGGCGCCGCGCTGCACGAGCTGACCGGCCACCCCGGGCGGATCTACTCCCTCGCCTTCCACCCGGAGGGCCGGCTGCTCGCCTCCGGTGACACCGAGGGGGCCGTACGGCTGTGGGACCCGGTCACGGGCGAGGCGGCCGGCAGCCTGCCGGGGCACCGCGGCGCGGTCTACCAGGTGCTGTTCGACCCCACCGGGGAACTGCTCGCCACCGGTGACAGCGACGGCGTCGTACGGATCTGGGACCCCGTCACCGCCCAGGCGCGGGCCGAGCTGACCGGGCACCGGGGATCGGTGTGGCCGTTCGCCTTCCGCCCGGACGGCCGGCAACTCGCGACCAGCAGCAACGACGGCACCGCCCGCCTGTGGGACCCGCGCACCGGCCAGTGCGCGCAGACGCTGCGCGGGCACGGCCGCCGCATCACCTCGGTCCGCTTCTCCGCCGACGGCGGCATGCTCGCCGCCTGCGGCAACGACGGTTACGTACGCCTGTGGGACCCGGCGACGGGACGGCGCCTGCGCTCGCTCACCGGGACGGCCGACCGGCTGGTGTCGGCCGTCTTCAGCCCGGCCGGCCCGCTGCTGGCGACCGCGAGCAACGACGGCGGGGTCTACCTGTGGAACCCGGTGGCGGGGGTGTACGAGCGCGAGCTCAACGTGGAGACCGACCATGTCTGGGCCGAGGCGTTCAGCCCCGACGGGGAACTGCTGGCCACCGCCAACGACGACGACAGCGTGCGGCTGTGGTACCGCCCCACCGGGCGGCAGGTCGCGAACCTCTCCGGGCACCGGGGACGGGTCAGGTCGATCGCCTTCGACCCCGGCGGCCGGTTCGTCGCCACCGGCTGCGACGACCGCAGGGCGCGGCTGTGGGACCTCCGGACGGGCACGTGCACGGCGACGCTGGACGGCCACGGCGACCGGGTCTACGCGGTGGCCTTCTCCCCGTCGGGCGACCTGCTGGTCAGCGCGAGCAACGACGGCACCGCCCGCCTGTGGGACGTCGCCTCCGGCGAGTGCGCGCACGTGCTCGACGGCGGCGGCCGGCTGTGGACGGCGGCCTTCAGCCCGTCGGGCGACCTGCTCGCCACGGCCGGCGACGACCTCGCCGTCCACCTGTGGGACCCGTCGACCGGCGCGCGCGTCGGCACGCTCGCCGGCCACGGCCGCCGCGTCTGGTCCGTCGCGTTCCATCCCTCGGGCGACCTGCTCGCCAGCGGCGGGGACGACGGCGTGGTGATCCTGTGGGACGTCCCGGGGCGCAGGCGCCGCACGACCCTGCTCGGCCTGCCGGAGGGCTGGGCCGCCTTCTCCCCTGACGGGCTGTACAAGCTGGAGGGCGACGTGACGGGCCAGTTCTGGTTCGTGATCGGCATGTGCCGGTTCGAGCCGGGCGAGCTCGACGAATACCTGCCAGAGGTCCGGCGGCTGGCCCTGGACGAGCCCTTCTGACCCGCCGGGGGGTCAGCGCTCGGACGGCTCGGTGCTCGTGATGCTCGTTTCGCGGGCGGTGCGGAGCCCGGAGACGACCATGTGGGCCAGCAGGGCGTAGCTCTCGTCCAGGTCCTCGGCGAGACGGAACGCACCCTCCGCCTCCAGGACGGCGAACCCGTGCGTCACGGCGCGCAGGCAGCGGACCGCGTGGATCGCCGCCGAGCCCTCCAGGCCGTACGCCCGCAGCGCCGCGAGGAGGACGCCGACGAGCCGCTCCCCCGCCTCGGCCGTCTCCGGGAGCGGCGCCTGGACCAGCACCGAGTAGCGGTGCGGGTGCCGGGCGGCGTACGCTCGCCAGCCGTCCATTAGGGCGCGCAGCGCGTCGTCGCCCGACCGGCCGAGCGCCGCCTCCGCCGCGATCTCGGTCAGCTCCGCCAGCACCCGCCCGGAGACCAGGCCACGCAGCTCGGCGAGCCCGCGTACGTGCTTGTAGAGCGAGGGGGTGGCGACTCCCGCCCGCCCGGCGACCGCGGACAGGGTGAGCGCGTCCGGGCCCTCCTCGTCCACCAGCCGCAGCGCGAGGGCGACGACGGCGTCCGGGGACAGCGCGGCCCTAGGCACGGGCCTCCTCCTCGAGGAACGCGAGCACGGCGGCGGCGACCTCGCCGGGGTACTGCGCGTGCGGGTAGTGCCCGGCGCCGTCGATCATCGCCACCCTGCCCAGCCCGGCAGGCATGCCGGCGACGACGCCGTCCGCCTCGGCGCGGGGGTCGGCCCAGTCGGGGTCCCGAGACCCCATGACGACCAGGGCGGCGCAGCGGATGCCGCCGAGGTGCGCGCCGGCGTCCTTCGGGGCGGCCGTGCCCATCGCGCTGAGCACGGCCATGCGGCCCGGCCTGGCCAGGTCGTCGCCCAGGGCGGTCAGGTAGTCCGCCCAGTCGGCCGGCTTGACGCCAGGGTAGGCGTGGCCGAGGTAGCTCTTCCACAACCCGGCGCTGCGGAAGATCGCCACGCCCATCAGCAGCAGCATGCCGCGGCGGTAGGCGCTGTCGCGCAGCAACCCGCCCAGGTCGGGCTGCTGCGGCCGGGTGAACGGGCCGATCTCCACGAGCGCGCCGACGAGCTCGGGCCGCCGCGCCGCCGCGATGGTGGCCGCCCCTCCGGCGAACGAATGCCCCACGACGACGGCGGGCCCGCCCAGGTGCTCGATCAGGGCGACGATGTCGTTCGCGGTGTCGGTGCGGGTGTAGGAGTCCCAGCCGAGGCTCGACTCGCCGTGCCCGCGCAGGTCCACGGCCGCCACGCGGTACCCGGCGGCGGCCAGCACGGGCGCGAGGAACCGGTAGGCGCGCCTGCTGTCCCCCATCCCGGGGACCAGCACGACCAGCGGGCCCTCCCCGATCACGTCGTACGCGATCTCGCCCTCTCCGATCTTCAGGAACCGTGTCACACCGCTCTCGGTCACGCCGTCCTCCAGGCTTATTCTCATAGCCTTGAGGCTAATGGCATTAGCCAGACGAGGTCAAGGTCCGGCAGGGCGATGGCCTTCGGCCATGCGGACTGTACGGAAGCCACGCGGACGCCTTTACGATGTAGATTCGCATGGAAGGCGGCCCACGTGGCGGGCGATGAACCGCTCATCCGCTCCCCGGCCGGAGCCGCCCGGCTCCGCCGGTCGTCGGCGCTGCTAGAAGGCGCGGGCGGTCAGGTCCTGCCAGACCTTGTCGACCTGGGCGTCCAGTTCGTCCAGGGAACCACTGTTGCCGATCACGATGTCGGCGATCCTCAGCCGGTCCTCCCGGGAGGCCTGGGCCGCGATCCGGGCGCGGGCGTCCGCCTCCGGCATGCCGCGCGACCGCAGCAGCCGCTCCAGCCGCACGTCGTCCGGCGTGTCCACGACGATCACCACGTCGTACAGCGGAGCCAGCTTGTTCTCGGCCAGCAGCGGCACGTCGTAGACGACGACCGCGTCGTCCGGCGCCTCCCGCTGCAGTTGCTCACTGCGCTCGCCCACCTTGGGGTGGACGATCCCGTTGAGGACCCGCAACTTCTCGGTGTCGGCGAACACGATCGAGCCGAGCCGTTCCCGGTCGAGGGTGCCGTCGGGGCGGAGGACTTCCTCGCCGAACGCCGCGACGATCTGCGCGAGCCCGGGGGTGCCGGGTTCCACGACCTCTCTGGCGATCTTGTCGGCGTCGACCACGACGGCGCCGCGCGCGGCCAGCCGGCGCGACACCTCGCTCTTGCCCGAACCTATGCCGCCCGTGAGCCCAACCTTCAGCACGCCCCGCAGCCTATCGGGCGGGCTGGGGCTCCCGCCGCAGGTGGACCAGCATCAGGTGGTCCTGCACCCGCTCCCGCTGGGTCTCCCGATAGCCGAGACGCCGGTAAAGGCGCAGGTTCCCCTCCGACAGATGCCCGGTGAACAGGTCGAACGCCGCCGCCTCGGGCACCGCCTCGTGGATCGCGGCCAGCAGCGCGCTGCCGATCCCCTGCCCCTGCCGGTCGGGCGCGACCACGAGCCGGCCCACCAGGCAGGTCGAGCCGGACAACCGGCCCCGGACCGCGCCGACCACCCGCCCGCCGTCCGTCGCCTTCAGCACGATCGCCGTCTCGATCACCGTACGCACCTGATCCAGCGACTCCACGAGCGGCGCGATGAACGGGTCGCCGTAAAGCTGCGCCTCGGTCACGTACGCGGCCCGTTGCAGGGTCAGGATCTCCCCGGCGTCCCCGGGCACGGCCCGCGCGATCTCCACCACGCCGCCACCCTATCGGCGATCAACCCGGTGCGACCGGCGGGCCGGGTGCGGACAGCGGAAAGGCCCCGCCGAAGCGGGGCCTTTCCTTTGGTGTTCCGATGTCCGTCGGGGCCGTGTGTCAGCCCGTCGGGACCGCGGGTCAGCTCTGGCCGCCGGCCAGCTTCTCACGCAGGGCCGCGAGGGCCTCGTCGGAGGCGAGAGCGCCGCCGCCGGTGGAGGAGGACTGCGAGGTGGACTCGCCGCCGCCGCTGTAGGACGACGGAGCGGCCTCGCTGGCCGCCGCCTCCTCCTGGCGGGCCTTCTCGATCTGCGAGCGGTGCGCCTCGAAGCGGGCCTGGGCCTCGGCGTACTGCCGCTCCCACTCCTCGCGCTGCTTGTCGAAGCCCTCGAGCCACTCGCCGGTCTCGGCGTCGAAGCCCTCGGGGTAGATGTAGTTGCCCTGGTCGTCGTAGGTCGCCGCCATGCCGTACAGCGTGGGGTCGAACTCGACCTCGGCGCCGACGCCCTCGTTGGCCTGCTTGAGGGACAGCGAGATGCGGCGGCGGTCCAGGTCGATGTCGATGATCTTCACGAAGATCTCGTCGCCGACCTGCACGACCTGCTCCGGGATCTCCACGTGGCGCTCGGCCAGCTCGGAGATGTGGACCAGGCCCTCGATGCCCTCCTCGACCCGGACGAACGCACCGAACGGCACCAGCTTGGTGACCCGGCCGGGCACGACCTGGCCGATCTGGTGCGTGCGGGCGAACTGCTGCCAGGGGTCCTCCTGCGTCGCCTTGAGCGACAGGGAGACCCGCTCGCGCTCCATGTCGACGTCGAGAACCTCGACGGTGACCTCCTGGCCCACCTCGACGACCTCGGACGGGTGGTCGATGTGCTTCCAGGACAGCTCCGACACGTGCACCAGACCGTCGACGCCGCCGAGGTCGACGAACGCACCGAAGTTGACGATCGAGGACACGACGCCCTTGCGGACCTGGCCCTTCTGGAGGGTGTTGAGGAACGTCTGGCGCACCTCGGACTGGGTCTGCTCAAGCCAGGCGCGGCGCGACAGGACCACGTTGTTGCGGTTCTTGTCGAGCTCTATGATCTTCGCCTCGAGCTCGCGCCCGACGTACGGCTGAAGGTCGCGGACCCGGCGCATCTCCACGAGGGAGGCCGGGAGGAAGCCACGCAGGCCGATGTCGAGGATCAGGCCGCCCTTGACGACCTCGATGACCGTGCCGGTGACGATGCCGTCCTCGTCCTTGATCTTCTCGATCGTGCCCCAGGCGCGCTCGTACTGGGCGCGCTTCTTGGACAGGATGAGGCGGCCTTCCTTGTCCTCCTTCTGGAGGACCAGGGCCTCGACGTGCTCTCCGACCTCGACGACGTCAGCCGGGTCGACGTCGTGCTTGATCGAAAGCTCGCGGGACGGGATGACGCCCTCGGTCTTGTAGCCAATGTCGAGCAAGACCTCGTCTCGATCGACCTTGACGACGGTGCCCTCAACGATGTCGCCGTCGTTGAAGTACTTGATGGTCTCGTCGATCGCGGCGAGGAAGGCCTCCTCGGAACCGATGTCGTTGACCGCTACCTGCGGGGTGCTCGAGGTGGCCTCAGTGCTGCTCGTCATGTGTGGAATTGCTCCGAACCGGACAGATGTCGTTGTGACAGAAGCGCGGCGGGCCTGTTTTCGTTCACCGGGGTGCCGTTTGTTCCTGGTAGCGACCAGATGACCGAGCGCGAGCCCGCTCCGTCCGTGACGCGCGCGAGCCCACAGCGCAGCGATCAGCATATGAGACATGGCGAGCCGGGTCAATCCGAGGCAACCGGGCGTTCCCCCTAGTACGTGATCACGGACTTGGCACGGTCCGGCGAGAGCGTTGCCCGGAGTTTGCGCGGCACGGACACCTGGTCCGGATCCCCGTCCGAGGTGTAACGCTTTTTTGGGTGTTCCCCGAGCCAGTCGAGCCAGTAGGTCGTGCACCAGCGCCGGCAGTCCCCGCGTTTTCCGTTGGACTGGATCCTCGGGATCGCGTAGCGCGGGAAGCTTTTCGCGTAGGGCGAAACCGCGGGCTCCGCTCCGGCCAGGAAGACGGCGTCGAAGTGGTACCGGGTGCCGTCCCACTTCCCGTCGTGCGCCCGGCTCAGCTTCCTCGGGCGGGAGCCGTACGGCAGCGCGAAGGTGGTCGAGGGCGGCGCGCCGATCTTCTTGAGCAGCCGCTCCTCCCGGACGATCTGCTCGCTGACCCGCTTGTTCGACAGCCGGCGGAGATCGGCATGGGTGTAGGTGTGGTTGGCCACCTCGAAGCCGTGGTCCAGCAGCCACTTCACGGCCTTCTTCTGCTGCTCCCGGTCCCGCAGGCCGAACGGGTCGCGGTTGACCCAGAAGGTCGCCGCGGGCCGGAAGTTCGGATACTTCGCGGCGACCTCGTAGATGATCCCGACGGCCGTGTCGTTCTTCGGCATGCCGTTCCGGTCCACCGCGAAGTGGCTGGGATGGCCGTCGTCGAAGGTCAGGACGACGGGATGGGTCCCGGCGGGGATGTCGATCTTCCTGGCGACCAGTTCGGCCGCGGTGATCGGCACGTAGCCGCTCCTGGCCAGGCGCTCCAGTTCCTTGCGCAGCTGGGCCGGGGTCCGGTCGATCGAGGCGACCCGCCTGGGCAGGATGCGGTGATACATGATCACGGGAACCAGCCCCGCCTCGTTCGCCTTGACCTTCTTCGCCGACTCGGCGGTCGCGCGCACGGGTGGCGCGCTGGGCTGCGGCGAGGCCGCGAGCGGCTGTGGCCGGACCTTCGACCGGCCGTCCCCCTGTGACCCGCCTCCCTGCGCCCGGGTCAGCAGCACGAGCGCGACGACACCGACCACGACGATGACGACGGTTGCGACGACGATGGAGGCGACGGTGGTCATCCGGGCAAGGTTGCGCACAGTTATTTGACCTTACTGCCCGCCGTGTCCCTATTCATCTGTGTTGGAATTTTTCTGTGGACTGGAGCCTGCGTGCCTGCGGACGGCACGGACACGTCACCTACGCGCCGGACGAGGACGCGCTGCGGGCCCGGCTGCGCACCGAGACCCCGCTCGGCGAGGCGTGGCGCTGCCTGCGCTGCGGCGACTTCACGCTGGGCCCGCCGCGCGGCGCGGGGCCGGCCGGGGACGCCCCGGTCGTGCTGCGCGGCCGGGCGCTGCGGGATGCCGCGGTCCTGCGGGCGATCGCCGTCTTCCGCTGGGCCAAGGCGGTGCTCGTGCTGGGCGGCGCGTACGGCGTCTGGCGGTTCCGCGCGCACCACGACGCCGTGCGGCGGGCCTTCGACGAGGACCTCCCGCTGGTCGAGCCGCTGGCCCACCGGCTCGGGTGGAACCTCGACCAGTCAGGCGTGGTGCACACGCTGCGGACCGTGCTGGCGGCGCGGACGAGCACGCTCGCCTGGATCGTCCTCGCCCTTGCCGCCCTCGCGGCGCTGATGCTCGTCGAGGGCGTGGGCCTGTGGCTGCTGAGGCGCTGGGGAGAGTACTTCTCGGTGATCGTGACCTCGGCGTTCATCCCCGTGGAGATCTACGAGATCGCCGAGAAGGTGAGCCCGTTCCGCATCGTGCTCCTGCTGGTCAACATCGCGGCCGTCCTGTACATCGCACTGAGCAAACGGCTGTTCGGCCTGCGCGGCGGGCGGACGGCCCACGAGGCGGAACGGCACGAGGCGAGCCTGCTGGAGGTCGAGCAGGCCGGCCTGGCCCTCGCCGGCCGGGGCCAGCGCAGCGACCGCGGCGGGCGGGGTGACCGGGGCGACCGCGCCCGTCCCCCCTCCAACCGCCGCTGACAGCGACGCACCGCGCACACGGCGCACGGCGCCGCACGTAGACCGCGGCCACCACCGGCACACCGCACCCACCACCACGCGCACCGCGCAGACCGCCGGGCCGCCGCGCGAGGGCCGGCGGAACCGCGGGGCGGTACGGTCAGTGCCCGGCGTCCTCCCAGGTGGCGCCGACGCCGACGCTGACCTCCAGCGGCACGCTCAGGTCGTAGGCCCGGCACATCTGCTGCCGCACGATCTCGGTGAGCTCCTCCAGCTCGCCCGGCGCGACCTCGAACACCAGCTCGTCGTGCACCTGGAGCAGCATGCGGGAGCGCATGCCCTCGATCGCGCGCTGCACGTTCAGCATGGCGACCTTGATGATGTCGGCGGCCGAGCCCTGGATGGGCGCGTTCAGCGCCATGCGCTCGGCCATCTCCCGGCGCTGCCGGTTGTCGCTGGTGAGATCGGGCAGGTAGCGACGGCGGCCGAGGATGGTCCCGGTGTAGCCGTCCTTGCGGGCCTGCGCGACGATCGCGTCCAGGTAGTCGCGGACGCCGCCGAACTCCTCGAAGTACTCCTCCTTGAGCGCCCGCGCCTCCGCCACCGGGATGTTGAGCTGCCCCGAGAGCCCGAAGTCGGACAGTCCGTAGGCGAGGCCGTAGTTCATCGCCTTGATCCGGGCTCGCAGCTCGGCGTCCACCTGCTCCGGCGGCAGGTCGAAGACCCGCGACGCGGTCGCCTTGTGGAAGTCGTGCCCGGACTCGAACGCCGCGATCAGCGACTCGTCCCGCGACATGTGAGCCATGATCCGCAACTCGATCTGGCTGTAGTCGGCGGTCAGCAGCGTCTCGTAGCCCTCCCCCACCACGAAGCCCTTGCGGATGCGGCGGCCCTCGACGGTGCGGATCGGGATGTTCTGCAGGTTCGGCTTCTCGCTCGACAGCCGCCCGGTGGCCGCCACGATCTGGTTGAACGTGGTGTGGATCCGCCCGTCGTCGGAGATCTCCTTGATCAGGCCCTCGACCGTGGTGCGCAGCTTGGTCTGGTCGCGGTGGCGCAGCAGGATCACCGGAAGCTCGTTGTCGGTCTGCTGGGCCAGCCACGCGAGCGCGTCGGCGTCGGTCGTGTAGCCGGTCTTGATCTTCTTCGTCTTCGGCAGGCCGAGCTTGCCGAACAGGATCTCCTGCAGTTGCTTGGGCGAACCGAGGTTGAACTGCTCCCCCACGGCCTGGTGGGCGGCCTCGGTCGCCTGCTTGACCGCCGCGCCGAACTCGGCCTCCAGCCCTGCGAAGTACTCCCGGTCGGCGGCGATGCCGGCCCGCTCCATCTCCGCCAGCACACGCACCAGTGGCAGCTCGACGTCGGTCACCAGACGCGTGCCGCCGCGCTTGGACAGGTGGCCCTCCAGCGCGTCGGCGAGATCGCGCACGGCCTGGGCACGCAGGGCCAGATCTCTGGCCACGCCCTCGTCGGCGTCCTCGAACAGCGAGGTCTGCCCGCCCGGGGCGGACTCCGCCCGCAGCTCCCGGTGGAGATAACGCAGCACCAGGTCGTCGAGCGGGAACGACCGCTGCCCCGGCATGGCCAGGTAGGCGGCGAGCGCGGTGTCGCAGGTCAGCCCGCGCAGGTCGTGGCCCTGCGCCCACAGCGCCAGCAGCGCGCCCTTGGCGTCGTGCACGGCCTTCGGCCGGCTCTCGTCCGCCAGCCAGGCGCCCAGCGCCGCCTCGTCCTCCTCGGTCAGCCGGGTGGGGTCGAGGTAGGCGGCGCCGCCGGGGCCGGCGATCGCGATGCCGTCGAGCCGCCCGGTGCCGCTGCCGTACGCGGCCTGGAAGGCCAGCCCGGCGCGGTCTTCCGGAAGGGTGGCGAGCCAGGCCGCCACCTCGCCCGGCTCCGGCACCGTGACCTCCAGCTCGAAGCCCTCGCCGGCGGCCTCGGGCTCGGTGGTGCCGAGGGTCTTGAACAGCCGCTCGCGCAGCTCGCCCCGGATCTGCAGCGAGTCGAGGAGCTTGTTGACCTCCTCGCGGTCCCACAGGCCTATGGTCAGCGCGGACACCTCGGCGTCGACCGGGGCGTCGCGCTTCAGCTCGGTCAGCATCCGGTTGTGGATCACCTGGCCGAGGTGCTCGCGGAGCTTGTCACCGGCCTTGCCCTTCACCTCGTCGGCCCGGCGGACCAGCTCGTCGAGCGAGCCGAACTCCGCGATCCACTTGGTGGCGGTCTTCTCCCCCACGCTCGGGATGTTCGGCAGGTTGTCGCTCGGGTCGCCGCGCAGGGCCGCGAAGTCCGGGTACTGCGCGGGGGTCAGGCCGTACTTGTCCATCACGGCCTCGGGGGTGAAGCGGGTCATGTCGCTGATGCCGCGCCGGGTCATCAGCACCGTGACCCTGTCGTTCACGAGCTGGAGCGCGTCGCGGTCGCCGGTGACGACGAGCACGTTCATGTCCTCGGCGGAGGCCCGGGTCGCCAGCGTCGCGATCACGTCGTCCGCCTCGAAGCCCGCCAGCGACAGGCGGGGGATCCGCAGCGCGTCGAGCAGTTCGAAGATGAGCTGCATCTGGCCGCGGAAGTCCTCCGGGGTCTCCGCCCGGTTCGCCTTGTACGCCTCGAACGCCTCGTGCCTGAAGGTGGGCTCGCTGCGGTCGAAGCAGACCGCGAGGTGGCTCGGCTGCTCGTCGCGCAGGATGTTGGCCAGCATCGAGGTGAAGCCGTAGACCGCCTCGGTGTGCTGACCGTCCGTGGTCATGAGATTGGCGTCCTTCAACGCGTAGAACGCGCGATAGGCGAGGGAATGCCCGTCCAGGAGCAGCAGACACGGACGGGTGGGGGTCGCTTCACTCTTCGGCACACCCGCAGCCTAGTCTCCCTCTACGACAGAAAACCCGTGGTCTTCCCACCGGAGGCGTCCCCTTGACCTTGACGAATCCCGGCCAGTTCGTGGCGGAGATGAACGCCGCTCCGGGCCTGCACCGGCTCATGGGCATCGAGATCCTCGAGGCGAGCGCGGAGCGGGTGGTCGGCCGCATGCCCGTCGAGGGCAACACCCAGCCGTACGGCCTGCTGCACGGCGGCGCCTCGTGCGTGCTGGCCGAGACGCTCGGCTCGACCGGCGCCGCCCTGCACGCCGGGCCGGGGCGCAGGGTCGTCGGCATCGAGATCAACGCCACCCACCACCGCGCCGCCACCTCCGGGCACGTCACCGCCGTCGCCACCCGGGTGCACGGCGGGCGCACGCTCGCGACGTACGCCATCGAGATCACCGACGGCGAGGGCCGGATGGTCTGCACGTCGCGTCTCACCTGTCTCATCAGATCCGAATGAGCGCGCCCGCGCGCGCCCCGGGACATAGGCATGCGGACAAGAGGCGCAACCGACTTTCGGGACGCATCGAGGGTCAAACCGGAACGGTTCGCGACTCTCTTTGCACGCGGGTCGCTCCGGTCGCTAGCGTTGTGGCTCCAGAGCCCGTGGGGAACCGAGTAGACAACGTGCGGAGCCGGGGAAGCTGTGTACGGTCCCAAAGGTCGCCCCACGGGCTCAACGTCTCTCCGCGCCGCCCGTTCTCCAGCACCGTCGCCTCGAATGACTCATGACAGCCCGCTGACCTGCGAAACCTTTTCTCACGTCAGTGACACACCATGGTCACCGATTGGTGACGAGGAGCCCTGAACCGGGCGTCCCAGGCTTATGCTCCGGCCACAACAAGACAGAACCTGTCCGATGTTGCGCGTCCGCAGTTGGGGCACGACCCCGCCACGACTCGAATCAGAGGGAGCACCATTGCGCAGAGCCGTGATCGCGTTCACGGCCTTCATGGGTGGACTCGTCTTTCTGCTCGCCGCCCCCGCGTGGGCGGACGGAGAGGCACTGAAGGGCACACTCCAAAACCAAGGCCAGCCGGTGAACGGCGTGAAGATCAGTGTGGTGGCGGAGGACGGCAAACCCGTCGACGACGCCACCTCGGGTGCCGACGGCAAGTGGGAGGTGCCCGTACCCAAGGCGGGCAAGTACAAGGTCAGCCTGGACACGTCCACGCTCCCCGCGGGCGTCGCCCTGAAGTTCAAGGACAGGTCCACGCTCGACGTGCAGGTCTACGAGGGCAGCGTACGGAACGTCCTGTTCGCCCTCGCGCCGGCCGGAGCGAAGGGCGGTGCCGCGCCCGCCGCCGACGACGGGGGGACCTCGTTCTGGGACCGGGTCGCGCAGCTCACCTTCGAGGGCTTCAACCTCGGGCTCATCATCGCCCTCGCCGCCATGGGCCTGTCGCTGGTGTTCGGCACCACCGGCCTCACCAACTTCGCCCACGGCGAGCTGCTCACGTTCGGCGCGATGTGCGCCTACTTCTTCAACGTCGTCGTGGGGGTCCACCTCGTCTGGGCCGCGCTGCTCTCCGTCGTGATCGGCGGGATCTTCGGGTACGGGCAGGACCGGTTCTTCTGGGGACGGCTGCGCAGGAGAGGCAGCAGCCTCGTGGCCATGATGATCATCTCGATCGGCCTGGCCCTGTTCCTGCGGTACGTCTTCCTGTTCTTCTTCGGCGGTGAGGGCGCGCCCTACGCCGACTACAACGCCCAGCCGGGCGTCCAGGTGGGCCCGATCTCCGCCGCGCCGAAGAACTTCGTCGCCATGGGCATCGAGCTGCTCGTGCTCGTGATCGTCGGCGTCGCGCTGCTCAAGACCCGCATCGGCAAGGCCGCCCGCGCGGTCTCCGACAACCCCGCGCTGGCCGCCTCCTCCGGCATCAACGTCGACCAGGTCATCCGGATCATCTGGACCGTCGGCGGGGCGGTCGCGTCACTCGCGGGCGTCATGCTCGGCCTGTCGCAGAACGTCAGCTACCAGATGGGCTTCCAGATCCTGCTGCTCGTCTTCGCGGGTGTCACCCTCGGCGGCCTCGGCACCGCGTTCGGCGCCCTCGTCGGCTCCATCGTCGTCGGCCTGTTCATCCAGCTGTCCACCGTCGTGGTGCCGACCGAGCTGAAGACCGTCGGCGCGCTGCTGGTGCTCATCCTCGTCATGCTCTTCCGGCCACAGGGCATTCTCGGCCGGCGCGAGCGCATCGGCTGATCGGAGACCACACGTGGACTGGAACGCAATCCTCATCACCACGGTCAAGGCCTCGATCGGCCTGGAGACCGTCGTCTACGCGCTCGCCGCGATCGGCGTCAACATCCAGTTCGGCTACGCCGGGCTGCTCAACTTCGGCCAGGCGGCCTTCCTCGGCGTCGCCGCGTACGGCATGGCCGTCACGGTGGCCACCTTCCACCTGCCGTTCTGGCTGGGCATCGCGATCGGCCTGGCCGCCACCATCGTGCTGGCCTTCCTGCTCGGCATCCCCACCCTGCGGCTGCGGGCCGACTACCTCGCGATCGTCACCATCGCGGCGGCCGAGATCGTCCGGCTCGTCTTCAGATCGGTCAAGTTCAGCAGCGTCTTCGGCGGCTCGGACGGCCGGCAGAACTTCTCCGGCGACTTCTTCGCGATGAACCCCTACGCCCCCGGCACGTACGGCATCGGCCCGATCAGCTTCAACGAGCGGGTGACCTGGATCCTGACCGTCGGCTGGGTGCTCATCGCGATCTGCTGCGGGCTGGTCTACCTGCTCATGAAGAGCCCGTGGGGCCGGGTGCTCAAGGCCATCCGCGAGGACGAGGACGCCGTGCGCAGCCTCGGCAAGAACGTCTTCTCCTACAAGATGCAGGCCCTGGTGCTCGGCGGCCTGGTCGGCTGCCTCGGCGGCTTCCTGTTCGCGCTCGGCCAGGCGTCGGTGCAGCCCGACCTGTTCAGCACCGAGTTCACCTTCTACGCGTACACGATCGTGATCCTCGGCGGCGCGGCCCGCGTCTTCAGCCCCGTCGTCGGCGCCGCGATCTTCTGGGTGCTGCTGGTCTTCGTCGGGAACACGCTCAGCGAGGCCGTCTCGGCCGGGCTGCTCCCCTCGCTGTTCACCGTGAACAACATCGGCGCCGTCCGGTTCATGCTGGTCGGCCTCGGCCTGATGCTCCTGCTCATCTTCCGGCCCCAGGGCATCTTCGGCGACAAGAGGGAGATCGCGCTCGATGCACGCTGACAGCACCACGACGAAGAAGGCGGCGGCGCTGGCCGCCTTCGCGGGCCTCGATCGCGAGCCGGGGGTCGCCAAGCCCGACCCCATCCTCGTCGTCGACAACGTCGTACGCCGCTTCGGCGGCCTCACCGCCGTCGACGTCGCCCACCTGGAGATCCAGCGCGGGTCGATCACCGCGCTCATCGGCCCGAACGGCGCCGGCAAGACGACGTTCTTCAACCAGCTCACGGGCTTCGACAGCGCCGACGAGGGGTCGTGGACCTTCAACGGCAGGCAGCTCAAGGGCGTGCCCGCGCACCGGGTGGCCCGCACGGGCATGGTGCGCACGTTCCAGCTCACCAAGGCGCTGTCGAAGCTTACGGTGATGGAGAACATGCGGCTCGGCGCGCAGAACCAGCGCGGGGAGAACTTCTTCCGCGCGCTCGTCCCGGGCAGCTGGCGCCGCCAGGAGGACGAGATCACCGAGCGGGCCGAGGAGCTTCTCGAACGCTTCAAGCTCGACGCCAAGCGCGACGACTTCGCGGGCTCGCTGTCCGGCGGCCAGCGCAAGCTGCTGGAGATGGCCCGGGCGCTGATGGTCGGCCCCGAGCTGGTCATGCTGGACGAGCCCATGGCGGGCGTGAACCCGGCCCTGACCCAGTCGCTCCTCTCGCACGTGAAGGACCTGCGCGAGGAGGGCATGACGGTGCTCTTCGTCGAGCACGACATGGACATGGTCCGCGACATCAGCGACTGGGTCGTGGTGATGGCGCAGGGCGCCGTGATCGCGGAGGGGCCGCCGGACACCATCATGTCCGACCAGCGGGTGGTCGACGCGTACTTGGGCGCCCACCACGACGCGCCGATGTCGGCAGAGGAGTTCGAGGAGCAGCTGCAGGAGGCCGAGGCCGAGCTGGAAGCCGAGATCGAGGAGAAGGCATGAGCGCAGCCGGGCCGGACCGCCCCGTCACGCCGGAGGAGACCGTCACGCCGGAGCCCGCGGAGGCGACCACGTCGGCGGCCGCGTCGGCCGCTGAGGGGACGGACGACGGCGCCGGGAGCGTCTCGCGGGCGGCCGTCACCGACCGCTCCGAGCACGTCGCCGGGGCCGAGAGCGCGCTGCTGCGCGCCGACGAGCTGTACGCCGGTTACATCCCCGGCGTCAACATCCTCAACGGCGCCGACCTGTACGTGAAGAAGGGCGAGCTGATCGGCATCATCGGCCCCAACGGCGCCGGGAAGTCGACCCTGCTCAAGACCCTGTTCGGGCTCGTGCCCGTACGCAGCGGCTCGGTCACCCTGGACGGCGAGGACATCACCAACCTCAAGGCGCACGCGCTGGTGTCGCGGGGGGTGGGCTACGTCCCGCAGACGAACAACGTCTTCCCCAGCCTCACCATCGAGGAGAACCTGGAGATGGGCGCCTACCAGGTGCCCGGCAGGTTCAAGGAGCGGTTCGAGTTCGTCTGCGAGATCTTCCCCGCCCTGCGGGAACGCCGCAAGCAGCGCGCGGGCTCGCTGTCCGGCGGCGAGCGGCAGATGGTCGCCATGGGCCGCGCGCTGATGACCGAGCCGTCGGTCCTGCTGCTCGACGAGCCCTCCGCGGGACTGTCGCCCAAGCTGCAGGACCTGGTCTTCATCCAGGCCCAGCAGATCAACAAGGCGGGCGTTACCGTGATCATGGTGGAGCAGAACGCCCGCCGCTGCCTGCAGATCTGCCACCGCGGCTATGTGCTGGACCAGGGCCGCAACGCCTACATGGCCAGCGGCCGCGACCTGATCAACGACCCCAAGGTCATCCAGCTCTACCTGGGCACGCTCGCGCGGGCCTGAGCCCGGCCGCACGTACCCCTTCTCAGGACCCCGGCGGGAACCCTCCGCCGGGGTCCTCGTCGTGGAGCTGTGACCGTATCCGCATCCGACCGGCACCCTTCGCGCGCACAATGAGGCGTATGCCGCGAAGCTTCCTCCGGGCGGCGCTGGTCGTCACAACGGTCACCACGCTCGTCGCGAACCTGTCCGCCTGCCGGTCACCGGACCACGGGCCCGCGGCCGCACCCGCCTCGCGCCCCGCTACCGCCTCGCGTCCCGCGACCGCTTCGCCGGACGCCGCGGGAGCCGTGTACGTGACCGGGGCGGAGTCCGGGGACGACCCCTGCGCCCGCGTCGTGTCGGCCGTCGGCTATCTGGGGCTGTCGCTGCTGCCCCCCGGGCAGGAGGAGGCCCAGCACTGGGACGGCGACGTACGCGGCCGTTTCGGTTACCTGCGCGGGACGCTGGCGATGTACGGTCCCCGGCTGCCCGCCCCGGCCGCTCCCGCCGTCAGGGCCGTCGACCGGCTCGCCCGCACCCTCTCCCTCGCCCGTACGGAGGACTCCCGGCGGCCCCGCCTGCTGCGCGAGTACCGCACGGCGTCCGCCGCCGTCCTGGCCGCCTGCGACCGCCCCTGATGTCACCTGCCGGCCCACGTCACCTGCCGGCGTCCGTGACAGGCGTGACCAGGGAGACGATGTCGTCCATGGCGATCACGAGCACGGCGGCGGCGAGCCCCGTCAGCACCGCGAGGGCGAACCATCCCGTGGGCGTGAAACCGGCGGGCTCCCCCGGCGCGACCGCGAGCGCCGCGGCCGCCAGGAGAAGGTTGCGCACGACGTGCCGTCTCCCGACGACGGCTCCGCTCCTGCCGAAGCAGTGACAGCGGGCCCGCCGCCCGCTCCGCAGCGCGACCACGAGCCCCGCCGTGAGCACGGCCAGCAGCGCCGCCGCCAGGACCAGCCCGTACGGCGCCAGCCACGCCCGCGCGAAGGACGCCGCGAGGAGCACGGCCGTGACCCCCTCGGCGAGGACGACGACCCACGCGACCGGCAGGACGGCGGCGCGCGGCACGACGCGCAGCGCCTCCAGCGACCGCGCGAAGCTCCCCGGGTCCCTGGCCTTCCCTGACGCGGAGACCGTGAAGATCGCGATCAGCAGGACCTGGACGGCGTGCTGGGGAAACGTCATCTCACCGGCCCCCCGAGATCCGCCGCACGACCCGGCCCAGCACCAGGCCGACGGGAACCGGGCCGAGCTGACGGGAGTCCAGGCTGTGGCCGCGGTTGTCGCCCAGCACCACCATGTGACCGGGCGGCACGCGCGGCGAGCCCGCGCCGTCCCCTCCCGCCACCCGCTCTCCCGCCGCGGCGACCTCCTCGGGGACGGGCTCCCCCGCGACCGCGACGACGCGCTTGACCATCCACGCCCGGCCCGGGCGGCCCGTGCTGCCCGCCGCCGCCAGGGGGTTGAAGAACACCACCACGTCGTCCGCCCGCGGACGCCGGCTCCTGCGTACGAGCAGCCGGTCGCCGTCGCGGTAGGCCGGCTCCATGCTCCGGCCCACCAGGTCGACCACGACGAGACAGCGCCGGACGACGAGCGCGGCCGCCACGGTGACGGCCGCCACGAGCGCCGCCGTCACCACCCGGCGCTCCACCCTGTGCGGGGACCGTGGCAGCGGGTGGCGGACCGGTCTCACGGCCGCGTCCCGCCGGTCACGCGAGCACCGGGTCGGCCGCCCCCGGCAGGTCCGTCGAGACGATCCTGCCGTTCCCGGTCGCGACGAAGGCGGGGGTGCCCTGGACGCGGAACGCCTGCCAGACGGGCTTGCCGAACTCCTCCACGATCACCTCGCCCACGGACTCCAGAGCCGAGAGCATCTCCTGGAAGCGCGGGTCGTCCCGGTCGCCGTCCATCATCACCGCCACGGCGCGCAGATCCGCGTTCTTCGCGTACGCCACGAACTGCGGCAGCCTGGTCCGGCAGGGCTCACATCCGGCCGACAGGAAGGCGACCACCGTCCCCGAGGCCACGTCCCCGTCGCCGATGGTGGCACCGGTCGTCGTCGTCGCCGTGAACGCTCCGATTTCCGTCCCGACCGGCGCAACGACGGACGCGGAGAAGCCGGAATTCATCGTCTGCCGCAACAGGTCCGAATGCTCGCGCAGCCGGCGGATAACGGCCACCGTGAGCAGCAGGTCGATTATCGCGACGGCCCCGACCGCGACCAATCCGGCCACCAGCAACGTCATGAGCACGCTCCCGAGGTTGAATTCACGTTACAGACACGGAAACGCGGGGGCCGCGCCCGCCTGCAGCGGCAGGCGCAACCCGGCATTTCACAGGCAGTTGGACGACGAGACGCAGGTGCTGAACACCGCGATACAGCCGCCGCTCTGACACTGCCAGCAGTATCGGTAGGCCCACCTGTTGTTTCCCTGACAGCCGCAGCCCTGCTCCCAGCACCCGAAGCAGTTGGTGCAGGCCGCGCTCGCCGTCACTCTGGGCACCAGCCTGCCGAGCAGCCGGTCGCCGAGCCGTGCCATCGACTCGAACATTTCCCTCCTTCTCCTGCATTATCCGAACGTGAACTTCTCTCGGATGGTTACACGGCGCGTACAGAAGGGTCAAGGCATTCCGTACGAGCCGGAACGACGGAGAGTCATTCACCGAATACGCCCGGCCATACCGCTCGCACGGGCCCGGCTTCCGGAAAATGCGGCGCATAATACCGGCGGCCCGGGCAAATTCAAGCTCTTGTCAGGTGATTTTCCATGACCGAATCTGTTCGGGTGAAGCGGTCGCAGGAACGTCGCGTGCGGTGGCGCCGTCCCCCGGCCGGGCCGTGGATCGCGCTGACGATGGCGTGGCGGGCCGGAGCCGTCTGGGCCGTGTCGATCGCCGCCGTCACCGCCGTCTCGTCCGGCGTTCCGGTGGCCGTCGCCTGGCTGACCAAACTGGTGCTGGACCGGCTGGCCGGCGGTCCGGGCGCGCTGCCGGACGTGCTGGGCCCCGCGCTGGCGCTGATGGCGCTCGGCCTGGTGGCAGGCGTGCAGCCCTCCGTACGGCGGTTCGCCGGCAACGAGCTGGACCGCCGGATCAGCCTGCTGGCGCAGGACCGGCTCTACACGGCCGTGAGCCGGCTGAGCGGGCTCGCCCGGTTCGAGGACCCCGTCTTCATCGACCGGCTCCGGCTGGCCACCCAGGCCGGCGGGTCGACCCCGGGCCAGGTGCTCAACGCCGTGTTCGCCGTCGCCGGCGGCCTGATCACCTTGGCCGGCTTCCTGGTCTCGCTGCTGACGATCAGCCCTCCGATGGCGGTGGTGCTGCTGCTCGGCGCGGTGCCGATCCTCGGCGCCGAACTCGTGCTGGCCCGCCGCCGGGCCGCCTCCGACTGGCGGCTGGGCCCGGTGGAACGACGCGAGTTCCTGTACGCCACCCTGTTGTCGAGCGCCAACGCGGCCAAGGAGATCCGCCTCTTCGGGCTGGCCGCGTTCCTGCACGACCGCATGCTGCGCGAGCGGTCGGTCGCCGAGCGCGAGCGGCGTGGGCTCGACCGGAGCGAGCTGCGCATCCAGCTCGCCCTCGGCCTGACGGCCGCCCTGGTGGCGGGGGGCGGACTGGTCTGGGCGATCACCCAGGCCGGGCGCGGGGCGCTGTCCGTCGGCGACGTGTCCATGTTCGTGGCGTCCGTCGCGGGCGTGCAGGCGGGCCTGTCCGGCATCATCACCGAGATCGCCGTCGCCGCGCGCCGGCTGCTGCTCTTCCAGCACTACCTGGCGGTCGTGGGCACCGAGCCCGACCTGCGGGGAACCAGGCGTGAGCTCCCCCCGCTCACGGGCGGCATCGAGTTCCGCGACGTGTGGTTCAGGTACGGCCCCGAACATCCGTGGGTCCTGCGCGGGGTCAGCCTGGTGGTGCCGTACGGCCGCGGCGTCGGCCTCGTCGGCGGCAACGGGTCGGGCAAGAGCACGCTGGTCAAGTTGCTGTGCCGGTTCTACGACCCGGACAAGGGCGCCGTGCTGTGGGACGGGGTGGACCTGCGGGAGATCGACCCGGCCGTCCTGCGCGCCCGGATCTCCGGCGTCTTCCAGGACTACATGCAGTACGACATGACCGCCGGCGAGAACATCGGGCTCGGCGACCTGGACAGGTTCACCGACCGGGCGGCGGTGCGGGAGGCGGCGCGCAGGGCCGGGGCGGAGGAGTTCGTCGCCGCGCTGCCCCGGGGATACGACACCCTGATCACCCGGGTGTTCTTCGACTCATCCGACGACGAGGAGGGCGTCTTCCTGTCCGGGGGGCAAGGGCAGCGGGTCGCCGTCGCGCGGGCGATGCTGCGCGGCGACCGCGACGTGCTGATCCTCGACGAGCCGAGCTCGGGGCTGGACGCCGAGGCCGAGCACGAACTGCACACCAGGCTGAAGGAGCACCGCCGGGGCCGGACGAGCCTGCTCATCTCCCACCGCCTCGGCGCGGTGCGCGACGCCGACGTGCTGGTCGTCCTGGAGAACGGCGTCGTCGCCGAGCAGGGCACGCACGACGAGCTGATGGCCGCGGGCGGCGTCTACGCCCGCATGTTCACGATCCAGGCGTCCGGATACCGCGAGCCGGACCGGCCGGCGATGACGGAACCCGGCCCGCCCGGATGACGCGCGGGGGCGGGCCGGTCGGACCGGCCCGCCCCCGTCGTGCCGCCCGCCTAGCCGGCGATCTTGCCGGTGTTGAAGGAGGTGTTCTTGTTGTTGTTGTCGGCGCCGTACTCGTAGATGCCGATCGTGGCCTCGGCCGGGTCACCGGCGTCGTTGAACTCGATCGGGCCCGACGCGCCGTCGAAGTCGATGTCCTTGCCCGCGGCCAGCAGGTCGGCGCAGGACTTGAAGTCCTTGCACTTCTCGCCGCCGGTGGACACCTCCTTCAGGTGGGCCGCGATGTCCTTGCCGGCGTCGCTCTTGGCGGCGGTCGCCGCGAGCGCGGTGAGGATCGTGGCGTCGTACGACTCGGGGCCGTAGTTGAAGTCCTTCAGGCTCGGGTCGACCGACTTCAGCTTCTCCTTGAAGTCGTCGGAGACCTGGGCGCCCGGCTGGGTGCCCTTCGCGCCGTCGAGCGTGCCCTTGGGGAACCCGTCCTTGCCGGTGCCGTAGTTGTGCAGGTTGCCGTCGACGAAGTAGTACTTCACCTTCTTGGCGGTCAGGCCCTGCTTGACCAGCTCGGGGACGATCTTCTTGGTCTCGTCGAACCCGATCAGCGCGACGGCCTTGGGGTTCTTCTCCTTGATCTTGGCGACGTCGGCCGAGTAGTCGGCCGCCTTCGGGTCGTAGATGACCTTCTCCACGACCTCGCCGCCGCCGCCCTCGACCGCCTTCTGCACGTTGTCGGCGAGACCCGTGCCGTACGCGTCCTGGAGGGCGAGGATGCCCACCGTGTCGTTGCCGTCGGCGAGGATCAGGTCGCCGAGCACCCGGCCCTGCAGCACGTCCGGCGGGGCGGTGCGGAAGTACAGGCCCTTGTCGTCGTACGTGGTGAACTGGTCGGAGGTGTTCGCCGGCGAGATCTGCACGACGCCCGCACCAGTGATCTTGTCGATGACCGACAGCGACACCGAGGACGACGCGGCGCCCACGACCACGTCGGCCTTCTGCTGCAGCAACTTGTCGACAGACTGGGAGGCAATGTTGGTGGAGGTGTCACCCGAGTCCGTGTCGATCTCGGTCACCGGCTTGCCGAGGACACCGCCGGCGTCGTTGATCTCCTTCACGGCCAGCTTCACACCGGCGAACTCCGGCGGGCCGAGGAAGGCGAGCGAACCGGTCTGGGGCAGCAACGTGCCGATGGTGAGGACGCCGTCGCCCTGCGCGGCGGCGGGGGCCGCCGAGGAGGCCGCCGGCGCCGGGGCCGAGGCACTCGGGGCGGCGCTGTCCTCGCCACCGCCACAGGCCGCCAGCGCGAGGGTGGCGGCCGCGGCGACGGCCAGAGCCCGCCCGAGGGGGGCAATGCGGATCATGAAAGCATCTCCTTCATCCAGGCCCGGGAATCCGTCAGCGCTGCCGACTGTCCCGATCGACTGGCTGAAAGGTACATAGGCGGGGGCGCCCCGGACCAGGGATGCATCAGAACTGTCCGCACTTGGATGCGGAGTCGTAATAACTCCTCAACTTAGCGGCGCACGCCCCTGACCAGGAGTCTTCTCCCAGACGATCAGCACGGGCGCGTGGTCAGGCGGACGCCGGGGCCCCGCCGCCGTTCTCGTTCACCACGATCTGCGCCACCTGGCGCATGCTCATGCGCCGGTCCATCGACGCCTTCTGGATCCACCGGAACGCCTGCGGCTCGGTCCACCCGTGCTGGGCCATGAGCAGGCCCTTCGCCCGCTCCACCAGCTTCCTGGTCTCCAGCCGCTCCGACAGCGTGGAGACCTCCTTCTCCAGCGCGGCCATCTCCTCGTGCCGGCTGACCGCCATCTCGATCGCGGGGACCAGGTCGCCCTTGGTGAACGGCTTGACCAGATAGGCCATGGCCCCCGCGTCCCTGGCCCGCTCCACCAGGTCGCGCTGCGAGAACGCGGTGAGGATGAGACAGGGGGCGATCCGTTCCGACACGATGCGCTCCGCCGCGGAGATCCCGTCGAGCACCGGCATCTTCACATCCAGGATCACCAGGTCCGGACGGAGCTCCAGGGCCAGTTTGACCGCCGTCTCTCCGTCACCGGCCTCCCCGACCACGGCGTAGCCGTCCTCTTCGAGCATCTCCTTCAGGTCGAGGCGGATCAGCGCCTCGTCTTCCGCGATCACCACTCGCCGCTGCGTACTCACGCACAAGAGGTTACCGATGTCCGCTACATTGGAACCACGCCAGGGGCCTCGTGAGTGATCACCTGTTTGGTAGGCTGCTGCGCGACGGGTTCGGACAAAGTAGGTAAAGTCCGGATTGGAGCCCCGGTACCCCAATTGGCATGAGGGAGCGGATTCAAAACCCGTACAGTGTGGGTTCGAGTCCCACCCGGGGCACTTTTCACTCTTCGCGTCCACTCGGAAACTGTCGGTGGCGACTGTCACGATCAGGCGCGTGTACGACTCCTCGACTCGCCGCCGAGCTCTCCGTCTCCTCGCCTCCGGTCTCACCCTGACGCAGACGAGCCGTCAACTCGGCATCTCCATCTCGACGCTCCGTGAGTGGCGGGACCACCCCGAGCGGCTTCCCGCCCGGGCCGCGACCTGCCCGCGCTGCGAGGAGATCCCCACAATGCCGGAGCCGCCCGGTGCCTACGCCTATCTGCTGGGCCTGTATCTGGGAGACGGCTGCATCAGCGTGGTAGGCGACCCGGGCAAGCGGGTCTGGTCGCTGCGAATCATGTGCGCGGACTCGTGGCCCGGCCTCCGGGACGAATGCGCGCGGGCGATGACGGCGATCCGCCCGCTCAACCGGGTCCGCATCCTGCAGAAGCAGGGCTGCAGCGAGGTCAACAGTTATTCGATGCACTGGCCCCATCTCTTTCCGCAGCATGGGCCGGGGAAGAAGCATCAGCGGGCCATCGTGCTGGCGGGCTGGCAGGAGGAGATCGTCGCCGAGCATCCGGGGCTCTTCGCACGCGGTCTCATCCACTCGGACGGCTACCGGGGGACGAACCGGGTCCGGCGGCCGGTCGGCGGGGAGGACAAGTGGTACGAGTACCCGCGATACCTGTTCAAGAACGAGTCGGCCGACATCCTGCGGCTGTGCGGCGAGACGCTGGACCGGCTCGGCGTCGCATGGCGTCACAACAAACCCAACGAGATCTCGGTCGCCAGACGCGACGCCGTGGCCCGCCTCGACCAGTTCGTGGGCCCCAAGTACTGACGATCACATGGCCGCCCGAGGCGACGGTCAGGCGAGGCTGTCGAGCCAGGCGTGGTGGAGGCGGGCGAACCGCCCGGAGCGGGCGATCAGCCGGTCGGGCGGGCCGTCCTCCACGATCCGGCCGTGCTCCATGACGAGCACCCGGTCGGCGATCTCGACGGTGGACAGGCGGTGGGCGATGATCAGCGCGGTCCGGTCGGCGAGGATCGTCCGCAGCGCCCGCTGCACGAGCCGCTCGCTGGGCACGTCGAGGCTGGAGGTGGCCTCGTCCAGGATCAGCACGGCGGGGTCGGCGAGGAAGGCCCGGGCGAAGGCGACGAGCTGCCGCTGCCCCGCCGACATCCGGCCACCGCGCTTGCCGACCTGCGTCTCGTACCCCTCGGGGAGGGTGGAGACGAACGTGTGGGCGCCGATGGCCTCCACGGCCCGCACGATCTCGGCGTCCGGCGCGCCGGGCCGCCCGAACCGTACGTTGTCCGCGATCGTCCCGCTGAACAGGTAGTTCTCCTGGGTGACCATCACCACGTGGCGGCGCAGGGTGTCCTCGTCGAGGTCGCGCAGATCCACGCCGTCGAGCAGCACCCGCCCGGCGACCGGGTCGTGGAACCGGGCGATGAGCTTGGCCAGCGTGGTCTTGCCCGCGCCGGTCGTGCCGACGACGGCGACCGTCTGCCCGGCGGGGATCTCCAGGTCGAGCAGCGGCAGCACCGGCGGGCCCTCGGCATAGGCGAACCGGACGGTCTCGAACCGCAGGGCTCCGGCGGCGTTCGGCAGCGGCGCCGGACGGGCGGGCTCGGCCACCGCCGGCCGTTCCTCGAGCACCCCCGACAGCTTCTCCAGCGCCGCACCCGCCGACTGGAGGGCGTTGTAGAACTGCGAGATCTCCTGCATCGGCTCGTAGAACTGGCGCAGGTAGAGCAGGAACGCGGCGAGCACGCCGACCGTGACCGTGCCGCGCAGGGCGAGCATGCCGCCGTACAGCAGGACGGCGGCGACCGTGACGTTGCCGATCAGCTTGATGCCGGGCATGAACACGGCCACCAGGCGCGAGCCGTGCACGTTGGCGTCGCGGTAGTCCGCGTTGAGCCGCTCGAAGATCTCCTGGTTGCGCGGCTCGCGGCGGAACGCCTGCACCGCCCGGATCCCGGTCATCGACTCGACGAAGTGGACGATGACCAGTGCGACGGCCTCCCGCGTACGCCGGTAGGTGACGCTCGACTCCCGGCGGAACCACCGGGTGAACAGCAGCAGGACCGGCAGCGGCAGCAGCGCCACCAGGCCGAGGTGCACGTCGAGCACCAGCAGCATGACCGCGGTGCCGCACAGGGTGAGCACGGCGGTGACGAGGCCGTCGAACCCGGAGTCGAGCAGTTCGGCGATCGCGTCCACGTCGGAGGTCAGCCGGGAGATGACCCGCCCTGAGGTGTACTTCTCGTGGAACGACAGCGACAGCCGCTGGAAGTGGTCGAAGACCCGGCGGCGCAGCTCCAGCAGGGTGTCCTGCCCGATCCGGCCCGCCATCTGCAGGAACGCCTGCCGGGTGAGTGCCTGCGTGAGCGCGGCCAGCAGCACCGCGGCCACGACGGCCAGCAGGGTCCCCGCGCCCTGCCCCCGCAGCATCGGTGGGATCCCGTCGTCGATGCCCCTCTTCACCAGGTACGGCAGGGCCAGCCCGGCGGCGTTGGACACGACGATGACCGCGGTGAGCACGGCGATCGCCCGGCGGTGCGGGCGGAGCAGGTCGCCGAGCAGGCGGCGGGACCGGGTCCGCAGCAGCAGGGAGACCCGTTCGGAGATCTCGTCCCGGTCCTCCGCCGCGACCCCCCGCCAGGCGGTGTTTCCCGCTTCGCTCATCGGTGCGCTCACATCCGCCGGGGTCGCGCCGGAGGCGCGCAACGGGCTCTTCCCTCGTCGCGCTTGGTCGCTTCGCTCCCGCACACTCCTCGGTCCAGACCGGCGGCGCGCCCCTCCGGCTTGCTCGGTGTTTCCCGCTTCGCTGCCGGTGTCGTGGGTCATGGCGCGGATCTCTCGGCGTCGAGGCCGGCGTCCTGGGCGAGCAGTTCGCGGTATTCCGGCACCGTGGCCAGCAGGTCGCCGTGGCGCCCCACGTGGGCGATGGTGCCGTCGCGCAGCAGCGCCACGCGGTCGGCGAGCAGCACCGTCGAGGCGCGGTGGGCCACGACGATGCCGGTGGCGTCGGCGAGCACGCGGCGCAGCGCCTCCTCCACCAGCGCCTCGGTCTCCACGTCGAGCGCCGACAGGGTGTCGTCGAGCACGAGCACGCGCGGCCGGCCGAGCACGGCCCGGGCCAGCGCCAGCCGCTGCCGCTGGCCGCCCGACAGCGACATGCCCTGCTCGCCGATGCGGGTGTCGAGCCCCCACGGCAGGTCGTAGGCGAACGTCGCCTGCGAGATCTCCAGGGCCTGCCTGATCTCCTCCTCGGTGGCGTCGCCCCGGCCGAGCGTGACGTTCTCGCGCACGCTCATGGAGAACAGCGTGGGCTCCTCGAACGCGGTGGCGACCACCGAGCGCAGCGAGGCCAGCGACAGGTGACGTACGTCGTGCCCGTCGATGGTGACGCGGCCCGCGGTGACGTCGCACAGGCGGGGCACGAGGGTGGTCAGGGTCGTCTTGCCCGAACCGGTGGCCCCGACGACGGCGACGGTCTCCCCCGGCCGCACCTCCAGCCAGACGTCGCGCAGCACCGGGCGGTCCGCGCCGGGGAAGCGGAACTCCACGCCCTCGAAGCGGACGTGGCCGCGGGGGCGCTCGATGACGGCCGCGCCGCCGCGGATCGCGGGGACCGTGTCGAGCACCTCGACGACCCGGTCGGCCGAGGTCATCGCCTCCTGCCCCATGGCGAGGATGTAACCGAGGGAGGCGACCGGCCAGACGAGCTGGAGGACCAGCGTGGTGAACGCGACCAGCGTGCCGAGCGTCAGCGCGCCGGCCCCGACCGCGATCGCGCCGAGCAGCAGGACCAGTGCGAGCGTGACGTTCGGCACCACTTCGAGGAAGGTGAAGAACCGGGAGGCCAGGCGGACCTTCCCCAGGGCGGTGCGGCGGACCTCCCGCGCGGCGGCGGCGTACCCGCCGAAGACGTGCTCGCGCCGCCCGAACGCCTTGACGGTGCGGACTCCGACGGCCGACTCCTCGACGAGCGTCGCGAGGTCGCCCTGCTGGTCCTGCAGCCGGCGGGAGATGCCGATGTAGCGCCGCTCGAACCGCAGCGACAGGGCCACGACCGGGAGCGAGGAGGCGGCGACGAGCAGGCCGAGCGGCCAGTACATCCGGAGGAGCACCACCGTCACCGCGGTGAGCTGCAGGATGTTCATGATCAGGAACAGCACGCCGAATCCGAGGAACCGGCGGATCGTCGACAGGTCGCTCGTCGCGCGGGACAGCAGCTGGCCCGACTGCCACCCGTCGTGGAAGCTCATCGGCAGCCGCTGGAGCCGCCGGTAGAGGTCGTCGCGGATCGCGGTCTCGAGGCCGAGGACCGGCCCTGCCTGCGACCACCGGCGGACGAACGTGAGAAGCGCCTCGGTCACGCCGAGGCCGAGGGCGAGCAGCCCGAGCGGGACCAGCCCGGCCAGGTCCCCGTGGGCCACCGGCCCGTCGATGATCTCTTTGCCGACGAGGGGGATCACCGTGCCGGCCGCGATGCCGCCGAGCGCCGCGAACCACGAGACGACCAGGCTGCCGGCGTACGGCCGCAGGTAGGTCCGCAGCCGCCACAGCGAGCGCCACGACGACCGGCTGTGGACGGGCCCGGGGGTCTGGGGGGATGCCATCAACGGGCGCAGCGCTCCTCCGGCGTCTGACAGGACGGATTACTCGCTCCTGCCATGCTCCGTCGAAGAACGCCGCGCCCGCAAGCGGTTTGATCCCGCCGCCGGGGATCACAGCTCCCGCGGGGGCCGGGCCCTCAAGGCTCGGCCCCGCGGGCCGCCGGTGTCAGCCCGCCGGGTGGGCGACGAGAGAGCCGACGGTGTGGACGCGCAGCGCGTTGGTGGACCCGTGGTTGCCGGGCGGGGAGCCCGCCACGACGACGATCTTGTCGCCCTTCTCGCACACGCCGAGCGCGAGCAGCGAGGCCTCCACCTGGCGCACCATGTCGTCGGTGTGGTGGACGAACGGCACCTCGAACGTCTCGACGCCCCAGGTGAGCGCCAGCTGGCCGCGCACCTGCGGGTTGGAGGTGAAGGCGAGCAGCGGGATCGACGAGCGATAGCGCGCCAGACGGCGGGCGGTCTCACCGGACATCGTGAACGCCACCAGGGCCTTGGCCTTGACGATCGCGCCGACCTCGGCCGCCGCGCGGGCGATGGCGCCGCCGGTCGTCTCGGGCAGCCGGTCCAGGTTGTGGGTGGCCTGCAGCGTGGTGCCCTCCGCCGCGACCGCGATGCGGTCCATCGTGGCCACCGACTCGATCGGGTAGGTGCCGACCGAGGTCTCGCCGGACAGCATCACCGCGTCGGCGCCGTCCATCACCGCGTACGCGACGTCGGACGCCTCGGCGCGGGTGGGCCGCGGGGCGCTCATCATCGAGTCGAGCATCTGGGTGGCCACGATGACCGGGTGGGCCTTCTCGCGGCACAGCTCGATGATGCGGCGCTGGACGATCGGCACCTGCTCCAGCGGAAGCTCGACGCCGAGGTCGCCGCGGGCGACCATCACGCCGTCGAAGGCGTCGACGATCTCCTCCAGGCACTCGACGGCCTGCGGCTTCTCGATCTTGGCGAGGAGCGGGAGCCGGACGCCCTCCTCCTCCATGATCCCGTGGACGAGGGCGGCGTCCTCCGGCGACCGGACGAACGACAGGGCGATCATGTCGAAGCCGGTGCGCAGGGCCCAGCGCAGGTCCTCCTCGTCCTTCTCCGTGAGCGCCGGGGCGCTGACGGCGACGCCGGGGAGGTTGAGGCCCTTGTTGTCGGAGATCATGCCGCCGATGACGACGCGGGTGACGACGCGCGGTCCCTCGACCGCGGTCACCTCGAGGTTCAGCCGTCCGTCGTCGACGAGGATGGTGTCGCCGGGACTGACGTCACCGGGCAGGCCATCGTAGGTGGTGGACACGATGTCACGGTCCCCGGGGACGTCCTCGGTGGTGATGGTGAAGACGTCGCCGAAGCCGAGCCGGACGGGGCCGGAGGCGAAGCGTCCGACGCGGATCTTGGGACCCTGGAGGTCGGCGAGGACGCCGACGGCGCAGCCAAGCTCGTCGGCGGCGGCCCTGACCCGGTCGAACACCTCCTTGTGCAGCTCGTGGCTGCCGTGGGAGAGGTTGAAACGGGCCACGTTCATGCCCGCCTTGATGAGCTCGCGAAGGCGCTCCGGCGAGGAGGTGGCGGGCCCGAGGGTACAGACGATCTTTGCTCGACGACTCACAACACTACCCTAATTGGTACAGACCACTCGATGTGACGGCACACACAGCCGTCGCCAAATGTTCAGACACTTCACGCGATCACCCGCGTGCCCTAGCCTGCAGCCATGGAACGTACCCGGGCATGGGGGGCGATAACGGCGCTGTTCACCCTGGCGGCGTGCGGAGGCCAGGCTACCGAATCTCCCGCTCCTCCGCCGGGCGTTTCGGTGTCCCTGAACCAGTGGCGCAGCGACGAGGCGGCCCACGAGCTCGAGGTGTCCGTGCGCAACGACGGCGACGCCCCCGTCCGGTTCCTGGACGTGCAACTCGTCACCGGCTCCTTCGCCACGCTCCCGCCGACCCGGGTGGACTCCACGCTCGGCCGGACTCCGCGCACCGACCTGCGGATCCCCTACGGCGAGGCGCGGTGCGACCCCGCGACGATCCCGCCGGTGCGCCCCGCCGTCGTCGTGGCGAACGTGCAGGCGGGCGAGGGGCCGGCGCGCAGGGTGGAGTTCCCCGTACGCCATCCGGACCCGCTGCTGGCGGGGCTGGTGAAGGCCGAGTGCGGGGCGTACCTCCTGCGCCTGGCGGCGGACGTCACCTTCGGCGACACCTGGACCAGGGCGGGCCGGACGCTGCGCGGGGTGCTCCTGGTGACCAGGAGGCAGGGCGCGGAGCCGGTGACGATCGACGAGCTGGGCGGCACCACGCACTACGACATGAGGCCGCTGTCGGGCCGGAGCCGCCCGGTGGCGGTGCTGGAGGCGGGGACGCCGCGCCTGGAGATCCCGGTGGAGGTCACCCCCGCCCGCTGCGACTGGCACGCCTTCGCCGAGGCGAAGAAGGCGTACCTGTTCCCGATCTACGGGATGGTGGGGGCGGGCGAGCGGCGCTACCTCATCGCGACGCCTCCGGCGCCGGTGCAGCGGACGTTCCTGTCGTACGCGGAGGACGTCTGCGGCGTCGGCGGATGACGACCGCCAGACCGGCCCAGGAGACGAGCACGACGGCGATCACCGCCAGCCGGACGGCCGTGACGTACTCCTCGGGATAGACGATCCCTTCGATGTAGGTGTCGATGAAGCCGCCGGGCAGCAGGCCGCGCTCCCCCGCCCGGGCGCGCCCCCAGTTCTCCAGCGCGGTCAGCGGGCACTCCACCAGCCCGGTGAGCTGGACCAGCGCCCACGCGCACAGCGCGAGGTGCGGCCAGGCCAGCCGGGGCCGCCACCAGGCGGGGAAACCGCCCAGGGCGATGTAGGCGATGACCAGGAAGTGCACGGCCATCGTGGCCTGCCAGACGAACCGGTAGATCATGATCTGCCCTCCCGAGAAGCCGAGGGTAGATCGCCGTCCGGCCGCCGGGCATCCGGTGGCCTACTCAGTTCGGTACTCATCCGGGCCGATACTCAGACGGGTCAGCGGGCGACGGTCGCGGCCCGGGCGGCGTCGACCAGTCCGTGGCCGAAGAAGCCGTTCCGGCTCGCGGGGCCCTCGCAGACCTGCGTCTCGCCGGTCCCGTAGCGGTAGGTGCGGGGCGAGGGGCAGTCCTTCGGCGTCGCCGTGGCGTACAGCAGGCGCTCCACCTCGGCGGGGTCCATCTGGAGCCCGCCCCGGCCCGGCTTGCCGAACCGCCCGATGATGATGGCCGCCACGCCGGTCACGTGCGGCGCCGCCATCGAGGTGCCCTCCATGTACTGGTAGTAGGCGCACTTCCCGGCCCGGCACTCGCGGATCACCGAGTCGTCCTTCGGCATGCCCTTGGCGTCGAGGCGCCCCTGGGCGCGCAGGACGTGCTCGGGGGCGGCGGCGAGGATCTCCCGGCTCGGCCCCCGCAGCGCGGTGCCGCCGTCGAAGACGTCACCGCCCGGCGCCGCGATGTCGGTCTGCTCGGTGCCGTAGTCGGAGTACGGCGCCTTGCGGCCGCTCGGGCCGACCGCGGACACCGAGATGACGCCGTCGAGTTCGGCCGGGACGTTGCGGCAGGAGTTGTCGACGGACCGGTTCTTCTCGGAGCCCCTCGGGAAGTCCGGGCTGGTGGTGTCCGTCTTCGGCTTGCCGAGGTCTCCCCCGGCGTTCCCGATGGCGGTGATCAGCGTGACGCCGTGCGACCGGGCGTAGTTCACCGCCCGCCGCATCCCCTCCAGGATCGCCCGCTGCTCCGACCGCTCGGCGGGCGTGTCGTCGGGGTTGTCCGGGCAGTTGAACGTCCACGGGTCGACGTAGAAGCTCATGTTGACCACGTCGACGCCGATGTCGGCGGCGTACTCCAGGGCGTCCAGGGTCGGCTTGAGGAAGAAGAAGCCCGAGTCGGTGCCGGCGCGCAGGTTGACCAGCGACACGTCGGGGGCGACGCCGGCGACGCCGATGCCGTTGATCGGCGACCCGATCGTGCTGGCGACGTGGGTGCCGTGGCCGTCGTCGTCGACGTCGGCCGGGTCCTTGCACCCCTTGTACTCGCAGGGCCCGTCGAGCTTCTTCCCGTTGGGGTCGGTGGGCTGGTCGGTCACGAAGTTGCGGCTCAGCACCCGGTCGAAGTTCGGCGCGATGTCCGGGTGCCGGCCGTCGACGCCGGTGTCCATCACGCCGACCAGCACCTTGCGGCTGCCCCTCGCCTTCGCGTAGGAGCCCGTGGGGGTGGCGCCGATCATCTTCATGTTCCACTGCCGGTCGGCGAGCGGCTCCGCGCCGCCCGCCCGCGCGGCCGTGCCCGGGCGCCACGCGCCGGGGAGCGTACGCCCCGGCCCGGCGAAGAAGGGGGCGTCGGCGGTCCGGCCGATGGGGCGGTCGCGGGCGACGCCGACCACGGCGGGGTCGTCGCCGATCCGCTCGGGCGCGGACGTGCGCACGACGAGATAGCCGAGGCGGTCGTCGTGGACCCGCACCGTGCCGCCGGCGGCCTCGGCCGCCCGCTGCGCGGCGGCCCGCCCACCGTCCACGTAGAAGACCAGGTAGTCACCGGCCTGCCCGCTTCCCGACGGGCTTGACGAGCTGGATGGGCCAGATGGGCTCGGTGTGCTCAGCGCGACCGGTATGCCCGGTATCCCTGGCGTGCCCGACGGGGCGCCCGGCCCGCCGAGCAGTGCGACCGACATGATGGCCCCGGCGAGCCGCCCCCGTGCGTGCAACGCTCCTCCTCGATTCCGGGCCCGGTGATCGGGCTCAGCATCTTCCCGGCAGCCGGCCGCGCGTCGCAACCCGCCGGACCGCGTGGCCCGAGGGCCGCACGGGCCGGCCGCCGCGCGGCCTGGCCTCCCGAGATGGAGATATTCCCGATTTGCCGCGATCAGACGAGGGGCCGCGCCGTCGGGGGGATCGGCACGGGCAGGACCGTACGGCCGCTCAGGTGCTGGTCGACCGCCGCCGCCGCGGACCGGCCCTCGGCGATCGCCCACACGATCAGCGACTGGCCGCGGCCCATGTCACCGGCCGAGAACACGCCCTCCACCGACGTCTCGTACGAGGAGTTCCTGGCCACGTTGCCACGGGCGTCGAAGAACGACTCCGGGTCGCCCGACAGGGCGGCGAGGTCGTTCAGCAGCGGGCCCTTCTCCGGGCCGAGGAAGCCCATGGCGAGGGTGACCAGGTCGGCCGGGATCTCCCGCTCGGTGCCGGGGATCGGCGCGAACCCCGCCGCCGGGCCCTCGACCTCGACCAGGCGCAGCGCCCGCACGTTGCCCTCGTCGTCGCCGGCGAACTCGGTGGTGGACACCGCGTACACGCGGTCGCCCGCCCCGGCCTCCAGCTCCTCGTGCGCGCTCTCCATCTTGAACAGCATCGGGTACGTCGGCCACGGCTGACTGCCGGGACGGTCCGCCGGCGGCCTCGGCATGATCTCCAGCTGGGTGACCGACAGCGCGCCCTGCCGGATCGCGGTGCCGATGCAGTCGGCGCCGGTGTCGCCGCCGCCGATCACGACGACGTGCTTGCCCTCCGCCGAGATCGGCGATTCGGCGTAGTCGCCCTCCTGGGCCTTGTTGGCCGGGGGGAGATACTCCATCGCCTGGTAGACGCCCTTGAGCTCGCGGCCGGGCACCGGCAGGTCGCGCCACGCCGTGGCGCCGCCCGCGAGCACGATCGCGTCGAACTCCTCGCGCAACTCGGCCGCCGTGACGTCCACGCCGACATTGACGCCGGTGCGGAACTCGGTGCCCTCGGCCTCCATCTGGGCGATGCGGCGGTCGACGTGCCGCTTCTCCATCTTGAACTCGGGGATGCCGTACCGGAGCAGCCCGCCGATCCGGTCGGCCCGCTCGAACACGACCACGTCGTGCCCGGCGCGGGTGAGCTGCTGCGCGGCCGCGAGGCCGGCCGGGCCGGAGCCGACGACCGCGACCTTGCGGCCGGTCTTGACGGCGGGCGGCTGCGGCGTGACCCAGCCCTCGGCGAAGGCCCGGTCGACGATCTCGACCTCCACCCGCTTGATCGCGACCGGGTCGGAGTTGATGCCGAGCACGCACGCCGACTCACACGGAGCGGGGCACAGGCGGCCGGTGAACTCCGGGAAGTTGTTGGTCGCGTGCAGCCGCTCGATCGCCTCGCGCCAGTCGTCGCGGTAGACGAGGTCGTTCCACTCGGGGATGAGGTTCCCGAGCGGGCAGCCGTTGTGGCAGAACGGGATGCCGCAGTCCATGCAGCGGGCCGCCTGCTTGGTCAACGCGGGCTTGGGGAAGTCCTCGTAGACCTCGCGCCAGTCGCGGATGCGCACGTCGACCGGGCGGCGCGCCGGCAGCTCGCGCCCGTGTGTCAGGAACCCCTTCGGGTCAGCCATCGGTGTACCCCCCTTATCGTCGCGTGGGAATGGTGGTGGTGATGACGCTCATCGGCGTCACCCGTGGGCGGCGGCCATGACCGCCTCGTCGATGTCGCGGCCCTCGGCCTCGGCGGCGGCCCGCGCCAGCAGGACCCGCTTGTAGTCGGACGGCATGATCTTCGCGAACCGGCCGAGCGCGGCGTCCCAGTCCGCCAGCAGCGCCTTGGCCACCGTGGACCCGGTCTCCGTGAGGTGCCTGTCGACGATCTCCCGCAGGAACTCGGCGTCCTCGTCGTCCAGCGCCTCGAGCTCGACCATCTCGCGGTTGACCCGCTCGGGCCGAAGGTCGAGCACGTAGGCCACGCCGCCCGACATGCCGGCGGCGAAGTTGCGGCCGGTCGCGCCGAGGACGACGGCCCGGCCGCCGGTCATGTACTCGCAGCCGTGGTCGCCCACGCCCTCGACGACGGCGGTGGCGCCGGAGTTGCGGACGCAGAACCGCTCGCCCACGATGCCGCGGACGAAGACCTCGCCGGACGTCGCGCCGTAGAGGCCGACGTTGCCCGAGACCACCTGCGTCTCGGCCTCGAACGGAGCGTCGGGGTGCGGCCGGACCACGAGCCGGCCGCCCGACAGGCCCTTGCCGAGGTAGTCGTTGGCGTCGCCGGTCAGCCGCAGCGTGACGCCGCGCGGCACGAACGCGCCGAACGAGTTGCCCGCCGAGCCGGTGAACGACACGTCGATCGTGTTGTCGGGCAGGCCCTCGCCGCCGTACCGCTTGGTCACCTCGTGGCCGAGCATGGTGCCGACCGTGCGGTTGACGTTGCGGATGGGCAGCTCCAGCGTGACCGGCTCGCCGAGGTTCAGCGCGCCCTCGGCGAGCTGGATCAGCGTGTTGTCCAGCGCCTTGTCGAGCCCGTGGTCCTGCTCGGCGACCCTGCGGCGCGGGGTGCCCTCGGGCAGCTCCGGCTGGTGCAGGATGGGCGACAGGTCGAGGCCGGCGGCCTTCCAGTGCTCGACCGCGCGGGTGGTGTCGAGCAGGTCGGCCCGCCCGATGACCTCGTCCAGCGAGCGGTAGCCGAGCTCGGCGAGGTACTCGCGCACCTCCTGGGCGACGAACTCGAAGAAGTTCACCACGAACTCGGGCTTGCCGCTGAACCGCTTGCGCAGCTCGGGGTTCTGCGTGGCCACGCCCACCGGGCAGGTGTCGAGGTGGCAGACCCGCATCATGACGCAGCCGGAGACGACCAGCGGAGCGGTGGCGAAGCCGTACTCCTCGGCGCCGAGCAGCGCCGCGATGACCACGTCGCGGCCGGTCTTGAGCTGGCCGTCGGCCTGCACGACGATGCGGTCGCGCAGCCCGTTGAGCAGCAGCGTCTGCTGGGTCTCGGCCAGGCCGAGCTCCCAGGGGGCGCCCGCGTGCTTGACCGAGGTCAGCGGGGAGGCGCCGGTGCCGCCGTCGTGGCCGGAGATCAGCACGACGTCGGCGTGGGCCTTGCTGACGCCCGCCGCCACGGTCCCGACCCCGACCTCGGCGACCAGCTTCACGTGGACGCGGGCGCGCGGGTTGGAGTTCTTCAGGTCGTGGATGAGCTGGGCGAGGTCCTCGATCGAGTAGATGTCGTGGTGCGGCGGCGGCGAGATGAGGCCGACGCCGGGGGTGGAGTGCCGGGTCTTGGCGATCCACGGGTACACCTTGTGGCCGGGCAGCTGGCCGCCCTCGCCGGGCTTGGCGCCCTGCGCCATCTTGATCTGCAGGTCGTCCGCGTTGACCAGGTATTCGCTGGTCACGCCGAACCGGCCGGAGGCCACCTGCTTGATCGCGCTGCGCCGCTCGGGGTCGTGCAGCCGCTCCGGGTCCTCGCCGCCCTCGCCGGTGTTCGACTTGGCGCCGAGCCGGTTCATCGCGATGGCCAGCGTCTCGTGCGCCTCCATCGAGATGGAGCCGTACGACATGGCGCCGGTGGAGAACCGCCTGACGATCGACTCGACCGGCTCGACCTCGTCGATCGGGATCGGCGCGCCGGCGGGGCGCAGCCTGAACAGGCCGCGCAGCGTCATGAGCTTCTCGGACTGCCCGTCCACGAGGGACGTGTACTCCTTGAAGATCTCGTACCGCCGGGTGCGGGTGGAGTGCTGGAGCTTGAAGACGGTGGTCGGGTTGAACAGGTGCGGCTCGCCCTCGCGGCGCCACTGGTACTCGCCGCCGACCTCCAGCCGCCGGTGCGGGTTCTCCGCGCGGGGGTAGGCCCGCGCGTGCCGCTCCAGCGCCTCCCTGGCCAGCACGTCGAAGCCGACGCCGCCGAGGCGGGAGGTGGTGCCGGTGAAGCACCCGTCGATGACCTCGGCGCCGAGGCCGAGCGCCTCGAAGATCTGCGCGCCGGTGTAGGAGGCGACCGTGGACACGCCCATCTTGGACATGACCTTCAGGACGCCCTTGCCGTACGCCTTGATCAGGTTGCGGACGGCCTTGCGCGGGTCCAGGTCGAGCTGACCGGTCGCGATCATGTCCTCGACCGTCTCCAGGGCGAGGTAGGGGTTGATCGCGCTGGCGCCGTACCCGACGAGCAGGGCCATGTGGTGGCACTCGCGGGCCTCGCCGGTCTCGATCACCAGGCCGACCCGGGTGCGGGACTTCTCCCGGATGAGGTGGTGGTGCACCGCGCCGGTGAGCAGCAGCGACGGGATCGGCGCCCGCTCGCGGGAGGACCCGCGGTCGGACAGCACGATGATCCGGGCGCCGTCCTCGATGGCCCGGGAGACCTCCTGGCGGATCTCCTCCAGCCGCCGCACCAGCGCCTCGCCGCCGCCGGCGGCGTCGAACAGGCCGGACACGACGTACGGCTGGAAGCCGGGCAGCGCGCCCTCGTCGTTGATGTGGACGATCTTCGCGAGCTCGTCGTTGTCGATCACCGGGTAGGGCAGCACGAGCCGGCGGCACGAGGCCGGGCCGGGGTCGAGCAGGTTGCCCTCGGGGCCGATCGTCGACTGCAGCGAGGTGACGAGCTCCTCGCGGATGGCGTCCAGCGGCGGGTTGGTGACCTGCGCGAAGAGCTGGCTGAAGTAGTCGAACAGCAGCCGCGGCTTCTCGCTCAGCACGGCGACGGGGCTGTCGGTGCCCATCGAGCCGATCGGCTCGGCGCCGTTCCGCGCCATCGGCGTGAGGATGATCCGGAGCTCCTCCTCGGTGTAGCCGAAGGTCTGCTGCCGCTTGACCAGCGCCTCGTGGGTGGGGTGCTCGTGCTCGCGCTCGGGCAGCTCCTCGAAGCGGACCAGGCCCGCGTGCAGCCACTCGCCGTACGGCTCGGCGGCGGCGAGCTCGGCCTTGATCTCGTCGTCCTCGATGATCCGGCCGCGCGCGGTGTCCACCAGGAACATCCGGCCCGGCTGCAGGCGGCCCTTGCGGACCACCTTCTCCTGCGGGATGTCGGACAGCACGCCGGCCTCGGACGCGAGCACGACCAGGCCGTCGTCGGTGACCCAGAACCGGCCCGGGCGCAGGCCGTTGCGGTCGAGGACCGCGCCGACCAGCGTGCCGTCGGAGAAGGTGATCGACGCGGGGCCGTCCCACGCCTCCATGAGGGTGGAGTGGAACTCGTAGAAGGCCCGGCGGGCCGGGTCCATCTCGGTGTGGTTCTCCCACGCCTCCGGGATCATCATCAGCACGGCGTGCGGCAGCGACCTGCCGCCGAGGTGCAGCAGCTCCAGCGTCTCGTCGAACGAGGCGGTGTCGGAGCCGTCCGGGTCGCAGATGGGGAAGAGCCGCCGCAGGTCGCCCGGGATCAGGCCGGTGGCGAGCATCGCCTCGCGGGCGCGCATCCAGTTGCGGTTGCCCCGGACGGTGTTGATCTCGCCGTTGTGCGCGACGTACCGGTACGGGTGGGCCAGCGGCCAGGAGGGGAAGGTGTTGGTCGAGAAGCGCGAGTGGACGAGCGCGATGGCGCTGACGTAGCGCTCGTCGGACAGGTCGGCGAAGAACGGCTCGACCTGCAGCGAGGTCAGCATGCCCTTGTAGACGATGGTCCGCGAGGACAGCGAGGAGAAGTAGACGTCCGCCTCGTGCTCGGCGCGCTTGCGGAAGGCGAACACGATCCGGTCGAGGTCGACGCCGGTCTCGCCGCCGGGCGAGGTCACGAACAGCTGCGCGAAGTGGGGCATGGCCGCCCGCGCGGTGGCGCCGGGCAGGTCGCGGTCCACCGGCAGCTCGCGCCAGCCGAGGATGCTCACGCCCTCCTCCGCGGCGATCCGCTCGATGGTCTCGATCGCGGCGGCCCTCGCCTGCCCGTCCGCCGGCAGGAACGCGGCGCCCGCGGCGTACGCGCCCTCCGCGGGCAGCTCACTGTGCCATCCCAGATCGGCCACCACGGCGCGGAAGAACGCGTCGGGGATCTGGGTGAGGATGCCCGCGCCGTCGCCGGTGTCCGGCTCGCTGCCGCTCGCGCCCCGGTGGTCGAGGTTGCGGAGGGCAGTCAGTGCCTTGGCGACGATGTCGTAACTGCGGCGACCCTGCACGTCCGCGACCATGGCGACGCCACAGGCGTCATGCTCGAAGGCGGGGTCGTAGAGTCCCTGAGGCTCGGGGAGACCTCCGGGAAGGCCAAGGCGGGCAGCAGGCATGTAGTCACTCCCGTCGTCAACTTCTGCGTGGAACAGAGGGACGACGCTGGCCCTGCTGCGGTTGTGGTGCTTAGAGATTACAACACGCTGCCGGAATAGTGCCCCCCCGGTCTGCTTCGCGAACCTTCACAGGTCAGCGTGGTGAACAGGGCCTCGATAGGGTTTGCGCATGGGTGGTCATGAGGCGATCGACGAACTGCTGGCGGAGGCCGGCGTGGACGGCCTGCGCCTGCGCGGAGCACTGGCGCTCCTGGCAGGCGGCCGCTGGTGGACCCTGTCCGACCTGGTACGGGAGACCGCGACGCCACGGCGGACGATCGAGTCGCTGCTGCGGGCGCTCCCCCTTGAGCACAGCGGCGACCGTGTCCGGATACCCATGGATCAGGTCAACCGATACAACGCCGGGGTCGGGCCGGAAATTTCCGATCTGGGGAATCCGGTGTCCGAAATGGTGCCGGAACACGCCGAAACCCTCGCCCGTCTGGAGCGGCTGATCGCCGAGGCCCCCCGGGGCCGGCACGCGCTCGACCACGTCTCCGCGACCGCCGAGACCGTGCTGCGCCGCGCCCTCCTGCTGGGGCGGCGGTTCTGGCTGCCCGGCGCCCGCCTGCTGTGCGTCGGCGACCACGACCTGACCTCCCTGGCGGTGCGGATGGTCCACCCGGAGGTCGAGGTGGCGGTGGCCGACATCGACGACCGCATCCTGGAGTTCGTCGACGCCCAGGACCTCGGGGTGCGCACCCGGTGGGCCGACCTGCGTCTCGGCCTGCCGCCGTCGCTGCGCGGCTGGGCCGACCTCGCGATCACCGACCCGCCGTACACGCCGGACGGGATCGGGCTGTTCGCCGCGCGCGCCGCCGAGGGCCTGCGCGACCGCGAGCGGGGACGCATCCTCCTGGCGTACGGCGCCTCCGAGCGCACCCCGATGCTCGCGCTGAAGGTGCAGAAGGCTCTTGTCGACCTCAACCTGCTGCATGAGGCGATATTTCCGCACTTCAACCGGTATTACGGGGCGGAGGCGATCGGCAGCGCGGCCGACCTGTACGTGCTGCGTCCCACCACGAAGACCTGGCCGGCGATCGCCGCGCGACTCGACCGCCTCGCCACGGCCATCTACACGCAGGGCCCCCAGGCCGTGGAGTCCGCCGGGCGCCCCGGCAAGGCCGCGGCCCAGGCGACGGCCGTGGACAGCGCGGCCGGCAGGACCGCCGGTACAGGGGTGGACAGCACGGCGGACAGCACTGCGGGCAGCACGGCCGGTATGGGGGTGGACGGCGCAGCGGACGAGGCGGCGGTGACCGCCTTCGGGCCGGACCTGCTCGCCGGGGACTGGCCGCGCGGCCTGCTGCCGCAGGTGCCCCGCACCCGGCTCGCCACGCTGCTGGCCAAGCCGTACGCCGCCGACCCGCGGCGGGTGGTCATCGCGGTGCCGGCCGGGCTGGAGGCGGCCCTGCCCCGCCTGCTGCTCGCGACCCGGGCCCGGCACGTGCGGGTGCTCACCGCCGCCCCGGTCGCCGGGCTGCCCGAGCTGGCCGCGTTGCTCGCCCCGGTCTACGAACTCACCGCCGAGGGCCGTGTCCTCGACGCCGTACGGCTCGCTCCGCCGGAGGACGGGCCGGACCGGATCGTCCGCGCGATCCTGGACAGCGCGCACGGGAAGCTCGCCAACACCTGGCGGGAGGCGCTCACCAGGACCGGCCTCACCACGACGCCCGGACACACCACACCGCCCGGACAGACCACACCGCCCGAGCACGCCGGGGCCCCCGGGCACGGCGGGGCGGCCGGGCTCACCAAGCGGCAGGCCAGGGCCGCCGTCGAGGAGGCCGCTCCCTGGGCCGGTGACGCGACACCCCTCGAACTCCCGCTCCACCGCCTCGCGCAGCTGACGGCGGAGATCACCGCTCCCACCCCGGCCTGAGGATCGGCCGCCCGAGGTCGTCCCCGGGCCGCGATCAGCCGGGGCCACGCACGCCCCCTCCCGGCGGGGGGACCGGGCACGCTCCCAGGGCTCCGGTCAGGCCGGCGCGGCGCTGACGGGCGGCCGGCCCGGTGACCTGCTACCGGGCGGCCGGGACGGACGGGGACGGCGCGGCCGTGTTCGCAGAAGGGGCCGTGTTCGCGGACGAGGCCGGAGAGGCGCCGGGATCGGACGGCGGGTCCTCCGCGGGCTGTGCGGTGTCGGCCGGGCCCGGCGGCTGGGCGGGGTCCGACGGCACGCCGGCGACCGCGACCACCCGGCGGAAGACCGCTCTTTCCGCCTCCCGGACGGCCAGGCCGAGCATGACGAAGTCGTCGGTCTCCCCCGGCTCCGCGCCGTCGGTCCTGCCGATCCAGGCCACGCCGAGGTAGTGGCCCATGACCTGGGCGCTCGCCTCGCTGTAGGCGCCGAACTTCGCCCGGGGGGATTCGAGCGGCTGCACCCACGAGCCCCGGTAGAGCGTCCCCAGCGACGTCGCCAGCGACTCGGCGGCGGCGACGGACGACAGGTTGAACAGCGTGTACTGCGCCAGATAGATCCCGTCCGCCGTGGCGTACAGGCCGCGGACGGCCTGGGTGCACCCGGCCTCCGCGAGGGCGTCGACGAGGTCGGCGCCCCATACCGCTCCCCCGCAGGCCTGGTCGGGACGGCTGGTCAGGCGGCGCAGCGTGACCTTTCCCGCGCTGAGCGTCCGGGCGCCGAACACCTCCTGGACGCTCAGCGGCGCGGAGTCCGCCTTGCGGTCCGCGATCGGGGCGAACTCCTTCAGGGACGGCCAGGACTGGAAGGACGACGGCAGTCCCTGCCCCGCGATGTCCGCCGACGCCCCCGTCGGCACCGCGGGTCCGCCTCCGCCCAGCGCGTTGACCACCAGCGTCAGCACCAGGGCGATCGCCAGGACGCCCGCGGCGGTCACGGACCACACGAACACGCGCTGCTGCCGGTCGTCCAGCCCGAGCTCGGTGAGGGTGGGTCCGGCCCAGCGCTCGGCCGTCGCGGACGACCGGCGCTTGCGCTTGGTCATAGACCGCCGGTTCCTATCAGCGACCCCAGTCCCCAGGTCAGCGCCGCCGCCACGGCGCCCACCACGAGCTGGCGGAGACCGCTGAACCACCAGCTTCTGGCCGTCACGCGCGAGACCACCGCGCCGGCGACGAACAGCGCCACCATCGACGCGGCGGCCGAGATCCACAGGCTCCGCGCGCCGATCAGGTACGGCAGGAGCGGGACCAGGGCGCCGAAGGCGAACGATAAGAACGACGATCCGGCGGCGAGCAGCGGTGAGGGCAGGTCGCCGGGGTCCACACCCAGTTCGGCCCGCGTGTGGACGGCGAGCGCCTCCTCCGGGTCGCGGGAGATCTGGCGGGCGACCTCCCTGGCGGTCTCCGGATCCACGCCCCGCTGGACGTACATCTGGGCCAGCTCGGCCTCCTCGGCCTCGGGATGCCGCTCCAGCTCCCGCCGCTCCACGTCGATCTCGGCCTCGGCCAGCTCGCGCTGGCTGGCGACCGACACGTACTCGCCGCCCGCCATGGAGAAGGCTCCGGCGGCCAGGCCGGCGATGCCGGCGAGGGCGATGATCCTGGTCTCCGCGGTGCCGCCGGCGACGCCCGCGATGAGCGCGAAGTTGGACACCAGTCCGTCCATCGCGCCGAACACCGCGGGCCGCAGCCATCCGCCGGTGACGTCCCTGTGCTGGTGGTGTGCCTCGGCCCGTGCCCCCGTCCTGGCCTCGGTCATCGCCGCCCGGCCTCCGGTTCCGGCATGGTCCCGCCGTCGCCCGTGGCGCCGGCGCCCGCCGGCGCCCTGTCCCCCTCACCGGAGTCCGCCGGAGCGTCGTCGGAACCCACGGAGGCGGAGCCGGCCGGGCCGTCCGTCTCCGGTGTGTCCTCGTGGGCCGCGGGCAGGCTCCCGGCCTCCCCGCCGCCGAGCTCGGGCTCGTCGGCCTGGTCCCGCTGGTGGGCGGGGTCGGCGCCTTCGCCGTCCCCCGCGAGGACGCCGACCGGCTCCTCGCCCGTACGGTTGCGGGACAGCAGCAGGTACGCGACGGCGCACAGGAAGATGACGATCGAGGTCCACTGGTTCAGCCGCAGCCCGAGGATCTCGTGCGCGGGGTCGACCCGCAGCCCTTCGATCCAGAACCGGCCCAGCGTGTAGCCCGCGACGTACAGCGCGAACACCCGGCCGTGGCGGAGGCCGAAGCGGCGGGCGGCCAGGATCAGCACGCCGGCGAGCGCCAGGTCCCACAGCGACTCGTACAGGAAGGTCGGGTGGTAGGTGGTCGCGCCGGGGACGGTGCCCGGGTGACCCGGCTCGATCTCCAGTCCCCACGGCAGATCGGTGGGGCCGCCGAAGAGCTCCTGGTTGAAGTAGTTGCCCCACCGGCCGATGGCCTGGGCCACGGCCACGCCGGGGGCGAGGGTGTCGGCCACGGCGGTGAAGGAGATGCCGCGGCGGCGGCAGGCGATCCAGACGCCGAGCGCGCCGAGCGCGATCGCGCCCCAGATGCCGAGACCGCCCTCCCAGATGAACAGGGCGTCGATCGGCCGCTTGGGCGCGTCGGAGCCGAAGTAGATCTGCCAGTCGGTGATGACGTGGTAGAGACGTCCGCCGACGAGGCCGAACGGCACGGCCCAGACCGCGAGGTCGGTGACCGTCCCGGGAGCACCGCCGCGGGCGCGCCAGCGGCGTTCGCCGATCCAGACGGCGACGACGACGCCGAGCACGATGCACAGGGCGTACGCGCGGATCGGAATCGGTCCGAGATTCCAGACCCCCTGTGACGGGCTGGGAATCGAGGCGAGGAGGGGCATGTAACGTGACGTTACCGCAAGAGGGGGCGAGTCCGGTGCCCGCCGCGTTCATCGGTACCAGGACGTGCTCCGGCCCCCGGCGGGCGGGTCATCAGGGCGGCGGCGGAGCCGCGCGGAGGGCGGCCAGGCGGGCCGCGAGGTCCGGCAGCGCGGGATACTCGCCGAGGTCCACCGGCCCGAGCCAATCGAGCGCGGCCACCCCCTCCGGCTCCCTGGCGCCGAGGACCCCGCCGACGAGCGCGGCGACCGTGTCGGTGTCGCCGCCCAGGGACACGGCGTACGGCAGCGCGGCGGCGAGGGCGGGAGCCTCTCGCAGCACGTGGACCACCGCGGCGACGGTCTCGACGGCGTCCAGCGAGACGCCCTCGGACGGGGGCGTCCACCGTCCGTAGGCCGCGTCGATCACAGCGTCCACAGGAGCCGGATGCCCGCCCGCCGCCTCTCCGTCACCGGCGGCTTCCGTCGCGTCGTCCATGGCGTCGTCTGCCGGCGTCGGCGTGAGGTGCTCGTCCGCCCGGCGGGCCTCGTCCGCGGCCACCTCCAGCAGGGCGGGCACGCTCTCCCCCTCCAGCGCGTGCGACGCCAGCGCCGCGATGACGCGGGCCGCCGCCACGGCCGCCGGCGCCCGGTGCGTCGCGGCGGAGACGACCTCGCAGAGCCGGCGGCGCAGGCCGGGCCGGTCGGTCGGAACGGCCCAGCCGATCGGGGCGACGCGCATCGCCGCGCCGTTGGTCGGCCGGTCTCCCGCCGAGGGGGCGGGTGGCTCACCCGTGGCGTGGAAGTGCGCCAGGGCGTGCCGCGTGGTGGGGCCGAGGCCGCGTACGGCCGGCGCCGCCTCGGCGAGCCGGGTCAGGAACCCCAGCGTGGTGGGGCGGCCGCCGGTGTCGGCCAGGCAGCATGCGACCAGCACCATCTGCGCCGTGTCGTCCGACGTCGACCCGCGCGGCCATCCCCGGTCCGGGGCGGGGAGCCGGACGACCTCCTCAAGGTCGATCCGCTCCGGCCCGCGCCCCTCCCAGGGCACGCCGAGCGCGTCGCCCGCCGCGAAGGCCACCATCGCCTGGTGGATGCGTGCGGCGACGTCCTGCCGGGGGCCGGCGATCGGCGCGGAGCGAGGGGCGGAAGGGTCGTCGCGGGGCATGCCGGAATGCTGACCCGCCAGGCGGCGGCGAAACCCGTGTCAGGTGCGGTAGAGGCGTCCGGCCCTTCGGAAGGCGACGCACGGGCCGTCGTCCGGTACCACAGGTCCCTGGTGAGCCGGCGGCCGGAATGGGCAGACTCCGATCATGAACGACACACTCACGCCCGAAGCGGTCACGGTGGAGACGAGCGGGCAGGTGCCCGCGGGAGCGGTCACCGAGGCGCGGGAGCGCATCGCGTCGGTGTCCAGGTTCACCGGCAGGCCGATCCTCTACGCCAGGGTCAACCTCGCCTACAGTCCGTCGCTCAGCCCGGGAGAACGGTGCGCCGCGCGGGCGGTCCTCGACGTGAACGGGCAGCCCGTGCACGCCCAGGCCGAGGCCGAGACCATGCACCTCGCGATCGTGGAGGTCCAGCACCGCCTCCGGGTGGGCCTGGACCGCCTGTCCTACCGTCCGGCCCACCGGGGCTGAGGCTCTCTGCCGGAACCCCGCCGACCCCGCCGACCCCGCCGACCCGCCGGGACGCACCCTGGAACGGGTCCGGCGGGTCTCGCGGCCCGGATGGCGGCGCGCGGGCCGGTCCTGCCGTCCGGCTCGGCCTGCGCCCGGGTCAGCTCTTGGCGGCGTTCACCACGGCGTCGCGGAGATCGCTCGGCACGAACGCGACCTTGCTGTCGATCTCCTTGCCGTTGATCTTGACCGTCGGCGTGCCGCTCAGCTTCTGCGTGGTCATGACCTGCTGCGTGTACGCCTGGTGTGCCGCGACGTTGCCCTGCTTGCGCACGCAGTCGTCGAAGCCGGAGGAGGTCACGCCCGCCTCCTTGCCCCACGTGATCAGCTGGTCCACGGAGAACCCGCTGGAGGTCTCGCTCGGCTGGTTCTTGTAGAGCTTGTCGTGGAACGCCAGCCACTGCCGGCCGTCCGTGACGCACCGTGCGGCCGAGGCCGCGCGCAGCGAGTTGCTCTTGGTCGGCTCCTGCGTGAAGATCGTGATCACGTGGTAGGCGACCTTCGCCTTGCCCTCGGCGGCCAGGTTCTTCAGCGTGGCGCCGCTGGTCTCCTCGAACTGCTTGCACGCAGGGCACTGGAAGTCCTCGTACACGTCGACCACCGGCGTGGTGACCCCCGGCTGGGCCATCACCACGGTCCCGTCCTCCTGCACGGTCGCCGCGGCGAGGCCGCCGGTGACCTTCTCCGAGGCGCCCTGCCGCACCGACCACACGACGAAGGCGGCCGCGACCACGACGACCACCACGATGGTGGCGATCATCGTGACGCGCCTGCGCTGATCCTGCTTGCGCAGGGCCTCCCGCTGCGCCGCGATGCGCGCCTTGGCCGCCTCACTCGTCCGCTTGCTCACGAACCTTCCCCCCTGCTGTCACCGCGGCCGGACCCAGAGCCGGACCGCGGTCCTGCGTGTCAGGCGCGGTCGTCCCGGCCCTCGTCCTGACCGTCCTCGTCCACCGGCTCCCGGGCTCCCCCGAAACCCAGAGCCGAGTCCAGCGACAGGCGGCTCACCGGCTTCACGACGATCCACGCCGCGCAGGCGAGCAGCCCGATGTCACGCACCAGTTCCCAGAAGTAGTTCGGGTCCTGGCCCGCGGCGAGGGTGCCGTCGCCCCCGAAGCAGCCGCAGTCGATGCGCAGCCCTCTGGCCCACGCGGACCCGATGCCGATGACGAACGCCACCATCAGCACGCCGCCGGCTCCCGCCGCCACCCGGGTGAACAGGCCGACGAGCAGCAGCAGGCCCGTGATGATCTCCACGACGGGCAGGCCGTACCCGACGACCTGCGCCAGGGATTCCGGCAGCAGCTGGTAGGCGAGCACCGCCTGCACCGACAGGGCGGGTGCGCCGATCTTGAGCGCGCCGGCGACGATCAGTACGGCCGCCAGCACGACGCGCGCAGCGGTCGTGACCCAGGAGTGCGCCGGTCTCTCGGACGGTAACCGGCCGGAGACCTGAGCGCCGGATGCCAACTGAACCATCAGGGACTCCTCGCCCGGTAGGCAACACCGACTGAACAGTACCGGGACCCAACCTCACCATGTGCGGGATAAGAGCATGGTAAGCGGTGGCGTTTCCGCTGTTCGCGGCGGTACCGGGGGGAGAAAGCCGGAGATCCGGCTCAGCGCCGGACACCCCTGGCGAGTTCCTCCGCGAGTTCGCGTACCGCCACGAGACCGGACTTCTCGTCCGGCGCGTCGAGCAGGCGCCGGATGAAGGCCGACCCCACGATGACCCCGTCGGCGTACGACGCGACCTCGGCGGCCTGGGCGCCGTTCCCGACGCCGAGACCGACGCAGACCGGCAGCGCCGTGTGGGCCTTGGTCTTCTTGACCAGTCCCTCGGCCGCCGAGCTGACGGACTCCCGGGCGCCGGTCACGCCCATCAGCGAGGCCGCGTACACGAAACCGGTGCAGCAGGCGGCGACCCGGGCGATGCGCTCGTCGGGCGAGCTGGGCGCGACGAGGAAGACCGTGCCGAGGCCGGACTCCCGGCTCGCGTCGAGCCAGGGCCCGGACTCCTCGGGCGTCAGGTCCGGCGTGATGGTCCCCACGCCGCCCGCCGAGGCGAGGTCCCGGGCGAAGCGCTCGGCGCCGTAGCGGTCGATCGGGTTCCAGTACGTCATGACCAGCGTCGCGGCCCCGGACTTCGCGACGCCCTCGACGGTGCGCAGCACGTCGGCGATGCGGGTCCCGTTCTCCAGCGACCGGTGCACCGCGTCCTGGATCGTCGGGCCGTCCATCAGCGGATCGGAATACGGCAGGCCGATCTCGATCACGTCGCAGCCGGCCTCGACCATCGCGGTCGCGGCCCTCACCGCGCCGTCCTTGGTCGGGAAGCCGGCCGGCAGGTAGCCGACGAGCGCGGCCCTGTCCTCGGCGCGTGCCTTGTCGAACACCGCCTGGAGTGTCGTCATCGGATGCCCTATCGATGCTGGATCAGAGGTTGAAGTACTTCATGGCGGTGCCCATGTCCTTGTCGCCGCGTCCCGAGAGGTTCACCAGGATCACGGCGTCCGGGCCGAGCTCGCGGCCGAGCCGCAGCGCGCCCGCGAGCGCGTGGGAGGACTCGATGGCCGGGATGATGCCCTCGGTGCGCGCCAGCAGGGCGAAGGCCTCCATGGCCTCCTCGTCGGTCACGCCCTCGTAGGTGGCGCGGCCGCTGTCCTTCAGCCACGCGTGCTCGGGGCCCACGCCGGGGTAGTCGAGACCGGCGGAGATCGAGTGCGACTCGATCGTCTGGCCCTCGTCGTCCTGCAGGACGTAGGTGCGGGCGCCGTGCAGCACGCCGACACTGCCCTGGGTGAGGGTGAGCGCGTGCTCGCCGGTCTCCGCGCCCCGCCCGCCGGCCTCGTAGCCGTACAGCCGGACCCCCTCGTCGGGGATGAAGGCGTGGAAGAGACCGATGGCGTTCGACCCGCCGCCGACGGCGGCGCAGACCGCGTCGGGCAGACGGCCCACGAGCTCCTGCACCTGGCGGCGCGCCTCGACTCCGATGATCCGGGCGAAGTCCCGGACGATCTCGGGGAACGGGTGCGGCCCGGCGACCGTGCCGAACAGGTAGTGGGTGTGCTCCACGTTGGTGACCCAGTCGCGGAACGCCTCGTTGATGGCGTCCTTGAGGGTCTGGCTGCCGTTGGTGACCGGGACGACCGTCGCGCCGAGGAGCTTCATCCTGGCGACGTTGAGCGCCTGGCGCTCGCAGTCGACGGCGCCCATGTAGATGACGCACTCCAGGCCCATAAGCGCCGCCGCGGTGGCCGTGGCGACGCCGTGCTGGCCCGCCCCGGTCTCCGCGATGACCCGCCGCTTGCCCAGCCGCTTGGTCAGCAGCGCCTGGCCGAGCACGTTGTTGATCTTGTGGGCGCCGGTGTGGGTGAGGTCCTCGCGCTTGAGCAGGATCCGGGCGCCGCCCGCGTGCCCGGCGAAGCGCGGCACCTCGGTCAGCGTCGTGGGACGGCCCGCGTACGTGCGCAGCAGGTGGTCGAACTCGCGGACGAAGTCGAGATCGGTCTTGGCCTTCTCGTACTCGGCGGCCACCTCGTCGAGGGCCGGGATGAGCGCCTCGGGCACGTACCGGCCGCCGAATATGCCGAACTTGCCCTGGACGTCCGGATCGTTGCCGCCGACACCGCCCCCCGCCAGGTCGGCGGGGGTGATGAGGGTCCCATCCGTCGAGGTCACTCGGCCTCCTTCTGCGGTGCTGTCGTTCACGGGTGCCTCTCGGAGCCGCTGTCCTGCCGGGAGGCCGGGTGCGCGCCCGCGGTCACCAGGTCGTTGACCGCGGCCTTGGGGTCCCTGCCGGTGACCAGGCTCTCGCCCACCAGCACCGCGTCGGCCCCCGCCCGCGCGTACGCGAGCAGGTCGTGCGGCCCGCGCACCCCCGACTCCGCGATCTTGATGATGCCGTCCGGCACCTTGGGCGCGAGCCTGGCGAACACCTCGCGGTCCACCTGCAGCGTCTTCAGGTCGCGGGCGTTGACGCCGACGACCTTCGCGCCGGCGTCCACCGCGCGGGTCAGCTCCTCCTCGGTGTGCACCTCGACGAGCGGGCAGAGCCCGATCGACTCGGCCCGCTCGATCAGCGAGACGAGCGCCTGCTGGTCGAGGGCCGCCACGATCAGCAGGGCGAGGTCGGCGCCGTGCGCCCTGGCCTCCCACAGCTGGTAGGAGGTGACGATGAAGTCCTTGCGCAGGACGGGCACGTCGACCGCGGCCCGCACCGCCGCGAGGTCGGCGAGCGTGCCGCCGAACCTGCGCCGCTCGGTCAGCACGCTGATGACGTGCGCGCCGCCCTCCTCGTAGTCGGCGGCGAGCGCGGCGGGGTCGGCGATGGCGGCGAGCGCGCCCTTGGACGGGCTCGACCTCTTCACTTCGGCGATCACGGAGACCCGGTCGCCGCCGAGCGCGGCGTAGGCGTCCCGGGGCTCGGGGGCGCGGGCGGCGATGCGCTTGAGCTCCTCGATCGGCACGTCGCGCTGCCGCTCCTCGAGGTCCTCCCGCACGCCCACGATGATGTCCTCAAGAACACTCACGCGTCCTCCTCGCCTTCGGCTCGGAGCTCGCGCGAATCACCTGTCCGCTCGCTCACGCGCAAGGGTCCCTCCGGTCGGCTGCTCTCGTCGGCTGCTCTGCGTGTCCTGCCCTGCGATGGTATCGGCCCGTCTCGCGTCGATCGGCCACAGGGTCGCGTCACGGAGCGAGGAAATGCCCGAAAGGCGTATTACGCACTACCCAGAAGACGGCCGCGACGACGATCAGTCCCCACAGGTAGACGGGGCGTGCGGCACCCGGGCCCACGGGCCGCCCCTGCCATGATCGTAACGTCCACCTGGCCCATGCCGCGATCACGACAGGAACGCAAACGACAAAGAGAAGGTTCATGCGCGCCGCCCCGGCGAGGTCGGCGTGCGCGAGATCGTGCACGGCGCGCAGGGCGCCGCAGCCCGGACAGTACAGGCCGGTGAGGTAGTAGAAGGGACAGACGGGGTAGTGACCCGGCTCGTGCGGGTCGACCACCGCCAGGTACGCCACCGCCGCGGCGAGACCGGCCGCGGCGCCGGACGGCGCGCGCAGCGACCGAATCCGGTCCCACGCGCGCCGTCCGGTCACGTCCACGTGCTCAGCCTATCGCTCAGGCGCGCACGACCACGGTGCCGACGATCTTGTCGGCGAAGGTCTGCCGCTTGGCGTCCCACAGCGGCCAGAGGAAGCCGATGTAGCAGGGCAGGCCGTCGATGATGTGGCAGAGGTAGCGGACGAAGGCCATGCCGAAGCCGATGTACTCGCCCGTCTGCTCCTTGACCGTCTTGATGCCGACGACCTTCTTGCCCACCGTCTGACCGGTGGTGCCCTCCTGGTACTTCAGCCACAGGCCGAGGCCGATCGCGACGGCGAAGCCCAGGAGGTAGATGATCATGCCGATCCCGCTGCCGCCCGTCGAGGTGAGCTGCCCCGTGTTCGGGTCCACCTCGAGGGAGCTGGCGGTCATGGAGCCGCCGATGGTGTAGAGGATGCCGGACGGGATGCCGACGATCAGGGCGTCGATCAGGTACGCACCGACGCGCAGGCCCCAGTGGGCGAGCTCGGGGCCGCCGTAGCCGCCGGAGGGCTGGCCGTACGCGCCGGCGCCGTACTGGCCGCCGCCGTACTGGCCGCCCTGCGGGGGCGCGGGGTAGGAGCCCTGCGGCGGCGGGGGGTAGCCGCCCTGGGACGGGTACCCACCCTGCGGGCCGGGCTGCTGGGGAGGCTGCTGAGGGGGGTAACCACCCTGGTTGTACGGGTCGTTGCCGTAGGACATGTGATGCTCCAGCGAAAGTGGGAGAAGAAGGAGAGCGAAGGGGAGGGAGACCCGGGGTGGGGGCTAACCGGCGATGCTCGTGACGCTCAGCGCCGCCAGCAGACCCAGCCCGATCGCGTACAGGAGCCAGACGGAGGCGCCGGCGTAGGACAGGATCAGCCCGGCGATCGCAAGGCCCCGCCCCTGTTCGCCCGTCCGCCTCGTCTGGTGCAACGCGATGTGACCACAGATGACGCCGGCGATCCCGGGGATCCCGCAGAAGAGCAGGCCGAGAACGCCGAGAACGAGCGACGCGACGGCCATGCCGTTCGTACGGGGACCATGGGGTTGGTGGTACCCGTACGGAGGGGGCGGTGGCGGATAGCCGTACCCGTGGCCATAGCCGGAGACCGGCGGCACGCCGCCCGCGCCGGGCGGGTGGCCGTAGCCGCCCGAGTCACCCGGCAGGTACCCGTGGCTCATCCGGTCTCCTGTAGCGATCAACGAAGTCGCCGCGAAGCCTATCGACAGCCGGGCGACCGGTCAGAGCAGAAACCGGGTTTGTGGACAATTTGTAATCTGAGGTGGGAACGGTCCAACAACTCCGGCTCTTCGCACCCCGGTCGAAAAGGCTCAACGCCCCCGATCGTCGGTGGGGTCCTCCCCCTCGTCGAGCGCGTCCCACAGGGCGCGGTCGGCGTCACGCGCGGCAGCCCGTCCCGGCTCCGTGCGGGCGTGTCCGGCGTCCCGTTCGTACCTGCCCGACATGCCGGGCCAGCGCGCGCCGCGCGCCGCCACCACCCCGGACCCGAGCAGGACGAGCCCCCCCGCGGCGGCGAGCAGCGGCCAGACCCAGGCGCGCGACTCCACCGGGATGGCGGCCCCGGAGACCGTCGCCGCCGTCGCGTGCGCGCGGGCCGCGGCGGCGACCGTCGCGTCGCGAGTGCCGTCCCAGGCTCCGGCCGCGACCGCCGCGCCGAGCAGGGCGACGACGCCGCCGATCAGCCGCCGCCCGATCCCCCTGGCCGCCAGTACGGCCACCGCTGCGGCGAGCGCGGCGAGCGCGGCGGGTGAGAGCCAGGCGACCAGGTCGCCGCCCGTGAGGCCGTCCTGCCCCGCTCCCCCGGGTCCCCCGGCGGCGCCGAGCGTCACCCATCGCCTGCCCGCGGCGAGCAGCGCGAGGCCGCCGCCGGCGGCGCAGGCGGCGAGCCAGACGAGCAGCGAGCGCCCCGCCGGAGAGCCGGCCCGGCCGGGCGCGGCGGCGGGAACGGGGGTGGGAGCGGTCACGGCGCGCCGGTCACGTCGAGGACGTCGGCGTCGAAGCAGGTGCGGTCGCCGGTGTGGCAGGCTGCCCCCACCTGGTCGACCTTCAGCAGGACCGTGTCGCCGTCGCAGTCGAGCGCGACGTGCCTGACCCACTGCACGTGGCCGGAGGTGTCGCCCTTCACCCAGTACTCCCCCCGGCTGCGGGACCAGTAGGTCGCCCGGCCGGTGGTGAGCGTGCGGTGCAGCGCCTCGTCGTCCATCCAGGCGAGCATCAGCACCTCCCCGGTGTCGTGCTGCTGGACGATCGCGGGCACCAGGCCGTCCGGGGTGCGCTTGAGCCGGTCGGCGATCTTCGGGTCGAGGGCCATGTGGCCAATTGTGCCGCAGCGCCCCGCCGCCCCCGCCGCCGCTCCCGGCAACGCCCGGTTCACTTCACGGTGGTGGCGGTGGTCCACGACGCGTAGAGGTCGGCGTACACGCCGGGCTGGGCGGCGAGCACGGCGTGGGGGCCGCGCTGGACGATCCGGCCGTGCTCGAACACCAGGATCTCGTCGGCCGCCTCGGCGGTGGACAGGCGGTGGGCGATCGAGACCGCCGTACGGCCCCGGGTCACCCCGTCGAGCGCCCGGGCGAGCCGCACCTCGGTGGCGGGGTCCACGGCGGAGGTGGCCTCGTCGAGCAGCAGCAGGTCGGGATCGGCGAGGTAGGCCCGGGCCAGCGCGACCAGCTGCCGCTCACCGGCCGACAGCGACTCGCCGCGCTGCCCGACGGGGGTGTCCAGACCGGCCGGGAGGCCGTCGAGCCAGTCGGCCAGGCCGAGCTCGGTCAGCGCCCGCGTGATCTCCTCGTCGGTGGCGGAGGGACGCCCGAACCGGATGTTGCCGGCGAGGGTCGAGTCGAACAGGAAGCCGTCCTGCGGGACCATGACGATCCGCTCCCTCAGGGAGCCGAAGCCGACCTCCCGCAGGTCGACCCCGTCCACCGTGATCCTGCCGGAGGTCGGGTCCATGAGCCGGGTGAGGAGCTTGGCGAAGGTCGTCTTGCCCGAGCCGGTCTCCCCCACCACCGCCACCCGCGTGCGCGGGGCGATCTCGGCCGACACCTCGTGCAGGACGGGCGGCCCGCCCGGGTAGGCGAAGCCGACCCCCTCGAAGCGAACCGTGATCGGGCCGCGCGGCAGCGTCGCGCCGTTCTCCGGGTCGGCCACGTCGGCCGGGGTGTCGAGCACGCCGAGGATGCGGCGCCAGCCCGCGATCGCGTTCTGCGCCTCGTTCAGCACCTCGGTCGCGGTCTGCAGGGGGCTGACGAACAGCGTGATGAGGAACAGGAACGCGATGAGCCGGCCCGCCGTGATGGACCCGGCGACGCCCAGCTCGACCCCGGCGACGACCACCAGCGCGACGGCGGCCGAGGCGACCAGCTCGGTGGTCGGGAACGTGAAGCCGACGATCTTCTGGGCCCGGGTCTGCGCCGCGCGCATCCCGTCCACCGCCCGGTCGATCCGCTCGGCGGTGCGGTCCTCCGAGCCGTACGCGCGGATCACGCCGCTGCCGACGACCGACTCGCTGACGGCGGCGAGCACGTCGCCGGCCCGCTCGCGCACCCGGGTGTACGCCCTGGCCACCAGACGCTGGAACCTCGGCAGGGCCAGCATCACCGGCAGGAAGCAGGCCCACACCAGCAGCGTGAGCTGCCAGGAGTAGACGGCCATGAGCACGGTCGCGACCAGCAGCTGGCCGACGGACACGATGACCATCAGCCCGCCCCACTGCATGAAGGCGCTGATCTGGTCGACGTCTCCGGTGACCCGGGAGACCAGGCCGCCGCGCCGCTCGCTGTTCTGTGTGAGCACCGACAGGTCGTGCACGTGCCGGAAGCCCTTGCCGCGCAGGGTGGCCAGGCCCGACTCCGTGGAGCGGTAGAGCCGCACGTTCATCAGGTAGCCGCACACCGCGGTCAGCGCCACCGCGACCGCGCACAGGGCGACGGCGTCGCGGATGAACGGCACGTCGGGCGCGCCCTGCCCGAGGCCCCGGTCGATCACCTGCTGCACGGCGACCGGCACGACGACCTTGCCCAGCGTGGCCAGCACGGCCAGCGCCAGGGTCCCGGCGATCCCGCGGCGGAACTCCGGCGACAGCCGCAGGCCCTGCCTGAGCGTCTCCACCGCCCCGCGCTCCGCCGACCGCAGCGCGGAGGCCTCCCCGGTCTCCGCGCCCGTCTTCCCGCCGGTCTTCCCCGTGTCCGTGACGGCGGTCACCGGGTCACACTCCTCGCTGAAAGCCTCACTGAAAACCTCACCGAAAGCCTCACTGTGCGCCGTGGAAGGTTCGTCACGCCACGACCTCCTCGCCGCTGTCGAGCGCGGCCCGTTCGGCCTCCTCGCGCTCGTACGCGGTGACGAGGGCGCGGTAGCCCGCGCAGCGGGCCAGCAGTTCCTCGTGCGCGCCCTGGTCGGCGACCACGCCCTGCTCCAGGTAGACGACCTCGTCGGCGAGGGCGATCGTGGCCATCCGGTAGGCGACCACGATCACCGTGGCCTCGGCGGCGCCGTCGCGCAGGCCGTACAGGATGCGCTTCTCGACCTGCGGGTCGACACTGGAGGTGGCGTCGTCGAGGATCAGCAGCCGGGGCTCGCGCACCAGGGCGCGGGCCAGCGCGAGGCGCTGCCGCTGCCCGCCGGACAGCGTCGCGCCGCGCTCGCCGATCCGGGTGTCGAGGCCCGACGGCAGCCCGCTGACGAAGCCGTCGGCCTGCGCGAGGCGCAGCGCGGCCCAGACCCGCTCGTCCGGGACGGCCTCGCCGAGGGTGACGTTGCCGCGCACGGTGTCGTCGAACAGGAACGTCTGCTGCGGGACGAGCGCCACCGACCGGCTGACCTCCCCCCTGGCCGCGTCGCGCAGGTCGACCCCGTCGACCCGTACGACGCCCTCGCCGGGGTCGACGAGCCGCGCGAGCAACTGGGTGAGGGTCGACTTCCCGGCGCCGGTCGGGCCGACGATCGCGGTCGTGCGGCCCGGCGTGACCGTGAAGGTCACGTCCTTCAGCACCGGGCTCCCGGGGACGTACGCGAAGCCGACGCCCTCCGCGGCCAGCCGGGCCGGGCCTGGGGCGTCCAGGCGGGCAGTGCCGTGCTCCATGGAGCCGGTCGCGTCGAGGACCTCCCTGATCCGCGTCCAGCCGACGACGCTGCGCGGCAGCTCGGCCAGCACCCAGCCGAGCGCCCGGATGGGGAACGACAGGAGCGTGAACAGGTAGGCCACCTGGATGAGGTCGCCGGCCGCGACGCCGCCCGACTCCAGGCGCAGCGCGCCGACGAGCAGCACGGCCAGCACGCCGAGCGTGGGCAGCGCCTCCAGCAGCGGGTCGAACAGGCCCCGGACCCGGCCGACGGCGATGTTGGCGTCGCGCAGCGCGTCGGCCTTCGCCTGGAACCGGACGGTCTCGGCGTCCTCCCGGCCGAGGGTCTTGACGACGAGCGCGCCGTCGAAGCTCTCGTGTGCGACCTCGCTCACCTCGGCCCGCAGCGCCTGGGCCCGCATGGCCAGCGGCGACAGCCTGCGCTGGTAGACGAGGTTGAGCACGGCCACGGCGGGGAAGATCAGGAAGCCGACGACGGCGAGGACGGGGTCGACCAGCACGATCGCCACGGCGGCCGTGACGAGCATCACGACCACGCCCACCGCCATCGGCAGCGGCGCGAGCGGCGCCCAGGCCGCCTCGACGTCGGAGTTCGCGTTGGACAGCAGCTGCCCGGTCGGGTGGCGATGGTGCCACGCGAGCGGCAGCCGCAGGTACTGGCGGGTGACCGCGCGGCGGGAGTGGGCCTGCATGCGGTACTGGTGGATGCCGGCCAGGATGCGGCGGCCCATGATGCCCGCGGCCTTGAGCACCGCGACGCCCACGATCAGCGCCGCCGCGGCGACGAGCCCTCCGGTGGCGGCCTCGTGGTCCCGGAACGCCGGCAGCACGGCGTTGTCGGTCGCCCAGCCGAGCGCCCAGGACGACGCGACGGTCATCCCTCCGTAGAGGGCGCTGGCGAGGACCGCGCCGATGAAGATCCGCGGCTCCGTCCTGATCGCCACGCCGAGGACCTTGAGACCCTGGAGCATGATCGAGCTGCCGGGCCGCGCGGGAGACTCCTTCGTCGGCACGCGGTGTGCTTCCTTCCGATCGGGGATCGTCCGGGCCGCTCCCTGCGAGCGCCCCGGACGGGGACGATACCCATGCGGGCGGACCGCCGGATCGGTCCCAGGCCCCAGACCCGCCCAAGCCATTGGTCCTAGTTACTCCCTATCATCCTGATCAAGCGGTTTATTCCGGGTGCTCCGCTTCGGGGCGGGCCGGGCGCCGGCCGTAGGCTGATCACGTGACTCACGCCCAGACGGAGCGCGCGGCGCTCTGCGACCTGCTCGACGACCTCGGCCCCGGCGCGCCCACGCTGTGCGAGGGCTGGGCCACCGAGGACCTGACGGCCCATCTCGTCCTCCGCGAGCGCCGCCTCGACGCGGCCCCCGGCATCGCGCTGCCGCTCCTGGCGGGCTACACCGCCGCCGTGCAGGAGCGCCTCACGCGGCGTCACTCCTACCCCGAGCTGGTCGGGCTCGTGCGGAGCGGCCCGCCGCGCTGGACGCCGTACGGCCTGGTGTCCCGGCTGGACGAGATCGTCAACACCGTCGAGCTGTTCGTCCACCACGAGGACGTACGCCGGGCGCAGCCCGGATGGGAGCCCCGTGAGCTCCCCGAGGACCTCCAGGAGGCGTTCTGGCGGCGGCTGCGGGGCGGCGCCCGCTTCTTCATGCGCAGGGCGCCCGTGGGCGTCGTGCTCCGGCGTACGGACGGGGCGAGGACCGCGGGACGCATGGCCGAGCCCGCCGTCGTGGTCACCGGCGAGCCGGCCGAGCTGCTGCTGTTCGCCTTCGGCCGGCAGGAGCACGCCCGGGTGACCTACCAGGGGGACGACCAGGCGGTCGCCCGGCTGCGGCAGGCGAGATTCGGCCTGTGATCAGGGCATGGTGGGAACTGCCCGGAATTCCCACGTAAACATCTTGATATGGGGCAGCATGTGATCCAGACATGAGTGTTTGGGAGCCCCGATGAACCTCAAAAAGGTCCTGACCTATGTGGCCGTCGCGTTTGTGATCTTCTACTTGTTCACCCAGCCCGCGAACGCCGCCGCCGCGGTCAGGAACCTGTTCGGGGGGATCACGACGGGTGCGGAGCGGCTTTCGGCCTTCTTCACCTCGCTCGTGTCGGGCTGACCGCCGGGGCCCGGAGGCGGGCCCGCCTCCGTCTCACGATGAGAGCGGAACGGGCTCGTGTCCTCGCGGCTAGTTATGATCATTCCTGCCGCCGGGTACAAACGTCCGGGAAACCGACAGCAGGAGGCCCCCCCGATGAAGTTGAAGAAGGTTCTTACGTACGCGGCCATCGCGTTCGTAGTTTTCTACCTCTACAACCAGCCGCACGCGGCGGCGGGCGCCGTCCGCGGCGTGTTCGACACGGTCAACACCGGGGCCAGCCGGCTCGCCACCTTCTTCACCTCGGTCCTACCCCGGTCCTGACCCCGCTCTGACCTCGTCCTGACCCGGTCCTGAGCCGACCGTCGCGGCGTCCCCGCCGCGAGATCCCTCAAGGGCCGTGAAGGAACCCGTTCCGGCACGGCCACACTCTCCCGACAGGGCCGACGCCAGGGCGACCAAAGGGCCGACGCAGGGCTAGCACAGGGGCCGACACAGGGCCGACACAGGGCTCACACAGGGCCGGCAGGGCAACCGCCCTCGCTCCGCCGGCCTCTCCTCACCCGTCTCCGCGCCCTGCTCGTTCGACCCGTCCCTCCAGTCCATCCCTTCGGTGCGCCACCCTCCGCGTCGGACACGCCACCCTCCGCGATCACTGATGCGGCCCTTCTCGCGGCTCCTCCGGCGTTCGTCGAGTGGGGTCCGGCCACCGGTCCCCTACCTTTACCCCTACAGGCCGCTCTCACACCGGTCTCCGCAGAAGCCGCCGTACGGCGGCCGCGGGCACGGCGCGAGCGACCGGAACGGCCAGGACCGTTACGACCCGGCCACGTCCGCGCCTCGCCTCGGCAAATCACGATCTTTCACCACCAAGGCGGGAAAAGGGCACTAAATCCCTTATGCCTGTTTCGTCCGCATATTGCCCTGTTTGCTGCTGAATGCCTGGACGGCCATAGCGCGCCCGGTGACCATTGGAGATGCCGATCGGATCGCCGTACCCGCGCCAGTTCAGCAAGAGGAGCTCAGCAGGACGAGCCAGCAGGACAGGAGGCAGTATGCCCGCCATGCGATTCCCGAGCCCGCTCGGTCTCGCGGTCCTCGCCGCCATCGGTCTGTCGGCCGTGCAACCGGCGCCCAGAGCGTTCGCCGACACGGTCGTCCCTGTCGGCCACACCGGTTCCGCCTACCACCACCAGGTGTCCGGGCAGGGCTGTGACGGCCCCTACCAGGCGCAGTGGCAGTACCAGTCGCAGGCGTCGTCCTCGCTCGGCACCGGTCCCGCGGCCTTCCCCACGGCCATCGTGGAGATCGACGACGACTGACCGGTGCATGATCATCGGGGACGTGCGGGGCAGGCCGGGCGGTGAGGGCCCGGCCTGCCGGCACGTTCAGCGGACCGGGTGACCGGCCGCCCGCAACGTGTCCTTGACCTCGTGGATCTTGAGCTGGCCGAAGTGGAAGACCGAGGCGGCCAGCACGGCGTCCGCTCCGGCGTCCACCGCGGGCGGGAAGTCCTCCAGCCGCCCGGCGCCGCCGGAGGCGATCAGGGGGATGCCCACCGCGGCCCGTACGGCCCGCAGCAGCTCCAGGTCGTAGCCCGTCTTGGTGCCGTCGCCGTCCATCGAGTTCAGCAGGATCTCCCCGACCCCCAGCTCCTCACCGCGCCTGGCCCACTCGACCGCGTCCATGCCGGTCCCCCGGCGCCCGCCGTGGGTGGTCACCTCGAACCCCGAGGGCGTGGGCGGGCCGTCGACCACCCGGCGCGCGTCCACCGACAGCACGATGCACTGGGACCCGAACCGGCGGGAGGTCTCCGTCAGCAGTTCGGGCCGGGCGATCGCGGCGGTGTTGACGCTGACCTTGTCGGCGCCCGCGCGCAGCAGCCGGTCGACGTCGTCGGCCGACCGCATGCCGCCGCCGACGGTCAGCGGGATGAAGACCTGCTCGGCCGTACGGCGAACCACGTCGAGCATGGTCTCCCGCTCACCGGAGGACGCCGTGATGTCGAGGAAGGTCAGCTCGTCGGCGCCCTCGGCGTCGTACCGCGCGGCCAGTTCGACCGGGTCGCCGGCGTCCCTGAGGTTCTCGAAGTTGACCCCCTTCACGACCCGTCCGGCGTCGACGTCCAGGCAGGGGATGATGCGCACCGCTACCGTCATCGCTCAGCCCCCGCCGCCGCTTGCCGCCCGGTACGCCTCGACCTCGACCTCGACCAGCATGCGCCGGTCGACGAGGCCGGCGATCTGCACGCTCGTGCAGGCGGGCCGCACGTCGCCGAAGATCTCCCCGTGCGCCTTGCCCACGGCGTCGAAGTCGTCGGCGTTCACGACGAACATGCGGGTGCGCACAACGTCGGCCCGCGTCGTGCCGGCCTTCTCGACGGCGTCCAGCGCGATCGAGAAGGCGGTGAGCGTCTGCCGGTAGGCGTCGCCCACGTGCTGCACCTCCCCGCCGACGGTGGCGGTGCAGCCGGATACGAGCACGTGCGGCCCGGCGACGACCGCGCGGGCGTAGCCGTACCGGTCCTCCCAGGGACCGCCGGAGGAGATCCGGCCCTCGGGCATCTGCGCCGAGGGCGTCTGCGTCGGTGCCGACGCCGGTGCCTGTGCAGGCGTCTGCGCGGGAGTCTGTGCGGGAGTCGGGGTGCTCATCCGGCCGTCACCGCCGCGAGCGCCTCCTGCAGCGTGAACGCCTGGGCGTACAGCGCCTTGCCCACGATCGCGCCCTCGACGCCCTCCGGCACGAGCGTCGCGATGGCCCGCAGGTCGTCGAGCGACGACACGCCGCCGCTGGCGACGACCGGGCGGTCGGTCCGCGCGCACACCTGGCGCAGCAGGTCGAGGTTGGGACCGCGCAGCGTGCCGTCCTTGGTCACGTCGGTGACGACGTAGCGGGGGCAGCCCTCGGACTCCAGCCGGTCGAGGACCTCCCACAGGTCGCCGCCCTCCTTCGTCCAGCCGCGGGCGGCCAGCGTGGTGCCGCGCACGTCGAGCCCCACCGCGATGCGGTCGCCGTACTCGGCGATCGCCTTGGCGCACCACGCCGGGTCCTCCAGCGCGGCGGTGCCGATGTTGACCCGGCGGCAGCCGGTGGCCAGCGCGGCCTCCAGCGTGGCGTCGTCGCGGATCCCGCCGGACAGCTCGACCTGCACGTCGAGCCTGCCCACGACGGAGGCCAGCAGCTCGCGGTTGCTTCCCCGCCCGAACGCCGCGTCGAGGTCGACCAGGTGGATCCACTCCGCGCCGGCCTCCTGCCAGGCGAGGGCGGCGGCGAGCGGGTCCCCGTACGAGGTCTCCGTCCCCGCCTCACCCTGCACGAGGCGTACGGCCTGGCCGTCGGCGACGTCGACGGCTGGGAGCAATACGAGCGACATTTGGTCATGACCTCCGGTCGAAAACGATGGTGACGAGCACCGGGAGCAGCAGGATCGAGCCGAGGAAGACGCCCAGCCGGGCCATCCACGACTCGAACAGGATCCAGGCGAGCGCCTGGACGAGGAACCACAGCGTGACCGCGACCCCGTTCTCCGTGCGGCGGCGGCGGGCGAGATACCCCCGCTGCCGGGCGACCCGCACCGGTCGGGCGGGCCGCGGGAGCACCGCGGTCCGGATGGGCCCGACGAGCCTGTCACGCAGCTCGCGCCGCCTGGCGGCCCTCGCCTCGCGTTCGGCGCGGGCCGCCGCGAGGCGCTCGCGCTCGGCCTCGCGCTCCGCCCTCCGGCGGGCCCGCTCCTTGCTCATCGAGCCTCCCGCTCAGGTCTTCCGGTCACGCCCTGGTCCTGGTTCACGCTCTGGTCAGGCTTGGTCACAGCCGCGGTCAGGGCTCTGGTCACGGTTATAGCCGGGCCCGGCCGCGCCCATGTCCGTTTCCAGGTCCGTTTCCAGGTCGGAGCCCATGTTTCTGCCCGCGTCCCTGGCCGTGTTCCCGTCCGTGTCCCTGGGCGTGTCCCTGGGCGTGTCCCTTGCCGTGTTCCTCGCCGTGTTCTTCTCCGTGTCGCGCGCCGCCGCTCCCCAGTGTCGCACCGCCGTGCCGGGATTCCGCGGGCCGCGCACGCTCACAGCGTGTTGAGCCAGTTGGACAGCAGCCGGGCGCCCGCGTCCCCGGACTTCTCCGGGTGGAACTGGGTCGCCATGAGCGGCCCGTTCTCGACAGCGGCCACGAACGGCACGCCGTGCTCGGCCCAGGTGACCAGCGGTTCGCGGAAGCCGTCGCCCGTCTGGAGCAGCCACTTCCGCACCCCGTAGGAGTGCACGAAGTAGAAGCGGGTCGCCTCGTCCAGCCCCTGGAACAGCGCGCTGCCCTCCGGGGCGGTCACGGTGTTCCAGCCCATGTGGGGCAGCACGGGCGCGTCGAGCCGCTCGACCGTACCCGGCCACTCGCCGCAGCCCTCCGTGTGGACGCCGTGCTCGACGCCCTTGCCGAACAGGATCTGCATGCCGACGCAGATGCCGAGCACCGGCCGGCCACCGGACAGGCGGCGCCCCACGATCTGGTCGCCGCGCACGCTCTTCAGCCCCTCCATGCAGGCGGCGAACGCCCCGACGCCGGGGACGACGAGCCCGTCCGCCTCCAGGGCCGCGTCGAAGTCGGCGGTGACCGTCACGTCTGCGCCCACCCGGGCGAGCGCCCGCTCCGCGGACCGGAGGTTGCCCGACCCGTAGTCGAGCACCACCACACGCCTGCTCATTGCCACCACATCACTCCCGCGGTCAGTGCTAGGGCCGCGCCGACGCCGGCGATCGCCGCCAGCAGCTTGATCCCCTGCCGGATGCCGGAGACGACCCCGCCGATCAGGAAGAGCGCGATGAAGATCATGCCACCGGACGCGAAGGTCATCAGAGCACGCCCTTGGTGCTGGGCACCCCGGTCGCCCTCGGGTCCCGCTCCGACGCCTCCCGCAGCGCCCGCGCGAGCGCCTTGAACTGCGCCTCCACGATGTGGTGCGCGTTGCGCCCGTACGGCACGTGCACGTGGAGGCAGACCGCCGCCTGCGCGACGAACGACTCCAGGATGTGCCGGGTCATGGTCGTGTCGTAGTCGGGCCCGATCATCGGGGCCATGCTCTCGGGCTCGGTGTGGACGAGGTACGGCCGGCCGGACAGGTCGACGGTGACCTGCGCGAGCGCCTCGTCCAGCGGGCAGGAGGCGCTGCCGAACCGCCGGATGCCCGACTTGTCGCCCAGTGCCTCGCGGAAGGCCGCGCCGAGCGCGATCGAGGTGTCCTCGATCGTGTGGTGCGCGTCGATGTGCAGGTCGCCCTCGGTCTTCACGGTGAGGTCGAACAGGCCGTGCTTGCCCAGCTGGGCGAGCATGTGGTCGTAGAACCCGACGCCGGTCGCCACGTCGACGATCCCGGTGCCGTCGAGGTCCACCTCGACCAGCACCGACGTCTCCTTCGTCGTACGCTCGACCCGGCCGCGGCGCGTGTCGATCTCGGTCATGCGAGGACCCCTTCCAGCGCGGCGCGGAACGCCGCCATCTCTTCCGGCGTGCCGACCGACACGCGTAGCCAGCCCGCGGGCCCGGTCTCCCGGATCAGCACCCCGCGCTCCAGCAGTCCCTCCCAGACGGACCGCCGATCGGGAAACCTGCCGAACAACACGAAGTTGGCGTCCGAGTCGGCGACCGTCAGGCCGCGACCCCGCAGCCAGTCCACCGCGGCGTCCCGCTCGGCGCGCAGCGCGTCCACCGTGCTCAGCAGCTCCTCGCGGTGCGCGAGCGCCACCCGGGCCGCCGCCTGGGTCAGCGTCGACAGGTGGTACGGCAGGCGGACCAGCAGCAGGGCGTCGACCACCGCCGGGTCGGCGGCGAGGTAGCCGAGCCGGGTGCCGGCCATCGCGAACGCCTTGGACATGGTCCGCGTCACGATCAGCCGGGGGTTGCCGGGCAGCAGCGTCAGCGCCGACGGCGTGCCGGTGCGGGCGAACTCGGCGTACGCCTCGTCCACGACGACCATGCCGGGCGCGGCGGCGAGCACCCGCTCGATCACCTCAAGCGGCAGGGACGTGCCGGTGGGGTTGTTCGGCGAGGTCAGGAACACCACGTCCGGGCGGTGCTCCTCGATCGCGGCCACGGCGGCGGCGGGGTCGAGCGCGAAGTCCTCCTCGCGCAGGCCCTCGATCCAGCGGGTGTTCGTGCCGCCCGCGATGATCGGGTGCATCGAGTAGGACGGCTCGAACCCGATGGCCGCGCGCCCGGGGCCGCCGAACGCCTGGAGGATCTGCTGGATGATCTCGTTGGACCCGTTGGCCGCCCACATCTGGCGTGCGGTCAGCCCGTGGCCGAGGTAGTCGGCGAGATCCTTGCGCAGCTCGACGGCGTCCCTGTCGGGGTAGCGGTTGAGCGTGGCCGCGCCCTGCCGCACGGCCCAGGCGAGATCGTCGATCAGCGCGGCGGACGGCGGGTAGGGGTTCTCGTTGGTGTTGAGCTGGACCGGCACGTCGAGCTGCGGCGCGCCGTACGGGTGCTTGCCGCGCAGGTCGTCGCGGATCGGCAGGTCGTCGAGGGTCGTCATGCGGGCACTTCCCAGTCGAAGCGGGCGCGGACGGCGGCGCCGTGGGCGGGCAGGTCCTCGGCGTCGGCGAGCGCGCACACGTACGGCGCGGCCCCGGCCAGCGCCTCGCGGCTGTAGTCGACGACGTGGATGCCGCGCAGGAACGTCTGCACCGACAGTCCCGAGGAGTGGCAGGCGCAGCCGCCGGTCGGCAGCACGTGGTTGGACCCGGCCATGTAGTCGCCGAGCGACACCGGCGCGTACGGCCCGATGAAGATCGCGCCGGCGTTGCGCACGCGGGCGGCGACCGCGGCGGCGTCGGCGGTCTGGATCTCCAGGTGCTCGGCGGCGTAGGCGTCCACGACCTTCAGGCCGTCCTCGAGGTCCGAGACGAGCACGATGCCCGACTGGCGGCCGGCCAGCGCCTCGGTGATGCGCTCGGAGTGGCGGGTCGCGGCGACCTGGCCGGGCAGCTCCTTCTCCACCGCGTCGGCCAGCTCGGGGCTGGTGGTGACCAGGACGGCCGCCGCGATCACGTCGTGCTCGGCCTGACTGATCAGGTCGGCGGCGACGTGCGCGGGGTCGGCGGTCTCGTCGGCGAGGATCGCGATCTCGGTCGGGCCGGCCTCGGAGTCGATGCCTATGCGGCCCTTGAGCAGGCGCTTGGCCGCCGCCACCCAGATGTTGCCCGGGCCGGTCACCATCGTGGCCGGGCGGCACTCCTCGGTGCCGTAGGCGAACATCGCCACGGCCTGGGCGCCGCCCACCGCGTACACCTCGTCGACGCCGAGCAGCGCGCAGGCGGCGAGGATCGTGGGGTGCGGCAGCCCGCCGAACTCCTTCTGCGCGGGCGAGGCCACGGCGAGCGAGGCGACCCCGGCCTCCTGGGCCGGGACGACGTTCATGACCACGCTGGACGGATAGACGGCCCGGCCGCCGGGGACGTACAACCCCACGCGGTCGACCGGCACCCAGCGCTCGGTGACCGTGCCGCCCGGCACGACCTGCGTGGTCGTGTCGGTGCGCCGCTGGTCGCGGTGGACCAGGCGGGCGCGGCGGATCGACTCCTCCAGCGCGGCGCGCACGGCCGGGTCCAGCTCCGCGAGCGCGCGGGTGATCGCCTCGGCGGGCACCCGGGCGGACTCGATCTCGACGCCGTCGAACCGCGCGGTCAGCTCCCGTACGGCCGCCGCGCCGCGATGGCGGACCTCCTCGCAGATGGGCCGCACCTTCTCCAGGGCGGCCTCGACGTCGAGTTCGGCTCGCGGCAGCACGTCGCGCAGATCGCCGGGCAGGGACCCGCGCAGGTCGATACGGGAAATCACCGTCCCAGTCTACGGACGACCAGGGGCGCATCCGCGTGTGTCCAGCATTCGGGACGGGCGTTTCATCGCCACCCGCACCCCTTCCGAGCTGGGGCGTCGTGCCGCTCACCCGCGTTCGGGCCCGGCGGTTGACAGGTTTTCGGGCGCCGATCCACACTCTCGGGCGACATCGGTCATGTTCGGTCGGTCGAAAGAGGGTCTCGTGCTTCCCGCCCAGCGCCACCAGCGGATCATCGAAAGCCTCGGGCGGAAGGGGACCGTACGCACCGAGGACCTGGCCGCGCTGCTCGGCGTGTCCCACGAGACCGTACGGCGCGACCTGGCGGTCCTGGAGCGCCGCGCGCTGTTGGTCCGCGTGCACGGCGGGGCGACCTCGGCGGCGTCGGGCACCGGCGAGGAGCTGTCCTACCTGGAGCGCTCGACGAGCCAGTCCGAGGCGAAGGCCGTGATCGGCGGGCTCGCGGCGGGGCTGCTGCGGCCGAGACAGACGGTGATCATCGACGTGGGGACCACGGCGGTCCACGTCGCACGGGCCGTCCCCCCGTCCTTCCGCGGGGTGGTCGCCACCTGCTCGCTGCTGGTGGCGGCCGAGCTCGCCGGCCGTCCCGGCGTCGAGGTGCTCGTGGCCGGCGGGCGCGTCCGGCAGGGCGACCTGGCCGTCTCCAACGCCCGGACACTGGAGTTCTTCGAGGACCTGCGCGCCGACGTCGCCTTCCTCGGCTCGGGCGGGGTGGACGCGCAGGCCGGGCTCACCGACTACTTCCTGGACGAGGTCGCGACCAAGCGCGTGATCCTCGCCCGCACCGCGCGGACCTACGTGCTCGCCGACACGGAGAAGCACGGCAGGGTCGCCGCCTACCGGGTGTGCGGCCTGGACGGCCCGTCCGGTCTCGTCACCGACGCGGAGCCCCCGCCCGCCCTCGCATCCGCCCTGGCCAGGGCGGGTACGGAGGTGATCCACCCCTGAGCTCTCGCGTCACCGGCGCCTGTGAGATCCTGGCCACCACCGGCTCGCGGCACCGGCGGCGGGGGACGGCATGGTGGCGAGATCGCGACGGAGGGCTTCGAGCTATGGCTGTCATCCACAAGACCACGCTGACACCCGGCAAGCTGGAGCTCCTCACCGCGTGGCTTCCCGCCCGGTCCTGGTACGAAGGCGGGGAGCGCCGTCCGGAACTCGCCAGGGCCGGCGGCTTCCGGCTGGACGATCCGCAGGGTGAGGTCGGCATCGAGTTCATGGTCGTCACCGACGAGTCCGGTGACGAGCCGGTCTCCTATCTCGTGCCGCTCAGCTACCGGGGGGCGCCGCTCGACGGAGCGGACCACGCCCTCATCGGTACGACGGAGCACGGGGTGCTGGGGTCTCGGTGGGTCTACGACGGTGCCCATGACCCGGTCCTCGTCGCACAACTGCTGGCGCTCCTCCTGGGCGAGGCCGAGCCGCAGGCCCAGAGCGTGAGCGACACCCCCGACCCCTCCGTCGTCAGCGGCTTCACGGGACCGGCGATCAACGGCCCGATCACGTCGACGACCGCGACCGACGGTCCGCGATGCACCGACATCGTCGTACGGGCCGGCTCGGGGGAAGACCCGCAGCGGGACCAGGACGGACGGCTGGTGATCCGGGTGAACCGCGTGCTGCGGCCCGGCGAAGAGGACGCGACGGGGGCTCAGGGACACGTGACGGCGGGCTGGCGCCTCCCGGATGGCACCGAGACCCGGGCAGTGTTCGCCGTCGTCCCGGACGCGGCGCCCTGACAGCGCAGATACGGCGCCCAGGCATGGCGCCTTAACAGCGCTCAGACGCGGCGACCCGGCGCGGCGCTGTGACAGCACTCTGCCGCAGCGACCTGGCACGGCGCTCTGACAGCACTCTGCCGCGGCCCGCGCCCCGACCACACCGCCTCTGCCGCGCCCTTGCCGCACCCTGCCCTGCGCCTGCCGCGCCCGGACGGACGGCACCGAGGCCTGCCCACCCCTATACGCCGCCTACGCCGCCGCGGCCCTGCCCATCCCACCCGCGCAGCCGGCATCGTGCGTCTCGCCCTCTCTGGTATGCCGCCGCAGGCGCGGTCACGGCACGGCACAGAAATGGACGGATTTGGAAAATATCACTGGAAATCAATTTCATCGACGGCGACCTGTAACTCCAACAATCCAATGGTCGAGGCTGTTCTCGACAGCAGGAGGCATGGGAGAATTCATACAGGGTTTCGAATAAGAAGATGAGGAGGTGCCATGGGCCTGTTCGGCTTTGATCCTGGCGACCTGCATCGTTCGAATAAATGCGATGATGCCGAACACGACGCGACCAGCGGCGGGACGGCCGTTCCTGGCGCTGACCACGGATACACCAGCAACGCGCCCGGGGACAACGGACCCAGCGACGGTGAATTCGGTGGCGCTGGATCTGATGGCACCAGGGCTTCGGCGGATGCCGACGCCGGTGGTCGTGCCAGCGGCCGGGGACGGTCGTCCTGGGCGCTGGTGGCATCGTTGTGAGAGACGGCGCAGGCGTTGGCGTTGATGCCGGCGCCGGATGCGGCGGAGATTTGCATGGCCGAAGCCGAGGACCTGCTGTTCGCCCGCGACCGGATCACAAGTGCGCTGGCCGAGCGTGTCGGCCGCGTACATCGGACGGGAGAGGCCAAGCAACATGGGCACGCCTCGACGCGCACCTGGTTGCGCACCGTCGGCGGAATGAGCACGCCCGGAGCGAGTCGTTTGCTGACTCTCAGCGAAGAGCTGACCCGTCTGCCGGATGTGGCGCGGCAGTTCGCCACAGGCGAGATGGCGGCCGGGGTGGCGGAGGCCGTCTGCGCCGCGACGGCCGGGCTGTCGGACGAGGATGCCGCGCTGGCTGAGCCGATTCTGGTGGAGCTGGCCAAAAAGGCAACCGCCGCAGAGGTATCCAAGGCAGGACGGTACCTGCGGGCGGTGCTGGATCCCGACGGGGAAGAACAGGACGAGCAAGCCGACTACCAGCGGCGTTTCATGACGGTACGTCCGACCAAGAACGGCGGAGTGGAAGGACAGTTCTATCTTCCTCGCGAGGCGGCCGCGCGCCTGATGGCGTTGCTGCAGACATACGGCAAGCCCAGAGCCGAGGGCGATGACCGGCCGCGACGGGTACGCAACGCGGACGCGTTCATCGCGCTCCTCGGGCAGAAGGTCGCCGCCGAACTGCTCGTGATGGTCAGAGCCGAATCCCTTCCCACCGATGGCCCCGTGCCCACCGAGGGCCCCGTGCCCGCCGAGGGCCCTGTTCCCGCCGAGGGCTCTGTTTCCGCCGAAGAGCCGGTCCCCCACGACGGCCCCGTTCCCGGCGAGGAGCCAATCCCCGCGAAGAAAGCCGAACCTGACCGCTCCCGGCACAGAGGCCCGGACAGCACCGCTACAGCCGACGACGATCTTGCTGACCAGGTTTCGGGTGACAGCTCCCAATCCGACCACGGCCATGACGCCTGCCGCCCCTGCCCTCGTGGGCCCTCTGGTGGGCCGTCTGGTGGGCGCGGAGATGAGCATGGAGATGAGCACGGCAACACGCGGCACGCAGACGAAGCAGTCGCGGGGACGCCGCCAGGAGCTGTGCCAGGGCCGAAGCCGGAGCCGGAGCCGGAGCCGGAGCAGTCGAAAGAAGCTCCCGGAGCGTCCCACAGCGTAGGAGAGACACCAGGCGAGCCGGGAGAAACACCAGGCGGACCTGGCGAGATACCAGGTGAACCGGAGGGACCACCGAACGAACCGGAGGGAGGGCCCGGCACACCGACGGCTCTGGCGTGGGCGCTGCTCGGAACCGCGCCCGGGTTGTTGCTGGCGACCGGGCAGATGCTGCCCGTTTCCAGCGTGCACCGTCTGGCCCGCACCAGCACCCTGGTCCGGATCGTCATGGACGCCGACGGGCAGGTGCTCGACATGGGGCGGAAGGTTCGCCTTGCCACGACCGCACAGCGCCGGGCGGTCTTCGCCCGGTACGCGACCTGCTGGGTCGACGGCTGCCCGCTGCCCGCCACGATGTGCGAGATCGACCACGCCGACAACTGGAGCAGCGGAGGGCTGACCGACCTGAAGCTGCTGGGACCGGCCTGCCAGTTCCACAATCGTGACCGTTACCGCCGTCCCGGCCGCTACCTGCGGCGGAAGGTCGGCGAAGACCGCTGGGGCTTCACCTACCTTGGCCGCTTCGCCTCCTTCCGGCAACGTGAGTGAGCCCGCTGGTACTGCCGACCCTGGCCAACCCATGCCCTGGCCCCGACCGGCGCCAGGGAATACCGGCGCGGGGCAAGTTCGGCACGGACAGCCGGGGATGGGCAGGCGGAGCACGGCCAGAGGGGCACGGGCAGACCGGGCACAGGCAGACGGGGCACGGGCAGGCACGGCGCGCGGGGTCGGCACAGACGGGATCCACATAGACGGGATCGGCACAGACGGAGCGGCCGGCAGTCGGGACGAGCGACCGCGGGGACGAGGGACCGCGGGGACGAGCGACCGCGGGGACGAGGGACCGCGGGGACGAGCGACCGCGGGGACGAGGGACAGCAGGAGCGAGGAACAGCAGGAGCGAGGAACAGCAGGAGCGAGGGACGACAGGGACGGCGGAGACGGCGGGAGCGACGCCGTTAGGCTTGCGGTCGTGAGCAAGACCAAGAGCAAGGGCGGCCAGAGCACTCCGGCGACGGTCGCTCTCACGCAGGCGAAGGCGGAGTTCACCCTCCACCCCTACGACCACGACCCGAACGCGCAGGCGTACGGCGAGGAGGCGGCCGACGCGCTCGGAGTGCCGTACGAGCGGATCTTCAAGACGCTGGTGGCGGAGACCGAGGCGGGTCTGGCGGTCGCGGTCGTGCCGGTGGCGGGCAAGCTCGACCTCAAGGCGTTCGCGGCGGCGCTCAAGGGCAAGCGGGCGGCCATGGCCGACGCGGCCAAGGTCGAGCGGATCACCGGCTACGTCGTCGGGGGCATCAGCCCGCTCGGCCAGCGCAAGCGGCTGCCCACCGTGGTGGACGAGTCGGCGCTCGGCTTCGAGACCGTCTACTTCTCCGCGGGGCGGCGTGGCCTGCAGATCGAGACCGCGCCGGAGAACCTCGTCCGGCTCGCGCAGGCGGTGACCGCCCCCATCGCCAGGGTGTGAACCTGTCGACTGTTGCCATCGCCGGTACGGCTCGCCCCCTCGACACTGGCGATAGCCGAGGAACGGGGGAAATGTGAGCGAACACGGCGGACATGTCAGCCACCACGACGGGCCGGCGGACCTGACGGCGACGGAGATGGCCGCGCTGCTTAGAGCGCGGGAGGTCAGCGCCGTCGAGCTGACGCAGGCGTGCCTGCGGCGGATCGAGGAGACGAATCCGCAGGTCAATGCCATCGTGACGTTGACCGCTGAGCGGGCGCTCGACCAGGCGGCACGGGCCGACGAGGACCTCGCACGCGGCCTGGTGCGCGGGCCGCTGCACGGCATCCCGGTCGCGCACAAGGACCTCGCCGACACCGCGGGCGTGCGGACCACGTACGGCTCGCGGGCGTTCGCCGATCACGTTCCCGTCGAGGACGATCCGCTGGTGCGGCGCATCCGCGAGGCGGGCGGGATCGCGCTCGGCAAGACGAACACCCCCGAGTTCGGCACCGGGTCGCACACGGTCAACGAGGTCTTCGGCGCGACCCGCAACCCCTACGACCTGTCGAAGAGCGCGGGCGGCAGCAGCGGCGGGGCCGCGGCGGCGCTGGCCTGCCGGATGGTGCCGCTCGCCGACGGTTCGGACATGGGCGGCTCGCTGCGCAACCCCGCGTCGTTCTGCAACGTGGCGGGGCTGCGGCCGACTCCCGGCCGGGTGCCGTCGAAGTCGCCGACGGCGGCCTGGTTCACGCTGAGCGTCGCGGGACCCATGGCCCGCACAGCAGGCGACCTGGCACTGTTCATGTCGGCCATCGCCGGGTTCGACCCGGTCTCGCCGCTTTCGATTCGTGAGGACGGGTCGGCCTTCGCGGAACCTCTGGACATGGACCTCACATCCGTCCGGGTGGCCTTCAGTCCCGATCTGGGGGGCCTGCCGGTCGACCCGCGTACCGCGGCGGTGACGGCGGGGGCGGTGGAGGCGCTGACCGGCCTCGGCGTGAAGGTCGAGCAGGTGAACCTGGACCTGTCCGACGCGGAGGAGGCGTTCCGCGTCTACCGGTCGTGGCACTACGCGCTCGCCTTCGGCGACTTCCCTGAGGTGGGCCCCAACGTGGCGTGGAACGTGGAGCAGGGGCGGAAGGTCACCGGAGCCGACCTCGGGCGGGCCGAACGCCTGCGCACCCGGCTCTGGCACCGCATGCGGCGCTTCTTCGGACGGTACGACTTCCTGGTGGCGCCCGTGAGCCAGGTGCCGCCGTTCCCGATCGGGCAGCCGTACGTCACGGAGGTGGCCGGGGTGGAGATGCCCGACTACCTGGCCTGGATGCGCTCCTGCTACTGGATCAGCGTGCTGCACGCGCCCGCGATGTCGGTGCCCTGTGGTTTCACGTCCGACGGGCTCCCCGTCGGCCTGCAGATCCTCGGCCGGCCATGGGCCGACATGGACGTCCTGCGCCTCGGGCACGCGTTCGAGCAGGCGACCGGCTTCTGGCGGACGGCTCCCCGGCTGCCCGAGCCGACAGGGTGACCGCCGAACAGGTGACACTGTGAACAGGTAACGCGGTGCGTGGGAGATCCGGCCGGTGCGGCTCAGCCGGCGGCCGCGTCGCCCCGCAGGAGGGCCGCTCCCAACGGGGTCAGCGCGTGCAGGACGGCTCCGCCGGACCGGGTCGTGGCGACCAGCCCGGCGTTGCGCAGGACCGTGGCGTGCTGGCTGGCGGAGGCGAGCGACACCCCCACCCGCTCCGCCAGGGCGGTCGTCGTCGCCGGATCGCGCAGCGCGGCCAGGACCGCCGCCCGGGTACGCCCGAGCAGCGGGCCGAGGGCATCGGCGAAGCCGGCCCTGTAGTCCTGGCACAGCGGGTAGACCAGCACGGTGGGCTGGTCGGGACGCCAGGTCAGCAGGACCTTCGGAGCGAAGTACGAGGGGACCAGCAGCAGCCCGCGGCCGCACAGCGGGACGTGATAGTCGAGCGACGAGGGAATCTCCAGCACGGGAGGCCGCCAGTGCCACCCGGGGCTGATCGTGGCGAGCAGCGCGTCGATGCCGCCGCGGAGCAGGGTCTCGGCACGCAGGGAGCGGTCGGCGGTGACACCGGCCTGGACCAGCGGCCACATGGGAGCCAGCGACGAGCCGAAGTAGTTGTGCAGGTCGGCGGCGAGCGTCCGCCGCGCCGCGGCGTCCCCGGAGGCCAGCTCCCGCAGCCAGCGGCTCGGCCGCGGAGACGCGGGCAGCTCGCTGATGTCGGCGGCGAGCAGGTTCGCCGGCACCTGGCCGACGAGTTCGACGCCGGTGGCGAAGTCACGCGCCTCCGGCTGGAGCAGGAAATCCGGGAGGAAGCCGTCAGGCGGGACCACCTCCAGGAGCACCCCCGCCCGCGCCGCCAGGCTGCCGTTCACCACGTGGCGCAGCCGCCGCAATCCGGGGCTCGACCGTGTCCCGGCGCTCGGCCCGGTACGCAACCGGCGCACGCTGAGGGCCGTTTCCAGCACCGCGTCAGGAGCGGCGGCCACGGTGATCTGGCGCAGGTCGGCGTCGGTGAACTCCAGTTTCAGCATGACACTGATCACGATACTGCCGTTGAATCCGCCGGTTGCGAGCCTCTGCGGCCCGGCCCCTTTCAGGCAGGCCTGAAACCGGTTGTGGTGCCGGTCCGGCACGCGACAGGCTTGTGCCGGAGGGCGGTCGCGACCCCCTGACTCCGGTCCGGCACGGGTAACGGAGGCACCCGTGCCGGACCGGCTCCTCACCGCACGAAAGACCGAAGCGAAAGAGCAGGGCGAAAGAGCAGGGCGAGAGAGCGGGTCCGCCGGTGTGAAGCCGTCCGGCGCCGGTGGCGTCAGGCTTCGCGCTGACGGTAGCTCACGGCGAACTCGACGACCCAGAAGACCGCGGTGGACAGCAGGGGCCAGGCGAACAGCACGCCGTACGCCGTGACTCCCAGGGACGTCGTGGTGGTGAAGCCGCCGGGTCCCGCCGCCTGGACGGTTCCCTTCGCGGACGTGCCGACCATCAGGGTGACGTACCCGGCGAGCAGGCCGCCGGCGGCGAGCCCGACGAGCACCTCGACCGGCGGGTGGCGGCGCGACAGCACGTACCCCACGATGCCGGAGGCCAGGCCGAACGCGCCGGTGACCACGGCGAACCAGCCGTCGGCCTCGATGAGCGACTGCGTCTCCGGGTCGAGGGGCTGCCGTGTCCCCTCGATGAGCACGTAACGCGTGCCGGGGGCGAGCACCGACCACACGTACCCCGCGACGACACCCAGGAGGGCCAGCACCAGGACGGTCACCACGACTGTCGCCAGATTGCCCCTCACATGCCGCACCGTCCCGATAGTACTCACATAGCGATCGAATTCGGTCCCGTACTCTTGCAGCACCGAGTGCGGGGGACGCACGGCACGGTGTGGGGCGAAGGAGGCCGAGTGAGCGAAGAGGTATGGCAGATCGACCCGTCGGGCCCGCTGCGGGGCGACGTGGAGGTCCGGGGATCGAAGAACGCGGTCTCCAAGCACATGGTGGCGGCGATGCTCGGGACCGGTCCGAGCACCCTGCAGAACGCGCCGGAGGTCGGCGAGGTGGGGCTGACCGCCGCCATGCTCGAAGCCCTCGGCATCCACGTGGACATCACCCCCGGTGAGATCACCATCGAGCGGGGCAGCGACATACGGCCGCGGGTCCCGGAGGAGTACACCGGCCTCAACCGCATCCCGATCCTGATGCTCGGCCCGCTGCTGCACCTGGCGGGCGAGGCGTTCGTGCCGCTCGTCGGCGGCGACCCGATCGGCAGGCGGCCGGTGAACTTCCACGTCGAGGCGCTGCGGTCGATGGGCGCGGAGATCGAGGTCGGCGACAACGGCATCTCGGCCAAGGCGGCGCGGCTGCGCGGCAGCCGCATCTCGCTCCCCTATCCCAGCGTGGGCGCGACCGAGACGATCCTCATGACCGCCGTCCTCGCCGAGGGCAAGACCGTCATCAAGGGCGCCGCCATGGAGCCCGAGGTGGTCGAACTCGCGCTGTTCCTCCAGCGCATGGGCGCGATGATCGAGCTCAGCCCCGACCGGCGCATCGTCATCGAGGGCGTCGAGCGCCTGCACGGCGCCTCCACCTGGCTGGCCGGCGACCGCATCGAGGCGTTCTCGTACCTTGTGGCGGGGCTGGTGACGGGCGGCGAGGTGCGGGTGCACGGCTGTCACCAGGACCGGCTGGTCACGGCCATCACGACGCTCGCCCGGATGGGCGCGCGGTTCGAGATAACCGACGACTGGCTGTGCGCCTCCGCCCCGGACGGCCTGCGCGCGGCGGCGGTGCAGACCGACACCCACCCCGGTTTCATGACGGACTGGCAGACCCCGCTCATGGTGCTGTTCACCCGCGCCGAGGGCATGTCGGTGCTGCACGAGACGGTCTTCGAGAACCGGCTGGTGTACGTGCCCGCGCTGCAGAAGATGGGGTGCGAGATCGAGGTGTTCGCCCAGTGCCTCGGCGGACCGGCCTGCCGTTACCACGACACCAACGCCAAGCACTCGGCGGTCGTGCGGGGCATCTCCAGCCTGCGCGGGGCCGACGTCACGCTCCCCGACATCCGCGCCGGGTTCTCCGCGGTGCTGGCCGCCGCCGTCGCCGAGGGCACCTCGACCCTGCGCGGCGTCAACCACATCGAACGCGGATACCACAGGCCGTTCGAACAGTTCACCTCCCTCGGGTTGAAGATCAACAGGCTGACGTAAAGCTTTCCGCCCCCCGGGTTTGGGAAAACGCCGGAGGTCGCACTGATATCCCGTGACCTCTCGTCTCCTCGGCCACGTCAGTCTCGGCCGCGCCGTCCTCTCGCTGAGCCTGTGCGGCGCGGCCGGGGGCGGACTGGTCGCCGGGCTGGTCATGCCCTTCGTGGGCGGGGCCGGTCTGGCGGCCAAGCGTGCCGCGTCCGCGTTCATCGAGCTGCCCGCGCCGCTGCGTGAGGAGCCGCTGCCCGAGATGACGCGGCTGCTCGACCGCGACGGCCGGCAGATCGCGCAGTTCTACTACCAGAACCGGCAGTCGGTGCCGCTGAGCATGGTCGCCCCGGTCATGCGGCAGGCCATCGTGGCCATCGAGGACTCCCGGTTCTACGAGCACGGCGGACTGGACCTCAAGGGCACGCTGCGGGCTCTCGTCACCAACACCCAGGCGGGCGGCATCCGGCAGGGCGGCTCGTCCATCAGCCAGCAGCTCGTCAAGAACATCATGCTCAACCAGGCCGAGACGGAGCAGGAGCGGGCGCAGGCCCTCGTACGCACCTTCCGCCGCAAACTGGACGAGCTGCGGTACGCGCTGGCGCTGGAACGCAAGTACACCAAGGACCAGATCCTGGAGCGCTACCTCAACATCGCGTACTTCGGCGCGGGCGCCTTCGGGGTCCAGGCGGCGGCCCGGCGGTTCTTCGGGGTCGACGCCGCCGACCTCACGCTGACGCAGGCGGCGACGCTGGCCGGCGCCGTGCGCACGCCGTACGACACGGACCCCTCCCTGGGCGACGACCACAGAGACCGGCTGCGCGCCCGGCGCGACCTCGTCCTGAGCCGGATGGCCGAGCTCGGGCTGGTCGCCCGGGACCGGGCCCGCGACGCGGCGGCCACGCCGCTGGCGCTGCACCTGCGTCCCGAGCCCGGCGGCTGCGCGGGCAGCGCCTACCCCTTCTTCTGCGTGTACGTCGAGCGGGAGGTGCTGACGAACCCGGCGTTCGGCTACACCAGGGCCGACCGGGAACGACGCCTCCAGCGGGGCGGCCTCACGATCTGGACGACCATCGACCCGGCCGCGCAGCGGGCCGCGGACCGGGCCGTCACCGCGCGGGTCAGCCCACGCGACAACCAGGTGGCGTCGGAGACGATGATCGAGCCGGGCACCGGGCGCATCCGCGCCATGGCCGTGAGCAAGCGGTACGGGCGCAACCCGCACGACCGCGACCTCGGGCGCAACACCACCTACAACCTCGCGGCCGACGTCGCGCACGGCGGCGGGCTCGGCCTCCAGGCGGGTTCGACGTTCAAGGTGTTCACGCTGGCCACCGCGCTGAAGCAGGGGATGCGGTTCGGTGACGGCTTCACCATCCCCGGCTCGTACGTCCCCTCGTACGGCTACCGCGACTGCTCGGGCAGGGCGGTGAACGACCCCCACACGGTCATCCACAACGCCGGCGGAGAGGGCGGCGGCGGGCCGTACAGCCTGGAGATGGGCACCTGGCAGTCGGTCAACATCTTCTACATGCGGCTGGAGCGCGAGGTGGGGCTGTGCGACGTGGTCACGACGGCCCGATCGCTCGGCATCCGGCGGGCGGACGGCACGCCGCTCCGCGAGGTGCCGACCTTCACGCTGGGCGCCAACGAGATGGACCCCACGACCGTGGCGGCGGCGTACGCGGCGCTGGCCGCCCGTGGCCTCTACTGCAGGCCGATGGCCATCGCGGCGGTCGTGGAGCACGACGGCACCCGGACCGAGGTGCCGCCCGCCTGCGTGACCGCGCTGGAGCCGGCCGTCGCCGACGCGGTGAGCCACGTGCTCACGGGAGTGTTCAGCAAGGGCACGATGCGCGGCCAGTCCATCGGCCGCCCGGCCGCGGGCAAGACGGGCACGAACAACGGCTACACCTCGGCCTGGTTCGCGGGCTACACGCCCGGCCTGGCCGCCGCCGTCAGCGTCGGCGACATCCGCGGCTCCTACCGCTACCCGCTCACCGGCGTCACCATCGGCGGCCGGTACTACGGCGCCGTGCAGGGCGCCTCGCTGCCCGGCCCGATCTGGGTGGACTCCATGCGCGCCGCCCTGCGGGGCACCCCGGCGTACGACTTCACCCCGCCGGACATGTCCCGGTTCGGCGGCGGCTTCACGCCGGGTCTGAAGGAGGCGCTGGAGAAGCAACGCAAGAAGCAGAAGGAGAAAAAGAAGCGGGAGGCCGAACACCGGCGGCACGACGACGACGCGGCGTCCCAAGCGGGCGGTACGGCCTCCGGCGGCGCGGGGAGCCGGGCGACCCCCGCGCCCGTAAACGGCGGCCACCCTCTCGCCGCCGGACCCGGAAGGCTCCCCTTCGCCGCCGGAGGCGGCCGGATTCCCTTGGCCGCGGGAGGAGGCCGGGCCGTCCCCGCCGTCACCACGATGCGCTTCCCCACGGCCGGCCACGATTTCTCCCACACCTTCGCCCGGGTCTTCGGCCCTGACGTCGCCCGGACCTTCGCCCGCGTTCTGGGCCACAACCCGCCGGTCGCCTCCGCGGCCCGTACGCCCGGCCGCACGCCCGGCCGTACGGGTTCGCGCGGCGCACCGGCGGCCACCGGCAGGACGAGTGGCAGTGCGGAAGCCAGGACGGGAGCCAGGAGGGACGGCAGAGCGCGGGGCAGGACGGGTGGCAGGACGAGCCGCGCCCACGCCGCGTCTCCGCGAAGCGCCCGGCGAAGCAGGCACTGAACGCTCAGCGGCACCCCTGAAGCACGCACGAAGCAGCCACGAAGCAGCCACGGAGCAACCACGGAGCAACCACCACAGCAGCCACCACAGCAGGCGGCGGAAAGCCGACGAGCCATCGACCCGAACGCTCCGGCCCGACGATGATGGAAGCATGCGCGGACGTGTTCTCACATGGGCCGGCGGGATCGCCGCGCTCGTCGCCGGTGCGGCGCTCGCCGTGTACCTCTCCTCGGTCGGCCTGGACAACGCCGACAAACTGGCGAGCGTGATCGGGCTCTTCGTCGGTCTCGTCAGCCTGGCCGTCGGAGTCTGGGGGCTGCTGCTGACCCGCCGGGAGCATGCGCGCACCCCGGCGAGCGGCACGGGCGCTCCGGGGAACGACGCCGCGAACAGAGCTGCCGCCGCAACCGGGACCCGCACTGGGACCGGCACTGGAACCGGCACTGGAACCGGCACCGAGACAGGCACAGTGAGCAGCGGAGTTCACAACGAGATCAGTGGCGGCACGTTCCACGGCCCGGTCGTCCAAGGGCACACGATCACCGGACCGGCCGTCTCCGGTCCAGGCCCGGCCGCTCCCCGCGAGCGCGAGCGAAAGGACTGAACGCGTGGCGGCCACCCGCAACACGATCAGTGGCGGCCTATTCCTCAACACGGTGATCCAGGGCCACACCATCACGGTTCAGCTTCCGCCAGAGGTGACCCCGGCGCTGTCCGGCGCGCCCTTGCCGACACAGGGGTTCACGGGCAGGGACACCGAGCTGGCCGCGCTACTCGACGTGCTCGGCCCGCCCGAGAGCCCCAACTCCGCAGAGGCCAGTACCGGGGACGTCAGCACCGGGGGCGCGAGTTCCGGAGAGGGCGCTGCCGGTACGGGTGACGAGCAGCTCCGTCCGCGCATCGCCCTCGTCACGGGCCTCGGCGGCGCCGGCAAGACGGAGCTCGCCCTGCAGGCCGCGCACCTCGCGCGAGAGCGCGGCTGGTTTCCCGGCGGCGTGCTGTTCACCGACCTACACGGCTACATCGACCCCTACGACCACGACCACAACGCCGACCACGACCAGAGCGCCGACCACGGCCGCGACCACGGCGACCAGGGTGGGGCGCGGCCGGGCCGGGTGCTTGGAGGGCTGCTGCGGGCGCTGGGCCTGGATCCCGGACGCATCCCTCCGGACATCCAGGACCGGGCCCGGCTGTTCGCGACGGTGCTGGACGCGTACGCCGGGGAGGGCCGCCCGATCCTGCTGGTCCTCGACAACGCCTCCTCGGCCGATCAGGTGCGGCCGCTGCTGCCCGGCACCGGGAAGGTGTTGGTCACCTCCCGGCACACGCTGGACGTGGGCGCGCGGGTCCTCGACCTCGGCATGCTCGCGCCCGGCGCGGCCGTGGATCTCCTGGCCCGGCGGCTCCGCCTGGCCCGGGGCGACGCCGACACCCGGGTCGCCCGCGAGCCCGCCGAGGCGGCGGACGTCGCCCGTCTGTGCGCCGGGCTTCCGCTGGCTCTGCGCATCGTCGCCGCGTTGCTCACCGCCGACCCGGCCCGTCCTCTGCACGCGATGGCGGAGGACCTGAAGGAGGAGGCCACCCGGCTCGACGAGCTCACGTACGAGGACCGTGCGGTGCGCGCCGCCTTCGAGCTGTCCTACCGCCGGCTCGGCGCGGAGGAGGCCAGGGTGTTCCGGCTGATGACCGCCTGCCCCGGCCCCGACTTGTCCACCGAGACGGCCGCCGTCGCCGCCGGCCTCGACGAGAGACCGGCCCGCCGCCTGCTGGAGTCCCTGCACCGCGCGCATCTCGTCGAGCGCGGCGACGCGTACGGCCGGTGGCGCATGCACGACCTCGTCCGCCTGTACGCCGGGGAGCGGGCACGCGACCGGTCCGGGCCCGACCGGCGGGACGAGGCGTTCGACCGGCTCCTCGGCCATTACTGCGCGCGGGCACCCGCCGCCGTGGCGTGGCTGACCTCGCCGGAGGAGCGTGCCCGGCAGAATTCGTCGTTCGCCTCGCGGGAGGAGGCGGTGGCGTGGCTGGACGCCGAGGCGCGGGTTCTCGTCGCGGCCGTCACCGCGGCTGCGGGGGGTGGCGACTGGGAACGGTCGCACGCGCTCGCGGTGAGCCTTCCCGCCTACTTCGAGTTCCGCCGGCGCACGGACGAGTGGCTCGCCATGGCGCCGGTCGCCCTGGACGCGGCCGGACGGCTGGGGCCACGCGCCGTGCTCGCGGTCGAGGCGGACCTGGGCAACGCCTATCGCCTCGCGGGGCGCTACGAGGACTCGGTCGCCCACCTGAAGACGGCCCTCGACCTGGCCGTCGACGAGCGGGCCAAAGGTCGGATCCTGCACAACCTCGGGCTGACGTACCTGCGGATGGGGTTACTGGTGAAGGCAGAGGACTGCCATCGCCGCGACCTGCGTATCTGCACCCTCGCGGGCGACCTGCGCGGCAGGGCGCACGCGGCCGTCGCACTGGGCGACACGCTGCGCGCGAGGCGGCGTCACGCGGAGGCGGCGAAGGTGCTGACCGAGGCCGTCACGCTGCTCCAGATTCTCGGCACCCGCGGACTGGGCCATCCCGCCGTCCTCATGCACGCGCGGACCAACCTCGCGCTCACCTACCTCGCGGGCCGTCCGAAGAGCACGCCGACGTACATCCTGTGGCAGTTGTGCGCCGCCCTGGCCACCGCCCGCGACCTCGACGACCGTCCCGCGCAGGCCATCATCTTCCTGAACCTCAGCACGGCGTACGCGAACAGGTGCGTGGTCTGCCACGGGCCGTCGGCCGTCGAGTGGGGCCGGCGGGCGGTCGCGCTCGCCGGGGAACTCGGCGACACCGAAACGCGGGCCAGGGCACTGTCGGCGCTCGGCCGTGCCGCCGGGGGCGAGGAGGGCAGGGACAGCATGGCCGAGGCGCTGGCCCTCTTCGAGAAGCTCGGCGCCAAGCGGGAGCTCCAGGCCGCACGGCGTGTGCTCTCCGACGCCGCACTTCCGCCGCCGGGCGACCATGCCTGCACGGAGGGCGAGGCCGACGTCCTGGTGCGCGACTGGCTGGACGACCTCCCCCACGCCGTGCTGCGCGGCGACGACGGACGGCTCGGCGAGTTTCTCATCCCCGGCTGCAACGTCGGCTGAACCCTCGCCGACTCGCGAGCCGGTTCCCTGGCATGTTCCCCGCCTGGTTCTCTGCCGGTTCCCTGGCCGCGTCCTCGGCTGAGGCGGCTACGGGGCGAGGCAGACCGGGCCGGGCACGTGCGGGGCGTACGCGTAGTGAGGGCTGCGGCACGAGGCGCTGTGCACGCCTCGCCGCCGAGGATCGGCTTCACCGCCTGGGACGGGGCCGCCGTCACCGACCACGTAGCGGATCCGGGTGCGAGCAGCGGGGCCCGGGCGCTCAGCCACGGTCCCGGTCCCGGTCCCGCTCCTCTTCGGCGGCGTGCAACCCCGCCTCGATCACCGCGTTCATGATCGGTGCGAGCCGCCGTACGCCGAGGCGGGGGGCGCGCCGCGCCATGCCCGCGACCAGGCGGCGCTCGCGCTCCATGTCCCGTCCCCGGAAGCCGCCGACGGGCTTGAGCCGCTGGATCCGCGCGGCCAGCAGGGCCCGTCGTTCGAGGAGGACGGCGAGAGCCGCGTCCACCCGGTCGATCTCTCCCCGGGCCTCGGTCAGGGTCCGCGGGGACTGCGGGCGCACGAGGGCAGCCAGGAGGGTCGCCGCCTCTCCGGCCGCCGCGCGTGCTTCGGGCGGCGCGGCGGGGTCGAGCAGCAGACCGTCCGCCCCCGCCGCGACGGCCGCGCCCGCGAGACCGCCGTCACGGCCCAGCGCCGCGAGCACCGGCCGTCCCGTCCGCTCCCGCGCGGCGCGCATGATCGCGAGGTCGGGCGCTGAGTGGAGGGCCGAATCAGGAGCCGCGTGGGCGACTGAGTCGGGAGCGAGGCCGAGTGCGAGGGCGGCGCCGGAGTTGGAATCGGAGGCGGAATCAGAGGCAGGGCCGGAGTCGGGGGCGGGTGCGAGATCGGACGGCGAAAGCTGGAACGGTGACAGGTGAGACGCGGTGCCGGCCGGTTCCGTGCGGCCCCCGCCCTCGCAGAGCACGATCGCCTCGTTGCCCTCGGCCGCGCAGTGGTCGGCGGCGGCCAGCCACTCCTCCAGCGTCACCGCACGCCCCCGCTGATCGTTCCCCCGCTGGATGATCACGGGCAGCCCGAGCCGGGCCGCGGCGCGGACGAGGCCGGGTTCGCGTGCCCAGGCCGGTCCGAGCACCACCGCGTCGGCGTGCCGGGCCACGGCGGGCAGGTCGGCGGCCGAGGAGGGCTCCACCAGCAGCGGCCCGGCCCAGCGCGCCCTCGCCTCACCAACCGCCCTCTCGGCCATCTCCGCAGCCGTCTCCGTTGCCGCCTCCGCGACCGCCTTGCCGGCGGGCCGGACAGACCGGGCCTCCGGTGAGTCACCGTCGGCGGGCAGACGCAGCCACCGGGCGTCCTCCCCGCCGATCACCACCACGGGGAGCCCGGGACCGATCACCAGGTCGCCGATCCGTACGGCGTCGCGGTCGAGCTGGGCTGCCTTCGACATGCGGGCTCCTCGCAGGCCGGGAAATTCTGATCAGAAAAAGCTCTGGCCAGGTGGTTCTGACAACGAAAAAGGCAGAGACGCTGGCGTCCCTGCCTCAAGCCGGCTCCGGATGGTCGCTAGCTCACGATCGCGACCGGCCCTCCCGGAACCGGCCTCGTAAACGAGCTGTACCTACCCATATCTAGGACCTTAGCAGCGAGGAACCACGACTCGAACCGATTTGTCTCGGATCTCGGGATCGCGAGCGCTAGGGGCGGTTGATCCCTTTGCCATCCGTGGGACGATTCATGGGTCCAGGAAGGGGTTCGGGTGGCGCGTGCGGAGAGCCGGCTCGTCGGAGGCCGGTACCAGTTGATGGAGCCGATCGGCCGGGGTGGCATGGGAGTGGTCTGGCGGGCCCACGACCAGTTGCTCGACCGCCCTGTCGCGGTCAAGGAGGTCCGCTACGACAGCGCCATGGGCGACGAGCTCAGCGACCTCAACCGCCGCACCATGCGCGAGGCGCGCGCCGCGGGGCGTCTGACCCATCCCAACGTGGTGGTCGTCCACGACGTGATCGAGGAGGACGACCGGCCCTGGATCATCATGCAGCTCGTGCAGTCCCGCTCGCTGGGGCAGGTGATCAGGGAGGACGGCCCGCTGTCCCCCGAGCGCACCGTCGAGTTCGGGCTGCAGATCCTCGACGCGCTGCGCGCCGCCCACCGCCAGGGCGTTCTGCACCGTGACGTGAAGCCGGAGAACGTGCTGCTCACCGATGACGGCCGGGTCGTCCTGACCGACTTCGGCATCGCCCGGCTCGAAGCCGACAACACGATGACCCGCACCGGCCTCGTCGGCACCCCCGCCTTCATCGCGCCCGAACGGCTCCGCGGCGAGGCCGCGCAGCGCGAGTCGGACCTGTGGTCGCTCGGCGCCACGCTCTACACCGCGGTGGAGGGCAGGCCCCCGCACGACCGGGGCATGGCGATGGCCACCATGCACGCCGTGCTGAACGAGGACCCCGCCCCGGCCCGCCGGGCGGGCGCGCTGGGCCCGGTGCTGATGCGCATGCTCGCCAAGGAGCCCGCCGACCGGCCCGGTTACGACGAACTCGCCCGCCAGCTCAAGCGGGCGGCGCGGGACCTCGCTCCGCCGCCGGCCCGGCCCGACGCGCCCGCCGAGCCCGTCTCCCCCGCCGCGCCGGTCTCCGCCCCCGGTTCCGCCTCCGCGCCCGGTTCCTCCTCCGCCCCCGCGGACGCCGCCTCTCCTGCCGCGCCGGGCTCCTCCGCCGCGCCTGCTTCGCCGCGGCCTGCGACGCCGGAGGCCTCCGAGCCCGCGAAGCCCCGGACGTCCGCGGCCGGGTCCGAGCCGGGCAGAGCGTCCCGGGGTGTGACGCCGTACCCTCCGGCCGCGTCCGCGCGGCGCGACGACCATTCCCCGGCGCCCAGCCGGAACGGCGACGGGCCGGAGGCCGGGCCCGGCCGGAGCGACGACGGCGCGGGACGTTCCGCGGCCGGCGACGCCGCGCGCCCGGGCGAGACCACCTCGCCCATCCCGGTCGTCCAGGACGACGGCTCCCCCGGCTCTGCCGAGCCCGCCGGGGGCAAGGAAGGTTCGGGCGAAGGAGCCTCGGACGAGCCGGGGCAGGCGGACGTGATGCCGGAGACCGGCGTGCAGGCCGCCCCGCCCACCCGTACGAAGCCCTCGGCGAGCCCGGCGACCGGCGGCCGGGACGAGGCCGGAAAGGGCGGCGGGGCCGCCGCGGGCCGGGGACGGCCCGAAGCGGAGGCCCGCGACGGCAGCACCAGGATCTCCCCCGCCGTCGGCGGGACCTCCACCCGGCGGCCCACCGGAAAGCCCGGCGGGGACGCCACGACCGACGCCTCGAAGAGGACCGCGTCCGGCGCGGCCGCGGCCACCGCAGGGAACGGCGCGAGCGACCGTCTTCGTACGGGCCCCATGGCGGGCACCGCAGCGGGCAACATGTCGGGGAACACGGCGGACACCAGGCGCGCGGGCGCCACGGCCGGCGGCGCCGCGGCCGGCGGCGCCTTCGGCGGGGCGCAGGAGTCACCCGCGGTGTTCGCCCAGGAAGAGCCCGTCTGGCACGACACCACCACGACGTCCGGGACGTTGCGCGCACCCGGCGGCCTGCTGAAGGCCGCGCTGATGCTCGTCGGCCTGGTGGTCATCGTGGGTGTCGCGGGCTACCTCGGCGTACGGGCGGGCAGGAGCGACTCGGAGGGCGACCGCTCCTCCGGGTCGGCCGCCACCCCCGCAGAAACGGGGAAGGGCACCAAGGAGCCCTCCGCCTCGGCGCCCCCCTCGGCCGCGCCGTCCTCCGCCGAGCCGTCCGCGTCCCCCTCGGAGGAGGCGACGGCCACGCCGTCTCCCGAGCCCTCCAAGAGCTCCGACGCCCCCGGGCCGGGGGACGTCCCGGACGGCTGGCACAAGTACAAGCACTCGAGCGGCTTCTCGCTCGCGCTGCCGAAGGGGTGGCACGTCGACGGCAGCGGCAACGGCGAGGTACGGTTCCGCGGCGACTCGCACACCTATCTGGAGGTTCACCACACCTCCACTCCCGAGTCGGACGCCCTGAAGGTCTGGCGGCGCGACGTGCCGGGGATGAGCCGGAACTTCCCCGGCTACAAACTCATCGCGATCCGAGAGGTCAAGGACTTCTGGAAGACCGCGGCCGACTGGGAGTTCACCTTCGGCGACAGTCGGTTCCGGTCACGCGTGATCGACCGCGGGTTCGTCACCGACAAGAACAACGGCTACGCGCTGCTCTTCAAGACCCAGGACGAGGGCTGGAAAAAGAAGAAGAAGACGTTCGAGACCATCGCCGCCACCTTCAAACCGAAGAAGTGACCGCCGGGTGCCTCCGCCCGGAAGCCGGGCGGAGGCGGGGCGGAGGCAGGGCGGTGGCCGGGCGATGACCGGGGTGTTCGGCGCCCGGCCACCGGCCGCCCTCGTCCACGGGAGGAGCGCGCCAGGCTGTCGTGGAGCGTGACGGCCGCGAAACGCACGATCGTGCCGGGCCCGCTCCAGGCGGGTGAACGCCTCCGGTCCGAGCCGGACGCCCCGAAGGTCTGGCGAAATGATGCGATCAGGGCTGGCCGACGTAGTCGACCACGACGGTCGCCGTACGGGCGGTCCAGCTGGTGGGCACGGGCGTGAACGTCACCTTCCCGGTGCCGTAGCACGGCAGCGTCGCGGTGACCGGGATCTCGGCCTTGACCCCGTAGTAGCCCAGCGTGAGCGCCCTCGAGACGGTCGACGGGTCGCCCAGGTCCACCGCGATCGTGGTGCCGCCGCTGCCGGTGTAGCCGGCGCTCGCCGCCGACGAGGAGATCGCGACTGGTCGCACCTCCACGGTCTGCCCGGCGAAGGGATGACCGGTCTGTCCTGGATATACCGGCCCGAAGCACGCCATCTTGATGGTCGCGTGGCCGGTCTCTCCGTTGACGAAACCGTAGAAGTACTGGTGGGGACGGACGGGAGCGGGATCGACGACCCCGGCCGAGGCGGGGAGCGCGGTGGCCGCCACGAGGGCGGCGGCGGCCAGGGGGACGAGGCGCGCTGCGGTGGTGCGGAACACGGGACCTCCGGCTGACATCAGGGACGGGGGCGTGCGACCCGCACGGTAGGCCGGTCCCTACGGCGGGTCAACGCTCCCGCTCCCCCGCCGGGCCGGGCGCTCGGGCGACGCGGCGGAACCGGTGAAAGGTTCACCCCGCCCCGAGGGCCGCCTCCGGGATCCGGCGCGACCGGCCCCGCGCCCGCCGCGGTGACGTGCTCAGCCCGCCTGGCGGGCCTGCTCCAGGTAGGCGACCAGACCGGCCATCCGCTCGGCCGGCCAGGGCAGGCTCCCTCCGATCTCCGCGCTGTTGTCCCGCCACATCCTGCGGGCCGCCGCCGCGGTCTCCGCGCCCGCGGGACCCTCCGGGTGGAACCGGCCCGCCAGCGCGTCCCAGCGGCGGACGAGGTCCCGGGCCCGCGGGTCGTCCGCGGGGATGCCGTCCTCCAGGTGCCGCAGGCCCTCCTCCACGAGGCCGGCCCACTCGCGTCTGGCGGCCTCGACGCCCTCGGGGCCCAGCGCTTCCCTGCGCTCCGCGAGCCGGCCGCGCTGCTCTTCGGTGAAATAGGTCTCGAACACTGACATGACCTCCAACGTCGTCATCAATCGATCCGGATCGGGGCCGTACGGGTCGCCGGTCTGCCGGAGCAGGTCACCGATGCGCCGCCGCAGCACGCCGATCCGCTCGGCGTGCTCGTCGAGCCTGCGCAACTGCTCCGCCAGCAGGGCGCGCAGCGACTCCGGGTCGTCCGCCGAGTCCGCGAGGACGTCCGCGACCTCCTCCAGCGACAGCCCGAGCCCGCGCAGCGCCCGTACTCGGTAGAGCCTGCGCAGGTCGCGTTCGGTGTACCGGCGATGCCCGGACGGCGTGCGCTCGCTCGCGACGAGCAGTCCTATCTCGTCGTAGTGGTACAGCGCGCGTACGGTCGTCCCGGTCGCCCGCGCCAGTTCTCCGATGGACCACCGTCGTCCGGCGTCGTCCTTCCCGCTCACGCCGGAAACGCTACGACCTCCCCCGACGGGAGGTTCAAGGCGAGAGGCCCGGTGATGCGGCCCGGATCGCGACGGGTCCCGGCCTTTCGCGAGCTGCGGACCGCCCCCGAAGCTCGCGGGCGCGGGCATGCCTACCGACTGGTGTACGCCCTGGTGGATCGAAGAGGCGCCGTCCGAGGTGTCACCACACGACGGCGTCGGGGCGGGTGAAGTGCCACAGCCTGTCGCTGGAGTTCTGGTCCTGGTCGAGGTAGATGTGGTCCCAGGTGCCGGAGGCCTCGTAGGTCTGCAGGGTTATCGCGAGCGAGGTGTTGGTACGCGGCCGCAGGCTGCCCCATTCGGTGTTGACGTTGGTCTCGGACACCTCGTCCCGGCGCGACCAGTCCTGGAGGGGCGAGCCGTCGCACGTCTTGACGACCAGCGTGTCTCCCGCGTTCGGGGCACCGGAGGCGGGCTGAAGACACTTGCCGGCCACCTCGTTCCTGATCACCAGGAAACCGTCGTCCTTCTCGACGATGGTCCAGCGGGCCGACCTGTGCTGGATGGTAGGGGCGCGCAGGGTGACAGCCCGGGTCCCTTCCGCGACCGCGTCGCCCGACAGTGACATGCGGCTGCCGTCCATCTTGTTGATGATCCGCATGTTGAAGCTGGTGGTGTCCGCGTGGGCGGCAGCCGGAAACACGACGAGGACGGCTGACGCGATGGTCGAGGTCATCAGCGCGGAGCACCTGATTTTCGGCATGGGCGTGTCTCCCTGTCTCTCAGTGAAGGCGCATGGACGGATCCTGTGGGCGGATCACTGAAGGCAGTCAATATCGGCCTCGGCTCGGATCGCGGTCTCAGGCCACAAAGGCGCGTGAAAGGCGTGATCAAGGTCCGGCGATCAGGGCGTGACGGCGTCCCCGGATAGGGGCGTCACCCGGCGTGTTGATCTTACTTACCGGGAGTGCGTGACTACGTTCTGCAGCTGTGCGTCTGTTCGACGCCTGAGTCATCCGTTCCGAATCGCCGGAAGAAGGACATGCACATTTTTCGCCTGGCTGGCGCTTTCGCCACGCTCGCAGTGGCTTCGACGTTCGTCGCCTCCGCTGCCTTCGCCCCCGCTCACGCCGGGGTGACGACCGCCGCCCGAGCCGCCGTACTGGAGCCGGATCCACCGGACGACAAGCCCTGCCCCAACGGGGAGCCGAAGCCCTGCGGCGCCTCCGGGCAGGACCGGGAGGGCGTCGACTCCGGGCGCGAGGACGCCAGGAAGGAGGCCGACGAGGCCAAGAAGGACATCGCCGCCGCCAAGGACAAGGCCGACCAGTGCCCTCCTGGGTCCGCGCAGGGCAAGCAGTGCATGCGCGACCTCATCGGCGACGACGCCGAGCAGCGAGAGGGCATGGCCGACGTCCGGAAGGAGCTCGACGCCTTCAAGCCCGCACCGACCGACAACGCCGCGTCGGCGCTGAACTCCACCTGTGACGCGTTCGCCGCGGAGCTTCCCGCCGCGTTCAAAGCCGCCGACGGTTCACCCTCGCTGACCGGCCTGTGCGAGTTGATGAACAAGTGAGCCTCATGACATCTCTGGCCCGGCGGACGCCGGTGCTGTCCGCCGTCGCCCTGATCACGTTCCTTCCGATGGCGGCGTCCGCCGGCTCGGAGCCGACCCTGCCGACCGCGCGGGCGTTCGACGGTGGCAGGCCGCTGCCGTCGGTGCGTCCGGTGACCGAGTACTGCGCCACGCACCCCGGGGCGTGCCGGTTCGCCGTGAACAAGGCCGGGTCCGGGGACTTCTACAGCGCCGTCAAGTCTCTGGGCAACGCCGCGATCAACTGCACCGACGACAACATCACCGTGACGCGTCAGATCACCCTGCGTACCGGCAGCAGCGACAACCTCGGCGGCGAGATCACCGGGAAGATCGCGGTGGAGGGCCAGCTCAACGCCTCCGGCGAGGTCTCCGCCGCGGTGAACGCCGAAGGCAGCGGCAGCTTCGACACGCCGAACAAGCAGCAGGGCCCCAGCGCGACCTTCGGCGCCAAGGCCGGTGCGAACGGCAGCGGCAAGGTGGGCGGCTCCCTGGGGCTCAAGGGCGCCTTCGAGGGCGCGTTCAAGCTCGCCTACCAGCACACCTGGACCAGCGAGCAGACCGAGTCGACCACTTACACCACCGTCGTCCGGCCCGGGGACGCCCTGGTGTTCGGCGCCAGCGCCGCCATGCAGCGCGTCGCCGGGACGATCACCGTGCCGAACGGCCTGCACATCCACAACGTCGTCGTCACCGGACCGTCGTCCGTCAACACCAGCACCTTCGTCGCCGAGACCTTCGTCGTGGGCGGAAACACCTGCGAGCAGGTGCATCCGCACGCCACGACCGCCGCGGACGACAACGTCAACCCGCCCCCCCGCCGCGTCGACGCGATGACGCCTCTTTCCGCCCTGCCGCCGGGGGCTCGGCTCAGAGAGCGGACCGTGCTTCCGTTCCGGCCGTCCTGACCGTCCCGCCAGCCCTCATCTATGGAGATCGACATGAATGTCATGCAGACCCGTGCCGGGATCGGCACGGTCCGGGCCGCCGGCCTCGCCGCGGCCCTCTGCCTCGGCCTGCCCGCGGCCGTCCAGCCCGCGTACGCCGACGCGCCAGGCGGTTCCGGCAGCGCGGGCAGCAGGCCGGTCGCGGTCGTCAACGGCGACTTCGTCCTCCCCGCCCTTCCCGGCGGCAGCGTGAACTGGGGACCGGTGCAGGGCTGGTCGGTGGGTTCGACCGCCGGATCCGGCACCGCCGCTGGGGTCGGGCGTTACGCGGGAGCGGACTCCGGACATCCGGACGGCAAGACCGCCGTCATGCTGCGCTTCCCGGCCGCCGCCTACGGCTTCAAACAGCGGCTGCGCGGGGTGCGCGCGGGCGCCCAGGTGACCGTCACCTTCGACGACAGCCCGGGAATCGCCGCCGCCTGCACACCGGCGTCGGTCGCCCAGGGCCAGTCGTACACGGTCGAGGGCGCCGGGGGCGAGGTCGGCGAGCGGACCACCGCCCCCGACCCGGACAAGAAGCTCAACACCCTCGGCAAGGGGGTGTGGCGCACCGGGCAGACCTACACCTTCACCGCCTCCGAGCACGAACCACTGCTCACCTTCACCTCGAAGGTGCCCGCCCCCGCCAACGCGGGCGGCAACTGCGGCCCGCTGATCGCCGACGTACGGGCGGTCCAGGTGCCGCCGCCGGTCGACAAGACCATTCCCAAGACCGGCCTGCCGCCCTCTCAGGCCTTCTACGGCAACGACGCGAGGCCGGTGGCCGAAGCGGTGAACTACTGCAGCGGCGCTCCGGGCAGGTGCGTCTTCAAGCCGGAGAGAGAGTATTCGTACGCGTACTACGAGCCGGCCCAGGTCAACGGTGACACCTACATCAACTGCACCCGCAACGCGCTGACCCGCACGCGCCCGGTCGCCTTCACCGGGCGCTCCTACGGGGACCTGCCCGCCACCGCGGGCCTTCCCGGCACCACGGGCACGCCGAGCAACATGGCCCATCAGTTCGCCGCCGGGACCGCGACCAATCCCGCCTGGGCCGCCAGGAGCGACCACACGGTGACCGAGGTTCTCCAGCCTTCGGAGGCCGCGTGGATCGAGACCCAGGCCGGCCGCCGGCGCACCGACGGCTGGTTCACATCCGATCCCGCTCCCGCGGACCCGAACACCGAGTGGCGCCTGTACACCGTGCTGGACTACCCGGCCACCGAACTGTCCGACCGCGTCTACCAGCGCACCGGCCCGATGACGGCGTCTGAGAAGCAGCGCTGCCAGGCCGACCGCCCCACGGCCTCCACGCCCGTCGGCATGAACAACCCCGCGGGCACCAACCGCTCGTCCTGAGCGTCACGGCGTAGCCGGCGCGCGCCGGCTACGCCGCCGAAGCCCTCGCCCTCCACCGGGCGCGTGAACCGCTCCCGGCGTCAGGTCAGGGGCCGTGCCTGGCTAGACTGCGGCTGCACGCAGGTCGCGGCCCGGCACGAAAGGCTCAAGGCGATGCTCGACCGCGACACCGTCGCACTCGACGACCCGGTCGCCGAGTCGCTCCGCGGCCGTCACGCGCACCTGGCCCGCCGGCTCGGCCGGGCGGCCGGTTACCTGCCGGAAGTCGCCAGCTTCTCCACGGTGTCCGCCGACCCTGACCCGGCGGAGTGGGACGACCTCGCGCGCCTGCTCGGTCGCGGCGGGTTCGCCGACCTGTTCAGCTGCCCGGCGACCCCGCCTGCCGACTGGGAACCGATCTTCGCTCTCGACGGCCTCCAGATGGTCTTTCTCGCGCCCGGTGCGACCGGCCGCGCCGGGCGCGCCGACGTCACCCACGTCGCCCACGTCGAGCCGGGTTCGGAGCTGGTCGAGCTGGGCGCCGACGACGTGCCGGAGATGCTCGATCTCACCGCGCGGACCCGGCCGGGGCCGTTCTGGCCCCGGACTCTCGAACTCGGCACCTATCTGGGCATCCGCGAGAACGGCGCCCTGGTCGCCATGGCGGGCGAACGGCTCCGTCCGCCCGGTTGGACCGAGATCAGCGCCGTCTGCACCGCCCCCGAGGCTCGTGGGCGGGGACATGCCTCCCGTCTGGTGGACGCCCTGGTCACCCACATCACCGCCCGGAACGATCGACCGTTCCTCCACGTGGCCGAGGCCAACACGTCCGCGATCGCGCTCTACGAGCGGCTCGGCTTCGCGTTCCGGAAGCGCGTGACGTTCCGCGGCTTCCGGACCCCGTGATCCCGTAGCCGATCGCCGGGGCCGGGGCGTCAGCGGGAGTAGTGCTCGACCACGAGCTGCTCGTCCACCGGAACCACGATCTCCTCGCGCGCGGGGCGCCGCAGCAGGGTGAAGCGCAGCCCGCGGTGGTCGACGTCCAGATAGGGAGCGGTCCGCTCGTCGGCGTACGTGCCCTCGGCGGCGGCGACGAACGGCTGCATCCTGGCCGACCGGTCCCGTACGGTCACCGACTGGCCCGGCTTCACCTGGTAGCTGGGGATGTCCACCTTGCGGCCGTCGACCGCGATGTGCCCGTGGTTCACGTACTGCCGGGCGGCGTAGATCGACGGCGCGAGCCCGGCCCGCAGGACGAGGGAGGCGAGCCGGGTCTCCAGGAGCGCCACCAGTTCCTCTCCGGACCGGCCGGGACGGCGGACGGCGAGGTCCCAGTAGCGGCGGAGCTGACGTTCGGACACGTCGTAGTACCAGCGGAGCTTCTGCTTCTCCAGCAGCCGCATGCCGTAGTCGCCGGTGTTCCGGCGGTTGGTCTTGCGGCCGTGCTCGCCGGGCGGGTAGGGCCGGGCCTCGAAGTACTTCACCGCCTTCCGGGTGAGCGGAACGCCCGCCCGTCGCGACAGCCGCACCTTCGGTCCCGTGTAACGCATGACACCCTCTTTCCAAGTTAGGCAACCCTTACTAAGGTGAGCCTAACCTATATTGAAGGAGCCACCCATGCGGCATCCCGTCACCGCTCCCCCGGTCCCCGAGCGCGTCCGCACCCTCGCGGCCCTGTCGGCGCCGACGCATGTCTCGGTCGCCGGGTCGGAGGTGCCCACGGCCGCCGCCCGCGGCGGCGTGGACGGCAGGGGGCGGCCGGTCCTGCTGGTGAAGCCGGGCGAGGTCCTGTACGGCGCGCCGGCCGAGACCCTGGTGACGGTCGACCTCTCCGCGACCAGGGAGGTCGGCGGGGTCGAGCGGCACCGCGCCCTGCTCAAGGTGCGGGGCTGGACGCAGCCCGTTCCCGCGGCGCAGGCCCGCGCCGCCGCCGTCGCCATCGCGGAGTCCTGCCCCGACGAGGACCTGTTCGCGGCCGTCGAGGGCGGCGCTCCCGCGCTGCTGCGCGTCGACGTCTGCCACGTGATCTATCTGACCGGCGGCGAGTCGGGCGTCCTCGACGCCGAGACGTACCTCGCCTCGGCCCCCGACCCGTTGCTCCCGCCCGCCGAGCGCATGGTGCGTCACGTCAACGAGTCCCACTCGGAGCCGCTCAAGGAGGCGGCGGAGAGGCTGACGGGGGAGGCGGCCCACGACGAGGTGTGGCTGTGGGAGCTGGACCGCTACGGCGCCACTCTGCGCCTGGGGCCCGGCCACCTCGTCCGGGCCCCCTGGCCGGCGCCCGTCGCGACGCCCGAGGCGCTCGAACAGGCCCTGGCCTGTCTGCTGTCGCGATGAGATCACCGGGCAGACACCGGTACGGCCCGGTGAAAGTTGCATCTCCATACGAAATCGACCGCAGGTCAGCGGGTTGCAGGGGGCCTTCTCGTTGACCGTGCGGGGCGGCGGGGAACAGGATGCGGCTCGATCTGCGCCCGGCACGGGCGACAGCGCGATCGCTCGAAGGAGCTCCCCAATGCACGCCTCGCTCACAGGCCGGCGGCGCGTCGGACTGGCCCTGCTGACGTCCGCGGCGCTCGCCGCCGCGTCGGTCACGGCCGTCACCGTCGCACCCGCGTCGGCCGCGACCTCCGCCACCGTGACGGTGAACACCGGCACGAGTCTGGGCACGATCCCCGCCGCCGGGCACGGGGTCAACGTCGCCGTCTACGACGGGAACATGAACAGCGCCCCCATCGCGGGCCTGCTGCGCGACGCCGGTTTCACCGCCGTCCGCTATCCCGGCGGGTCGTACGGCGACATCTACCATTGGAAGACCAACACCGCCGACGGCGGCTACGTGGCGCCGAACACCGACTTCGACACCTACATGGGCACGGTGCGCTCGGCCGGCGCGCAGCCGGTGATCATCGCGAACTACGGCACGGGCACCGCCCAGGAGGCCGCCGACTGGGTGCGGTACGCCAACGTCACCAAGGGGTACGGCGTCAAGTACTGGGAGATCGGCAACGAGGTCTACGGCAACGGCCACTACGGCTCGGGCTGGGAGCAGGACAACCACTCCGACAAGAGCCCCAAGGCGTACGCGAACAACGTGCTGCAGTACATCTCGGCGATGAAGGCCGTCGACTCCTCCATCAAGGTCGGCGTGGTGCTCACCACCCCGGGCGGCTGGCCGGACGGCATCGTCGGCTCCGGCGACAGCGCGGACTGGAACAACACGGTCATGTCGATCGTGAAGGACAAGGCCGACTTCGTCATCGTCCACTGGTACCCGGGCGCGACCTCGGCCGCCGACAGCCTCGGCAAGGTCTCGCAGATCTCGACGATCACCGGCACGGTCCGCTCCCTGATCTCCAAGTACGCCGGGAGCAGGGCGTCGAGCATCGGCATCTCGGTCACCGAGCTGAACCCCAGCTATCAGCTCACCACCGCGACCGCGGCGCTGTTCGCCACCGACAGCTACCTGACGTGGTTCGAGAACGGCGCGATGAACCTCGACTGGTGGAACCTGCACAACGGGACCAGCCAGGGCCCGGCCACCGGCGACGACGGGACCCCCGACTACCACGACGAGGGCATCCTGTCCTCCGGCGCCTCCGGTGAGCCCGCGGCGAACACGCCGTTCCCGCCGTACTACGGCCTGGCCATGGTGGGCAGGGCCGGATCGCCCGGCGACACCCTGGTCAAGGCGTCCTCGTCCAGCTCGCTGCTCTCCGCGCACGCGGTGAAGACCTCGAGCGGCGTCAACGTGGTGCTGATCAACAAGGACCTGAACAACTCCACGACGGTGTCGCTGTCCTACTCGGGCTTCTCCCCCGGCAACGCGGCGACCGTGGTGCAGTGGCGCAAGGGCGCCACCTCGATCAGCACGAGCGGCGCGTCGTCGGCCACCTCGATCACGCTCCCGCCGTACTCGGTCACCGTGCTCAAGGCGAGCGGCGGCGGCACGTCGTCGCCGTCCCCGTCGCCCTCCCCGTCAACCTCGCCGTCCGCCTCTCCCTCGCCGTCCCCGTCTCCGTCGGTCTCGCCGTCCGTCTCGCCGTCGGCCTCCCCCAACCCGGGCCAGGGCTGCACGGCGACGTACACGGTGACGAACTCCTGGCCCGGCGGGTTCCAGGCCGAGGTGACGGTGAAGAACACCCGGACCACCCCGATCTCCGGCTGGACCGCCGGCTGGACGTACCGCAACGGCCAGACGATCAGCTCCTCCTGGAACGCCACGGTGTCCCAGTCGGGAGCCGCGGTCACCGCGAAGAACGTGAACTACAACGGCTCCCTGGCGGCCGGCGCCTCCACGTCGTTCGGCTTCACCGGCAACGCGACCGGCGCGAACGACGTGCCCTCGCCGGTCACCTGCTCCGCGAGTTAGACCCTCTCGCCGTGCCCCGCCCGCACGAACGCGGGCGGGGCACGGGTGCGGGACGGCGGCGGCATGACTCCGGTCATGGTCGTCATGGTCCCGATGGCGGGTTGCATCCGCACCGTGGCGATCTAGGGTCGGAGCATGGCGGGTTTCGACTGGCTTCGGGACGCCGACCGCCCGTTCCTGTTCAACCTCGTGTTCTGGGCGGTGACGGCGGTCATGGCGGCCGGCCTCGTGCAGGCGGTGCTGCTCGGCGTCGGCAGCGTGCTGGAGTACGTGCTCTTCGCCGCCAACCTCGGGCTGGTCGTGGCGCTGTGGCCCATGCTGCCCTGGGACCGGGCGGAGGGCCGCCGCTGGGCGGCCCCGCTGTTCCTCGTGGCGACCACCATGCTGGGCATCAGCGGCGCCTACAGCACCCAGCTCCCCCTGATCCTCATCGCCGTCGCCAATCTGGCCTTCATCTACAGCATGCGGGCCGCGACGGTCATCCTGTCCTGCCTCGCGGTGGTGATGTTCGCCGCGGTCCCCCTGATCTTCCACAAGACCGTGCTCGACGGCCTGCAGGAGATGGGCCTCGGCGCGGTGCTGGCGGCGTTCGTGCTGGGCATGACGTCCTCCACGCTGGCGGCGCGGCGCAGCCGGGAGGAGGCGCGGGGGCTGCTCGAACGGATCAGGGAGCTGGCCGTCGCCGAGGAGCGGGCGAGGATGGCGTCGGAGATGCACGACTCCGTCGGCCATCACCTGACCGTCATAAAGATGGGCCTGGAGAACGCCGAACGCTTCCGGGAGCGCCGCCCCGACGCCGCCTGGGAGGAGGTCCGCCAGGCCAAGGAGCTCACGGTCGAGGCGCTGGCCGACGCCCGGCGCTGGGTGCGCGCGCTGCGCCCGCTCGCGCTGGACGGCCGGGTGGGCAGCGCCGCGCTCGAACGGCTCGCGGCGTCGTTCGACGGCACCGGCATCAGCGTGCGGTTCGAGGTGCGGGGCGAGGAACGGCTCCTGACGCCCGACGTCGAGCTCGTCCTCTACCGGGTGCTGCAGGAGGGGCTCACCAACGCGCTGCGGCACGCCGGGGCCGAGCACGTGCGGGGCACGCTCACCTTCGGCGACGACCGGGTCGTGCTCGTGGTCAGCGACGACGGGAAGGGCCGGGACGACCGTTCGTCCGGCGGTTTCGGGCTGACCTCGCTGGCGGATCGGGCCAGGGCGCTCGGCGGCACGCTGACCGGCGCCAACGCGACGCGCGGCGGGTTCGAGCTGCGCGCCGAGCTGCCACTCACGGAGGTCGTGGCGTGACGCGGGTCAGGGTGGTGCTGGTCGACGACCAGGCGCTCATGCGGCAGGGGCTGCGCAAGCTGCTGGAGGTCGAGGACGGCGTCGAGGTCGTGGGCGAGGCGGCCGACGGGTACGAGGCGCTGCACGTCGTCGGCGAGTGCCGCCCGCACGTCGCGCTGGTGGACATGCGGATGCCGGGCATGAACGGCGTGGAGCTGATCGCCCGGCTGGCCGCCGAGCATCCGCAGGTGGCCGTCATCGTGCTCAGCACCTTCGACGAGGACGAGTACATCTTCGGCGCGCTGCGCGGCGGCGCGACCGGTTACCTGCTCAAGGACTGCTCGCCCGAGGAACTGGTCGCGGCCGTCCACCGGGTGAGCCGCGGGGAGACGGTGCTGGGCAGCCCGGTGGCCGCCCGGCTGGTCGCCGAGCTGCGGCAGCTTCCGCTGCAGGGCTCGGGCGGCTTCCCCGGGCGGGAGCTGCTGTCGGTGCGCGAGCTGGAGGTGGCGCGGATGGTGGCCGCCGGAGCGGCCAACCGGGAGATCGCCGCGCGCCTGTCGATCAGCGAGGGCACGGTGAAGAACCACGTCTCCAGCGTGCTGCGCAAGCTGGGCCTGCGCGACCGGATCCAGCTCGCCCTGCGGCTTCGATCCTGATCCGGCCGCGCGTCCACCGGGAGGGGCTCACCAGGAGGTGGGCTTGCCCTTCTGGTGGAGCCACACGTCGAAGAACGCCTTCAGGTCCAGGCCCGAGACCTTCTCCGCCGCGCCGACGAAGTCGGCGGTGCTCACGGTGCCGTACCGGTGCTCGGTGGCCCAGTCCTTGACGAGCCTGAAGAAGGCGGTGTCGCCGATCTTGCCGCGGAGCGCGTGCAGCGTCATCGCGCCCCGGTTGTACGGCACGTTGCCGAACATGTCCTCCGGGCCGGGATCGGCCGTGACGATCTGCCAGAACGACGAGGTCGCCGCGCGCCCGTAGTTGCTGGAGCTGTTGAACGTCTGCTGCGCCGTGGCGCCGCCGCTGTGCTCGGTCCACAGCCAGGTCGCGTACGTCGCGAAGCCCTCGTTCAGCCAGATGTCGGACCATCTGCCGAGGGACACGCTGTCGCCGTACCACTGGTGGGCGAGTTCGTGCGCCATCGTGCCCACGCTGGGCGCGCTGGAGAAGATCGGCTTGGTCTGGCTCTCCAGGGCGTACCCGACGTCCGGCGCACGGTCGATGATCGCGCCCGCCGTGTCGAAGGGGTACGGCCCGAAGACGGACGAGAAGTACTCCAGGATGTCGGGGATCCGGGCGACGGCGCCCGCCGACTGCGTCACCAGGCGCGGGTCCACCGCCGTGTAGACGGGGACGCCGCCGGGAGTCGTCGTCTCGGCGACGACGAAGTTCCCCAGGGTCACCGTGGCGAGGTAGGTCGCCATCGGCTCCGCCGACTCCCAGACGAACGTGGTCTTCGCGTTCTCGGTCGTCTTGGACGTCAGGCGGCCGTTGCCGACGACCGTGACGCCCTCGGGGACCGTCGCGCGGAAGGTGAACGTCGCCTTGTCCTTCGGGCTGTCGTTGGACGGCAGCCACGCCGGGGCGCCCTGCGGCTCGCCCGGCACGAACACGCCGTCGTCCGTCGGCACCCAGCCCTCGATCGACTCGTCCGGGTCGGTGATGACCGGCGGGGTCCCCTTGTACGCCACCGTGACGGTGAAGGTCTCCCCCGTCTTGAGCTTCGGCCGCGGGGTGATCACGAGTTCCTGCCCGTCCCGGCGGAACGCGGCCGGGTGCTTGCCGACCTTCAGGGACGTGATCTCCGGACCGCGGAAGTCGAGGTCGAACCGATCGAGGTCCTGGGTGGCGACGGCGGTGATCACCGTCGTGGCGTCCATGATCTTGGTGGCGGGGTCGTACGCGAAGGTGACGTCGTAGTGCCGCACGTCGAACCCGCCGTTGCCCTGGTCGGGGAAGTACGGGTCGCCGAGCGAGGGGGCGCCGGCGGAGTAGCGGGGCTCCCCGGGGTTTCCGGGCGCCGCGAGGGAGGCGGTCGCCTGGGTCGCGGTGAGCAGCGCGGCCGCGAGCGCCGCGCCGCCGAACCGCGCCGCCCGGCGGGTACGAGGCGATGTCATAGGGCTCCTCGTCATGGGGCTCCTTTCGATGGTTCCGGCAGCGCCGGGCGGCCGGAGACCGGCCGCCCGGCGGAAGGACGCGTGTGACGCCGCAGGGGGATTGTGCGGGATGGATCAGGCGACGACGGAGCGGAGCGGGATGCCCGCCGCGCCGAGGTCCCGGACCAGGTCGCGGACGAAGGGGTGTTCGTCGGCCGCCAGCCCGTCCGGGTTCGGGATCGTGACGTACGCCGAGTCTCCCGCCGTCGCCGTGCTCGCCGCGCCGGTGTACCGGGCCACCACGACCTGGGTCCGGGCGAGGTCGGCGGCGGCCACCTCGATCACGATCGGACGCCACTCGCCGCCCAGGTTGGGCGGTTCCTCCGCCTTCGTCGCGGCGGCGCGCAGCGACTCCGCCGGCGACTGGGCCTGCCCCGGCGTCGGCGCCGCGAGCGCGCGCCGCTGTGCGGCGGGCGCCCCGGCCGGGTAGAGCAGCGCGTTCGCGAGGAGGTGGATGCCGTTCTCGTTGTACGCCCGGAACAGCGGGTTGTAGGCGAACAGCACGGCGTGCCCGGCGCCGTTCGGCTCGTCCACGAGCGAGGCCGTGCCCTTGAGCGTCTCGGCTCCCACGGTGTAGCCGTTGGACCAGAACGTGTCGCCGGACGGATAGGTGAGCACGTTCACGCCGGTCTGGCTCGGGTTCAGGATCGGGTCGCCGTTGTTGAACTGGAAGTCCTCGGCGGGACGGCCGAGCGCGACCGGGCTGCCCGCGCTCACGTCGACCCGGAAGTGCGAGCCGATGACCTGGTAGCCGGTCGGCTTGGCCTTCTCGGTGGTGGAGGTGAGGCCCGCCGCCCGGGCGACCCGGGTGCCCTCGTTGCGCAGCCCGACGTACGTGCCGCCCGCGGCCACCCACTGCCGGAGGTTGGCCAGGCCCTGCGCGGTCAGCCCGCCGTTGGAGCTGCTGCCGTCCGGCACGAGCAGGACGGTCCGCCCGGTGAAGGCCGGGGTGTTGCCGTTGACGTCGGCGGTGGTGACCGGCGTGAGGTCCAGGCCCCAGCGGGCCCCGAGCACGTACCGCGCCTCGCCGTACGAACCGGAGGTCGTCGAGACGCCGGTGCCGGCGAACAGGCCGACGTCGGGCGTGCGCAGCGCGGGGCCGGAGACCTGCCCGGGCCGGCCCTCCACGGTGACGCCGAGCGATTCGGCCAGCTCGTCCAGCTCGTCGCGGCCGATCGCGGTGAGAGGCAGGCCGACGAGCCCGCTCCTGGTGTCGCGCGTCAGCGGGATTCCCTTGGCGAGCAGCCGGAAGGTCAGCTCCGACGCGGCGGCCGAGTCCATCGGGTAGGTGTAGGACCCGCCGCGCTGCGCCCCGAAGGCCACGCCGCCGTCGATGTCCCTGACGAGGTCGGCCTTCGGCGACACCACGTCACCGGTGGTGATGGTGTCCACCCCCGCGAGCAGCGGGTTGCTCCACGAGGAGACGTCGTAGAAGTACGGGAACGGGACGTACGGGTCCTCGCCCATCACCGCCTGGATCCAGTGCTTCTGCGGCTGGTCCATCGGGATCCAGTAGGCGCCCTCGGGCACGGTCACGTCGCGCGCCGTGCGCCCGCCGAACACGTGGGCGGTCGGCACCTCAACGGGCTTCTTCACCCGGTAGACCTCGACGTCCATGCGGCGGAGCCGCTGGACGAGCCTGCGTACGTCGCCGAGCTGCCGGCCGGGCAGCAGGAAGTACGACCGGATGGTGATGTCGGGCACGGGGAACCGGACCGTGTTGGCGGGCTGGACGACCTCGTTCGGCTCCAGGGCGCCGGCGGCGCCCTCGGCGAGCGCGGTCCGCCAGATCGAGAAGTAGCCGTCCAGGACCTCGCGCCGGTTGTCGGCGGCCCAACCGGTCGTCGCCCACTGGGTGTTGAACTGCTGCTGCACCCGGTCCTCGACGGCCGACGTGCTGCCCTTCTCGAACGTCATGCCGGCGGCGCCGAAGCCGGCGGCCGGGACGCTGTCGCCGTACCCCATGTAGAACAGGTCGTACGTCGCGTAGTTGAAGTAGCACTCGGTGGTGACCGCGCCGCCGCACGCGCCGTTGTAGCCGAAGCCCGCGGCGTTCGCCGCGCCGATGCGGTTGATCCAGTTCACCGGCTGGTCGGCGATCTCGTGGTGGATCGGGTCGGCGTTGGGCGGGAAGAAGTACTGCCGCCCGCCCATCTCGTGCGCGTCGACGAAGACCTGCGGCGGATACGCCCGCAGCATGTCGATCTTGGCGTCGGTCTCCGGCTGGGTGCGGGCGAACCAGTCCCGGTTGAGGTCGAACCCGTAGTCGTTCTGCCTGCGGTTCGCGTCGCGGCCGTCCGGGTTCTGGGTCGGCACGATGACCGTGAGCAGGTTGTCGTTGCGCTTGGCCACGTCGCAGGACAGGCCGGCGGCCAGTTCGTACAGGGTCTTGAGCGCCGCGTCGGCGCCGCTCTTCTCACCGCCGTGCACGTTGCCCGCGATCCAGACGATGGCGGGCGCCTCCTCGGCGATCCGGGTGGCCTTGTCCGCCCGCAGCGTCCTCGGGTCGCGCAGCGAACGGATCTGGTCGGTGATCTTCTTCAGCTGTCCCGGGACCACGTGGCGGGCGTCGGACACGATGGCGTAGGGCAGGCCCTGGCCGGACACGCTGCGCGCCATCGTGCCGGTGACCACCCGGTCCGAGGCGCGGCCGACGGCCTCCACGTACCTCGTGATCTCTTCGGTCGTGAGCACCCGGGGCTGTCCCTTGCCCAGCGGGAAGCCGAAGAACTGCTCGGGGGTGGGCACCTGGTCCAGGTGCGCGCTGGAATCGCCGCACGGAGCGGGGGTCTTCTTCCCGGCGGCCACGGCCGGATCGGCCTGCGCGGGTGGGACCGGCGTCAGCGCGAGCGCGGCCGACACCAGGACCGCGGCGCCGAGCGCCATGCCGTAGGGGGATCTTCCGCACGTGGTCGTGCGCAACCGCATTTCGCCTCCAGGCGGGGGACGGGTCGTCTCGGGGGAGGTCCGTCCGGGAAACGACAAAGTCACTGCGGACAGTATTGGAGGGGAATAAACCGGACAAGACTGGCGAGATGTGTCGAAAATGTCACGAGACAATGAGAGAAAGTGTGAGATAAGGCGTTCTCGCAGGTCAGCACAATCCAAGCCAACCGAATTCGCCTTTTATAACGCGCCATAACGACTGGGCATCGGGTTCGCGCGCCGGAGGGCGGGCGGCGGTGGCGAGCCGTGCGCGCGTCCCCGCCCCTGTCCGGTCTTCCGAAGTGCCCGCCGTCGCCGGGATTTTCGGCACGGCGGACGGCCGGGCGCCCGCCTGTGGGACCATTCAGGGGGTTTCGAGGAGGGGCGGGTGGACGAAGAGCGTCGGGTGGCGGGCAGATATCGCCTGCTCGAACCGATCGGCCGCGGGGGCATGGGCGTCGTCTGGCGTGCCCATGACGACCTGCTCGACCGTACGGTGGCCGTGAAAGAGGTGCTCTACCATCCCACCTCGGAAGAGGACCGGGACACGTTCAACCGCCGGACGATCCGCGAGGCGCGGGCGGCGGGCCGTATCGACCATCCCAACGTCGTCGTCGTGCACGACGTCATCGAGGAGGACGGCCGGCCCTGGATCGTGATGCAACTCGTCCAGTCGCGCTCCCTCGGCCAGGCGCTGCGCGACCAGGGACCGCTCCCGCCCGGCCGGGTGGCCGCCATCGGCCTGCAGGTCCTCGACGCGCTGTGCACCGCGCACGCCGCCGGAGTGCTGCACCGGGACGTGAAGCCGGAGAACGTGCTGCTCAGCGGGGAGACCCGGGTCGTGCTCACCGACTTCGGCATCGCGACCATGCCGGAGGAGACCGCGCTGACCATGACCGGCGGCATCACCGGCACTCCCGCCTTCCTGCCGCCCGAGCGGCTCAACGGCTATCCCGCGACCCCCGAGTCCGACCTGTGGTCCCTCGGCGCGACGCTGTACGCCGCGGTGGAGGGCAGGACGCCGTTCGACCGCAACTCGGCGGTGGCCACGATGGCGGCCGTGCTGCACGACGATCCCGCGCCGCCCCTGCGGGCGGGGGCCCTCACGCCCGTGCTCGAAGGCCTGCTGCGCAAGGACCCGGCCCACCGCATCTCCCCGGCCGAGACCGCCGCCCTGCTCAACGCCGCCATCGCGGCCGGCCCGGGACCGGCGGCCGCCGCGCCCCCGCCCGGCTCCTGGCAGCCGAACCCGTCCGGGCCGCAGCAGCCGCCGAGCGGTTCCTGGCAGCCTGCGCCCTCCGGATCGCCGCCGCCCGGTGGCGGCCACTGGCAGACAAGCGCGCCCACTCCGGGACAGCCGTCCGGTGCGCACTGGCAGCAGACGCCGCCGGGAGCCCAGCCGTACGGCGGCTCCTGGCAGAGCGTGCCGCAGGGTCCGGGGCAGCCTGCGGGTCAGCCTCCAGGGCAGCCCGGCCCCGGCGCGTACGGCGCGGCCGCAACACACCCCCCGCACTCCCTCCCCCCTGCTCCGGGACAGTCCGGCGCGCGGCGCGGCCCGGCGGGCAAGGTGGCCCTGCTGGTCCTGCTCCCGGTGCTGATCGTGGGCGTCGTGGCGGGCGGGTGGTACGGCTATCAGACGCTCGTCGCGGGGCAGGTCGGCCGGGACTCCGCGTCGGCCTCCGAGAACGGCACCGGCAACGACACCGGGAACGGCACCACTGGGGACTCCACGGGCGACTCCACGTCGGACGGCACCGGCGAGCCGAGTCCCTACACCGGGCCGTCCTCCGGATCTCCGTCGCCCGAGCAGTCCGAGGAGCCGTCAGAGGAGCCGTCCAAAGAGCCGTCTTCGCGGCCGGCCGCCACGCTGCCCGCCGGCTGGCGGACCCACCGCGACCCGCTGGGCTTCACGATCGGCCTGCCCTCCGGCTGGACCCCGTACGGCAGGGAGGCCACGCGGGTGCGCTTCCACGCCCCGAACGGCCGGGACTACCTGCAGGTGGACCTGACCCCCTGGGAGACCGACGACCCGGTCAGCGCCGTGCGCACGGTCGAGGAGGCCTCGACCGAGAAGGGATACCTGCGCGGCTACGAACGCATCGGCATCACACCGGGCACCTACCTGGGCGTGCCCTCCGCCGACTGGGAGTTCACCCACACGGTCAGCAGCGGGAAGGTGCGGGTGCTCGACCGCGCCTTCCGGCTCGCCGACGGCCGGTGTGTCGCCCTCTACTGGCAGGTGAGCGACGCCCGCTGGACTTCCGGGTTGTCATACTTCAAGGCCTTCGCCCGCACCTTCCAGCCCGGATGACGATCCAGCCGACGCGTACCGGCCAAAGCCTTTTGTCCCAGAAAGGTAACGATGTCGCATGCGTTCCCCCAACCGGGGTAGCGCGACAACCATGGCTGATGCGCAGACCTCCGAACGTGTCGTGGCAGGACGCTATCGCCTGATCGAGCCGCTGGGGCGGGGCGGCATGGGCACCGTGTGGCGCGCGGTCGACCAGGTGCTCGAACGCGAGGTCGCCGTCAAGGAACTGCACCAGTCCGCCGAGATGACCGGGACGGAACGGGACGTCTTCACGATCCGGACCTTCCGGGAGGCCAGGACGGCCGGACGGCTCAGTCATCCGAACGTGGCGGCGGTGTACGACGCCTTCGAGGAGGGCGGCTACCCCTGGATCGTGCTGGAACTGGTGCCGTCCCGGACGCTGGGGTCGGTCATCCGCGACGAGGGACCGCTCCCGCCGCGCCGGGTGGCGGAGATCGGCGCGCAGGTGCTGGCCGGGCTGCGGGTCGCCCACGCGAACGGGGTGCTGCACCGAGACGTGAAGCCCGACAACGTCCTGCTCGCCGAGGACGGCCGGGTCGTGCTGACCGACTTCGGCATCGCGGCGATGGAGGACGACTCCCCCGTCACCCGCACCGGCATGCTCGTGGGAACGCCGGCGTTCATCGCCCCCGAACGGGCGGCGGGACGGCAGGCGCAGCGGGCGTCCGACCTCTGGTCCCTCGGGGTGACGTTGTTCCTGGCGGTGGAGGGACACTCGCCGTTCAACCGGGGTCACGCGCTCGCGACGCTGGCCGCGGTGATGTACGAGGAGGCCGGCCCCATGCACAGGGCCGGGCCGCTGGCCCCGGTCATCGCGGGGCTCCTGGTCAAGGACCCCGATGTCAGGATGACGGCCGACCTGGCGATGCAGCACCTGCACGCGGTGGCCACCGGGCTGGTGTCCGACCCGGTGGTGCCGCGTCCCCGGCAGCCGCCGCGTCTCGCCCGGTTCGTGCCGCTGTTCCAACAGGGCGAGGCGACCGCTCCGGCCCCCGTTCCCCTGTCCGGGCCCACGCCCCTGCCCGCGTCCGTACCGGCATCCGTGCCCGCGCCGGGCGCCGGTCGCACTCCCACCCCCGCGCCGGTCACCGCGCCGGCTCCGGCGGGCCCGCGCCGCAGGCCCTGGGCGGTGGCGGTCGGAACGGGCGCGCTCGTCGCCCTGGTCGGTGTCGCCGCGGGCGCGGCGGCGTTCGCGACCGCCCGGACCGCGGCCGACCCCCGGGGGACCGCCGTCGTCAGCGTGCCCACCGTGACCGTCTTCGCGACCAAGACCGCCAAGCCCGTGCCCGACAAGGACAGGGTCCTGGAGGCCGCCGACGGCGGCGGAAGCGGCGCCTCCGGCCGTACGGCGGCCAGGCCGGTCGCGAACTCCAGGGCCGGATCCTACGGCGGCGACGGGCGGCGGGCGCAGGAGAGCCGCGGCAGGAGTACGGAGAGGTCCGCGCCGAAGGCGAAGAACCAGGCGGAGCCCGGCGGTAAGGCCAAGGCCCCAAAAGGCAAGCCCGCCGCGGCGGGTCCCGGCACGCGGAAGCCCGCCAAGGGCCAGAACTCCGGCGCGGCCCAGTCGCCCACCGGCAAGGGAAACCAGGGCAAGGGAAACTCGGGAAATCCGGGAAACCAGGGCACGGGCAAGCAGGGAAAGGGAAAGGGCACCGGTGACCCGGCCGGGGCGGGCGACGCCACCGGAGACTTCCCGGACGGCTACACCCAGCCGGAGATCGACTGGAACGCCTGAGCGACGCGGGCCGCTCAGCCCTCGTCGCCGAGGATCTCCAGCGCGCGGCCCAGGTCGTCGGGGTAGTCGCTGGTGAACGTCATCCACTCCCCCGTCGCCGGGTGCTCGAACGACAGCGAGACCGCGTGCAGCCACTGCCGCCGCACGCCCAGGCGGGCGGCCAGGGTGGGATCGGCGCCGTAGAGCAGGTCGCCGACGCACGGATGCCTGAGCGCGGCCATGTGGACCCGGATCTGATGGGTCCGGCCCGTCTCCAGCTTGATGTCGAGCAGCGACGCCGCCCGGAACGCCTCGATCGTGTCGTAGTGCGTGACCGAGTCCTTGCCGCCGGCCACCACCGCGAAGCGTCCGTCACCTGAGGGGTGCCGGTCGATGGGGGCGTCCACCGTGCCCCGCAGCGGGTCCATGTGCCCCTGGACGAGCGCGTGGTAGCGCTTGTCGACCGTGCGTTCCTTGAAGGCCCGCTTGAGGTGCGTGTAGGCCCGCTCGCTCTTGGCGACGACCATGACGCCGGTGGTGTTGGCGTCCAGCCGGTGGACGATGCCCTGCCGCTCGGCCGCGCCGCTGGTGGAGACGCGATGGCCGCCGCCGAGCAGTCCGCCGATCACGGTCGGGCCGGTCCAGCCGACCGTGGGGTGCGCCGCCACCCCGATCGGCTTGCTCACCACGACGACGTCGTCGTCCTCGTACAGGATCGTCATGCCGGGCACCGGCTCGGCCACGGGCATCGGGGCGGCGGGTGGTGGCGGGATCGTGACGTCCAGCCAGGCGCCGGCGTGGACGCGGTCGGACTTCGCCGGGACCGCGCCGTCGACCAGCACCTCCCCGGCGGCGATCAACTCGGCCGCGCGGGTGCGGGAGAAGCCGAACAACCGGGCCAGGGCCGCGTCGAGGCGCTCGCCCTCCAGCCCGTCGGGAACCGGCAGACTGCGGCGGTCACCCATCGGCCCGCTCCCTCGACCGGTCCCCCGCCTGCTCCCGGGTCTGCTCCAGGGTCTGCTCAGGGACCTCGCCCCGGGCCTCCGCACGGCTCTCGTGCCCGGCCGGTTCCGCCGCCTGCTCCGCACCGGAACCGGAGGTCTCCTCCTCCGTCTGGCGGGTGCCGTCGATCTGGTAGCCGCGCCAGGCCAGGAACACCGCGAGCACGCCGCCACAGACGATCGCGGAGTCCGCGACGTTGAACACCGGGAACCGGGTGACGGGGAACGCCTGGATGAAGTCGACCACGTGCCCCTGGAACGGCGCCGGCGACCGGAAGATCCGGTCGGTCAGGTTGCCGACGGCCCCGCCGAGCAGCAGCCCGAGCGTGATCGCCCAGGGCAGGCTGCGCAGCTGCCGGGCCGTACGGACGATCGCGACGACGACGGTCAGCGCGATCACCGTGAACACGATCGTCATGCCGGTGCCGATGCTGAAGGCGGCGCCGGCGTTGCGGATCACGGTCAGGACGAGCGCGCCGGGAACGACGGTCAGGGGCTCCTCGTGCTCCAGGAACTTCACCACGAGGAACTTGCTGACCTGGTCGAGCGCGTAGATCACCGTGGCCACGACGACGAGGAGGGCGATCCTCCGCGCCCGGTTGCCGGGCCTCGCCGGGCCGGCGCCGCTCAGCGGCGCTCCTCCCGCTGCTTGCACGCTACGCACAGCGTCGCCCTCGGGAACGCCCGCAGGCGCTCCTTGCCGATCGGCTTGTGGCACGATTCGCACTCTCCGTATGTCCCTGCGTCGACGCGGGCGATCGCCCGCTCGTTCTGCGCGAGCAGGTCGCGCGCATTCAGGGTAAGGGCGATCTCGCGCTCACGCTCATAGGTCTTGGCGCCGGCGTCGGCCGGATCGTCTCCCGCGCCCTGGCTCACGTCCCCCGAGGCGAGCTGCTCCTCCGCCCTGGCGATGTCGGCGCGCAGCTCCCCGATCTCGTGCCGCAGCCGCTCGCGGACACCGGCGAGCTCCTCGTCGGACCAGACGTCGTCGCTGATGGCGGTTCTCGCCGTGCGGGTCGTCATTGCGGGCCTCCCCTTCGCGCAGGAGCACTTCGGCCAGGTCCGGGAAGCATAGGTCGCCGATAACGGATCGGCAACGGGCTCGCCGAGGCTTTTACCCCATCCGTACCAGGATGGCGCGTTCGGCCAGCTCCTCCCCGTCGCCCCATTTTTGTTCCTCCCACGTATTCCCGCCCCGGGCCGGATCTCACCCGGGTGTCGCCCGCCGTCGCCGGGGCGCCGTCCGCATATCGGGAAGCCCCTGCGGCCGGTCCGCGTTATCCTCGTAGTCTGCAAGGCGTTGATGGGGACGAGTACCTCCGCATCCGCCCGCTCAGCGACCCGGGGACGGTGTGAGCCCGGGGCGGGCCGCGGTGGGAAGATCACCCCGGAGCCGCCGGAAGAAAGGCCATCGGCCCAGTAGAACCGGCAGCGGCAACGAAACGAGAGGGCGTCCGGCAGCGGGCGCCAAGAAGGGTGGTACCGCGGAGCCGTCCCCGGCTTCGTCCCTTCACGCGTGAACCAGCTCTGTCAGCCACCGCGTGGAGGTCACACCCGACGATGTCTTCCCACTACTTCCGCTCACTTCCCGCGCAGGTCGACCTGCCGGCCCTCGAACGAGAGGTCCTCGAACGCTGGCGGGACGGGAAGATCTTCGAGCGTTCGCTGGAACAGAACGCCGCCGGACCTTCCTGGGTGTTCTACGAGGGCCCGCCCACGGCCAACGGCATGCCGGGCGTCCACCACGTCGAGGCCCGGGTCTTCAAGGACGTCTTCCCCCGCTACAAGTCGATGCGCGGCTACCACGTGCCCCGTAAGGCCGGCTGGGACTGCCACGGCCTGCCCGTCGAGGTCGCCGTGGAGAAGGAACTCGGCCTGTCCGGCAAGCCGGAGATCGAGGCGTACGGCATCGCCGAGTTCAACGAACGCTGCCGCGAGTCGGTGCTCCGGCACGTGGACGCGTTCGAGGAGATGACCGAGCGCATGGGCTACTGGGTCGACATGTCCCAGGCCTACCGCACCATGGACCCCCAGTACGTCGAGGCCGTGTGGTGGTCGCTCAAGGTCGTCTGGGACAAGAACCTGCTGTTCCGCGACCACCGGATCACGCCCTACTGCCCCCGCTGCGGCACGGGCCTGTCCGACCACGAGCTCGGCCAGCCCGGCGGCTACGAGACCGTCTCCAGCCCGTCGGTGTACGTCCGGATGCCCGTCGTCTCCGGCCCCCTGGCCGACCTGGGCGCCACTCTGCTGATCTGGACCACCACCCCCTGGACCCTGGTGTCCAACACCGCCGTCGCCGTGCACCCCGACGTGACGTACGTCGCGGCCCGGCGCGGTGACGAGGTGCTCGTGGTGGCCGAGCCGCTGCTGCGGCGGGTCCTCGGCGAGGACGCCGAGGTGCTGGCCAGCTATCAGGGCTCGGAACTGGAGCACACCGCCTACCGGCGGCCCTTCGACCTGGTGGACATCGAGAACGCCCACTACGTCGTGCTCGGCACGTACGTCACGGTCGAGGACGGCACCGGCCTGGTCCACCAGGCGCCGGCCTTCGGCGCCGACGACATGGCCGTCTGCAAGCGGTACGGCCTGCCGGTCGTCAACCCGATCGGCCCCGACGGGCGCTTCGCGCCGGACGTGCCGTTCGTGGGCGGGCTGTTCTTCAAGGACGCCGACGAGCCGCTGACGGAGAACCTGCGCGAGCGCGGCCTGCTGTTCCGCGGCGAGCACTTCGAGCACAGCTACCCGCACTGCTGGCGCTGCCACACCCCGCTGCTCTACTACGCGCTCCCCTCCTGGTACATCAGGACCACCGCGGTCAAGGACCGGCTCCTCGCCGAGAACGAGCGCACGAACTGGTTCCCCGAGACGATCAAGCACGGCCGGTACGGCGAGTGGCTCCGCAACAACGTCGACTGGGCGCTGTCGCGGTCCCGCTACTGGGGCACGCCGCTGCCGCTGTGGGTCTGCTCGCAGGACGAGGACCACGTCACGTGCGTCGGCTCGCTGAAGGAGCTGGGCGAGCTGGCGGGCCGCGACCTCACCGCCCTCGACCCGCACCGCCCGTTCGTCGACGACGTGTCCTTCCCCTGCCCGACATGTCAGGCGGAGGCGCGCCGGGTGCCGGACGTGATCGACGTCTGGTACGACTCGGGCGCCATGCCGTTCGCCCAGTGGGGCGCGCCGCTGGTCAACGAGGACGTCTTCGAGAAGTCCTACCCGGGTCAGTTCATCTGCGAGGCGATCGACCAGACCCGCGGCTGGTTCTACTCGATGATGGCCGTCGGCACGCTGGTCTTCGACCGCTCGTCGTACGAGAACGTGCTGTGCCTCGGGCTGATCCTCGCCGAGGACGGCCGCAAGATGAGCAAGCACCTCGGCAACGTGCTGCGGCCGATGCCGCTGATGGACCAGCACGGCGCCGACTCACTGCGCTGGTACATGGCCACGTCCGGCTCCCCCTGGGCGCCCCGGCGGATCGGCCACGCCGCGCTGGAGGAGATCGTCCGCAAGGTCCTGCTGACCTACTGGAACACCGCGTCGTTCTTCACCCTCTACGCCAACGCCGAGTCGTGGTCGCCCACCCGGGTGGCCGACGCGCCGGCGTACGCCGACCGGCCGCTGATCGACCGGTGGGCGCTGGCGGAGCTGCACCGTACGGTGACCGAGGTCACCGCCTCGCTGGAGGAGTTCGACACGGCCCGCGCCGGGCGGCGGCTCACCGAGTTCCTGGACGACCTGTCCAACTGGTACGTCCGCCGCTCGCGCCGCCGCTTCTGGACGGGCGAGGCCGCGGCCTTCGCGACGCTGTACGAGTGCCTGGAGACGGTCACCCGGCTCATGGCCCCGCTCGTGCCGTTCCTCACCGACTACCTGTGGGACGCGCTGCGCGGCCCGGACGCCCCGGCCTCGGTGCACCTGGCGTCCTGGCCGGAGGCGAACGCGGCGCTGCTCGACCCCGAGCTGTCGGAGCGGATGGCGCTGGTGCGCCGGCTCGTGGAGCTGGGCCGGTCGGCCCGCGCCTCCTCCTCGGTCAAGACCCGCCAGCCGCTCGGGCGGGCACTGGTCGGGGCCCCGGGCTGGGCCGCGCTCCCCGGCGAGCTGCGCGAGCTGATCGCCGACGAGCTGAACGTCCAGCGGCTGGAGGACCTGTCCGACTTCTCCGCCGACCTGGTGACGTTCACGGTCAAGCCGAACTTCCGCAGCCTCGGCAAGCGGTTCGGCTCGCAGACCAAGCTCGTGGCCTCCGCCGTGTCGGCGGCCGAACCGGCGGGGCTGGCCCGTGCGCTGCGCTCGGGCGGATCGGCCGTGGTCGAGGCCGGAGAGCTGGGCACGGTGGAGCTCGGCCCGGACGACGTGATCGTCACCGAGCAGCCCCGGACGGGCTGGGCCGTGGAGACCGGGGCGGTCGACACCGGCACCGGCGAGACCGTGGCGCTCGACCTGACGATCACCGACGAGCTGCGCCGGGCGGGCCTGGTGCGCGACGTGATCCGGCTCGTCCAGGAGGCCCGAAAGTCCACCGGCCTGTCCATCACCGACCGCATCGACCTGTGGTGGTCGGCGGACGGCGAGCTCGCCGGGGCGCTGCGCGAGAGCGGGGCGGCCGTCGCCGAGGAGGTGCTGGCGGCGAGCATGACCGAGATCACCGCGGACGGGGACGGTCCGGACGAGGACCTGCCGGCCCACGAGGACGCCGACCTCGGCCTGTCCTTCCGCCTGCGCAGGGCCTGACAAGCGGCGCCTGCACGACAGACGGCGAGGGGCCGGTCGGACTCATCCGACCGGCCCCATCGTCCGTGAGGATCAGCCGCCCTGGCAGACCGAACAGGGGGTGAGGCCGGACGACTCGGCCTCGGCCCGCGTCATGGTCTCCACACCGCTGTCGTCCATCCCGCTGACCAGGGGGCATTCGGCGCTGTGGAAGCGCCGCGTGCCGACCATCACCCGCACCCGAGCGCCCCCGGCCTCGTCCGGGCCCGCGGCCGGCTTTACCGGGCGAACGGCGCCGGCGGCGTCGTCGTCGGCGCTGTCGGCACCGTCAGCATTTCCGGCGCTGTCGGTTCTGCCAGCACGGTCGGCACGGTCGGTTCTGCCGGCGCTGTCGGTTCTGCCGACACGGTCGGCCCGCGCACCTGCCGTGCCCTTTTCTGCCGCGCCACCGCTCTTGCCCGCACCGCCACGTGTGTCACGTGTGCCTGTGCCGCCGTCGGCCGCTGCCGAGGTGGCACCCGCGTCGCTTTCAGGCGCGGCGTCCGCCGGATTCGAGGTGGTGGGACCGGCGGAGGCCTCGAACCCGGCGCGCCCGGATTCGGTGGCCTCCGCCGGCTCCACCGGCTTCTTGCCCGGTGCCTTGGCCGCGCCCGGCTGGGCGGAACGGGAGGAAGCGCTCTCCCCCGGGTCCTCGTTTTCGGCGGCACCGGCCGGGGCCGGGTCCCAGGGCCGCACCCTGCCTGGCCTGAACCAGTCGTGTTCCGCCGTGTCGGTGATCGACTCGTCCGTCTCGTCGTCGGCCCGGCCGGGTTCGTCCCCGGTGCCGGACGGCGACCAGGACCGTGCGGACCAGGACGACACCGAAGACGCCGACGACCCGGACGACGACGCGGCCACTCCGGACGACCCGGACGTGGACGATCCCGGCGACGGGGTACCGGAGGCCGGGCTCCCGGAGGGCGGGCTCGCGGCGCCGGACGGCTTCGACACGCTCCGGCCGAACCAGTCCACCGGCGTGTGGCCCTCGCCCTCGTTCTCGGTCACGCCTGACGACGTCTCGCGCTTTCCTTCGCGCTTCTCGCCCCGCTCCTCCGGCCCTGCTGCCGTCGAACCGGACGCGGGCGATGAGCTGGTCGAAGAACCGGTGCCAGACGAGGCGGAAGCGGACTTCCCAGTCCCAGAAGACACAGTCCCAGAAGCCGCAGCCCCAGAAGACCCGGTACCAGAAGACACGCTGCCGGAAGACGCGGTGCCAGAGGACGCGCTGCCGGATGCCGTGATGCCGGAGGAGACGGCGCCGGAGGAAACGGCGCTGGATGTCGCAGCCCCGGGTGTCGCAGCCTGGGAAGCCGTGGTGCCGGACGGGCGGGCGGGCCCGGACGGGCGTGATCCCTGCACGCCGGTCTCGGGGAGCCCGGAAACGGGCGGCTTGGGGTCGGCTGCTGCGGAACGGGGAGGCTCCGGGTCGGTTGCGGCGGAGGCCCCTGCGGGGCGGCGGGTCGTCTGGGGTCCGGCTTCGCCGCGCGGAACGCCGGCGCTGATCGTGGCGTCGCCGGCCGCGCTGTCACCGACTGTCACACCGCGCGGGGTGTCGGCGCGGGGAGCGCCGCCGGCCGCACTGCTACCGGCCGCCGCACCACGGGGGGCGTCAGCCCGGAGAGCCGCGTCACCGGCCGCGCTGTCACCGACTGTCACACCGCGCGGGGTGTCGGCGCGGGGAGCGCCGCCGGCCGCACTGCTACCGGCCGCCGTACCACGGGGGGCGTCAGCCCGGAGAGCCGCGTCACCGGCCGCGCTGTCACCGGGGGGTCTCTCACCCCGGGCCGCGCTCTCGTCGGCGGCTTCGCCGGAGGCTGTGTCACCGGGGCCTGCGTCACCGGGGCCTGCGTCACCGGGAGCGGCGTCGCCGGGAGCCGTGTCGCCGCCGGTGGCGCTGTCGCCGGGTGCGGGCTCCTCGGGCTCCGCCGCACGGGCGAAGGTCTCGGGGAGGCAGGTGGTGCAGGGGGTGAAGCCCTCCTCGCGGGCCTCCTCGTAGGTGAGCTCCTCGGTCTCGCGCCCCGCGAGCTGGCGGCAGGTGGCCAGGTGGAAGCGTCTGCGTCCGGGGATCACCAGGACGATCGCGTCGGGGGCGAGGCCGCGGCCCGCGGTGGCCGGCGTCCGGGAGACCGGCGCCGTCCGCTGGGAGGGCTGCGGCGGGAAGGGCTGCGCGGGGAAGGCCTGGGAGGGGAAGGGCTGTGCGGGAAAAGACTGGGGCGGCACAGCCCCGTGATGCGTGACCGGCGGTGCCGCCACCATGGGCGTCGCCACCGGGTGCGCCGGTGCCCCTGCGAGGGTTCCGCCGTACGCCCCGCTCATCGCGCCGACGGGCGCGAGCTGGGGCGTGGTCGAACCCTGGGGGGTGGGAGCGGTCCCCTCGGCGGCACGCCCGCCGGACGGGAACAGCTCGTGGCGCCTCAGCAGTGCCCCGATCAGCAGACAGACCGCCGACAGCACGCTGACGACGATCGACCACATCACTAGAAGGGGCGTCCCCAGCACGACGCCCGCGATGAGCAGGACGATGGCGGCGAGGACCAGTGCGGCACTGATGAGGATCACGGGGGTTCTCCGAGCTACCGGGTCCCTGTGAGGACCCGCCACTGCTTACCGGCGGTCGTTGTGGGGGCCGTCGGGACCGGGGAAGGCGCCGGAGTGCTGGGGAGGCTCCTGGGCGAACGGGTTGGGCGCGCCTGTCACCTGCTGCGGACCCGGCGCGGCGGCGTGGGCCATGGCCGGACCGCCACCGAGGATCGGGAAGGGCCCGCTGCCCTCGGCGGAGACGTTCAGCTTGTTGAGCTGGTCCTCCAGGAACAGCTTCAGGCGGCTGCGGTACTCGCGCTCGATGATCCGCAGGTCCTCCACCTTGCGCTCGATCTCGTCGCGGGTCTGCACCAGCGTGCCCATGGCCTGGCGGTGCCGCTCCTGGGCGTCGCGCTCCAGCGTCTCGGCCCGGGCGCGGGCGTCGCCGATGATCTGCTCGGCCTGACGGCGGGCCTTGCCGAGGATGTCGTCGGCCTCACGCCGCGCGCGGGTCACCGTCTCGTCCGCCTCGCGGCGGGCGTCGGCGATCGCCTGGTCGGCCGTCTGCTGCGCGAGGGCGAGCACGCGGGCCGCGGTGTCCATGTTGTCCTCGGCGGGCGGCAGGCCCATGCCGACGGGCACCGGCTCGGGGCGCGCCGGCTCCGGAGGCTTGATCGGCTCCGGCTGGGGGGCCATCATCTCGGGCTTGGGCTCGGCCACCGGAGCGGACGCCATCTGCATGGAGCCCGGCATGCCCATGCCGCCGGGGACCTTGCCCCTGAGGCACTCGGCCAGCTTCGCGCGGAGTTCCTCGTTCTCCTGGATGAGACGGTCAAGCTCGGCCTCGACCTCGTCGAGGAACGCGTCGACCTCCTCCTCGTCGTACCCCGGCCTCAGCCGGGTGGTACTGAACTGCTTGTTCCGCACATCAGCGGGCGTCAACGGCATTTGGGTCTCCTTGGCGCGCTTGGAGTCTGTCCGGTAGAGCGTTACCCGATCAACGTGGAAGCGCGTTCACGACTTGGATCAAGACCAAAACCACAATGAACAGCACTGTGAAGCTCAGGTCAAAGGCCACCGTACCCAACCTGAGGGGCGGAATGAAACGGCGGAGGAACTTGAGGGGTGGGTCGGTCGCCGTATAGGTGACCTCAGCCAGCACCAGGACGACCCCCGTGGGCCGCCAGGAGCGGGCGAACGCCTGCACCGTATCTATGATCATTCTGCCGATCAGCAGAACCAGGTAGAGGGTCAGGGCGATGACCAAGATCTCACTGATGATCCCCACGGTCGAGCCCCGCCTCCCCTCGGTTCCGCCGCCTCCGGGCCACAGGGGCACCGCTAAGCCGGTCACTGTTCATGTATGGAACTCTAGCTCTGGTTGAAGAAGCCGCGTTCCGCGATTCTGGCCTTGTCCTCGGCGGTCACCTCAACGTTGGCGGGGGACAACAGGAACACCTTGTTGGTAACACGTTCGATGCTGCCGTGTAGGCCAAAGACGAGACCTGCCGCGAAATCGACAAGGCGCTTGGCGTCGCTGTCGACCATCTCTGTCAGATTCATGATGACCGGCGTGCCCTCGCGGAAGTGCTCGCCGATCGTGCGCGCCTCGTTGTACGTGCGCGGATGCAGGGTGGTGATCCGCGCCAGATCGGTCGTACGGCGCTCCAGCACGGTCGTGGGGGGACGCGGAGCCGGGACGGACGTCTCGGTGTCCTCGTCGCGCTCCGGAGCCCCGGCATGCGCACCGGAGGTCGCGGCGAAGCCGCGCCGCGACGACTCATAGTCCTCGTCGCCGTAGTCCTCGTCGGTGCCGTACTCCGCCGTGTACCTGTCTTCGTAGCGGTCGTCCTCCACGAGACCGAGGTAGACCGCCATCTTGCGCATCGCGCCGGCCATCGCTCGTCGTCCTCCGCGTTTCTGGTGCCTACAAGGTCCCTGGGGAAGGCCAGGGCGGTAGCCGTACCCCCCTTGGAGCTCACCGCTGATCGACCTCTACCTGGAGCGCGGACACCATGGTCCACTTGGGGGACATTACCTGACGAAGGGCTTTCTGCGGCCGAGCAACGCCGTACCGACTCTCAGGTGTGTCGCGCCGTTCGCGATGGCTTGGGGGATGTCTCCGCTCATTCCGGCCGATATCACATCCGCGCCGGGGTGTTCCTCGCGGAGGCGTCCGGCGACGGCCCGCAGCCGGGCGAACGCCGGCGCCGGGTCCTCCCCCAGCGGGGCGACCGCCATGACCCCCCGCAGCCGCAGCCCCTCGGTCTTCGCGACGAGCGCCCCGAGGGAGGGCACCTCCTCCGGCCGCGCGCCGCCCCTCCCGGCGCCCTCGTCGAGGGAGACCTGGATGAGGCAGTCCACCTCGCGCCCGGCCCGTACGGCCTCGCGGCCGAGCGCCTCCACCAGGCGGGGACGGTCGACCGAGTGGACCATGTGGGCGTACGCGACGACGGAGCGGACCTTGTTCGTCTGTAACTGGCCGATGAAGTGCCAGGTGAGATCGAGGTCGGCGCAGGCGGCGGCCTTGTCCGCCGCCTCCTGGTCGCGGTTCTCCCCCACGTGCGAGACGCCCAGCCCGGCGAGCAGGCGCACGTCGGAGGCCGGGTAGGTCTTGGTCACCGCGATGAGGGTGACCTCCGCCCGCGACCGGCCGGCCGCCCGGCACGCCTCCTCGACGCGCCGCTCGACCTCCGCCAGGGCGGCGGCCAGCTCCTCGCGCCGGTCCGCCTGCCGGTCGTCCCCGTGATCGTCCCGGTGGTCGTCCGGGTGGTCGTCCGGGTGGTCCGGGTGGTCGTCCCGCGGGTCACGCACGGGCCACGCCCGCGGGCGTCCGCCCCGCCGCACCCCTCGGCCCGGCCCCCGTCTCGGCCCCTACTGGGGCTCCGGCCTCGGCCACGCCGCGCCGGAAGATCACTTGAGGAAGTCCGGCACGTCGAGCTCCTCCTCCTGCTCCTCGAACACCACCGGACGCCGGGGACCCGGCTGGGAGGGGCGGGAGGTGATCGGGGCCGGCGGCTCGGGAGTGGGCCTCGGGATCGACACCGGGCCGGTGACCCCCTGGTCGCGCCCGCCGTCGGCGGCGTCCCTGGGGAACGGCGTGACCCCCTCGGCCTGCGGCGCGGCCTGCTGGGCGGGCTGACCCACCGGCTGGGCCGGCTGCGGCACGGCGCTCGCCTGCGGCTGGGCCGTGGTGTGCACGGTGGCGGCCTGCGCCGTGGCCGGCTGCATGGTGGCGGGCGGCGGCGTGGGCGCCGGGGTGGCCGCGGACGGCGTCACGGCGCCGACCGGCCGTACGGAGGGCTGGGCCGGCTCCGGGCGCGGCTCCGGCCTGACCGGTGCCGGGGTCGCGGGGCGCGCGGCCTGGGCCGGCGCCGGGCGGGCCTGCTGCGGGCGCGCCAGCGGAGCGGCCACCGGCTTGACCGGGGCCGGCTCGTCGAACCCGGCCGCGATGACCGTCACCCGCACCTCGTCGCCGAGCGCGTCGTCGATGACCGTACCGAAGATGATGTTGGCGTCGACCGCGGCGGCGTTGCTGACGAGCTGGGCCGCCTCGTTGATCTCGAAGAGGCCGAGGTCGGAGCCGCCGGCGATGGACAGCAGCACGCCGTGGGCGCCGTCGATGCTCGCCTCCAGCAGCGGGCTGGAGACGGCCATCTCGGCGGCGGCGACCGACCGGTCGTCGCCCCGCGCGTGGCCGATGCCCATGAGGGCCGAACCCGCGCCGGACATGACCGACTTGACGTCGGCGAAGTCCAGGTTGATCAGACCGGGCGTGGTGATGAGGTCGGTGATGCCCTGCACACCGGACAGCAGCACCTGGTCGGCGGCCTTGAACGCGTCGAGCACGCTCACCTGGCGGTCGGAGATCGACAGCAGCCGGTCGTTCGGAATGACGATCAGCGTGTCGACCTCCTCGCGGAGGGTCTCGATGCCGGCCTCGGCCTGCATGGCCCGGCGCTTGCCCTCGAAGCTGAAGGGCCGGGTGACCACTCCTATGGTGAGCGCGCCGAGCGAGCGGGCGATGCTGGCCACGACCGGCGCTCCGCCGGTGCCGGTGCCGCCTCCCTCGCCGGCGGTCACGAAGACCATGTCGGCCCCCTTGAGGACCTCCTCGATCTCCTCCCGGTGGTCCTCGGCCGCCTTGCGGCCCACCTCCGGGTTGGCGCCCGCGCCGAGGCCTCGCGTGAGCTCGCGCCCCACGTCGAGTTTCACGTCGGCGTCACTCATCAGCAGCGCCTGGGCGTCAGTGTTGATGGCGATGAACTCGACGCCCTTGAGTCCCTCCTCGATCATCCGGTTGACGGCGTTCACTCCGCCGCCGCCGATGCCGACGACCTTGATGACCGCGAGGTAGTTCTGCGGTGCTGCCACGACGAGGGGCCTTTCCGCTCGTTTGCGTTTCATGCGGGCAGGGCCCGCCGTCTTCTCTTGAACTCTCACCCTCAAGTTGAGATTTAGAGTTATGTCAACCTGAGGATTGATACGGACAGTAGGGTTGCGCGTCCCCCAGGGTCAACTAACCGCGCCGCAAGGCAGTCCGGCGTGTCGCGCGCTGTCCTATTCGCACGATGCCCCGGTCCAGGGCGGCTTCGGCCGGTTCGAGCACGGTCAGTGAGATTTGTCACCTGACCGTCACCACTTCGGGCGAACTGACGTCGTAGTTCTTCCCCGGCTTGGCCAGCGCGGCGAGCAGCACCCGCCCCTTGCGGGCCGAGTCCCGCGCGTCTCCCCAGGTGACGGAGCGGCCGTCGGTGAGCTTGAGGGTGATCGACCGGGGCGAGGGGGCGCGCAGCTCCCGCAGCCGGCCGAGGAGGTCGCCCGGCAGCGCCCGGAGCACGGTGAGGCCCGCCCGGGTGGCGGGATCGTCGGCTGCGGCCCGCTCCACCCGCAGCACCGGAAGCTGCGGCGGGGCGACCGTCACCTGCTGGAGGACGACCCCGTACCGGTCGATCACCGCCGTCGCGACGCCCAGGGGGACCGCCGCCGCGGGCACGCGCTCGACCACGCTGATCCGCAGCGTGCCGGGCCAGACGCGGCCGACCGTTGCGGACTCGACGGCGCGCAGCGCCCGCACCCGCCCCTCGACCCCGGCGAGGTCCACGGTGGCGAGCGGGGTGCCCGTCCGCACTCCCGCCGCCTGGCGCAGCTCCTCGGCCGGGACGCGGCCGTTGCCGGTGATCTCGACCTCCCGCACGCCGAGGACGGGCGAGAAGAACACGACCCAGGTGGCGACGCCCACGACCCCGCCGGTCAGCAGGGTGGCGAGCGCCGAGCGCCGGACGGCCCGCCTCACCGGGCGGACAGCTCCGCGACGATTCGCGGGCCGAGCTCGGTGACGTCCCCCGCGCCCATCGTGAGGACGATGTCCCCGGCGTGTGCCCGGCCGGCGACGAGGGCGGGCACGGCCGCGCGGTCGGGGGCGTAGACCACCCGCTCGGCCGGCAGCGGCACCTTCCCTGCGACGAGCGCCCCGGAGACCCCGGGCTCGGGGTCCTCCCGCGCGCCGTACACGTCGAGCACCACGACCTCGTCGGCCAGGCCGAGCGCGGCGCCGAACTCGTCGGCGAAGAACCGGGTGCGCGAGTAGAGGTGCGGCTGGAAGACCGCGATGACCCGGCCGTCGCCGCCGACCACGTCGCGGGCGGCGCGCAGGTCGGCGGTCAGCTCGGTCGGGTGGTGGGCGTAGCTGTCGAAGACCGTCACGCCGCCGGCCTCGCCCTTGGACTCGAACCGCCTCTTCGCGCCGGTGAAGGCGGCCAGGCCCTCCTTGACGTCGTCGAAGCGCAGGCCGAGGTGCAGCGCCACGGCGATCACCGCGGTGGCGTTGACCGCGTTGTGCCGGCCGGGCACGGCCAGGCGCGCCTCGCCGCGTCCCGGCCCGCCGGGCGCCCCCGGGCCGAGCTCCACCCGGAACTCCACGCCGAGGCCGCGCGGGGCCACGTCGGTCGTGCGCAGGTCCACCCCGGCGCTCTCGCCGTACGTGACGACGGTGAGGCCACGCTCGCGGGCGATCGGCACGAGGGCGGCGGCGCCGGGGTCGTCGGCGCAGACGACCAGCAGCGACCCGACGTGCTCGACGAAGCGGGCGAACCCGTCGTGGACGGCCTGGGGGTCTCCGTAGTTGTCGAGGTGGTCGGCCTCGACGTTGGTGACCACGGCGATCCGCGGCGCGAGCATGAGGAAGGAGCCGTCGCTCTCGTCGGCCTCGGCCACGAACACCTCGCCCGTGCCGTCGTCGGCGCCGAGACCGGTCGTGACGAGCTGGCCGCCGACGCAGTACGACGGGTCCTCGCCGCACTTCTGCAGCGCCACGGTCAGCATCGAGGTGGTCGTGGTCTTGCCGTGGGTGCCGGCGACGGCGATGCCGGTGCGGCCGGACATCACCGAGGCCAGCGCCGCGGCGCGCGGAATCACCCGGAGGTTCTGGCGCAGCGCCTCCCCCAGCTCGGGGTTGGAGTCGCGGATCGCGGTGGAGACGACGACCGTGTCGACGTCCTTGATGTGGGAGGCGGCGTGGCCGACGTGGACGGTGGCCCCCATCTCGCGCAGTTCGGTCAGCTGCGCGGACGGGCGCGCGTCGCTGCCCGACACCGGTACGCCCCGCTTGAGCAGGATGCGGGCGATGCCGGACATCCCGGCGCCGCCGATGCCGATGAAGTGCACCCGCCCCAGGTCGGCCGCCGGCACGGGGTCCACGAGCTTGACGAGACTCATCGGGAAGCGATCTCCAGCACCTTGCGGGCGAGCGTCGTGTCGGCGTCCTTGCGGCCCATCCGGGAGGCCGCCTCGGACATCGCGACCACGCGCTCGGGGTCGTTCAGGATCGGCAGCAGCGTCTGGACGATCCAGGCCGCCGACAGGTCCGCGTCGTCGACCATCAGGCCGCCCCCGGCCCGGACGATCGGCTCGGCGTTGAGGCGCTGCTCGCCGTTGCCGTGCGGCAGCGGCACGAACGCCGCGGGCAGCCCCACGGCGGTCAGCTCGGCGCAGGTCATGGCGCCCGCGCGGGACAGCACGAGGTCGGCCGCGGCGTAGGCGAGGTCCATCCGGTCGACGTACGGCAGGATCACGTACTGCGGGTCGCCGGGCGGGGGCTCGATCTCGACGGTGTTCTTCGGCCCGACCACGTGCAGCACCTGGACACCCGCGGCGCGCAGGTAGGGCGCGGCCTCCAGCGCCGCCTGGTTGACCGAGCGGGCGCCCTGCGACCCGCCGAACACCAGCAGCGTCACCCGGTCGGACTCCAGCCCGAAGTACGACCGCGCCTTGTCCCCCATCGACAGGCGGTCCATCGTGCTGATCTCCCGGCGCAGCGGGATGCCGACGTACTCCGCGTTGGGGAGGACGGCGTCCGGGTGGCCGGTGAAGACGTGGTCGGTGAGGCGGGCGCCGAGCCGGTTGGCGAGGCCGGGCCGCGGGTTGGCCTCGTGGACCACGATGGGCACGCCGCGCCGCCGGGCGCCGAGGTAGGCGGGGGTGGCGACGTAGCCGCCGAAGCCGACCAGGATGTCCGCGCCGACCTTGTCGAGGATGCCGGCGGCGCTGCCGATGGCACCGGCTAGCCGGCCGGGCACGGTGAGGAGCTTGGGGCTGAGCGAGCGGGGCAGCGGCACGGCGGGCACGAGCTCCAGCTCGTAGCCGCGCGCGGGCACCAGGCGGGTCTCGAGTCCGCGCTCGGTGCCGAGGCAGGTGATGCCGATCCTCGGGTCGAGCCGGCGAAGCGCGTCGGCCAGCGCGAGCGCCGGCTCGATGTGGCCGGCCGTCCCGCCGCCGGCGAGGACCACCCTCATGTCACTCCCTGCTCTCTCGCGGATGTTCCCGCGGACGTTCTCGCGAATGCTCCCGCGGCCGCTCCCGCGTCGTTCCCACTCGTGCCGTACGCGGCCGTGCCGTCCGCCGGACGGCCTCGCGCGGGGACGCGGGCCGGCGCCAGGCTCGGGCGTTCAGGCCAAGCCAGCTTAGAGCCCGCGCGACCGGTCCGGGGCCACGGGCCGCCAGCGCCTCGGCCGCGCCCGGCTCCCGTTTGGCGAACGACAGCAGCATGCCGAGCGCCGCGAGCGTCGGCAGCAGCGCCGATCCGCCGTACGACACGAGCGGCAGCGGGATGCCGGTGACCGGGAAGGCCCCGATGACCGCGCCGATGTTGACGACGGCCTGCCCGGCGATCCAGGCGGTGGCGGCGGCGGACGCGAGCCGGACGAAGGGGTCCCTGGTCCGCATGGCGATGCGCAGGCCCGCGTAGCCGAGCAGGCCGAACAGCGCGACCACCACGAGCGTCCCCAGCAGCCCGAGCTCCTCGCCGATGATGGAGAAGATGAAGTCGCTCTCGGCGTGGGGCAGATAGTTCCACTTCTGCCGGCTGGCGCCCAGCCCGATGCCGAACCAGCCGCCCGACCCGATCGCCATCAGCCCCTGCACGGACTGGAACCCCTCGTGCTGCGCGGTCTCCCACGGATTCAGGAAGCCGGTCAGGCGGCGGAGCCGGTAGGGCTCGGCGATGATCATAGTGGCGGTCGCCAGTGCGAGCAGCCCGAGGATGCCGCCGAAGAGCCGCACGGGCGCGCCGACCACCCACAGCAGCGCCAGGAAGATCATCATGAGCACGAGTGTCGTGCCGAGGTCGCGCCCGAGCATGACCAGGACGGCCAAGAGGGCCACGCCCGGCATCAGGGGGATCAGCAGCTGACGCCACTCGATGCGGCCCGCGCGCGCCCGCGTCGCGAGCAGGTCGGCCCCCCACAGCACCAGGGCCAGCTTCGCCGGCTCCGACGGCTGCACCGAGAACGGGCCGATGACGATCCACCGCTGGGCGCCCAGCAGTTCCTGGCCGAGGAAGATGACCATCAGCAGGCCGAGGATCGACAGGCCCATCAGCGGATAGCCGGCGAGGCGGAAGAACCGCTGCGGCAGCCGGGAGCACACCCACATGAGCGGGAGCCCGATCGCCACCGAGGTGACCTGCTTCAGGAACCAGTAGAAGGGGTTCCCGGTCCGCTGCAGCGCCTCGATACTCGACGCCGACAGCACCATCATCAGCCCGAGGGCGAGCAGCAGCGCGCTGCAGCCCAGCACGAGGTGGTAGGACGTCAGCGGGCGGCCGAGCAGCTCGCGCAGCGCCGCGATCTGGGCGCCGGCCCAGCCGCCCGGTGCCTGCTCGCCCGGCGTTCGCTCGCCCGCTGTTCGCTCGCTCTGTGTTCGCTGACCTCGGGCCCGCTCGCTCTGTGCCCGCTCCCCCCGGGTCCGGCCCGCCGGGGCGCCGGCCGGGCTGCCGGTCTGGCCCGGCACCCAGTCGCTCGCCGTCCGGTCGCTCGCCGTCCGGTCGCTCACCGTCCGGTCGCTCACGGTGCCGCCAGGCGGTGCACGGCTGCGGCGAAGGCCTCCCCACGCGCTCCGTAGCCGGCGTACATGTCCAGTGACGCTCCGGCGGGGGCGAGCAGCACGGTGTCACCCGGAGAGGCGAGCCGGGCGGCTTCGGCGACGACGCGGTCCATGACCCCAGTGTCTTGCCCCGGCACGTCCACGACGGGGACATTCGCGGCGTGTCGCGCCAATGCCCGGCGGATCAGCTCGCGGTCGGCCCCCAGCAGCACCGCGCCGCGCAGCCGGGGCGCGGCCTGCCGTACGAGGTCGTTCACGTCGGCGCCCTTGAGCTGGCCGCCCGCGATCCACACGATCGACGGATAGGCGGCCAGCGACGCGGCCGCCGCGTGCGGGTTGGTGGCCTTGGAATCGTCCACGTAGACGACGTCCCCCACCGTAGCGACGTGCGCGATGCGGTGCGGGTCGGGCGTGAACTCGCGCAGGCCCCGCCGTACGGCCTCGGGCGGCACGCCGTGGGCGCGGGCCAGGGCCGCGGCGGCGAGCGCGTTGGAGACGTTGTGCGGCGCGAAGGGGCGCACGTCCTCCAGCGAGGCCAGCTCCTCCGCCGAGGACGCCGGGTCGGCCACGAAGGCCCGGTCGACCAGCAGGTCCTCCACGATCCCGAGCTGCCCGGGCCGCGGCACGGCGAGTGTGAAGCCCACCCGGGAGGCGTACGGCTCGGCCAGGCGCGACGACCACGCGTCGTCGGCGTTGAACACGACGGTCTCGGCGGCGGTGAAGACCCGAGCCTTGGCCGCGGCGTACTCCTCCATCGAGCCGTGCCAGTCGATGTGGTCGGGCGCGACGTTGAGCACGGCCCCCGCGAGCGGCGCGAGGCTCGACGACCAGTGGAGCTGAAAGCTCGACAGCTCCACGGCCAGCACGTCGTACGGGCCGTCCACGGCCTCCACGATCGGCACGCCGACGTTGCCCACGGCGAGGGCCCGGTGCCCGGCGGCGGACAGGATGGAGGCGAGCATGCGGACGGCGGTGGTCTTGCCGTTGGTGCCGGTCAGCGCCAGCCAGGGGGCGGCGTGCTCCCCGCGCAGCCGCCAGGCCAGCTCGACCTCCCCGATCACCTCGGCGCCCGCCTTCCCGGCCGCGACGAGGAGCGGATGAGCAGGCCGCCAGCCGGGCGAGGTGACCACGAGCGAGACGCCCTCGGGCAGGGCGGGCTCGCCGAACCGCACCTCCACCCCGAGGGCTTCGAGGTCGGCGGCCGCGGCGCGCTGCCGCTCGCCGTCCACCGCCTCAAGGACGGTCACCCGCTCGCCGCGGCGGGCCAGGGCCCGGGCCGCGGCCGCGCCCGACACGCCGAGACCGGCGACGACCACACTCACTGCTTCGGCATCCATTCGAGGTAGAACAGGCCGAGACCGGCGGCCACGCACAGCGCGGCGATCAGCCAGAAGCGGACCACGATCGTGGTCTCGGCCCAGCCGGACAGCTCGAAGTGGTGCTGGAGCGGAGCCATCCGGAAGACCCGTTTGCGGGTCATCTTGAAGAACCCGACCTGGATGATCACCGACATCGTGATGAGCGCGAACAGGCCGCCCAGGATGACCAGCAGGAGCTGGGTCCGGGTGGTGAAGGCCAGACCGGCGATCACGCCGCCGAGGGCCAGCGAGCCGGTGTCGCCCATGAAGATCTTGGCGGGCGGGGCGTTCCACCACAGGAAGCCCAGACAGGCCCCCAGCACCGCCGCCGCGACCACCGCCAGGTCGAGCGGATCTCGCACCCAGTAGCAGTTGGGGCCGAAGCCGACCGTCGTGCAGCTGTTGCGCAGCTGCCAGTTGCCGATCAGCACGTACGCCGCGAGGACCAGGCAGGTGGCGCCGGAGGCCAGGCCGTCGAGCCCGTCGGTCAGGTTCACCGCGTTGGAGAAGCCCACGATGAAGAACAGGACCCAGACGACGAACCCGATGAGCCCGATGGACGGCCCGATGTCCCGCAGGAACGACACCCGCGTGTCGGCCGGGGTCACGGCGTAGGCGTTGGGGAACCGCAGCACGAGCACCGCGAAGACCGCGCCGACGACGAGCTGGCCGGCGGCCTTGGCGCCGCTGCGCAGGCCCAGGCTCCGCTGCTTGTAGATCTTGATGAAGTCGTCGAGGAAGCCGACCGCCCCGAGGCCGGTCATCAGGAACAGCACCAGCAGGCCCGAGGCCGTCGGAGGGTCGCTGACCGCCGAGAAGACGGTCACCCCGTGGGCCAGGAAGTAGCCGATCAGCGCGGCGATCACGATCACCGTGCCGCCCATCGTGGGAGTGCCCTTCTTGTCGTAGTGACCCGACGGGCCCTCCTCCCGGATGTTCTGGCCGTACCCGCGCCGGGCGAACAGCCGGATGGCCAGCGGCGTGCCGACCATGGACAGCAGCAGCGAGATCGCCCCCGCGATGAGGATGTTCCTCACCGGGCGTCACCTCCGAGGATCGCCTCGGCGACCCGCTCGAGCCCGGCCGCACGCGGCCCCTTCACCAGCACCGCGTCCCCGGGCGCGAGCCGGTCCGACAGCTCCCGGGCCGCCGCGGCGGCGTCGGGCGCGTGGATCGCGCCGGGGGCGCCCCTGAGCACCGGCCCGGCGTCCTCCCCCACGACGATCACCGCTTCCAGCCCCGCGCCGGCGGCCAGCCGCCCGAGGTCCTCGTTCAGCGCCGGGCCGTCCTCGCCCAGCTCGCGCAGCGCGGCGATCACCGCGAACCGCCGCCGCCCGGCGCCGATGACCCCGAGGCTGCCGAAGGCGGCCCGCATGGAGTCGGGGTTGGCGTTGTACGCGTCGTTGATCACGGTCACGCCGTCGGGCCGGTCGGTGACCTCCATCCGCCAGCGGCTGCGCGGCTCGGCCGCCGACAGCTCCTCGGCGATGGCCGCCACCGGCATGCCCAGCTCGTAGGCGGCGGCCGCGGCGGCCAGGGCGTTCTCGACGGCGTGCGCGCCGTACAGGCGCAGCCGCACCGGGGCGGCGCCGGACGGCGTGCGCAGCGTGAACGAGGCGCGGCCGGCCGCGTCGAGCGTCTCGTCCTCCGCCCGCACGTGCGCGCGGGCCGCGCGCCCGAACCAGGTCACCCTGGCCTCCGTACGGCCGGCCATCTCGCTGACCAGCGGATCGTCGGCGTTGAGCACCGCGGTCCCGTCGGCGGGCAGCGCCTCGACGAGCTCGCCCTTGGCCCGGGCGATCGCCTCCTTGCCGCCGAACACGCCGAGATGGGCGGTGCCGACGTTCAGCACCACGCCGATGCGCGGCGGGGCGATCTCCGCCAGGTAGGCGATGTGGCCGATGTTGCGCGCGCTCAGTTCGAGCACGAGGAACCGGGTGCCCTCGTCGGCCTTGAGCACGGTCAGCGGATGGCCGATCTCGTTGTTGTACGAGCCGACCGGCGCGACCGTCGGGCCCATCCGCGCGGCGAGCCCGGCCAGCAGGTCCTTGGTCGTGGTCTTGCCCGCGGAGCCGGTCACGCCCACCACGGTCGCGCCGGGCAGCTCCCTCACCACGGCGTTCGCCAGGGCGGCCAGGGCGGCCTGGGGGTCCCCCACGATCACGGCCGGCGCGTCGACCGGCCGGGTGGCGAGGACGGCGACGGCGCCCGCCTCGTGGGCCTGCCGGGCGAAGTCGTGCCCGTCGGCCCGCTCCCCCTTGATCGCCACGAAGAGCGAGCCGGGCACGACCGCCCGCGAGTCGATCACGACCGGTCCTCGGACCACGGCCGCGGGGTCGGCCAGGCCGTTCAGGGCTCCCGACGTGATCTCGGCGACCCGGGCCAGCGGCAACGGGATCATGTGTCTGTCCTGCTCTCTTTCGCGTCGCTTGTCGGGCCCCCGTGAAGCGGTGGAGCACCGTCACCCGGAGCGCTGTCAACCGGAGCCATGTGAACCGGAGCCATGTGACCCGGGACGCCTGGGGCGCTCCGTAACACCGCCTCACGCACCGGCGGTCTCCCCTGCGGCCCGCCGTGCCCGGTTCCGCTCCGCGATGGCCGCGGCGGCCACCTCACGGTCGTCGAAGGGGATGACCTCGCCCCCGACATACTGCCCCAGCTCGTGTCCCTTGCCCGCCACAACTACCACATCTCCGGGCGAAGCACCGCCGACGGCCAGGCGGATGGCGGCCGCCCGATCCGGCTCCACGACGACGTGCGCCCTCTCCTGCGGAGGTACCCGCAGCGCGCCCTCCAGCATCGCGGCGAGGATCGCGAGCGGGTCCTCCGTACGAGGATTGTCGCTGGTCAGGATCGCCACGTCGGCGAGGCGGGCGGCGGCCTCGCCCATCATCGGGCGCTTGCCGCGGTCGCGGTCGCCGCCGCAGCCCAGCACGACGACCAGGCGCCCAGCGGGCCCGTCGTCCAGTGTGCCGTCCGGCCCCTTGTCCGGGCCGTCGTCCAGCACCGCCCGCAGCGAGTTGAGCACCGACTCCACCGCACCCGGCTTGTGCGCGTAGTCGACGATCACCTGCACGTCCCCCGGCACGTCGCCGTCGCCCGGCACCCGCTCCATCCGGCCGGGGACGCCGGTGAACTCGCCGACGCCGGTCACCGCGGCCTGCAGCGGGACGCCCGTCTCCACCAGCGCGACCAGCGCGCCGAGCGTGTTGGCCACGTTGAACGGGCCGGGCAGCGCCACCGCCACGTCGGCCTCGACCCCTCCGGGGCCGACGAGGCGGAACCGGCTGCCGCCGGAGCCGAGGCGGACGTCCTCGGCGCGCCAGTCGGCCTCCGGCGCTCCCGTGGCGGAGAACGTGGTGATCGGGATCTTGGCCGTGCCGGCCAGCTCGCGGCCGTGGGCGTCGTCGGCGTTCACCACCCCGAGACGGCTGAACTCGGGGGTGAACAGGCGCGCCTTGGCCGCGAAGTAGTCGTCCAGGTCCCGGTGGAAGTCCAGGTGGTCCTGCGAAAGGTTGGTGAAGATCGACACCTCGTAGAAGAGTCCGTCCACCCGGCCGAGGGCCAGGGCGTGGCTGGAGACCTCCATGGCCGCGGCGCTCACGCCCTGCTCGCGCATCAGCGCGAACAGGGCCTGCAGGTCGGTCGCCTCGGGAGTGGTCAGATCGGGCGTGAACCGCACGTCCCCGGCGCGGATCTCCACGCCGCCGACGAGGCCGGTGCGGTGGCCCGCCGCCCGCAGTCCCGCCTCCAGCAGGAAGGTGGAGGTGGACTTGCCGCTGGTGCCGGTCACGCCGATGAGCGTGATGCCGGACGCGGGCCTGCCGTACACCCAGGAGGCCACCTGCCCGAGCACCGCCCGCGGGTCGGGCACGACGAGCACCGGCAGACCGGTGGCCGCGGCCGCGTCACGGCCCTCGGGGTCGGTGAGGATCGCCGCCGCGCCCGCCGCGAGGGCGGCTCCGGCGAACTCCGCTCCGTGCCGGGAGGCGCCGGCCACCGCCACGTACAGGTCGCCGCGCCGCACCCGGCGCGAGTCGAGGGTGACGCCGGTGACGGCGCCGCGGACCACCCGCGCTCCGGGGGAGGGCACGGCCGACGACGACGGGCCGAGCAGGGACGCGAGCGCGGACAGCGGGCGGGCCTGGGCGGCCTCTGGACGCATGGACGACGCGGAACGCACGGCGAGAGCGTACCCCTCTCCGCCGCTCTCCTCCGCCACCCGGCCGTCCGTCACCGGGGCCCGCGTGGTCTCCACCCCGGCCGGTTGGGTCCCGGTCACTCCGCGGGGCGAAGGACCATCGCGGGCGCCTTCGTGCCGGTCGGGGGGATCTTCCTGCTCTTCAACGCGAAAGTCATGACGTCCTTGAACACCGGGGCGGCGACGGCGCCGCCGTAGTGGTCCTTCTTCGGGTCCTGGATGACGGCCAAAGCCATCAGCCGGGGCTGGTCGGCGGGGGCGAAGCCCACGAACGTCGCGGTGTATCCGCAGTATCCCGCGCACTTCTCGTCGTACCGCATCGCTGTGCCGGTCTTGCCCGCGACACGGTAGCCCTCGATCGAGGCCTCCTCTCCCGTGCCCTCGTGGCCGACCGCGGCCTCCAGCATGAGCGCGATGGATCGGGCGGTCGTCTCGCCGATCACCCGCGTGCCCTTGGCGGCCGGAGCGGCGACGAACGCGCCGTGCGCGTCGGTGGTGCCCGCCACGATCGAGGGGGTCACCCGCACTCCTCCGTTGGCGATCGTCTGGTAGACGCTGGCCATCTGCAGCGCGGTGACCGAGATGCCCTGGCCGTAGGCGATCGTACAGCGCTGGCTGCCCGACCACGTCTGCCACTGGGGCAGCAGGCCGTCCTGCTCGCCGGGGACGCCCGAGCCGCTGCGCGCGCCGAACCCGAAGGACCGGAACATGTCGTACAGCCGCTGGCTGGAGATCTTCTCCGCCGCCATGATGGTGCCCACGTTGCTCGACTCCGCGAGGACCCCGGTGAACGTCATCGACTCGGGCCCGTGCGGGTGGGCGTCCTTGAGCTGCTGGTCGGCGCACTGGATGTGGTCGGGCACCCGGAAGACGGTGTCGGGCGTGACCACCCCCGCCTCCATCGCCGCGGCGGCCGTGATGACCTTGTTGGTGCTGCCCGGCTCGAAGATCTCCGACACCGCGCGGTTGGCGCGGTCCTCCGCCGGGGCGGACTGCCAGTCGTTGAGGTCGGCCTGGGGCGCGTTGGCCATGGCGAGGATCCGGCCGGTGGCCACGTCCATCACGATCACGCTGCCGCTGCGTGCCCCGGTGTCGTGCACCCTCCGGGCCAGCGTCTGCTCGGCGGCCCACTGCAGGTCCCGGTCGATGGTCAGCCGGACGTCCCGTCCGGGCACCGGCGCCTCGCGCTGGCTGCGCGTCATCGGGATGCGCTGGCGGTTCGCGCCGAGCTCGATGCTCTGCTTGCCGTCCCGGCCCGCGAGGACGTCGTTGTACGCGCTCTCCAGGCCCTCCAGGCCCCGGCCGTCCACTCCGGTGAAGCCGAGCAGGCCGCCGGCGAGCGACTTGCCGGGGTAGAGACGGCGGTAGGTCTCCTTGGTGCCGACGCCCCTGAGCTTGAAGCCCATGATGCGCTTGGCCCGCAGCGGCTCGACGTCGCGCGCCAGCGGGATGTAACGCTGGGTGGTCTTGGCCAGCGCGGCGTCGATGTCCTGCCTGGGCTTGTTCAGCTCGCGCGCCAGCGTGGTGGCGACCAGGTCGCGCTTGGCCGGGTCGACGTCCTTGGGGTCGACGTAGACCTCTCTGGCCTCGACCGTCACCGCGAGCTCGTGGCCCTCCGCGTCGGTGATCGCGCCGCGCCGCGCCGGCAGGATCTCGGGCTGCACCCGCTGCTGCACGGCCTTCGCTTGGAGCACCTTGGAGTCGAGCCCCTGCAACTGCACCAGCCGTCCGGCGAACAGCGACAGCACGATCGCCATCACCAGCATCGCCGCCCGCAGCCGCCGTACCGGGTTGCCCAGCCGCAGCACGGCCGGCGGGCGCGGGGGTGGCGGCGGCCCGCCCGGCGCCCGGAGCGGACGCGGCGGAGTGCGCCCTGATGTGCGCATCGGAGTGCCTGCTGGTGTACGCGGCTGTGTGCCGGCCGTCCGGGCACGGCCCTGGCCCACGCCGCCCGGCGCTCTTCCGCCCGGGGCTTCCGCGGCCGATCCGCCCCTGGGCGAGGGTCCGGCTCCCGGCGCGCCCTTGCCGGAGGCACCGGCGCCCGTGGCGCTCCTGGGCGGGGCCCCACCGCCCGGCGCGCCCCCGGAGGACGCTCCCCTGGCCGAGGCCGCTCCGGCGGGCGGGCGGGCCCCACCGGCGCCGCGGGACGGGACGTCGCTTCCTGCGCCCGCGCGCGACCGGGCCGGCGTCTGACCGCCGCTCCCCGCGCCACGTGGCCGCCCCGCGGCTCCGCCACGGCCCCGATCCGAGCCGCCGCTCCCGGCCCGGGACGCACCGTCGCCCGGCACGCTCTGATCGGCCGCGCGCTCGCCTCCCGCACGGTTGCCCGCACGGTTGCCGGCACGGCCACTCGCCGCGCGGCCGCCCGGCACACGCTGGTCCGCCGCGCGCTCGCCACCCGCGCGGCCACCCGCACGGCCACTCGCCGCACGGTTGCCCGAGACGCGGTCCGCTGCCACGCGCTCGCCTCCCGCACGGTCACGCGTCACACGGCCGCCCGGCACGCGGTCGCCGTCCGTACGATCACGGGCCGCACGGGTGTCCCGGGCGGGGCGGTCGGGGGCTGCGGCGTCACGGTCCGCGGGGCCTCTCGTGCGGCCGGCGTCGCCGCCGCGCCCGGCTCCGCCGCCGGCGCCCGGGCGTGCCGGGCGTGCGGGGCGGCCGGACGCCTCGCCGGACCCGGGATCGGACGGGCGGCCGGGACGGCCGGGTTTCTGCGGTCCGTCCTGACGGGAGGGCCGCCCCGGGGACCCCGGGTCGCGCCTGCCGCCGCCCGGGCCCTGGCCGCCACCACGCCCGGTGGGACCCCCGCGGCCGGGACCCGGGTTCCGGCCGCTGTCTCTCACCGGTCCGTGCCCTCCTCCGTGCCCTCCTCCTGGCCCTGCTGCCCGGCCGTGCCCTCGCCCGTCGTGATGAACCGAGGGGCGGAGCGGTCCTGCTCCAGGCCCTGCCCACGACCCGCCTCGTCCACCGCGCCGGGCTGGCTCCACGTGCGGAGCAGGTTCTCCTGCTCGGCGGCCTGCCGGTGCAGGTCGTCGATGCTCGACCGCAGGTCGGTCAGCTTGAACGAGTCCTGCGCGAGGACCGTGTTGAGCAGCAGGAGGGTCACCAGACCCCCGCACATGAGACCCACGACGAGCAGCACGAACGGCGCACGCGGAGGCCGCCGGAACGCTCGCCGCGCCATTCTGGCACGTGGGGACGTCGCCGGGGAGGCAGCGGCGCCCGCGCCACGCCGGGCGCGTCCCGGCGCGGGCGCAGCCTCGGCGGTGTCCCGGCGCTCCCGCTCCGGGCTCTCCCGGCGCGGCGTCTCACGCTCCGGCGTCTCCCGGAGCGGCCTCTCACGGAGCGGCCTCTCACTGGGCGGCGCGACACGGCCGGCCGCGGCCGCCCGTACGGCGTCGCGCTTGGGGGCCGCGGCAGATCCGGCGGCGGTCTTCGCCGGGGCCCTGCCCTTCCGGGGAGCCGCGGGGGCCTCCTGCCGGGCCCTCGCCTCGGCGCGGGCGGGCGTGGCGGCGGGGGCCGCCGCGCGGCCGCGTCCGGTCGCGCCGCCGCGGGGAGCCCTACACCGCCTCGGCACAGTGCCGGTCC
>NZ_JABBWY010000029.1:0-2180 GCF_014161415.1 Microbispora sp. H10885 | reverse complement strand
CCGCGCTGTCCTCGGTCGTGTCGACCGCGAAGTTGTTCTCCTGGCCGAGCTTCTGCACCGCCGCGATCCCCTCGGGGATCGAGTCGTGCCGGAAACCGGTCGTCTTCGAGAAGACGAGCACCTTGAAGTCAGGGGCCGCGGCACTGGCGGCGCCGGCCCGCGTCACCGACGCCATGGCGGGCGACGCGGACATGAAGGGAACGGGCAGAGCCACTGCGAGGGACATCGCCGCGGCCAGACGGCTCAAGGCGCGATGCCGGTGAACTGTCAAGACAGCTCCTTTGAGGGGTGAACGGGTGACCCGGGGGGCCACCTGTCGGCCTGGGGGCTTTGTCACACCAGCCTCCAGAAGAGCAGGCGTCGCGAACGTAATCCCGTTTCGTCCGGTTGTGAAGACCTTTTAATCGAATTGACATGACTTTCTCTACTGCTCGCTGGAAGTGACGCGCACGCCTGAGCGGCTTTCGTAAGTCCGCTGACCAGGGTGAGAGCAGGTCCGGCTTCCCCTAAACTGCTAGACATCCGACGTCTGGCGGCCTCGTCCGCCTGCGAACAGGGGGTGGCTTCGTGGCGGTCACGGACGCGGCGATCGACCGGATCAAGCAGATGATCATTTCGGGTGAGTTGCGCCCCGGTGACCGGCTGCCGAAGGAGGCCGACCTGGCCGAACGGCTCGGCCTGTCCCGCAACTCCCTGCGGGAGGCCGTGCGCGCGCTCGCCCTGATCAACGTGCTCGACGTACGGCAGGGCGACGGCACCTACGTCACCAGCCTCCAGCCCAACCTGCTGCTCGACGCGATGTCGTTCGTCGTGGACTTCCATCGCGACGACACCGTGCTGCAGTTCCTGGAGGTGCGGCGCATCCTGGAGCCGGCCGCCACCGCCATGGCCGCGCTGCACATGTCCGACGAGGACGTCGAGGCGCTCCGCGAGATCCTCAGCGGGGTGCCGGACGAGCCGAGTGTGGAGGAGCTCGTCGCCAACGACCTGCGCTTCCACCAGCACATCGCGGCGGGGTCGGGCAACGCGGTGCTGTGCTCGCTCATCGAGAGCCTGTCCGGGCCGACGACCCGGGCGCGTATCTGGCGTGGCCTCACCCAGGAGGGCGCCAACGAGAAGACGCGGGAGCAGCACGCCGCCATCTGCGACGCGATCGCCGCCCGGCAGCCGGAGGTCGCGAGGGCGTGGGCCACGGTTCACGTGGCCGGGGTGGAGGAGTGGCTCCGCAGCGCCCTGTGACACCGCTTCCGATGCCGGGGCTGGGGCTGGGGAGACACGGAACCGGCCCCGGTGCTCCTGTCGGGGAGCGCCGGGGCCGGCCGGTGTCATGCGATCAGCTCGATCAGCTGGGTCAGGGCGTCAGGGTTGCGTCAGGTCGAACCTGTTGACGGTGACCGAGCCGCCCAGGGACTGGGTGGCGTAGTTGAAGATGCCGAAGCGGTAGCCCATGAAGAACTGCCAGGCGTTGCCCATCGTGAAGGCGGGGCCGAAGGAGGTGAAGTTCACCCCGTCGGTGCTGTAGGAGAACTTGGCCTGGCGGCCGCTGCCGGGCCGGATGTCGGCGTTGACCCGTAGCCAGATCCGCCCGCCGGACACGGCGGTGGAGGCCACCTCGGTGCCGGTGGAGGTGGTCTGCCAGCTGCTGTTCATGGTCAGGTTGTTGGTCGCGACCAGCCGGGTCTGGCCGTTGTCGCGCCGTACGCCGATCCAGGCCGAGGAGTCGCGCAGCATCGCCAGCCCCGCCCGGTCACCGTCGCGCATCTGGGAGTAGTCCAGCTGGATCGTCGCCGTCGAGGACGGCCCGAGGATGCGGTGGGTGAGGGTGTTGCGGGCCGAGTACAGGTCGTTGGTCACGGTGGCGGTCTGCAGCCGCAGTCCGCTGCCGACGCTGAACTTGGTGGTGTCGGGGTTGTGGTTCCACTCCCACTCCGCCCCGAGCTGCGACCCGGTGAAGGTGTCGGTCCCGCCGGGGGACTTCACCTGCCGGGGCGGGCGCGGCACGTTGGGGTAGGGGTAGGAGGCGCCCCAGCCGCCGTTGACGGTCGTGATGGTCGGCCATCCGTCGGAGGTCCAGGTGATCGGGGCCAGGACGGGGATCCGGCCGCCGGGGTAGGCGTCCTGGAAGGCCATGTAGTACCAAGCGCCGTTCTGGGTCTGCACCAGGCCGCCCTGGTGCGGCA
>NZ_JABBWY010000028.1:0-2216 GCF_014161415.1 Microbispora sp. H10885 | reverse complement strand
TGTCGGCGGATCCTGAAAACTGACCCCCTGAGGTACTCCGAAAACTGACCCCCTCCGAGACCTTGGAGGGTGCTGAAGGTGGAGGACTGGGCGGAGATACGCCGTCTGCATCGGGCAGAGGGCGTGCCCATCAAGGAGATCGCCCGGCGGCTGGGCGTGGCCCGTAACACGGTGCGGGCGGCGTTGGCCTCTGACCGGCCGCCGAAGTACGAGCGGGCCCGTCGCGGCTCGGTGGCCGATGCCTACGAGCCGCAGGTGCGGGCGCTTTTGCGGGAGTGGCCGAAGATGCCGGTGCCGGTGATCGCGCAGCGGATCGGCTGGCCGTACTCCGAAGGGCCGTTGAAGAAGCTGCTGGCGCGTATCCGCCCGGAGTATGTCGGCATCGATCCGGTGGATCGGGTGACCTATCAGCCCGGCCAGCTCACGCAGTGCGATCTGTGGTTTCCCGAGCCGCGGATCCCGGTCGGTCAGGGGCAGCAGCGGATGCTGCCGGTGCTGGTGATGACGCTGGCGTTCTCCCGGTTCATGACCGCGACGATGATCCCCTCCCGCCAGGCGGGGGACATCTTGTCGGGCATGTGGGCGCTGATCAGCGGGATCGGCCGGGTGACCACGACCCTGCTGTGGGACCGGGAGTCGGCGATCGGCGGCACCGGACGCGTCAGCGTCCCGGCAGCGGCGTTCGCGGGCACGCTGGCCACACAGATCAAGCTGGCCCCGCCCAGGGATCCGGAATACAAGGGCCTGGTCGAACGCCACAACGGGTTCTTGGAGACTTCGTTCCTGCCGGGGCGGACCTTCGCCTCACCGGCGGACTTCAACGAGCAACTGACCGGGTGGCTGGCCCAGGCCAATACCCGGACCGTCCGCTCGATCCAGGGCCGCCCGGTGGACCTGCTGGAGGTCGACTACCAGTCGATGCTGCCGCTGCCGCCGCTGGCCCCTGCGACCGGACTGCATCACCGCGTCCGGCTCGGGCGTGACTACTACGTGCGGGTCGACACCGTGGACTACTCCGTCGATCCCCGCGCCATCGGGCGGTTCGTCGAGGTCACCGCCTCTCCGCAGGAGGTGCGTGTGGTCTGCGATGGCCAGGTCGTGGCCTGCCACGCCCGTAGTTGGGCCAAGCACGGCGTGGTCACCGACCCCGCCCACGCCCACGCCGCCGCCGCGATGCGCCAGGCGCTGGCCGCCGAGCGGCACAGCCGTCAGGCAGCCACCCGCTTCCACACCGACGGCCATGCCGTCATGCTGCGGGCGCTGCCGGACTACGACGCCCTGTTCGGTGTCGACTTCGACCCATCCGCACACAGCACGGAAGCGAGCAGCCAGTGACCACAGCCGCCACAACGCCGCAGGTGATGCCGGCCGCACCGCCCAAGGACGGCCTGCCGTCGCTGATCGCCTACCTCACCCGGGTACTGAAGACGCCGACCATCGGCGCGTTCTGGGAGGAACTGGCCGCCCAAGCCCGCGAGGAGAACTGGTCGCATGAGGAGTACCTGGCCGCGCTGCTGCAGCGTCAAGTCGCCGACCGCGAATCCAAGGGCACCGTCATGCGCATCCGCACCGCCCACTTCCCCCAGGTCAAGACCCTGGAGGACTTCAACCTCGACCACCTGCCCTCACTGCGCCGTGACGTGCTCGCCCACCTGGCCACCGCCACCTTCGTCGCCAAGGCCGAGAACGTGATCCTGCTCGGGCCACCCGGAATCGGCAAGACCCACCTGGCCATCGGGCTTGGGGTCAGGGCATGCCAGTCGGGCTACTCGGTGCTGTTCGACACCGCCAGCAACTGGATTACCCGGCTGTCGGCCGCGCACCATTCCGGGCAGTTGGAGACCGAGCTGAAGAAGATCCGCCGTTACAAGCTGATCATCGTTGACGAGGTGGGCTACATCCCCTTCGATCAGGACGCGGCCAACCTGTTCTTCCAGCTGGTGGCGTCCCGCTATGAGCAGGGCTCGATCATGGTCACCTCGAACCTGCCCTTCGGCCGGTGGGGGGAGACCTTCTCCGACGACGTCGTCGCTGCGGCGATGATCGACCGGCTTGTTCACCACGCCGAGGTCCTCACCCTCACCGGCGACTCCTACCGCACCCGCCAACGCCGCGAGCTGCTGGCCAAGGAGAACCGCGCCAACCGCGACTGAGCCAACCCCGGGGGGTTAAAGTTCCCGGAACCGCTGGGGGTCACTATCGGGAGTCCGTTGACA
>NZ_JABBWY010000027.1:0-2962 GCF_014161415.1 Microbispora sp. H10885 | reverse complement strand
TTGCCGGCGGCGACCTGGGCGGTCCGGGTGTTGAAGGACTGGTAGGCCTGCTTGCCCGGGGCCACGTCGGTCACGGTCTTGTTGCCGAACGCGGTGTTCAGCGTGATCGTGGCCGGCGCGTCGCCGTTGTTGACGGCGGTGACCGCCAGGTAGGCGGTGGTGCCGATGCAGCGGGTGGCTGCGGTGACGGTCAGCTTGACCTTCGACGTGGCCGCCGGGGTCAGCTTGAAGTAGTCGAACTTGACCGTCTTGGACGCGCCCTGGTTGACGCCGAAGCCGAACAGACCGACCTTGCCGGTGCCGGCCACGGCGCTGTTCTTGACCACGGCGGCCGTGCCGTCGGTGGCCAGGTCGGTCCAGGTGGTGCCGTCCGAGGAGTAGGAGGCGGTGAAGCCGTCTCCGGTCTTCGTCAGGCGCAGCCACCACACCCCGCTGGTCAGGTTGGTGACCTGGGGCTGCGGGTCCTGCACGACGCCGCCGACCTCGCTGCGCAGCTCGAGCCGCCGGGTCACCGCGGAGCCCGCGGCGTTGTCCGCGACGTAGTCGAACTTCACGTAGTTCTCGTCGTCGCCGTAGACGATCAGGCCGCCCTGCTGGAACTGCTCGTTGAGAGCGGAACCGTCGACCTTGGTCTCCAGCGTCCAGTCACCGCTCGGCGCGGTCTGGAGGATGAAGTTCTTCGGGTTGCTGTTGTCGGACCCGTAGATGTCACCCTTGGTCGTGTCGAGCTGGAGCTGACCACCACTGACCCGCGCCGCCGTCGCGTCGTAGCGCACGTTGGCGTTCCAGCGGCAGAGGTCCAGCGCGCTGCCCTCGAACTCGTCGTTGGGGTCCGAGGCCGTGGCCTTGTCGTCGGGCGTGATGTGGAACCAGTCGAAGGCCGCGTCCGTCACCGGGTTGTTGGTCGAGGCCAGCGAGATCAGGCCGATCTTCGGGTTGGAGATCCCGGCGAGCGGCTTGGTTTCCGACATCGCCGTGAAGTTGGTGCCGTCGGCCGAGTAGTGCGCGGTGATGTTGGTGCCGTCGCTGATGAACCGCACGTACACCGTGTCGGGGTAGGCGTCCCCGAGGTTGGCGGTGTTGCTCGCGGTCACCTCGTTGGGGCTGCCCTTGTCTTCCCGGATGAACTGGAAGATGCGGGCCGCGTGGTCGTTGCTGCCCCGTGCCTGTAGCACCATCTTGGCGTAGTTGTCGTCGTCGCCGTAGATGACCAGACCGGCCTGCTGGTAGGTGGTCAGTGCCTTCAGCGTGAGCTTGGCGGTGGCCGTGAAGGCGCCCGACGGCATCGGCTGCACGACGATGTTCGGCGTGCTGCCGCCCGTGCTGTAGATGTCGGTGGCCGAGGTCGGGATGATCAGCTTGCCGTCGGCGACCTTCAGGTCCTGGTTCTCCCGGATGACCGACCAGCGGTCACGGTCGAGCTGGGTGCCCAGGAAGTCGTCGGAGCGGCCGGTGAAGCACGCCGTGGCCGGCGCGTCCACCTTGATCTGCACCTGGGCGCTGCCGGCGGCGCCCTTGGCGTCGGTCACCGTCACCACGGCGGTGTAGGTGCCCGGCGTGGTGTAGGTGTAGCTCGCGTTGGCCGTGGTCGGCTGCGGCGCGCCGTTCACCCCGAAGTTCCACTTGTAGGTGAGCGCGTCGCCTTCGGGGTCGGTGGCGGTGGTGGTGAAGTCCACCTTCAGCGGCGCGATGCCCGTGGTCGCGTTGGCGGCCACCGACACGGTCGGACGCTGGTTGTTGGTGGCGCCCTTGCCGACGAAGTCGACCCAGTTGAAGTTGAGCAGGTAGGCGTCGTTCGCCGCGCTCGCCGGCTTGCGCACGACGAAGTACAGCGGGCCGCTGGTCGTCGGCGGGTTGGTCAGGTCGACCGTGACGTCCTTGTACGTCTGCCAGTTGCCGGTGGGCGTGATGTCCACCGAGCCGACCAGGGTGCCGTTGTCGGGGTTGCCCTGACGGATCTGCACGGTGCCGCCGGGACCGGCCGAGGCGGCGCGGAGCCGGATCGCGGTGATGTCGGTCAGGTTGATCGGGTCGAACGACCACCAGTCGCCGTCCTGGGTGAACCCGATGTTCTGGTTGCCGCCCGCGGTGTCGGTCGTGGTCTCGACCTGCACGCCTGCGGCGTCGGTGCCGGTGCCGCCGGTGACCCGGCCGGTGGCGCTGTAGTGCTCGGCCTGCTTGCGCTTGGGCTGCAGGATGACCTGACCCCGCCCGGTGAGCGGCTTGGCCGTCCCGGCGCCCTTGTCGGTGTAGCTGGCCTCGATGACGTAGAACAGGTTGTCGTACTCACCGTGGCCCGCCATGGCGGTCTGCACGACGCCCTCGCAGCCGGTCGTCTGGTCGAGCGGGTGACCGTGGGTGTCGTGACCCAGGATGGACTGGATCTGCACCTTGCTGCAGTCGACCGTGCCGTCCTCGGCGTCGGTGACGGTGACCTTGAACTTCACCTGGTCGCCGAACTCGAAGAACGAGCCGCTCGGCGGCAGTTCGACCTTGACCTCGGGCTTGGTGTTGCCCGCGTTGACCGTCACGCTGGAGGTCGCGGTCCTGCCATCGGCGTTGGTGATCGTCAGGACGGCGCTGTACTCGCCGGCCTTCGTGTAGGTGAAGGTGGGGTTGGCCTCGGTGGAGTCGGTCGTGCCGTCACCGTCGAGGTCCCAGGCGTAGGTGATCGCCTTGCCGTCGGGGTCGCGCGAACCGTCGCTGCTGAACTTGACGGTCAGCGGCGTCGGGCCGTCGGTCTTGTCGGCGCTGGCGCGTGCCACCGGCGGGCGGTTGCCCTTGATGTACTCCACGCGGTAGACGCCGGAGTCGGCGTTGTCGCCGCCGAAGCCGGAGCCCCACTCGATCAGGTAGAGGGCGCCGTCGGGGCCGAACTTCATGTCCATGGGCTTCTTGAAGCTCAGGGTCTGAAGGATCCGGTTCATCTCGACGAGCTTGGTGCCGTCCTCGTTGAGCTGGA
>NZ_JABBWY010000026.1:0-4279 GCF_014161415.1 Microbispora sp. H10885 | reverse complement strand
CCGCGCTGTCCTCGGTCGTGTCGACCGCGAAGTTGTTCTCCTGGCCGAGCTTCTGCACCGCCGCGATCCCCTCGGGGATCGAGTCGTGCCGGAAACCGGTCGTCTTCGAGAAGACGAGCACCTTGAAATCAGGGGCCGCCGTGGCCGCCGTGGTGGCGGCCTCGGCGCTCACCGGCGCCGCGAGGAGAGTGATCACTGGCGCGGCGAGGGCGATGGCCGTCGTCGCCGCGCTCAGACGTTTCGGACGTCGTCCGTTGGTTGGCAGGGCCGCGTTGAGCAGCCTGGCCCACGTTCGAGAACGTGGAGACATGGAGAACCCTTTCCTGACTGGGGGGAAGGTCAGGCAAGGCGCGCGCCGCCGCGCTTGTTGCCACTTGGTCGTAGTGGATATTCCGGGGGTGTTTCGGGGTGCTGGAAGGTGCCGTTCCAGGTCTGTGGGGGCCGTCAGTGAACTGCCGGCCGGGGTAATGAATCGAGGATCGAGGTCGGGTCGGCGATGATCTGGTCGACCACCATGCTCGCGGCGCCACGTGACGCGGCGCCGAAGCCGAGCGTGGAGGCGACGAACCGGCACTGAGCGCCGGAGCCGGCCACCACCAGCCGGTTCAGCTGGTCCTGCGCGTGGGGCAGGAGCCACTGGGCCAGCGAGGCGAAGTAGCCTCCGATGACGATCACGCGGGGGTTGAACAGGTTGGCCAGGATCGAGCCGCCGAGCCCGAGCCATTGGCCGACCTGCGCGACCGCCTGCGTCATGCGCCGGTCGCCCGATGAAAGGCCCCGGGCGATGTCGGCCACGCGTTCGTCGGGGTCGGGCACCGGCATGCCGGGCAGCCCGTACGCCTGCTCGGGCATGGCCGCGCGGACCAGTGCGGCCAGCCCGACCTTGGTCTCCCAGCATCCGACGCGGCCGCAGCCGCACTGGTCGCCGTTGGGGTCGACCCGCAGGTGCCCGACCTCGCCGGAGTAGCCGTCCGCTCCGCACAGGAGCCTGCCGCCCGAGATGATGCCACCGCCGACGCCGACCTCTCCGGTGAGATAGACCAGGTCGGGCGTGCCGGCGGCGACGCCCGAGGTGAACTCGGCCAGCGCGGAGAGGTTGGCGTCGTTGTCCACCCTCACCGGAACGTCCAGAGGCCTGAGCATGGAGGTCAGTTCGTCCGCCAGCGGCAGATCGTGCCAGTAGAGGTTGGGCGCGAGCGTCACCACGCCGCGCGCCACGTCCACGAGGCCGGGGACGGCCACCGCGACGCCGGCGGGGACGGCCCGGGCACGTTCCATAGCCTCCGCGGCCTCCTTGGCGACGAGCCCGAGGCGGCGGACGGCTCTGTCGGTGCCGCTGCCCATCGTGTCGAAGGCCACGCGGCGCTCGACCAGCACCCGGCCGCTGAGGTCGGTGCCGTGGACCGCGATGTAGTCGACATTGATCTCCAGTCCGAGGGCGCCGACGTGCGCGCCGTGCAGCGCCACCGCCCGCCTGGGCCGGCCGATCGCGCCCACGTGCTCGACGCCGACCTCCCGCACCAGCCGCCGCTCGAGCAGCTCGGCCATGAGGTTGGAGACGGTGGCCCGGTGGAGCCCGGTCGCGTCGGCGATGTCGGCGCGGGACAGGGACTCGTGGTCACGCAGCTCGCGCAGCACCAGTGAGAGGTTCGCCCTGCGCAGGGCCGCGGGGCCCGCCGCCGTCGGCGTCGCGCCGGCGGAGGTGCGGAGGAGGTTCGGCTCGTACGTCACCTGACCCTCACCCGCCCTTTGTTTGTCTCTGAGATCAATTAATCAGCGTTGTAACACGAGGATGTCCGGACCTGCACCCATCTGTCGAGTAACGAGTTGGCATCGGCGGCCCAACCGCAGCTCAACGACCATCTGTACCTGGGGTTATCGGACTGTTACGGAACCTGCAACCGGTTTCAGTCTTGCGTCTTCCGGAAGTCGCTGGCATTAATTCGGCGAGCCACACGAACTAATTGAGGGAGAGGCGTGGACCGAAGCAGGGCCGACGGCCGTACGGGCGACTCGTTGAGTCGCGGTCTGTCCGCGGGTGTTCCCGCTGACCAGGCCACCGTGCGCCGTTCCAACCTCGCTCTGGTGCTGCGTCACGTGAGCGCCTCGGGCCCGTGCTCCCGGTCGGCTGTCGCGCTCGCCACCGGGCTGAACAAGACCACCGTCACCAGCCTGGTCAGCGAGTTGCAGGCACGCGGGCTGGTGATGGAGACGGGACCGCAGCACGCGGGCTCCGTCGGCCGCCCGAGCGTCGCGCTCGCCCTCGACGGTTCGCGTGTCGGCGCCCTGGGCGTGGAGGTCAACGTCGACTACATCGCCGCCATCGCCACCGATCTGGCCGGCCGGGTGCTCGTGGACCGGCGCGTCGGCTTCGACGCGATGGGGTCCAGCCCGGAGCGCTCGCTCGACGAACTGGCCCTCGTGGTCGAGAAGACCCTGGCCGACCTCGACCGGCTCGGGGTGACGCCCGCGGGTGTCACCGTGGCCATCCCGGGCCTCGTCGACACGATCACCGGCACCGTCGTCGTGGCGCCGAACCTCGGCTGGCACGGAGTGGCGGTCGCGGAGCGGCTGTCCCAGGCGGGCATCCGCCCGGACATCCCCATCGTGGTGGACAACGACGCCAACCTCGCCGCGCTGGCCGAGTACACTTCCGGCTCCGAGGCCGGCACGTCCGACCTGGTCTACCTCACCGGCGAGGTGGGCGTCGGAGGCGGTGTAATCTCCGGCGGGCGGTTGCTGGGTGGAGCGGACGGATTCGCCGGGGAGGTCGGTCACATAATGGTCGATCCCGCCGGTGAGCCCTGCCGCTGCGGCCGTGTCGGCTGCTGGGAGACCAAGGTCGGACTGGCGGCGCTGGTGCGCATGGCCACACCCGACCGTGCGTACGGCATGGGCCGGCAGATCGTCCGTGATCCGGAGGAACGGCTGGCCGAGATCGAGCAGCGGCGGGCGGAAGGCGACCCGAGGGTCGAAGCCGCCATCGCGGAGGTGGGCCGGTGGCTCGGGCTCGGCGCGTCGGTGCTGGTCAACCTCTTCAACCCACGAGTCATCGTGCTCGGTGGCTACTTCGCCAGGCTCGCCGACCGGCTCATCCCCGCCGCCCGGCAGGAGCTGACGCGTCTGGGCATGACCGGCGCCGTCGAACGCTGCCGGTTCGTCGCATCCGATCTCGGCTTCGGGGCGGCGGCACGTGGAGCGGCCGGTGTCGTCGTCGAACGAGCGCTGTCCGATCCCACCGCCATATCGATCCGACATCCGCTGCCATCGGGGTGATCGAGAACTCCGACGACCTGTCCGGCGGCGGACGCCTCTGTCCGCGGGCCGGTTCCGACCCCCCATCCTCTCCTCAGCCGTCCCCTTCGAACGTCCCGTCCGCCTGACCGTGCTCCCCGCTCGGTACTCCCCCCCGCCCATCCCGCGTGCCGTGGCGATGGGACATGCGGTCAGGCGGACGGGATCACCACCACCATTTAGCCATTCCGAGCCCTATCCCACAAGAACGTCCCGCCCGCCTGTACGGCTGTCCGGAGCCGCGTCGGCATCGTTGACGCCGACATCGGTGCCGTAGCGGCGGTGCCAGCCGGCGCCGTCAGGCGGGCGGGGCCCGGCCGCACCCACCCCTAGGAGGCCTCTGTGCAGCCGTCATCGTCCGAGTCGTCCCTGCTGGAGATGCGAGGCATCGTCAAGCAGTTCCCCGGTGTGCGTGCCCTGAACGGCGTCGACCTCGATGTCCGCGTCGGTGAGGTGCACTGCCTGCTCGGCCAGAACGGCGCCGGAAAGTCCACCCTGATCAAGACTCTGGCCGGGGCGCACCAGCCCGACGAGGGAACGATCACCTTCGACGGCCAGGAGGTCCGGCTGACCAGCCCGACGGCCGCCATCCGGCAGGGCATCGCCACGATCTATCAGGAGCTCGACCTGGTGGACGGGTTGAGTGTGGCCGAGAACATCTATCTGGGTCATGAGCGGGCTCGGTTGGGGTTCTCGCGCCGGGGGGAGGCCGAGCGGGCGGCGGCTGAGTTGTTGAAGCGGTTGGGTCATGGGGAGATCCGGCCGCGGATGGAGGTGGGCCGGTTGTCGCCGGCGCACAAGCAGATCGTGAGTATGGCGCGGGCGTTGTCGCATTCGGCGCGGTTGATCATCATGGATGAGCCGTCGGCGGCGCTGGCTCATGACGAGGTGGACAACCTGTTTCGGGTGATCCGGGATCTGACCGCGCAGGGGGTGGCGGTGATCTATATCTCGCATCGGCTGGAGGAGATCCGGCAGATCGGGG
>NZ_JABBWY010000025.1:0-4849 GCF_014161415.1 Microbispora sp. H10885 | reverse complement strand
CGATGGGCGCCGACCACCCCAACACGTGGTGTCAGGACTACGACGGTGGCCGCTCGTGGTACACCGGCCTGGGCCACCTGAAGGAGAACTACAGCGAGGCGAACTTCCTCAAGCTGCTCCTCGGCGGCATCAAGACCGCCTCGGGCGCCGTGAAGGCCGACTGCTCGGCCTCGCAGAGCAGCAGCTACGAGAAGGTCACCCTCGACGACAACACCAGCAACCCGATGATGCTGGACGTCGCCAAGGACGGCCGGGTCTTCTACATCGACCGGCTCGGTGACGTCAAGGTCATCAAGCCGAGCGGCGGCACCGTGACGGCGGCGCACCTGAACGTGTTCACCGCCAACGAGAGCGGCCTGCTCGGCATGGCGCTGGACCCCGGGTTCGCGACGAACAAGTGGATCTACCTCTACTACTCGCCCACGGGCTCGGAGAACGTCGACCGGCTGAGCCGGTTCACGGTCAACGGGGACACCCTGGACCTGGCGAGCGAGAAGAAGATCCTGGACGTGCCGGTGCAGCGGGCCGAGTGCTGCCACCACGGCGGCGGCCTGGTGATGGACCCCAAGACCGGCAACCTCTGGCTGGGCACGGGCGACAACACCAACCCCTTCAACTCCGACGGCTACACCCCGATCGACGAGCAGTCGGGCCGCTCCAGCTGGGACGCCCAGCGCTCCGCCGGCAACACCAACAGCCTGAGCGGCAAGCTGCTGCGCATCCACCCCGAGGCGGACGGCACCTACACGATCCCGTCGGGCAACCTGTTCGCCCCGGGCACGGACAAGACCAAGCCGGAGATCTACGGCATGGGCTTCCGCAACCCGTTCCGGATCGGGATGGACCCCAAGACCGGCAACGTGATGCTCGGTGAGTACGGCCCCGACGCCAACTCCGCCAGCGCCACGCGTGGCCCGCAGAACACGGTGGAGTGGAACCTTATCTCCAAGCCGGGCAACTACGGCTGGCCGTACTGCAACGGCAACAACACGCCCTTCATCGACTACAACTTCGCCACGAAGCAGTCGGGTTCGGCGTTCAACTGCGCGGCTCCGGTCAACGACTCGCCGAACAACACCGGCCTGACCAACCTGCCGCCGGTGATCCCGGCCACGGTCTGGTACCACTACGCCGTCGACGCCAACAACTTCCCCGAGCTGAGCGGCGGCGCCCCGATGGGCGGCCCGGTCTACCGCTACAACCCCGACATCACGGCGACGAACAAGTGGCCGGCGTACTGGGACGGCAAGGCCATGTTCGGCGAGTGGAACAACAACGCCATGTGGTCGTTCCAGCTCAACGAGGACGGCACCAAGCTCGTCGAGATGAACCGGATCCTTCAGACCCTGAGCTTCAAGAAGCCCATGGACATGAAGTTCGGCCCCGACGGCGCCCTCTACCTGATCGAGTGGGGCTCGGGCTTCGGCGGCGACAACGCCGACTCCGGCGTCTACCGCATCGACTACGTCAAGGGCGTCCGTCCCCCGACGGCGCGTGCCGCCGCCGACAAGACCGACGGCCCGACGCCGCTGACCGTCAAGTTCAGCAGCGACGGCTCGCGCGACCCCGACGGCAAGGCGATCACCTACGCCTGGGACCTCAACGGTGACGGCACGACCGACTCCACCGCCGCCAACCCCACCTTCACCTACACCCAGGCCGGCGAGTACAACGCGGTTCTCACCGTGACGAACTCCGACGGCCTGACCGGTAAGGCGAGCGTGGTGATCAACGCGGGCAACACCAAGCCCGAGGTCAAGGTCGAGCTCCCGCCGAACGGCTCGTTCTTCGAGTTCGGCGACCAGGTGAAGTTCAAGGTCACCGTCACCGACGCCGAGGACGGCACGGTCGACTGCAGCAAGGTGCAGATCCAGTCCATCCTGGGTCACGACACCCACGGTCACCCGCTCGACCAGACGACCGGCTGCGAGGCCGTCGTGCAGACCGCCATGTCCGGCCACGGTGAGTACGACAACCTGTTCTACGTCATCGAGGCCAGCTACACCGACAAGGGCGCCGGGGCGGCCAAGCCGCTCACCGGGCGGGGTCAGGTCATCCTGCAGCCCAAGCGCAAGCAGGCCGAGCACTTCAGCGCCACCGGCCGGGTCACCGGCGGCACCGGCACCGACGCCGCGGGTGTCGCGGTCGAGGACACGACCGACACCGCGGGTGGCAACAAGAACATCGCCAACGTCCAGGACGGCGACTGGTGGTCGTTCGACCCGATCAACCTGACCAACATCAGCGCGATCCGGTTCCGCGTCTCGTCGAACACCACCGGCGGGACCATCCAGGTCCGGCAGGGTGACCCGGCGACCGGAACGCTCATCGGCTCCGTCGATGTGGCGAACACCGGCGGCTGGCAGACGTTCAAGGACGTCACGCTCAACCTGACCAACCCGCCGGTCACGAGCGGCCCGCTGTACTTCGTCGTGCGCAAGCCGGCGAGCGCGGCGAACGACGCCTTCCTGCTCAACTTCAACTGGGTCGACTTCATCGGCAAGGGCGCCTCGGAGAACCAGCGTCCGACCGTGTCGGTGGCCGCGAACGCGACCACGGGCATCGCGCCGCTGAAGGTGGACTTCACCACCACCGCCACCGACCCCGAAGGCGACGCGCTCACCTACAAGTGGAACTTCGGGGTGAACGGCGCGCCGCAGCCGACCACGGCCAACGCGAGCTACACCTACACCGCGCCGGGCACCTACACCGCCGTGGTGACGGTGACCGACGCCAAGGGCGCCGCAACCAGCGCTCAGGTGCAGATCAAGGTGGACGCGCCGGCCATCGTGTGCTTCAGCGGCCGTTCCGACGACTTCCTGGGCACCCAGCTCGACCGTGACCGCTGGTCGGTCATCCGGGAGAACCAGGACCTGCGGGTCGCCGACGGCAGCCTGATCATCCCGACCTCGACGACCGACATCTACCAGACGACCAACAACACGCCGAACATCGTCGTGCAGCCGGCTCCGGCGGGCGCCTGGACGGCCACCGCCAAGCTCACGCTGAAGGCGCAGGACGCCTACCAGCAGGCCGGTCTGGTCATCTACGGTGACGACGACAACTACGCCAAGATGGTGCTGCAGGGCCGGTCGACCAACGGGTCGAACCACGCCAACCGCGTCTTCCAGTTCATCCGGGAGGACAAGGGCGCACCGAACGAGGTGACGGCGAGCAACACGGCCCAGCTCGGGGACGCGTACCCCGACACGGTGTACGTGCGGTTCATCAGCGACGGCACCAACATCACCGCGCACTACTCCTCGGACGGCACCAACTTCACGGCGATGTCGGAGACCAAGCCGCTCGCCGGGATCTCCAACCCGAAGATCGGCCTGATCTCGCTGGCCGGGGCCAACCACCCGGTGGTGGACGCGGCCTTCGACTGGTTCCAGATCACGCCGGACGACAAGGCGACCGCGCCGACGCCGGACGACGACTTCAACGGCACCTCGCTGGACAAGTGCCGCTGGACCCAGAACGTGCGTTACGACGCGACGGCCGCTCGGGTGACCGGTGGCAACCTGGAGCTCGACACCACGACGGGTGACATCTACGGGACCACCAACAGCGGCCCGAAGAACTTCATCCTGCAGACGGCGCCGAGCGGTGACTGGACGCTGGAGACCAAGGTCGACGGCTCTGCTCTCAGCGAGCAGTACCAGCAGGGCGGCGTGATCGTCTACGGCGACGACGACAACTACGTGAAGTTCGACTTCCTCACCACCAACGCCGCAGGGTCGACGGTGGCGCGGACGATCGAGCTGCGCAGCGAGGTCGGCGGCACCGTGCAGAACCCGCAGCCGCAGGTGAACAACCTCACCGCCGGCCCGTACTGGCTGCGCCTGAAGAAGGTGGGCGACAGCTTCACCGGTGCCTACTCCGCGAACGGCACCACCTGGACCGACCTCACCACGAGCGGCGCGGTCGCCGTGGTGAAGAACAGCGCCGTGGCGAACGCGTCGAAGGTCGGCGTCTACACCATCGGCACCAACCAGGGCGCGTCCAAGACGGTCAAGTTCGACTACTTCAAGCTGATCAAGGCGGGTAGCGAGGACAAGACCGCTCCGGTGACCACCGCGACGACCGACCCGGCCCAGCCGGACAACGGCTCGTTCACCGGTCCGGTCACGGTCACGCTGAAGGCGGTCGACGAGACCGGCGGCAGCGGCGTGGCCAAGACCGAGTACGCGCTGGACGGCGGCGCCTGGACGGCCTACACCGCCCCGGTCACCGTCTCCGGCGACGGCCAGCACGAGGTGACCTACCGCTCGACCGACAAGGCCGGCAACGTCGAGGCGACCAAGTCGCTCAAGCTGACGATCGCCACGCCGAAGGTCAAGCTGACCGTCACCGCGGCCACCCGCTGCATCGGCACCACCGCCTACCTGGCGGTCACCGCCGTCAACGACGGCGACGCGCCGGCCACGATCACGCTGAACACCGCGTTCGGCAACAAGACCGTGACCGACGTGGCCCCGGGCAAGCAGGCCTACCAGTCCTTCAACACCCGGACCGCCCAGGTCGCCGCCGGCAAGGCCACCGTGACCGGCACCGCCACCATCGGCGGCAAGCAGGTCACGACGTCCTACGACGCGGCCTACGCCGCGGCCAGCTGCAGCTGACCGCGACGGCGGTGACGACGCGCACGCGCTGACCCACCGCCACAGCACAACCGGGGCCGGCCGGCCGAACAGCCGGCCGGCCCCGCCCCCTCATAAATCGGAGTGATCACCCCATGCGAATGACCCGCACCACCCAGATACTGGCCGCCTCCGTGCTCGGCCTCACCCTCACCGGCATCGGCGTCTCCCCCGCCCTCGCCGACGACCCCGGCGCCGGCATCGAC
>NZ_JABBWY010000024.1:0-5046 GCF_014161415.1 Microbispora sp. H10885 | reverse complement strand
CGCAGGGGGAACGGCCGCGCCGGGCGGGGGTCTCCTCCTTCGGGATCAGCGGCACCAACGCCCACGTCATCCTCCAGCAACCACCCACCGACACCCCCAGACAACCCCCCACCACCACACTCGGACAACCATCCGCCGACACACTCGGACAGCCACCCGCCACCGCCCTCGGACAACCATCCGCCGACACACTCGGACAGCCACCCGCCACTGCCGACGGCCCCTCCGCCGACCAGGACGCCACCACGACGACCGCCGGCACGACGACCGCCGGCACGACGACCGCCGCCACGCCGTCCGTCACCATGACGACTGCGGGCCCCTCGGCGGAGGAGGGCGTGCCGCTGCTGCTGTCGGGAACGGACGCGGCGGCGCTGCGACGGCAGGCCGCCGCGCTCGCCGGGCACCTGCACGACCACCCGGAGCTCCGCCTCCGGGACGTGTCCACGACGCTCCTGTCGCGGGCGCGGCTTCCGTACGGCGCGGCCGTCCTGGGAGACCACCAGGCCGCCCTGCGCGCGCTCGCCCGGGGCGAGGTCCACGACGCGGTCGTGACGGGCGAGCGGATCGGTGGGCGAACGGTCTTCGTCTTCCCCGGTCAGGGGTCGCAGTGGCCCGAGATGGCCCGCGCGCTCCTGGACGCCGACCCGGTCTTCCGGGCCGGGATCGACGCCTGCGCCGAGGCTTTCGCCGAGCACACCGACTGGTCCCTGCACGACGTCCTGCGGGGCGCGCAGGGCGCGCCCTCACTCGACCGCGTCGATGTCGTGCAGCCGGTGCTGTTCGCGGTCATGGTGTCGCTCGCGGCGATGTGGCGCGCCGCAGGGGTCACGCCGGACGCGGTCGTCGGGCACTCCCAGGGCGAGATCGCCGCCGCTTATGTCGCGGGCGCGCTGTCCCTCGCCGACGCGTCGCGGCTTGTCACCCTGCGCAGCAAGGCCATCGCCAGGATCGCCGGGGACGGCGGCATGGTGTCGGTGGCGCTGGGCGCGGCCGAAGCGGCCGAGCTCGCGGCTCGCTGGGAGGGCGCCGTCGAGGTCGCCGTACGCAACGGACCGCGCTCGACCGTCGTCGCCGGGGACGCCGCGGCGCTCGCCGAGCTGCTCGCCCGGTGCGAGGACGACGGCGTGCGCGCCCGCCGGGTCCCGGTGGACTACGCCTCCCACACGAGGTACGTCGAGCCGCTGCGCGAGGAACTGCTGCGGACGTTCGCGGGGCTGCGACCCCGGCCCGCCGAGATCGCCTTCCACTCCGCGGTGACCGGCGACGTGCTGGACACGACCACCCTGGACGCCGGCTACTGGTTCCGCAACCTCCGGGAGACCGTCCGCTTCGACGCCGCCCTCGGCGGCCTCGCCGACAGCGGCCACCGGAGGTTCGTCGAGATCAGCCCGCATCCGGTGCTCACCGTGGCCGTGGAGGAGACGTTCGCCGAGCGGGGGATCACGTGCCTCGCCGCGGGCACGCTCCGGCGCGGCGAGGGCGGGCCGGGCGCCTTCCGCCGAGCCCTGGCCGTGGCCCACCTCGCCGGTGTCCCCGTCGCCTGGCCGCGCGAGGGGACGCCGGTGGACCTGCCCACCTACCGGTTCAGCGGCGAGCGCTACTGGCTCACACCCTCCGCCGGACCCGCCCAGGCGTCCCGGCTCTGTCTCGCCGCAGCCCGGCATCCCCTGCTCGGCGCGATGGTCACGCTCGCGGACGGCGGGGCGGTGCTGACCGGGCAGATCGACCTGGCCGCGCAGGGCTGGCTCGCCGACCACCGGGTCCTGGGCACCACCCTGCTTCCCGGTACGGCGTTCGCCGAACTGGCCGCGCACGCCGGCCGGCTCACCGGCACCCCCGAGGTGCGCGAGCTGACCGTCGAGGCTCCTCTCACGCTGGACGCCGGCCGGCCCGCGCAGGTGCAGGTGCTCGTCGCCGCCCCCGGCGCGGACGGACGGCGCGGCGTCGAGGTGCACGCACGGGCCGGTGACGACCGGCCGTGGACCCAGCACGCCTCGGGCACCCTCGCCGAGGCCGGAGACACACCTGCGCTCCGCGACCCGCAGGCCGCGCCCGGCGACGAACTCCCGGCCTGGCCCCCCGCCGGGACCGAAGCGGTCGACGTGTCGGACGTCTACGACCGCCTGTACCGGCTCGGCTACGACTACGGCCCGGCCTTCCAGGGCCTCACCGCCGTATGGCGCCACGGCGACACGGTCTACGCGGAGCTGTCCTCCCCCTCGGACGCGGACCCGTCCGGCTCCGCGCAGGACTTTCCGCTACATCCCGCGCTCCTGGACGCGGCCCTCCACCCGGTGGTGGCGGGGCTCGCCGGGCTCGCCGACCCCGGCGCCGGCGCGCCCCTCCTGCCGTTCGCGTTCGAGGGCCTGCGGCTCACCGGCCGGGCCGGGCGCACCGTGCGGGCCCGCGTCGAGCCGCTCGGCGGCTCTCGGTTCCGCTACCTGTTCGCGGACGAGGGCGGGCAGACGATCGGGACGATCGAGTCGCTGGCCTTCCGGCCGGCCACGCGTGAGGACCTCACGGGCGTCCGGCCCGCCGCCGAGGCGTACGGCCTCGTCTGGGAGCCGGTGACCGACCTCGGCCCGGCGCCGCGCCGCGTCGGGGTGCTGGAGGGCTTCGGCGCCACCGGAGACCTGCTGGATCTCGGGAATCTCCGCGACCTCGGCGATCCCGACGACGTGGAGGTCGTCACCGGTGCGGACGCCGCGGCGCTCACCCGGGCCGAGGTGGTGCTCGTCCCGGTGGGCGGACCGCGAACCGCCGCGGACCCCGAAGGCTTCTCCGCCGGTCTCGCCGGGCGGGCGCACGCCCGCACGGCCGCCGTCCTCGCCCTGCTGCAGCAATGGGCCGCCGATCCCGCGCTCGACGGCATCAGGCTCACGGTGGTGGCCGACGGGCGGGACCTCGCCTCCGCGCCGCTGCGCGGGCTGGTGCGCACCGCCGCCGCCGAGCACCCCGGCCGGTTCGCGCTGGCCGTGGTGGACGGCCCGGCGCCCGTGGCGCTGCTCGCCTCCGGGCACGGCGAGCGCGAGGTGGCCGTACGCGACGGGGTCGTGCTGGCACCGAGGCTCGCCGTCCGGGACCTGCCCGCGCCCGTGACCGAGCCCCAGTACGAGCACGGGCACGGGCACGGCGACGAGGACGGCGCCGACCCGGGTGCCGAGCTCAGCTCAGACGGCCCCGGGCTGGGCACGAGCGGCACTGAGGTCGCTACGGGCGGCGCCGGGCTCACTACGAACCGCACTGAGCTCACTACGAACGGCACTGAGCTCACTACGAACGGCATCGGGCTCGCAACGGGCGGCACCGTGCTCATCACCGGTGGCACGGGGACGCTCGGAGCGCTCGTGGCCCGCAGGCTGGCGGCGGCGGCCCGCCCGCCCCACCTGCTGCTCGTGAGCCGATCCGGGCCGGACGCCCCCGGCGCGGAGGCCCTCGCCCGCGACCTGCGCGAGGCGGGCGCGGAGGTCACCCTGGTGGCCTGCGACGTCGCCGACCGGGACGCCCTGGCGGAGGTGCTGGCCGCCGTCCCCGCCGGCCGCCCGCTGCGCGGCGTGGTGCACACGGCGGGCGTGCTGGCTGACGCCACCCTCACGGAGCTGGACGCCCCCGCGCTCGCCGCGGTGCTGCGGCCGAAGCTGGACGCCGCCTGGCATCTGCACGAGCTGACAGCGGAGCTTCCATTGGAGCGCTTCGTGCTGTTCTCCTCCGCCGTGGCCGCCCTCGGAGTGCCCGGGCAGGCGAACTACGCCGCGGCCAACGCGTTCCTCGACGCCCTCGCCGAGCACCGGGCCGGTCTCGGGCTGCCCGCGACCTCCGTCGCCTGGGGCGTGTGGGAGGAGGCCAGCGCCATGACCGGCCACCTCGACGACGCCGGCCGCGCCCGGCTCGCCCGGTACGGCGTGGGCACGCTCTCCACGGCCGTCGCCCTCGACGTCCTCGACCGGGTGCGCGAGCCGTACACCGTGGTGTCGCCCCTCGACGACGCCGTGCTGCGTGAGGAGGCGGCGGCGGGGCGGTTGCCCGCCCTGTTCTCCAGCCTCGTGGTCTTTCCGTCTCGTGTGCGGCGGGCGGCCGAAGGCGCCTGGGCGCGGCGGGTGCTGTCCGGACGTCCGCACGAGCGCCTGAACCTGGTCACCCGGCTCGTGCGCGAGCAGGCCGCGTCCGTCCTCGGGCACGACGATCCGGCCGAGGTGCCCGGTGACCGGCCGTTGAAGGAACTCGGCTTCGACTCGCTCACCTCGGTCGAGCTGCGCAACCGGCTGAACGCCCTGACCGGGCTGACGCTCCCGGCCACGATCGTGTTCGAGTTCCCGACCGTCGCCGCGCTCGCCGGGCACCTGCTCGGCCTCATCACTGTGGAGGAGAGGGCGGCCACCGCGGTCGCGGTGCGGGCGGCGGACGACGACCCGGTGGTGATCGTGGGGATGGGGTGCCGGTTCCCGGGCGGGGTGGCCTCGCCGGAGGACCTGTGGCAGGTGGTGGCCAGTGGCGCGGACGTCACGGGTGACTTCCCGGACGACCGGGGCTGGGACCTCGACGCCCTTTATCACCCGGACCCCGACCACCGGGGCACCGCGTACACGCGCCGGGGCGGTTTCCTGCACGACGCGGGCGAGTTCGATCCGGCGTTCTTCGGGATGAGTCCTCGGGAGGCACTGGCCACCGATCCGCAGCAGCGGTTGCTGCTGCAGGTGTCGTGGGAGGCGCTGGAGCGGGCCGGCATCGACCCGCTGTCGCTCAGGGACAGTGACACCGGCGTGTTCATCGGGGCCATGTACGACGACTACGGCAGCCGTCTGCGCGTCGTGCCCGAGGAGCTGGAGGGCCTGCTGCTGGCCGGCAACGAGTCGAGCGTGGCGTCGGGGCGGATCGCGTATGTGCTGGGGTCGCGGGGTCCGGCGTTGACGGTGGATACGGCGTGTTCGTCGTCGTTGGTGGCGTTGGATCTGGCGGTGCGTGCGGTGCGGTCGGGGGAGTGCGGGCTGGCGTTGGCGGGTGGGGCGGCGGTGATGGCGTCGCCGGGGATGTTCGTGGAGTTTT
>NZ_JABBWY010000023.1:0-12644 GCF_014161415.1 Microbispora sp. H10885 | reverse complement strand
GGCCGGCGTACTCCCAGTGCACCAGGTCGTAGGAGCGCAGGACCGGCGCGCCGGGCGAGTAGTGCATCGTGGAGGCGGAGTAGTAGTAGGTGTCACCGACCCGGATGATGTCGATGTCGGCCAGGTCCTCCCACAGCACCGGGTTGGTGAACGTCCCCGAGGGCGCGCTCGGGGACGCCGACGGTGACACGGACGGGGACGCGGACGGGGAGCTGGTGCCGCCGTCGACGCGGACGAGCTGCCACTGCTGGTTGGTGCCGCCCCAGTCGGAGTACTGCACGATCTTGCCGCCGTCGGCGGTGGAGGCGTTCTGCACCTCCACGGCCTTGCCGCTGTTGCGGTTGATCAGCCGGACGTAGCCGTCCGAGGAGTCGGCCAGCCGGAACTGCTGGTTGACGCCGTTGCCGTCGCTCCACTGCACGACGGCGGCGCCATCGGCCGTGGAGAGGTTGTAGACGTCCAGCACCTTGCCGGAGTGCCGCGACTGCACGCGGTAGTAGCCGCCGCCGGAGTCGAGGAACCGCCACTGCTGGTTGTTGCCGTTGTTCCGGGTCCACTGCACGAGCGACCCGCCGTCGGCCGTGGAGAGGTTGTACACGTCCAGGGCCTTGCCGCTGTTGCGGTTGACCAGCACGTACCAGGCGTTGGTGTCGACGGTCGCGGCCGTGGCCGGCGCTATGGACACGAGCGCGCCGGCGAGCACGGTCGCGAGCGCCGCGAGCAGGCACGTCAGGACGGCCGCGGGCGATCGTCGCCGGCGCCCGGTCACGCGGGGCGGCACTGGCTGCATGTCTTCTCCTCTGGGGGGTGGAGGCGGTGGGAGACGGGCCCGCCCTCCCTCACTGGCGGAGGGGGGCGGGCCCGTCCCTGTGGCCCCCGGCTGTGGAAGGCGAAGGCCGGGGGCCGGATTCGGCGGATCGGGTGGGGCCGGTCGGCCGGTGGAGCCGGTCACAGGTCGGCGCGGTGCCGCCGGCCGTGCCGGTTCCGGTCACGTCCAGGCGCGGGCCCGACCGCATGATGCTTCTCCTGTGAGTGCGAGGGGGCGGAAGCGTTCACGACCGGTGGCCGCCGTACGATCGGGCGCGGCCGTCCGGGGCAAGTTATCGCTAACATTCGGCCGCGCGAGGCACGGCACGAACACCGGCGACGGGCCGCTCCGGAGCGGGCTCCGCGGCCACGCCGGGCGCTCGCCGCGACGACCCCTCGCGGAGGTCACGCCGCGCGTGGTCGTGCCGGGCCGGGGAACCGGTGGGCAGGCCCGCCCAATCCTGTGAGCGCTAACATTGCGGCGATGTGAACTCCCTTCTCACATCTGACGAATGTCGGTGGTGGTGCGGCGGAGCCAATACGACGGCGCGGAGCGTGTCAACACGCGGGCCTCTCCCAGGTGTTCACCCGCGGCCGGGAGGAGCGCCCGAACTGGGACGACCGCGAAGCTGCCGGTCCGCCCGCGGCTCGGCCCCCGGTGAAACTTTCACGGCCGCCGTCACGGCACGCGGACGCCCGAACCGCCGCGGATATCGCCCGGACAGGAGCCCTGCGGCCGGACGGCCGGCCCGGGTCCTGACGGACCGCCGCCGAGAGATCGACACAACGCCTTGACACGTTACGCCGACGTTTCCAAACTGATCCCCGGCGGCCTTCCTCCTGCCCGGTCGGTGGTGAACGGCAGGGGCCGCATGCCGGTGCCGCGGTCCGTGACGGGCCGTGTGCGACGCCGCGGGCGTCTTCCCGCGTTCATCCGCGTTCGTTTCAGCACTCGCTCTTCCCGCACCACCGTTCCGTCAGCACCACCTTCGGCAAGCACCCCGTTTCAGCAAGACCCCGTTTCAGCAAGACCCCGTTTCAGCAAGACCCCGTTTCAGCAAGACCCCGTTTCAGCAAGCACCCCCGTTCATCAAGCACTGGAGGCTCAGGCATGGGCGAAACCGCCATACCTGTGAGACGAGCCCGGCGACGACTCGGCGGTTCCCGCCGGGTGCTGGCCGCCGGGGCTCTCGGCGTACTCGGGGTGGTGACGGCCCTGGCGGCCTCCACCCCCGCCGACGCCGCGGCGAGCACCCTCGGGGCGGCCGCCGCGCAGAGCGGCCGCTACTTCGGCACCGCGATCGCGGCCGGCCACCTGAACGACTCGACCTACGTGGCGACGTGGGACCGGGAGTTCAACGGGGTCACTGCGGAGAACGAGATGAAGTGGGGGCCAATCGAGCCGTCCCGCAACTCGTTCAACTGGGGCTCGGCCGACCAGATCGTCAACCACGCGGTCAGCAAGGGCATGAAGGTCCGCGGTCACACCCTGGTGTGGCACGCCCAGCTGCCCAGCTGGATCAACAACAACATGTCGGCCAGTGACCTGCGCTCGGCGATGACCAACCACATCACCCAGGTCATGAACCACTACAAGGGCAAGGTCTTCGCCTGGGACGTGGTCAACGAGGCGTTCGCCGACGGCGGCGCGGTCGGCACGCTACGCGACTCGATCTTCACCCAGAAGCTCGGCAACGGCTTCATCGAGGAGGCCTTCCGCGCCGCGCGGGCCGCCGACCCGAACGTGAAGCTCTGCTACAACGACTACAACATCGACAGCGCCACCGCCGCCAAGACGCAGGGCGTCTACAACATGGTGAAGGACTTCAAGGCGCGTGGCGTGCCGATCGACTGCGTGGGCCTGCAGTCGCACTTCGGCAACCCGCCGTCGAACTACCAGCAGAACATCGCCCAGTTCGCCGCGCTCGGCGTCGACGTGCAGATCACCGAGCTCGACGTCGGCGGTTCGGGCTCCACCCAGGCCGACGCCTACCGCCGCGTCGTCCAGGCCTGCACGGCCGTGCCGCGCTGCACCGGCATCACCGTGTGGGGCATCACCGACAAGTGGTCATGGCGCAGCGGCGACACCCCGCTGCTGTTCGACGGGAACTTCAACAAGAAGCAGGCCTACACCGCCGTCCTGGACGCGCTCAACGCGGCGACCCCCAACACGAGCCCGTCGCCCTCGTCGTCGCCCACCTCTACACCGACGAACTCTCCGCCCCCCGGCGGCACGAGCTCGCTCAGGGGTGTGGCGTCGGGCCGGTGCCTGGACGTCAACGGCGCCTCGCAGACCAACGGCGCCACGGTGCTGATCTGGGACTGCAACGGCCAGAACAACCAGAAGTGGACCTCCACCAGCGCGTCCGAGCTGCGCGTCTACGGCAACAAGTGCCTGGACGTGAACGGCGCGGGCACGGCGGACGGCACCGCGGTCATCATCTGGGACTGCAACGGCCAGAACAACCAGAAGTGGCGCCTGAACTCCGACGGCACGATCACCGCCGTCGGCGCGAACAAGTGCCTGGACGTGGCGGGCAGCGGCACCGCCAACGGCACCAAGGTGCAGATCTGGTCGTGCACCGGCGCCAACAACCAGAAGTGGACCCGCGTCTGACCCCGTCCCCGGTCTGACCCACCCGGGTCCCCCACCACCGGGTCCCCACCCGGGTCCCGACCACCCAGGCGTTCCCTTCCGGGAGGCGCCACGCCGAAGCCGGTCCGTGCGAGTCTCGCGCGGGCCGGCTTCCGGCTTTCCCGGGACGGCCGGCGTCTCCCCGCCCTGCCTGTGCGTCATCGGTGACGTCGCCGGTCAGAGGGCCCATGCGAGGCACCGGCGAACACCTTTATGAAACCGGTTCAAACAGCGGGGTTGACACGTGTTGTGTTATCGCTAACATGCAGAACACCTCATCGAGAGCGGGGAACCGGCGGATGACGAAGGTCCGGCCTGGAGAGAGCCCGGCCGAGCGCCCGAGGGCGGCGGTCATGGAAGACGTCGCGGAGCTGGCGGGGGTGTCGGCGATGACGGTGTCGCGGGTGCTGAACGCTCCGGAGAAGGTGCGTCCGGAGACGCGGGAGCGGGTGCTGGCGGCGGTGCGGGAGCTGGATTACCGGCCGAATTCGGCGGCGCGGATGTTGGTGACGGGGCGGTCGGGGGTGTTGGGGGTGGTGTGTTTCGACACCACGTTGTACGGGCCGGCGTCGACGTTGTTCGGGGTGGAGCAGGCGGCGCGTGACAGTGACTATCTGGTGAGTATCGCGAGTCTGCCGGTGCTGGATCGGCGGTGGATCGGGCGGGGGGTGGATCGGCTGCGGTCGCAGTCGGTGGACGGGGTGATCGTGGTGGCGCCGCATGAGTCGGCGGCCGAGGGGGTGCGGCAGCTTCCGGCGGGGTTGCCGGTGGTGGTGGTCGGCGGGGGTGGGGATGTGCCGGTGCCGGTGGTGGCGGTGGATCAGCGGGCGGGGGCGGCGCGGGCGACGCGGCATCTGCTGAGTTTGGGGCATCGGACGGTGTGGCATGTGGCGGGTCCGCCGAACTGGGTGGATTCGCGGGGCCGGGCGGCGGGGTGGCGGTCGGTGCTGGAGGCGGAGGGCCGGGTGGTGCCTGAGCCGTTGGTGGGGGATTGGACGGCGTCGTCGGGTTATGAGCTGGGGCGGCGGCTGGCGGCCGATGAGGCGGTGACGGCGGTGTTCGTGGCCAATGATCATATGGCGATGGGGGTGTTGCGGGCGTTGCGGGAGGCGGGCCGGCGGGTGCCCGAGGACGTGAGTGTCGTGGGGTTCGACGACGTGCCGGAGGCGGCGTACTTCTGGCCGCCGCTGACCACGGTGCGGCAGGACTTCGGCGAGCTCGGCCGGCAGGCGTTCCGGCTCCTGCTGCACCGCATCGCGAGCCGCGACGGCGAGCCGGCGCGCCTCGTCGAGCCCGAACTCGTGGTCAGGGAGAGCACCGGCATGAGCCCCTGAGAGCTTCCGCCCGGCTCCATGGCCGGGCGGGAAAACCGCGCCCCGCCGGTCTAGGCCCCCGGCGGGACGCGAGGAACAACCATTCCGAAGGAGATTGTCTCATGCGCAAATTCACAGGCGCGCTGGTGGCAGGGCTGTTACTGCTGCTGGCGGCCGCGTGCGGCAACAGCAGCGGGGACGGCGGGAACACGACCGCCGGCGGTAAGGGGACCGTGGGCATCGCGATGCCCACCAAGTCGTCCGAGCGCTGGGTCAAGGACGGCGACAACATGGTCCAGCAGTTCAAGTCGCTGGGCTACGACACCGACCTGCAGTACGCCGAGGACGTGGTGGAGACCCAGGTCTCCCAGGTCGAGAACATGATCACCAAGGGCGTGAAGGTGCTCGTCGTCGCGGCCGTCGACGGCGCCGCCCTCACCGACGTGCTGCAGCAGGCGGCCGACCAGAAGATCCCGGTCATCGCCTACGACCGGCTGCTGATGAAGACCCCCAACGTGGACTACTACGCCACGTTCGACAACTTCCAGGTCGGCGTGCAGCAGGCGGGCTACATCGAGGACAAGCTGGGGCTGAAGGACGGCAAGGGCCCGTTCAACATCGAGCTGTTCGCCGGCTCCCCCGACGACAACAACACGGTGTTCTTCTTCAACGGCGCCATGTCGGTGCTCAAGCCGTACATCGACTCGGGCAAGCTCGTGGTGCGCAGCAAGCAGACGAAGCTGGAGCAGGCCGCGACGCTGCGCTGGGACGGCGCCACCGCCCAGGCCCGCATGGACAACCTGCTGAGCGCGAACTACACGTCCGAGAAGATCGACGCGGTGCTCTCGCCGTACGACGGGATCAGCATCGGCATCATCTCCGCGCTGAAGAGCGTCGGGTACGGCTCCTCCGGCAAGCCGCTGCCGATCATCACCGGCCAGGACGCCGAGCTGGCCTCGGTGAAGTCGATCATCGCGGGCGAGCAGACGCAGACCGTCTACAAGGACACCCGCGAGCTGGCCAAGGTGGCGGCCTCGATGGCCGACGCCGTCGTCCAGGGTAAGAAGCCCGAGGTCAACAACACCGACAGCTACAACAACGGCGTCAAGACGGTGCCGTCGTACCTGCTGAAGCCCGTGTCGGTCGACAAGGACAACTACAAGCAGATCCTGGTCGACGGCGGTTACTACACCGAGGCCCAGCTCACCGGCTGAGCCTCGCGGGTTCACGGCACGAAAGGGGCCTCCGATGCCCGACCATATCCTCCGGATGCGGGGGATAACCAAGGAGTTCCCCGGTGTCCGCGCGCTCGACGACGTGAACTTCGACGTCGAGCGCGGGACCGTCCACGCCCTCGTGGGCGAGAACGGCGCCGGGAAGTCCACCCTGATGAAGGTGCTCAGCGGGGTCTACCCCCACGGGAGCTACGAGGGGGAGATCCTCCTCGACTCCCGCCCCTGCGCCTTCCGCGGCCTGCGGCAGAGCGAGGCGGCGGGCATCGTCATCATCCACCAGGAGCTCGCGCTCATCCCGGGCATGTCCATCGCGGAGAACGTCTTCCTCGGCAACGAGCGGGCGCGGCGCGGGGTCATCGACTGGCACGCCACGTCGGACGAGACCGTGCGCCTGCTGGAGAAGGTGGGCCTGCGCGAGGACCCGGACACCCCGGTGAACGCGCTCGGAGTGGGCAGGCAGCAGCTCGTCGAGATCGCCAAGGCCCTGGCGAAGGACGTGAAGCTGCTCATCCTCGACGAGCCGACCGCCGCGCTCAACGAGACCGACAGCGAGAACCTGCTGCGGCTCCTGCGTGACCTGCGCGACCACGGCATCACCTCGATCCTCATCTCGCACAAGCTGAACGAGGTGATGGCCGTGGCCGACGCGATCACGATCCTGCGGGACGGCCGGACGATCGAGACGCTCGAGGTCGCCGACGGGGTGGACGAGGACCGCGTCATCAGGGGCATGGTGGGGCGCGACCTCGACCACCGCTACCCGCCGCGCACCCCGGAGATCGGCGACGTGCTGTTCGAGATCGAGGGGTGGAACGTCTTCCACCCCACGGTCCCCGACCGGCAGGTCGTCCGCGACGCGAGTCTCACCGTACGGCGCGGCGAGATCGTGGGCATCGCCGGGCTCATGGGCGCCGGCCGCACCGAGCTCGCGATGAGCGTCTTCGGCCGGTCCTACGGCGCGCGGATCAGCGGCACGCTCCGGAAGGACGGCCGCGAGCTGCACCTGGCCACGGTGGGCGACGCCATCGCGGCCGGTCTGGCGTACGTCACCGAGGACCGCAAGGAGCTCGGCCTGCTGCTGGAGGAGGACATCCGGCGCAACGTCACGCTGGCGAACCTGCACCGCGTCTCACGGCGCTCGGTCATCGACCTGCACCGGGAGGTGGCCGACGCCGAGGGGTTCCTCCACCGGCTGCGGATCAAGGCGCCGGGCGTCTTCACCAAGACCGGCAACCTCAGCGGCGGCAACCAGCAGAAGGTCGTGCTGAGCAAGTGGATGTACACCAACCCCGACGTGCTCATGCTCGACGAACCCACCCGGGGCATCGACGTGGGCGCGAAGTACGAGATCTACACGATCGTCCAGCGGCTCGCCGCCGAGGGCAAGGGCGTACTGCTCATCTCCTCGGAGCTGCCCGAGCTCCTCGGCATGTGCGACCGGATCTACGTGATGAGCCAGGGGCGGATCACCGGTGAGCTCGGACGGCGGGAAGCGACACAGGAGGCTGTCATGAGGCTGATGACGAACACACCGGCGGTGGCCCGATGACCGTGGTGGACCGCCCGGCGACCACCCCCGCGTCCTCGGGCGGGTCGTCCGGTCCCCGCCTGCGGGGGAACCTCCGGCAGTACGGGATGATCGCCGCGTTGGTCGTCATCGTCGTGCTGTTCGAGATCCTGACCGACGGCATCCTGCTCAAGCCGCTGAACGTCACCAACCTGATCATGCAGAACGGCTACGTGCTGGTCCTGGCGATCGGCATGATGCTGGTGATCATCAACCGGGAGATCGATCTGTCGGTCGGCTCGGTGGCGGCGTTCGTCGGGGCGGTCACCGGGGTGGCGATCGTGAACTGGGGCCTGCCCTGGCCGCTGGTCGTGGTCGGCGCGCTCGTCACGGGTGGGCTGATCGGGGCGTTCCAGGGCTTCTGGATCGCCTACGCCCGCATCCCGGCGTTCATCGTCACGCTCGGCGGCATGCTGCTGTTCCGCGGTCTCAGCATGGTCGTGCTGCAGGGGCAGTCGATCGCGCCGTTCCCCTCCGGGTTCCGGCAGCTCGGATCGGGCTTCGTGCCGGAGGTCGGCGCCGGCGACCTGCACCTGGTGACCATGCTGCTCGGGCTCGCCGGGGCCGCGGTGATCGTGTGGAACGACTGGCGCTCGCGCGCCCGGCGCCGTGAGTACGGCCTCGGTGTGCCCGCCCTGCAGTGGTTCGTGCTCAAGGCCGTCGCGATCGTCGCCGCGATCGGGGCGTTCGCCTGGGTCCTCGCGGTCTACCAGGGCCTGCCGATCGTCGGCCTGGTGGTGATCGTGCTGACCGCGGCGTACTCGTTCGTCACGACGAGCACGGTGGTCGGCCGGCACATCTACGCCGTCGGCGGGAACGAGCGCGCGGCCGCGCTGTCGGGTATCGCGACCAAGAAGACGAAGTTCTGGGTGTTCGTCAACATGGGCGTGCTGGCCGCCCTCGCCGGGCTGATGTTCGCCGCCCGGCTCAACGCGGCCACTCCCAAGGCGGGCACGAACTTCGAGCTCGACGCCATCGCCGCGGCCTTCATCGGCGGCGCCTCGGCGTCGGGCGGCGTCGGCAGCGTCGTCGGCGCCATCGTCGGCGGCCTGGTCATGGGCGTGATGAACAACGGCATGTCGCTGCTCGGCCTCGGCGTCGACTGGCAGCAGGCGATCAAGGGCGGCGTGCTGATGCTCGCCGTGGCCTTCGACGTCTACAACAAGAACAAGTCGAAGTAGACGCGACCGGGTGACGGGGAGGCACGGACCGCCCCGATGCGCCGGCCGGACATGTCGTGCATGTCCGGCCGGTGTTGTCGTCTCGTCACACCCCGACGAGGCGGCGGGTGAGCGGCTCTCCGCGTCGCCGCGCCCTGTCCCCTAGAATCGGAGTCACAGCTCCTGTTGAGCGGCGCGGAGCACCTGCTCGGAGAGCGGCCAGGCGCGGGGGGTTCGATGACCAGATCGCTGCGCTCGGACGCCCAGCGCAACAGGCAGCGCATCCTGGAGGCCGCCGAGGTCGTGTTCGCGCTCAAGGGGCCGTCCGCCTCCACCGAGGAGATCGCGCAGAAGGCCGGCGTCGGCATCGGGACCGTCTTCCGCCACTTCCCGACGAAGGAGGCGCTCCTCCAGGCGATCATCAAGGGTCTCGCCGTACGCGTCGCCGCCGAGACCGGGAACCTCGCACGCACCGGCGAGCCGGCCACCGCGTTCTTCCAGTTCTTCACCTGGGTGATCGGTCAGGCCGCGGAGCAGCGGACGGTCGTCGACCTGCTGGCCGAGGCGGGTGTCGAGGTCATCGTGGCCAAGCCCGTCAACGCGCTGCGCGACGCCGTGGCCGCGCTGCTCACCGGGGCCCAGCGCGCGGGGGCCGTACGGCGGGACGTCGGGGTCCCCGAGGTGCTGGCGCTGCTGATCGGCCTGTGCCAGGCGTCGCTGCACGCCGGCTGGTCGCCCGAGGTCCGCGACCGCACCCTGGCCGTCGTGTTCGACGGGCTGCGCCCCTCCCCCGCCGCCTAGTAGTGCATAGCTAGATCTGTAGGACCTATCGGCGCAGGTGCCGATGAACCACACCAAATCCATCCCCACCAACTTCACGGCGCCTGTGCTCTTGTTCCACTGGTCAGACGCTCCGGTCTCCAGGGCGACGAGGAACTCGGCGACCCGTTCGGCGAAGTACCAGGACGGCTCCTCGTCCCACGCCGTGATGCCGGTGAAGAGGTTGCCCGCTGGCAGGGCCCCGGCGTTCCCGCGTTTTGTCTGGTGGGACTACCTGATGCCCTCCGGCTGCGGGCTGATGCCGAGCGAGGTGGCAACGGCGGGCGCGTCCTTCACGATGCCCCACGTCCAGCCGCACTCGAACTTGTTGTGTTCGTCGGCGTCCTCGGGGGTGGCGCAGCAGCTGACAGTCGTGCTTGTGGCGGGCGAGGGTGCACTGGTGCCGTTCGAGTACGTACAGGGAGGCGTCGAGAAAAGTGCTGGTGCTCCTCGTGGTAGCCGTGGCGGGCGGCGAGCCCGTCGAACAGGGCGTTGACCTGCGGCAGCATGCGCGGAGGGCCGATGGAGGAGAGCCGACGACCGCCGAGAGGGGCGCAGGCACGCACGAGTCGAGCCGCTACATCGGCACCGAGCACATTCTTCTTAACCTGATGCACCTTGGAACACTTCCGCCGTCAGAGATGCTCTACCTGCGGATATATGAATCGCTTCCCCGCGAGGCTGATCTTCAAGTTAACCTGATGCACCTTGGAACACTTCCGCCGTCAGAGATGCTCTACCTGCGGATATATGAATCACTTCCCCGCGAGGCTGATCTTCAAGATGCAGAGACATCTGAGAATCCGCACTCTTGAATTGTCGCCATCCCCAGCCCCATATATCCTGAGCTACGAAGTCGAGAGCCCCCGGCCTTGGGAGGCCGGGGGCTCTGGCGAACCTCCTGGCAGAGGTCCGCGCGACTTGCCAAGTACCAACTGCCGGACCGGTAGTCAGGCCGCTAGTACGCTCGCTAGGCGTGTCTAGTGTATCTGCTGTGCGTGTTTCTCGTCATCCTCGGTGAGTCACATGCCCTTGAAATCGCCCGATCCGGCGGTTGGTTCCATCATTCAAATTGCTGGAGGAATCAATTGCCAGAACCGTTGGATCCCAATCATCGAGGTTTCCTTCCCTCATCCGTATCGGAAATCGTCTCGAAGTTGGCGGCGCTCAGTGAGGCGGTTCCGTACTACGTTCCACGGGAGACCTGCCGCAAGCGCTACCACGAGAACATCCGCATTCTGGTCATCTGGCTTATCGTTGTCGTCATCGTCGTGAAGGTTGGCGGCGTTCCTGTCACCATCACGATCGGCGGCTGACCAGCGGAAACAAGTTAGGGGCGGCGTCGGGCATGTGGCCGGCGCCGCCCTGTGGCCTCTCAGCCTTGAAGTGTCCTCCCGCCAAACTTTGCCCCGTCGCGTCGCCCAGATCGGCACCTCTCCGCGTTATCGCCCCACCCACGAAAACTCCTCGCAAGCTCGGACATTCCGCAGAGCAGGAGAACGTCGCTCACAGGCTCCGCCACGAGCTCCCCCTCCGCCTTGCGATCCACCGCTCTCGACACCGCTCCACCCAGGCAGGCCCTGGCGGTCACGGCACCGGCCTTTATCCGCCCTGGCTGTCGATCTGCGAGAGCATCGGGCCGATCAGCCGGTTCAGCTCCCGGACCAGCACCACCAGGGCCCGGTGGGCCAGCTCCGGCAGGTCCTCGGCGGGGCCGTCCGGCGCCGGAGGAAGGTCGTCGAGCGGCAGCGGCGCGTCCACGAGCAGGACGGGCCGGACGAACGGGATCTTGGTGAGATCCCGCTCGGCGGGCTCGACGTACTGGCCGAAGATCTCCGGCCAGCCCTCCCAACCCCGGTCGCGCCACCAGGCCCGCGACGCCGTGAGCGCCGCGGGCGGGGGCGAGACCAGGCTGATGCGGGCGATCATCGACCCGTCCCAGCCGTTGCGCACGCACGAGGCCGACAGGATCCGGCGGTGCCACCGCACAAACCCCGGCGAGGCGACGGGAGGCGTCGCGACCCGCCAGGCCGCGCAGGCGAAGGCGACCGGGGCGATGTCGCCCCAGACGCCGTCGAACTCGCCGATGTTGTCGCGCAGCAGCTCGGTGTAGCGACTGTCACCGCCGTGTGCGCGCTCCCGGTCGGAGCGGGTGTCGATCCAGAACGCCTGGTCTTCGCGCATGTGTCCCGTCTTCCGGCCTGAGGGCGCGCGGTCAGCGAGCGGGCAGCGCGGCGGGAGCCGCTCCGCCGGCCACATGCGAGGGCCCGGCTTCCCCGGTGAAGACGAACTTGGCGTTGTCGCCCTCGCCCTCGATGTCGATCCTGACGACCTGGCCCGGCCGCAGCTCGCCGTAGAGGATCTTCTCCGACAGGGTGTCCTCCAGCTCGCGCTGGATCGTCCGGCGCAGCGGACGGGCGCCCATCACCGGGTCGTACCCCCGGTCGGCCAGCACCTGCTTGGCCGCCGCGGAGACCTCCAGGCCCATGTCGCGGTCCTTGAGACGCTCGGCCACCTGGGCGAGCATCAGGTCCACGATCTGGATGATCTCCTTGGGCGTCAGCTGGTGGAAGACCACGATGTCGTCGACACGGTTGAGGAACTCCGGCCGGAAGTGCTGCTTGAGCTCCTCCTGCACCTTCGCCTTCATCCGGTCGTACGTCGACTCGCTGTCGTCGGCCTTCGAGAAGCCCATCCCCACGCCCTTGGAGATGTCCCGGGTGCCGAGGTTGGTCGTCATGATGATGACGGTGTTCTTGAAGTCCACCACCCGGCCCTGGGCGTCGGTCAGCCGGCCGTCCTCCAGGATCTGCAGCAGCGAGTTGAAGATGTCTCCGTGGGCCTTCTCGACCTCGTCGAACAACACTACCGAGAACGGCTTGCGCCGCACCTTCTCGGTCAGCTGGCCACCCTCCTCGTACCCGACGTAGCCGGGCGGGGAGCCGAACAGCCGCGAGACGGTGTGCTTCTCCATGAACTCCGACATGTCCAGCATGATCAGCGCGTCTTCGTCCCCGAACAGGAACTCCGCCAGCGCCTTGGACAGCTCGGTCTTACCGACTCCGGAGGGGCCGGCGAAGATGAACGAGCCACCCGGACGGCGCGGGT
>NZ_JABBWY010000022.1:0-14220 GCF_014161415.1 Microbispora sp. H10885 | reverse complement strand
CCTGCAGGTCTGCCACACATCCGGCCCGACCAGTTCCCCAGCCCACTCACCCTGCACAGCACCCACTGTGGCCTCATCCCAGAAAGAACGAGGCCAGAACGCAAGATCTTCAGTGGCCTTCTAGGGCGTGTATCGAAAGCGCCGGTCACAGCCGCCCGTTGCTCTGAGACAGGGATAAACCGCTACCTCAGCGGTGGATATGGCGAGTACGGTGTGGCTGTAGGCCGGTGATCGCGTGCAGCGGCGGCTCACGGAGACAGACGCGTGGACACGAAGGAGCGAATGGTGCCAGGCGCTGTACTGCGAGGGGTGACTCTGGACTGTGCCGACCCGCAGACGCTGGCGGGCTTCTACGGTGCGCTGACCGGGATGCGCGAGCTCTTCAGTACGAGCGAGTTCGTCGCTCTGACGAACGGCTCCGGCTGTGATCTGGGATTCCAGCGGGTTGACGGATACCGGGCTCCGCAGTGGCCGGGTCAGGACATGCCACAACAGTTCCACCTGGATTTCCGCGCTGACGACCTCGATGCGATGGAAGAGCTGGCGCTGGAACTCGGTGCTGCCAAACCGGACCATCAGCCCGGCGACGGACGCTGGCGGGTATTGCTGGATCCGGCTGGCCACCCCTTCTGCCTGACGTCTTCCTGACATCGTCGGCGTGACAGGTATCCCCCGTCAGATGCCGTAGCGCTCAGGCTTGGGCGAGCTGTTTATCAGCTGCTCGCCGCCTCGGAGAGGGCATGGCGTCGAATGTACTGGTCACAGCCACTCGTTAAAGGCCGCTACCAGGACGGTTGCCTCGTATCTGACCGCGAGTTTGTCGTACCTCGTGGCCACGGCGCGGTGTCTCTTGAGGCGATTGATGCCGCACTCGACTGCGTCCCGAGCTTTGTAGTCCTCCGGGTCGAACTTCGGTGGACGGCCACCGCGGGAGCCAAGTTTCCTTCGGTTGCGGGCCTGGTCGGCCTTGTCCGGGATGGTGCACTGATGCCGCGTCTGCGCAGGTAGGAGCGGTTCTTGCGGGAGGCGTACGCCTTGTCGGCGCGTACTCGGTTCGGCGTGGTGCGCGCTCTGCCCAGCCCCAGGCGACGCACGCGGATCTTCTTCAGTACGGGTTCAAACAGGTCGTACACCCGACCCCAGGGCCCGTACCGCTCCGGCACATCCCGCCACGGTGTCCCGGTCCGCGTCCGCCACCGTATGCCGTCGACCAGCCTCCGCCTGGCCCAGATCGGCGGCGATACACGCCCTAGTGGACGAGTGGCCCACGCGGGCCATCAGCTCCTTGAGGCCGGCAGGCGGCCCGGCTGCTCCGTGGTACTTCGGGTGCTTCGTATCAGCGCCGGTCGCTCCGCTTCCGCCTGGTGGCCTACCGCCGTCATGGCTTACAGTCGCTCACCATGTTTGGTCCCCGCGTTTTTCTGATACTGGGTTCACTCGCGCTTCTCGTCGGCGGGTGCCAAGCCGCGGGTAGCGCCGGAAGATACGCCCCTGGACGGCCCATCGTTTTCGCCCTGGTCGGCATCGGCCTGATGCTTGGCGCGCTTGCCCTGGCCGTCATCGAACAGCGAGAAAAAAAGCAAGAGCCTCCGGCCGGGGCACTCCGACCCCAGGATGATCGCCAGGAGTAAGAGCCGGGTTCGTAGTGGCTGGGGACCGGATCTTCGACGGGAAGATACGGCGGGGGAGGCGTGTGCGTCCGCACAGGGTTCTCAGGCCGTGCCATTCGCGTGCCATTCGCGTGCCATTCGTGTGCCAGTAAGGCCGGGGAACAAGGGGAAATCACGGGGTCTTTTCCGGCCTCCGGATTCCTGTCGTGCCCGTCACGTGCCCGGTGTCTTCTCGCCGTGCCCGTCCCTCTCGATGCTCCGGCCTCGGCAGCAGGCGTCGGCGCAGCCGGGCGGGCAGTCGCAGTCACCAGCCGGTCGGGCGGCCGCGGCCATCGGAACGCAGTCGTCGCACCGCTCGCCTGTCCACGCCTTGAAGCCCTCTCGGGTGGCGACGGCGGCGATGACCAGGGCGGCGACCGGGTCCGCCCACGACCAGCCGAACACGGCGTTGAGCACCAGGCCGACCAGCAGGACCGCCGACAGGTAGGTGCAGAGCATGGTCTGTGTCGAGTCGGCGACGACGGTGGCCGAGCCGAGTTCCCGGCCGGTCCGGCGCTTGGCCGCCACCAGCAACGGCATCACCACCACTGAGACCGCCGCGAGGGCGATGCCGACCGGAGACCTCCCGGCTTCGCCGGCGCCGGACAGCGAACGGACCGCGTCGACGCTCACCCAGGCGGCGAGCGCGAAGAAGGAGACCGCGATCAGTCGCAGGGCCAGGTGCTCACGGGCCTCGGGGACGCGGGAGCGAAACTGCCAGATGACCACGGACGCCGAGAAGACCTCGACGATGGAGTCCAGGCCGAAGCCCAGCAGGGCCGCGGACGAGGCCGCGCCGCCGGCGGCGATGGCCACCACGCCTTCGAGCAGGTTGTAACCGGCTGTGGCATAGGCCAGGTGGAGACTGCGCCGGTTCAGTACCGTGCGCCGTCCGGCCGTCGGAGCCGGGGTGTTCATTCGGCCGCTTCCCTCACAACGGTCACCAGGGGCTGTCGAGGGCCATCGTGGCGAGGTGCCGGGCGATGCCGGCGGTGTCGGTGTTCTGGACGTTGCTGAGCACGACCACCTCGATGTCGTCGTCGGGCAGGTACATGTTGCTCGCCGTGTAGCCCTGGAAGAGACCCGGATGGTACCGGAGCCGGTGCCCCTGGAGCCGGTCGACGAGCCAGCCGAAAGCGTACGCGCTCGACGGCAGGTTGAGGCAGCCGGTGGAGGGGCACGGCGCCTGTGGCGTGAACGCCTGCCTGACGGTGGTCGGCGGCGCGACCCGGTACGAGCCGAACGCCCGGTCCCAGCGGGCGATGTCGTCGATGGTGGAGTAGATGCCGGTCGCGGCGAACAGTTCGGAGCCGTTGAGGAGCGGGGCGGGTGATCCGAGCGTGTAGTAACCCTTCGCGTACCCGTCGGGCGGATATCCCCTGCTGTAACCGGTGTGCCGGAGGTTCAGGGGGCCGGTGATCAGCTTGTGCAGTACGACGCCGTAGGGCTCGTGCGTCACCGCCTGGATGATCGCGCCGGCCAGGACGTAGCCGGAGTTGCTGTACTTCCAGCTGGTGCCGGGCTTGAAGTCCAGCGGGAGGTCCACGATCTGCTGGATGAGTCGCCGGGTCGTGGTCGGTCGCGTGATGTCGGCAAGGTAGCTGGGCAGCTTCTCGATGTTGGGAATGCCCGTGGTGTGGTTGAGAGCCTCGCGGATCGTGATGGGCCGCCACGCTGTCGGGCAGGCCTCGATGTATGCCGGGACGAGATACGGGCAGACCCGGTCGTCCAGCCTGAGCAGCCCGCGGTCGCGCAGCTTCAGTACGAGCATCGAGGTGAACTGCTTGGTGATCGACATGACCCGGTAGACCGTGTCCGGCCGATTAGGAACGTGCCGTTCCTCGTCGGCCTCGCCGGCGGCGAAACGCGCCAGCACCTCTCCGCGCCGCACCACCAGAGCCGAGCCCGTGAACTGCTTTCTCGCGGCCAGATCCCGCAGATAATCCAGCATCGCCGCACTGGTGGCGTCATCCCGCGGCGCGGGCGATGTGGCCAGGGGGTCCGATTTCTGAATCGTCTGGTCCGTGAGGTCGCCGGCCGGTGCGGCCGAATTCTCGTCCGACCGGTTCACGACGTCCGACAGGCTGTACTGGTCTACAAAGGAATTCGCGGTCGCGTCCGAGTTCTGCCAGTTGTACGGCAGGGCGCGCGATTCCGTCCCGCCCTTCTGCGCCGGTGTGACGGCGAGCGTGACGTCGCGGAGCAACTCCTGGTGCTGGCGCTGCCGTCCGTGCTCCCACTGCCGTCGTCCGTCATGCTGCCCATCACGCTCGTGCGCCCGGCCGTGACCGTGTCCGTGGGGATGGTCGGCGCCGGGGACGATCACGGCGGAGGCGGCGACGGCGGGAGTGCCCCCAGGCGCGGCCCCACCGGCCAGTGCGGAGACGATCGCCAGGAATCCGACCGCATTAGGGCACTTGACCATTTTCTCCCCCATGAAAGGCGCCATGTCCCGAATTCCTGACATTCCCGGAATCGAGTGATTCGCGGCGAGAATGCCGGGCGGGCCATTTCTCTGGGGGCTTGTTTTCCTTCCGGCGGCGTCACAAACGGCGGCCGGTGCGGTTTTCCCTCCGCCTATATCTTTGTTTTGTCAGAGCTGCTCGACGCCGCCGGGGTTCTGGGGCAGCCACCGCAGCGCCGCGTCGAGGCAGTCCTCGGGGCTGGTGTTGAAGGCGATGGCGGCGCCGGGCACGTGCAGCCGTACCAGGTTGATCAGTTTCTCGAAGAGCCCGAGCAGCGGCTCGTGGCTGCGGATGCCGCCCCCGATCACCACGACGGCGTAGTCGTCGCGGCGCAGCGCCTCCACGATCACCGCTTCGGTGTCCTCGTCCAGTGCCACCAGGCACCAGTCGGCCTCGACGTCGTGGTCGTCGAAACGGGCCCGTCCGCGTGCCAGCGCGGCCTGGATCGGCTCCGGGTCCCAGCCTTCGAGCTTCGCGGGATCGAGACCTATCACCAGTACTCGTGCCACTGGCACGCCTCCTCGCAGAGGAACGAACTCAGTCGCCGGCGCGGAAGAGGGCCCAGACGGCCTTGCCGCCGTCGTCGAGGGCGTCCCAGCCCCAGGCCTGGCTGTAGGTCTCCACTATGTAGAGGCCGCGGCCGTGCTCGGAGACGAAGTCGGGCTGTGCGGGAGCGGGAGCCTCGTCGCTCGGGTCGGAGACGGCGAGCAGGACGTGGGGCGCGAGGCGGAGGAGCGTCAGCGTTATCGGGTGGCCGGTGGTCCGCCGCGCCGGATACAGCGCGTAACGAACAGCGTTCGTGACCAGTTCGCTGACGACCAGCGCCGCGTCGTCGCTCAGCTCCGGCAGCCCCCACCGCTGCAGGGTCGTCCTCGTGACGTCACGCGCGGTCTTGACCGAATCGGCCTGTGGGGCAAGGGGGCACATCGCCGTATCGGACGCGCACACCGCCCTCCGGAACCAGCCGAATCCCACGTCGCGGGTCAGCTGGCCGACGGATTTGGGCTCGTCCGACATGGTTGCCCGTACCTCCCGCTGGCCTGAGTCGAGGGCTGGTGCATATTTGGCCCAATATGCACCTAGACATGATGGAACACCCTCTCCCACTGCTGCAAGACCCAAATGCACGTGCAGCCGTCACGTGCAAACGCACACGCCTAACGTTGCCACCCTCAGAGACACGTAGATCAGACCTTGTCATCGGGGCCTGTAGTGGTGACACTGTGTGGGCTGGGGGTGTCGTGCGGGTCGTCCCTTGGCGGCACACTGAGCCGAGGTGAGAGGGAGGCGCCGTGATACAGATCCAGGCTGGATCGGGTCCGACGGCTCTGCGCATCCTGCTCGGCTCCCAGCTCCGCAAGCTCCGTGAGAGCAAGGGAATCAGCCGCGACGAGGCCGGCCGGTGCATCCGGGCCTCCGAGTCGAAGATCAGCCGGATGGAGCTGGGCCGGGTCGGCTTCAAGGAGCGCGACGTCGCCGACCTTCTCGTGCTGTACGGCGTGGAGGACGACGAGACGCGCGACGTCGTCATGAACCTGGTGGACCAGGCCAACGAGCCCGGCTGGTGGCACCGGTTCAACGACCTGCTGCCCTCCTGGTTCCAGGCGTACGTGGGCCTGGAGGAGGCGGCCGAGCGCATCCGCACCTATGAGGTGCAGTTCGTCCCCGGGCTGCTGCAGACCAAGGAGTACGCGCGTGCCGTGATCACGGCGGGTGCGGTGGGGGCGGCGCCGGAGGAGATCGCCCGGCGGGTGGATCTGCGGCTGGAACGTCAGCGCATCCTCGACGGCGGCAACGCGCCGACGTTCTGGGCGGTGATCGACGAGGCCGCGCTGCGCCGTCCGATCGGCGGCGGCGAGGTCATGCGGGGCCAGGTTCAGCACCTCATCGACCTGATGAACCAGCCCAACATCACGATCCAGGTGATTCCGTTCAGTTACGGCGGACACGCCGCGGAGGGCGGCGCGTTCAGCATCCTGCGGTTCTCCGACCAGGACCTGCCCGACGTCGTGTACGTCGAGCAGCTCGCAAGCGCTCTCTACCTGGATAAACGGGAAGAAGTCGACCGTTACACCGAGGTCATGGAGCGTCTCTGCGCGGTCAGCACGACCCCCGCCGAGACGGTGGACCTGCTGCGGCAGATCATGACCGAGCTCTGAGCAGTCGCTCCAGGCCCTCATCTGCTCTAGACTGCCCTTGGCGTTGGACACCCGCCACAGTCGAGCATGCCCGGACAGGTCGCGTGCCGGCGGAGAGGGCGGTCCCTGCGCCCCTCACGTGGGCGCGGCGCGCGTTATTGTGCCGCGGTTGCCGTGCACGACGTGCCCGCGACCACCAGATGATGGACCAAGGAGATCACCCCGTGAAGACCGCTGTCGAGGAGCTCAGCCCTACCCGGGTCAAGCTCACCGTCGAGGTGCCGTTCAAGGAGCTCGAGCCGAGCCTGCAGGCCGCCTACAAGAAGGTCGCGCAGCAGGTGCGCGTGCCCGGCTTCCGTCCTGGCAAGGTGCCGGCCCGGATCATCGAGCAGCGCTTCGGCCGCGCGGTGGTTCTCGAGGAGACCCTGAACGACGCGCTGCCCAAGCTGTACGGCCAGGCCGTCGACGAGACCGAGGTCTTCCCGGTGAGCCAGCCGGAGATCGAGGTCACCAAGATCGAGGACGGTGAGCAGGTCGAGTTCACCGCCGAGGTGGACGTCCGTCCCGCCTTCGACGTCCCCGGCTACGAGGGCGCCGAGATCGTGGTCGACGCGGCCGAGGTGAGCGACGAGGACGTCGACGCCCAGCTGGACGGCCTGCGCCAGCGCTTCGCCACTCTGACCGGGGTGGACCGCCCGGCGCAGAACGGCGACTACGTCGTGATGGACCTGCGTGCCGAGATCGACGGCCGCAACCTGGACGAGCAGCAGGCCGCCGACGTGTCGTACGAGGTCGGCGCCGGCTCGGTGCTCCAGGGCCTGGACGACGCGCTGCAGGGCATGGCGGCCGGCGAGGACAAGACCTTCCGCACCACGCTGGTCGGCGGTGAGAACGCCGGCGAGGAGGCCGACGTGATCATCACGGTCAAGTCGGTGAAGGAGAAGGTGCTGCCCGAGCTGGACGACGAGTTCGCGCAGCTCGCCAGCGAGTTCGACACCCTCGACGAGCTGAAGGACAGCATCCGCGAGCAGGCCCGTCGCAACAAGCTCGTCGACCAGGTCGTGCAGAGCCGCGAGAAGGCCCTTGAGGCGCTGCTCGACAGGATCGAGATCCCGCTGCCCGAGAGCGCGCTCACCGCCGAGATCGACGCGCGCAAGCACAATCTGGAGCACCAGATCTCGGAGAGCGGTCTGAGCCGCGAGGCGTACCTCCGTCTCCAGCAGACCACCGAGGAGGAGCTGTTCGCCGAGTACGAGGCGAACGCCGCCAAGGCCCTCAAGTCCGGCTTCGTGCTCGACAAGATCGTCAAGGCTGAGGACATCGGCGTCAGCGAGCAGGAGCTCACCGACTTCGTGGTCCGCCGCGCCATGCAGATGGGCGTCGCGCCGAACACGCTGGCCCAGCACCTCGCCGACAACAACCAGCTTCCGCTGGCGATGATGGAGATCGTGCGGGAGAAGGCCAAGACCCTCATCGGGGACGCGGCCAAGGTGACCGACACCGCCGGCAACGAGGTGGACCTCAAGGCCATCTACGCCGAGCTCAACCCCGAGCAGGAGGCCGTGGGCGTGGAGGAGGCGCAGGAGGGCGACCAGCCCGCCGACGCTCCGGCCGCCGCCGAGGCCAGGGAAGGCTGAGTTCCTCCGGCCACACCGGCCGGGGCGTACCGCCGGCCACACGGCCGGGACAACGACGAAACCCTCGTCGTACCTGCGGGTGCGACGAGGGTTTCCGGCTATATTCGCGGCAAATCCCGCTAGATATTTCCGCGTCGGCGTGCCGCCGATCGGCCGTACGACCGGGAGCCCCGGCGGCGCGGCACGCCCGTCGCCGCGCTGTCAGGCGCGGCGAGCGCGCGGAACGCGGGCGGGGGACGGCCGGGGCTCGGCCGCCCGCGGATCGGGGGCGGGGCATGCGCCGTCAGCGAACAGTACGGCGCGAGGGCATGAGCTGTCTGCGCCGCGCGTTAAGGTCACAAGCAAAGCCAATCGTTTACGACGCATCGGAAGGTGACGCTGTGACCAGCCCGCCGACCTTCTTCCCGACCGGTGGTTCCGGCTTCGAGGCCCGGAGCCCGGAGGGTGGCCCCTCTCGCCTCGAGGACCAGCTCTACCAGCGCCTGCTGCGCGAGCGCATCGTGGTGCTCGGCACCCAGGTGAACGACGAGGTGGCCAACCGGCTGTGCGCTGAGCTCCTGCTCCTCGCCGCCGATGACCCCAATCGCGACATCTGGATGTACATCAACTCCCCCGGCGGTTCCGTGACCGCGGGCATGGCGATTTACGACATGATGGAGTATGTGCCGAACGACGTGTGCACCGTCGCGATGGGACTGGCCGCCTCGATGGGGCAGTTCCTGCTCTGCGCGGGCGCCCGCGGCAAGCGGTACGCCCTCCCGCACGCCCGCATCATGATGCACCAGCCCTCGGGCGGCATCGGGGGCACCGCGGCCGACATCGCGATCCAGGCCGAGCAGATGCTCTATGTGAAGAAGACGCTCGCGGAGCGGATCGCCTCTCACACCGGCCAGCCGCTCGACCAGATCGAGCGCGACTCCGACCGGGACCGCTGGTTCACGGCCGAGGAGGCCAAGGACTACGGCTTCATCGACCACGTGGTGCGCAGCGCCCGCCAGGTGCCCTCCGAGGGCGCCGTCTCGTGACTGGAGCTTCCGAGATGAGTGAGCTGATCCGGCCGGGTGACATCAACGGCCGCTACGTTCTTCCCTCCTTCGTCGAGCGCACGTCGTACGGCGTCAAGGAGATGAACCCCTACAACAAGCTGTTCGAGGACCGCATCATCTTCCTAGGGGTCCAGATCGACGACGCTTCGGCGAACGACGTGATGGCGCAGCTGCTCACGCTGGAGTCGCTGGACCCGGACCGCGACATCAGCATGTACATCAACTCGCCCGGCGGTTCGTTCACCGCGATGACGGCGATCTACGACACCATGCAGTTCGTCCGGCCCGAGATCCAGACGGTCTGCCTGGGGCAGGCGGCCTCGGCCGCCGCGATCCTGCTGGCCGGCGGCACGCCGGGCAAGCGGTTCGCGCTGCCGAACGCCCGTGTCCTGATCCACCAGCCCTACACCGAGGGCGGCGGTCAGGGCAGCGACATCGAGATCCAGGCTCGTGAGATCCTGCGTATGCGGTCGCTGCTCGAGGACCTCGTGGCGAAGCACTCGGGTAAGTCGCCCGACGAGGTCCGCAGGGACATCGAGCGCGACAAGATCCTCAGCGCCGAGGAGGCGAAGGCGTACGGTCTGGTGGACGACATCATTCCGTCGCGGAAGAAGCGCGCGGCGGCGGTCGCCGCTTCCTGAGGGAGTTGCCGCACCGGAACAGTGCCCAATTGGGCACGTTCCGGTGCGACTCACCGCTAGGGGGCTCACTGAGGGCCCGAGAGACGGTAACGTCGAAACCTGAGCGGGATGACGTTTTCGCACCGGATCACAATCGGTTGCGGACGGAAGCGACCGCGGCGGCAGGGGCGGTCCCACGCAAAGGAGTATCTGGGGTGGCACGCATCGGCGACGGGGGAGACCTGCTGAAGTGCTCGTTCTGCGGCAAGAGCCAGAAGCAGGTCAAGAAGCTCATCGCCGGACCAGGCGTCTACATCTGCGATGAGTGCATCGATCTCTGCAACGAGATCATCGAGGAGGAGCTCTCCGAGTCCTCCGAGCTCAAGTGGGACAACCTCCCGAAGCCGCGTGAGATCTACGAGTTCCTCGACGCGTACGTCATCGGCCAGGACAAGGCCAAGAAGGCGCTGTCGGTCGCGGTCTACAACCACTACAAGCGCGTCCAGTCCGGGGAGCGGGGCCGCGACGACGGCCTGGAGCTGGCCAAGTCGAACATTCTGCTGCTCGGTCCCACCGGGTCGGGTAAGACCCTGCTGGCGCAGACCCTCGCCAAGATGCTCAACGTGCCGTTCGCGATCGCGGACGCCACCGCGCTGACCGAGGCGGGCTACGTCGGCGAGGACGTGGAGAACATCCTCCTCAAGCTCATCCAGGCCGCCGACTACGACGTCAAGAAGGCCGAGACCGGGATCATCTACATCGACGAGGTCGACAAGATAGCCCGCAAGAGCGAGAACCCGTCGATCACCCGGGACGTGTCGGGCGAGGGTGTGCAGCAGGCCCTGCTGAAGATCCTGGAAGGGACCACCGCCAGCGTGCCGCCGCAGGGCGGCCGCAAGCATCCCCACCAGGAGTTCATCCAGATCGACACCACGAACGTGCTGTTCATCTGCGGCGGCGCCTTCGCCGGGCTGGAGAAGATCATCGAGTCGCGGGTCGGCCGGAAGGGCATCGGCTTCAACGCGATCATCCACTCCAAGGAGGAGATGGACTCCTCGGACATCTTCTCCGACGTCATGCCGGAGGACCTGCTCAAGTTCGGCATGATCCCCGAGTTCGTCGGGCGGCTGCCCGTGATCACGTCGGTGCACAACCTCGACCGGAGCGCGCTGATCCAGATTCTCACCGCGCCGCGGAACGCGCTCGTCAAGCAGTACCGGCGCCTGCTGGAGCTGGACAACGTCGAGCTCGAGTTCACCGACGACGCGCTGGAGGCGATCGCCGACCAGGCCATCCTGCGCGGCACCGGCGCCCGCGGCCTGCGGGCGATCATGGAGGAGGTCCTCCAGTCGGTGATGTACGAGGTCCCCTCCCGGCAGGACGTGGCACGCGTCGTCATCACCCGCGAGGCCGTGCTGGAGCACGTGAACCCCACCCTCGTGCCGCGTGACCAGCTGCAGGCCAAGCAGCAGCGTACGCCGCGGGAGAAGTCGGCCTGATCCCGGCCGTCGCCGGCCATTGTCCACAGGGTGTGCGGCGACGGCGCGGGAGGCGTCCGGACCTCCCTAGAATTGGGCAGCGTGACTACGTCTGAGCTGCCCACCCAGTACGCCCCCGCCGAAGTCGAGACCCGGAGCTACGAGCGCTGGGTATCGGCGGGCTACTTCACCGCCGACCCCGGCAGTGGGCGCGAGCCGTACACCATCGTGCTTCCCCCGCCGAACGTCACCGGGTCGCTGCACGTGGGTCACGCGCTCGACCACTCGGTCCAGGACGCGCTGACCCGGCGGGCCCGCATGCGGGGCATGGAGACGCTGTGGCTTCCCGGCATGGACCACGCCGGCATCGCGACGCAGAACGTCGTGGAGCGAGAGATCGCCAAAGAGGGCCTGTCCCGCCACGACTTCGGCCGTGAGGCGTTCGTCGAGCGCGTCTGGCAGTGGAAGGAGGAGTCCGGCGGGCGGATCCTCGGCCAGATGACGAAACTCGGCGACGGCGTCGACTGGTCCCGCGAGCGGTTCACGATGGACGAGGGGCTCTCCCGCGCTGTCCAGACGATCTTCAAGAAGCTTTTCGACGACGGGCTCATCTACCGCGCCGAGCGGATCATCAACTGGTGCCCGCGCTGCCTCACCGCGCTCTCGGACATCGAGGTGGAGCACAGCGACGACGACGGCGAGCTCGTCTCCATCCGGTACGGCTCGGGTGACGAGGAGATCGTCGTCGCCACCACCCGGGCGGAGACCATGCTGGGCGACACCGCGGTGGCCGTCCACCCCGCCGACGAGCGCTACGCGCATCTCATCGGCAGGCACGTCGAGGTCCCGCTGACCGGCCGGCGCATCCCGATCGTCGCCGACGAGCACGTGGACCCCTCCTTCGGCACCGGTGCGGTCAAGGTCACCCCCGCCCACGACCCGAACGACTTCGAGATCGGCCGCCGCCACTCGCTGGAGTCGCTCGTCGTCATGGACGAGCGCGGCGTCATCACCGCCCACGGGCCGTTCCAGGGCCTCGACCGGTTCGAGGCGCGGCCCGCCGTGGTCGCCGCCCTGCGCGAGCAGGGCCGGATCGTGGCCGAGAAGCGGCCGTACGTCCACTCGGTGGGCCACTGCTCCCGATGCAAGACCGTGGTCGAGCCGCGGCTGTCGCTGCAGTGGTTCGTCAACGTCACGCCGCTGGCCAAGGCCGCCGGCGACGCGGTGCGCGACGGCCGCACCCGCATCCACCCGCCGGAGTTGGCCAAGCGCTACTTCGACTGGGTCGACGACATGCACGACTGGTGCATCTCCCGGCAGCTGTGGTGGGGACACCGCATCCCGGTCTGGTACGGCCCCGACGGCGACATGGTCTGCGTGGGACCGGACGAGGAGCCGCCCGCCGGTTACGAGCAGGACCAGGACGTCCTGGACACGTGGTTCTCCTCCGGCCTGTGGCCGTTCTCCACGCTCGGCTGGCCCGACGAGACACCAGAGCTGGCCCGCTTCTATCCGACGACCGTGCTCGTCACCGGCTACGACATCCTCTTCTTCTGGGTCGCCCGGATGATGATGTTCGGGCTGTACGCGATGGACGGACGGCCGCCGTTCCGCACGGTGGCGCTGCACGGCATGGTGCGCGACCAGTTCGGCAAGAAGATGTCGAAGTCGTTTGGCAACGTGGTCGACCCGCTCGACTGGATCGAGCGGTACGGCGCGGACGCCACGCGCTTCACCCTGCTGCGCGGCGCGAACCCCGGCTCCGATGTGGCGATCAGCGAGGACTGGGCGGCCGGATCGCGCAACTTCTGCAACAAGATCTGGAACGCCACCCGCTTCGCCCTGATGAACGGCGCCGTCTCTGAGGGCCTGCCCGGCGACCTCACCCCGGCCGACCGCTGGATCCTGTCGCGGCTGCAGCAGGTCGTCACGACCATCGACGCGGCCTTCGAGGACTTCGAGTTCGCCAAGGTCTCCGACGCCCTCTACCACTTCGCGTGGGACGAGGTCTTCGACTGGTACGTCGAGCTGGCCAAGGTGCAGTTCGCCGAGGGCGGGGTCGTGGCCGAGAACACCAAGCGGGTGCTCGGCCATGTCCTCGACGCGCTGCTCCGGCTGCTCCACCCGCTGGTGCCCTTCGTGACGGAGGAGCTGTGGCGCGCCCTGACCGGGGGAGAGTCCATCGTGGTCGCCCCCTGGCCCGCCGTCTCGCCCGAGTTGCTCGACCCCGCGGCCGAGCAGGAGATCGTCGCGTTGCAGAACCTCGTGACCGAGGTGCGCAGGTTCCGCTCCGACCAGGGCCTGAAGCCCGGCCAGCGCGTGGCCGCGCGGCTCTCCTTGCCGGGTACGGCTCTCGCCGCCCACGAGGGCGCGGTCCGCGTCCTGCTGCGCCTCGACGAACCGTCGGAGACGTTCATCCCCACCGCGCGCCTCACGGTCGGCACGGTCCTCGTGGAGATCGACACGGCCGGAGCCATCGACGTCGCCGCGGAGCGCAAGCGTCTGGAGAAGGACCTCGCCGTGGCACGCAAGGAACAGGCCCAGGTCACCGCGAAGCTGGGCAACGAGCAGTTCATGGCGAAGGCGCCCGAGGACGTGGTGGCCAAGGTGCGCCGGCGTGCCGAGCAGGCGGCGGAGGACATCTCCCGCCTGGAGGCCCAGCTCGCCGCGCTGCAGGGATAGCTGCGTCAGATGAGGTTTGGGAGTGTCAGCGGCAGGGCAGGACTGTGAAGTTGCGCAAGTTGTGCTCGGCATACCCTGACGGGTGCTAGTCTTTGTGCACGCGCAGAGAGTCGGCGAGTCGGAATACCCGAAGGGGATCCGGCTGTTAGGCTCTCTGCACTCCCTTCCTCTCACCCGATCTCGGGTCACCTCGTCGCGGTTCGACGGAGTGTCGCGGATCAGGTAAGTTCGAGGGGGTTGCCCCGGAGACGGGGTGGCCGGAATTCTCGGCCGGAAATCGGAATTCAGTGCAAATCACCTCGATTTGACACGAATAACGAGACCGGACAGAATAAAGGCACAACGGAAAACGCCCCGGAGCGTGGGACCTGATTCAAAGGTTCTGGGTGATGGTGGTCGCGTCCGTTTCTTGAGAACTCAACAGTGTGCTAAAAGCCAGTGCATGAATCATGCATGACCCCGTCACCGTGTTGGTGGCGGATTCCTTTGACGGTGCCTTTCCTTA
>NZ_JABBWY010000021.1:0-15586 GCF_014161415.1 Microbispora sp. H10885 | reverse complement strand
GTATTGGTTTGAGAATTTGCGGCGGCCGGTGGATTTCGCGGGTGCGGTGGGGTCGTTGCTGGGTGATGGTTACCGGTTGTTCGTGGAGTGTGGGGCGCATCCGGTGCTGGGGTTGGGGTTGCGGGGGGTTGTCGAGGAGGCGGGTGTCGAGGCGGGGGTGGTCGGCTCGTTGCGGCGGGGCGACGGCGGTTTCACTCGGTTTGTGACGTCGGCGGCCGAGGCCTACACCCACGGCGCCACCGTCGACTGGACCGCCCTTCTCGGCGGCGGGGGGAAGACGATCGACCTGCCCACATACGCGTTCCAGCGGCGCCGGTTCTGGCTCGACGCCCCCGCGCGGCGGGAGCGGGACGCCGCGGGGCTCGGCCTGTCCGAGCCCGGCCACCCGCTGCTCGACGCCGCGGCGCCGCTGCCGGCGTCCGGCGGCTTCCTGTTCACGGCGAAGCTCTCCCTCGGCACGTATGCCTGGCCGGCCGACCACGCGGTGCACGACGTCCCCCTCCTGCCCGGGACGGCGCTCGTCGAGCTCGCCCTGCACGCGGGCCGGCAGACCGGCTGCGACCTGCTCGAAGAGCTCACGCTGCAGTCGCCCCTGGCCCTCCCGCCCGACGGCGGAGTGCGGCTGCAGGTCGTCGTCGACGCGCCGGACGACGCGGGACGACGCGGGATCGCCGTGTACTCCCTCGGCGAGGACGAGCCCGACGACGCCGGCTGGACGACGCACGCCGTGGGCTTCCTCGCGTCCCGCCCCGGTGGCGAGGCCGTCTCGCTCACGCGCTGGCCGCCGCCCGCCCCCGAGCTCGACGTCGACGGCCTGTACGACCGTCTCGGCGACAGCGGATTCCACTACGGCCCCGCCTTCCAAGGGCTGCGCCGTGTGTGGAGGCAGGGGGACGAGACCTACGCGGAGGTGAGCCTGGCACAGGACGCCGCCTCCGGTGCGGCCGCTTTCGACATGGCCGATGGGTACGGCCTGCACCCGGCCCTGTTCGACGCGGCGCTGCACGCGATGTTCGTCGGCCGTGATGGGGACGGCGCGCCGGCGCCGCGGCTGCCGTTTTCCTGGACGGACGTCGCACTCCACCGGTCGGGGGCCACGGATCTGCGCGTCCGCATCGTGCAGCGGGGCGAGGAGGCGTGCTCGCTCGACATCTGCGACGCGCGAGGCGTGCCGGTCGCCTCGGTGGGATCCGTCGTGGCCAGGCCGTTCTCGGCCGACCGGCTGCCCGGGACGCGCGCCCCCGGCGCGGACTGCCTCTTCCGCCCGGAGTGGGTGCCCGTGGACGCGCCGCCCGCCGCCGCGATCCTCTTCGCCGACGACCTCGACGACGTGCCCGAGCAGGTGCCCGCCGCGGTCGCCATCGATCTGAGCGCCGCCGCTGGAGAGGCGGCCGGTGCAGAGGCGGCCGACCGAGACGCTGGCGGAGATGCCGACGGAGAAGGGGACGGCGACACGGCGTCGGCCGCCCGCCTGAACACGCGCCGCGTCCTGGCCCTGGCGCAGCGATGGCTGGCGGAGGAACGGTTCGCGGACGCGAAACTGGTCGTCGTCACCCGAGGCGCTGAGGGCGACCCGGGACAGGCGGCGGTGTGGGGACTGGTCAGGGCGGCGCAGGCCGAGCACCCCGGCCGCTTCGTACTCGTCGACGTCGACGACACCCGTAACCATGATCACGCCCATGACAACGACCCCGCTCACGCCCACGGCCAAGGCCCCGACCGCGACCACGGCCATGACGATGGTCGCGACCGCGACACGGACCGTGATCGCGGCCGGGACGACTGCACGACGGCAGTGGCCGCGGCGGCGGCGACGGGGGAACCTCAACTGGCCGTACGGAACGGCAGGCCGTACGCCCTGCGGCTGACCCGGGTGCGGGAGGCGCCCGCCGCGCCGTCGCGCCCGCTCGACCCCGAGGGCACGGTGCTGATCGTCGGCGGCAGCGGCGGCCTGGGCCCGGTGGTGGCCCGGCATCTGGTCGCCGCGCACGGCGCGCGGCACCTGCTGCTCCTGTCCCGCCGTGGCTCCGCCGCGCCCGGGGCCGACGAACTCGCCGCCGGCCTCGCCGAGGCGGGCGCGTCGGTGACGTTCGCCGCCTGCGACGCCTCCGACCGCGGGGAGCTGGAAAGGGTCCTCGCGGGGCTCGACCACCCGCTGACCGCGGTGATCCACGCCGCGGGGGTGGTCGACGACGGGGTGATCGAATCTCTCACGCCGGAGCGGATCGACACGGTGTTCGCGGCCAAGGTGGACGCCGCGGTGAACCTGCACGAGCTGACGCGTGACGCCGACCTGTCCGCGTTCATCCTGTTCTCCTCGGCGGCGGGCACGTTCGGCGGGCCGGGCCAGGGCAACTACGCCGCGGCCAACGCCTTCCTCGACGCGCTCGCGGTCCGGCGGCGGGCCGAAGGACTGCCCGCGACGTCGCTGGCCTGGGGCGTCTGGGCGGAGGCCGGCGGGATGGCGGGCCGCGCGGGCGAGGCCGGCGGGCGGGGCCGGATGGCCCGCAGTGGGGTCCTGCCGATGTCCGCCGAGCTGGGCCTGGCGTTGTTCGACGCGGCCGTCGCCCGCGACGACGCCGTCCTGGTGCCGATCCGCCTCGATCTCGGCGAGGTGTCGTCCTCGCTGCTGCGCGGCATGACCCGGAGGCGGGCGGCGGCGGCCGCGCCCGTGGCGGTGGAGTCGCTGGCGGACCGATTGGCGGCCATGCCCGCGGCGCGGCGGCATCGGACGCTCACCGACCTGGTCCTCGGGCACGTGGCGATGGTGCTGGGGTACGAGCCGGGCACCGCCGTGGATCCCGCCCAGTCGTTCAAGAACCTCGGGTTCGACTCGCTGCTCGCGGTGGACCTGCGCAACCGGCTTGCCGAGACGACCGGGCTGCGGCTGCCCGCGACGCTGGTGTTCGACCATCCCACGCCGGCGGATCTCGTCGCCTACCTGCGGCCACAGCTACTGACGGACGAACCGGACCCCGACGGGCCCGGCGCGGCCGAGGCGCTGCTGGCCCGGCTCGACGACCTGGACGAGGCTCTCGGCTCGCCGGCCGTGACGGACGCGGAGCGGGCGGCGCTCGTCGCCCGGCTGAAGGCCCTGACCGCCAGGCACGCCGCGGGAGCGACCGGCGCCCCCGCGGTCGGCTCGGCGGCCGTGGACGACGCCACCGACGACGAGATGTTCGCGCTGATCGACCGGGCGATCGGCGCGGCCTCCTAGTGCGCTGTCCGCCAACGTTCACCGGGGTGGAGGGAGCGGAGCGGAAGGGACCGAGGACCGCAGCGAAGGCCCAGCGAAGCGGGCTTCGCGAGGACCGGAGGTTCCTTCCGGCGCAGTGACCGACCAGGCCGGCGAAGCGCAGCGATGGACCAGGCCGGCGAAGCGCAGTGATGGACCAGGCCGGCGCAGTGACCGACTAAGCCAGCCCGATGACCGACCAAGCCGGCGCAGTGACCGACCAAGTCAGCGTGGTTACCGACCAGGCCGGTGCGGTTACCGACAAGGCAGGCGCGGTGACCGACCCGGCCAAGTTCGCGGACACCTCAGTGGGCCTGTCATCAAGGCCCGCTCCCAGGCCTGGCACCGCCTCCCAGGCAACCGACGACGTCATGAATCCGGAGGAGACTGATCGTTTTGCGTGTTCTGTTCACATCGTTCGCCCTGGACGCCCATTATCTCGGTTCCGTCCCGCTGGCCTGGGCTTTGCGGGCCGCCGGGCACGAGGTGCGGGTGGCGAGCCAGCCCGCCCTCACCCGTACGATCACCGCGGCCGGGCTGACCGCCGTACCGGTCGGCGACGACCGGGAGATGGGCGGGGCGATGTCGGGTGTCGAGGTCGACGACGCCGGCACGCCGTGGAACGCCGTCGACCTCGACCCCGCCCGTCCCGAGGTGCACTCCGCGGAGTTCGTCGGCGCGCTCCACGACATGCTGCCGAAGGCGTTCTTCGCGCACGTCAACGGTGACGCCATGATCGACGACCTGGTGCACTTCGCCCGATACTGGCGGCCGGACCTGGTGATCTGGGAGCCGTTCACGTTCGCGGGGGCGATCGCCGCCAGGGCGGCGGGGGCGGCGCACGCCCGGCTGCTCTGGGGTGCGGACCTGTTCCTCGACCAGCGGGTGGCGTTCCTGGGCCATCTCGCCGCCCGGCCGGGCGGACCGCACCGCGACCCCCTGGCCGACTGGCTCGGCGAGGTGCTCGACCGCCATGATCTGACCTTCGACGAGACCGTGGTCCGCGGGCACTGGACGATCGACCAGATGCCGGTCAGCATCCGGCTGCCGCTCGGCGAGCCCACGGTGCCCATGCGCTACGTCCCGTACAACGGCACCTCGGTGCTGCCCGGCTGGCTGCGCCGGCCGCCGGAGCGCCCGCGCTTGTGCGTGACCGTCGGGCTGACCGCCAGGGACGGCGCGGACTACCTCGTCGGCTCCCTCACCGGCCTGTTCGACGCGCTCGGCGACCTGGACGTCGAGGTCGTCGCGACCCTGAACGCCGAACAGCGCGAACGGGCCGCGACGCTGCCGGACAACGTCCGCGCGGTGGACTTCGTCCCGCTGCACGCGCTGCTGCCCACCTGCTCGGCCATCGCCCACCACGGCGGCGCGGGGACCTGGTCCACGGCGGCCGCGTACGGCGTGCCGCAGTTCGTCTTCCCCTCGGTCTGGGACAACTTCTACCGGGCGCGGCGGACCGCCGAGATCGGCGCCGGACTGATGGTCCCGCAGGACGCGCTGACTCCGGCCGCGCTGCGTGGCGGGCTGGAGCGGCTGCTGGCGGAGGAGCGGTTCGCCGACGGCGCCGAGCGGCTCCAGGCCGAGATGGCGAGTGACCCGAGCCCGGCCGACGTGGTGCCCACCCTGGAGAAGCTCACCGCGCGGCACCAGGAGTTCGACGCGTGACCGCGTACGACGGCCGCCGGCAGCCGGGAGGATCCCCATGCGAGTACTGATCGTCGCGCTGGGCACGATGGGCGACGTCGCGCCGTACACAGGGCTCGCGGCCCGGCTGGGGGAGGGCGGGCACGAGGTCGCCGTCGCGGCCTATCCCCGGTTCGCCGGCATGGTCCGCGCCACCGGCGCCGAGTTCCGGGAGGTCTCCGGCGACCCGGCGGCGGCCGGCGGGTGGACCCAGGCCGAGGACGGCAGGCAGGCGATCCGGAGCATGCGGGAGTCGGTGCTCGACCGCGGCCGGGTCATCCTCGACGCCGCCCGGTCGCACCGGCCGGACGTCCTGCTGCTGTCGCTGCCCGCGATGCCGGGGCTTCAGGTCGCCGAGAGCCTCGGCATCCCCTGCGCCGGCGTGTTCCTCGACCCGCTCTATCCCACCGCGGAGTATCCGCCGACCTACCTGCCGATCAGCCGTTCGCTGGGGCCGTGGGGCAACCGCACCGCCCATCACCTGATGAACGGCGTCTTCTCGCTGCTGCTGGACGGCGCGACGAACCAGTTGCGCGCGGGGCTGGGACTGCCCGCGCTGAGCCGGCGGGAGATCGCCCGGCAGATCGCGCGGACGCCGGTGCTGCACGGGATCAGCCCGGCCGCGCTGCCCCGGCCGGCGGACTGGCCGGAGACGATGGAGATGTCCGGCTACCTCTGGCCTGCGGTCGCGCCCGGCTGGCGGCCGCCCGCGGATCTCGCGGACTTCCTCGCCGCGGGGCCGCCCCCGGTCTTCGTCGGCTTCGGCAGCCGGAGCATGTCCGGGCAGGAGGCCGAGAAGATCGCTGGGATCGTCGGCGAGGCGCTGCGGCGCACCGGGCGGCGCGGCGTGCTCCAGGCCGGGTGGGCCGGGCTGACCGGCCACTCCGACGACGTCGTCACGATCGGCGAGACGCCGCACGAGTGGCTGTTCCCGAGGATGGCCGCGGTGGTCCACCACGCGGGGGCCGGCACGACCGCCGCCGGGCTCCGCGCCGGCGTGCCCACCGTGACCATCCCCATCCTCGGCTCCCAGCCGTTCTGGGGCGGCCGAATCGAGGCGCTGGGTGCCGGTCCCGCGCCGGTTCCGTACCGGAAGCTCAGCGTCGACCGCCTCACCGCGGCGATCTCCGCGGCGGTGTCCCGGCCCGGGTACCGGGCGGCGGCCGAAGCGCTGAGCGGGCGGATCGCCGCCGAGGACGGCGCCGGGAGGGTCCTCGCGGCGCTCGACCGGCTGGCCGGCCGCGCCGCGGCCGACGACCGGACGTGAGACCTGCGAGGTGGCCGGTGCGCCGGCAGCTTCTCCGCCGTTTCTGCCTGGTTCCGCGGAGTGCGGGGGTGAATGATCCCGCCAGGCGGAATCTTTCTCCGCTGTCTGTTTCGATCTGGGGGCACACGTGACCGTCTTCCATCCGTACGACGTCGCCGCCTTACGGGCCGAGTTTCCCGCGCTCGGGGCGGGCTCGGCCCATTTCGACGGCCCCGGCGGCCCGCAGGTGCCGCGGGCGGTGATCGACGCGATCGTGGAGGCGATGTCCAGCCCGCTCGCCAACCGGAGCAGCAACACCACCGGCGGGCGCAACGCGGACGCCATCGTCGTCCAGGCGCGGCAGGCGCTCGCCGACTTCTTCGGCGCGGACCCGGGCGGGATCGTGTTCGGGCGGAACGCCACCCAGCTCGCCCACGAGTTCTCCCGGACGCTGGCCAAGACCTGGGCTCCCGGTGACGAGGTGGTGGTGACCCGGCTCGACCACGAGTCCAACGTCCAGCCGTGGGTGCTGGCGGCGGCCCAGGCCGGGGCGACCGTCCGGTGGGCCGACTTCGACCCGGAGACCGGCGAGCTGACGGCGGACCACGTCCGGCGGGTCCTGTCGGACCGGACCCGCCTCGTCGCCGTGACCGCCGCCTCGAACCTGATCGGCACCAGGCCGCCGGTCCGGGAGATCACCCGGCTGGCGCACGAGGCGGGCGCGCTGTGCTACGTCGACGCCGCCCACTACAGCGCGCACGTCAGCGTCGACTTCGACAGCTTCGGCGCCGACTTCGTCGCCTGCTCCGCGTACAAGTTCTTCGGGCCGCACCTCGGGGTGCTGGCCGCGCGGCCGGAGCTGCTGCGCACCTTGAGCCCCGACAAACTGCCTGCCGCGACCGACGTTGTGCCCGAGCGCTTCGAGCTCGGCATCCTGCCGTACGAGGTGCTCGCGGGGGTCCGGGCGGCGGTGGACTTCCTGGCCGGGCTGAGCCCCGTGCGGGCGGGCACCCGCCGGGAGCGCCTCGTGGCCGCGCTGGGCGCGATCGAGGCGCACGAGGACGCGCTCCGGCTCCGGCTGGAGCGGGGGCTCGCCGAGCTGCCCCAGGTCACGGTGCACTCCCGGGCCGCCAGCCGGACGCCCACCCTGCTGCTGAGCGTGGCGGGGCACGACCCCCGGGACGTCTCGCACCACCTCGCGGCCCTCGGCATCGACACCGAGTCCGGCACCTTCTACGCCGCCGAGGCGTCCCGGCGGCTGGGCCTGGGCGACCGGGGCGGGGTGCGCGTCGGGCTCGCCCCGTACAACGACGACGACGACATCGACCGCCTCCTCGCCGGTCTGGCGGCGTACGTGGGCGACCACGTCCCTCCCGCGCTGGGGCGGGACCGGCTGTTCGTGACCTGAACGACCCCCTGAGTGCTCACCGAGTGACTCATTGAGTGATTCACCGGGTGACCGGCTGAGCGACTCCCCGAGTGACCCCTGACCTCGTTCGCGCGGTTCCCCGCGACGATCTCCCTCGACGATCGGAAGCACCCTTGACCGAGACACTCCTCGATGACGTGTGGATCCGCCGCTACCACGACGGACCCGGGACGCACGGACCCGCGGGGTCCGCCACCCTCGTCTGCTTCCCGCACGCGGGCGGATCGGCGAGCTACTTCTCCACGCTGTCGGGCCTGCTGCGGTCCAGCAACCGGGTGCTGGCGTTGCAGTACCCCGGACGGCAGGACCGGCTGCGCGAGCGCTGCCTGTCCACCATCGACGAGCTCGCCGACGAGGCCTTCAACGCGCTGGAACCCCTCATGGGCGGGCCGGTCGCGCTCTTCGGGCACAGCATGGGCGCGATGATCGCCTTCGAGGTGGCGACCCGGATGAAGCGGCGGCGCGGTCTCGACCCCGCGGCGCTGTTCGTGTCGGGCAGGCGGGCCCCCTCGCGGGACCGCCACGACGACGAGATCGTGCACCTGGGCGGTGACAGCGCTCTCGTCGCCGAGATGAAGCGGCTGAGCGGCACGGACGCGCGGGTCCTGGACGACCCGGAGGTGGTCGAGATGATCCTGCCGGCGCTGCGGAGCGACTACCGGGCGGTCGAGACCTACCGGTACCGGCCCGGGCCGAGGCTCGGCTGCCCCACGATCGCGCTGACCGGCGACGACGATCCCAAGGCGAGCGCGGACGAGGTCGACGCGTGGCGCGACCACACCTCCGGCGAGTTCCGGATGCACGTGTTCCCGGGCGGGCACTTCTACCTGAAGGAGCACTGGACGGCCGTCGCCGACGTCATCGCCGGGCAGCTCGGCCGGGCCCACCCGGACCAGTCTCGGTGAGCGCCGGGGCGAGCGCGGGGGTGGGAGCCGGCGTGGGAGCGGGGGCGGGGGCCGCCGTGGACGAGCCCGCCGGCGTACGCGCCCCGCGACGGGCCGCCGCGGGCGTCGCCGGCTCCTGGCCGGTGCTCGCCGTGGCGGGCGCGCTCGGCCTGGCGCTCGCGCTGACCGGCGGGCGGTACGGCTACTTCGGAGACGAGCTGTACTTCTGGGCCGCGGGTCACCACCTCGACTGGGGATTCGCCGACCAGCCCCCCTTGCTGCCGCTGCTCGCGCGGGCGATGGACGTCGTCGCTCCGGGATCGTTGGCGGTGATGCGGCTGCCCGCCCTGGTGTGCGCCGTGGGCGGAGTGCTGTTCGCCGCGGCGATCGCCCGTGAGATGGGCGGCACCCGGCGGGCGCAGCTGCTGACCGCCGTCGCCGTCGCCGGGTCGCCGGTGCTGGGCGCGGGCGGGCACGTGCTCGCCACCACGCCCGTGGACACGTTCCTGTGGATCGTCGTCACCTGGCTGCTGGTCCGTTGGGTCCGGCTGCGCGACGACCGGCTGCTGCTGTGGTCGGGACTGGTCACCGGGCTCGCGCTGCAGGGCAAGTACACGATCGTGTTCTTCTGGCTGGTCGCGGGCGTGGCGATCGCGGCCGCCGGGCCGCGCGAGCTGCTGCGGCGCCGGTGGTTCCTCGCCGGCATGGCGGTGGCGGCGCTGTCCTGCGTCCCGGCCGTGCTGTGGCAGGCCCGCAACGGCTGGCCCCAGCTGGAGCTGGGCGCCGTGCTGGCCGGGGAGCACAGCCCGGCGGGGTTCTTCCTGCTGTTGCTGGGCTCGGCGGGCGTCCTCGGCACGCCGCTGCTCGTGTACGGACTGTGGCGCGCGCTCCGGACGCCCGAGTATCGCTTCCTCGGGTGGGCCCTGGCCGGGCTGGTTCTGGTGTTCGTCCTCACCTTCGGCGCCGGCTACTACGTGACGGGGCTGTTCCCGGCACTGTGGGCCGCGGGCGCGGTGGGTCTCGACCGCGTACGCGGCCGGTGGCCGGTATGGGTGGCGTGGCCCCTGGCCGTGCTGTCGGCGGCCATGGTGCTCGCGGTGCTGCCGGTGCGGCCGGTGGAGACCCTCGCCGGGCAGGACGGCGCGGAGAACCTCGTCAACGCCGAGAGCGTCGGCTGGCCGGAGCTCGCCGACGCGGTGGCCGGGGCGTACCGGGCCCTGCCGCCGGAGGTCCGGAGGCGCACCGTGGTCGTCACCGGCCACTACTGGAGCGCGAGCGCGATCGAGCGTTACGGCCCCGCACGCGGGCTGCCGCACGGCTACAGCCCGCACCGGGGTTTCTGGTACTTCGGCCCGCCCCCCGACGACGCCACGGTCACGCTGTACGTCGGAGACCCGCCGGCCCGGCTGCGCGACTCCTTCACCCGGGTCCGCCGCGTCGCGGCGGTCGACAACGGCCTGAACGTGAGGAACACGTTCCAGGGCGCCCCGATCTGGCTGTGCGAGGAGCAGCGGGAGCGGTGGTCCGCCCTCTGGGGGCGGCTCCGCGTGCTTTGACGCGCTCCCCGGCCTTGAAGGCCGGGGATTCAGCCCGTGCCGCTTCATGCGGCACCTCTGAAGCTTCCTGCTTCCTCGCGCTGTGCCGGGGCAGGCCCCGGTCTTACCCGCGCTCCACAGGCATTTAGCCTGTCCGCCCGTCCGGCGGCCACGATGTTGATCGCCGCATTGATGTCCCGGTCGTGGACCGCCCCGCACGGGCAGGTCCACGACCGGATCGCAAGCGGCATCGATTCGGCGACGGTCCCGCAGCCAGAGCAGAGCTTGGAGGAGGGGAACCATCGGTCGATCTTGGCGAAGTGGCGGCAGTACCGCGCCGCCTTGTACTCCAGCATTGCGACGAACTGCGACCAGCCCGCATCGTGAACGGACTTGGCAAGGCGGGTGCGCCCGAGGCCGGACACGGCGAGGTTCTCCACGTACACCGCTTGGTTATCACGGATGATCTGGGTGGAGAGCTTGTGTGCCCAGTCACGGCGCGCATCGGCCACCCTGGCATGTGCCGTGGCGGCCTTGGCCCTGGCCTTCTGGCGGTTCGCTGAACTTTTCTCCTTACGGGAGAGCTCCTGCTGTGCCTTGCGCAGGCGCCGCTCGGCGCGGCGGAGGAAACGCGGGTTGTCCACCTTCCGGCCGTCAGAGGTGACGGCGAAGTGGGACAGCCCGAGGTCGATCCCCACTTCGGCGGCCGTCTCCGGAAGCGGGGCCTTGCCGGTCTCGATGACGAACGAGGCGAAGTACCTGTCGGCCGCGTCCTTGACCACCGTCACGCTGGACGGTTCGGTGGGCAGGTCCCGTGACCAGCGGACTGGAATGTCACCGATCTTCGGCAGGCGCAGCTTCCCGCCAGGGGCGAGGGAGAACCGGGCGTTCTTCGTGAAGCGGATCGCCTGCCGGTTGTCCTTGCGTGACCGGAAGCGGGGCGGGGCGATCTTCGGGCCCTTCCGCTTTCCGGTGACCGAGTCGAAGAAGTTCCAGTACGCCTTGTTCAGGTCCGCCAGCGCCTGCTGTAACACCACGGCGGACACCTCGCCCAGCCAGGCACGATCGGGGGTCTTCTTCGCCTGCGTGATGACCCGCTTGGACAACTCCCCGTCCGAGATGTACGGCATGCCTTGTTCCCGAGCGTCCTGCCGTGCGCGCAGCCCGTCGTTGAACACCACCCGCGCACACCCGAACGCACGGGCCAGAGCGTGACGCTGGCCCGGCGTCGGATAGAGGCGGAAGTTGTACCTGAGCTGCACACCGTGACCATATCAATCGGCCTGTGATCGAATATTGAGACATCAGAACCGGAAGAAATTGCGTTTTCGTCCCGCGGGCCCACTTGGTTTTCGGGACCAAGTTCCGGCATCGGGTATTCACCGGGGCACACCTGGAACGCATGGAGCAGATCATGCGGGACGTCTGCGCCGACTTCGAGACCGAACTGGCCGAGTTCAACGGCGAGGCCAACCACGTACACCTGCTGGTGGACTTTCCGCCCAAGATCGCCCTGTTCCGGCTCGTCAACAGCCTCAAGGGCGTCTCCTCCCGCCGGATACGACAGGAGTTCCCCGAACTGGCCCGCCCCTACTACCGAGCGAACAAGCTGTGGTCGGGCTCCTACTTCGCGGGAAGCGTGGACGGCACACCGATCAGCGTCCTGCACCAGTACATTGAGCAGCAGAACCGCCCCGTCTGAGCCCTCCTGGACGCCGATCCGCCTTGGCCGCGGATCGGCTTTTCCTGCCCGGCTACGCAAGCAAGTCCGCTCCACCCCCGGCCTGAAGGCCGAAGCACTGCGGACCAATCCGGTAGTCCGGCCGGCCCGGCGGCACCCGCGCCGGGCCGGCCGTCACGCGGGCCCGCTCACGATCGGGGCGGCCGCGCCATCGTCCGCTCGGGTTCGAGACCCAGCCCGTCGCCCCCGGTGAGCATGTCATCGCAGACCCGGTGGAAGTGGGTGATCAGGCACTCGCGTTCGTTGAAGATGTTCCGCCGGTACGCCGACGACCGGGCGACGGCCGCGACGTTGACCCATTCGTCGACGTCCTGCTGCACCACGGCCTTGATGCCCTCCCAGAGCATCTCCGCGATGTCCTGGTAGTCCTCGTCGTCCGTGTCGTACTGCAGTTCCCACGCCTCGAAGCGGGTCCTGTTCACGCCGAGCGGCACCGAGCGGAAAAGCTGGGTGTGCACGTTGTGGCAGTTGAAGACCGCGCTGGGGAACAGGTTGTAGTTGCAGATCGCGAGGGAGGTGTGGTCGAGCGTCCGGCGTAGCTCCTCCAGCACGCCCATCAACGGCACGACCATCATGCCGTTGCGGCCGAAGACGTCCATCGTCGCCTGCCGGGCGTCCTTCACGTCGGCGGCGGGGATCTGGTGCAGCGCCTGCGCGTGGTAGAACTCGCTGAAGGCGTCGATGACGACCTTCCAGTTGACGTCGACCTCCCATTCGACCTTCTCGACGAGCTTCATGTCCTCCATGCGGAAGGCCCCGAGGTCGCCGGCGAGCTCCGGGCCGATCCAGTCGAGCAGCGGCCCCGCCACGCCCGGCCCCGCCAGGACCGCCCACACCCAGCCGCCCCATTCGTCGAGTTCGACGGCGGGGGAGCACAGGCCGTCCAGAGTGGCGCGGTCGAAGTCGGGCCGATCCGGAACGCCGATCACCCTGCCCTCGACGTCGTAGGCCCAGTTGTGCCAGCGGCAGGTGAACCGGCGTGCCCCGACGCCGTTCTCGACCACGATCCGGGTGCCGCGATGCTGGCAGACGTTGTGGAAGCCGGCCAGCCCGCCGTCCTTGCGCCGGGTGACGACGATGCTCTCTCCATGGCCCTCCCACACGTGGTGGTCACCGGGACCGGGGATCTCGCTGGAACGGCAGATGATCTGCCAGCTCCGGTTGAGGACCCGGAGCCGTTCCTGCTCGAAGCGCTCGGGGTCCCGGTAGACGTCGGCGTCGAGCGTCGACGGCCCGATCGGCGGCACGTTCGGGATCCCCGGGCCGAAACGGGCGGGCAGATCGCCGCGGGTGGGTTTGAAGACCACAGTCGGACCTCCGTCGGTCTGAGCACGATGCCCGGCGTCGGATTCACCGGGGATGCGACCGGATCATGCGCACTCACGCGGGCGGGGTCCAGGCAGAACCGATGGCGACTATCCGAAGTGACCGGCCAGAGCCCGTTATCCGGCACTTTCTGCCGATCCGCAATGTGTAACAGGTTTCGCCGCTAATTCTGCCTGGACCCTGTCCCCGGCGCAGCCAGAGGATGCGCAGGCAGCGTGATTCCGTCGTGAGCCGACAGACGGGGCGGGGCTCCGGCGCGATCCGAGATCTGCGCGCGGGGGGACGAGGGGAGAGTTGTCCGTGGGCGCCGAAAACGAGGAGAGACTGCGCGGCTACCTCAAGCGCGTGACAGCGGAACTGCTGGAGACCAGGGAGCGTCTCGCGGAGGCCGAGGGGAGCCACGCGGAGCCGATCGCGATCGTGGGCATGGCCTGCCGGTTCCCCGGTGACGTCCGCTCGCCCGAGGACCTCTGGCGGCTGGTCGAGAACGGGGACAGCGGCGTCACCGGGTTCCCCGAGGACCGCGGCTGGAACCTCGCCGCGCTCGGCCCCGACAGCGAGGACCCGGCGTCGCGGTGCGCTTCGCGGCACGGCGCCTTCCTCCACGACGCCGCCTGCTTCGACGCCGAGTTCTTCGAGATCTCGCCGCGCGAGGCGGTGGCGATGGATCCACAGCACCGCCTGCTGCTGGAGATCGTCTGGGAGGCGCTCGAACGGGCGGGCATCCCGCCCGAGTCGCTGGGCGGCAGCGCCACCGGCGTCTACGTCGGCATGATGGCCGGCGACTACGCGATCCCGATGGCCACGTCGAGCCGGGGGACGCCCGGACTCGGCGGGTTCCTCGTCAACGGCAACACGAACGCCATCGCGTCGGGGCGGATCGCGTACACGTTCAACCTGCGGGGTCCCGCGGTCACGATCGACACGGCGTGCTCGTCCGGGCTGGTCGCCCTGCACGACGCGTGTCACGCGCTGCGCCGGGGCGAGATCTCGGTGGCGCTGGCCGGGGGCGTCGCGGTGATGTCGACGCCCGCGCTGCTGGTCGAGTTCACCCGCCAGGGCGGGCTCGCCGCGGACGGCCGCTGCAAGGCGTTCGCCGCCGCCGCGGACGGGACCTCCTTCGCCGAAGGCGTGGGGATGCTCGTCCTGGAGCGGCTGTCGGACGCCCGCCGCGCCGGTCACGAGGTCCTGGCCGTCGTACGCGGCAGCGCGGTGAACCAGGACGGCGCGTCCAACGGCCTGACCGCGCCGAACGGAGCCGCCCAGCAGCAGGTGATCCGGCAGGCGCTGGCCGCCGCCGGGCTGGCGCCGTCGGACGTGGACATGGTGGAGGCGCACGGGACGGGCACCCGTCTCGGCGACCCCATCGAGGCCCAGGCGCTGCTGGCCACGTACGGCCGGAACCGGGAACGTCCGCTGTATCTGGGCTCGGTGAAGTCGAACATCGGCCACACCCAGGCCGCCGCGGGCATCGCCGGGGTGATCAAGACGGTCATGGCCATGCGCAACGGCGTCATGCCGCCGAGCATCGGGATCGACGAGCCCACCCCGCACGTCGACTGGTCCGCGGGCGACGTCAGGTTGCTGACCGAGACGACGCCGTGGCCGTCGACGGGCGGGCCGCGCCGGGCTGGAGTCTCGTCCTTCAGCATCAGCGGCACCAACGCGCACGCGCTGATCGAGCAGGCGCCGGCCGAGACCGCGGGGGAGGCCGGTGACGAAGTGCCCGGTGACGAAGAGCCCGTAGTGCGTCCGTCCGCGGACCTGCCGGCCGTCGCGTGGCCGTTGTCGGCCAAGTCGCGCCCGGCGCTGCGCGCCATGGCGGCGGGACTGCTCGCGCGCCTCGACGCGGAGCCGGAGGTCGCCGACGCCGACGTCGGCCTGTCCCTCGCCGCCGGGCGCGCCACCCTGAGGCATCGCGCCGTCGTCGTCGGCTCCGGCCGGAAGGACCTGCGTACGGGCCTGGAGGCGCTGGCCGCCGGGGAGCCCGCGGACACCCTCGTGGAGGGCTCCGCGACGACGACGAACCCGGGCCCGGTCTTCGTGTTCCCGGGTCAGGGGCAGCAGTGGGCGGGGATGGCGGCGGGTCTGCTGGTGGAGTCGCCGGTGTTTTCGGCGCGGGTGGAGGAGTGTGTGGCGGCGTTCGAGCCGTTGGTGGATTTCCCGTTGGGGGAGGTGCTGCGCAGCGGTCCCGGTAGTGGTCCCGGTGGGGGTGCGGGGGTGCTGTTGGAGCGGGACGAGGTGGTGCAGGCGGCGTTGTTCTCGGTGATGGTGTCGCTGGCGGAGGTGTGGCGGTCGGTGGGGGTGGTGCCGTCGGCGGTGGTGGGGCATTCGCAGGGGGAGATCGCGGCGGCGTGTGTGGCGGGTGCGTTGAGTTTGGGGGATGCGGCGCGGTTGGTGGTGGCGCGGGGTGGTCCGATCCGGCGGGTGCTGGCGGGTCGTGGGGGGATGGTGTCGGTGGGGTGCTCGGCGGGGGAGGCCGAGGGGTTGGTGGGGCGGTGGGG
>NZ_JABBWY010000020.1:0-58806 GCF_014161415.1 Microbispora sp. H10885 | reverse complement strand
GGCCCTCGCGTTCGGTGCGCGCGCACAGCTCCGCCCGCAGTTCCTCGTCGAGGACCAGCGGAAGCCGCACCTCCTTGACCGCCACCTCGCGGTCGAGCCCTCCGCGCCACGTGTGCCGTGTGGCGGGTGGGTCAGCTCGCCGAGCAGGAGACCGACGGCCAGGTCCAGTTGCCGTTGTGCTGGATCGTCACACCCCAGTTGTTGCCGCTGCCGTTGGGCCTGGCGACAAGCTGCTGGGAGCTGGGATAGCTGGTGCTGACGTTCCAGGTGGAGAGGACCTTCGCCGGGGACGGCACGTTCATCGTCACGGTCCAGTTGCTCGAACCGCTCACCGAGACGTTGAGGTTGTACCGGTCGCTCCACTGCTGCCCGGCGGAGAGCGTCGCGGTGCAGCCGCCGTTACCGGGGGGCGGAGTGGTGGTCGGGTTCGACGTGGGGTTGCCGGAGCCCCCGATGGTGATGTTGGAGTTGCCGCTGCTCTGGTAGCCCTCGGTGGCGAGGATCTGGTAGTCGTGGCTGCCGAGCTGCATGCCGTAGCGGGCCCACGCGTCGAAGTGGTTGCCGACGGTGATCGTCCCACCGGTCCGCTTCTGCTGACGGACGCTCCAGTACTGGTTGAACGTCTGGTTGCCGTCGATCGACGGCGCGTTGTAGCGGGTCGTCTGGTAGACGTCGTAGGTGCCGCCGTCCGAAGTGACCGTGCCCTTGTACGTCCCTGTCGGGCGGTAGGTGCCCCAGTTGTCGACGATGTAGTACTCGACCAGGGGGCCCCGGGTCCAGCCATAGACGGCCAGGTAGGCGTTTCCGGACGGGTTGAAGCTGCCGGAGTAGGTGATGGTCCGGCGTCCGCCGGGCTTCCAGCCCTTGCCGGCCACGAAGTTGCCGGTGTTGCGCCAGGAGGTGCTGTAGTTACCGCCCGATCCCAGATCCATGGAGACGGTGCCCTGGCTGTCGGTCCAGAACGAGAAGAAGTAGCCGTTGTTGGTACCGGTCTGGTTGGTGGTGACGGCGGCGTGGGCCACACCGGGCAGCAGCGCCACCGCCGCGGCCAGCACCACCGCGGCCACACGGCCGACCAACGACCGCAGACGGCCGCGGCCTCTCAAGTGCACGTCGTTCATGTACGTACTTCCTCCTCATGAATAAGCCGAGAACGGCCCGGGAGAAGAGTCGCGGCCGGCAATCTTGATCGGCCTGATCCCGAAACTATCGGCGTATTGACGAAAGTATCGGCACGCCTGACTTGGGGTGTCAACGATTTCGGAGGGGACACAGACCCCTTTGGGCAGGTGGCGATTCACGTAAACGCTGGTCGTGGCCGATCGCCCCGTCGCACGAGGGCGAACTCTGGGCGGTGAAGAGCCGGTCAGTCCCGGTGAAAATTTCACGATTCCGGCCACAGCGGGCGGCGAAGCGGGTGCGTCGACTGATCGCACGATGGGATCATGTGCCGTTTTCGGGGACGACCGGCCTCCTCCTCGAAATTTTCATCGTCCGCTCCGCGCCACGACCGGTCGCGAGGGGCGATGGCCAGGGGTGATGACTCAGGCGAGATCGTCGATCTCGGCGCGTCTCACACGCGGCGTTGACAGCGGTGCAGACGCCATCTGACACTTTCGCCGTTCAACCGATAGTTTCGTCGGCGAAGGGCCTCAACCGCTGTCGGAACCGGTCACCGGCCGCGATGTGGTCCTCCGGTGGTCGCCCCTGTGACGACCGGTCACCCTCCGCCGCGTTGTGCGACGCCGACGTCCGGTGGCGACCGTGACCCGTGCAGGCTACCGACGCCGCCTGGCCGCCTTCGGCCTTTTCACGAGGAGGAAGTACGCACATGAACGACGTGCATCGGAGAAGCCGCGGACGCGGCGGGATCAGGCTGCTGGCCGGCCGTGTGACCGCGGTGGTGCTGGCCGCGGCGGTGGCGCTGCTGCCCGGTGTGGCCCACGCGGCCGTCACCACCAACCAGACCGGCACCCACGACGGTTACTTCTTCTCGTTCTGGACCGACAGCCAGGGCACCGTCTCCATGGACCTGGGATCGGGCGGTAACTACAGCACCTCCTGGCGCAACACCAACAACTTCGTCGCCGGCAAGGGCTGGAAGCCCGGCGCGCGGAGAACGGTGACCTACTCCGGCAGCTTCAACCCCTCCGGAAACGCCTACCTGGCCCTGTACGGATGGACCCGCGGCCCGCTGGTGGAGTACTACATCGTCGACAGCTGGGGCTCCTGGCGTCCAACCGGCACCTTCAAGGGCACCGTCACCAGCGACGGCGGCACCTACGACGTCTACCAGACGACCCGCTACAACGCGCCGTCGATCGACGGCAACCAGACGTTCAACCAGTACTGGAGCGTCCGCCAGCAGAAGCGGGTCGGTGGGACGATCACCGTCGGCAACCACTTCGACGCGTGGGCCCGCTACGGCATGCAGCTCGGCAGCCACGACTACCAGATCCTCGCCACCGAGGGCTACCAGAGCAGCGGCAACTCCAACGTCACGATCAACGGCACCACCACGAGCCCCTCCGCCTCGCCGTCGTCCTCGCCCTCCACCCGTCCCTCGCCCTCGGTCACGCCCTCGACCTCGCCCTCCTCGCCGCAGGGCGGCGGGCCGTGCCGCGTGTCCTACGTGAAGAACGAGTGGAACAACGGCTTCACCGCGAACATCACCGTCACCAACACCGGTAGCAGCGCCATCAACGGGTGGGCGGTGACCTGGTCCTTCTCCAGCGGCCAGCAGGTCACCAGCTCCTGGAACGCCGACGTCAGCCAGAGCGGCTCGTCGGTCACCGCCCGCAACGTGTCCTACAACGGCTCGCTGGCGCCCGGCGCCAGCACCACGTTCGGCTTCCAGGGCACGCACAACGGCAGCAACCCCACCCCCTCGGCCTTCAGCCTGAACGGCTCGGCCTGCACGATCGGCTGACCCACCGGGGCCGTACGCCGCGACGTACGGCCGACGTGAAGAACAGAGGGGAGCGGGCGGTCACGCCCGCTCCCCTCTCCATGCCGTTCTCCGTGCCGTCAGCGCCCGCGGTTCCCCGCGTTCACCGGCAGGCCCAGAGCATCCCCCGTTCGATGACGGTGCGCACGCTGTCGTTCCGCAGGACGTCGAGGTTGTGGCCCGGGGTCGCGACGAAGATCTTCCCGCTCCCCCACCGCCGGGTCCAGATCGCCGGCGAGGTGACCTCCCGGTGCCAGGGGTCCCACGGCCGGACCTTCTGGGTCGTCGTCGCCAGCACGTCGACGTACTCGTCGGTCAGCACCCAGTACTGCTCGGTGACGAGGTCGAAGTCGGCGATCCCCTCCGTGATGGGATGCGAGGCCGCCTCGGGCAGGATGTTCACGGTGTAGGGCACGAAGTAGTTCTCCTCCGCGCCCTCGCGCCACTCGGCCGGATCCTTCCCCGGATGGCAGGCGAACTGCCCGCCGATGAGGTGAAGATAGTCGGAGGCGCTGCGGAAGGAGTCGGCGATGCCGCCGTGCCATCCCGCCATCCCCGTGCCCGCCCGGATCGCGGCGTCCAGCCCGCGCATCTCCTCCGGCTCGATGGTGCCCATCGTGTAGCACTGCACGATGAGATCGACGTCCGCCATGAACGCGCTGTCGGCGTACGGCGCCGGGGAGTCGGCCCGGACCACCTCGAACCCGTTCTTCTCCAGGAACGAAATGAACAGCTCGGTGGCCTCCACCGGGACATGCCCTGCCCAGCCACCCCGCACCACGAGGGCCCTGCGGCCCTGGTCACCTGTCATGCTCTCGCCTGTCTCACTCGGGATCAGCATCAGTGATCTTCACATTTCACACCACTGAGGCGACGAAGGCCACAAATCATCCACGACGCCGGCGGAGCGGCCGACGGCCGGAGCCGGATTGTCGGTCCCGCGCGCGATACTCGCGCTGACGATCACGAGGACGAGACATCCGAGTCGGCGCGGTCACTCCGCCGTGCCGCTCGAAGTCGCTCGGAGTCCCTGAAGTCCCCTGAAGTCCCTTGAGCGACGGGGTCTACACCAGACGCAGCGTGGAGGTATCGGCATGAGCGCGGGTCGGATGCTGACCTATGTCGGCGGCGGTTCGGCGAAGTTCTGGGAGGTGCGTCAGGACGGCACGGAGCTGAACATCCGCTACGGGCGGCTGGGCGCGGCCGGTCAGACGCAGGTCAAGTCGTTCGGCTCGGCCGCCGCCGCCACGGTGGCGGCCGACAAGCTGGTGGCGGAGAAGTTGCGCAAGGGCTACACGGAGGACGAAGCGGCCGCCGCGCGGGTGACGTCCCCGCCCGTGACCTCTCCGCCCGTGACCTCTCCGGCAGAGATCGCGGCCGAGGATGAGGACCGGCTGACGATGCCGGCCTCCTGGCTGCGTGCTCTTCATCCGCGGCGGGGTGGCGTCAAGGTCTCCGTGAAGCGGCCGGACGCGGGCGCGCCCAGGGAACTCGCCGCGAGGGTGGACGCCCATCGTCAGCTGATCCGCGACTCTCTGGCGAAGTGCTCCGACCCGGAGATCACCGCCGCTGGCGCGGCACACCTGGCCGGGGAGCCCACACCGCTGGGCGCCGCGGTGGTCGCCTCCGTGGTGGCCGCGCAGCTGCCGTGGAACGAGCGGACGTCGCTGCGCCTGTTCGGCGAAGTCTGGCCGGCCGAACACGGCCTGGTGTTCGCGGCGACCGCCGTGACCGAACTGGCCTCGCTGGGTCTCCATGTCGGCGGGTACGCCCAGCCGCTCCGGCGGCTCGCCACCGATGAGTCCCATGATCACTGGTACGGCTGGCCCTGGATGGAAGTCGCCTCGCGGGTCCGTGCCGTCCTCTCGGTGGCGCCGGACGCCGAGTACGCCGAGGTCGTCGCGGCTCTGGCGGTGAGCCGGGAAGGCGGGCTCCACCATCGGGTGGCGGCCTCCTACCTGGTGCCCACCGAGGTGGAGTGGGTCGCGGACGACTGCGCCGAAGTGAGCCGCGTCAACCCGGATCTCGCCCTCGGCCTGGTCTCCGCGGTCAGCACGCCCGAGCACGCGGCGCTCGTCGCGGGCCACGTACGGGGCTACTCCGTGTTCGGCTCGCTCGCGCTGCCCGCCACTCTCGTGGACGGCATCGGGGAAGCGGCCGTGCCGATGCTGGCCGGATGGTTCGACGACCTCTACGACGCGGAGAGCCGGCGGCGGCTGCTGGGCGTGCTCGCCGACCTGCCGGGCGACGCGGCCATGCGGGCGCTCCTCGACCTGATCGAGCACAAGTACGCCGAGTCGGCGTTCCTGCGCGCGGCGGCCCGCTTCCCGCGCCGGGCGATGCGGATGCTGGCCACCTCTGGCGGCAAGGCCCTGGACACGCTGCTGCGCGCCCACGTGCTGGCCCATCCCGGGCTCGTGGCCGAGGTGCTCCCGAGCGTCGGCGACGACGCCGCCGGGCGGATCAACAAGATCACGGCCGCCGCGGCCGTCCCCGCCGCGCCGCTCGAAGCCCTGCCCGAGGTGCTGGTCAGCCCGCCCTGGACCCGTCCGCGTACGGTCCGCAAGCCGGTCGTGGTGAATGACCTGGTGTGTACCGACGAGCCGGCCGTGCTGTGGCGGCCGGGCGAGCGGGACACGTGGAGTTCCGCCCGCCCGGAGCACCGTTCATGGGACCGGCCCCGGCACGAGTGGAAGAAGGTCGCCTCCCGGATCGCCGCCCAGATCGCCGCAGGCGGGCAGACCCCCTCGTACGCGTTCGACGAGATCGCCCTGTTCGTCGCCGGGCCCGATGAGCTGGCCGCACCGCTCATCGGGAAGTGGCGCCCGGGCGACCTGTGGGGAGTCTCCGAGTGGATGCCGCAGGTCGCCGCGAGGTTCGGGCCGGCGGCGCTGCCCATGATGCTGGACAGCGCCCGCCGCGCCCCCGTCCAGGTCGCTCCGCTGCTGCTTCCCTTCGCCGGTCCGGAGATCGCCGTGCTGATGGCCGAGTGGCTGTCGCGGCTGAAGTCGGTGCGCGCCAGCGCGCTGGCGTGGCTGGCCCGCCACCCCGAGACGGCCGCGAGGGCGCTGATCCCGGCGGCTCTGGGCAGGCCCGGGGTGCCCCGGCGTCAGGCGGAGCGGGCGCTGGCGGTACTGGCCGCGGGCGGCGGCCGCGACGCCGTGACGGAGGCCGCCGCAGGCTACGGCCCCGTCGCCGAGGCCGCGGTCGCCGATCTGCTCTCGGCCGACCCGCTCGACGCGCTGCCCGCCAGGATGCCCGTGCTGCCCGAGTGGGCGGAGGTCGCGGTCTTCTCACCGGTCCACCTGCGCGGCGGCGCGGGTGTGCTGCCGCCCGAGGCGGTCCGCCACGTGATGACGATGCTGGCGATCTCGCGGCCCGGCGATCCGTACGCCGGTCTGACCCTGGTGAAGGAGGCCTGCGACAGCCGCGGCCTCGCGGACCTCGGCTGGACGCTGTTCCAGCGCTGGCAGGCGGCCGGCTATCCGTCCAAGGAGAGCTGGGTGATGGACGCGCTGGGACTGATCGGCGACGACGAGACCATCCGGCGGCTGACGCCGGTGATCAGGGCCTGGCCCGGCGACGGCGGGCACGCGCGGGCGGTCGCGGGTCTGGACCTGCTGGCCGCCATCGGCTCCGACGTGGCCCTGATGCACCTGCACGGCATCGCCGAGAAGGTCAAGTTCACCGGGCTCAAGAACCGGGCCAGGCAGAAGATGAACGAGGTCGCCGCCGAGCTCGGCCTGACGCCGCAGGAACTGGCCGACCGGCTGGTGCCCGACTTCGGACTGTCCGCCGACGGCAGCCTGACCCTCGACTACGGCCGCAGGCGGTTCGTCGTCGGCTTCGACGAGCAGCTCAAGCCGTACGTGACCGACGCCGCCGGGAAGCGGCTGAAGAACCTGCCCAAGCCGGGGGCGAACGACGATCCGGAGCTCGCGCCGGCCGCCTACCAGCGCTTCGCCGGGCTGAAGAAGGACGTGCGCGCCGTGGCCGCGGACAGCATCCGCCGGCTGGAGCAGGCCATGGTGAACCGGCGCCGCTGGACCGGTGCGGATTTCCGCCGGCTGCTCGTCGGCCACCCCCTGCTCTGGCACATCGTGCGGCGTCTGGTGTGGGGGCTCTACGACTCCTCGGGCCGGCTCACCGGCGCCCTGCGGGTGGCCGAGGACCGCAGTTTCGCCGACGTCGAGGACGACACGCTGACGTTGCCCGACGAGGCCGTCGTGGGGGTGGCGCACCCGCTGGAGCTCGGCGAGGAGCGCGCCGGGTGGGCCGAGGTGTTCGCCGACTACGAGATCCTGCAGCCGTTCCCCCAGCTGGGCCGGGAGACCTACGGCCCGGACGAGACACTGCTGGCCGAAATCATGGCCGCCAGAGTCCCCACGGGCAAGGTGCTCGGCCTGGAACGGCGGGGCTGGCGGCGGGGCTACCCGCAGGACGCCGGCTGGCAGGGCTGGATCGAGCGGGATGTGCCCGGCGGCGGGACCGTCACGGTCGGTCTCGATCCGGGCATCTCGATCGGCTATCCCGAGTTCGCCGACGAGCAGACCCTGATGGGCGTGGCCCTCGACGGCCTCGATCCGATCACCGTGTCCGAGATCCTGCGCGACCTCAGGGAGATCACCCGATGAACGAGCACGCCCAGCGGCCCCCGGCCGAGATCCGCTACGCCGACGAGCTGGCCCGGCTGCGGGACAGCGACACCGACGCCCGGCCACCAGGCTGGGCGCTGAGCCTGCGGGCCGCCCGGCGCTTCGTCCTCGGAGACGAGAAGCTCGGCGTCAGCCGCAAGTTCGTGGGTGATCCCTCGCTGATCGATCGATCGCTGGTGACGCTCGCGACCAACCGCGGGCTGATGCTGGTCGGCGAGCCGGGCACGGCGAAGTCGCTGCTGTCCGAACTGCTCGCCGCGGCGGTGAGCGGAACCTCGACGCTCACCATCCAGGGCGGAGCGGCCACCACCGAAGACCAGATCAAGTATTCGTGGAACTACGCGCTGCTGGTCGCCGAGGGCCCGTCCACCCGGTCGCTGGTGGCCGCTCCGCTGCTGCGCGGCATGGCCGAGGGCAAGGTGGTGCGCTTCGAGGAGATCACCCGGTGCCCGCTGGAGGTGCAGGACTGCCTGCTGTCGCCGCTGTCGGACCGCGTGCTCGCCGTACCGGAGCTGACCGGGCCGGAGGCCATGGTGTTCGCCCGGGAGGGGTTCACCGTCATCGCCACCGCCAACACCCGCGACCGCGGCGTCAACGAGATGAGCGCCGCGCTCAAGCGCCGGTTCAACTTCGAGACGGTCTTCCCCATCGCCGACTTCGACACCGAACTGCTGCTGGTGGAGGCGGAGGCCACCGCCCTGCTGAAGCGGTCCGGCGTCGCCGCGCCACCACGGCGCGACGTGCTGGAGGTCCTGGTCACCGCGTTCCGGGAACTGCGTGACGGGCAGACGACGCGCGGCGACGCCACCGACCGGCTGTCGGGGGTGATGAGCACCGCGGAGGCCGTCTCGGTCGCGCACGCCGTCGGGCTGCGCGGATGGTTCCTGCGCGGAGAGCCCGGCACCGCCGCGGACCTGGTCTCCTGCCTGGCCGGCACGGCGGCCAAGGACAATCCGGAGGACCTGGCGAAACTCCGCAGATATCTGGAGCAGCGGCGGTCGGGCAAACAGTGGAAGGCCGTGTACGAGGCCCGTCACCTGCTGCCGGGCTGACGATGGCGGTCACGTTCCTCGGCGTGCGGCACCACAGCCCCGCCTGCGCCCGGCTGGTCGCCGACACCATCCGTTCCCTGCGGCCCGCGTACGTACTGGTCGAGGGCCCGGCGGAGATGAACCACCGGATGGACGAGCTCCTGCTGGCGCATGAGCTGCCGATCGCCGTCTACACGAGCTACCGGGACGCCCAACGACGGCACGGCTCGTGGACCCCGCTGTGCGACTACTCCCCCGAGTGGACGGCGCTGGTCGCGGGCCGGGACGTCGGCGCCGAACTGCGGTTCATCGACCTGCCCGCCTGGCATCCGGCGCTGGCCGGGGTACGCAACCGTTACGCCGACGCGGAGGCCCGCTACACCGAGGTGACCGGACGACTGTGCCGCACCTTCGCCGTGGACAACGTGGACGCGTTGTGGGACCACCTGTTCGAGATCGAACCGGCCGACGGGCTGGCCGAACGGCTGGCGACCTACTTCGACCTGGTCCGCGGCGACACACCGACCGGTCCGGACGACACGGCCCGCGAGGCGTACATGGCGCGGTGGGTCCGGGCCGCCGTCGCCGACGCGGGCGACCGGCCGGTGGTCGTGGTCACGGGCGGCTTCCACCGCCCCGCGCTGGTCCGGCTGGCCGGGCAGGGCGGCCGCGACTGGCCGGAGGTGCCGCGGCCGCCCGCGGACGCGGTCGTCGGCAGCTACCTGGTGCCGTACTCGTTCCGGCGGCTGGACGCCTTCGACGGCTACCAGGCGGGGATGCCGTCGCCGGGCTACTACCAGCGCCTGTGGGAGTCGGGCCCGGCCGAGGCCGCCCGCGGGCTCACCGAGGCGGTGACCGCCCGGCTGCGCGCCCGGCGGCAGCCGGTGTCCACCGCGGACCTGATCGCCGCCCGGGCCACCGCGGACGGGATCGCGTCGATGCGCGGCCACCCGCATCCGGCCCGGGTCGACGTGCTGGACGGCCTGGCGAGCGCGCTGGTCAGCGAGGCGATCGAGACCCCGCTGCCCTGGGCGTCGCGCGGCCCGCTGCCGGCCGGTAGTCATCCCGTGATCGTGGAGATGATCGCGGCCCTCAGCGGTGACCGGGTGGGCCGCCTGCATCCCTCGACCCCGTTGCCCCCGCTGGTCCACACGGTTCTCGCGGTGCTGGGCGGTCCGGGCGAGGAACGGCTCGACCTCGGCGAGGACACCGGCCGCGAGCGCAGCCGGTTGCTGCACCGGCTGCGGGTGCTGCGGATCCCGGGCGTGGTGCGCACCTCGGGACCCAGCCCGGCAGGCCGCGCGGAGCTGGCCGAACGATGGACGCTGACCGAGTCCGACGACCGGCTGCCCGCGCTGATCGAGGCCGGCGGGTACGGCGTGGACCCGCAGGAGGCGGCGGCCGCCGCCCTCGCCGCACGGATCCCCGGGGCGGGCCTGGACGAACTGGCCGAGGTGCTGTTCGACACGGCGCTGTGCGGCGTCGGCGACCTGACCGGGCAGGTGCTGGACGACCTGACGAGGGCCGTCGAAGCGGCGGCCGACCTGGGGGCGCTGGGCCGCGTCCTCGCCGTCGCCCTGGCGATGTGGCGCCACGACGACCTGTTCCACACCAGCGGCGGCACCACCGTGGGCACGGTGGTCCGGGCCGCCACCCGCCGGGCGCTGTGGCTGGCCGAAGGCGTGCGCGGCGGCCCCGCCCCCGCCGATCTCCGGCGCGTCGACGCCATGACCGCCGTCCGCGACGCACTCAGGCACGCGGGCCCGTCGCTCGGGCTGGACACGCCCGCGGCGCTGGGCGTCGCGGACCGGCTCGCCGCCTGCCGGGACGCGCCGCCCGACCTGCGCGGCGCGTCTCTGGGACTGGGCTGGTCGCTGCGTGGTACGGCCGCCGCGGACCCCGTGCGGGCCGTGCGCGGCGCGTTCGTCCCGGCGTCGGCCGGGGACTGGCTGACCGGATTGTTCGCGCTCGCCCGGGAGGAGGTGCTGCACACCCCCGGGATGCTGGAACTGCTCGACGACCTGGTCGGGGCGATGACGGACGACGACTTCCTGGTGGCCCTGCCCGCCCTGCGCCAGGCGTTCGGCTTCTTCCCGCCCCGCGAACGGCACCTCATCGCCACCCGCCTGGTCGAGCGGCGCACGGGCGGCGCGTCGGGATGGGACCTGATGCGGCTGGACGCGGCGCCGGAGCTGGTGGCCGCCGGTAGGGCTCTGGACGAGCGGGTCGAGGCGGCGCTGCGCCGGGAGGGACTGATCACACCTTGACCTCGGAGGCTTCGATGACCGACCCCACTCTCGAACGGTGGCGTCTGCTGCTCGGCGAGCCGGGCGGCGCCTGCCTCGGCGGGCAGTCGCTCGACGCGGGGGCCGCCGCCCGTGACGCGGCCCTGGACTGGCTCTACGGCCGCGACGAGGACCTGCGCCGACGTGGTGTGCGGCAGGGCGGGACGGGCGCGTCGGTGCTGACCACCGTCGACTGGCTCGACGACATCACCCGGCTGTTCCCCAAGGAGACCGTGGAACGACTGCAACGCGACGCGGTCGAGCGGTACGAGATCCACGACGTGGTGACCGACCCGGACGTGCTCGCGCGCATCGAGCCCAACCCCGCGCTGCTCAAGGCGGTGCTGCGGACCAAGCACCTGATGAACCCGCAGGTGCTGCGGCTGGCCAGGCGGATCGTGGAGCAGGTCGTCCGGCAGCTGACGGAGAAGCTCGCCACCGAGGTCCGGAGCGCGTTCTCCGGCAGCAAGGTGCGACGGCGCGGCCGGCTGCGGCTGGCCCGCAACTTCGACGTGGTCAGAACCCTGCGCGCCAACCTCGGCCGCTACCAGCCCGAGACCGGCAAGGTGGTGATCGAGACCCCGTACTTCTTCTCCCGCACCCGCCGGCACCTGGAGCAGTGGCAGGTGATCCTGCTCGTCGACCAGTCCGGCTCGATGACCGGCTCGGTGATCCACTCGGCGGTCACCGCGGCCTGCCTGTGGGGCCTGCCCGGTGTGCGCACCCACCTGGTCGCCTTCGACACCGAAGTGGTGGACCTGACCGCGGACGTCGACGATCCGGTGGAGTTGCTGATGAAGGTCCAGCTCGGCGGCGGCACCGACATCGCCCGCGCGGCGGCGTACGGCGCGGGCCTGGTGGACCAGCCCCGCCGTGCGATCGTCGTGCTGATCTCCGACTTCTACGAGGGCGGCGACCCGCGGCGGCTGGTGCGCGTCGTACGCGACCTGGTGACCCAGGGCAGCAAGGTGCTGGGCCTGGCCGCGCTCGACGAGCAGGCCAATCCCGACTACGACCGGGACCTGGCGCAGCGCCTGGCCGACGCCGGTGCCCACATGGGTGCGATGACCCCCGGTGAGCTGGCGTCCTTCGTCGCAGAGCATGTGGGCCGATGAGGGCCGATCTGCTCGGGCTCACGGCCGACTCCCTCGCCGCGCTCACCAATCGCGGCCTGGTCAAACGGGCCGGCAAGGAGGCCGCGCCGGAGCTCCGGACCGACGACGACGGCACCGTGCACGGCGGCTTCCCCGACGGCGTGACCACGGCCGTGCCCACCGGCGGGCTCGACGCGGCCCGCTGCACCTGTGGTTCCGCCGGCGTCTGCCGGCATGTCATCGGGGTGATCCTCGCCTACCAGCGCCTGCCCGCCGAGGCCGCCCCGGTGTCGGTAGAGGATGTCGTGCCTGTAGAGGCCGCTGCCGAGCCCTCGCCGCCACCGCCGCCCTGGTCGCCGGGGCAGGTGACCGACGACGAGCTCACCGCCAGGATCGGCGCCCGGCTGATGGCCGCCGCCCGCCGTACGGAGAGGACCGGGTTCACCGCGCGGGTCCGCCGCGCGACCGCCGGCGATCCGGTGCCTCAGGTCGAACTGGCCACCGCGACCGTGCGCTTCCTGGTCCCCGGCGACCTCGGGTTCGTCCACACCGACGCCGTCGCCGGCAGCCGCGACGACGTCATCGCCCTGGCGGTGTGGGCGTTCCGGGTCGCCGACGCGCTGCACCCCGGCGCCGAGGAGGCGCGGGTCGACGTCGGCGGCGCGCCCGGGCCGGGCGCCGGATCCGGGCTGGAACGGGCCCTGGGCCTGGCCGGCACGGTCCTGCGCGAGGGCGCGGCGCATCTCGGTCAGGGCCTCGACGCCGCCATCGCCGACGTGCGGCGCCACCTGGACGCCGCCGGGCTGCGCTGGCCGCTGCTGGCCGTCACCGACCTCGCCGAGCAACTGGCCTCCTACCGCGACCGGAGCTCCCACTACCGTCCCGAACTGCTCGCGAGCCACCTCGCCGAACTCCACGCCCGGCACCGGGCGGTGACCCGCCCGGACGCCACCCTGCGCAGCAGCGTGCTCGGCACCGCCGAGGCCGCCGAGACCCCGTTGCGCCGGGCCCGGCTGGACGGCCTCGGCTGCCGGATCCGCACCCTCGGCGACCAGCGGATCTCCGAGGTCTACCTGGCCCACGGCGACAGCGCCATGGTGCTGGTCCTCCGCCGCCGGTGGGACGGCGACGACGACGGGGCGGCGCTCGCCCGGCGGCGGATCGCCGCGTCCACGCTGGCCGACCTGGCGACCGGCACCGTGGTCACGGAGTCGGCCGTGCGCAGCGCCAGCCGTACGGTGCGGCTGGCGACCGGGCGGATCTCGAAGACGACGGTCAGCGCGTCGCGGGGCGCCTGGGACGAGCTGCCGCCGTCCCTGCTGGTGACCGACCTCGCCGCGCTCGGCCGTGAGCTGGACGCTCTCCCGCTCCGGCCGATCCGCCCCCGGGTGGAGGCGGAACTGGTCCGGGTCGTCGCCGTCGCCCGGGTGGTGTCCGTCACCTACGCGCCCGGAGACCAGCGTCTCGACGCCGTCATCGCCGACCGGGCGGGTAACACCGCCACCGTCAGGGCCACGCACACCGGCGCCGCCCCCGGGCGTCTCGACTCGCTCGCCGCCGTGCTCGCCGGCGAGGAGGGCGAACCGCGTTTCGTCAGCGGCGTGGTCGGGCGGACCGCGGGCGGGGTCGTCGTCGAACCGCTCGGCCTGTCGGCCGGCGGCCGGGTCGTCGTCCCCGACCTTCGGCCTCCCGGCGGCAGCGGCCGGCTCGCGGTCGCCGAGGACCACCGGCACGAACCACTCACCGCGGCACTGATCGACACCCGGGGACTGCTCGCCGAAGCGGCCCATCACGGCCTGTCCCACCTGCCGCCGACGTACGACGACCGGCTCGCCGCGGCGGCGCGGCGGTTGACCGTGCTCGGGCTGCACCGCGTCGCGCGGGCCGTCACGGCCTTCGCGGCGGCGCGGGCCGACACCGGCGACGAGACGGCCGAGCGGGCCTGGGTCGACGCCTACCTCCGCCTGGACGTGGCTCTGGACCTCCACTGATCCACCGCGTACGCACCCGCGGAGACCGCCGTACGCACTTTCGCTGATGTCAGCGCGTGGACCGATCGCAAAAATGTCGTCATCGGGTGGATAAGTGCGGCTTTCAGTACTGCTGTCCCGTAAGAGCCGCGAGGAGGAGACGCGTGAGATACGAACTGCTCGGGCCACTGCGCCTCGTGGACGAGGCGACGCACACCATCAGCGCACCCAAGGTGGAGACCCTGCTGGCCGCGCTTCTCATCCGCGCCAACCAGCCGATCTCGACGGACGAGCTGCTCGACGAGCTGTGGGGGAACGAACCGCCGAAGCGGGCCCGCGCCGCCCTGCACGTGTACATCTCGCACCTCCGCAAGAACTTCGTGCAGCCCGCCGTGGACGGCGCGGCCATCCGGACGCACGCCCAGGGATACCTCCTGGAGGTCGACCAGGGATCGGTGGACGTGTTCCACCTCAAGTCCCTGCACGCGCGGGGGCGGGACATGCTGGACCACGACCCCGAGAGCGCGCTGGAGGCGTTCACCGCCGCCGCGCGCCTGTTCCGGGGGCCCGTGCTCGCCGGCATCGACAACGGGCTCATCGTCGGCTCCTTCGCCCGCTGGGCGGAAGAGGCACGGCTGGAGTGCCTGGAGGTGATCGCGACGTGCTCGCTGCGGCTGGGACGGCACCGCGAGCTCATCGGCGACCTGTCGCGGTGGGTGGAGGAGTACCCCCTGAACGAGAACCTGCGCGAGCAGCTCATGCTCGCGCTCTACCGGGCGGGGCGGCGCGCCGAGGCCCTGGACGTCTTCCAGTCGGCCCGCCAGGTGCTGCGGGAGGAGCTCGGGCTCGATCCCCGCAAGACCATGCGCCGGCTGCAGTTCGCGATCCTCTCGTCGGACGCCGAACTCGCCGTCGCCGGCTGAGGGTCCGTACGGCCGGCCATGGGGCGCCGTGCGGGAGCACGTGAGGGGCGGGCCGGCTGCGGACGGCTCGCCCCTCACCACGGGACCCGGGGGAACGGCCCCGTCAGCCCCGTCAGGCGGCGGAGGTGGCCCTCCGCGCTCCGGGGCGGTACCAGAAGACGAGCGCGACGAGCAGCGCGATCACCAGGGCGGCGGCGGCCCAGACGAAGACCGACGAGATCGTCTCGGCGAGGCCGCCGGAGCCCTGGGTGAGCGGGATCAGCATCGCGGCCAGGCCGAGCGATCCGCCGATCGTGAGCGCCGTCTGCAGCACTCCGGCCGTCACACCCGCGTACTCGGGCGGTGCGGTGGTGAGCACGATCATGTTGAACGGGATGATCGCCACGCCGACCCCGAGCCCCATGACGACGAGGGCCGGGAGCACCCCGGTGAGGTAGGTGCTGCCGCCGTCGAGCCGGGTCAGCCACGCGACTCCGGCCAGCACGACCACCAGGCCGGCCACCGCGCGGGTCTTGAGGCCGATCTTGGCGATGTACGAGGTGAGGATCTGGGTGCTGACGAGCAGCGCGAGGCCGAACGGCAGGATGGCCAGGCCGCTTCGCAGCGCGTCGAGGTGGAGCACGCCCTGGAGGTACTGCACCAGGTAGATCAGGAAGCTGGTCAGGACCGCCGCGAGCAGCACCAGGTTGAGGAAGGCCCCGGCCCGTTCGCGGCCGGCGAGGACCGCCAGGGGCAGCAGCGGCTCGGCCGAGCGCCGGTCCACCAGCAGCAGGATCACGGCCAGCACGACGGCCGCGCCGAGCGCCGCGAGTGTCCAGCGGTCGCCCCAGCCCTTCTCGGCGGCGTGGACCAGGCCGTACACGGCGGTGGTGAGGGTGGCGGTGCTCAGCAGCGCGCTCGGCAGGCCGAGCGAGCGCGACCGCCTCGTCTCGTCGCGCAGGCCGAGGGCGCGGGCGGCGACCACGGCGAGGACCAGCCCGATCGGCACGTTGACCAGCAGGCTCCAGCGCCAGTCGCCGACCCAGGTGAGCAGGCCGCCGAGGACCATGCCGGCGGAGGCGCCGAGCCCGGTCACCGTGGAGTAGAGGCCGAAGGCGCGCTGCTGCCGCTCCCCCTGGAAGACGATCGCCAGCAGTGCCAGGCCGGTGGGCCCGCAGATCGCCGCGCCGGCGCCCTGCAGGATCCGGCCCGCGAGCAGCACTTCGAGGTTGGGCGCGAGACCGGCGATCAGCGACGCCACCACGACCAGCCCGATCCCGGCGAGGAAGACCCGGCGGTGGCCCAGCACGTCGCCGAGGCGTCCGGAGAACAGCAGGAGCCCGCCGAAGGCGAGGAAGAAGCCGTTGGGCACCCAGGATCCCCCAGCCACCGTCAGGTGGAGGTCGGACTGCAGGGTCGGCAGCGCGACGTTCACGATGGTGCCGTCGAGCTGGAGCATGAACTCGGCCCCGACGATCGCGGCGAGCGCGAGGGCCCAGCCGCGGTCGGGGACGTCCCGGGGTGTGCCGGAGACGCTTTCGGGGGTCGTTTCGGTGGCCATGGAACCTCCACGGTCCGCTGATGGGGGGCAGGGGTGAGGCGCGATCGGATTGCAGGCCGCACCTATACTGAGGTCGTCTCAGGTTAATCGGGAGCATTCAAGCTGAGGCACCCTCAGGATGTCAAGCGGGAGGTAGCCGATGGACGGCAAGCCCTACATCGCCCAGCGCCCCAAACGGGCGGACGGCCGGCGCAACTACGACGCGATCCTGGCCGCGGCCCGCAAGGCGTTCGAGAGCACCGGGGCCGACGCGTCACTGGAGGACATCGCGAGCCAGGCCGGGGTGGCGATCGGCACGCTGTACCGCCACTTCCCCACCCGTGCCTCACTGGTCGAGGCCGCGACCCGGGACGGCCTGGAGAACCTGGTCTCCCACGCCGAGCGGCTGTCCGGCGCCCCGGACCCGCTCGACGCGCTCACCGCGTGGATGCGCGAGGCCGTCGCGCACTTCAGCACCTTCCGCGGCCTGGTCGGCATCCTCGCCCGGAGCATGTACGACGAGGGGACGCCCTCGCACACCATGTGCAACGCGATGCACCGCAGCGGCGCCGACCTGCTGCGCGCCGCGCAGGCGGCGGGCAGCGTACGGCCCGACCTCACCCCCGACGAACTGTTCGACCTCCTCAGTGGCGCCGCCTGGGTGCGGGAGCAGGCGGCGGGCGGCAGGGACGGCAGCCCGCGCTTCCTGCGACTGGTGCTGGAGGGCATCACGATTCCCCGCGCCTGACCCCCACCGGAACGGCAAGGGGAAAGCGACTGGTGTTGACAAAACCGACTAAGGCGCTAGGTAATGTAGAGTAAGTCGGAGCTTCTCTCGCAGGCCGGATTCGAGAAGGAACCGGCGTCCGATCCTTCACTCTCCGCTACCACTGGAAGTTTCGGCCCAGAACGCGAGAAAGGAGCGACTTACGGGCCGAAATGCTCTTTTCGGTCACGAAACGCCTGGGGTCGTCACAGACAATGAGCGTGTATGAAGAACGAATCTCCGAGACCGCATCGTCCACAGTGGTGCGCACGGCCGAGCTCGACCTGCTGCGGTCCCTGACCCAGGAGCCGGGCTCCGAGGGACGGCTCGTCGCCGTCCTCGGCGAGCCGGGCTCCGGCAAGACCCACCTGCTGTCGGCGCTCGTACGCGAGCGGCAGTGGACCGCCCTCCCCGCCACCGTCCACCGATGCTCCTCCGGCGACCGGGAGCGGGCGATCGACGCCGTCCGCAAGGCGCTGTGGCGGGCGCGCCGGGCCGGTGAGCGCGAGGAACCCGCCCGCCCCGTGATCGGTCTCGCCCGGCGGCGTAGCCGGCCGGACCGGGAGCTGGTGGTGATCGAGGACGCCCACCTCGCCGACGACGAGACCATCGGCGAGCTGGCCGCCATCGCCGGCGGCGATCCCGTGCCCCTGGCCGACGTCGTCGTCTCGCTGCGCCCGCGCCAGACCCCCGATCTCCTGGCCGAGGCCATCGCCGCCACCACGGCCTTCGGGCGCACCGCGCGGATCGAGCTCGCCCCCCTCGACGACGAGCGGATGCTGGCGATGTCGCCCGTTCCCGCGCCGTACGAACTGCGCCACCGCAGCGGCGGGAACCCGTTCAACCTGCGCGCGCTGCAGGCTCTGGAGCGCAGCGCACGCTCGGGCGGCGACGGCGCGCTCGCACCGTTCGAGTTCGCCGTGATGAGCGAGGTGCGCGACCTGACGCTCACCGAGCGGTACGCGCTGCACGCCGCGGCGATCCTGCGCTCCCGGTTCGACGCGGACCTGCTCGCCGAGGTCGCCGCGCTCGACCCTCTGGTGGCCTCCGCCGCGCTGCGCCGCCTCGTCCGGCGGGACCTGGTGCGGGTGGAGCCCGTCGGCACCCTGTTCTCGATCAGGGACGAGGTGTTCGGCTCGCTGCTGCGGCAGATGATCGACCCCTGCTGGGCGGCGCTGGCCCACCAGCGGGCGCTGCACCGGCTCTCGGCCCGCGGCCAGGCCGGCACTCAGATCGGCTTCCACCTGGTCAGCTCGCTGTCGAGGGCGCGCGCCGGCGAGCTGACCCAGATCGTCGACGCGTCCCAGGAGATCATGGAGACCGACGTCAGCGAGTGCGTCTCCTGGCTGACGCCCGTGCTCGCCGAGGCGCCGCCCTCGACCGAGATCGGCGCGCGCGCCCGGCTGGCGCTCAGCACCGCCTTCGGCCGTCTCGGCCGGATGCCCGAGAGCCGCGACCTGCTGTTCCTGGTGGACGAGTCGGACGCGCCGGTGGACCCGGCCGTGTTCGCCGAGCACGTCGCCTTCGTCTCGGTGGTGGAGGGCGTGCTCAGCCAGGACGTGCAGATGCTCGACCTGCTGGGGCACCTCCTCGACCGGCCCGGACTGCGGGACTCCCCGGTCTGGCCGCGCCTGGTCCTGGCGCGCAGCTTCCGCGTGTCGATGCTCGGCCGCGCGGTCGACAGCGCGGAGGCCGACTCCGCGCTGCGGGCCGCCCGGGCGGCCGGCGACGACCTCGTCGCGGCGGGGCTGCTCGGGCTCAGGGCCCTGGCGTCGGTGGCCGCCGGGGACGTGGAGCGTGCCCTGGCCGACGCCGACGCCGCCGCGGAGTCGCTGGACCGCACCCCTGAGCATCTGGTGGCGCGTCACGTCGAGTGCCTGCTGCTGGCCGGGCTCGCCTACATCTACCTCGGCCGCAACGCCGACGCCCAGCGGCAGGTGCGGCGCGGCGTCGACGTCGCCCGCAGGCGCCAGCGGCCGTTCCTGCTGCCGACGCTGCTGGTCATGCTCAGCGAGGCCGAGCGCCACCTCGGCCGGCTCAGGCAGGCCCGCGACGCGGCGGACGCGGCGATCGTCGAGTCGGGCCCGGGCAACCCGCTGCGGCACGCGCAGGCGGTCGCCCTCAAGTCCGCCGCCGAGGTGTGGATGCAGCCGGTGGCCAGCGGGCGGGCCAAGTCCCTGGCCCAGCAGGCGCTCGCGCGGCAGGCGCTGACCGGGACCCACGTGAACGGCAGCGCCTCGATCGCCGCGCTGACGCTCGCCAAGTGCGCCTGGCTGGACGGCGACCCGACGCACTGCGTCACCCTCCTGCTCAACGAGGGCCGGGGGCCGGACCTGCGGGTCATCCCGAGCGGCACCCGCCCCACGATGTGGGAGACGCTGTGCGCCGCCGGCCTGGACGCCGGGATGCCCCTCGACGAGTGGGCGCGCCGCGCCCAGGAGCACGCCCGGGCGGTTCCCATGCCGCACAACCTCGCCTACGCCGCCATGACCGGCGGCCACCTGCTGCGCTCGCGGTCGGCGCCCGGTGAGGCCGCCCGGCGCTACCGCGAGGCGGCCGAACTGTTCGCCACGGCCGGCATGCCGATCGAGCAGAGCTACGCCCTCGGGCAGGCGGCGCGGGCGCTCGCCGAACAGGGCCGCGCCGACCAGGCGGCCCACACCGTGCGGCTCGCCGCGGAGATCGCCCGGCGGTCGGAGGCGGTGACGCTGCTCCACTGGCTGGACAGGCAGACCGGCAGGCGCCCTGCGTCGCGGCCGGCGCCGCAGCCCTCCTCCCGTCAGGAGGTGTTCGGGCGGCTGGAGGTATTCGGCCGGCTGACCCACCGCGAGCGCGAGATCGCGTTGCTGATCTGCTCGGGAATGAAAAGGCGCGACATCGCCGACCGGCTCACGATCAGCACGCGGACGGTCGACGTTCACCTCACCCGCATTTACCGGAAAACCGGCGTGAGTTCCCGGATGGAGCTGGCGCTCGCCATTCAGCGGAAGGCGGCCGGACAGGAGTACGCGATCGGCTTTTAGGGACGACCGGCTTTTAGGCGCGACCGGCTTTTAGGCGCGATGGCTTTTAGGGGCGCTTGAGCGCCGCCGCCTAGGGTCGGAAACGTAACTTTCCGTCTCGGGAGGCGAATATGGATCTACGCGCGTTGTCCGACCGGATCGCGCCGGTGCGCCACGCGGTGAGCTCCTTCCTGCTGCCGTTCCTGGCCGCGCCGCCGGAGACCGTGTCGGACCGGGTCGGGGCGCTCGCCCGGCCCGGCCGCTCGCTCATCCTGCGCGACCTCACCGAGAAGGTCGTGGAGTACCGCTCCAACAACGCCGACCCCACCGGCACGACGCCCACCGAGAAGGACTTCGCCACCGTCCGGCTGGAGATCTTCGGTCCGGACGGCGAACCGCTCGGCGAGACGTCCGGCGCGGGCCGGATGCTTTTCAAGCAGGAGCACGACGGCCACTTCGTCGCGTACTTCGGCGAGGAGATCCGGCTGCGCGACGGCAACGTCATCCGCGCCGGGGGCCTGGTCGACGACGCCAGGCTGACGGCCGGCGAGGCCGCGACGTTCCCCGCCGTCGTCGTCGCCGGGCCGCTGCGCGGAGCCATCGGCTTCCGCTGGTTCCGGCCCGTGGCGAAGGAGACCCACGACACGTACGAGTCCGCGATCGTCGTCTACCGGTAGCGAGGGGGACGCCATGACCCTGACCCGGCTCCCCACCCGCCGGATCGGCCCCCTGACCGTCGGCGCCCAGGGGCTCGGCTGCCTCGGCATGTCCGAGTTCTACGGCGCGACCAGCGAGGGCGAGGCGATCTCGACCATCCGGCGCGCCCTCGACATCGGCGTCACGCTGCTCGACACCGCCGACGTGTACGGCCACGGCGCCAACGAGGAGCTGGTCGGCCGCGCCGTCGCCGGGCGCCGCGAGTCGGCCGTGCTCGCGACCAAGTTCGGCGTGGTGCGGCCCGGCCCCGGTGTCGGCGCCGGGGTGCGCGGCGACGCCCTCTATGTGCGGCGGGCGTGCGAGGACTCCCTGCGGCGGCTCGGCGTCGACCACGTCGACCTGCTCTACCTGACCCGCGTGGACACCGAGGTCGGCGTCGAGGAGACGGTCGGCGCGATGGCCGAACTGGTGGCCGCCGGGAAGATCCGCGCCATCGGGCTGTGCGAGGCGGCGCCGGAGACGATTCGCCGGGCTCACGCCGTCGCCCCTGTCTCCGCCCTGCAGACGGAGTGGTCGCTGTGGTCGCGGGACATCGAGCGGCGGATCCTGCCGGTCTGCCGGGAGCTCGGCATCACCGTGGTGCCGTACGCGCCGCTCGGGCGGGGCTTCCTCGCCGGTGCGGTCCGCTCCCGCGACCAGCTCGAGGAGGGCGACTTCCGGCGTTTCGGCCTGCCCCGGTTCTCACCGGAGAACCTGCCGCGCAACCTGCCCCTCGCCGACCGGCTCGGCGAGCTCGCCCGGGAGCTGGGGATCACACCGGCCCAGCTCGCTCTCGCGTGGCTGCACCACCAGGGCCCGGACGTCGTCCCGATCCCCGGCGCGAAGCGGCGGGACCACCTGGAGGAGAACGCCGACGCGGTGTTCCTGAGCCTGACCCGGGCCGATCTGGCGGCGGCCGCGGCCGCCGTCCCGGCCGGCGAGGTGCACGGCGAGCGCTGGAACGAACAGAGCATGCGCTTCGTCGACCGCTGAGGCGGCCGGGGACGGCCCATGGGTCGTCCCCGGCCGCCTCGGCGTCCAGCCGTCTGTCCGGTCAGCCCGCGGGCGGGGCGCCCTGTGCCGGGGCCGCGGCCGAGGCGTCCAGGAGGGCGATGGCCCGGGACGGGCACAGGTTCTCCGCCACCTCCACGGCCCGCCGCTGGTCCTCCCCCGGCTCCGCGTCGAGCACCACCACCAGGCCGTCCTCGCCGTGGTCGAAGACGGCCGGCGCGCTGATCGCGCAGTGCCCGGCGGCCATGCAGCGGCTCCGGTCGGCGGTCACCTTCATCGCGACTCCTCTCTCTCCCCTGCCGGGGTTCACCACTCGACCGGCAAGGTGTGGACGCCCTGCATCGTGCCGCCGCTGCGCGTGGGCAGCGCCTCCAGCGGAGTGCCCAGCCGCAGGCCCGGGATCTCCTCGAACAGGACGGAGAAGGCGACCTCCAGCTCCATCCGGGCGAGGTTCTGCCCCAGGCACTGGTGGATGCCGAAACCGAACGTCAGGTGCTGACGGCCCGACGCCGCGTTGTCTCCCACGGTGCGGTGGACGTCGAACTCGTACGGCCGGGGGAAGACGGCGGGGTCGCGGTTGGTCATCGAGGAGGACACCAGGACGCCCTCTCCGGCCCTGATGACCTCCCCGTCGATCTCGATGTCCTCGGTCGCCACCCGGACGCCGGAGACGTCGGTGATCGAGACCAGCCGCAGCAGCTCGTCGATCGCGGCGGGAAGCGCCCCGGGGTCGGCCCGCAGCGCGGCGAGCTGGTCAGGGTGCTCCAGCAGCGTGACGACGCCGAGCGCGATCATCTGGGAGGTCGTGTCGTGCCCGCCGATGAGCAGGGCGAGCGCGATGCGCAGCAGGTCCTCGCGGGTGAGGTCGCCGTCCTCGGTGACCTGCCCGGCGAGCCTGCTCAGCACGCCGCTCCCGCCGGGCTCACGCTCCTTGCGCGTGATCAGGCCGTCGAGGTAGTCCCACAGCTCGCGGCCCGCCCTCTCGGCGTCCTCGGCCGACTTCGCCTGCAGCAGGCCCACCGTCTTGGCCTCGAAGAACTCGTGGTCCTCGTACGGCACGCCGAGCAGGTCGGAGATCACCATCGAGGGGATGGGCAGGGCGTAGGCCTGCACGAGGTCCACCGGCGGGCCCGCCCGGAGCATGTCCGCCGCGAGCCGCCGGGCGAGCTCCTCGACCTGCGGGCGTACGGCACGCACGTGCTTGAGGCTGAAGTCGGGGGCGAGCAGGCGCCGGTGCACGTCGTGGACCGGCGGGTCGAACCCGATGATGGCGATGGGCTTGAAGATGGGCGCGTCCAGCCGGGGCAGGACCGCGGGGAAGTCGTCGCGGGACCGGTCGGCCGACATGCGCGGGTCGGCGAGCAGCCGCCGGGCCTGTGCGTGGCCGGTGACCATCCAGATGGTGCGGCCGTCCCACAGCCGGACCCGGTGGAGCGGCCCCCGCCGCCCCAGGTCCTGGTATCCGGGGGACGGCTGCCAGGGACAGGCCCGGTCCTGCGGGTAGGCGAACGGTTCCTCGTTCGCGGTGGTCGGTGGGGCGTTCACGATGTGGCTCCTTCGTCCTTCCGTCTCGGTGGGTGAGCGGCCTCGGTGGGTGAGCAGCCTCGGTGGGTGAGCCGGCTCGGTGGATGAGTCGGCTCGGTAGGTGAGCCGGCCTCTGGGGTGGGTGCGGGGTCAGGTGGTCGGTTCGGGCGAGCGGGCCTCCGGCAGCGGCGCGGGCCCGGGCCGGACGGCCCGGGCGCCGGCCCAGGCGCGCATGGCGGGCTCCTCGACGAACCGGGTGAGGAGCCAGGCCAGCAGCGTGGTGACCCCGAACAGGGCCGTGACGAGGAACAGCGCGGACGGCGTGTCCCAGGTCCGGTCGGCCCCGAACGCGATGTGGGAGTAGCTCAGGACGAGAAAGTGGACCAGGTAGGACGCGTACGAGATCTCCCCCAGCCGGATCAGGACGCGGGAGCGGAACGGGCTGAACCGGCCCCTGTGGTCGGCGACGGCGACGGCGGCGATGAGCAGCGCGAGCGGCAGCGCGACCGGCGCGGTGAGTCCGTAGACCGTCGGCCACAGGTACATCTGCAGGCCGAAGGCGGCGACCAGGATCAGCAGCGCCGGGGCCCAGCCCAGCCGGATCCACCGGCCGGTGACGACGATCCTGGCCATCAGGATGCCGAGGACGAAGTCGAGCGCCCGGGTCGGCGGGAACGACACCAGGAACCAGTTCTGGGTGAGCGACATCTCCTGCCCGGGCAGAGCAGGCGTGCCCGGCAGGACCGCGAGGGCGACGGCGGGGAGCACGGCGATCACCGCGACGACGGCGGCCACGGCCGTCCAGAGTCGCTCGGCCGGGATCCGCCGGACGAGCGCGTACAGGAACGGGAACGCCAGGTAGAACAGCAGGTCGCAGGCGAGCGACCAGGTGACCACGTTGATGGAGATGATCAGATCCGCGCGCGGGAGCCAGGTGTGCACGAGCAGCAGGCTGGGCAGCGCCTTGACCAGGTCGACGGACTGGCCGGCCCAGATCGCCAGCGCGAGGGCGGCGAACCAGGTGACCACGTGGTTGGGGTAGACCTTGACGAGCCGCCGCCGCCACATGCGGGTGCGCGACTCGCCCTCGGACACCGACCAGGTCAGTACGAATCCGCTCAGCACGAAGAAGAACTCCACGCCGAGCCACCCGGACGTGAAGGCGTAGGTCTGGAGCGAGGCCGCGACGTCCGGGTGGAAGTAGCCCAGCACGCACGCGTGGCAGACGAACACGAGGAACGCCGCGACGAATCTCATTCCGGTCAGTGAGGGGAGGGGGGAGGCTTCCTGTGCCGCCTCTGTCGTCATATGCGTTCCGCCTGTTTCCTAGTGCGTGAGCCGTGGGCCCGGCCGGGCCCGGGGGCGGACGGGCGTCAGCCCCCGGCGGGGCCGTCGCCGATCCGGATGGCCCGCGACGGGCAGAGGTAGGCCGCCTTACGGACCCGGTCCTCCTGCTCCGGTGCGGGGTTCGAGGTGAGGACCACGACGATTCCGTCCTCGTCCTGGTCGAACACCTCCGAGGTGGCGGCCATGCAGCGGCCGCCGCTGATGCAGCGCTCCCGGTCCGCCGACACCCACATCGCCGTCACCACTCGACCGGGAGTTCGAGGACCCGCTGCACGGTGCCGGCGCCGAGAATGGGCAGCTCGCCGACGGGGGCGGCCAGCCGGATCCCGGGGATCCGGCCGAACAGCTCCTTGAACGCGACCTCGAGCTCCAGCCGGGCGAGGTTCTGGCCGAGGCACTGATGGATGCCGAAGCCGAACGTCAAGTGGTGGCTGTCCTCGCGCAGGAGGTCGAGTTCGTCGGCACGACGGTGCACCGCCGCGTCGCGGTTGGCCAGCGTGCCCGAGACCAGCACCCCCTCCCCTTCGCGGATGAGGTGCCCGGCGATCTCGATGTCGCCCTTGGCGACCCGGGTGGCGACGAGGTCGGTGGTGGCGATGTAGCGCAGCAGTTCCTCCACCGCGCCCGGCAGCCGGTCGGGTTCCCCGTGCAGCAGGGCGAGCTGCTCCGGGTGCTCCAGCAGGGTGATGACACCCAGCGCCAGGGAGGAGGAGGTGGTCTCGTGCGCGGCGATGAGCAGCACCAGGGCGATGGACACCAGCTCGTCGTGGCCGATGTCCCCGGTGACGACCCGCTCCCGGACGAGCGTGCCGAGCAGCCCGTCGGAGGGGTTCTTGATCTGCTCGGCGACCAGCCGGTCGATGTAGTCGAACAGGTCCTGCGCCGCCGTCGCCGACTCCTCCTCGGTGCCCAGCATCACCTTGCCGCTGGCGTCCTGGAAGAAGTCGTGGTCGTCGTACGGCACGCCGAGGTGGCGGCAGATGACCAGCGACGGCAGCGGCACCGCGAGCAGCGGCACCAGGTCGGCGGGCGGGCCGTGCTCGACGATGCGGTCGACGAACCCGGCGACGATCCGCTCGATCTCCGGGCGCATCCGGCGGACCGCCTTGAGGCTGAAGTGGGGGTTGAGATACCGGCGGTAGACGTCGTGGACCGGCGGGTCCATGGCGATCAGCGCCAGCGTGCGGGCGATCTGGGAGCGGAACCGGGGGGCCACGATCGGGAACCCGGGGTGGGTGCGCTGCGAGGACAGGTTCGGGTGGGTGAGGATCTCCCGGGACTCCCGATAGCCGGTCACCATCCACGCCTCGCGCCCGTCGAAAAGGGTCACCTTGAGCACCGGCCCCCGCTCCCCGATCTCGCGGTAGCCCGCGGGCGGCTCGTAGGGGCAGGTGCGCTTCTGCGGGTACGGCGGAGCTTCCGTCATTTCCCTTTTTCCCTTCGGCGAGAGTTGGGGAACCGGGCGTCACAAATTGCCGTGAACGGGACGCCGCGATGGTATGCAGGCCGCCATTCGCGGAACAAGTCGCCTTGAGCCCGGCCTTAGAACGGCTTATGCGCCGGTCGCGCCCACTTCCTTGAATTCCGCCGCCGATCGCGGCCGGAAATGCGGAACCGCGTCGAGAAGCGCTTTCGTGTACGGATGCTCGGGATGGTCGAATACCTTTTCCATTTCACCGCTCTCCACCACCCGGCCGTCCTTCATCACCACCACCCGGTGGCTCAGCCGGCGGATGACGCCGAGATCGTGGGAGATGAACACGTACGCCACCCCGAGCCGCTCCTGGACGTCGGCGAGCACGTCGAGGACCTGGGACTGGATGGACGCGTCGAGCGCGGAGACCGGCTCGTCGCAGACGATGACCCGCGGCCCGGGGGCGAGGGCCCGGGCGATGGCGAGGCGCTGCCGCTGCCCGCCGGACAGCTCCCGCGCGCGCCGGTCCAGCACGCCGGGCGCGAGCCCGACGTGTTCCAGCAGCCGCGCCACGTGCCGGTCGCGTTCCTCGCGTGGCGTCCGGCCCGCGCGCAGCGGCTCCTCCAGGATCTGCCGGGCGGTGTAGCGGGGGTCGAAGGACGACAGCGGATGCTGGTAGATCATCTGCACCGCGCGGCGGGCCGTGCGCCGCGCCTGGCCGTGCAGCCCGCTCCACGGTGCGCCGTCGAGCAGCACCCGCCCGGTGTCCGGCTCCAGCAGGCCCATCAGCAGCCGGCCGAGGGTGGTCTTGCCCGAGCCCGACTCGCCGACGACGCCCAGCGTCTGCCCGGCCTCGACCGTGACGGACACGTCGTCCACCGCGGTGAGCGTGCCCCGCCCCGGAAGGGTGTAGCGCTTGGCCAGGCCCTCGGCCCGGAGCACCTCGTCCGTCCCCCGGCCCGGCCGCCCGGCCGGCCGCGGCGCGCGGCGGCCGTGCCCGAGCGCCGCGCCCACCAGCGTCCTGGTGTAGGGATGCGACGGCGACTCCAGAACCGCCGCGGCCGGGCCCTCCTCGACGAACAGGCCGTCCTTCATCACGTACACGTAGTCGGCGATCTCCACGACCACGCCCAGGTCGTGGCTGATGAGCAGCACGGCGGTGCCGTCGCTCACCCGCTCGCGCACCAGCGCGAGCACCTGCCGCTGCACGGTCGCGTCCAGGGCCGTCGTCGGCTCGTCGGCGATCAGCAGGTCGGGCCGCGCGGCGAGCGCCGAGGCGATGAGCGCGCGCTGGCGCAGTCCTCCCGACAGCTGGTGGGGATACTGCCGGGCGCGGCTGCGCGGGGCCGGGATCTCCACTTCGCCGAGCAGCCGCTCGACCTCGGCGTCCACCTGCTTCGGGGGCACGACGCGGTGCGTGCGCAGCGGCTCGGCCACCTCCGCGCCGACCCGGCGCAGCGGGTCGAGCGACCCCAGCGCGTCCTGCAGGACGAACCCCAGGCGGCGCCCGCGCAGCGACCGCCAGGCCCGGCCCCGCACCTGGCGCAGGTCGATCCCGTCGAACGTCAGCTCGGCCGCCGCGACCCGGGCGCCCTCCCCCGCCAGGCCGGCGAGGCTGCGCGCCGTGACGCTCTTGCCCGAGCCGGACTCGCCGACGATCGCGACGACCTGGCCGCGGTCGATCCGGAACGACACGCCGCGCACCGCCTCCACCGTCCCGTGCCGGGTGGGGAAGCCCACCGCGAGGTCCCGTACGGCGACGAGGGGGCGGTCCCCTCCCTCGGTGGTCACGACAGCCTCCCTTCGGCGCGGGCGTTGAGATGGCGGCCGACGAGCGTGACGGCCAGGACCGCGAGGGTGATGGCCACTCCGGGGAACACGGCGGGCCACCAGGCGAGGGCCAGGAGCTCGCGGCTGTCGGAGAGCATGGCGCCCCACTCGGCCGTCGGCGGCCGGGGGCCGAGGCCCACGAAGCTCAGCGAGGAGCTGGCGACGATCATGGCGCCGAGGCTCACCGTCGCGAGTGCCAGCACGGGGGCGGCGGCGTTGGGCAGCACATGGCGGACGACGACCTGCGCGCGGGACCAGCCGAACCCGTGGGCGGCCTCGACGTACTGCGCCGCGCGGAGGCGGATCACCTCGGCCCGGGCCACCCGGGCGAAGCCGGGCGTGGAGATCACCGCCAGGCCGACGGCGGCGGTGCCGCTCCCGGGGCCGAGCACGGCGACGACGAGGAAGACCAGCAGCAGGCCGGGGACGGACAGGACCACGTCGAGCGACCGGCTGAGGACCTGGTCGGCGACCCGGCCGAGCTGGGCGGCGGCGACCCCGATCACGACGCCGGCCAGGAGGGCCAGCAGGACCGCGCCGGCTCCGATCAGCAGGGACGGCCGGGCTCCGTACACGATCCGGGCGTACAGGTCGCGGCCGTTCTGGTCGGTGCCGAGCCAGTGCCCGGCGCCGGGCGGCCGCAGCGTCGCGTCCAGGTCGGCGGCGTCCGGGTCGATTCCCGTGAACAGCGACGGGACCGCCGCCATGGCGGCCAGCAGCACCAGCACGGCCGCCCAGGGCCACAGGCTTTTGGGCACCGCTACCTCCCCGAGTCCCGCGTCCTGGGATCGATCACCCAGGTGAGGATGTCGACCGCGATGGTGACCAGCACGAACGCGATCGCCGTCACCAGGACGACCGCGACGACCACGGGCATGTCCTTGTTCGCCACGGCGGACAGCGCCAGCCGCCCGATGCCCTGCCGGGAGAAGACGATCTCGATGATGACCGCGCCGCCGATCAGGGAGCCGGCGATCCAGCCGAGCAGCGTGGTGACGGGGATCAGGGCGTGGCGCAGCACGTGCCGCAGGCGCAGGGCCGTCTCGCCGAGGCCCCGGGCACGGGCGGTCACCACGAACGGCTCGTCCGCCGCGCGCAGCAGCCCCTCCCGCAGCACTCCGGCGACGACGGCCGCGGGCCCGGCAGCCAGGGCGGCGGTCGGCAGGACCAGCCCGGCCGGCGATGAGGACCCGATGGCCGGGAACCAGTGCAGGGTGAAGGAGAAGACGGTCAGCAGCAGCAGCCCCAGCCAGAACGGCGGAAGGGCCACGACCAGCGACTCGGCCGACGCGAACAGCGAGCGCACCCAGGCCCGGCGGTTGGCGCTCACCACCCCGAGCGCGACCGACGCGACGATCGTCGCCAGCAGGGTCGTGGCCACCAGCAGCAGCGTGGAGGGGAGCTGTGCGGCGATCTCACCCCACACCGGCCTGCGCAGCACGTACGACTCGCCGAACTCGCCCTGCACGATCCGCCCGAGGTAGGTGAGGTACTGCACCGGGATCGGGTCGTCGAGCCCGTACTCCGCCACGATCCGCTCCCGGACCTCGGGGCTCACCGAGGTCCGGGCGAGCAGGACGTCGGCCGTGCTCCCGGGCATGACCTGCAGCAGCACGAACGTCACCGTCACGGCTCCCCACAGCACACCGGCCGATGCGGCCAGGCGGACGAGGACCAGCCGTACGAGCGACCCGTGACCCCGGCCGGAGCGGCGGTCCTCGTCCCGCGCCGCCGCCGCTCCCGCCGGGGACGTCTTCAGGACGCCAGCCATATGCCGGACAGGTCGGGCGTGCCGTCGACGTTGAACCGCACGTCCCGGACGCCCTCGCGGGCCGCGACGGTGGACAGCGGCGAGTAGATCGGCAGCACCGCCGCATCGTCGGTGACCCGCCGCTGCACCTCGGCGTAGACGCCGAACTGCTCGGACTGGTCCCGGGCGTCGAGTGCCCGCTTGAAGTAGGCCTCTACCTGCGGGTTGTCGTACCTCGCCATGTTGTTGCTGATCCCGCGCTTGGGCGTCGGGATGTTGTCGGCGCCGAACAGCACCCGCAGCACGTCCGGCCCGGGTGAGGAGAAGCTCGTGTCGATCAGCTCGTAGTCGCCGTCCAGCAGCCGGTTGACGAAGGTGCCGCCGTCGAGGTTCTCCTCGACCAGCTCGACGCCGAGCTGCTTGGCCGAGGCCTGGATCTGCACGGCGAGGGTGCTCACCGACGGGTCGGACCACATGTGGCGCAGGGTGAGCCGCCTGCCGTCCTTGGTCCGGTAGCCCTGCGCGTCCCTTCGCGTCCATCCGGCCTGGTCGAGCAGCCGGTTCGCCTCGGCCGGGTCGTAGCCGTACGCGGAGGAGAGCGAGCCGTCGAAACCGGGTGTGCTGGCAGACAACGGCCCCTGCGCACCGTCGTACACCCCGAAGTAGACGTTCTTCACGATCTGCCGCCAGTTGACGCCCGCCCGCAGGGCCTTGCGCACGTTGACGTCGCTCAGCGGGCCCTTCGCGGTGTTGGGCCAGTAGCTGTAGTTGGCGCCGGGGAACGGCGTGGTGTGCAGGGCGAAGCCCGGGGTGCCCTTCAACGTGCCGACGGAGGACGGCGCGAGGCCGGTGATCACGTCGACCTGGCCGCTCGTGAGCGCGCCGAGCCGCGCCGAGTTGTCCGGCACGACCGTGACCTCGATGCGGTCGAGCGGCGCGGGGCCCGTGCGCGGCGCCCCCTCCGGGGCCCAGCCGTACGCCGGGTTCCTGACGTAGTCGATGCCCTTCTGCGGGGTGAGCCCGCCGTCGCTCTTGAACGGCCCGGTGCCGACGACGGTGGCGCACAGCTTCGAGGCCGGGCCCTTCAGCGTGGCCGGGGACTCGATCCCGAGGTTGGGCTGGGCGAGCGCGGCGAGGAAGCCGGAGTCGGGCCGCTTCAGCCGCACCTCCACGGTCAGCGGGTCGACGGCCTTCGCCGAGTCGTAGGCCGCGACCAGGCTGCCGGCGAGCAGCGACTTGGTCTCGGGGGCGACCACGTGGTCGAGGTTGGCGACGACCGCCGCCGCGTCGAACTTCGCGCCGTCGGTGAAGGTGACGCCCTCCCGCAGCCGGAACGTGTACGTCCGCCGGTCGCCCGAGACCGTCCACTCGCGGGCGAGCCAGGGATGGAGACCGCCTCGCGGGTCCTGGTAGACCAGGGAGTCGACCAACGGCCGGGTCAGCAGCCTGGCCGACTCCGTCGGGCTCTGGTGGGGGTCCAGGCACTCCGGTTCCTTCTCGACCGCCAAGCGCAGCGTGCCCCCGGTGCGGGGGGACGCCGCTCCCGCGGCCTCCGCCTTCCCCGGGGCGGCGGGGGCCGGGTCGTCCGCTCCGGAGGAGCAGGCGGTGAGAGCCAGCATCAGCGTGGCGGCCCCCGCCATGACGGCGGAGGCGGTGGTTCCGGGCCTCGGGGCAGCACCCATCCTCGTCCCAATCGTTGCGACGTCCAGGCCGGAAGGGATCTCCGGCCACAGACACAGTGCTCGCCGGTTCTAAAGCCGTGCTGAATCGGCGGCGCCGTCGCGTGAGGGGACTACAGCGACGAGACGATCTTGGCGATCAGCTCGTAGGAGCGGATCCTGGCCTGGTGGTCGGGCACCTGGGTGAGCACGAACAGCTCGTCCGCGCGGGTGGCCCGCAGCAGGTCGCCGAGCCGTGGGGCGATCCGCTCGGGGCTGCCGACGAACTGGGGGCCGATCTTGTCCCGCAGGAACCGCTCCTCCTCCGGGGTGAACCGGTGCGCGGCCGTCTCCTCCTCCGTCGGCAGGACGGTCGCGGGGTCGACCGTGCGCATGAGGATCTGGCCGTACACGAAGGACGTGGCGAGCCGGTGCGCGCGCTCGTCGCTGTCGGCCGCGACCGCGATCACGGCCACGCAGGCGTGCGGCTCGGCGAGGGCCGCCGAGGGCCGGAACGCCCGGCGGTAGGCCTCCAGGGCCTCCGGCGCGCCCGCGCCGACGATCGCGTGCGCGTACACGTACGGCAGGCCGAGGCGGCCCGCGGCGGCGGCACTGGACGCGCTCGACCCGACCAGCCAGATCTCGGGCGGCGTGGCCGGCTCGGGGATCGCCCGGACGCCGCCGCTGCCGCCGGCGAAGTACTCGCCCAGCTCACGCAGCGCGCTCGGGAAGTCGAGCCCGCGCGGGTCGCCCATGCGGGCGGCGGCCTCGCCGGAGCCTCCGGCGGCGCGGCCGAGCCCGAGGTCCACCCGGCCGGGGTAGAGCCCGGCCAGGACGCCGAACTGCTCGGCCACCACGTACGGCGAGTGGTTGGGCAGCAGCACCGCGCCGGAGCCGACGCGGATGGTGGAGGTCGCCGCGAGGATGGACCCGGCGAGCACGGCCGGGCTGGAGGTCGCGAGCGCCGGGGTGTTGTGGTGCTCGGCGACCCAGTAACGCCGGTAGCCCAGCGCCTCCACGGCCTGAGCCAGATCGACGGAGCGGCGCAGCGCGTCGCCCGCGCTGTCGCCACGCCAGACGGGTGCGGTGTCGTGCACGGAGACGGCGATTCCCTCGGCCAACGTCCTCTCCTTCAGGGGAGTCAAAGGGGCATATGCGGAGGATTCCTCATGTTACGTCGCCGGACAGTCAAACTGAGGTTGCCTCAGATTGTCAACGGCTCAGGGACGGCTCCGGGACCACCCGCCCCTCGGTGTGCAACGTGAGGTGGGCGGGAACGCCGGTGAGGGCCTCCAGGCCGTGCACGAACCACGCCTCCCCCGGCGACTCTCCCGGCGTCTCCCCGTCGGCGGCGAAGCCGTAGTGCGGATAGAGGTCGCGTACCTTGCCGTTCTTGGCCGTCGGCAGATAGCGGCCGCGCACGGCGGGGAAACCGGCGTCCCTCGCGGCGTGGAGCACCGCCGACAGCACGGCCTGTTCGATCCCCCGCGCGAAGACCCGGCAGCTCAACAGGAAGTTCTCGATCAGCAGGCCGTCGGGCCGGGCCCGCAGGAAGACCGCGCCGACCAGTCCGTTGCCGCCGAAGCGGTCAGCCGAGGAGATCGTGAGCACCCGGGAGTCCGGACGCCCGGCGCGCTCCCGCACCTCCTCGGGCGACAGGCGCTCGGTGGTGAGGTTGAACTGGTTGGTCCGCAGCGTGATCTGGGAGAGGCGGGCGACCTCCTCCGGCCGCGCCGGGGCCAGCCGCACGGACACGCCCAGACCGGCCAGGAACCTCTCGGCCGAGCCTGCGGCCGCCAGGAAGTCCGACCGCGCCGCCTCCTCGTGGTAGCGGCGGGTCCGCACCCGGTCCTCGGCGGTGACCTCGGTCGTGGTGAACCACCCGTCGGCCAGCAGCACGTCCGCGTGCGTCGCCGGGTCGCCGTCCAGCTGGACCACGACGGTCTCCGGCAGCTCCGCCGCGACCGCGGCGCACTCGTACGGGCTGTCGTCGGCGAAGACGACGCTGTCACCGCCGAGGTTGAGCTCCTCCACGAGCGTGCGCAGGTTCCCCGGCTTGGGACTCCAGTTGGCGAGGACGCGGACGAAGTCGTCCTCGCGCAGCACCATGCCGGGGTGGTCGCGCAGGGCGGCGAGCACCGGCTCCCGGTCGTTCTTGCTCACCGCGGCGAGCAGCACGCCCTGGGAACCGAGCTGTTTGACCACGTCCTGGAACCGGCGGAACGCCTCGCCGCGCGGGCCGCGGCCGACCTCGATGCCCTCCACGCCGTCGTCACCGAGGACGCCGCCCCACAACGTGCCGTCCAGGTCGAGGGCCAGCACCTTCTTCGCCCGGCCGGTCCGCGCCCTGACGAGGTGGGCGAGCTCCCGCGCGTACGCGCCGAGCAGCCCGTCGGACAGGTTCGCTCCGGCGTACGTCGCGAAGCGGGAGTCGGCCAGCTCGGTCGCGGACGTCAGGAGCGGGTCGAGGTCCGTCACGACCACCCGGCCGGAGGACGCGCCCAGCTCCAGCAGCTCCGCGTTGGCCCGCCGCCAGGCGGCGCCCAGCCGGGCCCGCGACCCGTGGTCGAGCAGCCGCGCCTGCCACAGGCGGGGCAGCGGCACCGTGTTGAGCACGAGCGTCCCCGAGCCGCCGCTCGCGGCGTACCGCGCGGCGAGTCCCCGCCACAGCGCGAGCTTCTCACCGAGCACCCGCTCGACGTCCTCCGCCGTGAACGGCACGCCCACCTCGTCGAACACCGTGGCGTGGTCGAGCACGCAGACCACGAGGTCGGGCCGCTCGGCGTACAGCTCGCTGCCCGGGTCGCCCAGCTCGAAGACGTACGACCCGAATCCGGCCGGCCGCACGGACGGCACGTACCCGTGGCGGGCCAGCTCGCCGACGAGCGCGACGCGCAGCGCCTCCAGCGTGCCGTGCCCGGTGACGGTCACCCGCACCCGCGGCAGATCCGGATGGCGCTCCCGTACGGCGTCCAGGTCGGCGTGGGCGAGCAGCCGCGCCGCCCGGGCGGCGTCCTCCGTGGACATCGCGGCGAGAAGCGGGGCAACCTCGTCGAAGCGCTCGGCGAGCGCCCCCTCGCGGTGCAGCCGGCGCAGCCGCGCCAGCGCCGCGGCGGTGTCAGTGGTCATCGGGACTCCAGGTCGTCCGCACCGTGGGTGCCTGTGGCCGTGGGGGCGAGCAGTTCGTCCAGGCGGGCCGCCAGCTCGTGGGCCGTGCGGTGGTCGAGCACCAGGCCCGGCGGGACCTCCAGGCCCGTCTCGCGGGCGACGCGGCCCGCGATCTCCAGGGCGCCGAACGACGTGATGCCGGCCTGGGTGAGGTCGTCGTGCGGGCCGACGGCTCCGCCCGCGTGGCCGAGGGCGCCGTCCACCGCCGCCAGGACGATCGCCAGCAGCACGCCGTGCCGCTCCTCGGCCGGCACGCCGTCGAGCGCCACCGACGGCGTCCCGGCGGCTCCGGCTGTTCCGGCGTTTCCGGCTGTTCCGTCCGGCGGCGTCCCGGCCTCCTCGGACCGCCACCGCCGCAGCGCCGTCACGACCTCACGCAGAGCACCCGGCGGCGCGTCGACGCCGCCGACGAGGGCGGCGAACCTCTCGGGGTCGAGGTCGTCCACCGCGCTCCACAGCTCGCGTTCTCGCGGCGAGCCGCCCCGCGCGCGGGGGGAGGCGGTGATCCAGTGCCGCTCGTGCCGGAAGGGATAGGTCGGGACGGCGGCGGGGTCGGCCGCGGGCCCCTCGCCGACGACCCTGCCCCAGGCGACCGGCACGCCCCGGGCGTACGCCTGGGCGAGCCCCCGCAGGACCGAGCGGGCCTCGGCGGACGGGTCGCGCAGGAGAGGGACGGCGGCCACGTCGTCGCCCTCCTGGGCGAGGCAGTCGGCGACCATGCCGGTCGTCGTCGTGTCCGGGCCGATCTCCACGAAGGTGTCCACGCCGAGGTCGCGCAGCGCGCGGACGCCGTCGTGGAAGCGGACCGGTTCACGCACCTGGGCGGCCCAGTGCTCCGGCGCGGCCAGGTCCTCGCGGGTGACGGGCCGTCCCGTACGGGTCGAGACGAGGGCCGTCGCGGGTTCCCGCACGGTGAGCGCGCGGGCGGCCTCCACCAGGCCGGGCAGCACGGATTCCATGTGCGGCGAGTGGAACGCCTGGCTCACCGCGAGAGCCTTGGTGCGCACGCCTTTCGCCCGCCACTCGGCCGCCAGCCTGCGTACCGCGGCGGCGTCCCCGGAGATCACCGTCGAGCGGGGCCCGTTCACGGCGGCGACCGACACGAGGCCGGCCATCCCGTCCAGCGAGGCCGCGACCTCCGGCTCCGGCGCCCGCAGCGACACCATGCCGCCGCCCTCCGGCGCCGCCTGCATGGCCAGCGCCCGCGCGACCACCAGGGACGCCGCGTCGTCGAGCGACAGCGCCCCCGCTGCGTGCGCCGCCGTGAGCTCCCCGATGGAATGGCCGAGCAGCGCGTGCGCGACCAGGCCCAGGTCCTCGGCCAGCCGGACGAGCCCGATCTGCACGGCGAACAGCGCGGGCTGGGCGTACTCGGTCCGCCGCAGCGACGCCGACTCCGGCGATCCCGCGGGGGCGAACACGACCTCCGCCACCCGCGGTCCCCGCGCTTCCCGCAGCGCACGCGCGCGGTCCAGGGCGGCGCAGGCGGCGTCGAACGCCTCCGCGTAGGCGGGGAACCGCCGGTGCAGCTCCTGACCCATGCCAGGACGCTGGGTCCCCTGGCCGGAGAACACGAACGCCACCGTGGGGGCGGGCCGGGCGGCGGTGACCGGCGATCCGGGCGCGGCGAGCGCGTCCAGCTCACGCGCCAGTTCGGCGGCGTCCTCGCCGAGCGCGACCGCCCGGTGGCGGAACGACGACCGCGCGCCGATGAGCGTCCGCGCCACCGCCGCGAGGCCGGCCGCCTCCCCGTTCCACGCCTTTGAGAGGGCGGTCGCCTCACCACTCCGCACCGTCTCCCCGGTCCGCGCGTCGCTCCGCGCCGCTTCCGCGCGCTCGCCTGGCCGGTCCTGCGCACGCAGGAGGTCGCGCAGGCGGGCGGCCTGCGCCCGCACGGCCTCGGGAGACCGGCCCGACAGCACCCAGGGGACGGCCGACTCCGGCTGCGGGGCGGAGACCGGCGACGGCTCCGGGGCCTCCTCCACGATGAGGTGGGCGTTGGTGCCGCTGATGCCGAACGAGGAGACGCCCGCGCGGCGGGGCCGGTCGCCGCGGGGCCAGGGCCGGGGCCGGGTCAGCGGCGCCACCCCGCCCTCGGCCCAGTCGACCAGCTCGGACGGCTCCTCCGCGTGCAGCGTCGCCGGCAGCACGCCGTGCCGCAGCGCCTCGATCATCTTGATCACTCCGGCCGCTCCGGCGGCGGCCTGCGTGTGGCCCAGGTTCGACTTCACGGACCCGACCCACAGTGGCTCGCGCCGCCCGGAGGCGGCGCCGTACGCCTCGATCAGGGCGCCCGCCTCGATGGGGTCGCCGAGGGCGGTGCCGGTGCCGTGCGCCTCGACGGCGTCCACGTCCGCCGGGGACAGCCCCGCGGACCGCAGGGCGGCCTCGATGACCCTGCGCTGGGCGGGGCCGCTCGGCGCGGTGATCCCGTTGCTCGCGCCGTCGGAGTTGACCGCCGAGCCGCGGATGACGGCGAGGACCGGGTGGCCCGCGCGCCGGGCGTCGCCGAGGCGCTCCAGCACCAGCATGCCCACGCCCTCGCCGAAGCCGGTGCCGTCGGCCGTACGGGAGAACGCCTTGCAGCGGCCGTCGGCGGCGAGCCCGCCCTGGAGGGCGAACTCCACGAACACGCGGGGGGTGGCCATCACCGTCACCCCGCCGGCGAGCGCCAGGTCGCACTCGGACTCCCGCAGCGACCGGACGGCCAGGTGGATCGCGACGAGGGAGGACGAGCACGCCGTGTCGACCGTGAGGGCGGGGCCCTCGAACCCGAAGGTGTAGGACAGCCGGCCGGAGGCCATGCTGGTCGCGTTGCCCGTCATCAGATAGCCCTCGGCCTCCGGAGGCACGCCGTCGAGCGGCGGGGCGTAGTCGTCGTTTATCACCCCCGTGAACACGCCGGTCCGGCTGCCGCGCAGCGAGGCCGGGACGACGCCGGCCCGCTCCATGGCCTCCCAGGACACCTCCAGGAGCTGGCGGTGCTGGGGGTCCATCGCTACGGCCTCCCGAGGGGCGATGCCGAAGAAGGCGGCGTCGAAACCCGCCGCGTCGTCGAGGAACCCCCCGGCCTTCGCGCGCTCACGCAGCGCCGGGTCCCAGCCGCGGTCGCCCGGCGGCTCCCCCACCGCGTCGGCGCCCTCGGCGACCACCCGCCACAGGTCCTCGGGCGAGCGCACCCCGCCGGGAAACCGGCAGGCCGTCGCGACGACGGCCACGGGCTCGGGCTCCGTCAGCGCGGCCAGTTCCCTCTTCACGCGGGTGAGCTCGGCGGTCGTCCAGCGCAGGTACTCGACCAGCCTCTCGTCAGACATGCCGCCGCCCTTCGGACCGGAGCTCGGAGTCGATGAACCGGAACAGCTCCTCCGCGGTCGCGGGGATCTCCTCCGTGGCGTCGGCGGCCGACGGCGCCGGGGCCGCCGGCTCGGGGTCGTCCGGGACCAGGCGCCGGAGCAGGTACGCCGCCAGGGCGTCCGGGGTCGGCTGGTCGAAGACCACGGTGGCCGGCAGCCGCAGGCCGGTGGCTTTGCCGAGGCGGTTGCGCAGCTCGACCGCGGTCAGCGAGTCGAACCCCAGCTCCTTGAAGCTGCGCCGCTCCCCGGCGTCGTCCTCGGGCGCCCGGCCCAGGACCGCCTCGACGTTCCGCAGCACGGTCTCGGTCACCAGCTCCCTGCGCCGTTCCGCGTCCGCCGCGGCGAGCAGGGCGGGCAGCCCGCCGGAGTCCCCCGAGTTCCCATCGCCCGTGGGGGCGGCGGGCGCCGGCGCGGAGGCGCCCCGGCGGGCCAGGGCCCGCAGCGGCGCGGCGAGGTCGGGGATCGCCGCGAGCCGCGCCGGGTCGAGCCGTACGGCGGCCAGGGCGGGCGCGGCGGCGTCCAGCGCCGCGTCGAGCAGGGACAGGGCGTGCTCGGGGGCCAGCGGCAGCAGGCCGGAGCGCGCCATCCTCGCCCGGTCGGCCGCCGTGAGCGCGCCCGTCATGGCGCTGTCGGAACGCCACAGCCCCCAGGCGACGGAGGTCGCGGGGAGCCCCTGCCGGGCCCGCGCGGCGGCGAGCGCGTCGAGGAAGACGTTGGCCGCCGCGTAGGCCGCCTGCCCGGGGCTGCCGACGATCCCGGCCGCGCTGGAGAACAGCACGAACGCGGCCAGGTCGAGCTCCCGGGTGAGCTCGTGCAGGTGCCAGGCGCCGTCGGCCTTGGGCCGCAGCACCGCGTCGAGCCGTTCGGGGGTGAGGGTGGCGAGCGTGGCGTCGTCGAGGACGCCGGCCGCGTGCACGACCCCGGTGAGCGGATGCCCAGCGGGCACCGCGCCGAGCACGCCCGCCAGCGCGGCGCGGTCGGCGACGTCGGCGGAGACGACGGTCAGGTGCGCCCCCAGCGCGCCGAGTTCGGCACGCAACGCCTCCACCCCCGGCGCCCGCTCGCCCTGCCTGCTCACCAGGAGCAGATGCCGGATGCCGTGGGCGCGGGCCAGGTGGGTCGCGACGAGGCGTCCCAGGCCTCCCGTGCCGCCGGTGACCAGGACCGTCCCCTCCGGATCGAGCGGGCGGGGGACGCGCAGCGCCACCTTGCCGACGTGGCGGGCGAGGCCGAGGTGCCGTACGGCCTCGGGGGCCCGGCCGGTCTGCCAGGCCGTGACGGGAAGCGGCGTGAGCACCCCTTCGGCGAGGAGCGCGGCGATCTCGGCGAGCATGGCGGCGATCCGGTCCGGCCCGGCCTCGGCCAGGTCGAAGGCCCGGTAGAGCACGCCGTGCCGGTCGCCGATCTCGCCGGGGTCGCGCACGTCGGTCTTGCCCATCTCGACGAACCGGCCGCCCGGCGCGAGCAGCCTGAGCGAGGCGTCGACGAACTCCCGGGCCAGCGAGTTGAGCACGATGTCCACGCCGCGGCCGCCGGTCGCGGCACGGACGGCCTCCGTGAAGGACAGGTCGCGCGAGTTCGCGACGTGCTCACGCGGCAGGCCCGCCCGTTCCAGGTGCGGCCACTTGGCGGGACTCGCGGTGCCGAAGACCGTCAGTCCCCAGTGGCGGGCGAGCTGGATCGCCGCCCCGCCGACGCCTCCCGCCGCCGAGTGCACGAGCAGCCGTTCCCCGGGCCGCGCGCCGGCGAGATCCCTCAGCGCGTAGTAGGCCGTGAGGAACACGGCGGGCACCGTGGCCGCTTGGGCGAACGTGAGCCCGGGCGGGATCGGCGCGAGCAGGCGGTGATCGGTGACGGCCGAAGGGCCGACGCCGCCGGGGAGGAGCCCCATCACGCGGACCCCGGGGGCGAGGCCGGTGACGCCGTCGCCGACCTCGGCGACGACCCCGGCGCCCTCGGTGCCGAGGTCGGCGGAGCCCGGATACATGCCGAGCACCAGCATCGCGTCGCGGAAGTTGAGCCCCGAGGCCCGTACGGCCACCCGCACCTCGCCGGGCCCGAGCGGCCGTTCCTCCACCGGCCGGCACACCAGGTCCTCGGCGACGCCGCCCTCCCCCGCCTCCAGACGCCAGGCGCCGCGGGGCCGTACGAGGTCGGGACGGCGGGTGGTGAGCCGCGGCGCCAGCGGGAGGCCGTTCCGGACGGCCGTCTGCGGCTCTCCGGTGGCCACGGCGTCGAGCACCCGGGCGAGCGGAGCGGAGCCGGCGTCCACCAGGGCGATCCGGCCGGGCTCCTCGCTCTGGGCGCTGCGGACGAGGCCCCAGACGGCGGCGCCGTCGAGCGCGTCCACCGCGTCGCCCGGGGCCGCCGCCACGGCGTCCCGGGTGCGTACGGCGAACAGCGTCCCGCCCAGCCGGGGGTCGGCGAGGCCGAGCCGGAGCGTGCCGAGCACCTCCAGCAGGGCCGCCCTGACCGTCTCCGGCACGTCGCCCTCCCGTGGCGCGGAGGGGACGTCGAGAACCAGCACGTCCGGAGCGGGGCTCCCGGCGTCCAGCGCCGCGAGCGCCGCGTCCAGGTCAGGGTGGTCGGCCTCGGCGTCCGTGCCGACCACCCACGCGCGCTCGCGGGGCACCCCCGAGCCGGGCGACACGGCCTCCCAGACGAGCTCGTGCAGCGCGTCGCCGACGGAGGCCGCGGCGAGGTCGGCCGGGTCGGCCGCGCGGAGCGTCACCGCCTCGACGGACGCGACCGGCACGCCCTCGGCGGTGGCAAGTTCGACCGCCACCGCGTCGTCGCCCGCCCGGCCGAGGCGCACCCGCACGGTTCCCGGCGCCCGGCCGTGCAGGGTGAACCCTCTCCAGGTGAAGGGCAGTCGTACGGCGCCGTCGTCGGGGAACAGCCCGGCGGGGGCGAGTGCGTGCAGCGCGGCGTCCAGCAGCGTCGGGGCGACGCGGAAACCCGCAGGGACCTCCAGGGACACCTCCGCGACGACGTCGTCCCCCGACCGCCACGCCGACCGCAGGCCGCGGAAGGCCGGTCCGTAGTGGTACCCCCTGACCGCGAGGTCCTCGTACAGCCCGGCCACCGGCAGCGGGACGGCGCCGGCCGGCGGCCACGCGCCGCCGGGCCGTTCGCCGCCCGGGCCGGTTCGGCCGTCCGGCGCCGGACTGTGGGAACCGTTCACCCGCGCGGGGACGGCGGGGGCGAGGAAGCCGGTCGCATGGGCGGTCCAGGGAGGACCGAGGGGATCGGCCGCGAAATCGGCCACGGGACCGGCCACGGAATCGGACGCGGAATCGGCCGCGAAATCGGCCGCGAAATCGGCCGCGAAATCGGCCACGGAATCGGACGCGGCGGTGGCCGGGCCGGGCGCGGGCCGGGCGTGCAGAGCGATCTCGCGGCGGCCGTCCGGCTCGGCCGGCCCGACCGTCACCTGGATCTCCGCCGCGCCGGACGGCTCCAGGACGAGCGGCCGGGTCAGCGTCAGCTCGTCCACGCGTGGCACCCCGGCCGACTCTCCCGCGAAGGCGGCCAGCTCGGCGAGCACCGCGCCGGGCACCAGAACGGCGCCGTCCACGGCGTGGCCGGCCAGCCAGGGGTGGTCGTCGAGGCCGACCCTGCCGAGGAGCAGCACGCGGTCCTCGCCCGCCGGCCGGACCACGGTGTCCAGCAGCGGATGGTGCGGACGGCCGGTCCCGCGGGCCCTCGGCGCCGCGGCCGGTCTCGCGGGCTCCAGCCAGTGGCGGCGGCGGTCGAACGCGTAGGTCGGCAGGGTGGGGATCCGCCGGGGCGTCCGGACCCGCCGCGCGATGGGCGGATGCGCGGCCCAGTCGACCGGCACGCCGTTCACCCACGCCTCGGCGACCGAGACGAGCACCCGGCCGAGACCACCGTCCTCCCGCCGCAGGGTTCCGACGACGGCCGTCGAGCGGTCCTCCGCGGCCGCCTCCAGGATCTCCTGGACGCCCATGCCGAGCACCGGATGCGGGCTGACCTCGATGAAGACCTCGTGCCCGGCCGCGAGGGCGGCCTCCACGGCGGACTGCAGCAACACGGGGCTGCGCAGGTTGCGGTACCAGTACGCGGGCCGCCCGAACCCCGTCTCCCCGCCGGGCTCGACCCGCCCCCCGGTCACCGTGGAGAACACGTCGGCCGTGTACTCGGGCAGCGGCGCGGGCTCGGGCAGCACCTCCAGCAGTTCGGCCTCCAGCGGCTCCACCTGCGGGGAGTGGGACGCGTAGTCCACCTCGACGAGCCGGACGCGTACTCCCCGCTCACGCAGCGCCCGCTCCAGCCGGTGCACCGCCCCGGCCTCTCCCGCGACGACGGTGGCGGCGGGCCCGTTGATAGCGGCGACCGCGATCCTCGTCCCGTCGCCCGCCGCCTCGACTGCCGCGCGCACCGTGTCCGCCGGGGCGGCGATCGAGAGCATCGCGCCCTGTCCGGACAACGCCAGCAGCGCCCGGCTGCGCAGCGCCACCACCGCCGCCGACTCCTCCAGCGACAGCGCGCCGGCCGCCAGCGCGGCGGCGATCTCGCCCTGGGAGTGCCCGACGACCACGGCGGGCCGTACGCCGAAGGACTCCCAGACGGCGGTCAGGCCGGTCATCGTGGCCCACAGGACGGGCTGCACGACGTCGACCCTCCCCAGGTCGGCGCCGCCGAGCAGGGCCTCCCGCAGGGACCGGCCGGTGACCGGGTCCAGGGCGGCGGCGCACTCGGCGATCCGCGCGGCGAAGGCGGGCGACTCCTCCAGCAGCGCGCGGGCCATGCCGTCCCACTGCGTTCCCTGCCCCGGGTAGACGAAGACCGGCCGGCGTGCCTGCCGCGCGTGTCCGGTGACGACGGTCGCGGAGGGCGTCCCGCCGGCGACGGCGGCGAGCCCCTCGATCGCCTCCTCCCTGCCGGTGGCCACCACGACCGCGCGGTGCCCGAACTCGGCCCTGGTGCGCACCAGCTCCGCCGCGACGTCGGCGAGCGGGACGCCGGGGTGCCGTTCCAGGTATTCGCCGAGCCGCCGCGCCTCACCGCGCAGCGCCCCGGCCGACTTGGCGGAAAGGACCAGCGGAACCGCGACGGCCGGCTCCGGCTCGACGTCCGAATCGGGGTCCGGGTCGATGCCCGGGGCGAGGTCCGGCGCGGGCGGCTCCTCGACGATCACGTGGGCGTTGGTGCCGCTCATCCCGAACGCCGAGACGCCGAACCGCCGCGGCCGATCCCCGGACGGCCAGGGCACGGCCTCGGTGACCAGTTCGAGCCCGCCGCCGTCCCAGTCCACATGGCGGGAGGGCGCGTCGACGTGCAGCGTGCGCGGCAGCGTCTCGTGCCGCAGCGCCAGGATCATCTTGATGAGGCCGCCGGCCCCGGCCGCCGCCTGGGTGTGGCCGATGTTCGACTTGAGCGAGCCCAGCCGCAGCGGCGGCCGGTCGCCCCTGGCCGCGCCGTACGTGCGGAGCAGGGCCCGCGCCTCCACCGGGTCGCCGAGGGTGGTGCCCGTGCCGTGGGCCTCGACCGCGTCCACGTCGGCGGGGGCGAGGCCGGCGGCGCGCAGCGCTTCGGCGATCACCCGCTCCTGGGCTGGGCCGTTCGGGGCGGTGAGGCCGTTGCTCGCGCCGTCCTGGTTGACCGCCGTCCCCTTCACGACGGCCAGCACCGGGTGGCCCTCGCGGCGGGCGTCCGACAGCCGCTCCACCAGCAGCAGGCCGACGCCCTCGCTGAAGCCCGTCCCGTCGGCCGCGTCGGCGAACGCGCGGCACCTGCCGTCGGGCGACAGCCCCCGCTGGCGGCTGAACTCCACGAACGTCGCGGGCGTGGCCATCAGCGTCGCCCCGCCGACCAGGGCCAGGTCGCACTCCCCGGCCCGCAGCGCCCGTACGGCGAGGTGGAGGGCGACGAGCGAGGACGAGCACGCGGTGTCGACCGTGATGGCCGGCCCCTCCAGGCCGAAGGTGTAGGCGATCCGGCCGGACGCCACGCTCCCGGCGCTGCCGGTGCCGAGGTAACCGCCGTGCTCGCGGGGGTCGTCCTGGGCCCGCGCGCCGTACTCGGTGTAGATGAGGCCGACGTAGACGCCGGTGCGCGAGCCGCGCAGCCGTGTGGGGTCGATCCCGGCGCGCTGGAACGCCTCCCACGACGTCTCCAGCAGCAGCCGCTGCTGCGGGTCGGCCGCCCGTGCCTCCCGGGGGTTCATCTCGAAGAAGTCCGCGTCGAAGTCGGCGGCGTCGTGGATGAAGCCTCCGTGGCGTGCGTAGGACGTGCCGGGCGTGTCCGGGTCGTCGTCGAACAGCGTCGCGAGGTCCCAGCCGCGGTCGGCCGGGAACTCCCCGATCGCGTCGCCGCCCGCCTCCAGCAACTCCCACAACTCCTCGGGGGTGGTGACGCCCCCGGGGTAGCGGCAGGCCATGGACACGATCACGACGGGGTCCTCCGCGTCGTCGCGCGCCTGCGGGACGGCCGGGGCGGCGCCCGTCTCAGCCACCGTCTCAGCCACCGTCTCGGAGCCCGCCACGGACTCGGACAGGTGGCGGGCCAGGGCCCGCGGGGTCGGGTGGTCGAACACCAGCGTGCTGGGCAGGCGCAGGCCGAGCGCGCGCCCCAGGTGGTCGCGCAGTTGCACGCCGGTCAGGGAGTCGAGCCCCAGGTCCCGGAAGGGCCGGTCGGGCCGGACCTCCCCCGCGGAGTCGTACCCGAGGAGGCCCGCGATCCCCCGGGACACCAGGTCGAGGAGGCGTTCCTCCCGTTCCCGCGCGGTCAGCCCCTTCAGTTCGGCGTGGGCCCCGGCGTGACCGCCGTCGCCGGCCGCGAGTGTGACGGCCGGTCCGCCCGCCTCTCCCGGGTGGTGCCCGGCGAGCGCGCGCTTCCGCGGCGGCCGCAGGCGCAGGGCCGGGCCCGGGTGCGGGTGCAGGTGCGGGTGGGGATGTGGCCTGTCCTCGTACGCGTCCGGGGCTTCCGGCCGCTCCGGCCGCCCGGCCTCCGGCGCGGGCACCGGCCGTACGCGGACCTCGTCGGCCGTCAGCACGACCCGGCCGTCCGGCGTGGTGAGGAGCAGGGCGTAGGTGTCGGGACCGGTGCGGGTCACCCGGGCCCGCAGGGGCCCGGCCGCGGGCGTGTGCGCCCGCACGCCGCTCCAGGCGAAGGGGACGACCGGCTCGGGCGGGCCGTCGTCCCCAGCCCGCAGCACGCGGTCGAGGAAGGCGGCCTGGACCGCGCCGTCCAGCGCGGCGGGGTGGATCGCGTACCCGTCCGCCTCCGTCGCCGGGCCCGTCGCGTGCTCGCCGGACCTGGCCACCAGGTCGGCCGGATCGTTGACCGGATCAGCGGCCGGATCTGTGACCGGATTCGTGGCCGGATTCGTGGCCGAGTCGGCGACCACCTCGGCGAACACCTCGCCGTCCCGGGCCCACGCGGCACGCACCGCGCGCAGGGCCGGGCCGTAGTGGGCCCCCGCCTCGGCCAGCCGTCCGTACCCGGCCTCGACGTCGAGGGACTCCGCGCCCTCCGGCGGCCATTCGCCCGGGGGTCCGGCCGCGTCGCCGTCGCCGTCGCCGTCGCTGTCGCCGGGAAGAACACCGGAAAGGTCTCCGGGAACGTCGCCGGGAAGGTCGTTGGGACCGTCGCCCGGAAGATCGCCCGGGGCCAGGGAGCCGGACGCGTGGAGCCGCCACGGACCTGCGGCGTCCCCCTCCCCCGTCCTGGCGTGGATCGCGAACGTCGCGCCGCCCGGCGCGGCCTCCACCTCGACCTGCAGACGGACGGCGGCCTCCGCCACCTCCACGGGGGCCAGGAGCGTCACGTCCTCGATCCGGGACAGGCCGACGCGCTCCCCCGCCGCCAGCGCCAGCTCGGCCAGCCCGCTCCCGGGGAGCAGCCGGCGCTCCCCCAGCCGGTGCTGCCGCGACCACCCCTCCGCCGGCAGGACGCCGGAGAACAGCACCCGCCGGCCACCGGTGTCCTCGACGGCGACGCCGAGCACGGGATGGCCCGCCGACGGGAGCCCGGACGGGCCGGGGGCGGCGGCGGGCGGCGCGGCGGTGACGGTGTCCAGCCAGAACCGCCGCTCCTGGAAGGCGTAGGTGGGAAGATCGACCCTGCTTCCGGCGGTGAACGGGCCCCACTCCACGGGAACACCGGCGGCGAACAGCGCCCCGGCGGAGGTGAGCAGCCGGTCGAGCCCACCGTCGTCGCGACGGAGCGTGCCCACGACGTGCGCGGCGGCCCCCGCCTCCTCGGCCGTGTCGCGCAGCGGCGCCGTCAGCACGGGATGCGGGCTGACCTCCAGGAAACACCGGTGTCCCGCCTCGACCAGGGCGGCGACGGTCTCGCCGAGGCGCACCGGCTCGCGTAGGTTGTCGTACCAGTACGCGGCGTCGAGCGCGGCGCCGTCCACCTCACCGGCCAGTACGGTCGAGTGGAAGGGGACGTGACCCGGCCTGGGCCGGATCCCCGCCAGCCGGGCGAGCAGCGGTTCGCGCAACGGCTCCACGGCCGGTGAGTGGGACGCGTAGTCCACGGGCACGAGCCGCGCCCGCACGCCCTCCGCCTCACACCGGCTGACGAGCTCGCGTACCGCGCCCGCCTCTCCCGAGACGACGGTCGCGGCGGGCCCGTTCACCGCCGCCACGGCGATGCCGTCCACGTCTCCGAACCGGCGGCGCAGCTCGGCGGCGGCCAGCTCGACCGACGCCATGGCCCCGCCGCCCGCGATGTCCGCGATCGCTCGGCTGCGCCGGGCCACCAGGGCGGCCGCGTCGGCCAGGTCCAGGATGCCCGCGGCGTACGCCGCGGCGATCTCCCCCTGGGAGTGCCCCACGACGGCGGCCGGTTCGACGCCGAGGGAGCGCCACGCGGCGGTCAGCGACGCCATCACGGCGAACAGTGCGGGCTGCACCACGTCGACCCGGTCCAGCAGGGCGCCGGTCGTGCCGCCTGCGGGCGCGGTCACCACCTCGACCAGGTCCCATTCGACATGCGGGGCGAGGGCGGCGGCGCACTTGAGCATCTCCTCGCGGAACGGCTCCCAGGAGGCGAAGAGCTCGCGCGCCATGCCGGCCCACTGCGACCCCTGGCCCGGGAAGACGAACACCGGCCGCGCCGGGGCCCCCGCCTCCCCCGACGCCGCGTACGGAGACGGGAGTCCCTCCTCCAGTGCCGCGAGCGCCCCGGTGAGTCCCGGCAGGTCCGTCCCGACCGCGACCGCGCGGTGGAGGAGATCGGCGCGGCCGGTGCGGAGCGTGTGGGCCACGTCGGCCGGGCGGGTGTCCGGATGGCCGTTCACCCACTCGCGCAGCCGGGTGAGCTGGTCACGCAGGGCCTGCTCCGTGTCGCCCGACACCGTCCAGACCACCGGCCGCCCGTCCGGGTGCTCCTGGCCTTCCGGATGTTCCCCGCTCTCCTGGTCCGCCTCCGCGGGGGGCTGCTCGATGACGACGTGGGCGTTGGTGCCGCTGATGCCGAACGAGGAGACCGCGGCGCGGCGGGCGCGGTCCCGCTCGGGCCAGGGGCGGGCGGCGGTGAGCGGGGCGAGGCCGCCCGCGGCCCAGTCGACGTGCGGCGTGGGGGCGTCGATGTGCAGGCTCGCCGGGAGCACGCCGTGCCGCATGGCCAGGACCATCTTGATGACCCCGCCGACGCCCGCGGCGGCCTGCGTGTGCCCGATGTTCGACTTGAGCGAGCCCAGCCACACCGGGTCGCCGGCGGGACGCGCGCCGCCGTACACCTCCATCAGCGCGTTCGCCTCGATCGGGTCGCCGAGGCCGGTGCCGGTGCCGTGCCCCTCCACGGCGTCCACCTCGCCGGGGTCGAGACCGGCGTCGGCGAGCGCCGCCCGGACGACCCGCTGCTGGGCCGCGCCGTTCGGGGCGGACAGGCGGCTGCTCGCGCCGTCCGAGTTGACCGCGCTGCCGCGCAGCACCGCGACGACCGGATGGCCCTTCCGCCGCGCCTCCGACAGCCGTTCCACGAGCACCAGGCCGACGCCCTCCGCCCAGCCGGTGCCGTCGGCCGCCGCGGCGTACGCCTTGCACCGGCCGTCCGGTGACAGCCCCCGCTGGCGGCTGAACTCGACGAAGGTCGCGGGCGTCGCCATGACCGTGGCGCCGCCCGCGACGGCCATCTCGCAGTCGCCCCGCCGTACGGCCTGGGCCGCGTAGTGCAGGGCGACGAGCGACGACGAGCACGCCGTGTCCAGCGTGACCGCCGGCCCCTGCAGGCCGAAGGTGTACGCGATGCGGCCGGAGGCGATACTCCCGGCGCTGCCGGTGCCGACGAACCCTTCGAGGCCCTCGGGGGCGCGGGCGTGCCGGGACGCGTAGTCGGAGTACATGACCCCGACGAACACCCCGACCCGCTCGCCCGTCAGCCCGCGCGGGTTCAGCCCGGCCCGTTCGAACACCTCCCAGGTGGCCTGCAGAAGCAGCCGCTGCTGGGGGTCGACGGCCGGCGCCTCACGGGGGCTGATGCCGAACAGCTCAGGATCGAACCCGGCGGCGTCGTGCAGGAACCCGCCCTCCGTGGCGTAGCTGGTGCCCTCACGGTCCGGGTCGGGGTCGTACAGCTCGTCGAGGGGCCAGCCGCGGTCGCGCGGGAACGGGGTGATCGCGTCGGTTCCGGACTCGACCAGCCGCCACAGATCCTCCGGGGTGCGCACCCCGCCGGGGTAGCGGCAGGCCATTGCGACGATCGCCAGCGGCTCGCGCGCGGCCTGTTCCAGCCGTTCCAGGTCCGCCCGGGCGCGCAGCAGGTCGGCCGTGGTCCGCCGGAGGTAGTCGCGCAGCCTGTCTTCATTCGCCATCGATGAACCGCTCTCCGTTGTCATCCTGAAAGGGCCGTTCGTGATCCGTCCGCGACTGTGCGGTCACTCGCTCAGCTCCCGGTCGAGCAGCCCGAACAGCTCGTCGTCCGAGGCCGCCTCGACCCCGTCGAGGGAGCCGTCCAGGGATCCCACGGGGTCGTGGCCGTTCCCGCCGTTGCCTCCGTTGCCGCCGTACGCGCCCCGCGTCGCGCCCAGGGCGGTCAGCGCGCCTCGCAGCGCGCGCACGAGCCCGGCCCGCCGGCCGTCGTCCGCCATGAGGTCCGCGGCGGCCGACACCCACCCGTCCAGCGCCGCCGGGTCGAACACCTCCCGCTCCGGGCGCAGCCGCTCCAGCAGATGCGCGGTCAGCTCCCGCACGGTCGGGTGGTCGAACAGCACGGTCGCGGGGAGCCGGTCCCCGATCTCCTCGCCCAGCCGGTTGCGCAGCTCGATGGCCGTGAGCGAGTCGAGACCGAGGTCGAACAGCCCGCGGTCGTCCGGCACGCGCGCCCCGCCGGCGAGGCCCAGCACCTCCGCGACCCGGCCGGCGACGACGTCCCGCACCAGGGCCCGCGCCGCGTCCTCCGCCAACCCGTCCAATCGCCGCGACAGCGGCAGGGCCCGTACGGCGGGCCTGGCCGGCGCCAGGTCGGCGAGCACCTCGGGCAGGTCGCCGGACCGCCGGGCGAGCGCTCCGCGGTCGAACCGGGCCGGCACCAGCACCGCCCGGCCGGCCCCCAGCGCGTCGTCGAGCAGGCCGAGCGCCTCCTCGGAGGTCAGGGCGCGCACGCCCATCCGGGCGAGCCTGCTTTGGGCGGCCTCGCTCAACTCCCCGGCCATGCCCCGGCCCGGCCCCGTGTCCCACAGGCCCCAGGCGAGGGACAGGCCCGCCAGCCCGGCCGCCCGCCGCCGCTCGGCGAGCGCGTCCAGGAACGCGTTGGCCGCGGCGTAGCCCGCCTGCCCCGCGTTGCCCAGCACGCCCGCGACCGACGAGAACAGCACGAAGGCCCGCAGCGGCAGCCTCGCGGTGAGCCTGTGGAGGTTCCAGGCGCCGTCGACCTTGGGACGCAGCACCCGGTCGATCCGCTCGGGGGTCGCGTTCTCCAGCACCGCGTCGTCCAGGGCGCCCGCGACGTGGAACACGGCGGCCAGGGAACCGGCCACCTCGCCGACCAGGGCGCCGGCCGCGGCGGGGTCGGCCACGTCGCAGGCGGCCGTACGGACCTCGACGCCGTCCCGGGCGGCCAGTTCGCCGGCCAGGGCGCGCAGGGCCGGGTCGGCGTCACCGCGCCGGCTGACGAGCAGGAGACTGCGGACGCCGTGCCGGGTGACCAGGTGGCGGGTCACCTCCGCGCCGAGCGCGCCGCCGGCGCCGGTGACCAGGACGGTGCCCGCACCGAGGTCCGGCGGGGCGTCCGGGGCGCCGGTCACCGGGCGCAGGCGGGGGCGCAGCGTCTCGCCGTGGCGGAGGGCGAGCTGGCCGGGCTCGGCCGCCAGCACGCGGGGCAGGAGTGCCAGGGACTCGGGGTGGGCGTCGACGTCGACCACGCCGATCCGGCCGGGGAACTCCAGCCGGGCCGTCCGGACCAGCCCCCACAGCGCCGCCCCCACAAGCCCGGCCCGACCGACGCGGCCGGTCTCGTCGGTGTGGTGGTGGTTTGTGAGATCGGCGGGGTCGGCGGGGACCGCTCCCTGGGTCACCACCACGAGACGGCCGTCGGCGGGCAGCCCGAGGATGGCCTCGCGCGCCCGGCGCAGCGCCTCCCGGACCGCGCCCGCCACGTCGTCCGCTCCACCGGCGTCCACTCCGCTGGCGTCCGCTCGATCGGCGTCCAATTCGTCGGCGTCCGCTTCGCTGGGGGCGCCGCCCGTCCCGGCCGGGTATGCCAGCACCGGGAAGGGCCCGTCGGCGAGTAGCCCGTCGGGGGCCAGGACAACCAGGTCTCCAGAGCCCGCGGTCGGGTCCGCGAGCGCGTCCGGCCGCGCGTCCGCCGGCTCATCCGGCGGCGCGGAGACCCACACCACCTCGTACGGCCGCGTGGCCGCCCCGGCCGCGCCCAGCAGTGCGCGCTCCTCGACCGGGCGCACCCGGGCCTCCGCCACGGACAGCACCGGGCTCCCCTGGGCGTCCACCGCGTCGAGCGCGAACGTCTCCTCGCCGGTGTGCCGGATCCGGACCAGCAGCCGTCCGGCGGGCACGGCGTGCAGGCGCACCCCCCGGAAGGCGTACGGGACGGGGATGTGCCCCTCGGGAGGGTCCTGCGCGGCGGCGATCCAGGGGTGGAAGGCGGCGTCGAGCAGCCCCGGCGTCAGGCCGGCGCCGGTCTCGACCTCCGCGTACAGCTCGTCCCCGGCCCGCCACAGGGCCCGCAGCCCCTGGAAGGCCGGGCCGTAGCCGTAACCGCGGGCGGCGAAGAGTTCGTACGCCCCCGTCACGTCCACGGGCTCGGCCGCCGGGGGCCGGTGGCCGGACCAGACCGGCGCGGCGGCGTCGCCGTCGAGCGCCGCCTCGGCGTGCTGGATCCACTCCTCGGTCCCCGCGGGACGGCCGTGCACGCGGACCCGGGCGCCGTCGACCGTGATCCTCAGGTGGACCTCCCGCTCCGCCGGGATCGTCACCGGGGAGCGCAGCTCCAGTTCCCGGACCGCGCGGCCGCCGTGCCGGTCGGCGAGCCAGGAGGTCACGTCGAGGAGGGCGGCCGCCGGGAGCACCGGGACACCGGCCAGGAGGTGGTCGGCCAGCCAGGGCTGCCGCGCGGCCGAGAGCACCCCGGTGTAGACGGTCTGCCCGCCGTCCGGGACGGCGACGGCGGCCATGAGCAGCGGGTGATCGGGTTTCTCCGCGCCGACACCGGCCGCGGACCCGTCCTCGCCCGGTGCCGCGAGCCACAGGCGCTCGCGGCGGAACGGGTAGGTGGGGAGCGGCACGACGGTCCCGCCGCCGAGCAGCGCCCGCCAGTCCCAGGCGACCCCGGCCACGAAGGCGCGGGCCACGAACGACCACAGCGCGGCCGCCTCGTCGTCCCCGCGGCCGAGCGCCGCCGCCGCGACGGCGTCCTCACCCAGGTCGCACTGCCGGACCATCGCGGTCAGCGCCGCGTCGGGGCCGATCTCCAGGAAGCGGACGGCGCCGAGCCCGCGCAGCCGCGCGACCGCGTCCGCGAACAGGACGGTTCCCCTGACCTGCTCCGCCCAGTGCTCCGCCGATCCCAGGACGTCCGCGCCGGCCTCCTCGGCGGTGAGCGTCGACACGAGCGTGCGCCGCGGGGGCGCCGCGGACAGACCGGCGATCTCCGCGCGGAACGGCGCCAGCATCGGCTCCATCAGCGCGGAGTGGAAGGCATGGCTCACGGTGAGCCGCTTCACCCGGTGCCCGAGCCCGGCGAGGTGGGTGGTCAGCCGCTCCACGGGACCGGCTTCGCCGGAGATCACCACCGAACCGGGGGCGTTGACCGCGGCCACGTCCACCCGCACACCCGTCTCACGCGCCAGCAGCTCCACCGTCGCCCGGTCGGCCTGCACGGCCGCCATCAGCCCGCCCTCGGGCAGCTCCTGCATGAGCCGCCCCCGCGCCGCCACGAGCGCCGCCGCGTCGGGGAGGGTCAGCGCTCCGGCGACGTGCGCGGCGGCGACTTCGCCGACCGAGTGCCCGGCGAGGGCGTCGACCGGCAGGCCCCACGACTCCAGCAGCCGGAAGAGGGCCACCTCCAGGGCGAACAGCGACGCCTGGGTGTAGCGGGTCCGGTGGATGAGCCCCGGCTCGCCCTCCCCCGCGACCACGGCCGCCACGTCGACGCCGTCGGCGCGGCGCAGCTGCTCGCACACCTCGTCGAACGCCCTCGCGTAGGCCGGGAACGTCCGGTACAGCTCCGTGCCCATGCCGGTCCGCTGGCCGCCCTGCCCGGCGAACAGGACGGCGGTCCGGCCGCGCACCGCCGTACCGGTGACGACGGCGGGGAAGGCGCCGGGCGGCGGCGTGGTACCCGCGATCAGGTGATCGAGCCCGGCGATCAGCTCGGCGCGGTCCCGGCCGAGGACGACGGCCCGCCGGTCGAACGCGGTCCGGGTGACGCCGAGCGACAGGGCGACGTCGGCGATCCGCAGGCCGGGGTCGGCCGCCACGTGCCGCCTCAGGCGTGCCGCCTGCTCGCGCAGCCCTTCGTCGGTGCGCGCGCTCAGCACCCACGGCACGACCGGCGTCGCCTCGTCCGGTGCGGGGCCCTCCACCCGGGGCTCGTCACCCATCTCCAGGATGACGTGCGCGTTGGTGCCGCTGATCCCGAACGACGAGACCGCCGCCCGGCGCGGGCCGGGAGTGCCGGGCCAGGGCACCGCCTCGGCGGGCACGGCCACCGCGCCGCCGGACCAGTCCACGTGCTCGGTCGGCCGGCTCAGGTGCAGGGTCGCGGGCACCCGCCCGTGCCGCATGGCGAGCACCATCTTCATGATCCCGGCCACCCCGGCGGCGGCCTGGGTGTGCCCGATGTTCGACTTGAGCGAGCCCATCAGCAGCGGTGCGCGCCCGTCCCGGTCCTGTCCGTACGTGCCGAGCACCGCGCCCGCCTCGATCGGGTCGCCCAGCCGGGTGCCGGTGCCGTGGGCCTCCAGCACGTCGACGTCGGCCGGCCGCAGCCCCGCGCTGCGCAGGGCGGCCCGGATGACCCGCTCCTGGGCGGGGCCGTTCGGCGCGGTGAGGCCGTTGCTCGCGCCGTCCTGGTTGACGGCGGACCCGCGGACCAGGGCGAGCACGCGGTGCCCGTTGCGGCGCGCGTCGGCCAGGCGCTCCAGCACGAGCAGCCCCACCCCCTCGCCCCAGGCCGTGCCGTCCGCGTCCGCCGAGAAGGGCTTGCAGCGGCCGTCGGGGGCCAGCCCTCGCTGGCGGCTGAACTCGACGAACGTGGCCGGGCTCGCCATCACGGTCGAGCCCCCGGCGAGGGCCAGCCCGCACTCGCCCAGCCGCAGCGCCTGCACCGCCTGGTGGACGGCGACCAGGGAGGAGGAGCAGGCGGTGTCCACCGTCACGGCCGGGCCCTCCAGGCCGAGGGTGTAGGAGATGCGGCCGGAGGCGACGCTTCCCGCGCTGCCGCTCACCAGGTAGCCCTCCAGATCGCGGGCCGCGCCGCGCCGCTGGTGGACCCGCGCGCCGTAGTCGGAGTACATGACGCCGACGAACACCCCGCTCTGGGATCCGCGCAGCGTCGCCGGGTCGATCCCGGCGTCCTCGACCGCCTCCCACGCGGTCTGCAGCAGCAGCCTCTGCTGGGGGTCGACGGCCAGCGCCTCGCGGGGGCTGATCCCGAAGAACTCGGGGTCGAACTCGGCCGCGTCGTGCAGGAAGCCGCCGTGCCGGGTGATCGACGTGCCCGGGTGCTCCGGATCGGGATCGAACAGGTCGGGGTCCCAGCCGCGGTCCGCGGGGAACTCGGTGATCGCGTCCGTGCCCGAGACGAGCAGCTCCCACAGCTCGGCCGGGGTGCGCGCGCCGCCGGGGAACCGGCACGCCATGCCCACGATCGCGACGGCGTCGCCGTCCGGGTCGTACGGCTCCCGCTCCCGCGCGCCCGCGCCGGGGCGGGCGTCGCCGTCCGGCGCTCCCGTCAGATCCTCGGAAGGATCGCCGGCCAGGGCGTCGAGGAGCCCGATCAGGGCGGCCGGGGTGGGGTGGTCGAAGACGACGGTGGCGGGCAGGCGCACACCGAGTTCGTCGCCCAGCCGGTTGCGCAGCTCCAGGGCGGTCAGCGAGTCGACCCCGAGGTCGGTGAACGGCCGGTCCGGGTCGATCTCCGCGCCGTCGGCGTGGCCCAGGACCGCGGCGACCGCGTCGAGGACCAGCCGGGCGGTGTCCCGGCGGCCGGGCCCTGCGACGATCGGAACAGCCGGAGTGGCGGCCGAGGCGGGGGCGGGCGTCGCGGCCCGCGGGCGGTGCCGGGCCGCCGCGACGGCGAGGTCGAGGCTGCCGGCCACCACGACCGGGACGTCCGACCGCAGGGCGTCGTCGAACAGGCCCAGTCCGTCGGCCGGGGCCATGGGGCGGATGCCCGCCCGTCCGAGCCGGGCGACGTCCACGTCTCCCAGGGCGCCGCTCATCCCTTCGCCGAGGTCCCACAGGCCCCAGTGAACGGTCACGGCGGGCCGGCCGGCCCGCCGCCGTCGCCGCGCCACCGCGTCGAGGGCGGCGTTCGCGGCGGCGTACGCGCCCTGCCCGGCGGTGCCGAGGACGCCCGCCACGGAACCGAACAGCACGAACGCGTCGAGGTCCGCGTCGCGGGTGGCCTCGTCGAGGTTGCGGGCGCCGGTGAGCTTCGCGTCGAGCGCCCGCCGCAGGGCCGCCCCGGTGAGCCGTTCCAGGGTGGCGTCCTCGGCGACGCCCGCCGCGTGGACGACGCCCGTCAGCGGAGCGTCCAGGCCGCCGAGCAGGGCGGTGAGGGCCTCCGCGTCCGCCGGGTCGCAGGCCCGCACGGCGACCGCGGCGCCGAGGGCGGCCAGCTCCGCCTGGGCCGCACCGGAATCCGGATGGTGCTCACCCCGGCGGCTCACCAGCAGCAGGTTCCGTACGCCGTGACGGGTGACGAGGTGGGCGGCGATCCGCCGGCCGAGTGCGCCGAGCCCGCCGGTGACGAGCACCGTGCCGCCCGCGGCGCTGCGCGGCCACAGCGGTCCGGACGACGACGGCGCCGCGGGTGCGGGGCCGAGACGCGGCACCAGCGGCGCTCCCGACCGGATCGCGGCCTCGGGGAACGCCGCACCCGCAGCCGCGAGCAGCTCCGGATCCTCCGGCCCGTCCTCCGGGCCGATGTCGAGCAGGGCGAACCGGCCGGGGTGCTCGGCCCGGGCCGCCCTGACCAGGCCCCACAGGGCGGCCGTGGACGGCCGGGCGGACTCGGCGTCGTCCACCGCGAGGCCCCGGGTCAGCACCACCAGGCGCCCGCCGTCACCGGCCGCCCACCGCCGCAGGACCTCGCGGGCCTCGTCCAGCGCGGTGTACGGGTCGTCGTCGCGGTCGAGCCCGTGCAGCAGCGCGAGCGACGGAGGCCGTTCGAGAAGGTCCGCCACGGCGGCGACGCCGGCGAGGACGGCGCCCGCCGCCGGCTCGGGCCGGGGCCTCGCCTCCCAGTGCAGGCCGTACACGGCGGCGGCGGACGGGAGCGGCCGCAGCCGCAGCCGCTCCACGGTCAGGACCTCCCGGCCGTCGTCGCCGATGAGGTCGGCCCGGTAGGCGTCGGTGCCGAGCGGGGTGAACCGGGCGCGGATCCGGGTGAGGTGCGGCGGCCGTCCTCCGGACGCGGGCGCCGCGTGCGCCCGGACGCCGCTCAGCGCGTACGGCACGCGACGCGGGCCGTCGATCCCGTCCAGCGACAGGGCGTGCAGGGCCGCGTCCAGCAGGGCGGGCCGGGCCGCGTGACGCGCGGCGTCGCCGCGGAGCGACGGCGGCGACGCCACCTCGGCGTACAGGTCGTCGCCGTCCCGCCAGGCGGACAGCAGCCCCTGGAACGCCGGGCCGTACTCGTACCCGTGCTCGGCGAGCAGACGGTAGGTGGCCTCGGGCGTTCCGGGGTCGACGCGATGGCCGGGACCGGACCCGACGGGGGCACCGGGCGCGACCTCCTCCCGCGTGAGCGTGGCGGTGGCGTTGACGGTCCACTCCGCCGCCTCTCGCGCCCGGCTGCGCACGGTGAGCTCACCGTCCGGGGACAGGGCCGCCTGGAGCCGGACCTCCCCCGGGCCGTCCAGTTCGAGCGGCGCGCGCATCACGAACTCGCCCAGCGTCGGCAGGCCGGCCTCCACGCCCACCGCCAATGCCAGGTCGGCCAGGGCCATGGCCGGGACCAGCACGCGGCCGCCGATCCGGTGGTCGGCCAGCCACGGCTGGCGGCGGGTGGACAGCACGCCGGTGAACAGCCGGCTCCCCCCGGGCAGCTCGGCCGTCCCGGCCAGCAGCGGATGCGGCGGGGCGTCCAGCCCGAACGCCGCCGGAGGGCCGTCGTCCGCGGCGGGCAGCAGCCAGTAGCGCCTGGTCTCGAAGGGGTACGTCGGCAGGTCCGTGAGCCGGCCGCCCGCGACGAGCGGCCCGAAGTCGACCGGCACGCCGGCCACGTGCAGCCGGGCGAGCGCGGCCCGCACCGCCGCCGCGTCCGGGCGGCCCGTCCGGAGCAGCGGCACGGCGACCACCTCGGCGGCGACCACCTTCGCTGCGACGACCTCCCCGGCTTCGCCCTTCACGGCCTCTCTCCTCGCCGCGTCTCCCCCCGCCGTGCCGCCTCTCGCCGCGTCTTCCCCCGCGGTGTCGCCTCTCGCGGTGTCTCCCTGCGCACCCTCTCCGTTCGCGGCGTCTCTCCTCGCCGTGTCTCCCCCCGCCGTGCTGCCTCTCGCGGTGTCTCTCTGCGCGGTGCACGTCTCCTGGGCGTGCGCGGCGAGCGACCCGTCGGGGCCCAGCTCGGCGAAGCGGGTCACGCCCGCCTCCCGCGCCGCGCGGACCGCGTCGGCGAACCGCACGGTGCCGCGCAACTGCGCCACCCAGTAGTCCGGGCCGGACATCTCACGCTCGCCCGCGAGCGCCCCGGTCGCCGTCGAGACGATGGGCAGCCGGGCCGGGGCGAACGTCAGCCCGGCCACCACCTGGCGGAACTCCTCCAGCACGCCGTCCATGTGCGCCGAGTGGAAGGCGTGACTCACCTTCAGCCGGGTGGCCTTGCGGCCCTCGTCCTTCCATCGGGCGACGAGCCGGTCGATCTCGTCCGCGTCGCCCGACAGCACGACCGACGCCGGGCCGTTGACCGCGGCCACCTCGACTGTCCCGCCCGCCGAAGCGGCCAGCCCGGCCGCCTCCTCCGGGGTGGCGGCGAACGCGGCCATCGCGCCGTCGTCCCGGGCAGCCTGCATCAGGCGGCCCCGGGCCGCGACCAGCGCGCAGGCGGAAGGGAGGTCGAGCACGCCCGCCACATGCGCGGCGGCGAGCTCCCCGACCGAGTGGCCGATCAGGAAGTCGGGCCGCAGGCCGTACGACTCGGCGAGCCGGTAGAGCGCGACCTCCACGGCGAACAGCGCCGGCTGGGCGTAAAGCGTCTGTCCCAGGCGCTCCGGGTCGGCGATCAGGTCGCGCAGTCCCGCGCCGATGTGGGGCTCCAGCAACGCGGAGATCTCGTCGAAGGCGGCGGCGTACACCGTGGAGGCCTCCAGCAGGCCCTCGCCCATCCCGGCCCGCTGCGCGCCCTGCCCGGAGAACAGGAACGCGAGCCGCTGGTCCGGCAGGGCGCGTCCGGTGACGACGGCCGGGTGACGCATGCCGTCGCGGAGGGCGGCCAGAGCCCGCACCGGGTCCCCGAGCGCGGTGTCCACCACGGCCCGGCGCTCCAGCCGCGACCGGCGAGTGAGGGTGAACGCGACGTCCCTCGGCGCGGCGGACCCGCCTGCGAGGACGTCGTGCAGGAGGCCCGCCTGCGCGCGCAGCGCGGTCTCCGTCTTCGCCGACAGCAGCAGCGGCACGCCCTCCTCCGCCGAGGGGCCCGCAGTCGTCGTGGTGACGGACGGCGCGGTGGCGGACGGCGCGGTGGCGTCCTGGCCGGTGGAAGGGTCGTCGCCGGTGGCGGGTGGCTGTCCGAGGGTGGTGGCGGGTGGCTGTCCGAGTGTGGTGGTGGGGGGTTGTCTGGGGGTGTCGGTGGGTGGTTGCTGGAGGATGACGTGGGCGTTGGTGCCGCTGATCCCGAAGGAGGAGACCCCCGCCCGGCGCGGCCGTTCCCCCTGCGGCCAGGCCACCGGCCCGGTCAGCAACGCCAGCCCCGAACCCTCCCAGTCCACATGCGGCGTCGGCTCGTCCACATGCAACGTCGCCGGCAACACCCCATGCCGCAAGGCCATCACCATCTTGATGACCCCGCCCACCCCCGCCGCCGCCTGAGCATGACCGATGTTCGACTTCAACGACCCCACCCACAACGGCGCCACCCGATCACGCCCATAGACCGCACCCAACGCCCGCGCCTCGATCGGATCCCCCAACCGCGTCCCCGTCCCGTGCGCCTCCACCACATCCACATCACCCGGACCCAGCCCCGCCTCCGCCAGCGCCCGCCCGAT
>NZ_JABBWY010000002.1:0-826082 GCF_014161415.1 Microbispora sp. H10885 | reverse complement strand
CTCCTACCGCACCCGCCAACGCCGCGAGCTGCTGGCCAAGGAGAACCGCGCCAACCGCGACTGAGCCAACCCCGGGGGGTTAAAGTTCCCGGAACCGCTGGGGGTCACTATCGGGAGTCCGTTGACACATGGCCGCGATCTGCGAATAGCGGTCCTGCTTCCACAGTGGCATCGACGCTTCCAGAGCGGAGCGCAATCCTTCTCGGGTCGGCGCCTCTGAGGGCGGACCATCAAGGCCGTAAAGCGCCCGCCGTACCGGTGCCCACAGGTCGAGCGTCTTCTCGTCCGCTGGCTCGACGTCGTGCCGGGCGATCAGCGAGGTTGTGGGCACCTTGAGGGCCACCGCGATCTTTCGCAGTGTTTCCAGCCGCACGTCTCTCCGGGCGTCCTGCTCAAGCTTGCGGATGAGTGAGGCGGACACGCCGGCGAGGTCGGCGAGGCCCTGCTGAGTCAGACCCCGGCGCTTCCGGACGCTGCGGATACGTTCGCCTAGTGTGGCCATGAATCCATGCTAGAGAAGGAGAGATGAGCCGCAGCGTGATCGCGAAACTCGGATCGCCGAGTCCCGTGCCCAGAGGGTTGCGCTCGTTCATAAGCGTGACGCATGGAATTGCGGTCGCGAGTGTCTTAGGTGAGAGATCTGAGGGGCCGCAGCCCTCTTTAGGCCTCGTTAGACTGATTCGAAAATAGGATCTTGACGACGGTTGTATAACCAGGGCTGCCACGCTCTATGGCGAGCTGAGTGGTCTCCCAAAGGGAGTCTTGATATGCTCTCCTGTTGGCCGTTTCTCTCATCTTCTGGATATGGTCAAGCGTTTTGTCCACAGTCTTCATGAATGTGGCTCTTAGATATAGCATGACGCCGGAGGCTGTCGCGCTCGTCGCCCCAATACTCAAACCGGCCTGTAAGTCCTTAGTCTGGGTTGCTACTAAAACAACTCCACTTATTGCACAGGCTAGGCCGGCGAATAGTGCGATGTGTGCATACATAAAGTTGCGATCGCGCAACTTAATAAGCTGTTCGTGCTCGCTCTCGAGTGCTAATCGCTGGATAGCGCTCGCACCCCTGCTGTCGCCGTTCGAGTAGACGCCTTGCTGGTCGGGGCTGAGACGGACGCTCTCCTGCATGATATGGGTCTTATCGTCAAGGGAGCGGAGTAACTTCTGTTCGGGAGGGTGCTTGATCTCCAAGGTATCCTCCCCGTCTACCTGGTGATAGCGTTGCTTACAACGTGATCCACCAGGGAGATGACATCGATCTTGATGTCCTCGTCAACCATCTCAATGAATGCCAGATTCTTTCCGGTACGTATCGCTGTGGCGATTTGCTTGATAATTTCGTCAGCGAACTGCTCTGTTTGACTCCTAGTCAGGTGGGGATATCTTCTACTTATGGCGTCGGCGATTGGGCGCCTGTCGAGTTCTGAATTTGCTCTTTTGAATAAGGCCACGTTGAATGTTCCCCTTAAGAGTGGTATCTCTCAACAAGTGTCCAGGTGAATTCCCTCTGCGGTCGAGAGGCCGTCTTGCTGATTGTGAATGGCTCTAGCTGACTTGTCGAGGTCACATTTTCATAGGGGTATGGGCTCTGGCTGAAGGGGTAGTGTATTGTCTCTCTTGAGGTACAACAGTGTGCTAGGGCCTGTACGAGGTTCCGATCTTCAGGCGGGCCGGAGGCTCCGAATCCACAAGATGGCACCTCGTAAGTGAAGGCCGGCGAGATAACTCTCGGGGGTCTTGTCGAAGCGGAAGGCCAGGCCAGGCCACTCCTTGATCCGATTGATGCTGCGCTCCGCTGTGTTGCGTTCCTTGTACAAGTCCGGATCGTGGCTGACCGGGCGGCCACCGTGCGAGCCGCGTTTCTTGCGGTTGGCCGCCTGGTCGGCCTTCTCCGGAATCACCGCGCGGATCCGGCGTCGGCGCAGGTAGCCGCGGTTGCCGCGGGAGGAATAGGCTTTATCGGCGGCCACCGCGTCGGGGCGGGTACGCGGGCGGCCGAGCTTCGCCCACCTGCCCTCCCGGCTAGGCGCTCCAGGGGGAGATGCCGCCTGTGTGGCGACTCCCCTAAGACCTCCCTCTGAGGCAGAGCGGCACTATTGAGTGACTATCTGGGTGACAATCGCCGTGGACGGGCCTGGACGGCGGTGGACAACGGTGGACCGTACAGCCAGGCGAGGGCGGGTGCCGGTGCTGGTCCCGCCCCTTCCTGGGTTGACTTACAAGCGAGGGGTCACCGGTTCGAACCCTGTACCGCCCACCTGCGAAAAGAGCCTTGTCTCCCATCAGGGAAAACGGGGCTCGTGCCATCAACGTGCCATTAGCGAACGCAATCGGTCTTGTTTAGTGAGGTTTTCTCGGTAAGCGACCGTTATCCGTGGCCGGTTGCCGTACCCGTATGCGTCTGGGACACCGGAAGGTGACCACCACCTCGCCCGGAAATCAGTAGCCGATGTTGACATGTGCCCTGTGGTGGTCGCCTTTCTCGATCAGATCGACGAACCCGAGGGCGTAGTCGCCGGCGGAGATCGCGCCGCCGTCCTCGGGCTGAACTGCGACGTCGTCGCCGAGGCGATAACTGCCGAGCCGTTCGCCGGGCATATGTGCGCCGAACCTGAGCGCGGGGCTCACAAAGACCCAGTCGAGTGTCGCGGGCGTAGCTGGGAGGTCCTCGATGATGAGCGCCGCCCCGGTGCGGATCTCGTCATGAAGCTCTGCCGGGATGTGGCTGAGGTCGGTTACGAAGCGAGCCGCCCCGGGCGCCGGGCGCAGCGACGAGTAGCCGCCGACGACGTACAGGGGTACGCCTGCGCCATCTGCCAGACGCGCGATGGTGCTGTATACGTCGCGGAAGATACCGGCCAGCGGGCCGCGTGGGGCGAGTGCGGCCACCACGACGTCCGCGCCCTCAATGGCTGCCGAGAGCGTTGCTTCGTCGGCGGCGTCACCTTGGGCATAGGTCACGTTCGGGATTGGCGCGTCGGGGAGCGAGCGGCTCAGTGCGGTGACCTGATGACCGCGAGCGGCGGCCTCCGCGACGATCGCAGAACCGGCATAGCCGGTGCCGCCGATGACGGTGATGCGAGACACGAGGTGCCTTTCCATGGGTCGGATGGCGTCGGACGACGCTCTGCGATTACCGTATGAGTGCAGCTCTCCTATCGGAAGAAGGCACCTTGTGGTAACCACCCGGGCCGAGTCGGTGCTCGGCGGCAGCCCCTACCGCGCGGACTGCCCGACCCGCCACATCCTGGATCGCATCGGCGACCGTTGGACGGTGCTCATCGTGGGTGCCCTCTGGGACGGCAGCGCCCGCTTCTCAGAGTTGCGCCGACGGATTGAGGGAATCTCGCAGAAGATGCTCACCCAGACTCTCCGCGGCCTCGAACGGGACGGGATCGTGCGCCGCACCGTCTACCCCGAGGTTCCTGTCCGCGTCGAGTACACACTTACCGAGGCGGGTCGCTCCCTGCGCGAGCCGCTGCGCGCGCTGGAGGAGTGGTCGATCGCACACCTCGGCGACGTGTCAGCGTCGCAGGAAGCCTACGACCGCGCGGATTGAGCCTTTCCGGGCGAGGTAGTGAGGTTTCTCAGCGAGCCGAGCTGGACCTTGCCGAGCGGCATGAGGAGATCCTGCGCTCCGAGAGGGGCGCTGACACAGCCCCTACGGCACTGGTTCTCATCTCGATCTCTGCCAGGCAGTGGCCGCTGCTCGTGCCGCCCCAGTGGTCGGTGAGTCACGTCCTGGAGTCGCGCGTCGGCCCGCGGGCCAAATCACCTTCCCAAGTCCTGTGTTTGCCTGGGCCGCATCGAGTGCCTGTACATACCCTGACGGCATGAGCGCGCAACCGCAGGAGTTCACGAAGAACCTGCGTGCCATCCGTAGAGCGTTGGTCGTGCCACAGGACCGGGATGGGTTCGATGCAGGTGTTGATGTCGTCCTGGCTGAGGTCCGCGCCAGCTTGGACCTCGGTCGATTGAGCGAGTTCATCCACACCTGGTGGCTGATCGCGTGCGACTCGGCCAAAGATCAGCAGGGGCGTAGAGACGTCTACGAGCGGGCTGCCCGCGTCCAGGAACTGGCTGACGCCGGCCAGCCGATCCCTCGAGGCGATAAGACGTGGCGCCAACTGCTGGCGGAGCGTGGGGTCGAGCGGTAGGTGTACTCGATCGTCGAGCCCGATCCCGTCGCTCAAGAACAGATCGCGGCCCTTCCCGAGTATGCCTTGCGGTATCTGGCCGGGGTACTAGACCTGGTTGAGCTGGAGCCCTGGGCCGGTGGGCCGTAATCGCCAAGCAAGCCCGACGGCAACATGCGGGTCATGCCCTTTGGAGAGCGTGGGCTGGCGACCTATCTCGTCATGGAGCCCCAACGCGAGGTGTATATCGTTCGCGTGCAGTGGATCTAGTTTCTGGCTTGATGGCAGGCGCGGCGCGCTGGGTGACAATCGCCGTGGACGCGCCCGGAACGCGGCGCGGAATACCCGTGGCCGCCGCGATCACGGGCCGTTTCGCGTCCGACGATGCGGACGAGCGCGATCCGGGAGCCGGGCAGGAATTCTGGCTGGTGAGGCCGATGTACTTCACCACGCGTCACTTCGCCGAGGACGGGCGTGAGTACCGCGACTGTTTCGTCGACTCTGACGGTGTCGTTCGCCTGCCCTACGGCCGGGACCATGACGAGCCGCGGGACTGTGACGATCCGATTACCGATTGGGCGGAACTGCCCACTCTGCTGGGTGCGACCGTGCATTACCTGGTGGGCGAGGAGGCGAAGACCGCTGGCGTGAACGCCCTGGGGGAGGGGGCATAACGGCGTTCATGACGCGCTCGCGATTTCATGAACCACGCCGGCATGGCATTGGCACCACCATCCCCGAATGCGCCGACGAAGTGCGCAACCGGCGGTGCAAGGCCGGCGAGGCGGACTGCCACTCGCCTTCGACCAAGGCGTCCGCAGCCACCGAACGTGGTCGAACGCTGATTCGAATTGGACCTGATCGGGTTTGAACCCTGGGCCGGTGGCCGACGAGATGGGCGCGACGGCGTCGCGCTTCCGCCAGGCCGAGCGCCAGATGTTGACGGGTCGGCGGCAGCGCGGATGCTTCAGATGCCTCCTGGTCGCATGCCTACCGACCGAGATCCCACATCAAGACCTTCTCGGCTTTTCCCCCGGCAAGCACGACGGTGTGCCCGTTCACGTAGCCGAGCGCCATGACGACCAACCGGTTGTGAGCCCTTAGCGGATCGCCGATCTGCCGTCCGTCGAGCAGGTTCCACACACGGATTTCGCCGCCCAGGGCGGCGGTCACCGCGATCGGGATGTCGCCGAGCCGTCCAGTCAGGATTTGGAGGACGCGTGTGCCATGCCCCCGGAGAGTGGGTGTCAGTCTGCGACCGGTCCGCAGATCCCAGAAATAGAGGCGACTGCTGCGTCTGGTGAGGACACCGGTCGTACAGCGTACGCGGGCCACCGCGATCGGGGATTCACTGGAGCTGACCCCGCTCACCTCGCCGAGGAGGTGGCCGCTCTGGAAGTCCAGAATGCGGGTCGTTCCCTTCAGGCTGACGAGGAGAACCGGCCTGCCGTCGATTTCGGCCAGAGTCGTGAGCTGTAGTGGAGTAGTGGCACCGATCTTCACCGGGGCTCCGATTCCCGCACCCGTGGCGAGGTCCTTGATCCATGCTCTGGCTCCATCCCTGCCGAACAGCACGGTGCGATCACCGACCTGGGTGACCCACGGCGCTGTCCTTTCGTCCCTGGCGCGGAGAGCCTCCTCCAGGCTGGAGGCGACGAGATCCCGGAATCGTCCGCCTCCCGCTCGGTCTGCGACGACAGTGCGATCACGCAGGCGATCGGCCGGGATGTCTTCGAGGGAGCCGTAGGTGTCTGGCGGTGGAGCGGCGACCCTCCGACCCGTGGCGAGATCCCATTGGATCGTCTGGCCGTCCCAGCCCTGGGTGATCGCCACCGGTCGGCCGGCCGACTCGCTGACCGCGATCGCCAGAATGGAGTCGGTGTGACCGGGCGGAACGGTCGCGGCAAGCTGCCGGGCGGTGCCGAGGTCCCAGAGCCGGACGGTGTTGTCACCGCCTCCGGTGATCGCGATCGGCCGGTCGGCCAGTTCCCCCACGGCCAGTGAGACCTCGATGAAGGCCGGCCGCGAAAATCCGTAGGATTCGCCGCCCAGAGCACTGGGTGCCGGTGGATTGCCGGGCAGGAGCCCGATCTGCTTGCGCGAGACGGGGTCCCATATGGAGATGCTGCCCGCGGGCCGGTTGACGGTCAGAAGTACGGTCTTCCCGTTCACCCTCGCCTTTCGCACGGTGGTGAAATCACCGTCGATTCCCACGAGTCGTCTACCGCTGGCCAGGTCCACGAAACGGAGGGGATCCGGTCCCGGTTCGTTCTCGTCACCGCCGTTGTCGTTGACCACAGCAGTGAGTCTGCCGTGCAGAGTGACGAGTTCGAGCGCGTTAACTCCGTTGTCCTCTCCCAGCAGGATGCGCGGCCCGATCTCCCGCCCGGTCCCCGCGTCGACCACGTGGAGCTCGTCACCAGCGGTGACCTTCACGGTGCGACCGTTCAGGCGGCCGATCGCGGCACCTCTGGCGTCCCCGCTGGTCCCTCTGAGCGGTTGCCCCTGGAACCGTCGTACGATGATCGTCTTTTCTGAACGGCCCACCTTGACGAACAGCGTCAGTGGGTGTTCCGGAAACGAACTCGTAGTGATCGCCCTGATCGGTCCACCGACCTTGACCGGCTCTCCGATCGGGGCGAGGGTCGGAAGGTCCCAGACCCGCAGACTGCCTTCGTCCCCGGCGCTGACCGCGACGGGACGCGACCCCAGCAGGCCGATGGCCACCCCCGTCACATTGGTGTGCCCGTCACCCCCGAGGGCCACAGGAGGCCCGAACGAGCGAGGAACAGGCGTTCTGGCCGTCTCCTCGCACGGTTTCGACGCGTACGGCCATTTCGGCGGTCCAGCCGCTGACGCATGGAGTGCGGGTCCGGCCAGCAGCAGGCAGAGGACCAGCAACAAAGGCCTGCGAATCGCACTCAACCTCAGCAGCTCCCCATAAACGGAGGGTTCGACACATCACGGTAGGGCTTTCCCCCAGCGAACATCGAGTGAGTAGGAGCTGAGGCCGGCGCTGAGCGGGCGGGACAAGGGCGGAATGCCAGGATGGCCGTACCTGACAGAAGATCGGAGCCGGGATGAACATGCGCGCGGAGGTGGAGTGGGTGGACTCACGGGAGAGGCTGCCGGGGGACGGCGTGCCCGTGGCCGCCGCGATCACGGGCCGTTTCGCGTCCGACGATGCGGACGAGCGCGATCCGGGCGCCGGGCAGGAATTCTGGCTGGTGAGGCCGATGTACTTCACCACCCGTCACTTCGCCGAGGACGGGCGTGAATACCGCGACTGCTTCGTCGACTCCGATGGTGTCGTCCGCCTGCCCTACGGCCGGGATCGTGATGAAACGCTGGAATTCGACGATCCGATCACCCACTGGGCGGAGCTGCCCACTCTGCCGGGTACGACCGTGCACTACCTGCTGGGCGAGGAGGCGGAGGCCGCTCGCGCGAACGCCTTGCGTGAGGGGACATGACAGCGTGACCCACGCCTCGCGCGAACGGCAGGAAAAGCGCGGGCGAGGTCACCGAGGCCGGTGGCCCTTTCTTTTACGGCTGGCCGGTACGGCACGGCGGCCGGAGCCGTTCTGTACGGGTTTCTGTGCCTGCCGCCGGGCCGGTTTCGCTGCTTGGGAGTCGGGGGCACGACCCCGCGAGCTGTTCACCGTCCGGCCCCGGACGATGCCGATGAAATCTTCCACCAGGTCGGTGGTCGCGTCCGTGGGCCAGGCCAGCGCGACCTGGGACTGCGGCGCGTCCGGCACCGGCCGGTACGTGAGGTCCCTGCGGTGGTGGAGGCGCGCCAGCGAATGCGGGACCAGGAGGAGCCCGGTGCCGGCCGCCACCAGTTCGACCGCGTCCGCCGTCGTGGCCGGGCGGGTGAACGCGGGCAGCCCGGGCCGGTCCGTCCACTCGATGGTGTCGTCCAGAGGATGGAGCACCTCGTCGTCGGTCAGGTCGGCGGTGGCCACCTCGTCGACGGCGGCCACCGCGTGGTCCTTGGGCACTACGACGACCGTGGTCTCCACGTAGAGAGGGATCACGCTGAGCCCGCTCCGGTCGACCGGCAGCCTGACGAAGCCGGCGTCGGCGCCGCCGTCCCGCAGGAGGTCCCCCACCTCGGCGGCGGGAACCGCGACCAGGTCGACCGGCACATGGGGCATCCTCTCGGTCCAGATGCCGACCCATTTCGCGGGTGTCACCCCGGGCACGTACGCCAGCCGGAACACCCTGCCGGTCTCCCCATCATTCACTTGCCCAGGGTATCGATGTCAGGGGAACCCGTTCCGACTGACTACGCTTGGCGCCATGACCTCGTCCAGACCGAAGACCATCCAGACGATGAAGCCCGCGACCGCGGCCAAGAAGCTGGGTGTTCTCCTCTCGGCCACTCCCGCCGAGTTCCAGGCGGGTGTCGTCTCCAGGGACGAGCTGAACGAGTTGCAGTCGACGCCACCCGCCTGGCTCACCGAACTGCGCCGCAACGGCCCGCACCCCAAGCAGGTCATCGCCGCGAAGCTCAGGATCTCCATCTCCGGCCTGATCAGAGGCGGGATCACCGGACCGCTCACCACCGCTGAGATCGAGGCGCTGAAAGCGGAGAACCCACCGTGGCTGGAGCGCGAGCGGGCCGTCCAGGCCGAGACCCGCAAGGAAGCGCTCCGTCTCAAGCAACGCGACGGCTGAGACCCTGCTCGTCTCTACCCCGAGACGAGCCCCTGGCATCTCGACGTGATGGTTCAGTCGAGGATCTGGACGTACCCGTCGGTTCCGTGGACGCGGATCCGCTGGCCGTCGAGGATCAACCGGGTGGCCTGCTCCACTCCCACGACGGCCGGCAGGCCGTACTCTCGCGCGATCACCGCCCCGTGCGTCATGAGGCCGCCCACCTCCGTCACCAGTCCGGCGACGGAGACGAACAGGGGGGTCCAGCTGGGGTCGGTGTAGGTGGTGACCAGGATGTCGCCCGCTTCGAGGTCGGCCCGCGCCATGTCCGTGATGACACGGGCACGGCCTTCGACGGTCCCGGCCGAGACCGGGAGGCCCACCAGCGCGCCGGGCGGGGCGTCGTCGCGCAGGTACCGGCCGGTGACGACCTCGCCGTCCGACGTGAGGACCCGGGGCGGCGTGAGCGCCTCGTACGACCGGAACGCCTCCCGTCTTTCCAGGATGAGTTCGGCGTCCACGGCGTCGGTGCGCACGACCTCACGCAGCTCCTCGAACCGGAGGAAGAAGATGTCGTCCTTCTCCCGCAGGACGCCGGCCTGGACGAGGCGATCGGCCTCCCGCAGCAACGCCTGCTTGTAGACGAAGTAGCGGCTGACCATGCCGTACTTGGGGTACTCGCGGTATCCGGCGAAGGTGCGGACGCGGTCGATCATCCGCTTGGTCTCTTCGGCCTTCTGCTCCCCGTCGGGCAGGGCGCGCAACCGCGTCAGCAGCTCCTCTTCCTTCCGCAGTGACTCCTGGAGTCCTTGTTCGAAGCGCCGCTTGCCGGCGCCCGGCTCGAAGTTCCTGACGTTGCCGAGGATGCTGGGCACGAGCGTGGCGGGTTGCTCGCTCCAGCGCGTCCTGGTGATGTCGATCTCACCCGTGCAGCGCATGCCGTACTCGTCGAGGTAGCCCCGGATGGCGTCACGTGCTTCCCGTCCCCCGGGCAGCCCGGCGAGCTCGTCCAGGAAGCCGTCTCCCTCCCGGCCCTCGTCCGCGACGCGGTGCAGGAACGCCACGACCTCCGCGTGCGGCCGGACCGCGTCCGCGACGTCGAGGAGCGCCAGCCCCATCTCCGACGTGACGTTGTGGGGGACGGATTGCGTGAGCACGTCGGCCGCGTTCTTCTCGCCCAGCCATGCCTCGAGCTGGTCGTTGAGCCACCAGGCCGCCTCCATCCCCGCCATGATCACCTGGAAGCCCCGCCGGTCGAACAGAAGGCGCCTGAGCTCTTCGATGTCGGTGCGGATGAAGTCGAGCAGCACCGGGCCGGAGAGGCCCTGGATCTCGCGCCGCAGGGTGGCGACGGACGTCTGGTTGTTCCGGATCAGCTCGGTGACGATGTCCGGATCGGTCTCGATCGGAGCGGGCGCGTCACCGGCCGGTGCGGGGCCGGCGTCCTCGTCGGGAATCAGGCGGAGGAAGTCGCCGCGGTCGACGACGGTCTGCAGCGCGTCCCGGATCAGCGGGTCGGACCTCCCCAGCGTCCCGATGAGGTTCGCGCGGCCCGCGGACGTCGCCAGGACGGGGGCGACGTCGACGAACAACCGTCCGCCCGCCTCGTGCATCGGCCGGGGGGTCGTCAGCTGCCACAGGGACAGTCCCAGCGGCTTCATCGCGTCGGTCATCATCTGCTGGTGACCGACGGAGACGTAGAGGTGGTTGTCCTGGTCGTCGGTCGCGGGGACGGGGAACAGGGTGGTGATCGGCCGGCTCTGGACGATGTGGAACTCGTCGCCGGCCAGGCACCACTCGATGTCCTGGGGCCGGCCGAAGTACGCCTCGATCCGCCGGCCCAGCCGCACCAGGCGTACGACCTGCGCGTCCGTCAGAGCCGGCTGCGTCTGCCGCTGCGGCTCGACCGGTGCGTCCTGGGTGCCGCCTCCGGGTGACGCCCGGACGATCCGCGGCTTGGTGGCGATCGTTCTGGTGACGATTTGGTCGTCGCGCACCGCGTAGACGTCGCCGGAGACCAGGCCGGAGACGAGCGCCTCGCCGAGCCCCCAACCGGCTTCCACGGTGGCGATCTTCCGGTTCGAGGTCACGGGGTCCGCGGTGAACAGGATCCCGGCCGCGTCCGGGAACACCATCCGCTGTACGACCACGGCCATCCGTACCTTCCGGTGGTCGAAGCCGTTACGGCGCCGGTAGGTCACCGCCCGTTCGGTGAACAGCGAGGCCCAGCACCGCCGGACGTGCCGGAGGATCTCCGCCAGGCCCACGATGTTCAGGTACGAGTCCTGCTGGCCGGCGAAGGACGCGGTCGGCAGGTCCTCGGCCGTCGCGCTGGACCGTACCGCGTAGGCGTCCTGCTCGCCGAGCCGGGCGAGCGATTCGCCGATCGCCGCCACGAGATCGCCGGGCATCGCGACGTCTTCGACGACGCGGCGGACGTCCGCGCTCAGGGCGCGGATCGCCGCGCGGTCGTCCGGTTGCACGCGGGACAGCAGATCAAGCTGGGCGTCGATCGACGGCACCTCGGCCACGACCCGCTGGAAGGCATCCGTCGTGACGCAGAAGCCGTCCGGCACGCGGACGCCGTCGATTCGCGAGAGCTCCCCAAGGTGCACCCCCTTTCCGCCGACGTCCCCGACATTCGCCGAGTCGATTTGCTCGAAACCCATCACGTAGCGCATTTCCGCTGCTCCATCGCTCGTCGGATCGGTTCGCAACGGGCAGTATGAAGCAATTTTTTGCGCCTCATGAGGTCCGCGGATCTGATATACAGTGAAACTGGAGGGGAGTGGTGGTGCGCACCTCATGCGTGGTCCGCCCCGACCTCCTCCGGCACCCGCACCGAACCCCCGGTGCTGACCGGTCCGAGAGCCTCGGAACACATCTCATGCGGTGACCTCGCTTGACCTTGACACAGTGGCAGGGCCTTCACTGTGGCCGAGGAGGTGGTCCCGATGACCATGCCCGAAGAGGACACGAACACCATGCGAGCTCTCCAGGGGCTGGAGAACGGCAGCTCGTCGGTGCGGCTGCAGGCGGTGCTCGCGGCCGGTACGACCCCGGACCCGAGGTTCATCGACAGGCTCGTCGAACGGTGCGCGATCGAGCCCGATTTCTACGTGCGTGACATGCTTACCTGGGCGCTCACCCGCCACTCGTCATCGATCACGGTTCCGAAGCTCGTCGACGAACTCCGCTCGGAGCGCGCGCAGGCACGAAGCCAGGCGTTGCACACGCTGTCCAAGATCGGGGATCGGCGGGCGTGGCCGGCGATCACACGAGGCCTGCTGACCGACGGCGACGACGAGGTGGCGCGGAGCGCCTGGCGAGCGGCGGTCGTACTCGTGCCCGAAGGCGAGGAGTCCGAATTGGCGGGAGTGCTGGCGACACAGCTCGGACGCGGCGAGCGTGAGACGCGGTTGAGCCTCAGCCGGGCGCTGGTCGCGCTCGGTGAGGTGATCATGCCGATTCTGCGCGTCGCGACGACGGATCCCGACCCTCGCGTGCGTCAGCACGCGATCGCCACGGAACGGCTGCTGCGCGACCCCGACGCGGGATTCGAGTTCGCGATCGAGGAGGCGAAGCGCGTCGCGGTCCTCGGCGCGCCCGGCCAGGAGGGGTGACAGGCGGTGCTGATCGGGGATGTGGCTCGACGGTCCGGGGTAAGTGCACGGATGCTCAGGCATTACGAGTCGCTCGGCCTGGTGCGGCCGACGGGCCGCACCGAGGCCGGCTATCGGGAGTACTCCGCAGAGGACATCCGGCGGATCTTCCATGTCGAAAGCCTGCGGTCGTTGGGGCTGTCGCTGCGTGAGGTCGGGCGTGCGCTGGACGATCCCGGCTTCACGCCCTCGGAGCTCGTCGAGGACCTCATCCGCCAGTCGCGAGAACGTATCGCGGCCGAGACGGAACTGCTCACGCGGCTGCGCCGGATCGGTGCCGCGGAACCCTCCGGCTGGGAGGACGTCCTGCGAATCGTGGCGCTCCTCCAGGCTCTGGGGTCGGACAGCGCCGGAAAGCGCCAGCGCGCGGCCCTGTCCTCGGCCGACGAGGTTGCGGTGCCGGTGGAAGCCCTGGCCGAGGCCGTGTTGAGCGAGGCGGACCCGAACGTCGCCGGAGCCCTTCGATGGGCTCTGGCGCGATCGGGCGACGGCGCGCTGGGACTGCTCGCGGAGGGCCTCGGCTCACCGGTGGCCGAGGTGCGGCGACGTGCCGTCCAGTCCATCGCCGAGATTCCGGACGATGCGGCGACCACATTGCTGCGGGACGCCCTCACGAGCCCCGACGCCGTGGTCCGCGGGTGCGCGGCTCTGGCGCTCGGGGCACGTGGAGTGGCCGACGCGGTCCCGGCACTCACCGACATGGTCGTCGAGGGGACGAACGACGTCGACGCGGCCGATGCGCTGAGTGCCCTTGCGGCTGATCCCGCGCTGGCGGATCGGATCGCCACCGGGCTCGCCGACCGCATCTCCCACGGCACCCAGGACGCGCCCGTACGTCTACGGCTGGCGCAGGCGCTCGCGGACATCCCGGGACCCACGACGTCACGCGTCCTCGCGGACCTGTCCCATGACGACGACCGTGCCGTCGCGCTCACCGCGGCCTACATCCTCAAGCTGCGCAACGAGACGGGCGACGGCTGCTGACTGCGGAGTGCGAGTCCCGCGATTCGCGCCGCCCACGCCCTGGCTCGCACAGCGGCTCACAGGTGGGCCAGCAGTGCGTCCAGTGGGCGGGGGACGCGAGCGGGGTCCAGCGCCGCGACGAGCGGGCCTGAGTAGCGGATCTTGCGGCCGCTGCCTGATCCCATGAAGCGGCGTAGCTGGTCGTGCGTGCTGCGCTCGCGCCACCCGGGTTGCTTCTGGAGCGTGCGGAACGAGCCGAGTTCGCCTCCGGCGTCGATGACGCGTTCGACCGCGGCGGTGCCGAGGGCGCGGATCAGTTCGTCCTCCAGGTCGGCCACGCAGACGAAGAACCCGAGCGCCTCCAGAGCGCTCCGGTCGAGACCGGACCCGAGGCCGGCACGTTCGAGCGCCCTCTGGAAGGCGCCCACTTCGCCGGCGTCGCACAGGCCGGCCAGCCGCAGGTCGCGCCCGGAAGGGCCGAACCTGCCGATGTACGTCCCGATGTTCGTGGCGCCACCCATCGCCACCAGCGAGATGCCCTCGGCGTCGAGGTCCCGGCCCCGGCGGCCGGCCAGGGCTTCGACGGCCGCCTTGTCGCTGAGCCCTTCGACCAGGACCACGGTGTGCGTACGGGTCATCCGCCCAGCCTCGCACCCCGTCCGGGCGGTTTCGTACCCATTTTCCAGGCCACGCGCAACCGATGGCTGGTCTCCCGGACACGTCAAGCGGATCGCCGAGGCGATCCGGCGCACCCGGCAGGAGTGACGAGCGGCGGGCGGGCCGGGCGCCGGCGTCCCCGGCACGCCCGCCGTACGACGGGTCGCGGTCGACGTCAGCGCAGTGCGGGCAGGACCTTGGCCCCGAAGGCGTCGATGAACGGCAGCAGGTCCTGGCCCACATGGTGCAGGTAGACGCGGTCGAAGCCGAGGTCCGCGTAGCCGCGCAGCCAGTCGACGTGCCGGTCGAGGTCGGCGGAGACGTTGACCACACCGCGCACCTGCTCGACGGTGACGTGCTCGGAGACGACGTCGAAGTGCTCCACCAGTTCCAGGTCCCAGGAGACGGGCGGGCCGAAGACGTTGCTGCGCCACTGGTCGTGGGCGATCGCCTCCGCCTCCTCCTCGGTCGGCGCCCAGCTCAGGTGGACCTGTAGGCAGACCGGTCCGCGTCCACCCGCGTCACGGTACGCCGCGATCATCTCGCGCAGGTGGTCCTCGGGGGCGTTGACCGTGACCAGGCCGTCCGCCCACTCCGCGCACCGGGCCGCCGTACCGGTGCTCACCGCCGCGCCGATCAGCGGCGGCGGGGTGTCCGGGCGGGTCCAGAGGCGGGCACGGTCGACGGTCACCAGGCCGTCATGGGTGACCGTCTTCCCGTCGAGCAGGTCGCGGATGACGTCCACGCACTCGCGCAGGCGGGCGTCGCGGACCTCCTTGCGCGGCCACTGCTCGCCGGTGATGTGCTCGTTGCTGTACTCGCCGCTGCCGAGCGCGGCCCAGAACCGGCCCGGGAACATCGCGCCGAGGGTCCCGATCGCCTGGGCGACGATCGCCGGGTGGTAGCGCTGCCCGGGGGCGTTCACGACGCCGAAGGTGAGGCCGGTGGCCTGAAGCGCGGCGCCGAGCCAGGACCAGGCGAAGGCCGACTCGCCCTGCCGTTCGCTCCAGGGGGAGAAGTGGTCGGAACACATGGCGGCGTCGAAGCCGGCACGCTCGGCGGCGATCATCGCGGTGAGGAGGTCGGCGGGCGGGATCTGCTCGTGGGAGGCGTGGATTCCATACTCCGTCATGCGCCACGCTGCTACCCCGGCGGAGGCGGGGCCAACCGCCGCCGGGGCCACTGTGGGCTGACCGGCTAACCGGCGCAGTGGTTCTCGGCCATGGCCGTGTTCCCCGCGGTGCTGCCGAGGGACGCCGCCGTGTTCCAGTCGGCGCACGCGGCGCGGGTGTCGCCCAGGCGCGACTCGGCCACCCCGCGCTGGTGATAGGCGTCGGCGTATCCGGGAAACAGTCCGATCGCCGTGTTCAGATCGGATACGGCTCCCTGCGGGTTGCCCAGCTCGGTCCCGGCCACACCGCGGAGGTAGTACGCCTCCGCCAGTTGCGAGTCGTACTGGACGGCGGCGGAGAGGTCCGCGTAGGCCCCCTGGTAGTCGCGCAGGGCGATCCTGGTCTTCCCGCGCTCGTTGTAGCCGGCGGCGAAGGTCGGCAGTCGCGACACCACGTTGTCGAGTTCGGCGAGCGCCCCAGAGTAGTCGCCGTTGTGATACCTGGTCATGCCCAGGTAGTGGTGCGCGAGCATGAAGTCGGGGTCGAGTTCGACGGTGCGCTCGAAGTCGGCGGTGGCGCCGTCGTACCGGCCGTCGCGGAACCTGGCGATGCCCCGGGCGTTGTATGTGAACGCCACGCCCGGTTCCTTGGCGATGGCGTCGCTCATGATGGTCTCCGTGTTCCGCCAGGCGGTGTTCCGGACGACCGTCAGCGTGGCGAAGAACGCGACGAACACCGCCATCACGCCGATCACGCAGGCCCGCAGCCTGCGGTCGCGATGCAAGAGCGCCTTCTCCGCGAAACAGGCCGCGACCAGGAAGAGACCCAGATAGGGCAGGTACGCGTACCTGTTCGCGTGGTAGCCGTCGATGAGGAGCACGGCCTGGGCCGGGGCGACGCCGGCCAGGAAGAACCCGAGCCCGAACACCACGACCCTGCGGGCCGGCTTGACCAGCAGGAGAAGGGCGGCCCCTGCCACGAGGACGAGGGGGCAGAGGAAGAAGAGCCAGGACAACGGTTTGCGGGGGTACTCGTACGCGAGGGACAGGTGGAGCGGAGAGACCACCTGCACCAGATGGTTGCCCACCGCCGAGCAGGCCAGAAGGAACCGGTCGAGGATCGTGTACCCCTGCGGCGGGACCACGTCCTCCCGCACGTTCAGCGCGACGAGAATCGCGGCCGCGGAGACGGCGAGAAAGGGAATCTTCTCGAACAGCACGCGGCGGGACAGCGGGCGGCCCCGGAAGAAGTCGACGAGGAACAACATGAGGGGAAGCACGACCGCGGTCGACTTGGAGAGCACGGCCAGTCCGAAGAGAAGCAACGACCAGACCAGCGGCGGCCACCGCTCCGACTCCAGGTGACGCAGGTACGCCAGCAGCGCGGTCAGCGTGAAAAGCGTGGCCAGCAGGTTGCTGCGGGTGGATATCCAGGCGACCGAGTCGACGTTCACGGGATGGATCGCGAACGCCGCCGCCACGAAAGCGGCCGGGAAGAGGCGCTCGGTCAGCCGGCGGATCAGCAGGAACACCAGGACCACGTTGACCAGGTGCAGCACCACGTTGGTGAAGTGGTACACGCCCGCCGCGCCCTGGCCGAACAGATAGTCCACCGCGTACGACACGTATACCAGTGGTGTGTACATGAACTGGAGCGGAGTGGTGAACCAGTGGCCGATGTTGGCCGCGCTGAACTCCCGGATGGAGATGTTGTCGATCACGCCCTCGGGGTCGTCGAAGTAGACGAAGCCGTTGCCGATCCCGTTGGCGTGCACGGCGAAGGCCACCGCGACGATCGCGAACAGGATCTGCCGTCGCAGGGTCCGATCCTGCCGTTCGTCCGAGGCCGCGCGAGCGGCGGCGATGCGAGCGTTCCGGCGGGTGGCCGGGCGAGCGGCCGGGCGGGCGGGCGTCATCGCACCTCTCCAGCGGCCGACGGGCACCGGGCCCGCCCGGACGGCATGTCGGGGGAGGGCCGGGAGGGGAGGCCGCCCGGACTCCATCCCCTGGTGCGCGGTCTTCTCAACATCACGCATCTTCCTGTGCCATGCACATGGGGGGCTTACGCGGACGGGAAACCGGCCACGGCGCACGCGCCTGTCACCGCGATGTGCAGCGGAGCAAATATGACGCGGTGGGACGTGTCAAGATCCCGGCCCGCCTCCACGCGCACCGCACGCAGGCGGCAACCAGGGTTCTCCCGTTCTTGACCAGGGCTCCGGTGCAGGCCTCTTCGAGCCGCCTCGATGAAAATTTCACCTGTGCCGCCGTCCGGCGCGGCCCGGTCACCCCGGCATGTCGTCCGGCCGATCCCGCCTCGCGCGGTGAACGAGGGGCGGCCTTCGCGATCTCCGGCGATGGAATTTTCAGGCCGGGCGCCGGCGGCCCCGTCCGATGGCGGAGCGAACCCCGACGTCAGGGACGGCCACCGGAGGCGGCGGGCGTCGACAGTGGCTTTCGTACGGATTCGGACTGGCGCCCGGGCTCAGGACCTTGACATCATCTCCGATCATGGGCGCGTCCGCGCTCGCCCGTACGGCCCCCGGTGCGGCAGGACCCCCGGCGTGCCCGCGGCCGCGCGGAGCAGGACCGGTCCGGCGGCAGACTCCGCCGGAGGCGGAAGGACGTACGGCCACCGCGTACGCACGGCGGTGCCGGCAGGGGCGAGTGGAGGGGCGGCACGTGACGGCTTCTGTCCAGGAGACCGGCCGCGACCCGGAGCGCGGGGAGCGGCCCGGGACGGACCCGGAGGATCGCGGGCCGGACGCGGAGGAGCCCGGGCACGGCGACGAGAGTCCTCCGCCGGAGGGCGCCTCCGCCGAGGCGGCGGAGCGGAACGCCACGGTCCGGGACGCGCTGCTGCTGTGGGTCGGCACCAGGGCCGGGATCGTCCTCATGGCGGTCTACGGCGTCCTGGCCGTCTCCGGCACCAACAGGGCCCCGCTGCTGGAGCGGTGGCACTACTGGGACGTCGACCTGTTCCGGGAGATCGCGGAGTTCGGCTACGGCGGCGACCCGAACCAGGACCCCGACCCAGGGCTGCCGGCCTTCTTCCCCGGCCTGCCGCTGGCGCTGCGCCTGGTCCACCTGGTGGTCCACGACTGGACCCTGGCCGGACTGATCATCTCGTTCCTGGCCGGCGCGGTGGCGATGGTGGCGCTGGCCAAGCTCGCCGACCTGGAGGCGCCCGTCGGCGCCGGGCGCTGGGCGGTGCTGGCCCTGCTGCTGTGCCCGCCCGCCGTCTTCCTGTTCGCCGGCTACTCCGAGGCGCTCTTCCTCGCCTTCGCGCTGCCCGCCTGGCTGGCCGTACGGCGCCGCAACTGGGCGGTGGCCTGCGCCCTGGCCGCCGGGGCGTCCTGCGTACGGGTGACCGGCCTGTTCCTGGCCGCGGCGCTCGTAACGGAGTTCGTCGTCAGCAGGATCCGCAGGGACGGCTGGACCGGCTGGCGCGACGCGCCCTGGCTGCTGCTGCCGTTCGCGCCGATCGTCGCCTACTCCGCCTACCAGCACTCCCGTACGGGCGACTGGCTGGCCTGGAACCACGCCCAGGAGGCCGGCTGGGGCCGGAGGATGGTCTGGCCCTGGGAGTCGTTCCGCTCGACCTGGGACATGACCGGCGACGCCACGTTCGGGCCGATGTTCCGCCTGGAGCTCGCGGTGGCGATCGTGGGGCTGCTGCTGCTCGTCTGGCTCCTGGTCACCCGCCGCTGGGCCGAGTTCGTCTACGTCGGGCTCCAGGTGGCCGTGCTCACCACGTCGACGTTCTACATGTCGATGCCCCGGGGAGCGCTGCTGTGGTGGCCGCTGTGGGTGCTCGTCGGCCGTACGGCCGCCCGGCACAGATGGGTGATCATCCTCTACGCCACCGTGATCGGGCCGCTCACGGTGCCGATGGTCATCTCCTTCATGAACAGCTCCTGGACCGGCTGACCACCACCCCGGGGCGGGCCGAGGGCTCCGCCTAGAGTGGGAGCATGCTGATCCATCCGTGGGACGCCGCGACGGAGGAGGAGGCGCTGGCCTTCGTCCGGGCGAGCGAGTTCGGCCACCTCATCGCGTCGGGACGCGGTCGCGACGTGCCGGTCGTCGTGCCGACCCAGTTCCTCCTCGCCGACGCCTCGACGGTCCTGCTCCATCTGGCCCGGCCCAACCCCGTGTGGGCGGCGATCGAGGAGAACCCCGCGGTCCTGCTCTCCCTGGCCGGCGACTGGGCGTACGTCAGGGGCGCGTGGAAGGTGCTGCCGGACAGCGGCGAGGACCCCCGGCTCGGCATCCCGACCACGTACTACGCCGCCGTGCAGCTGGTCTGCCACGCGGAGATCGTCGACGACGCCGAGGGCAAGGCGGAGATCCTCCGCGCCCAGCTCGCCCGGCTCGACGACGGGCTCGCCGATCCCGCCGAGCACCGCAGGTCCCTGCCCGGGATCCGCGGCCTGCGGCTCGCGATCCAGAAGATCGACGGCAAGTTCAAGTACGGCGGGAACGTGGACGAGGCCCACCGCCGGTACGTCGCCGAACGGCTCGCGGAACGCGGCGGCCCCGGGGACGAGGCCGCCCGCGGTCACCTCCTCCGCAGGCTGGGGTGACCGGCCGGGGCGACCCGTCGGTCAGAGCGCCGCGACGATCTCCTCGACGCGCTGCCGCGCGTCGCCGAAGAGCATCCGGGTGTTGTCCCGGAAGAACAAGGGGTTCTGCACGCCCGCGTAGCCGGTGGCCATCGACCGTTTGAAGACGACGACGCGGTCCGCCTCCCACACGCGCAGGACGGGCATGCCGGCGATGGGACTGTCCGGGTCCTCGACGGCCGCCGGGTTGACGGTGTCGTTGGCCCCGATGACCAGGACGACGGAGGTCCCGGCGAAGTCGTCGTTGATCTCGTCCATCTCCAGCACGACGTCGTACGGCACCTTGGCCTCGGCGAGCAGGACGTTCATGTGACCCGGCAGGCGCCCGGCGACGGGGTGGATGCCGAAGCGGACCTCCACCCCGCGGTCGCGCAGCCTGCGGGTGAGCTCGGCCACGGGATACTGCGCCTGGGCGACCGCCATGCCGTACCCGGGGGCGATGATCACCGACTTGGCGTCCTTCAGCAGCTCGGCGGTGTCGCCGGCCGTGACCTCCTGGTGCTCCCCGTAGTCGGCCTCGACGGCGTGCCCCGCCTCGACGCCGAAGCCCCCGGCGATCACCGACAGGAACGAGCGGTTCATCGCCTGGCACATGATGTACGACAGATAGGCGCCGGACGAGCCGACCAGCGCGCCGGTGACGATCAGCAGGTTGTTGTCGAGCAGGAAGCCGGACGCCGCGGCCGCCCAGCCGGAGTAGCTGTTGAGCATCGAGACCACGACGGGCATGTCGCCGCCGCCGATGGAGGCGACCAGGTGCCAGCCCAGCGACAGCGCCACGGCGGTCAGCGCGACGAGCAGCCCGAGGCCGGGGGAGGCCACGAAGAGCACGGTCAGGACCGCGAACGCGGCGAGCGCGCCCAGGTTCAGGTAGTTCTTGCCGGGCAGCGTCATGGGCCTGGAGTCGATCCGGGCCGACAGCTTGAGGAACGCGACGACCGACCCGGTGAAGGTCAGCGCCCCGATGAACACCCCGATGGACACCTCGGCGTGATGGATGCCGAGCAGCGAGCCGGCGGCCTCCGGCCGCGCCGCGCCGCCCTCCTCGACCTGGAGGAAGCCGTTCCATCCCACCAGGACGGCGGCGAGGCCGACGAAGCTGTGCAGGATGGCGATCAGTTCCGGCATGGCGGTCATCTCGACGACCCGGGCCCGCCAGAGCCCGACGGCGGCGCCGATCGCCATCGCGGCCACGAGCAGGGCGACCGCGGGGACGTCGCCGCCGTCTGCGGCGAGGGCGACCGTGGCGGCGAGGGCGACGACCATGCCGGCGACGCCGGACACGACACCGGAGCGCGCGGTCTCGTGCCTGGACAGGCCGGCGAGGCTGAGGATGAACAGCAGGGCCGCGACGATGTAGGCGGCCTGCGCGGCGGTGGTGAGAGTCACGGTCAGCTCCTCGTGAACATGCCGAGCATGCGCCGGGTCACGGCGAAGCCGCCGAAGATGTTGATGCTCGCCAGCAGGATCGCGACGAAGGCCAGGGCGGTGACCACCCCGCCCCCCTGCCCGATCTGCAGCAGCGCGCCGACGACGATGATCCCCGAGACGGCGTTGGTGATCGACATCAGCGGCGTGTGCAGCGCGTGGTGGACGTTCCCGATGACGTAGTAGCCGATCACGATCGACAGGACGAAGACGGTGACGTGCTCGATCAGCGCGTTCGGCGAGAGGGCGGTCAGCAGGAACAGCGCGACGGCGACGGCGGCGACGAGCAGGTGCCGTCGCCGGCCCGGCGGGGGTGACGGCGTCGCCACGGGCGCCGGAGGCGGCGGCGCCGCGGTCGCGGCCGGTGCGGCGGGGGCCGCGCTGACCGCGATCGGCGGGGGCGGCCAGGTCTTCTCGCCGTCGCGGACGACGGTCATCGCCCGCTGCACGGGATCGTCGAAGTCCAGCCTCACGTGGCCGTCCTTGTCCGGCGTGAGCAGTTTCATCAGGTTGACGAGGTTGGTGCCGTACAGCTGCGAGGCCTGCGCGGGCAGCCGCCCGGCGAGGTCGGTGTATCCGATGATCGTCACGCCGTTGGCGGTGACGACCACCTCCCCGGCCCGGGTGCCGGCGACGTTCCCGCCCTGCGCGGCGGCCATGTCGACGATGACGCTGCCCGGGCGCATCAGCGCCACGTGCTCGGCCGTGAGCAGCGTGGGGGCCGGGCGCCCCGGGATGAGCGCCGTGGTGACGACGATGTCGACGTCCGCGGCCTGCTCGGCGTACATCTCGGCGGCGCGCAGGTCGTAGTCCCGCGAGGTCTCCCTGGCGTACCCGTCCGCGCCCGACCGCTGGGCGACCCCGACGTCGAGGAACTCCGCGCCGAGCGACCGCACCTGCTCGGCCACCTCGGGCCGGGGGTCGGTGGCCCGCACGATCGCGCCCAGGCTGACCGCCGTGGCCGTCGCCGCCAGCCCGGCCACGCCCGCCCCCGCCACGAGGACCTTCGCCGGGGGGATCTTCCCGGCCGCGGTCACCTGGCCGGTGAAGAACCGCCCGAACGCGTGCGCCGCCTCGATCACCGCGCGGTACCCGGCGATGTTCGCCATCGAGCTCAGCACGTCGAGCGACTGCGCGCGGGAGATCCGGGGCACGGCGTCCATCGCCAGCACGGTCACCGGCCGCCGCGTGAGCGCGTCCAGCAGGTCCGGGTTCGCCGCCGGGCCGATCAGGGAGACGAGCGTCGCGCCGTCGCGCAGCGCCGCGATCTCCTCCTCCGCCGGGGCGTTCACCTTCAGCACGACGCCGGCGCCCCACGTCTCCTCCCGGCCGCCGATCCGCGCGCCCGCCCGGACGTACGCGTCGTCCGTGAAGCCCGATCTCTCGCCGGCGCCGGCTTCGACGATCACCTCGTAGCCGAGTGAGAGCAGTTGCGGGATGGTGGCCGGGGTGGCCGCGACCCGGGTCTCACCCGGCGCCGATTCGGCGACGACGCCCAGGCGCTGAGCTGCATGACTCATCGCGGAAATGGTCCTTCCTGTCACGCGGGTCGCCGGGTGGCCGGCCCCGCTGCCGCGCCGCCCGCCGCTCGCTCGTGGCTCGCGGTGGTACGGCGTGACGGTGTGCCGGGCCGTGGCCGGCCGGACAGCCATGAAAGGGGCGGATGCGGTGTGATGCGACGTACGGAGGAAGTCTCCCCAGTTTTCCCCTTTGGGATCAAGGCATCGCCGCAGTAGTTCCGTCATCGCGAACCACCGGACGTGCTCACCCGCACGTCGCCGATGATCCGGTGGTCGTACGGCCGGGAGCGGAGGCGCCCTGTCGTACCCAGGGTGTAGAAGGGTGGCGTGATTCCTGAGACGACCTGGGCGCGGGTGCTCGCCTGGAGGCTGAGGCGGCAGTACGTCGAGCCCGTGAGCGGCGGCGACGCGGTGGCCGTCGTCCGGCGGCTGTGCGGGGTGCAGGCGCAGGTCGCCTCGTCGGCGGCGCTGGCGGTCGCCGTGCGGCAGCGGAACCCGGCTCCCGGCGAGATCGACGGCGCGCTGTGGCGTGACCGGACGCTGGTCAAGACCTGGACGATGCGCGGCACGCTTCATCTGCTGCCGGCGGACGAGTTCCCCGCCTACCGTGCCGCCCTCGGGACGCACCGGTTCTGGGAGAAGGGCTCCTGGCAGCGCGGCCACGGGGTGTCCGCCCGGGAGATCGAGGCGGTCGTGGAGGCCGTGCCACGCGTCCTGTCCGGCCGGGTGCTGACGCGGGAGGAACTCGTCGAGGCGGTCGTCGACGCGACGGGGGAGGCGCACCTGAGGGAGGCGCTCACGTCCGGCTGGGGCGCGCTGCTCAAGCCGCTCAGCTTCCTGGGCGAGCTCTGCTACGGGCCGCCGCGCGACGGCAGGGTCACCTTCACCACCCCGGCGGGCTGGCTGCCGGACGGCGGGGGTGAGCCGCTGCCGGCGGACGAGGGGGGAGCGCGCCTGCTCCGCGCGTTCCTCGGCGCGCACGGCCCGGCCACGCCGGCGATGTTCGACGCGTGGCTCTTACGGGGCACCACGCCGAAGGCGGTCCTGCGCGGCTGGTTCCACCGGCTGCGCGACGAACTCGCGGAGGTCGAGGTGGACGGCGTGCCCGCCGTGCTGCCGGCCGAGCACCTGGACGACCTGCTGGCGTGCCCCCCGTCCGAGGAGGTGCGTCTGCTGCCCGGCTTCGACCAGTTCATCCTGGGAGCCCCGCGCGACCTGGAACCTCTCCTGCCGAAGGCCGTGCGCCCCAGGGTGAGCCGCGCGGCCGGATGGATCTCGCCCGTCGTCGTGTACCGGGGCCGGGTGGCCGGGGTCTGGGAGGCCAAGGAGGGGCGGCCGGTCGTGGAGCTCTTCGAACCGGTGCCGGAGAACCTCCTCGCCGCCGAGGCCGAGCGTACGGCCGCGCTTCTCGGAGGCCTCCAGACTCCGGGCGCCGGCCTGACACCGAGAGGATAATCACGGGCGAAGCGCCGCGAAGCCTGCCACTGTGGACGGCATGGATCTCACCGACGCCGAGAACCTGGCTCGGGCGCTGAGCGGCCTTCTGAACGAGGCCCGCCGGAGCATCGACGAGGGCCGGGAGTCTCCCGAGCTCGTGGCGCGGGTCACCGGGCACCTCGGGTGCGACCTGCGGCGCGTCGTGAACGTCGCCGAGAGCTTCCCCAGCTGGGAACACGTCAACCTGCAGCGCGGCACGGACGCGTACCTGGCGGCGTACAGCCCCGGCGCCGAGTGGGCAGGCGTCACCGGCCAGGGGCGCGAGCACACCGAACTCGTCGACATGCTCGTCAGCGCCGCCCGCGGCTGGGAGCGGTTCGAGCCGGGTGCGGTCGACTACGCGACGGCGGCGACCGGGCCCGACCGGACCACGGAGGTCGTCTCGCTCGGCCTGGTCCTGACCCGGTCTCCGGAGGGCGTTCCGGTCGTGCTGAGCCTGCGGGGCCCCCACGAGCACGGCGCGCCGGAGTGCCGGCTCGTCGTGCTCGCCCCCGACCGGGCGAGCGCGACCGCCACCCGCGACGAGGTCGAGCGGCTCATGCGCGCCGACGACGTCTACCGGGGGCAGGTCCTGTCGTTCCAGTGGAGCGAGCACCGGGGCAACGACCTCGTCACCTTCCTGCCCCGGCCGGACCTCGACGCCGAGCAGGTGATCCTGCCCGAAGGCGTGCTCGGCACGATCGAACGGCACATCGTCGGCATCGGCGAGCAGGCCGACCGGCTGCGCGCGCACGGGCAGCACCTGAAGCGGGGCCTGCTGCTGCACGGCCCGCCCGGCACGGGCAAGACGCACACGGTCCGCTACCTCATGGGCCGGATGACCGGCTGCACGGTCATCGTGATGACGGGCGCCGCGATCCGCTTCGTCGCGCAGGCGGCCGGTCTCGCCCGGCGGCTGCAACCGGCGATCGTCGTGCTGGAGGACGTGGACCTGGTGGCCCGCGACCGCTCCTTCACCGAGGACGGCAACCCGCTGCTGTTCGCCCTGCTGGACGCCATGGACGGCGTGGGGGCGGACGCGGACATCACGTTCGTGCTCACCACGAACCGCGCGGACGTGCTGGAGCGGGCGCTGGCCGACCGTCCGGGCAGGGTTGACCTGGCTGTGGAGATTCCCCGGCCCGACGCGGCCGGTCGGGCCGCCCTGCTGCGCCTGTACGCGCGTGACCTGCGGCTGGAGGCCGACCTGGAACCGGTCGTCGCGAGGACCGAGGGCGCCACCGCGTCGTTCTTCAAGGAACTGCTGCGCCGGGCCGTGCTGTCCGCGCTGCGCGCCGGGGACGGGACACCCGTGCTCACGGACGAGCACGTCGGGCGGGCGCTGGAGGAGATGCTGGGCGAGCGCGAGGCGCTCACCAGGTCCCTGATCGGCGCGGGGGAGCGGGGCCCTGACGGCTACGAGGACGAGGAGGACGCGGCGGAGTTTCCGGTCGTCACCGGTGGAGGCCCGGTGCCCGGTGCCTACGTTTCGAGGCTCCGTCTCGATTTCGACGGGCCCTGACGGCAGCGCCGCGCAATGCCGCCCCCGCCTCCCGCCACGGCCCCGCCACGGCCCCGCCCCCGCCACGGGCGCCGGCCGGGCCGCCGCGGGAAGGCCGCCGGTCAGATCACCTCCTTGCGGAGCACGCGGATCAGACCGGCGGTCATCGGGACGACGATCCACAGAGTGGCCGACGCCGCGAGCCGCGCGCCGTCGCTCCAGGTCAGGTCGCCGGTCATCAGGGGCGCGGACGTGGTGCCGAGATCAAGCCATCCGGCGAGGGCCGCGCCGCCCGGGCCGAGCCGGGCGGCCGCGCTCCAGAGCATCGGAGCCGTCAGGCAGATCACGATCGCGCTCGGCGCGTTCAGGAGCAGGGCGCCGAGGGCGAGCCCCGTCGCGGTCACCAGGACGTTCGCCCCGGTCCAGCCGAGCAGCGCGGCGGGATCGACGTCCCAGACGGGGGGAGTGTTCCGGACGCCCGCCGCGACGGCCGTCACCGGGACCGCGACCAGCATGGCCAGCAGCGAGAGCAGCACGGTCGCGGCCAGGGGCGGCACGCACTTGGCCGCGATGACGCGATGACGCCGTGGTTCGAGCGCGAAGGTGGTCAACGCGGTGCGGTGCGTCCACTCGCCGGTCATCGTGAGGATGCCGAGCACCGGGAGCAGGGTGCCGAGGGCGATCCCGGCGGTGAAGATCAGCCTCTGCGGTTCCGGGCCGGCCACGGTGGCGCGTGCGGCGACGGACGCGACCACCAGCGCGACCAGGAGCACCGCGATGACCTTTCCGCTGCGGGTGCCGGCGAGCTTGCGGGTCTCGGCCCGCAGCAGCCTGCGAAAGGGGATGGGCAGGTCCTCGGTCGTCGTGCCGTCCTCCGCGGCCGTGGCGTGCGGGCCTTCGGGGCGGCGCGTGCGGGTGGTCATCCTGTGGTCCTCCGTAACCGGGCCGTGTGTCACTTGGGGAGCGCCGTGCGGGCGGTGTTCGCGGTCAGTTCGAGGAAGGTCCGTTCGAGGCCGCCGCCCCGGCCGAGTTCTGCGGCCGTGCCCTGGGCGAGCACGCGGCCCCGGCCGATCACGACGATGTGGTCCGCCACCTGCTCCACCTCGTGCAGCAGGTGTGAGCTGAGCAGCACCGCGCACCCGGTGCCGGCGAGGTCGCGCAGCAGGTGACGCATCCAGTGGATGCCCTGGGGATCGAGACCGTTGACGGGCTCGTCCAGGACGAGCACCTCGGGACGGCCGAGGAGCGCGTGCGCGATCCCGAGCCGCTGCCGCATGCCGAGTGAGTAGCCGCCGACCCTCCGCCTGCTCTCCCGCTCGGTCAGCCCCACCAGGCCGAGCACCTCGCCGACCCGTGCGCGCGGCAGCCCGAGGGTGACCGCGCCGAGCGTCAGCACCTCCCTGCCGGTGTGGCCCGGGTGCCGGGCCCCGGCGTCGAGCAGCGTGCCCACCCGCAGCCCCGGGCAGGCCATCTCGGCGTACGGGCGGCCCAGAACGGTCGCCGTGCCCGAGGAGGGGCGGGCGAGCCCGACCAGGATGCGCAGGGCCGTCGACTTCCCGGCGCCGTTGGGGCCGAGGAAGCCGGTGACGCTCCCGGGTTCGACGGTGAAGGACACGTCGTCGAGCGCCTTCACCTTGCCGTAGTCCTTGCTGACGTGCCTGAACTCGATCACGGTGCCAGTTCATCGCGGGCCGGGCGGCCGCCGCATCAGACCCGGGGCCGCCGGCGGCCGACGTGAGGCGGTATGCCGGCGCTGACAATCGATACCTTCGGCTGCCCACACGTCGACCCAGGTCGCTGAACACCAGCTCAGCGCGGTCTCTAGGCTGTGGGGCTGTGCGTGCCCGACCGGAGTACCAGCCGCCCCTGGACAGGAGGGGCGTCGCGCTGCGCTACCTGTGCGCCGTGGTGCCCATGCTTTTCCACGGGGTGGTGCTGGCCTGGCTCGTCGCGCAGGACGGGAGCCGCCTCGCCCAGGCGCTGACCGACGTGGGGCTGGGCGTCCTCGGTCTGGTCCTGATGCGGTGGCGGCGCCGGTGGCCGTGGCAGATCGCGGTGGCGACCGTCCTGCTGACCGCCGTCTCCGCCACGGCGACCGGTCCCGCGCTGGTCGCGTACGTGTCGCTGGTGACCCATCGCCGGTGGAGCCGGACGATCCCCGTCGCGGTCGTGTCGGTGCTGTGCCTGCTGGCGGGCGCCGTCCAAGGCGGGATCACCCAGGCCACCTACGTCTCCACGGTATCGGGGGTGACGATCCTCGGCGCGCTCACGGTCTTCGGCCTCTACCTGCGCGGACGCCGCGACCTGGAGCTCTCGCTGCGGGAGCGGGCGCTGGCCGTCGAGCGCGAGCAGCGTCAGCGGATCGAGCAGGCACGGCTGGCGGAGCGCGTCAAGATCGCGCAGGAGATGCACGACGTGCTCGCGCACCGGATCTCCCTGCTGGCGATGCTGGCCGGAGGACTGGCGTACCGGACGGACCTCACACCCGAGCAGACGCGTGAGGCCGCGCTGGCCGTTCAGGAGAACGCGCACCAGTCGCTCAACGAGCTGCGCACGGTGCTGGGCACCCTCCGCGACGACGGCGAGCTGGAGGCGCCGCAGCCCGGCCTGGACCACCTGGACGCGCTGTTCGGCGAGGTCCGCGCCGCCGGTCAGCGGGTGGAGGTGGACGACAGCGTCGACGGCCGGGACCGGCTTCCCGCGCCGACGGGCCGGCACGCGTACCGGATCGTGCAGGAGGCCCTCACCAACGCGCGCAAGCACGCGCCGGGCAGCCTGGTCACCGCGGAACTCGGCGGCCGGCCGGGGGAGGGCCTGCGGATCCGGGTGACGAACCCGGCCAGGCCCGGCTCGTCCCCCGGGCCGGGTGGCAGGCTGGGCCTGGTGGGCCTGGCGGAACGGACCCGGATGGCCGGCGGCACCCTCAGCCACACGATCCGGGATGGTCGTTTCATCCTCGATGTCCGATTGCCATGGGAGAGTGCGGAGCGTGACCCGACTGGTGCTGGTGGATGACGACCCGATGGTGCGGACCGGCCTGCGCCTGATCCTCGGCGGAGAACCCGACCTGGAGATCGTCGGCGAGGCGGAGGACGGGCGGCGGGCCATGGAGGTGATCCGCGACCTGCGCCCCGACCTCGTGCTGCTGGACATCCGGATGCCCGGCCAGGACGGGCTGACCACCACCGAGATGCTGCGAGCCTGGCCGGAGCCGCCGCGGATCCTCGTGCTCACCACGTTCGACGCCGACGAGATGGTGCAGCGGGCGCTGCGGCTCGGCGCGGACGGCTTCCTGCTGAAGGACACCCCGCCGCCCCGGATGATCGAGGCGGTCCGCGCCGTCGCGAGGGGCGAGCCCGTGCTGTCCCCGAGCGTCGCCAGGCAGGTGATCGCCGCGGCCACCGCCGGAGGGGAACCGCCCCGTCCGCAGGCGAGGACGGAACTCGGCAGGCTGACCGAGCGGGAACTGGAGGTCGCGGTCGAGGTGGCGCGGGGCAGCTCCAACACCGAGATCGCCGAGCGCCTCTACATGAGCGTCGCCACCGTGAAGGCGAACGTCACCAGGATCTTCGCCAAGCTCGGCGCCGAGAACCGCGTGCAGGTGGCGATGAGGGTACGCGACGCGGGCCTCCTGGGAGACGCCGCGGATTGAGAGTTCCGCCCCGGCGAGCGGGGAACTTCACCGGGGAAGCCTCAACCAATGGTTCAACGATACCGTTGAGATCATGGACATCAATGAGTTAGCCCGGCCGCTCGACGGCGCGGCCGTCTCGGCGTTCCTCCGGTCGCTGCCGGCCGAACCCCTGCTGCTCGGACTGGGCGAGGCCAGGCACGGGGTGGAGGCGTTGCTCGAACTGCGCAACGACGTCTTCCGGCATCTGGTCGAGCACGAGGGCTACCGGTCGTTCGCCATCGAGAGCGACTGTCTCATGGGCCTGGTGGTGGACGACTACGTCGCGACGGGCGCGGGCGGTCTCGACGACGTCATGGAACGCGGCTTCAGCCACGGCTTCGGCGCCTACCCGGCCAACCGCGAGCTCGTCCGCTGGATGCGCGCGTACAACGAGGAGCACGACGAGAGGCTCCGGTTCTTCGGCTTCGACGGCCCGCTGGAGATCAGCGGCGCCGCGAGCCCGCGCGAGGCGCTCACCGGCCTGTACGGCTATCTCGCCGAGCGGCTGGACCCCTCGTTGCTCCCCTGTGCCCCCGAGACCCTGGACGAGCTTCTCGGCCCGGACGACCGGTGGACGAACCCCGCCGCCGCCCTGGATCCGTCCCAGTCGATCGGACGGTCCGCCGAGGCGCAGCGGCTGCGGCTGATCGCCGACGACCTGGTGGCGTTCCTCGACGCGCAGGCGCCGCAGCTCGGCGGGCCGGACGAGGACCTGGCGGCCCTGTACGGACGCACCGCCACCGGCCTGCTCCGCTACCACCACTGGATCGCCGACACGTCGCCGGCCCGGCTCACCTGGCTGATGAGCCTGCGCGACCAGATGATGGCCGCCAACCTGCGGGCCGTCGCGGGGCACGGTCCTGCCCTGGTCTTCGCGCACAACCGTCACCTGCAGCGGGACAAGAGCTTCCTGCTCCTGGGCGACGCGCCGGTGGAGTGGTGGAGCGCGGGGGCCATCGCGGGCGTGGGCCTGGGCGACCGGTACGCCTTTCTGGCCTCTGCCTTCGGCACGGTCGGCGGCGACGTCCCGCCCCCGGACACCGTCGAGGGCCTGCTGTCGGAGGTCCCGCCGGGCCGCTCCCTCGTCGACGCCCGCCGCCTGGCCGACACCCTCCTCGAACCGAGCCCGCGCGTCTCGCGGGACTTCGCCTACTTCCCCCTCGACCCCGCCCAGCTTCACACGATCGACGGCATCGTCTTCCTGAAGGAGACCGGCGACCTGGACTGATCCGCGGGCACCGAGAACAGCCCTCTCGCGCGTACGCCTGGGAGTCACCGTCTCGCGGTCGCGGCCCGTCGTTCAGGCGGCCAGGAGATCGAGGATCCGGGTGGCGTACGCGCGGGGGTGGGTCGTGTTCCCGTTGTGGCCGCCGGGGAACTCCCGCGCCTCCACGCCGAGGAGGGTGGCGAGCTCGTGCGCGCACCGGTAGTCGAAGACGTGCCGGGGCGTGGTGCGCCCGAAGGCCGGGATGACGCGGACCGGCGTTTCCCCGAGCGCGGCGACGTCGAGCGTGTCGCGGACCACGGCGCCGAAGTCGTTGCGGATGAAGAAGTCGAAGCCGGCCCGCCTCCGGTCGTCCAGCGGATGCGGGGTCAGTCCGGGCTCGGTGTCCTGGGCCACGGGGTCGATGCCCAGCGCTGCGGCGATCTCGGCGAAGGTGTCGGCGAGGCCGCGCTCGCGGTAGAGGTCCTGTAGTTCCTCCAGCTCCCGGATGTGGCGGACGCGTTCGGGAGCCGGGAGGAGGCCGGGAGCGACCGGCTCGTGCGCGATCAGGGTGTCCAGCTGCTCCGGATGCTCGACGGCCAGGTGCAGCCCGATGACGGCGCCGAAGCTGCATCCGAGCATGTGCGCCGGCCGGTCGGTCACCGCGGCGAGCAGGCGATGGGCGTCGTCCACGTGGTCGGCCATGCTCGCCCCCCGGTCCGGGTCGTCCAGAGCGCTGCGAGACAGCCCACGCCGGTCGTAGGTGATCACGGTGTGGTCGCCGGCGAGGTGCCGGACCAGGTCGGTGGTGCGATCGGCGTCGCCCTCCCCGCTCTGCGAGATCAGGAGCACGGGACCGGTGCCGTGCACCTCGTAGTACAGGGTCGCGCCGTTCGCGCGCAGCAAGCCGCTCATCTGGTCATCCCTTCAGGACAGGTGGCCTCGACGCACACCATAATCCATCAAATCTGATGCATCAAGGATGATGTATTGTGGGAGAGTGAACGGAGTCGACCTCTTCCTGCTCGGCAGGACCCTCATGAAGATCGGCGAAGAGGCCATGCCGGTCGAGGACATCACCCCGTCGAGAACGACGCAGGCCGCGAGTCTCCGGACGGTGCTGGTGGTCGTGGCCGATCTTCGTGCCCACCCGGAGACCTCCGTCGGGGAGATCGCGACGCGGACGGGACTGCCACAGAGCGCTGTGTCGGCGGCCGTCGCCCGGCTGAAGGAGGCCGGGGCGGTCGTGACGGCCCCCGATCCGGCCGACCGCCGCCGGGTCGTGATCAGGACGGCCCCCGAGGTCTCGGACCGGGTGGAGGCCGTGCGGGCGGCCGGTGTCGAAGGACCCCTGGCGGCGGCTCTGGGTACGGAGGATCCGGCGCGGGTCGCCGAGGTCGTCGCGGCGCTCGAGTTCCTCGCAGGCCGCCTCGCTCCGGGATCGGCCCCGCGCCGCCCCTGACGGCGGGAGGCCGGTGGTCGCCGGGCTCTGCCCCCGTTCGTCGTCGCGTTCACGCCCGAGCGCGGCTCATTCCCGGCCACTACCGGGCCACGTACCCGCCTGCCACCAATGCCGGTGGTCACGGGCCGCCATCGAATGGTTTCGGCATTCCCGCCTGGATATGAGTTCCGAGTTCGCGGGCGAATCACCTTCTGTTCGGGATCGCCTCGGCTTTCAGTACGACGCGCTTCTCCTCCTGCCGGACCCGAAAGGCCGGCGCGAACTCGTGGGCTTCGACGCGGAGAGCCGGGACGCGCAGGAGCCGCTCAAGCGATTTCGGGCTGCTGAGTGCAGGTGTGACAAGCCCTGATGTGGGCCGACGCCGCTGCCGTCCGGGACCGGAAATATATCGGTCTTTCTTAGTCCTCCATTTCCGGATGAGTCCGCGATTCGCCGCGAAGCGTGACGGAATGCGACCTTCCCGATAGTGCTGCCATCGACGATTGCGGTGGTCCGTTGCCTTTTCGAGCGCCGGGTTGACTGATCCTTACACTCAATATTAAGGTATATGTCAGGATTGTCGGTTTCGTTCCCATCCCTTCGGTCCGCGTGGCGCGGCAGGGCTGTCGAAGTATTCGGGGGTTCCATGACGAGGGAAAAACGCGTGCGTCGGCGTCCGTACGACGATGAATTTCCTGAATTCCCTTCCGCGACGCGCCGGGGCACGGCCCCCGTGATCCACCCTGTCCGTGCGGAGGGGGAGATCTGATGGCCGGGAACCGGCTGACGACCTCGCTCGGCTGGGACGACGGCGCGGTGGTCGCCGTCGACCAGCGCGCGCTTCCCCATGAGTACCGGTTGCTGCGGCTGGAAACGGTCGAGCACCTGGTCGAGGCCATCCGGTCCCTCGCGATCCGCGGGGCCCCGGCGATCGGGCTGGCCGGAGCGCTGGGAGTGGCGCTGTCCGTGTGGCGGCATTCCGACGGGAAGACCGTCGACGTGCGGGCCGTCCACCGCGACGCCACGCTCCTGGCCGAGGCGCGGCCCACCGCGGTCAACCTCCGCTGGGGGGTGAGCCGGGCGTTGCGCCGTCTCCCGGACGGCCCGGAAGGCGTTCTGGCCGAGGCGTTGGCCATGCTCGACGAGGACGCCGCGACCAACCGGTCGGCCGCCGGCCGGGCCGCGGACCTGGTGATCTCCCTGACGGCGGATCGCCCTGCCCGGATTCTCACCCACTGCAACACCGGCCGCCTGGCCACCGCCGCGGTCGGCACCGCTCTCGGCGCCATCCTCGAGCTGGCCGGCCGGGGCCGGGTCGAGGAGGTGCTGGTCGACGAGACCAGGCCCCTGCTCCAGGGGGCGCGCCTCACCACCTGGGAGCTCGGCGAGGCGGGCGTGCCCCACAGGCTGTGCGTGGACGCCGCCGCGGCCGCCGCCATGGCGCGGGGACTGGTCGACTGCGTGCTCGTGGGGGCGGACCGGATCGCGGTGAACGGCGACGTCGCCAACAAGATCGGCACCTACGGGCTCGCCCTGGCCGCGGCCCGTCACGGTGTCCCCTTCATCGTCGTCGCGCCGGAGTCCACGTGTGACCCGACCCTGGCCGACGGATCGGGGATCGTGCTGGAGGAGCGGGGCCCCGAGGAGGTGACCGGCTTCGGCGGGGTCCAGGTGGCCCCCGCCCGCTCCGCGGTGTTCAACCCCGCGTTCGACGTCACACCCGCGGAGCTGATCACCGCCATAGTCACGGAACGGCGGGTGATACGCCCCCAGGGAGACGGCGACCGGGATTCCCTGGCGGAGCGGGTGGCGGCACAGACCCGGGAGGTCGCCGACTTCCCCTTCCCCGGAGTCCGCTTCCAGGACCTGTCGGGCGTCTACGCGCAGCCCCGGTTGGTGCGGGACCTGGCGCATGCTCTGGCCGGCGCGTACAGGGGGAGCTTCGATCATGTTCTCGCCGTCGAGGCGCGCGGATTCCTGCTCGGCATGGCGGTGGCACAGGCGTCGGCGAAACCGCTGACGCTGTGCCGCAAGCCCGGCAAACTCCCCGGCCCCCTGCACACCGTCTCCTACGACCTGGAGTACGGGACCGACACTCTGCAGATACAGCGCGATCGGATCCCTCCGGACGCGCGGGTGCTCGTCGTGGACGACGTGCTGGCCACCGGGGGGACCCTGGCCGCCGCGGAGAAGCTGGTCACGGCCGGCGGGGGACGGGTCTGCGGGCACGGAGTCGTACTGGAGATCGCCGCGCTGGCCGGGCGGCGGCGACTCTACCCGTCGCAGGTCTTCGCGGTGCACACGGTGGGCGGTGCCCAATGATCACGAACGTGGACCACGACGTCGCCGCCCGGTCCCTGGCGGAGACGGCCCGTGAACTGTACGCGCGAGGCTGGATGGAGGGGACGGCGGGCAATCTGTCCACGCGCCTGCCCCACGAGGCCGGCCATGCGCTGATAACGGCCAGTGGCCGCGGCAAGGGCAGGCTCACGGCGGCCGACACGGTGGAGGTCCGCATCGCGACGGGGGCGCCGGTCAGGCCGGACGCGCCCCGGCCCTCGGCGGAGACCGCGATCCACATGGCGCTGTTACGCCTCTTCGGCGATTGCGGCGCGGTCGTGCACGCGCACCCGCCCTACGCCACCATCGCCGCGGCCCATGCGTGGGAGAGCGATACGGAGGCGGAGATTCCCCTCATCCGCTTCCGCGACTTCGAGCTCATCAAGGGGTTCGGGGTCCGTGATCCGGCCGAGGTGGCGGTCCCGGTGTTCCCCAACTGGCCTCGGGTCGCCCGGATCGGCGAGGACATCGAAAGGCACTTCACCGGCCTGCCGCCGGGATTCCCCACCGTGCTGCTGATCGCCCATCACGGGGCGACCGCCTGGGGGCCCGACCTGGACAGCGCCCGTGACCGGCTGGAATGCCTGGAGGCACTGTGCCGGCTCCGGTATCTGAACTCCGTGGCTACAACGATTCAGGAGACTCCATGACCATGCTCCGCGTCTTCGCCGAAGACGGCCGTCCCCTCTCCCGGACCAGGGATCAGAGCGAGATCGCCCGGCAACTGGCACCTCTGGGAATCCGATTCGAGCAGTGGGCCGCCGCCGCCCGGCTGTCCTCCACCGCGGGCCAGGACGAGGTGCTGGAGGCCTACCGCGCCGACGTCGACCGGCTCAGCGCGGAGAACGGCTACCGGTTGGTGGACGTGGTGCGCATGCACCCCGGAGAGGCGGACGCGTCCCGGGAGGCGGAGATCGCCCGGGCGAGGGAGAAGTTCCTCAGCGAGCACGCCCACGCCGAGGACGAGGTGCGCTTCTTCGTCGAAGGGCGCGGCTGCTTCTATCTCCACCTGGACGACCGGGTGTACGCGGTGGTCTGCGAGGCCGGAGACCTGCTGGGAGTGCCGGCGGGCACCCGGCACTGGTTCGACATGGGCCGGGCGCCGCATTTCTGCGCCATCCGGTTCTTCCAGGAGGAGGACGGCTGGCTCGCCGAATTCACGGGGAACCCGATCGCCACCCGGATCCCCTACCTCGACGAGCTGCTCGCGCCGGTCCCGTGAGCGACGCCATCGTGGTGGACATCGAAGGAACCACGAGTTCCGGCTCCCATGTCCACACCCAGCTCTTCCCCTACTCCCGCAGGCGCGTCCCCGAGTGGATCCGGAGACCGGACCCCGGCGTCGCCGCGATCGTCGAGGAGGTTCGCGCCGTGGCCGGTCGTCCGGGCGCGTCCCTCAGCGAGGTCGCCGCCATCCTTCGCGGCTGGATCGACGCGGACGTCAAGGCGGCTCCGCTCAAGACCCTGCAGGGGCTCATCTGGGAGGCCGGATTCACCTCCGGGGAACTGACCTCGCACCTCTACCCGGACGTGCCCCACGCCCTGCGGGACTGGCACGCGCACGGGCGCCGGCTGTACGTGTACTCCTCGGGGTCCGTGCTGGCGCAGCGCCTGTGGTTCCGCCATACCCCGTACGGCGATCTCTCCCAGTGCCTCTCGGGGTACTTCGACATCCGCAACGCCGGCCCCAAGCGAGAGGCGGCCTCCTACGCCGCCATCACGGCCGCCATCGGCGTTCCCGGCCCGCGGACGCTGTTCCTCTCCGACACGCCGGACGAACTGGACGCCGCCCGGCGGGCGGGCTGGCGGACGGCACAGGTTCTCCGTCCCGAGGAGGGGGCGGCCCCGGCACCGGGGCACGTCCAGGTGACCGGCTTCCACGAGGTGGCGGAGGCGGCGGCCTGGTAGCCGCGCCCTCCCCTCCCCGCGACGGCGGCCGCATCCCCTCCCACCCTCGGGCCGCGTCCGACGACACCCTTGGAAAGGTGATCATGGTTGACCACACCACTGCGCGGGGCTCCGGCGAGGCTCCCGTCGCGGAGATCGCCGTCATCGGCGGCAGCGGCTTCTACTCCTTCATCGAGGACCCCCAGGAGTTCCGGCTGACGACCCCGTACGGCGAGCCCTCCGACGCGGTCGCCGTCGGCAGGGTCGGCGGACGAATGGTGGCCTTTCTCCCGCGCCACGGCCGTGGCCACGAGCATCCTCCGCATCGCATCAACTACCGCGCGAACATGTGGGCGCTGAGGTCGCTCGGGGTCCGGCAGGTCCTCGCGCCCTGCGCGGTCGGCTCGCTCCGGCCCGAGCACGGCCCCGGCACGCTCGTCGTCCCCGACGGACTCGTCGACCGCACCAGCGGCCGGGCGCAGACCTACTTCGACACCGGCGCCGTACATGTGCCGTTCGCGGATCCGTACTGCCCGGTCGGCCGCGGCATCGTGGTGAAGACGGCCACCGAGTCCTGGGGCGAGATCGTCGACGGCGGCGCCATGGTCGTCGTCGAGGGGCCGCGTTTCTCCACCCGCACGGAGTCCCAGTGGTACGCCCGGCAGGGGTGGTCCCTGGTCAACATGACCGGCCACCCGGAAGCCGTCCTCGCCAGGGAGCTCGCGCTGTGCTACACGCCCGTCGCGCTCGTCACCGACTTCGACGCCGGCATCGACGCGGAGAGCGCGGTGAGCCAGGCGGAGGTCTTCCGTGTCTTCTCGGCCAACATCGAGCGGCTGCGGGGTCTCCTGCGCGAGGTCGTGCGGGCGCTGCCCACCGAGAGGAACTGTCTCTGCGCGCACGCCCACGACGGCATCGAACTTCCCTTCACGCTGCCGGGCCGGCACTGATCGTCGCGTGGTCCGGGCGAGGCCTCGCCCGGGGTGCCGGTCGTGACGGGGTCGATGTGACCGTGGTGACCCACCCGCACCCGTCCGTCCCAACTGAGGAGTGTCGATCTCACGTGTCCACGCTCGACCTGGATCAATCCTCGATCGAGTTCCACCGGATGATCGCGCGGAAAGACGTCGTCGGCCTCGAACTGCTGAGCACCGCCGAGGCCGTGCAGGCGCACCTCGCCGACGCCGCGAAGCGGTGCACCGGCGAGGTGCTGGCGGTCTACGCCTGCGGCTTCCCCTCGCAGAGCGTCCTGCGCGGCTCGGCCGAGCGGGACTTCGGCGCCGTCGCGCGAGGCGCTCGGATGAAGGTCTGCTGGCAGCACTCGATGATCGCCAGCACCCGCCTGACCTGGTACGTCGACGCCGCCCGCGGCCTGGGGGCCGAGATCCGCGGCTGCGACCAGTCGCCCCACCGTTTCGTCATCTACGACGACGTGGTCTTCTTTCCCCGGGACGCGCTGGCCGAGGACGAGCCCGGCGCGGTCATGACGCGGGCTCCCGCCGCGGTCGAGTACTTCCGGGCGCAGCACCGCTTCTACTGGTCGGGAGGCAGGCCCGTCGCCGCGGCGGGGGAGGGGGGCGAGGCGGACGAGTTCATCGAGAGCGACCTCGCGCGGGACATCGTCCGGCTGCTGGCCCAGGGTGAGAAGGACGAGGTGGTCTCCCGCAAGCTCGGGATCTCCCTGCGTACCTGCCGGGCGCACGTCGCACGGATCATGAAGGTGCTCGGCGCCAGGAGTCGCTTCCAGGCGGGGGTGTACGCGGCTCGGACGGGACTGGCCGGGGACTCTTCCCGCCGGCGGTGAGGCGGTCGCCGGCGCGACGGACGGCCGCCACCGCGATGCCCGCCGCGATCAGCGCGGCGCCCGCCACGTGGAAGGCGTGGATGCGCTCCCCGAGGGCGAAGAAGGCCAGCACCGCTCCGAAGACCGGCATCAGATGGAGGAACTGCCCCGCCCGCGCCCCGCCGACGAGCTCGACTCCGCGGTTGTAACAGAAGTAGGACAGGATCGAGGGGATCAGAGCCACGTAGGCGACGGCGGCGACGGCCCCCGCGGTGACGTGGACGACGTGACCGCCGGCGGCTTCGGCCACGGCCAGAGGCGCCAGCATGAGAGCGCCGAGGCCGAATGTGGCCGTCAGGAGGCTCACCGGGTTCACCTGGGGCCTCCGGCGCAGCAGGGCGGTGTAGAGGGCGTAGCTCACCACGGCCACGAAGATCCATCCGTCGCCCGCCCGCAGCCGCAGGTCACCGGACCCCAGCGGGCTGCCCTGGGTGACCACGAGCCAGACCCCGGCCAGGGAGACGACGAGCCCTGCCACCTGGGCCACGCCCGGCCGTTCGCGGAACAACGCGAACGCGAACACCACGATCAGCAGCGGCATGACCGACTGCATCAGCAGCGCGTTGATCGCCGTGGTCGTCTGCAGCCCGGTGTAGATCAGGGTGTTGTACGCGGCGACGCCGAAGATCGACAGCGCCAGCACCGTCACCCAGTGCCGGACGAGGGTCCGCCGATCCTGCCGCAGCTTCCGCCATCCGAACGGGAGGAGGACGACGAACGCCGTCAGCCAGCGCAGGAAGGCCAGGGTCGCCGGCGGGACCGAGTCGTGGACGAGCCTCCCGACGATGAAGTTGCCCGACCAGCCGAGCACGGCGAGACAGAGAAGCGGAACCGGGGATCCGTAAAGCCTGCCTGCCAGCCCGCCCGGTCGCATCCGTCTCCTCCATCCCTCGGCCGGCGGCTCGGCCGCGAGCCCCGTCGGCACGCGTCCGGTCACCCGCCGGCGGCTCCGTACGTCAGGGAGCGGTGCTCGCTCGTCAGGAGCCGCTCCAGGACCGCGACAGCGTCCCATACATCGACATAGCGATTGAACAACGGAGACGGGGCCAGACGCAGGAGTTCGGGCGACCGGAACTCCACCGCGATTCCATGGGCCGCGAGGCTCCGCGCGAGCCGCTCCGCGGCCGGGTGCCGGAGCGCGACGTGTCCGCCCCGGCGGGCGGGGTCGGCGGGGGTCGGCACCTCGACCGAGAGTGGGCCCAGCCGCCCGGTCGTCAGCTCGATGAGCCAGCCGGTGAGCGCGGTCGACTTGGCCCGCACCATGCCGGGATCGGCCTCGCAGGCCAGCGCGACACCCTCGTCGAGCGCGACCAGGCTGAGCAGCGGGGGACAGCCCGTGGTCAGGCGTCCGACGCCGGGGTCGGGGCGGTACTCCGCTTCGAAGGCGAACGGATCCGCGTGGCCGAGCCAGCCGGTGATGGGCTGCTCGAATCCGGGGAGCAGCCGCGAGGCGACGTACATGTAGCCGGGCGCGCCCGGTCCGCCGTTGAGGTACTTGTATCCGCACCCGACCGCCAGGTCCGCGCCGTCGGCGTCCAGGGCCAGCGGGAGCACGCCCGCGCTGTGCGACAGGTCCCACAGGACCAGGGCGCCCGCGGCGTGCGCCCGCTCGTTGATCTCCTTCATCGGCAGGATCTCGGCCGTCCGGTAGTCGGCGTGGCTCAGCATGACCACGGCGACGTCGTCGTCCAGCGCGTCGAGGAGATCCGGGGCGGGGACCCGGCGCACCCGGGCGTCCGGGTGGACATGGGCGGCGATCCCGTCCGCTATGTAGAGGTCGCTCGGGAAGTTGCCGGAATCGGTGAGGACGGTCCGCCGGGTGCTGATCCGCAACGCGCCGCAGAGCAGCTTGAAGAGGTTGACCGAGGTGGACTCGCCCACCACGACCTGCCCGGGCCCGGCGCCGACGAGCCGTCCGATGCGGTCTCCCACCGTACGGGGCAGGTCGAGCCAGCCGTGCTTCCACCAGCCGGAGTTCATGTCGTCGCGCCAGTCCTGCCCGACGAGTCGGGAGAGCCGGCTCCACGTGCTCTTGGGAGGCGCGCCCAGCGAGTTCCCGTTGAGGAAGACGCGATCGCCGGGCAGATCGAACCTGGCGCGGAACGACGACAGCGGGTCGGCCTGGTCCAGGGCTTCGAAGAAGGATCTGTCGAGGGCCGCCATCGCTCAGTCCGTGATCTGCTGCATCATGCCGAACATGTCCTCGTTGTGCCACCACTCGGCGAGGTGCTCGCCGTCGAACCGCATGATGTCGATGCCGGTGAGCGACACCTTGCGACCGGTCCCGGGGATCCCGGACAGCACCCCCAGGTGGGTGCCGCAGGAGACGTACCGGGCCACCAGCCTGTCGCCCTCCACGATCACGTCCTCGATCAGGAACCGGTAGTCGGGAAAGGCCTGGTGCCAGTCCAGGGCCATGGCGATGTGGCCCTCCTTGGTGTTCGGGAAGGCGTCGATCGGCCGGTGGTCGACGAAATGCTCCGCGAGCGCCCGGCCGCCCGCGGGGTCTCCGCGGTTCCAGAGCTCGCCGATCCAGATCTCCTCATATACGTGCCGCATAAGGCTGCGCTGTGCCGACGATACGGAACTGGGCATCAGAGAGCACACCTCTCGAAATACGTCCGGGAGTCCCGGGGCCTATTTAAGAAGGTCGAGTGATTCGAAGATCTCGCCTTGCAGGCCGCCCTTCCCGCGCTCGAACCTGCGGGTGACCATTTCCGTGGGCCGGAAACCCGCGTCGAGGACGGGAAGCGCCTTGTCGGGCTGGGCGGAACCGCACATGAAGATGTCGATGGCGGCGAACCGGTATTCCGGCCAGCTGTGGATGCTGATGTGCGATTCGGCCAGTACGGCGACCCCGGACACCCCTTCGCCACGGTCGAAGTGGTGCACGTAGACGTAGAGCAGGGACGCGCCCGCGGCCGTCACGCATTCGCGGAGCACCTTCTCGACGTGCTCGGGGTCGTCGAGTCTGCTGGCGCCGATCAGGTCGGCCAGGATGTGGATGCCGGCGGCTTCGTCTGAGGAAAGCGGGCCCGCCGAGGCGTGCGACATCAGGGACTCTCCTTGAGGAGTTCACGGTCGTTTCACCGGCATGCCGGCGTGGAGGAGTGCCGGGTCACAGGGGGTTCAGCGAGAATCCGCAGACGTCCCGGACCGCCAGGTCGTCCCCCTCGGCCACGGTCACCGGCGTCACGTCGTGCAGGCAGCGCGGATCTTCGAAGACGACGGTGTCGCCCGGCGTCTCGAGCTCCAGCGTCCGGTAGACGCGGCCGTCGAGGTCGGCGAACATGCTGCACCCGCCCTCGACCGACCTCCGGTCGACGAGTGTGATCGAGGTGAACGCGTGCCCGTCGTGATGCATCCCCTCCGGGGCCGGATAGCCCGGCTGGCCGGGGCGGGCCAGGATGCGCATCAGGTGGACGCCGATCTCCCACTCCTTGGCCGCCGCCACCCGCTCGGGCGGCAGCACGGCGAGGACGTCCCACATGAGCCGGTGGAGAAAGGGGTTGGCGGCCGTGCGCTCGGCGAGCGGGGCGAACCTCCGCTCCATCCCGCCCGCGTACGGATTCAGGTCGACGCTCTGGAAGAACGGCCTGTCCTCGAGCCGCTCCACGCGGTGCCCGGCGGTGTCCACCTTGAACAGGCTGAACCGGCGCTGCCGGAAGACGTAGTCGGTCTTGAGCCAGAGATCGTCGGGCAGATCCTCGAAGTCCTCGCAGAGCTCGTGCAGTCCTGCTCCCAGGCTTCCCCGGAACGCGGCGGCACGGCCGGGGAGCAGGATGACCGGATCGTCGACGAAACGATCGGGGGAGAGTGGGCCGAAGAGTTCGGTGCTCGTTGCCATCTGTCGTCCTCATTCGCTGTGGCGGGCCGCGGTTCCGGTGAGTCCCCTCGGGGACCCGCGAGTCATGGCACGTAGTCGAGGTAGGCGTCGAAGTCCCAGGAGGTGGTCGTCGCCAGGAAGCGCTCCCATTCGTCCTGCTTGTGGTCACGGAACACCGAGTAGAGGTCGCCGTGGAGCGCGGAGCGGACGAGCGCGTCGTCGTGGAGCGCGGCCAGCGCCTCGCCGAGGTTCATCGGCAGCCGGTCGGCTCGGGCGGCGTCCGACTCGTAGGTGTTCGCGGTGGTCGGCTCGCCCGCGGGCAGCTTGGCACGGAGGCCGTCGCCGACGGCGGCGAGCAGCCCGGCCGCCATCAGGTACGGGTTCACCATCGAGTCGGCGGCCCGGTACTCGATCCGGTCCGGCGCGGACACCCGGAGAGCGCACGTCCGGTTCTGGTGTCCCCACCCACGGGTGAAGGGCGCCCACAGCCCGCTGTCCCACATGCGGCGGTAGGAGTTGACCGTGGACGCGGCGAGCGCGGTCAGGGCCGGGAGATGCGCGAGAACCCCGCCGATCGAGTGCAGCGCCTCCTCGCTCAGGCCGGCGCCGTCCGCGCGCGGGAAGAGGTTGCGGCCGCCTCGGCGATAGGCGGCGACGTTCCTCCCGACGGCGTCCGGAGCGTCGGCCATCGGAGCGTCCTCGCCACCGCTCCAGAGCGAGAAGTTGTGATGACAGCCGGACGCCGACAGTCCCATGAAGGGCTTGGTCATGAAACACGCGACGAGATCGAATTCGCGGGCCACCTGCCGGCAGATCTGGCGGTAGGTGATCAGCCTGTCCGCGTTGCGGAGCGGCTCGTCGAAGGCGAAGTTGAGCTCCAGCTGTCCCGGCGCGTCCTCGTGGTCACCCTGGATCATGTCCAGGCCCATCTCCCGCGCGTACCGCAGCACCCTGAGCATCACGTCGCGCAGTTCCTCGAACTGGTCGATGTGGTAGCAGTAGGGCTTCGAGGCGCCCACCAGTTCCGCACCGTCGCGGCGCAGCCACATCATCTCCGGCTCGGTCCCGATCCGCAGTTCGAGCCCGTGCCGGTCCGCGAAGCCGGCCGTCATCCGGGCCAGGTTCCCCCGGCAGTCGGACGTCAGCGGGGCGCCCGGCTCGTGCTCCTCCTCCCGGTTGCGGAAGAGCCTGGCGAAGACCCTCGCCACCCGGCCGTCCCAGGGGAGCCGCGCGAAGGTGTCGGGTTCGGGGACGGCGACCAGTTCCGAGGCCTCCGGACCGTAACCGAGATAGCGTCCGGTCCGTCCGGCCGCGACGTTCGCGGTCGAGCCGTAGACGAGTTGCACTCCGCGCTCGGCCACCCGCTCCCAGTGCGCGGCCGGCATGCCTTTGCCGACCACTCTGCCCGTCACCGTCACGTACTGCACATAGATGTATTCGATTTCGAAAGTGTCGATGAGTTTGCGGGCGTGGGCGACGTCGTCCGCCCGGCCCTGCCTGTTCAGGAAATCGTCGATTCCCGTCATCGCCTTTTTGCGCCTCCGGGGGGAACGGTGGTTGTCAGCGACAGTAAATATCCAAAGTCGGGACACGAATCCGCGTCAAGGAGTTCCCCATTGCAGCTTCCTGCGGCGGGCCTTTTCGCCGTGTGTTCCGGCGGCGCCGCAGGCATTCGTCATCCGGACGGCGGAGCGCCGCCCCCCGTGGGCGGGGAGCGGCGCTCAGGGCCACAGGATGCGCGGGAGACGTCAGATCTCCGCACCCACCGCGGCCTCGCCCGGCTCGTCCAGGGAGAACACGGCCGTCCGCCCGCCGGCCGACACCTCGTACTCGCCGAGGAAGCCGGTGAAGCGCACCCGGCCGTCGTCGTCGGTGACCATCGTCGTGGGCGGCAGCCACCACTCGCCCTTGACGAGCGAGCGCAGCGCCTCGTACGACGGCTTGGGCGTGCCGTCGACCCGGACGAAGCCGCCCGGCGCGCCGAGCCAGCCGCCGTCCGACAGCCCCCAGTAGGTCATCGCCTCGACCGACGGGTGTGACAGCAGCGTCTTGTAGTGGCGCACGACCTCGTCGGCCTGGCGGGCCTCCCCCTCGGGGGTCGTCGGCCACTCGGGGATCTGGTAGTCGTTCAGGTCGACGATCTCCTCGGGCATGATGTGGCCGGAGACGATCGTCGTCTCGGTGAAGTGGATGGGCAGGCCGTACCGCGCGAAGCGGTCGATGGTCGCGAGCGTCTTCTCCTCGCCCCAGTAGCCCTGGTGCATGTGGCTCTGCAGGCCGAGCACGTCGATCTCGACGCCCGCCTCCAGCACGCCCTCGATCAGGCACTCGTACGCCGCGGACATGTCGAAGTCGTTGAGCAGGAGCGTGGCGCGCGGGTTGGCCTCGCGGGCCGCGTCGAAGACCATCCGGACCAACGGGATGCGGCCCATCTCCCGGCAGATCCGGGTGATGCCGTTGTCGTACTTGTCGAAGATCGGCATGATCACGACCTCGTTGACGACGTCCCACATGTCGATCACGCCGGCGAACTCGGTCACCTCGCGCCGGATGCGGTCCGCCTGCGCCTTGGCGATCTCGGCGTTCGGCAGGTCCATCAGCCAGCCGGCCGTCTCGGTGTGCCAGGCCAGCGGGTGCCCCTTCACCACGCACCCCCGGTCGGCGAACCACCGCGCGGCGGTGAGTGTCCGCTCGGTGTCCGGACGGCCGCGTTCGGGCTCGAACCACCCCCAGTAGAAGGGCAGCGTGGCGAAGTTGAAGACGTCGAGCCACAGGTCGGCGACTGCCTGGGAGCCGGTGGCGGGCGGCTGGTCCGGCGCGGGGGCCTCGCCGTTCGCCAGCGGGATGAAGTCGCCGCCGGTGCAGCCGAAGAGGAACCTGTGCCGCCGCTGCGCGACGACCACCTCCTGACCGGCCAGCGGCGCGCCCTGCGCGGTCACGGTGAGCGTGGCGTCCGCGGTGCGGTGCTTCCTGATCAACGGGTCGGGGTCGAAGGAGGAGGGGTCGAAGCCGGAGGGGTCGAAGGCGGGGCGCGACGACATGGGCGGCCTCCAGGGAGTGCGCGGGGCGGAGGACCCTCTCCGAGAGCCTCCACGCTCCCGCCGGAGGGGTCTCATGATCCAGTGCACAGTATCGCTTGTGCTGGGAAAGGCCCAGGCTGTCTGAAAGGTGCAGACAACAGTCGGAATGCGCATCGCGCTATCGCCAGAAAGTGCACCCGCTGTCACGATGAGCGCATGAGAGTCCCGGCCGGGTGGCGGCGCGCCGCCCTTCCCTCCGCGGGGCTGGTCGCCGTCGGCGGCCTCGGCTACGGCCTGACGAAACTCTCCGACTCCGACGCCGCGGCCAACTGGGCCCAGCTCGCGAGCGTGGCCCTCGCCGTGTTCGCCCTGGTCCCGCCCTTGATCAGCAGCTGGCGGCAGCGGCAGCCGGGCGGGACGAGCACGATCGAGCAGATCGACCGCGCCGAGCGGACGCTACGGGTGCTGGTGCGGGAGCAGTGGCGCGAGGAGATCGTCATGCGCGAGCTCGACCAGCCCGCCCGGCTGCCCGTCCGCTGGAAGATCTCCGGCCTCGACGTGATGGACCAGGACGAGCGGATCGACGGGGCGCGGCTGCTGCGCTCCTGGTTCGGCCTCGGCAGGGTGCGGTTCGACGGGCGCACCGACCGGATGCCCGAGATGGCCGGACGGTTCCGCAAGCTCGCGCGGCGCCGGCTCGTGATCATCGGCGAGGTCGGCATGGGCAAGACCACGCTGGCCGTCCTGCTGCTCAGCGAACTGCTGAAGGAGCACCGGGAGGGCGACCCGGTGCCCGTGCTGCTGTCGATGTCCGGGTGGGACCCGTCGGACGAGCCCGTCCACCGCTGGCTGGCCAGGCGGCTGCGGGAGAACTACCCGGCGCTGCGCGCGTCCGGCTTCGGCCCCGACGCGGCGCGCGGCCTCGTGACGTACCGCCGGATCCTGCCCGTCCTCGACGGCCTCGACGAACTGCCGAGCCCGGTGCGGTCCAAGGTGGTCGACGCCCTGAACGACGCCTCGGCCGTCGAGGCGCTCATCCTCACCTGCCGTACGTCGGAGTACCTGGCCGCCGTGAACGGGGGCGGTGGCGCGCCGCTGGCCGGCGCGGCCGTCATCGAGCCCAGGCCGGTGAAGAGCGCCGACGTCATCTCCTATCTCCTCGACCGGCTCGCGCCCGGCCAGCGAGCCGGCTGGGCGGAGCTGCTGGCCGCGCTGAAGAGCGAGCCGGACGGCCCGCTGGCCGAGGCGCTGTCGACGCCGCTGGTTGTGTGGCTGCTCTACAAGGTCTACATCGAGACCCGCGCCAACCCCGCGCCGCTGTGCGACTCCGGACGCTTCGACACGGCGGACGCCGTCACCGAGCACCTGCTCGACAACCTCGTCCAGGCGACGTTCTCGGCCGCCCCGCCGGACGACGACCCCGACGAGCGGCACGAACACGACCATCCGTTCCGCCCGCAGCGGTCGTGGGACCCGGAGGAGGCCCGCGGCCGGCTGGCCTTCGTCGCGCACCACATGTCCGAGACCGGCAGCAGGGACTTCCGCTGGTGGCACCTCCACCGGTCGGTGCCGCGGCGTACGAGCATCCTGATCGGCGGCGTGTCCGTCGGCCTGACGGTCGGGACGACCGTGGGACTGGTCAGCGACGCCGTCGTGGCGCTGCGCAGCCCGCACGCGGGCAGCCTGCGCGACGCCCTGCTGTTCGGCCTCGCCGGGGGACCGGTGGGCGGCCTCGTGGGCGGGCTGACCGGCGGGATCATCCTGGAGCGCCTCAAGGGCTACTCGCTGGAGCCGGCGTACGCCAACCTGCGCTGGCGGGGCAACGTCACCGGCCTCGCCGGGCAGCTGGCGCTCGGGCTGGTGACGGTGCTCCCGGTCGGCATGGTCGCGGCGTTCGCCCTGTGGCGGGTCGCGGGCATGTCCTCCGAGGTCGGCGGCCTGGTCCTCTACGGGCTCGTCGTGGGAGCCATCGGCGGCGTCACCCTCGGGCTGAACAAGTGGGTGACGACCCCCCTGACGAACGACCGGCCGCAGGGCCCGGTGACCACGCTCCGGCGGGACCTCCGGCTCGTGTACGGCAGGTCCCTCACGTTCGGCACGGCGCTCGGCCTCGCCTTCGGCGTCGCCGGCACGCTCGTGGACGGGTTCTCCGGGCTGCTGCGCGGAGCCGAGGCCGGGATCGCCTTCGGCCTCGCCGGCGGCGTCGTGTTCACGCTGACCTTCGGGTTCACCGGCGCCAGCTCGACCTACCTGGTGGCCGTCGCCATGCTCCGCGCCCGGCGCCGCGTCCCGCTCCGGCTGATGACCCTCCTGGAGGACGCCCATCGGGTCGGCCTGCTCCGCCAGGTGGGGCCGGTGTACCGGTTCCGGCACGAGAGGCTCCAGGACCGCCTCGCCCACCTGCACCGTCACCCCGGCGAGAACCGGTGATCAGACCGCTCGGCGGGTGAAACGGGCGCTGGGCTCGCCGCGCAGCCGTCCTTCCGGCAGCCTGCGGCCGGACAGCACCAGGACCAGGTCCTGCGCCGCGCCGGTGAGCGGGACGCCCGACCCGAACGACCAGTCCACGTCGTCGGCCCGCAGTTCGATCCCGTCGAGATCGACGCCGAAGTAACGGCGGGCCCTCGGCGACAGCGCGCCGTCGAGCAGCACGCGCAGCCGTTCGCCGGGAACCCGCCGGTCGATCCCCAGAGCCACCGTGATGTCCATCCCGTGGATCACGTCGTGCGACAGCGCGCCCTCGAAGCCGCCGCCCGGGGGCCGCCACGGGTGCTCGGCGTTGTCCCGCAGGCACGCGGTCAGCTCCTCAGCGGTCAGCGAGGCCGTGTCGCGGCGGGCGAGCCGGTCGGCCAGCCGGTCGAAGTTGCCCCGGGCCGCGACCAGGCCGGCCAGCACGCGCGGCCCCGAGTGGCGGTAGGGCAGGGTCAGGTGCGCCACCACTTCCCGGACCCGCCAGCCCGCGCACAGCGACGGCGCGTCCCACGCCCGCGGCGGCAGCCCGCTCAGCAGGTCCGCCAGCTCGCGGCGCTCGGCCGCGATCATCCGCCGTATGTCCGTTCCCATCTGTCCGCCGTCCTTCCGGTCGTCCACCTGTACGTCCTGCCGACGAACGGGAACGGCCCGGACGGACACCTACTCCAGGGCCGCGAGGCGGCGGGCGAGATGGCGGCGTTCCGCGCCGGTCGGGGCCAGGCCCATCGCCTCCCGGTAGGCGTCGCCCGCCTCGGCCGTACGGCCGAGACGTCGCAGCAGGTCGGCCCGGGCGGCGGGCAGCAGGTGGTAACCGGCCAGCGCCCCCGACTCCCGCAACGCGTCGAGCAACGCCAGACCGGCGGCGGGACCGGCCGACATCCCCACCGCCACCGCCCGGTTCAGCTCCACGACGGGGGACGGGACCAGGCCCGCGAGCCGCGCGTACAGGACGGAGATCTGGGCCCAGTCGGTGTCCTCCGGGCGGGCGGCGGTGGCGTGACAGGCGGCGATGGCGGCCTGCACCTGGTAGGGGCCGGGACGGCCTCGCCGCAGCGCGCCGTCCAGGAGGGCGACGCCCTCGGCGATCCGTGCGGCGTCCCACAGCGTGCGGTCCTGCTCCTCCAGGACCACCAGGTCGCCGGCCCCGTCCAGGCGGGCGGCCCGGCGGGCGTGGTGCAGCAGCATGAGCGCGAGCAGGCCCGCCGCCTCCGGCTCGTCCGGCATCAGCCGCACCAGCACCCGGGCCAGCCGGATCGCCTCGGCGGCGAGGTCCGGCCGCATCAGGCCGGCGCCGGACGTCGCCGAGTAGCCCTCGTTGAACAGCAGGTACAGCACGGCGAGCACCGCCGGGAGGCGCTCGGGCAGCAGATGCGCCGGCGGCACCCGGTAGGGGATCGCCGCGTGCCGGATCTTCTGCTTGGCCCGGGCCAGGCGCTTGGCCATCGCCTGCTCCCCGACCAGGAACGCGTGGGCGATCTCGGCGGTGGTGAGCCCGGCGAGGGTCCGCAGGGTCAGCGCCACCCGGGCCTCCGGCGCGAGCGCCGGGTGGCAGCAGGTGAAGATCAGCCGCAGCCGGTCGTCGGGCACGTCCGGCCCGTCGCCGGGCTCCGGTCCGTACGGCACGCCGTCCTCCCGCATCGTGCTCGCGACCTCCCGCAGTTTGGCGGCGCCGGCCGCCTCGCGGCGCAGCAGGTCCACGGCCCGGTTGCGCGCGGCGGTGGTCAGCCACGCCCCGGGCCGGCGTGGCACGCCGTCGCGCCGCCAGGCGCGCAGGGCCAGGGCGAACGCGTCCTGCACACACTCCTCGGCCAGGTCCCAGTCGCCGGTCCGGCGGATGAGCGTCGCCACGAGCTGCCCCCACTCCTCCCGGAACGCCTCGGCGACGGCGGCCTCGACCGGAGACGGCGCGGCGCCGGCCGTCGTGGCTCCGGGTGCGGTGGCTCTGGGTCTCATCTCGGGGGACGCCTCACGGCGACACGAGCGGGCGGATCTCGATCGTCCCGTACGCCGCGGCGGGGTGGGCGGCGGCGACCTCGATCGCCTCGTCGAGGTCGGCGCACTCGATCAGGCAGAACCCGCCGATCTGCTCCTTGGTCTCGGCGAACGGCCCGTCCGACAGCAGCACCTCGCCGCCGCGCACCCGCAGCGTGGTGGCGTCGTCCGGCGGGCGCAGCCCCGCCCCTCCCCGGAGCACGCCGCGCTCCAGCATCGTCTCCGACCACCCGCCGCAGCCGTCGGCGGCGTGTTCCGCCGCCGACTCGTCGCCGCAGATCAGCAGCACGTACTTCATCCGTCCTCCTCGGGCCGTCGTCCCATCCTGACCGTACGACGAACGGGACGGCCCGGAACGGACACCGCCGGCGGGAACCCGGCGGGGAAACGGGTCGTTCCGACCGGTGTACGCCGCAGACAAGGGAGTGATCGGTGTTCCGTAAGCTGATGGCCGCGCTGGGATCCGGGGTCGAGGTCGACACGGTGCTGCGTGACCCGCACGTGCGCCCGGGGGAGACCCTGTACGGCGAGGTCCGTTTCCGGGGTGGTTCCTCCGACCACAAGGTGGAGGGGATCACCGTCGACTTCACCGCCGTGGTGGAGGTCGAGCGCGGCGACGAGGAACATCACGTCACCTACAGCTTCCTGCGGGCGCCGGTGTCCGGGCCGTTCGACCTGCGGGCGGGAGAGGCGCGCACGCTGCCCTTCGCGATCCCGGTGCCCTGGGAGACGCCGGTCAGCGCGATCGGCGGGCGTCCGCTGCCCGGTATGCGTCTCGGCGTGGCCACCGAGCTCGCGCTCGCGGGCGCGCTCGACAAGGGCGACCTCGACCCGCTGCACGTCGCTCCGCTGCCCGCGCAGGACCACCTGCTGGGGGCGCTCATGCACATGGGCTTCCACTTCAAGCGGGCCGACCTGGAACGCGGGACGATCCGGGGCTCGTCCATGCCGTTCTACCAGGAGATCGAGTATCACGCGGGCTCCGAGTGGCGGCGCCACTTCAGCGAGCTCGAGCTGACCTTCATCGCCGGGCCGCACTCGATGGACGTGATCCTGGAGGCCGACAAGAGGGGCGGCTTCCTCACCTCGAGTCACGACGTCTACAACCGGTTCCGGGTGGGGTACGGCGACCATCCGGGCGCGGTGGAGCAGGCGCTGCGCGACGGCCTGGCGTCCATGGCCCGCCACCGCGGCTGGTTCTGACCCTTCGGCCGCCTCCGGCGGGTCAGCCGGGCCGGCCTGCCGGGTGGTGGTCGTGACGGCGATCCTGCCGGTGGTCGCGCCGGTTCTCGTGCCGGTGCGTCCGGCGGTGGTCCTGGGGGTGATCCCGGCGCTGGTCCTGCCGCTGATCCCGGTGGTGGCCGTCGAGGACGGCGTGGTGGTCCACGCCGTCACCGGGCAGCGGATCGGGATGCACGATCGCGGCGGTCAGCCGGGGCACGGCGTGGATCAGGTTGTGCTCCGCCTCGACCGCGACCCGGTGGGCCTCCACCACGGTCGCCCCCGCGTCGACGATCACCTCGCACTCGGCCCTCAGCCGGTGCCCGATCCAGCGCAGCCGCACCTGGCCGGTGCCCAGCACGCCCGGCGTGCCACGGAGGGTCGCCTCGGCGAGGTCCACGAGAGCGGGGTCGACGGCGTCCATCAGCCGCCGGTACACCTCCCGCGCGGCCTGCCGCAGGACCGTCAGGATCGCGACCGTGATGAGCAGTCCCACGGCGGGGTCGGCCCAGGTCCAGCCGAGCGCGGCCCCGCCCGCCCCGGCCAGCACGGCCAGCGAGGTGAGACCGTCGGTGCGGGCGTGCAGGCCGTCGGCGACGAGCGCCGCCGAGCCGATCTCCCGGCCGACCCGGATGCGGTGACGGGCGACCAGTTCGTTGCCGGCGAAGCCCACCAGGGCCGCCGCCGCGACGGCCCCGAGGTGGGTGACCTCCCGCGGCTCCAGGAGCCGGACGATCGCGGCGTACGCCGCGGCGGCCGAGGAGGCGGCGATCGTCAGGACGATGGCCACGCCCGCGAGATCCTCGGCCCGCCCGTAGCCGTACGTGTAGCGGCGGGTCGGCGGGCGGCGGCCGAGCAGGAACGCGATCCCGAGCGGCACCGCGGTCAGGGCGTCGGCCGCGTTGTGCAGCGTGTCGCCGAGCAGCGCCACCGACCCCGACAGCACCACGACCACCGCCTGGACCAGCGTCGTCGCCCCCAGACCGGCCAGCGACACCCACAGCGCCCGCATGCCCCGGGCGGAGGACTCCATCGCCGGGTCGACCTTGTCCGCGGCCTCGTGCGAGTGCGGCCGCAGCAGGTGCGCGACCCGCCCCCGCAACCCGCCCCCACCGTGCCCGTGCCCGGCCTCGTGCCCGCCGTCCTGCCTGTGCTCGTGAGCGTGCCCAGGACCGTGACCATGTCCGGGACTACGACCGCGCTCGTGCCCATGCCCATGCCCATGGCCGTGCTCGTGCCGGGGACCGGGACCGGCCTGTTCCTGGCTCATGGCACCACCATGCCTCGGAAAAGCCGTCGCAGCACCTCGACAACAGCGTGCCCGGCGCAGTTGCGAGCGTTCCGCAGCCGCACCCCGTCCGCGACGGGCGCCGAGCTGGAGACCCAGCCGGGATCAGCCGCCCGAGATCTCCCGTACGAGGGCCTCGCTGCGGCGGACGAGATGGGGCAGGCCGAGCCGGCGATGGGCATCGCGCGCCGCCTCGGCGTGCGCCAGCGCGGCGGAGGTGTCGCCGGTCCGGTGCAGCAGTTCGGCGACCACGTCGTGGAGTGTTCCCCAGGCGACGCAGCCGGTGCCCATGATCACCAGCTCGTGGGCGATGGGCCGCAGCTCCGCGAGCATGGCGTGGGGGTCGGGACGGCCGAGCCGCGCGGCGACCAGACCCCACTGCCAGGCGACGAACTGCCACGTCCAGTCCTGTGGCGCCACGGTTCCCCAGCGGTCGATCAGCCGGTGGGCCAGGTCGTGGTCCCCCGCCTCGACCGCCGCGAGCACGGCCGTCGGGCGTGCGATCATGTTGGACTCGTCGGCCGCGGAGTCGACGAGCTCGGCGAGGAGGCCACCGCCCCGGCCCTGGCCCCATTCCACGAAGAACGAGTTGATCCGCTTCAGGACGTCCGGCCCCCAGAGGCTGGTGCGACGGTAGCTCCCGGTGCTGAGGTCGGCGAGGCGCTTCGCCTCCGCCCAGTCGCCCGCCAGCAACGCTCGCCCGGCCGCGGCGTACGAGACCTGTGTCTCGATCTCCGGCATCCGCACTTCGGCGGTGAGTCGCAGGCAGCGGGCCAGCTCCGCGTCGTAGTCGGCGATCAGGCCCGCCTTCAGGAACCTGGGCATGCGGTGCAGGCGGGCGATGATCTCGGTGGCCCGGGGGAGGCCGGGAAGGCCCAGCATCTCCTCCGCCGCGCGGTAGCGCTCCTCCTCGTTCTCCGGCGTCCAGGCCGCGATGACGAAGTTGTTCAGCGTGCGCGCCAGCAACCGGGTGTCACCCGTACGGCGGGCCAGCTCCACCGCCTCCAGGGCGTGCCGGCGGCCCTCCCCGCGCCGCTCGCCGTAGTACAGCTCGACGGCGAGCGTGCCGAGCAGCTCCGCCCGGGTACCGGCGGCGTCCGGATCCAGCCGGGAGAGCTGGTCCTCCAGCACGGTCACCATGCGCTCGTCCACGACGCCGTACGAGCGCCAGTTCCACAGCGTGACGCCGCCGAAGACCGTGGCCGCCTCGATGACCGCCGCGTCGTCGCCGAGGGCGGTGGCGAGCGTCACCGCCTCGTCGAGCGCGCTTCGCGCGCCGTCCACGTCGCCGGTCACCCGCCGGGCCCTGCCCAGGCCGATCAGCAGCGAGCACCGGGTGGCCGGGGGCCCGGCGGCGCAGGCGTCGAGCGCCTGCTCCCAGTAGAGGACGGCCTCGTCGTAGGCGAGCCGCGCCGCCGCCTGCCCGGCCGCCTCCACGGCGTACGCGACCGCCTTGCCGGCGTACCCGACCCGGGCGGCCAGCGCGAAGTGGTGGGCCAGCGCGGGCAGCCGCGAGGCGGCCTCGCCCCACCGCAGGCTCTCGATCGCCTCGCCGACGCGGCCGTGCAGCTGGGCGCGCTGCCTCCGGCTGAGCCCCGAGTACAGCGCCTCCTGCACCAGGGCGTGCGAGAAGCGGTAGTCCCAGCCGCCGTCCACCTCGACCAGCAGCCCGGTCGCGACGGCGGGTTCGAGCAGCATCATCACCCGGGACCCGCCGATGCCGGTCGCGGTCTCCAGCACGTCGGCGTCCACGTCCCGGCCGATGACGGCGGCGGCGCGCAGCAGGGTCTGGGAGTCCTCCGGCAGCCGCGACACCCGCTGGTTGATCACGTCGCGTACGCCGTCGGGCACGGCGGTCTCCAGCACGTCCGCCGCGCCGACCCGGCCGCCGGTGTGGGTGCTGGTCAGCAGGCGCAACAGCTCGCCGAGGAAGAACGGGTTCCCGCCGGTCCTGTCGTGCAGCGCGCGGGCGAGCTCGGGCCCGGACCCGTCCCGGCCCGCCTCCCGCAGGTAGTCGGTGATCTGCTCGGGGGTGAACGGCGCGACGCTCATCCGCTCGGTGCCGCGCTGGCGGGTCAGCTCGCCGAGCGCCTCGGTCAGCGCCTGCCTGCCCGTCGCGGGCTCGGGCCGTACGGTCGCGAGCACCAGCAGCGGGAGGCGGTGCAGGTCGGCGCCGAGAAAGGTGAGCAGCTTCAGCGACGCCGCGTCGGCCCAGTGGAGGTCCTCCACCACGACCAGGACCGGCGTGGCGGCGGCCCGCCGCGCCAGCGCCCGCGCCACGGCGTCGTGCAGCAGAAACCGGGCGGTGTCGGGGTCGGCCGTGTCCGTCCGGTCGTCCGTCCGGTCGCCTGTCCGGTCGCCTGTCCGGTCGTCTGCCCTGTCGTCTGCTCTGTCGCCGTCCGACAGGCGGTGGGCGAGGCGGGCGAGGTCGCCGTCCGTCTCAAGGGCGTGCAGGGCCTGGATCCAGGGCCAGAACGCGGGAGCGCCGCTTCCCTCGACGCACCTGCTCCAGGCGACCACGGCTCCGCGTCCGGCCGCCATCGCCGCGGCGGCCTCCGCGAGGCGGGTCTTGCCGATGCCGGACTCCCCGCTGACCAGGAACACCCCGCCGACGCCCCGGCGCAGGTCGTCGAGCCGCTCGGCGATCCGCCGCAGGTACGGCTCCCGCCCCACGAGGCCCGGCGTTCCGGAGGCCTGCGCGGACGCGTCCGCGCTGTCCACGGCGTCCGCGGTGCCCGGGGCGCCGGGCGCGGTGGCGTCCCTGTCCGGGGAGACCGGCGGGTCCGGCGCGAGCCCGGCGAGCCGCGCCGGCGCGGCGGCGGGCGGCCACGGGCCCGCCGGCGACTCGTCCTGGTGCAGGATGGCCTGCTCCAGCCGCCGCAGCTCCGGGCTCGGGTCGAGCCCCAGTTCGTCGTCGAGCAGCGTACGGCAGCGCTGGTAGGCCGCCAGCGCCTCGGCCTGGCGGCGTTCCCGGTAGAGGGCACGCATGAGCAGCGCCCACAGGCCCTCGCGGTAGGGGTCCCGCTCCAGCAGGCGCTCGGCCTCGACCGTCACCTCGGCCGCCCGTCCCAGCGCGAGCCACGCCTCCGCCCTTACGGTCAGCGCGGAGAGGCGGGTCTCGGTCAGCCGGGAGATCGTGGACCGGGCGAACGGCTCGTCGGCGAGGTCGGCCAGCGGCTCGCCGCGCCACAGGGCCAGCGCGGGCCGGAGGATCCGGTCGGCCTCCTCGGGACGGCCGGCCGCGAGGGCGGCGTGCGCGGCCTCGGCGGCCCGGGTGAACCGCTCGGCGTCGATCTGGTCCGGCTGCACGTCGAGCAGGTAGCCGGGTTCCCTCGTGCGCAGCACCTGGGCGGGCGAGCGCGGGCTGCGCAGGGGTTCGAGCGTCCTGCGCAGGTGCGAGATGTACGCCTGGAGCGTTCCCGTGGCGCTGGAGGGCGGCTCGTCGCTCCACAGCCGGTCGATGAGCTGGTCGAGCGGCACGACGTGGGGGGCGTTCAGCAACAGCAGCGCCAGCACGGCGCGTTGCTTGCGCGGGCCCAGGTCGAGGACCATTCCGGCGGCGTCGGCGACCTCGACCGTGCCGAGAAGGCGGAAGTCCAGGGCGGAGTCCCGCCGGTCGGCCCGGGCCGGGCGAGGCGCCGGTAATCGCCCGCCGTCGATGCTTGTCCGCATCACAACTCCCGAACAAGCCATACGGCCCTAAGTCGGATTTCTGGCTCATCATACTCAGATGTCCGGTGATTCTCGCCAGCGAACGGGGGGCCGGTCCGCTCGGTGAAACCGGCGTCCTCCAGGAGGGCGCGCACCGCGGCGCCCCCGGTTCCGTTCCCGGTGCCGTCGCTGGGGATGGCGCCGGGGACGGCGTGGAAGACGACGGACCGGATCCCGTCCGCGCGCAGTTCCATGAGCAGGTCGTCGAGCAGGCGGTCGAGCAGGCGGCGGACGAGGCCCCCGCCGCATACGTGACCTCGGTCCGGCGGAGCGACGGTGAGGGCGCGCAACAGGGCCCAGCGCCCGCCGCCGCACGCCGCGTCGCCCCCGGCGGACCGGGCGCGCGAGGGCTCCGCCGTCTCCAGCAGCGCGGCGGCCAGGGGCGCGGCGGCGGCCGGGTCGGCGAGGTCGGCCAGCACGTAGAGGCGGCAGCGGGCGGGCGGGACCTCCCGCAGGGCGAGCGGCAGCGCCGGGCCGAGGATCTCGGCGCCCGGCGCGCCCGCGTGCGCGGCCACCTCGCGCAGCAGCAGCGTGCTGGGCGGCGGACGGCCCTCCGGCTCGTCGGCGTACGGCTCGCCGGTGTACGGCTCGTGGGGACGCGGCGGCCGCTCGTTCGTTGGCGACGACATCGCCCCAGCGTGCGCGGGGTCTCTTGGACGTCTCTAGGAGTTCGCTTGGTCCGTCCCGCCGCCCGGCGGCGCGAACTGCGCAAGAACATCCCAAGCGGTGGCTGCGACAACTGGGACCGTCAACCACAGCGACATCGAGGACGGACATGTACAGCACCATCGAGGACGCGCTCCGCGGGCAGGTCACCGGGCGGGTCCTGGTCCCGGGGCAGGACGGGTACGCCGAGGAGGCCGCGGGGTTCAACCTCGCCGTGCGGCACCGGCCCGCGGTGATCGTGGCGGCGGAGGGCGCCGCCGACGTGGCCGCGGCCGTACGGCTCGCCGCCGCGCACGGACTGCCGGTGGCGGTCCAGTCGACCGGCCACGGAGCCGTGCAGGCGGCCGACGGCGCGCTGCTGATCAGCACCCGCGCCATGCGGGAGATCGTGGTCGACGCCTCCGCCCGCACCGCCGTGATCGCGGCGGGCTGCACCTGGGGCGAGGTGATCGCCGCCGCCGCGCCGTACGGGCTGGCCCCGCTGTGCGGCTCGGCGACCGGTGTCGGCGTGGTGGGCTTCACGCTCGGCGGCGGCATCGGGCCGATCGCGCGGACCTTCGGCTTCGCCGCCGACCACGTGCGGGAGATCACCGTCGTGACCGGCGACGGCGTCGTCCGCACCGCCGGCCCCGGGAGCGAGCCCGACCTCTTCTGGGCGCTGCGCGGCGGCAAGGCCGGATTCGGCGTCGTCACCTCGATCACCGTGGACCTGCTGCCGCTCACCCACCTCTACGGCGGCGGCCTGTTCTACGCCGCCGAGGACGCCGGGCGGGTCCTGCACGCCTACCGCACCTGGGCCGGCACGCTGCCCGAGGCCACCACGACCTCGGTCGCGCTGCTGCGCCTGCCCCCGCTGCCCGAGCTGCCGCCGCAGCTCAGCGGCAGGTTCGTCGTCCACCTGCGGGTCGCGCACGTGGGGGAGGGGCAGGAGGCCGAGGACCTGCTCGCGCCCATGCGGGCCGTGGCCGAGCCCGTGCTCCAGGCCGTCGGCCCCCTGCCGTACGCGGCGATCGACTCCATCCATCAGGACCCGGCCGGGCCGATGCCGGTCGCGGAGCGGGGGGTGCTCCTGCGGGAGCTGACCGCGGAGACCGTGGAGGCGCTGCTGGCGGCGGCCGGGCCGGCCGTGCCCGCGCCGCTCGCCGTCGTCGAGATCCGCCAGCTCGGCGGGGCGCTCGCCCGTGAGCCCAGGGAGCCGAACGCCGTGGGCGGGCGCGACGCCGCCTTCTCGCTGCTGGTCATCGGCGCGCCGGTGCCCGAGCTGATGGAGACCGCCGTCCCCGCCGCCGTACGGGCGGTGACCGAGGCCGTCGCGCCCTGGGCCACCGGCGGCACGCAGATCAACTTCCACGGCGGCGCGCTGGCGCCCGAGGAGCTCTCCCGGGCCTGGCCCGCGGAGACGCTGCGGCGGCTGGCGAAGCTGCGGGACGTCTACGACCCGGCGAACCTGTTCCGCTTCGGCCACGTCGTTCCTCGCGAGGGCTGAGCACGCGGGCCCGGCTGAGCACGCTGGCACGGCCGGACACGCGGGCCCGGCCGTCCGCCGGAGTTTCGCGAGAAGCCGCATCGATGCGGCCGTACGCCTCCTCGCCGGCTCTTCAATGGGAGAAACGACGGAGGGGATGCCGATGTACGGGCGCAGGAACCGGCTCACGCCGAACGAGGCGCTCCAGGTGGCGCTGACGGCTGTCGGCGCCTTCCAGGGCTACGTGCAGCACGCCGATTCCAAGGTGGCCACGGTGACCACCGTGCATCTCGGCGCGGCGGCGGTGGCGGCCACGCAGATCGGAGTGCTCGCCGCTCTCCGGGCACCCGGCAGGCCGGCGCTGCTCGGCGTCGTCGCCGTGGTCCTTCTCGCGCTCTACGCGGCGGGGTTCTTCGTCGCGGGCTACCACCTCGTTCAGGGACTGCGGCCCAGGCTCGGCGGGCCGGCGGGCCCGAACAGGTTCGGCCTGGCGGGCGGCGAGCCCGGGCCGTCGCCGCAGGCGGACGCGACGCAGCAGGAACGGGAGGCCTGGCTGCTGGCGGGCAGGCTCGCCGAGCTGAGCCGCGACAAGCACCGCAGGGTGGGGCGGGCACTGCCGTGGACGGCACTCATGCTCGCCGCCACCCTGCTGTGGCTGGCGCTCGGAGGTCTCTACGGCTGACCGGCGCCACCCGGCGGCGACGGATCCGGAACCCGGGTCGGCGCGGCTTCCAGCCGGACGGGCGGAGGCGCGGGCCGGCCAGGGCTCAGGCCGGCGAACGCCGTGAGGCCCGCCATGTCGCGGACGACCACGCCGCGATGGCGCTGCAGCACGAGACCTCGGGCGGACAGGTCGTGCATCGCCTTCTGCACCGTGCGTTCCCTGATCCCGACCAGTTCCCCCAGTTCGGCCTGGGTGACGGGCACACCGACGTCGACGCCCGCACGGTGGGGTCTTCCGTGCCGCACGGCCAGGTCGACCAGGATGCGGGCCAGGCAGACGTCGGCCTCGTACCCCGCGAAGTCGAGACGCCGGCGGTTGGCGAAGCGCAGCCGGTCGATCGTGACCCGGCTGAGGGCGGCCGCGACCTCGGGAGCGCGGGCGAGATGAGCCGTGAAGACCGGCCCCTTCACGACGCAGACGAGCGACCGTCCGCAGGTCGTCACCGTCGCCGTGCGCGGGCAGTCCTCGAAGGCGGCCGTCTCGCCGACGACGTCGCCGGCCGCCCGGATCGACAGCAGCGTCCGGGACCCGTTCTCGGCGAGAGCCGTGACCTTCACCAACGCGTCGAGCAGCAGGTAGACCGCGCTGCCCGGGTCGCCCTCGCGGACGAGGACATGCCTGCCGGGGAACGTCACCGGAGAGCCGAGACGAAGGAGTTCGTCGCGCGCGGCCTCCGGGAGCCGGTCGAGGAACGATCCGGTCAACCACGGTCGTCGCTCGGTCCTCCGCGTCACCTCGGCACCTCCAAGCCGGAGTATGACCCGGCGGGGCTCTCCACGTCACCGGGTCCCGGCGGGGGCCGAACGCCAAGACGCCCTTAGCCAGTCATTACGCTCATAACGTTGTGAGACTGATCCGTCACGCGATGTAATCACATCGGCGATGGGCCGGACCTACTGGCTCCGAAGGAGTGACTATGACGTTCACAGCTATGCACCCCGCGTCCATGGCGACCACGCTGGGCTACGGCTCCCAGCACCAGATCACGCCGCTGCAGCTCGCCCAGCAGATTCCGGGGCTGCAGCAGCAGGTGTCGCCCCTGGCGATGATCCAGCAGGAGGAGCAGATCCTCCCCCAGGAGCACCTGGTGAGCCCGGTGACCTTCTGGACCAAGGTCGCCAGGCACGCCGTCCGCTACGGCGCGCCCGCGGCCCGCCAGATGCTGGAGAGCGTGCTCTACCAGCAGCTGGTGCAGCAGCAGATTCAGGCCCAGATCCAGCAGCAGCAGGTGCAGCAGCAGATCCAGGCCCAGATCCAGCAGCAGCTTCAGCAGCAGCTTCAGCAGCAGGCGCTGCCGCCTCAGGTGCTGCAGGCGCTGCAGGCCATCCAGGCCCAGGCCCTGCAGATCCCGCAGGCCGCCTACGCCCAGCCGTACGCGCAGGCGTACGGCGCGCAGGCGTACTCCCAGCCCTACGCGGCCCAGGCGTACGCCCAGCAGCCCGGCCAGCAGATCCCGCAGCTCGGCGTCCAGTCGGTCCTGCCCCAGCACGTCCAGGCGGCGTACGGGCAGCAGGTCCCGCTGACGATGCAGTCGCTGAACCCGCTGAACCCGCTGGGCCAGGGGTACGGCCAGCTCCACCAGCAGGCCGCCCAGCAGGTCCCGGTGCCGGCCGGTGCCGGACTCTGAGCGGAGGAACACCGTGGAGTCGATGGGTCCCGGGACGGGTGTCCCCGGAATGGGTCCCGGGATGGGACCCGGGATGGGTTCGCCGACGCCCCCGGCCACGGGAGTGACGGCGGGGCAGCCGACGCCGGCGGCGCAGTTGCAGGCGCACTGCGCCGTGACGCTCCAGCAGCTGTACGAATGGCTGCAGACGTCGATCCCGCAGGCGCCCCAGGTCGCGGGGGTCATCCCGCTGCTGGTGCAGGCGGTGCAGCTGTACCGGGCCGGGCGGTACGAGGCGTGCCTGGCGCAGATCCAGTACGCGCTCGGCGTCGTCGCCCCCGGACGGCCCATGGTTCCACTGCTGTGACGTGATCACCTCGGTGGCCCGGACCGGTCGGCGGCCGGTCCGGGCCCCCGCCGTCCCGAGACCGGCGAACCGTGATGACAGAGCCTGAACGGCCGGCCGCGCCGTGCGCGCGACCGGTGACACCAGTCTGAGCTGGGGAGAGTCGAGACGTTGTGACCACTAACGACAAGCCCAAGGACGCAATCGAGGAGCCGCGCCCGGCGACCCCACGGGGGCGGCAGGCGTCGCGCCAGGCGCCGCAGCCGGTGGAGTCCCGGCCGCGGCGCTACATGGTGGCGGCGCTGCCGCAGCCGCACCCGGCGGCGCCGGGAGCCGCCGGGCCGGCGTACGACGACGACACGGTGCGCAGGCTGCTGGAGGACGACCCCGAGGTGCGCGTGCTGCGCCGCGTACGGGGACGGGCGGCGGGGAACCCGGAGGCCGCGGTCCCGGGGTTCCCCGCCGTGGTCGTGGCGGAGACGACGCCGCAGCACGTCGAGGCGCTGCGCCGCCAGTATCCGCAGCTCCACTTCGAGCGCGACCGGCTGCTGACCTACAGCGAGGTGCCGCGGCCACCGCGCCGGCGGCGGCCCGCCCCGGTGGTGGCGCCGCCCGGCCTGGAGAGCACGTTCGCCGTCCTGGTCAGGGACGCGGACGGCACGCCGCTGCCGGGCGCGAGCGTCCTGGTGACCGGGCACGGCTGGCCGGGCCAGGCGGTCACGGGGGCCGATGGACGCGCCGTGGTGACGATGGCGGGAGAGACGCCCGACTCGATCACCGGGCTGACGGTCCGGCCGCGCTCGGGCTACTGGAGCGTGCACGTCGAGCGCCCGGCCCTGTCGACCACAAGGGACAACCTCGTCGAGCCGGTGCGCCTGGCCGAGACCTTCGGCGGCTTCCCGGACCGGCAGGTCTTCGGCTGGGGCCAGCAGGCGATGAACCTCGACCGGCTGCCCCCCACGCTGCGCGGCGCGGGGGTCAGGATCGCCATCGTCGACTCCGGGGCCGACGTCCGCCACCCGGACCTGCGCGAACGCGTACGCGCCGGGATCGACCTGGTCGACGCCGAGCCCGAGGGATGGAGGGCCGACGCGGCCTACCACGGCTCCCACTGCGCGGCCGTCATCTCGGGCGCGGACGACGGCCGGGGCATCGTGGGCTTCGCCGTCGAGGCCGAGGTGCACGCGTGCAAGATCTTCCCGGGCGGGCGGTTCAGCGACCTCGTCGAGGCGCTCGACTACTGCGTCGAGCAGCGCGTCGACGTGGTCAACCTGAGCCTCGCGAGCAGGCACCACTCCCCGCTGGTGGCCGCCAAGATCGAGCAGGCCCGGGCGGCGGGGGTGGCGTGCGTGGTGGCCGCGGGCAACGACGGGGGACCGGTCGCCTTCCCCGGCACCCTGCCCGGAGTGCTGACCGTCGCCGCCGTCGGCAAGGCGGACGCGTTCCCGCCCGGCACCGCGCACGAGGCCGAGATCGACGGTCCCGTCACCGGTGACGGGTACTTCTCACCCCGCTTCACCTGCCGGGGACCCGAGATCGACGTCTGCGCTCCGGGCGTGGCCGTCCTGTCGGCCGTGCCGCCGGACGCGTACGCCGTCCTGGACGGCACCTCGATGGCCGCGCCGCACGTCGCCGGCCTGGCGGCGCTCGTGCTCGCCCATCACGGCGACTTCCGCACCGCCTACGCCGCACGGGACGCGCGGCGGGTCGACCGCCTCTTCCAGATCATCAAGTCGAGTTGCGTGCCGCTGAACCTCGGGGACCTCCACCGCACCGGCGCCGGGATGCCGAACGCGCTGCGCGCCCTCGCGCCCGCTCTCGCGCAGATCACCCCCGAACCGGCCGGGACGGACACGCTGCTGGGCCGGCTCGCCGCCGAGATGACGGAGGCCGGGCTGCTCGCGCCCGCCCCGGTGGGGCAGGGCGGCCGGTCCGGGTATCCGGGTCATCCCGGGCAGGCCGGCTCGGGGGCGCAGCACGGCCTCGCGGGCCAGACGGCGTACGGCGCGGGCGTCACGACGAACGGGCCGCTGTCCGGGGGGTCCCTCCCGGGCGGGCTCGTCCCCGGCGGTCCCCGCACGGGCGCCAAGGGCGGCGGCTCCGGCCCGGATCCGCGGGAAGGGGCCGGCGGCGCCGGCTCCCCGGGGGGCAGGCGCGGCAGCGGACCGTCCGCCACCCGGTCGTACGCCACCGGCTCGACGGGACCGGGCCGCGCGCAGGGCGCCCGCGGCGCGGCCGGCGAGGCGGCCCCGGTGATGGACGTCACGACCGGCGGCGGGCCGCGGACGGCGAACGGCGCGCCCGCGATGGGTTCACCTGTGGGCTCACCGATGGGTGCGCCGATGGGCTCACCGGCGGGGACGGGGGCGCCGATGGGCGCCGTGCCGTACGAGCAGGTCGCCCTGGCCTGGCTGGCCGAGGAGATGCGCGCCGCCGGGCTGATCGGTGGTTGACAGGGGCTGACCGGGGGCTGACCGGTGGTTGCCCGTGGCTGACCTGTGGCTGATCGGTGGCTGATCGGTGAGTAGATCGGTGGCGACACCTGGCGGACCCCGGCCCGGCACGGGGCCGGGGCGCCACGGGTGAATCACCTCGGCAGGACCTCAGCAGGACCCGGCGGCGGGCACTCGGTATCAGTAGGACTCGTACGCGGGCCCGGCCAGCTGGGCCACGTCCTCGGCTCCGTCGCCGATCAGCTTCGACCCCAGGTCGGCCAGCGCGCGACCGGCCGCCAGTTCGTCGCCGATCTCCGGCACCGGCCTGTCGGCCGGGTTGCGGCGGGCCCGGCCGACGCTCTCGTGCCGCCGCCCCGAAGGCGTGTAGAGCACCGCGGTCGCCGTGGTGATGTCGTCCTTGTCGTCCTCGTTCACGAAGATCTCGACGGTCCAGCGCTTCGACTCCATGCGGACCACCTCCCAGGAGTCCAGCATCCCTCCGGGCCGTACGGCCCCGGCACCCACCCCGCCATGAGGAGCGACGAGGACCGACGAGGGCCGACGCGGCCCGGCGAGGACCGGCGCGGCCCGAAACGCCGCCCCTGGGCGGTGGCGCCACGAAGGGGGCCGGCCAAGGAAGGAGCGCCCATGCCCGGCCAGATCGTCGTCGGCACCGACGGCTCGCCCGCCGCGACGGCCGCCGTGCGGTGGGCCGCGGACGACGCCGCCCGCCGCGGCTGCCCGCTCCGCCTCGTCTCGGTCGTGGACCATTGGGCGTACGGGATACCGAAGTTCCCCACCTCGGGCGGTGACCCGCTGACCCGGCACGCCGAGCGGGCGCTCGCCGCCGCCGAGGCCGTGGTTCGCGAACACCGGCCGGACGTGCGGATCAGCGCGGAGATCGTCGAAGGCGTCCCCGCCCGCGCGCTGCGGGACAAGGGGGAGGAGGCCGTCGAGATCGTCCTCGGCAGCAGGGGGCTCGGCGGCTTCGCCGGCATCGTCGTCGGGTCGGTCGGCTTCCACGTCGCCGGGCACGCTCCCTGCCCGGTCGTCGTCGTACGGCCCGGGTGGTCCGGAGGCCGCGGCGAGATCGTCGTGGGGGTGGACGACTCGCCCGAGTGCGATCCGGCGCTGGCGTACGCCTTCGAGCAGGCGAGGCTGCACGGCTGCGGCCTGCGGGCGGTGCACGCGTGGCGGCTTCCCGCCCACCCGCTCGCACCCGAGATCACCTATGACGTCGAGGAGGCGCGCGAGGCCCGCAGGAGCGTGGCGGCGGAGAAACTGGCGGGCCCGCGCCGCGGGTATCCGGAGGTGGCGGTGCACGAGGAGGTCGTCTACGGCCACCCCGTCGACGCGCTCATCCAGGCGTCACGCGCCGCCGGCCTGCTCGTGGTCGGCTCGCGCGGGCGGGGAGCGCTGGGGTCGGTGATGCTCGGCTCGGTCAGCCGGGGCGTCCTGAACCACGCCGGCTGTCCCGTCGCCGTCGTTCGGCCGGCCCGCTGAGCCGTCTCCCTTCCGTTCCGGATGCGCGGGCGACGGTCCGGGCGTGTGACGGAAAGGCCCGGCGGTCGGCGGCCTGGGCAAGTGGCCCTGACGGCCTGGGCAGGTGGCCCGCCCGGTCGGCCCGCCCGGTCGGGCGGGCCGTGGTGGGCGGGCCGTGGTGGGCCCTGGCGGGCTCTGGGGCGGAGCCGGTACTCCCGTGTGCGTCAGTCCTGCTGCCGCTGTCCCTCCGGCCGCTCGATCGGGATACGCCTGCGCTCCTCCCGCTCCTCGGCGAGCCGTACGCTCACCTCCAGGATGCCCTGGTCATAGGTGGCCTTCACGTCGTTCTCGTCCACGTTCGGGGGCAGCACGACGGACCGGGTGAAGGTCCCGTACCGGAACTCGGTGCGGTGCCCCTGCCGCTCCTCGTGGCGCCGTTCGGCGTGGATGGTCAGAACCCCGTTCGACACACTGATCTCGACGTCCTTCTCCGGGTCGATGCCGGGCAGTTCCGCCCGCAGCACGTACCGGCCGTTCCTGACGTAGTCCTCCAGCCGCATCTGCTGGCCGGCCATCGGCCTCATCGCGGCCAGCGGCGCCTCCAGCAGGTCGAACAGGTCGGGCACGAGGCCCCGGGACTCCCGCCGCATCGGAACGCTCATGGCTGTCACCTCCGTCCGGCAGAACTCATCAGAAGAGACGTACCCGGCATAAATCGGGCAAATCGCCATAGCTGGGCCGCCGCCGCGTGATGCAGGATGCGGAGACGGGTGCGGGCGGCGCCGGAACGACCCGACCGGCCCGCGGTGAAGGGAGTGGGCGATGAGGTTCGTACGCGAGAGTGACATGAAGGCCACCCGGCCGGGACCGGACAGGTTCACCGACGGCGTGTGGGAGGCGGAGGCGCTGGAGGCGGTGCGGCCGGACGGCCTGCGTGCCCAGCGTTTCTCCTACGAACCGCAGGCCCGCTCGGGCTGGCACACCCACGACGGGGAGCAGGCGCTGTACGTGGTGTCGGGACGCGGGGTGGTGGTGCGCTGGGGCGAGACCGGGGGCACGCCCATCGGGCCGGGCGACTGGGTCCATGTGGAGCCGGGTGAGAAGCACTGGCACGGCGCCGCCGCCGACGACACGCTGGTGCACCTCGCCGTCACGGCGAGCGGCAAGACCCACTGGCACGGGCCGGTCAGCGACGAGGAGTACCGCGCCGGCCTGGGCTGATCGGCGGCGCCTCAGCCGGTGACGACGACGAGGCCGGCCCGGGAACGCACGTCGTGGCGGGCGTAGTACCGCTCCTCCTGCTCGGCCCAGCGCCGCCAGTGGGGCGCGTACGTCTCGCCGTCACGGGCGAGCGCCCGCGCCCGGCGGACCTCCTCGCCGGCCTCCAGCCACACCAGCCCGCCGAGGTACGGCCCGGCCTCGCGGGCGCCGCAGCCCACGCCCTCGATCACAAGGGTGTCCGCCCCGGCGATCTCGTGCCATTCCGCGTACTCGCCACGCGCCCAGTCGTAGCGCCGCCAGCGTGCCGGGCGGCCGAGGCCGAGCGGTCGCAGCACCCACTCCATCAGGGCGTCCACCCCGGCCTGCAGGCCGTCCCAGCCGTCGTACAGGTCGTCCATGCGGACGACCGGCGCGACGAGCGCCGCGGCCACGGCGGCGGCCAGCCTCGACTTGCCCGCACCCGAGCGTCCCTCGACGGCCAGGACGCGGGTGCCGCCCGCGCGGGCGGGCCGCATGCGCAGCCAGCGCGCGACGGCGGCGGGGTCCGGTGTCACGCGCGCCGAGCCTGGCGGAGCCGCCGGAGCGTGGGCGGCACTCCCTCCGCTCACCGCCGGCTGGGGCTGACTCCCGCCACGGCCAGGCCGAGCAGCCGGTCCGCCTCGGCGGCGGCGTCCGGACGGTGCTCCGTGGCCAGGGCGATGCCGGTGATCAGGGTGAGCAGGTCGGCGATGGTCACGCCCGGCGCCAGCGCGCCGTCGTCCGCGGCGCGGCGCACCAGTGGCTCGCCCGCCTCGGTGAGCTGCGCCGAGCAGCAGTACTCGTGCGCCGCGCCGGCGTCGATCGCGGGGTCGAGGGTCAGCGCGGTGGCCAGCCCCCGGATGGTCGCGGCGTCCGCGACGACGGCGCTCAGCCACTCCAGCAGCGCGGCCCGGGTGTCGGACCCGCCGGTCAGCTCGCGGGCGCGGGCGCACAGGGTCTCGACCCGTTCGCGGAAGACCGCCTCCAGCAGGGCGTGACGGCTGGGAAAGTGCCGGCGCAACGTGGCGGACCCGACCCCCGCGACGCGCGCGATCTGCTCCAGGGAGGCGTCGGGACCGTGCGCGGCGATCTCCTCCTTGGCCACGGCGAGCAGGAGGCCGTAGTTGCGCCGGGCGTCCGCACGCTGGGCGGGCATCGCGTCACCTCACGGTTGCTAACTGGCGGGGTCCGCCGTATCTTACCGAAGCATAAACGGCGGGGTCCGCCGTTTAGCGACCGCCCACCTGTAGGAGGGGTCTCATGTCCACCGATTCCGCACCCGTTCTGGTCACCGGCGCCACCGGACGGCAGGGCGGCGCCACCGCCCGCGCCCTGCTCGCGAACGGCGTTCCCGTCCGGGCGCTGGTCCGCGACCCCACGTCCGCCCGGGCGAGGGCGGTCGAGGAGCTCGGCGCCGAACTGGTCACCGGCGACCTCAACGACCGCGACTCCGTGGTCAGGGCCGCGAGGGGGGCCCGGGGCGTCTTCTCGGTGCAGATGCCCCCGATCAAGGGAGACGCCTACGACTTCGAGGGCGAGGTGGCCCAGGCCGTCAACCTGGTCGAGGGCGCCCTGGCCGCGGGCGTGCCGCAGTTCGTGCACACGTCTGTCACGGGCGCGGGGCGGCACACGGAGGCCCCCGGCTGGGCCGAAGGCCGCTGGGCGTCCATAGAGCCCGCCCTCTCCGCCAAGGCCGAGGCCCAGGAGCGGGTGCGGAAGGCGGGCTTCACGCGCTGGACGATCATCAAGCCCGGCTTCTTCATGGAGAACTTCCTGCCGTCGACGGCCTACCTGCTTCCCCGCGGCGTCGAAGGGGGGATCGTGACCGTGCTGAAGCCGGGCACCCGGCTCTCCCTCGTCGCGTCCGGCGACATCGGGGCGGCGGCCGCCGCGGCCTTCGCCGAGCCGGACCGGTTCCACGAGGTCGAGCTGGAACTGGCCAGTGACTACCTCTCGATGACGGAGATCGCCGGGGTTCTCTCCCGCGTTCTGGGCACGGAGCTGGCCGCGCCCGACATGACCATGGAGGAGGCGATCGCCGCCGGAATGCCGGGAGCCGGCGTCACCTCACACGAGTACATCGACACGGTCGGCCAGCCCGCCCGCCCGGAGTACGCGCGGGCATTCGGCATCCCGCTCACGACCTTCGAGGAATGGGCGCGGGCGCACTTCCGGGCCGAGGCCTGACGGGCCCTTCGCCGGGACACGGCCCGTGGCAGGCGCGTGTGAGCACGGGTGGGCGCCAGGCGGCCCGGAGGGGCCGTCCGGTCCCTCCGGGCCGCACACGGAGCGCCCGCTAGCTAGACGCCCGCGCGGGTGGGGCGGCGGATGTCGCTGCTCTGCTCCTGCCACTCGGGGGTCTCGCGCCCCTTCTCCTCGGACATCTCCTCAAGCTGCAGGGCGATGCCCATCGCGAAGAAGGTCGGGGCCCACTCGCCGACGAACAGCGCCCAGCGGTCCGCGCGTTCGATGCCCGCCTGCTCGTATTTGTTCGAGAGGATCCAGGAGGCGATCGACATGCCGATCGACCCGAACGCCGCGCCGTACATCATGTTGGAGCGGAGCCCTATTTTGTGAAGCATCTTGATCATGGTGTCCCCCTTGTGGTGATTTGCCCCCATTTGTGGGCTACCCGGCCTCTTCTGACGTAACCCGCCGGGCCCGTGAAGGCGTGCGATACTCGCGTCCGCGCATGAGGACAGGCCTGCGGGGTAGCCGTGAAGCCGGACCGGGAGGGAAGTCATGGAAGTTCTGGGCATCGACATCGGCGGCTCGGGGATCAAGGGCGCCACCGTGGACACGCTCACCGGGACGCTCACCCGTGAGCGCCTGCGCGTCCCGACGCCGCGTCCCTCCTCGCCGGGGGCCGTCGCCGCGGCCGTGCAGGCGATCGTGGACCACTTCTCCTGGACCGGCCCGATCGGCGTCACCTTCCCCGGAGTGGTCCTCGACGGCGTCATCCGTACGGCCGCCAACGTCGACAAGTCATGGATCGGGGTGAAGGGCGCCGACCTGTTCGGCGACCAGTCGGTCGTCCTCAACGACGCCGACGCGGCCGGGGTCGCCGAGATGACGTTCGGCGCGGGGCGGGGCAGGCCCGGGGTGGTCCTGATGCTGACCTTCGGCACCGGCATCGGCAGCGCGCTGTTCGTGGACGGACATCTGGTGCCCAACACCGAGTTCGGCCATGTCGAGATCCGCGGCAAGGAGGCCGAGCACCGCGCCTCCGACCGGGTGCGCGAGGAGGAGGACCTGGACTGGGACGAGTGGGCCGAGCGCGTCGAGGAGTACCTCGCGCACATGCGCGACCTGCTGTCTCCCACCCTGATCGTCGTCGGCGGAGGCGTGAGCAAGAAGGCGGAGAAGTTCCTGCCGCACGTCCACCTGGGGGACACCCCTGTGGTGCCGGCGGAGCTGCGGAACGAGGCCGGGATCATCGGCGCCGCGATGGCCGCGGTGGGCGCCGCGCGCCTGCCCTGAGTCCGCCTGCCTCGGACGATAGATCTCCCTTATTCCTACCTGGACAGCGGGTAATTTCGCTGTCATGATTGACTCATGAACTCCTCGGGCGGGCTGACCCAACGCCGGCACATCGACCTGCTGCGCGTCTGCGCCGCCGCCTGTTGACCACCTGTCGACGAACCGCCGGCGACCGTGGTCACCACCATTCCGTAAGACAGGCATCCCGTACGCGACAGGCCCTCTTGCGACAGGCGAGGAGAAGCGACATGTCCCACCAGAATGTGATCGATTCCGGCGTACGGGGGTACGAGCACGGCCACGAGCCCCCGGACCCCGGGCAGGGATCGGTGCTCGGCGTGCTTCCCGTGCCGGGCACCGGGGCCGCGCTGATGATCGTGGGCTATCTCGTGCCCGCCGACACGTCCCTGGACGTACCGGCCCGGACGCCCCGTCCGGCCGCCGGAGAGGCGAGCGACGCGGTGAGCAGGACGGCCAGGGCGGCCGTCGAGTCCGCCGGGTCCGCCATCGCGGGCGGACCGCCGTCCGCCGCCACCGCCGAGACGCCGGCCACGCGGGAGCGGGCGCCAGGACCGGCGTGGCACGAGTTCTCCGCCGTGTCCCTCCCGGAGGAGGACCTGGTCCTGGACCGGACCGCGCGGGTGGTCCGCAGCGGCGGCGAGGAGATCGAGCTCACCTACCGCGAGTTCGAGCTTCTCGACTATCTCACCTCGGCGCCGGGCCGGGTCTACAACCGCCGCCAGCTCATGGCGGCCGTCTGGGACCGGTACGACGAGGAGGGCGGGCGCACGGTCGACGTGCACGTGCTGAGGCTGCGCCGCAAGCTCGGCAGGCACGCCGGACGGATCGTCACCGTCCGGAACGTGGGATACAAGTACCAGCCCCCGCGCCGCCACTGAGGCCCCCAGGGCCGTGGCGGGGGTGCCCGGCCGGCCCTCGGCGGTCTCCTCCGGCGGGCCGCCCGCCGCGCGGTTCGAAAACGGCTGGCAGATCGGCCGGGTGCGTTGCCTATCCTTGAGCCTGGAATGAACACGCTCGCCGATCTCCAGGGCCGTATCCCCGATCTGATGCTGCGCGACCAGCGCAGGCTGCGCCGCCGTATCGACGGCATGCGCCGGGTCCGCGACCGCGCCTCCCGCCAGTCCGTCGTCCAGGAGATCGCGGGGGACGTGGAGGCCGCCGAACGCCGCGTGGCCGAGCGCCGCGCGGCCGTGCCGGTCATCAGCTATCCCCCCGATCTCCCGGTCAGCCGGCACAAGGACGACCTGCTCGCGGCCATCAGGGACCACCAGGTCGTGATCGTGGCCGGGGAGACCGGCTCGGGCAAGACCACCCAGATCCCCAAGATCTGCCTGGAGCTGGGCCGGGGCGTCCACGGGGTCATCGGGCACACCCAGCCCCGCCGCATCGCCGCCCGCACGGTCGCCGAACGCATCGCGGAGGAGCTGTCGATCGACCTCGGATCGGCGGTCGGCTACAAGGTCCGCTTCACCGACCACTCCAGCGACGGGACGCTCGTCAAGCTCATGACCGACGGCATCCTCCTCGCGGAGATGCAGACCGACCCGCTCCTGCTGCAGTACGACACGCTGATCATCGACGAGGCGCACGAACGCAGCCTCAACATCGACTTCATCCTCGGCTATATCCGCCAGCTCCTTCCCCGGCGGCCCGATCTCAAGGTCGTCATCACCTCCGCGACCATCGACCCCGAGCGGTTCGCCCGGCACTTCGCCGCCCCGGGCGGCGACCCGGCGCCGATCGTCGAGGTGTCCGGCCGGACCTACCCGGTCGAGGTGCGCTACCGCCCGATCGACGAGGACGACGACCAGACCCAGGCCATCGTGGACGCGGTGGACGAGCTGTGCGCCGAGGGGCCGGGCGACATCCTGGTCTTCCTCAGCGGCGAGCGGGAGATCCGCGACACCGCCGACGCGCTCAAGGGACGCCCGGAGGAGGTCCTCCCGCTGTACGCGCGGCTGACGGCCGCCGAGCAGCACCGGGTGTTCCAGTCCCATCGCGGCCGCCGGATCGTGCTGGCCACCAACGTGGCCGAGACGTCGCTGACCGTGCCGGGCATCAAGTACGTGGTGGACCCCGGGACGGCGCGGATCTCCCGGTACAGCCACCGGCTGAAGGTGCAGCGGCTGCCGATCGAGCCGGTCTCGCAGGCCTCTGCCAACCAGCGCAAGGGCCGCTGCGGCCGTACGTCCGACGGCGTCTGCATCCGCCTCTACTCGGAGGAGGACTTCCTCTCCCGCCCCGAGTTCACCGACCCGGAGATCCTCCGTACGAACCTGGCGAGCGTCATCCTGCAGATGACCTCGCTGGGCCTGGGCGACATCGCGGCGTTCCCGTTCGTGGAGCCGCCGGACAGCCGCCAGATCAGGGACGGCGTCAACCTGCTGGTCGAGCTCGGCGCCCTCGCCGACCGGAGCGCCGACCGAAGTGCGGACCGGAGCGCCGAGCAGGACGGCGACCGGAGCGCCGAGCGAAGTGGAGACCGGGGCGCCGAGAGGGCCGGAGGCCGGGGCGGACGGGGTCCGGGGCGGGAGGCGCGGCAGGGGCCGCAGCTCACGCCGGTGGGACGCAGGCTCGCCCAGCTGCCGGTCGACCCCCGGCTGGCCCGGATGGTGCTGGAGGCGGAGAAGAACGGCTGCGCCCGCGAAGTGATGATCATCGCGGCCGCGCTGTCCATCCAGGACCCGCGCGAACGCCCGGCCGACAAGCAGCAGGCGGCCGACGAGAAGCACCGCCGCTTCGCGGACAAGGAATCCGACTTCCTGACCTACCTGAACCTCTGGAACTACCTGCGCGAACGGCAGAAGGAGCTGTCGTCGGGCGCGTTCCGGCGGTTGTGCAAGGCCGAGTTCCTCAACTACCTGCGCGTACGGGAGTGGCAGGACATCGACAGCCAGCTCCGCCAGGTGGCGCGGACGCTGAACGTCGTGCCCAACAGCGCGCCCGCCGATCCCCGGCGCGTGCACGAGTCGCTGCTGGCCGGTCTGCTGTCGCACATCGGCGTCAAGGACGTCGAGGCCAAGCGCAGGCAGGACGGCCCGCGCCGTCCGCTCACCGAGTACATCGGCGCCCGCAACGCCCGATTCGCCATCTTCCCCGGCTCGGCCCTGGCCAAGACGCAGCCGCAGTGGGTCATGTCGGCCGAGCTGGTCGAGACCTCCCGGCTGTGGGCCCGGGTCAACGCCAAGATCGAGCCCGAGTGGATCGAGCCGCTCGCCCAGCACCTCGTCAAGCGCACCTACAGCGAGCCGCACTGGGAGAAGGACCAGGCCGCCGTCGTCGCGCTGGAGAAGGTCACCCTGTACGGCGTGCCGATCGTGACCGAGCGGAAGGTCAACTACGGCCGCATCGACCCCGAGCTCAGCCGTGAGCTGTTCATCCGGCACGCGCTGGTCGAGGGCGACTGGCGGACCCACCACAGGTTCTTCCACGACAACCGCAAGCTGCTCGACGAGGTCGGGCAACTGGAGGAGAAGGCCCGCCGCCGCGACATCCTCGTCGACGACGAGACGCTGTTCGACTTCTACGACCAGCGGATCCCCGCCGAGGTGGTCTCGGGCCGGCACTTCGACAGCTGGTGGAAGAAGGCGTCCCGCGAGACGCCCGACCTGCTGACGTTCACCCAGGAGATGCTGGTCAACGACAGCGCCGGGGTCAGCGCCCGCGACTACCCCGACGCCTGGCGGCAGAACGGCCAGCGGATGCGGCTCACCTACCGGTTCGAGCCCGGCGTGCCGGAGACGGGGGAGGCGGACGGCGTGACCGTCCACATCCCGCTCGCCGTGCTCAACCAGGTGGAGCCGGAGGGCTTCGACTGGCAGATCCCGGGTCTGCGGGAGGACCTCGTCACCGCCCTCATCAGGTCGCTGCCGAAGCACCTGCGCCGCAACTTCGTGCCCGCCCCCAACTACGCCAAGGCCGTGCTGGAACGCGTACGGGCGGGCGGCGAGCCCATCCTCGGCGCGCTGGAGCGCGAGCTGCACGCGATGACCGGGGTGGCGATCCCGCGCGACGCCTGGGCGCTCGACCAGCTCCCCGCGCACCTGCGGATCACCTACCGGGTGATCGACGACCGCAGGCGCACGGTGGACGAGGACAAGGACCTGGAGGCCCTCAAGCGGCGGCTCGCCTCCAAGCTGCGCGCCACCCTGTCGAGGGCCGCCGACGACCTGGAGCGCGACGGCCTGCGGAGCTGGACGATCGGCACCCTGCCGAAGGTGTTCGAGCAGGGCAGGATGCGCGCGTACCCGGCCCTGGTGGACGAGGGCGGCAGCGTCGCGGTCCGGATGTTCGACACCGAGGCCGAGCGCGACCGGGCGATGTGGGCGGGCACCCGGCGGCTGGTGCTGCTCACGGTGGTCAGCCCGGCCAAGGCCATCCTGCGCGGGCTGACCACCGCGCAGAAGCTCGCCCTCAGCCGCAGCCCGCACGGCGGCGCCGCCGCCCTGTTCGACGACTGCACGGAGTGCGCGGCCGACCGGCTGATCGCCGAGGCGGGCGGGCCCGCGTGGGACGAGGCCGCCTTCGAGCGGCTGCGCGACCACGTGCGCGCCTCGCTGTTCGAGACGACGGAGGAGGTCGTCACCCGGGTGGAGCGCGTCCTCGCGGTGTGGCACACCGCGCAGACGCGGCTCGACGCGCTGGGCGGCGCCGTCGCCGACCTCGCCGCCGACGTCCGCGACCAGCTCGACGCGCTGGTCCACGCCGGGTTCGTCACCGAGACGGGGTACGACCGGCTGCCGGACGTCCTCCGCTACCTGCGCGCGGTCGAGCGGCGGCTGGACAAGCTCCCCGACGACCCCGGCCGCGACCGCGAGTGGATGCACCGGGTGCACGACGTCGAGGACGACTACCGCGACCTGCTCGACCGGCTGAAGCCCGCCGAGCGGGACGCCAAGGCCGTGCGGGACATCCGGTGGATGATCGAGGAACTGCGGGTGAGCTTCTTCGCCCAGCAGATCGGCACCCCGACACCGGTCTCCGAGAAGCGCATCCGCAAGGCCGTCGAGCAGGCCGAGTCCGCCGCCCGGGCCGGGTGACCCCGGCGTCGGCGGCCCCGGCGTCGGGTCTCGCGGCCCGGCTGAGGGGGCACGTCTCAGGGGACACGGCGGCGGGTTCTCCGCGGCGGGCTTTCAGCGGCCGAGCGCGGCGCCGATGAGGGCGCGGGGGTCGGCCGCCCCGGCGAGCGCGCCCGACGGGAGCAGGTCGATCAGGTGGGCGTGCCCGAAGTCCGTGCCGTACGCGGCCGTCCCGACCGCATGGCCGCGCTCGCGCAGGCCGTCCGCCCACGGCGCCCCCTCCTCGACCTCGACCCCCTGATCGGACCGCCAGGTGTCGAAGCCGGTGTCGCCGCCGCTCAGCCGCCACCGGGGGGCGCCGACGGCCTCTCCCGGCGTCTGCCCGTGCAGGAGGAGGCGGGTGACGATCTGCAGCAGGATCTGCGGCTGGGCGTCCCCGCCCATCGTGCCGAGGACCGCGCGCAGGGTGCCGTCCGGGCGGGTGACCAGCGCCGGGCACAGGGTGTGGGGCGGCCTGCGGCCCGGGCCGTACTCCGCGGGATGACCGGGCGTGAGCGAGAAGCCGATGCCGCGGTTGTGCAGGTTGATGCCGGTGCCGGGCTCGAAGAGCAGGCTGCCGAAGCCCGACGCGTTCGACTGGATCAGTGAGACGCCCATGCCGTCGCCGTCCACCGCGCACAGGTACGTCGTGTCGCCGGACGCGGAGGGGGCGGCCGGCAGCGGTGAGCGGCGCGCCGGATCGACCAGGGCCCGCCGGGCGGCCGCCGTGTCCAGGGGCGCGACGGCCGTCTCGTGCAGCACGCCGAGGCGGTCGTGCCCGGCCGCCCTGGCCGATTCCACCAGCAGGTGCGCCCAGCGCGGCTCGGCCGGATCGGCGGGCGGGCCGAGCCCGGCGAGGATCTCCAGAGCGAGCAGCAGCAGGTAGCCCTGCGAGTTCGGCGGCGTCGTCCAGACGCGGTGCCCGAACACCTCGATCTCCAGTGGCTCCACCCAGTCGGCGTTCGGCCGGGCCAGGTCGTCCCCGGTGTACTCGCCGCCGCCCAGCGCCAGCAGCCCTTCGCCGAACTCGCCCTGGTAGAACGCTTCCCGGCCGCCTTCGGCGAGGGCGGCGAGCGCTCTGGCGACCCCGGGACGCCGGATCACGTCTCCGGGACGCCGTACGGCCGCGAAGTCGCCCGCACCGGCGAGCGTGCCGACGAAGTCGGCCGTCGGCCCCAGCAGCGGAGAGGCGGGGAAGCCGCCGGCCGCGTGGCGGATCGCCGGGGCCAGCAGGTCGGCGAGCGGCAGGCGGGCGTACCGCTCGTGCAGCGCCAGCCATCCGTCCGCGCAGCCCGGCACCGGGACCGACCGGATGTCGAACAGGTGCGGCATGCGGTCCCGGCCCTCCGCCCGCAGCCGGCCGGGGTCCGCGCCCGATCCCGCCCGTCCGGACGCGTTGAGCGCGGACACGGCGCCGTCGTGGACGAGCGCGAACAGGTCGCCGCCGAGACCGCACAGATGCGGGGCGGTGACCGCCAGCACAGCGTTGGCGGCGATGGCGGCGTCCACCGCGTTGCCGCCCCGGTCGAGCATCGCGACACCGGCCGCCGAGGCCAGGTGGTCGGCCGTGCACACCATGCCGTTCAGGGCGTACCGCGTCTCGCTCACGACCGGTGATCGTACGGCACGCCGTAGAGTGGCTGCCGTCAATCAGGACGTAAGGGATGGGATGGTCATGGTCCGGGCGCTCGTGTTCGACGTGGGGGAGACGCTCATCGACGAGACCCGGATCTGGTCGCGGTGGGCCGACCGGCTGGGCGTGCCGCGCCTGACCTTCATGGGCGTCCTCGGCGGCATGGCGGCTCTCGACCGAAGCCACCGGGAGGCGTTCGAGCTGGTCAGGCCGGGCATCGACGTCGAGGCCGAGATCGAGGCCTGGCGGCGCGAGGACCCGGCCGGGCTGCGCGAGAACTTCGACGCCGACGACCTGTACCCCGACGTCCGGTCCGGCCTCGCGGCGCTGCGCGCGGCGGGCTACGACCTGGTCGTCGCGGGCAACCAGCCGCCGCAGGCCTACGACGCGCTGGTCGCGATGGACCTGCCGGTCGACGGGGTCCACACCTCCGCCGCCTGGAACGTGGAGAAGCCCGACCCGGCGTTCTTCGCCAAGGTCGCGGCCGTGTGCGGGCACGAGCCGGAGGAGATCCTCTACGTGGGCGACCGCCTCGACAACGACGTCCTCCCGGCCGCGGCGGCGGGGATGCGGACGGCCCTGCTGCGCCGGGGCCCCTGGGGCCACCTGCACGCCGCCCGCCCCGAGTCCGCCCGCGCCGACCTGGTCGTCGACGCCCTCACCGACCTCGTCCACCTGGTCCCCGCCCTTGGCTGACTTCTGCACCGCTCAGGGCGACCGGGTACATGCGAGGTTTCCGGCACGCACCGTCCTGACGGGCAACCGGCGGCTCTTCTCACCTTCTACGGCACAGAATGCGGCATGAAGGCCGCCATCCTGGACCGCCTCGGCCTGCGGTCCACCGCGCAGCTCCCCGAGCACCTGAGGAACCATGATCTGCACCGGCTGGCCAAGGAACTGAGATTCCCCCCTTCCCTGTGCAGGCGGATGCGACCCTGCGCGAGTCAGAGCGTGTCTGGACAGGTGGCGTTCGGCGATCTGCACCAGGCGTGGCGATACGGCCACCCTCTGCGGAAGGACCAGCAGCAGGAGGCGCTCACCGTGTTGCGTGAGCTGCTGGACTGGTGTCGGCGAGAATTGAGGACATGATCGTGCCGGACGAGACATCGGTCCCTGAGCGCCTCTACACCTGGGTCGACGTCGACGCGCATCTCGCGAATCTCGCTGTTCGCGATCAGTGGCCCGACTGGCTTCACGAGTCCGACGCGTTCTGGGACGGGGTGGAGTTGACCGTCGGCCCAGGCGCATCGCGTGAAGAGGCACTCTCCTGGCTGGGGGAGAAGTTCGGCGTGGGCTCGATCGTGCGCGACGAGGAGGTCGCCGCGCTCCGGCTCGACGACGTCCCAGGAAGGTTGTCCAACAGGCTGCTTCCGATCGTCGTCCGGCATCGGGAGCCCGACCTGCCCAGGCGAGAGCCGCGATGGCGGGAGCGCCGGATCGTCCGTTCCCTCGGCCAGCCGCTGCCTCCACCCGGCGGTCCTTTCCAGGGCAACGTGCGGATCGCTGCTCTGCACTCGTTCAAGGGCGGAGTAGGGCGCACGCTGCACGGCGTCGCCCTCGCCGAGGCCATCGCCCGGCGTGGCGAGCGCGTGCTCCTGGTCGACGCCGATCTGGAAGCGCCCGGGATCACCTGGATGTTCACCGCTCATGGCCGGCGGGTGGACTTCGCCTACGAAGACTTCCTGTCGCTACTGCACTCGTCGGAGGACGGGCGGCCCGACGACGCGGTGACGCTCGGGTCGGCCTACCTGCCGAACCAGACGATCGACAACGTGATCGTCATGCCGACCAGGCGCGCGCCGCAGGACATCGCCCCACCGCGCATCCAGCCCACCGACCTGCTGACCCCCGAACGGTCGATCTACTACCTGACGGAGTCCCTGGGCCAACTCGCGCACCGACTCGACGCGCGAGCGGTTCTGATCGACCTGCGCGCCGGCGGCAGTGAGCTGTCGGCCCCTGTGCTTCTGGACCCCCGTGTGCAGAGAATCTTCGTCACCACGATCAGCGACCAAGCACTGATCGGTACTGTCCGCACCATCCAGGAACTCGGCAGGAGGGCACCCTCACGCCCCGAGGATCCCGCGAGCGCGGCGGTCATCACCCAGTTCCATCCGCAGGGTCACGGCGAACTCGCCGTACGGGCCGCGGCGATGCTGCGCGACGTGATCTCCAGGACGCTCGAGCCGGGCGGCCAGGAGAGCGACGACCGGGTGGTCGACGGGGACGTAACGCTGGAACCGATACTGAGCGTGTTCCAGGACGGTCTCCTGGCGCTTCCCTCTTCTTGGGAGGCCGTCGTCGATCTGGTGCGTCGTCAGAGACTCGACCACACCTTGGCTCCGCTCGCCGACGAACTGAGCCGTTCGGAAGAGCCCGCGTTCCTGCCGCAGGCAGGTCCACCTGTGTCGCCTTTCGGGCCGGATGAGCATCTGGCCGCGCTCCGGGGACGGCTCGGCGACTTCGCCCGGCGGCTCGCGTATGCCGAGACCGCTGACGACACGGCGTTCCTGCCGACGGAGTCACTCCGGAACCTCCTGACCTCGCACCGGACCGAGCCGCCCCTGTGCGTGGTGGCGGGTGCCAAAGGTTCCGGCAAGACGTTCACCCAGATCCAGATGTGCTTCCGGCGGACCTGGCGTGACTACGCGGCCGATGTCGGCGTTCCAGGGGTCTCGCTGCAGGCCCTGCTGGCTCCCGTCTTCATATCCAAGAACCTGAAGGACGACGCTTATCAGCGAATAAGGGCGATTCAATGCGATGCCTGCGTCTCCTCGGCGGCGGAGCCCGCGAGTCAACTGGAACTGCGCGATCTGATCGACAGGGCGCTGCGTTCACAGCTCTCCGATTCGGAATGGCGGCGAGTCTGGCTCACCTGCATGGCCCGAGCCGTGGGTATCGATGCCGAGCCGGCCGACGTGGAGCGGAAGCTGGCCGACTTCGCCCATGGCGACTCGCGGATCTTCCTCATCGACGGGCTCGAGGACCTCCTGCAGGATTTCGCTCGCAGTGAGGCGCAGCGGCAGGCGCTTCGCGTTCTCATGGTCGACTGCCTCGACTGGCTGCGCAGCTTGAGGGGCCGGCCACTCGGTCTGGTCATCTTCGTGCGCCGGGATCTCGTCCAGGCGGCGGTCCGGCAGAACTACAACCAGTTGCTTGCCCGGTACAGCGAGTACGAGCTCAAGTGGAACCCCGCGGAGGCGCTGCGACTCGCCCTATGGGTGGCCCAGCGCTCGGGAAGCCTCCCTCGTCTGTCGTCCGAGGAGGTGTCCAAGGCGTCGGACAAGGATCTGAGCAGGCGGCTCACACCTGTCTGGGGGGAGAAGATGGGATCGCCACGCTCCCGGGAGGCCAGGTCGGACGGCTGGTTCCTCGCTGCGCTCTCGGATTTCAACGGGCAGATTCAGGCGCGTGACATCGTCATCTTCACCGCGGAGTCGGCGGACATCTCCAAGGACGACATCCGGTGGTCGGATCGGCTGCTGACGCCATCCGCCATGCGGAACGCCCTGGTCCGATGCAGCCGGGAGAAGATCGCAGCGATCGGGGCGGAGAGTCCGCAGGTCGGGGAACTCCTCAACCGGCTGGACGGCCTGGGCGCGGAGAAGAAGAAGATTCCCTTCAGTCCTGAGACCGTTGGCCTCTCCGGCGAGGATCTCGATCTCCTGGCCGCCAACGGAGTCGTCTTCCGCGAGGAGGACCAGTACTGGATCCCCGAAATCTTCCGTCACGGCCTGTCCTTCAAGGCCGCCGGCCGCCCCAAGATCCTGGCCATCACCAATCTCGTCAGGCAGCGCAACAATCTCGACTGAACCGAGCCTCGCCGGCTGTCCGAGCCACGGTCGTTCACTGGGGGCGTAGCCGGCGGGAGAGCAGGTCGCTCAGGGCGCCGGTCTCCCGGGCGAGCCGGTCGAGCGACGCCAGGAACTCCTCCGGGGCGTCGAGGAGGCCGAGCATTCCGGCGGACACCTCGGCGCGGGCGGTGCGGCCCGCCTCGATCGCGGCCTGGCCGTACGGCGTGAGTTCGATCATCCGCGCCCGCTGGTCGCCGGGGTCGGTCCGGCGCGCGACGTAACCGGCGCGTTCCATCTCGGCCGCCACCTTGGACGCGCCCTGGGGGGTCATGCCGAGCAGCCCGGCCAGGTCGGAGACCCGTACGGGCCCCTGGAGCAGGTGCTGGAACACGTACCCGTGCACCGTGCGCACCCGGTCGTGCCCGGCCGCGGCCATCCGGGCGCGCACCTCGGCGTCGCAGGCCGCGCTGAGGGCGGCGAAGAGCAGGGTCAGGTCACTTGACACCACAGGAGGATGCTCTAATACTCAACCATGGTTTCGCAACCAAGGTTGAGTATCTGGAGGGCGTATGTGGTGTGATCCCGCGTTCCGGCCCGTCGCCGAGGCGTTCCGGCAGGTGTGCGACGGACGGCCGGGTGGCGCGGCCGTCGCGGTGTACGCGGACGGGCGGCTGGTGGTGGACCTCTGGCACGGCACGGCCGACCGGGACGGCGGCCGTGCCTGGGAGCGCGACACGGTCGTCAACGTGTTCTCCGCGTCCAAGGGGGTGCTCGCGACGCTCGCGCACTTGTACGTCCAGCGTGGGCTGCTCGACCTCGACGCCCCGGTGGCCCGTTACTGGCCCGGGTTCTCCACCGCGACCACCATCGCCGACCTGCTGGCGCACCGGTCGGGGCTGCCCGCCGTCCGCCGCACCCTGCCGCCGGGCTCGCTGTTCGACTGGGACGCCATGACCGGCGCGCTCGCCGCGGAGAGCCCGTGGTGGCCGCCCGGCGAGCGGCACGGGTACCACGCGGTGACCTTCGGCTGGCTCGTCGGAGAGGTCCTGCGCCGGATCGGAGGGCGGCCGGTGCGTGACTTGGTCCGCGACGAGTTGCGCGTGCCCGGCCTGTCGATCGGCCTGCCCGCCGCCCAGGCGGGCAGAGCGGCCTACCTGTCGCCCCCGGAGGCGGCACCTCAGGAAGCCCGGGAGGAGGCCGGGCGGGCCGGGCAGGACGCCGCCCCGCCGGCGTTGGCGTCGGCCATGGCGGATCCCGGCTCGATCACCATGAAGGCCTTCTGCAACCCGCCGGAGCAGCTCACGCCCGGCCTGGTCAACACCGCGCGCTGGCGCTCCGCCGAGATACCCGCGTCCAACGGGCACGCCAACGCCCGGGCCCTGGCCACCCTGTACGGCAGGCTCGTGTGCGGTGAACTGCTCCAGCCCGACGTGCTCGGACGCGCGGTCGAGCCGCGCAGCGAGGGGCGCGACGAGGTGCTGCTCGCCGGGACCAGGTTCGCCCTCGGCTACATGCTGCCCGGTGAGATCCGGCCGTTCGCGCCGGACCCGCGCGCCTTCGGCCACAGCGGCACGGGCGGGGCGCTGGCCTTCGCCGACCCGGCGGCGGGCGTGGCCCTGGCCTACACCCCGAGCCGCCTCCTCGTCAGTCCCGCCGGGCCGGACCCGAGGTGGCGGCCCATGGTCGCGGCGCTGTACGGCTGCCTGTGACCGGCGGGGCACGCGTCGCCGCCGTGCGACGCCCGGCGTGCCCGCCTCGGCTGCCCGCCCGTACGATGCCCGCCGTACGGCGCCGCGGCCCGGGGTCAGCCCTGCTGCTTCTTCTGCCTGATCGCGGCGACGAGCTCGTCCTTGGTCATCCCGGACGCGCCCTCGAGCTCCAGCTCCTTGGCCTGGTGCAGCAGCTCCTCCTTGGTGCGCGACCGCGGCTTGATCGGCTTGGCCAGGACCTCGGCCTTCCGCCTGCTGAAGGCCTTGCCCGCCCGCACCCGCTCCTCCAGCGAGACGGCCTGCTCCAGGACGGGGAGGATGTCGGTCTCCTCCTCCTCGACGTGGTGGGACACCGCCGCCACCAGCTCCCGCAGCAGGGTGTCGAACTCCGTGCTCTCCGGGTCGCTCTCCAGCAGCCGCGAGAGCATCTCCTCGGCCTCGTGGTGCTCCTCGGCGCCGTGGTGGACCTCTTCCTTCTCCTCCGGCCGCCGCCTGGCGAGCAGGGGGTAGACCACGTCCTCCTCGCCCTCGCTGTGGGCGATGAACTTCGCCGCCAGCTCCGCGAGCAGAGCCGGACGGTTCTCCGGCATCTTCTGGAGCCGCTCGAACAGCGACTCCACATCGCGGTGATCTTCCTTGATCAGGCCGATGACGTCGGTTGCCATGGATTTCCTCCTGTGCGTGGACGCCCTCGCGACTACCCCGCGTCCCGCCGCTCACACCGATCACGGCCGGTAGGAGCACCCGCTTGTCGAACCCCTCGTCGGCCCTCCGCTCACAGCCGTGGGCGAATCGGCCCGAAATCGGCTCACACCGGGAAGGTGGCTAGTGCCGCATCAGAGGACCTACGCCCCGTAGTGACGTGACGCGCCGTTCGGATGCTGGTCCGTGCGGCGCGGTGTCGCCAGGCTGCCCGGGTGGCAGAACGGGTACGCGTCCCGACTGTGTCGCCGGCCGCATCGATCCCCGCTTCGTTCGCCGCTCATCAGGGCAGGCGGGCGTGTTCGGCTCGGGTGGCAGCGATCCGCTCACGCGCGAGCGTACGGGCCCGCTTGGTGTCGTCGCCGGTGAGTCGGGCGAGGATCGTCGCGAGCGGCCTGATCTGGCCCCGGCCGCCCCAGTGACCCTCGGGGATCTCGGTGGGGAATACCCAGACCCGGGTGGCGTCACGCGGCCAGGCGCCGTTCTCCGCGTCGAGGATCGCCTCGGTGACCTCGGCGATGACGCTCGCACGCTTCTGCTCGTCGAGCTGGCCTTCGGGGACGGACGGGACGACCTTGTAGCGAGGTGCGTCCGCGGGTTCTCCGCCGACGTAGATGCCGGCCGGCCGGTGCAGCCAGAGCCAGGAGACGGAACGGCTCACCGGGTCGGCAGGGTCGAATCCCTCGTTGCGGACGAGGATCTCGGTGATGCGGTTCAGCAGGGCCGCCTCGGCGTCCGGCTGGAGCGCGCCGTCGGGAATGTACACGTCGAGCATGGGCATGGTCGATCTCCTTGATGAGTTTAGTTCTTCAACTCAGGCCGGAGTCTACGAGGGCTAAGTACAGCTTGTAAACCCAGATGGGTACACTCGTCCCATGGAGACGCGGCGAATCGACCCGGTGAACTGCTCGGTGGCGCGCGCCCTCTCGGTGGTGGGGGAGCGCTGGTCGCTGCTGATCGTTCGTGAAGCGCTGGACGGCGCGCGCCGGTTCGGAGAGTTCCACTCCCGCCTCGGGATCGCCAGAAATCTTCTGGCGACTCGGCTCGAGGCCTTGGTGACCGCGGGAGTGATGCGCCGCGTGCCCTATCAGGAGCCCGGGGAGCGGCAGCGCTTCGCCTACGAGCTCACCGAGCAGGGCCGGGCGTTGCGGCCCACGCTCGTGGCGCTCCTGGAATGGGGCGACACCTACCTCGCCGACCCGCAGGGCCCGTCGGTCATCGTCCGGCACCGGCCCGTCGACGATGCGAGCTCCTGCGACGAGCCGGTCAAGATCGTCCTCGAGTGCGCTGCGGGGCACAGCCACCTCGCCCCGGAAGACGTCTGCCGCACGCCCGGGCCGGGCGCGCGCTTCATGGAAAGCTCCTGAGATCCCAGGATCGTACTGAGCAGCTCACCGCACCGGCTCCTTCGTCTCCGACGACGGACGCACCCGACGACAGCCCCGTGATGCAGTGGGTGGAGAAGGGGGAAGCCGATACTGCCACGCCGTCTCCACGTACATATATCTGCCACCCAATACGGCCCAGCCGCAGACGCTGACGGGCAAGGAGGAATGTTACGCGGGAAGTATCTACACCACCGTTGCCAGAACGACCTTTTATCAGGTGGATGGATACTAATACTTCCTGGTGAGGTCGCCGGTATAGGTGAACAGCTTGGCGTCGTCGCTGTGGCGGTAGGCGAGGGCGTCACCCTTCCGGGTGAGCACCACCTCGCCCGGCACGCACCCGTCCACGTCCTCCAGGCGTAAGGTGAGCGCGGGGCCGGAGCCCCCCGTGAGCCCTCCCGTCAGCCGCAGCGTGCCCTCGCAGGAGTTCGCCGGCTCCTTCCACCTGCCCGTCTTCTCGCCCCGCCGCAGTTCGATCTCGATGTCGTACTCGCCCATCAGCGGGGTGTCGGGCGCGATGTGACCCTGCCACTTGCCCGCGAACGCGGCCGGAATCGCGGCCACCGTCGTGGTCGTCGAAAGGGAGGAGGACGGTGTGGAGCCGCCTCCGGGCGAGGCGGTCGCCTCCGCGCCGGTGCCGTACGTCCCGGTGGCGGACGTGTCCGGGGCGGACGTGGCGGTAGTGCCGCTCGTCGGCGGCGGGTCCGCGGACGCGGAGGGGGAGGTGCCGTCAGGCGCGGCGTTGAGGCGCGGCACCAGCACCGCCGCGGTGATCCCGAGCGCCGCCACGACCGTGGCAGCCCCCGTCAGGACGCGGGCGCGCGAGCCTCCGCGGGCCGCGCCGCCGGGAGAGGTGACCGCCGCGCCGGACCCGGCCACTCCGGGTTCCGGCGCGCCGTACGGCGGGCGCGGGAGCGTGCCGTACGAGTCGCCGGCGGCGGCCGGGGTGGCTCCGGCGGCGGCACCCGCGCGCAGCGGGTCGGGCGCGCTCCCGACCAGAGTGAGCAGCAGATCGCGGGCGGTCGGCCGGGCCGCCGGATCCTTCGCCAGGCACCGCTCGACCAGGGCCCGCAGCGACGGCGGCAACGCCGTCAGGTCGGGGGAGGCCGTCATGATCCGGTGCAGCACGGCGGCGACGTTGTCGGCGCCGAAGGCCGCGCGCCCGGTGGCGGCGAAGACGATCGTGGCTCCCCACGCGAACACGTCGGACGCGGGCGTGGCCGGCTGCCCGGCGATCTGCTCGGGCGCCAGGTAGGCCGGGGTGCCCACCGGCCCCGCCGTGATCGTCTGGCTCTCGCCCTGGCGGGCGATGCCGAAGTCGACCACCCGCGGGCCGTCCGGCCCCAGCAGCACGTTGCCGGGCTTGAAGTCGCGGTGCACGATCCCCGCGGCGTGGATCGCCGCGAGGGCGGTCGCCGTGCCCACCGCGAGCCGGTCGAGGTCGCCGCCGCGCAGCGGGCCCGAGGCGGCCACCCGCTGCTGCAGCGAGGGGCCGTCGACGAACTCGCTCACGACGTACGGCCGGCTCCCCTCGACGACCGCCGCGATCACTCTCGCCGTGCAGAAGGGGGCGACGCCGCGCATGGCGTCGAGTTCGCGGGCCAGCCGTTCGCGCACGACGGGGTCGAGCCCGGTCTTGAGCACCTTGACCGCGACCGGGTCGCCATCCGGCCCGTGGCCCAGGTAGACGACGCCCTGGCCGCCCTCGCCGAGCCGGCCGCCGAGGCGGTAACCGCCGAGCGTGCGCGGGTCATCTGCCTCAAGAGGGGCAATCATGGTCAAACCGTAGCGACCCTGGGGCCGCTCCGGGTCAAAGGGCGCCGAGGCTCACCGTGTAGGCGAGCTTGCGCCGGCCGGCGTCGCTCAGGTGCAGATGGTCGCCCGAGTCGTACGGCACGGCGAGTTGCTCGGGGAACTCGGGGTCGCGCACGGCCTTGTCGAAGTCGAGGACGCCGTCGAACGCCTTGCTCGTGCGGATCCACTGGTTGAGCCGCAGCCTGACGTCCTCGCGTTCCGGCGTCCAGGTGCCGAACCCGTAGAACGGGGTGAGCGTGGCGCCCAGCACCTTGATCTTGCGGGCGTGCGCCAGGCGGATCAGCCGCTTGTACCCGTACGCGAGGGGTTTGATCGAGGTGTACTCGCCCCGGGAGATGTCGTTGATGCCCATGAACACCACGACGGTCCGTACGCCGGGCTGGGTGAGCGCGTCGCGGTAGAACCGGCTGAGACCGCTCGGGCCGACGCCGGAGTGCAGCAGCCGGTTCCCGGCGATGCCCGCGTTGAGCACCGCCATCCTGCGCGACGGCGAGAGCCGGGCCATGCGCTGCCGCAGGTAGTCGGTCCAGCGGCGGTTGGCGTCGGTGTTCTGGCCCGCCCCGTCGGTGATCGAGTCGCCGAAGGCGACCACCGAGCCCGCCTTCGACGTGGTCTCGACCGCGATGCGGTCCAGGAAGTACCACTGCGTGCTGGTGTAGGTGAAGCCGTCGGCGGTCTCCTCCGCCGCGTGGTCGCCGGGGTCGGACAGGAACGTCGTGGCGTAGGCGCGCTCGTGCCCGGTGATGGCGCTGACCGTGCCCGGCAGATAGAGACTGACGACCAGGGCGGAGCCCGTGACGATCCGGCCCGGTATCGGATCGCTCCAGACCGCCCGCCCGGCCGGCACCCGGACGGACTTCCGGCCGCCGAAGGTGACCTGCCGGTTGGTGCCGGTGAGGATCTCCGCGCCGTACGCCTGGACGCCCACATGGACCTGGGCGAAGGTCACCGGCGCCGTCCCGAACACGTTGGACAGGCGGAGGCGCGTTCCGCCGCCGCCGGCGCTCACCCGCACGACCATCCGCACGGTCTGCCCGCCGAGAGCCGCCACCACGCGGTCGGTCGAGGTGGTCCAGGCGCCCACCAGGTGCGGCCGGGCGGGCGTGTCTCCCTTCCGTGCGGCGGCCGGCGAAGCAGCCGCGCGAGCCGCGGCCGTGACGTTCGCCGTGGCGTTCGCGGTCGCCGGGGACTCCGCGTGGACCGGTGCCGTGGGGAGCGCGGCGGTCGCGCCGGTTACGGCGAGGGCAAGAGCGGCCATGGTCAACCGGTGAGCCGGCCGTGCCATCCGGGTCCTCCAAGTGGGTCGGGCTGCCTGGGCGGGTCGACGGCGGCGGCGCGATAGGGCCGCCGGAACCGTTGATCGTAGAGCATGCGCGACGCCCTACATTACGGCTGTTTGCCGAACACTGGGGGACAACTTGACGGGTGCGTGTGATCGCCGGTGCCGTCCCGGATGCCGAAGGGGTTTCGGACCTTCACTCTGCCCACATTCTTCCGTCACAGAGGGGCGGATAGGCTCGGAATGATGAATGCACACAAGCGTTGGATCGTTCTCGAAGGCGCGGCGAACGTGCGCGACCTCGGCGGGCTCCCCACCGAGGACGGGGGGACCACGGCGTCCGGACGGATACTGCGGGCCGACAACCTGCAGGGCCTCACCACCCGTGACATCGGGCTGCTCGTCGGCGACCTCAAGCTGCGGCACGTCGTCGACCTGCGGTCGGGGACCGAGGTGCGCCTGGAGGGGCCCGGCCCCCTGACCCGCCTGCCGGAGGTCGCCGTACACCATCACAGCCTGTTCGCGGAGGGCGGGCGCTTCACTGACGTCGAGGCCGACACCATCGACGACAGGGCGCTGCCGTGGCAGGACGAGCGGAGCGAGGAGGACCTCGCCGAACTCCGGGTGACCGGCTACTACTACGGCTACCTGCGCGACCGGCCCGACTCGGTGGTGGCGGCGCTGCGGGTGCTCGCCCGTGACGACGGCGCGGCCGTGGTGCACTGCGCGGCGGGCAAGGACCGCACCGGGGTGGTCTGCGCGCTGGCCCTGGCCGTCGCCGGGGCCACCCGGGAGGCGATCATCGGCGACTACGTCGCGACCGGGGAGCGGCTGGCGGGCATCCTCGCCCGACTGCGGGCCAGCCCCACCTACCGCGCCGACCTCGACGGCAAGCCGGTAGACAGCCACCTGCCGCGGCCCGAGTACATGGCCCAGTTCCTGGCCACCCTGGACGACCGGTTCGGCGGCCCCCTCGGCTGGCTGCACGCCCACGGCTGGACCGGCGCCGACACCGAGGCGTTGTACGGCCGCCTCCGCGGCTGACCCGGCCGGGACCGGAGTCGTGGGCGGGCCGGCTCACTCCCGGTGCGCGGGGACGGGCACCACCTGGCCGAGGGACGCGGAGAGCCGGGCCGCCTCCAGGACGGCGATCGCCGCGACGGCCTCCTCCGCCGGCACCGGCGGCGGCGCGCCGTCGCGCAGGCAGGCCACCACGCCCTCGTAGAACCGCTGGTAGGCGCCCGGCTCCGTCCGGAACGGGCGGACGTCGCCCTCGACCCCGAGGGTGCCCCAGCGCTCGGGCGGCTCCGTGCCCCAGCCGTCGCGCGGGTCACCGCCGCGGCCGAAGTCGGCGGGCCCCGGGCGCTCGCCCGCGCGCAGGCGTTCCTCCTGCGGGTCGAGGCCCCACTTGACGTAGGCGGCGCGGGAGCCGAGCACCCGCAGCCTCGGGCCGGGCAGCCCGGCAACCGCGCTCATCCACAGGTGCGACCGGGTCCCGCTCCGATGGGTCAGCGCAACGAACGCGTCGTCGTCATTGCGGATGCCGGCCCGCCTGACGTCGGTCTCCGCGTACACGTGGGTGACCGGGCCGAACAACGTCAGGGCCTGGTCGACCAGATGGCTGCCGAGGTCGAAGAGCGTGCCGCCCACGTCCTCGGGGCCGCCCGCCTCGCGCCAGCCGCCCTTGGGCACCGGCCGCCACCGCTCGAACCGCGACTCGAAGCGGTGGACCTCGCCCAGTTCGGGCAGCAGGCGGCGCAGCGTGAGGAAGTCGCCGTCCCAGCGTCTGTTCTGGAAGACGGTCAGCATGAGGCCGCGGTCACGGGCCAGCCGCACGAGGTCGCGGGCCTCGTCCGCGGCGCCGGCGAGCGGCTTGTCGACGACCACGGGAAGACCGGCCTTGAGCGCCTCGGCCGCCAGCGGCACATGGGTGCGGTTCGGCGTCGCGATCACCACGAGGTCGCAGGCGTCCCAGAGGTCCTCCGCCGCCGCGACGACCTCGGCACCGGGGTGGTCCGCGCGTACCTGCCCGGCTCTGCCGGGGTCGCGGGTGACGACGGCGGACAGGCGCAACCCGGGGGTGGCGGCGATCAGCGGAGCGTGGAAGAAGGATCCGGCCGGGCCGAAGCCCGCGAGCCCGACCCGGATGTCGGAGGTGTCGCCGGAAGACGGCGTGAGCGGGGAAGGCATGAGTGGTGCGTTCTAGCCGTCGTGGTCGTCGCGTTCGGCGAGGAACGCCTCGAACTGGGCGGCGAGCTCCTCACCCGTGGGCATCGGCGTGTCCTCCGCCAGCAGGCTCTCCCGCGTGGCGCCCGACTGGAACGCGTCGTACTGCTGCTCCAGGCCGTGGATGGCGCCGGCGAGCTCGTCGGAGGCCGCGATCTGCTCCTCGATCTCGGCGGTGGTCTTCTCGGCGGCGTCCCGCAGGGCCTCGGTGGGGAACACCAGGCCGGTGCCGCGGGTGATCGCCTCCAGGGCCGCGACGGCGGCCTGCGGATACTCCGCCTGGGCGAGGTAGTGCGGCACATGGATCGCGTAACCGAGCGCGTCGTGTCCCTTGGCCCCGAGACGCAGCTCGATCAGCCCGGCGAGGCTGCCCGGCACCCGGACCTTCCCGAACGGGCTGTTCTGCCCGTGGACGAGGTCGGGGCGGCTGGCGTGGGCCGTCAGGCCGAGCGGCCGGGTGTGCGGGACGCCCATCGGGATGCCGTGCACGGTCACCAGCGTGCGGATGCCGAGCCGGGTCACCAGCATGCCGACGGCCTCGGTGACCAGCTCCCACTCCCGGTCCGGCTCCGGCCCGCTCATGATGAGGAACGGGGTGCCGGTGACGTCACGGGTCAGGTAGACGGCCAGCTCCGGGGTCTCGTAGTCGGTCCAGCGGTCGGTGTCGAACGTCATCACCGGCCGGCGGGACCGGTAGTCGAGCAGCCGGTCGACGTCGAACGTCGCGATTACCCGGTGCTCCAGCTCGGCGAGGAGGTGCCCCAGGGCGAGCCGCCCCGCTGCGCCGGCGTCGACGAACCCCTCGAAGTGGTAGAGCAGCACCGGATCGGTCAGCTCGGGAAGGTCCCCGTCGAGCCGATAGAGATCCGTGGGGTCGGACACGTGTCCCAGCCTTTCTCAGGAAGCCTTTACCTACTGAACCTACGGGGTGCCCGGTCGATTCCGCGGTGGTTGCGGCGACCTTATCGGTGGACGGTGTCCAACGGGCACCCGGACCCGGAGCCGGACCGGCCGGGCGCCGGGCACCCGGGCCGGTCCGAACCGGCTGCGCTGAATCGCTGACCGATGTGTCCGTAATCAGGGCAAGGGTGGCCCCTGTCTCCCCGGCGGGATCATTCTTGTCGGATGGCTACTGCGAAAGCGGATTCCCTCAGTGGACACCCCCTCCGCATCCCCCCGCTCGCCTGCCCTTTCCCCCGTGCGGTCAACCCCCACGTGGACGAGGTGGACCGGGACACGCTGGCCTGGCTGGCCGCCTCCGGCATGATCGCCGGCGACCAGTTCGAGCGTTTCCGGATCGCCCGGTACGGATGGCTCGGCGCCCGCACCTACCCGTACGCCTCACGGGAGCTGTGCCAGCTCGTCACCGACTGGTGCGTATGGCTGTTCGCGTTCGACGACGCCTACTGCGAGTCGGACCGGAGGGCGGCCGAGATCGCCCGGGCGCTGCCCCAGCTCTACACCGTCGTGGAGGACGCCGGGGGAGGTGATGCGGTCGAAGACGTCTTCGCCCGGGCGCTGCTCGGCATCAAGACCCGCATCGCCGCCCACGCCACCCCCGATCAGCTCGACCGCTGGCGCACGACGACCAAGGACTACCTGTTCGCCCAGGTGTGGGAGGCCGCCAACCGGGAGGACGACGTGCTCCCCACCATCGACGACTACGTCTTCATGCGCCGCAGGACCGGCGCGATGCTCACCGTCTTCGCGCTGATCGACGTGGCCGCCGGGGTACGCCTCACGGTGGACGAGTGGCTCCACCCGGCCGTCCACGAGATGACCGGGCACGCCAACGACGTGGTCGTCTGGGACAACGACCTGATCTCCTACGCCAAGGAGCGGGGGCAGGCGAACATCCGCAACAACCTCGTCAGCGTGCTCGCCGGGCACACCGGCTGCGGCGTCCAGGAGGCGATGAACCGCATCGGCGTCATGCGCGACGAGGCGGTCGCCGCCATGGTGGAGCTCACCCCCGCCACCGAGGCGCTCGGCTCGCCCGCGGTCGACGCGTACGTGCGGGGCCTGAAGTTCTGGGTCAGCGGCAGCGTGGACTACTCGCTGACCAGCTCCCGGTACGCCGGCGCCTGGCAGTGACCCGACCGGCCCGGAACAGCCCCGAGAGGCCCGGCCGGTCCGGTCAGTCCTCGGGGAGGTCGTCGAGACCGTCGAGGTCGTCCAGCGCGTACTCGACGAGATCGCCCAGGCTGAACCGGGCCCCGGCGGCGTACGCCTCGTCGTAGGCGTCCTCGCCGACCAGCTTCTTGCACTCCTTGACGCACTGCTCGTGCTCGGTCGTGAAGAACGGCGACCCGAACTGGGGCAGCCCGAACGTCCGCCAGTTGGCCTGGGCCGCCCCGAGGAGGGTCGCCGTCCGTTCCGGCTCACCGGCCTCCAGGCTCAGCCTGGCGAGGTTGTCCACGCACAGGACGATGCCGAGCACGTCGTGGAAGCGCCGCTTGATGCGCAGCGCCTCCTTGCACGCCACCAGGGCCTCGTCCCGCCGCCCGGTCTCCCGGTGGACGAGGGAGGTGACGTACCAGGCGTAGGAGCGCAGCCACAGCTCGCCGCGTTCCCGGCAGACCTGCAGGCAGTCGGCCAGCAGCGTCTCCGCCTCCTCGAACTCGCCCTGTGCGAGCAGCACCATGGACAGCTCGACGATCGCCGGGAGCAGGCCCGGGTTCAGCTCCCGGCCGCCCCGGTGGAACTCGATCGCGACGCCGAGCAGCGCCGTCGCCTTCTTCGCGTCGCCCTGCAGCATGGCGGCGGTGCCCTGCATCTTCGTCGCGAGCAGTACGGCGCCCGAGTCGCCCACCCGCACCGCGTCGGTGCTGCACTGCTCGGCGGCGGCCAGCGCGCCGGCCATGTCTCCCTGGGCGCTGCGGATGTAGGCCAGCACCCACAGCGCCTTGCAGCGTTCCCTGCTCGGCGCCGGGCTCGCCTTGAGGGCGCGCTCCAGGTAGACCACCCCCTCGCGGGCGAAGCCGCAGGCCACCCAGAGGAACCACAGGGCCGACAGCAGTTCCAGGCCGACGCGTTCCTCTCCCGGTGCCGACAGGCAGTAGTCGAGGGCGACCCGGATGTTGTCGTGCTCCTGGCGCATCCGGCTGAACCAGTGCACCTGGCGGGGCCCCGACCAGGAGTGCTCGCTGAGCTCGGCGAGCCGGAGGTAGTGGTCGCGGTGGCGCCGCCGCAGGTCCTGCGTCTCGCGGAGCTTGTCCAGCCACTCGCCGCCGTACTGCCGCAGCGTGTCGATCAGCCGGTACCGCTGCCCGGCCGGGGTGGCGAAGCTCAGCAGGACCGACTTGTCGACCAGACCGGTGATCACGTCGAGGATCCGGTCGGCGGGCAGGGCGTCGCCCGCGCAGACCTGCCGGGCGGCGTCGAGGTCGAAGTCGCCGGCGAACACCGACAGCCGGGCCCACAGCAGCCGCTCGGCGGGCTCGCACAGCTCGTGGCTCCACCCGATCGCCGCGCGCAGCGTCTGGTGCCGCGGCAGAGCCGTGCGACTGGCCCCCGCCAGCAGGCTGAACCGGTCGGCGAGCAGGGCGAGGATCTGCTCGACCGACAGCGTGCGCAGCCGTACGGCGGCCAGTTCGATCGCCAGCGGGATGCCGTCGAGGCGGCGGCACAGCTCGGCGACGGCCGCGATGTTGTCCTCGTCCACCGTGAAGTCGGGCACCACGGCGGAGGCCCGCGTGCCGAACAGTTCGACCGCCTCGTTGGTGAAGGGATCGTCCGACAGGTCCTCGCCGGGCACCGTGAGCGGCGGCACGGCCACCGTGAGCTCTCCAGCCGCGTTCAGCGAGCGCCGGCTGGTCGCGAGGATCCGCAGGTGCGGCGAGGTGCCGAGGAGGTCCTCTGTGAGCCGGGCGCACGCGTCGACCAGATGCTCGCAGGTGTCCAGGATGAGCAGGATCTCCCGCTCGGCCAGCCATTCGGCGAGCGTGTCCGACCCCTCGCGCGGGGACTGGTCCGCGATGCCGAGCGCGGCCGTGATCGTGTGATACACCATCGCTTGGTCCTGCAGGCGGGCCAGGTCGACGTACCAGACGCCGTCCCTGAACCGCCGCCGCACCTGGTGCGCCAGGCGCAGCGCCATGCGGGACTTGCCGACGCCGCCGATGCCGGTGACCGTGATGAGCCGGGACTCCTGCAACCTCTGCCTGAGCGACGCGAGTAACCGTGTCCGCCCGACGAAGCCGGTGAGCTCCACGGGAAGGTTGCCCTCTTGCCGCCATCCTGCTGGCGCTGCCATGCCGCCTCACGGGGGGATTTGTCCGGCGTGCTCCCTGCTCCCGCATCGTACCCGCGCCGCCGTCGGCTGTCCGGTCGTACGGGCGTGAGGCCGGTACGCCGGAGAGGCTGTTGTTTCTCCCCTCATCGGAAGGAGTCCCAGGGCATGACAGGCGTCTCCACGGGCCGCCGCGGGAGCCGATACCATTGGGATCGTGAGTATGCGGCATCCGGATGACATGCGTCCGGTGGACCTCTTCGACGAGGGGCTGCCGGTGCTGCCAGACCAGACGAGCGACGACACCGACCTCGGGTGGGGCGAGTGGCGCTCCGACTCCGACGTCTCCCACCTGCTGGAGGAGCGTCCGCCCCACTGGGACTAGACGTTCACGGGGAGCTCGAACCAGACGGCCTTGCCCCTGCGGGTGGGGAGCACGCCCCAGGCGCGGGACAGCGTGTCGACGATCAGCAGTCCCCGCCCGCCCTCCTCCTCGCGCCGGGCGGTTTCGTCGCGCGGTGACGTGCCGCGTGCCCGGACCGGGACGCGGGCCTCGTCCTCGACCTCGCACCGGAGGGTGTCGTCCCGCAGCAGCAGGAGGGTGAGGAGGGGTGATCCCCGCCCGTGCCGCATGGCGTTGGCGACGAGCTCGCTGACGAGGAGTTCGGCCACCTCCGCAGCCTCCCGGTCTCCGTCGCCGCACCAGTCGCGCAGTGCGGCGCGGACGAACCGGCGGGCCAGGCACGTGGACGACGCGTCGAGGGGCAGGGTCCAGCAGGAGCGGTGGACGGCCGGCACGTCGTCTGCCGGCCGCCGGCTCAACGGGACGAGCGAGCACATCATGTTCGCATCCCTCTTCATGCGGCCCGCGTGCAGCGGGCCCGGTGCGTGGGAAGGCTCCGGCCGTCGGGCAGCAGTTCGCCGGTGTCCTCGAACACCACGACGCCGTTGCAGAGCAGGCCCCACCCCTGCTCGGGATGGAACGCCACCAGCCGGGCCGCCTCGTGGTCGTGCGCGTACGCGGGCGGACACGGCGGACTGTGCGGGCAGGTGGGGCACATGCGTGTCACCTCGATCCTTCAGATGAGGAGGACGGTTCGCGGGGGGCCGGCCCGGGCCGGGCAGCCCGGCTCGGGGAGCGGAGGCGTGCGGTGCCGGCGCCGGAAGGCCGCACCGGGCCGAGGCCGTCGATCCCGTCGGCCCACGCGTCGTGACGGTCGGTCAGCATCGCCGCCCTCCTCCTGTCCCGTGACCTCGCCAGCTTCGCGGTCGCCCGCTCACCCCCCTACGATCGCTCGTGGAGGGCGCCGCGTCTGCGCGGGCAGCCCCCATCTCGCACGGGTGTCCACCGGCATGCCGAGATGCCTGCTACCTGCAATGACGTGGACGCGAGCCGGTGTCAACCTGGTGTTGTGCCTCTGCGGTGTCTCATCGTCGACGACAGCGATCACTTCAAGGACGCCGCCCGCCCGTTGCTGGAGGCGGACGGCATCTCCGTCGTGGGCGCGGCGTCCACCACGGCCGAGGCTCTCCGGCACTGCCAGGAGCTCCGGCCGGATGTCGTGCTGGTCGACATCGACCTGGGCGAGGAGAGCGGCTTCGACCTGGTGCCGCGGCTCTGCGCGGAGACGGGGGAGCGCCCGCCCCGGGTCATCCTGATCTCGACGTACGACGAGCAGGACTTCGCCGAGATGATCGCGTCCAGCCCGGCGCTCGCCTTCCTGTCCAAGCCGAGACTGTCGGGCCGGGCCATCGACGAGATCCTGCGGAGAGCGGACGCCTGAAGCGGCCGTTTCGGTCCCGGCCGAGGCGTGGCGGAGGCGCCACCGAGGCGTTCCCGTGCTCGGTCCGGGCGACGCCGTACGGCGTCAGCGGGCGTCGAGGAAGGCGAGCACGGCGAGCACGCGGCGGTGGTCGTCCTCGGTCTCCGGCAGCCGCATCCTCGACATGATGCTGCGGACGTGCTTCTCGACCGTGCCCTCGGTGATCCACAGTTTGTGCGCGATCCCCGCGTTCGAGCGGCCCTCCGCCATCAGGGCGAGCACCTCGCGCTCACGCTGGGTGAGCTCCTCCAGCGGATCGTGCCGGCGGCGGGCGTTGATCAGCTCGGCGACGAGGCTGGGATCGACGACCGAGCCGCCGTGGACGATGCGTTCGAGCGTCTCGACGAAGTCGGACACCGCGGTCACCCGGCTCTTGAGCAGGTAGCCGACCCGTTGGCCCGCCGCGAGCAGCTCCATCGCCTGGTCGACCTCGATGTGCGCGGACAGCAGCAGGATGCCCACGTCGGGAAGTTCCGCGCGGATGACCTTGGCCGCCTCGACGCCCTCCGTGGTGTGTCCCGGGGGCATCCGGATGTCGATGACGGCGAGGTCGGGATGGTGTTCCCGGACCAGGGCGAGCAGCTCGGACGCGTCCCCCGCCTGCCCCGCCACTTCGAATCCCGCGCGCTCCAGCAGGCTCGCGAGCCCCTCCCGCAGCAGGACGTCGTCGTCCGCCAGGACCACCCGGCTCGGGGTCTCGTCCACCGCTCCGCCGCCTTCCGCGTGCGCAGGTCACGCCGGATCGAGGGTCGTGCCTCGATCGCGCCGGCGATCGGGGCGGCCGTGCCAGCCGTGGTCGTCCGATCTGCGTCGACGTGGTGCGAACAGCCGCGTAACGTGGGCTTATGCGCGCGCGAATGTTGTCGTCGCTGCTCCGCGTGACGCGCCCGCCCCTCTTGGTGGGCGTCATCGTCGGCGTCGCATGCGTGACGGCGGAGACTTTTCTGACCTTCCTGCTGGAGCGGGTGGCCCCCTCGAACGCCCTGAACGTAGTCTATCTGGTCGGCGTTCTCGTGGTCTCCTACCTGTGGGGCCTGCCGCTCGGCATGCTCACCGCCGTGGCGAGCGGCTTCGTCTACGACTACTTCCTGGTCGTTCCCCGCCACGCGATCAGCGTCTTCAGCGGCTGGTCGTGGATGCCGCTGCTGGTCTTCCTGGTCGTCGGGCTGCTGGTCAGCGCCGCCGCCGCGCTGATGCGGACGCTGCTGATGGAGGCGGAGGAACGCCGCGGCGAGGCCGATCTGGAGGCCGCCACGGCCCGTCTCCTCCTGCGCGCCGAGCACCTGCCCGCCGCGCTGCCGGTCGTGGCCCGTCGTCTGGCGCAGGGCCTCGGCCTGCCGTTCCTGGCCGTGGAGCTCGGAGCGACCGGTGCCGGGGACCCGGGCAAGGTCGCACTGCCGCTGAGCGACGACGACGTACGGCTCGGCACGCTCGTCGCGCCCGCGAACCTGCCGGCGGCGGTGCTGCGCCGCCTCCGGGAGCGCGTGGTGCCCTCACTGGAGGCGGTGCTGGCGGCGGCGTGTGATCGTGAGGCCATCGGGAACGCCCTGGCCACGAGCCGGGACGAGCTCGCCAGGGTCGCCGACGAGCAGGCCGCCCTGCGCCGGGTCGCGACGCTGGTCGCGCGTGGCGTCCGCCCGGCGGAGATCTTCGGCGCGGTCGCCCGCGAGATGGGTCTGATCGTGAACGCGGACCACACGGCGGTGGAGCGATACGAGCCCGACCGGACGGTCGCCCTGATGAGCTTCTGGAGCGCCTCGGACGGCGGCCCGGCGCCGCCGATCGGCTCACACCGGCCGCTCCGGGAGGACGGCCTGTCCGCCCTCGTTCTGCGCACGGGACAGCCGGCCAGGATGGCCGCGGCCGAGGGGACGGCCGAGGGCGCGGCGGGAGAGCTGGAGACCTGGGTCAGGGACGACAAGGTCGTCTCCGCGATCGCCAGCCCGATCGTCGTCGAGGCCCGTTTGTGGGGTGTGGTGATCGCCTTCTTCCGCGGCCGTGAGCCGCAGCCCGAGGGCATCGAGGAACGCATCCGGGACTTCACCGAACTCGTCGCCACCGCGATCTCCAACGCCCAGGCCCGCGACGAGCTCGCCGCCTCACGCGCCCGCGTGGTCGCGGCCTCGGACGAGACCCGGCACCGCATCGAACGCGACCTGCACGACGGTGCCCAGCAGCGCCTCGTCTCCCTGGGGCTGCAACTGCGGATGGCGGAGACCGCCGTGCCTCCCGAACTGCCGAAGCTCAGGGAACAGCTCTCCCGCACGGCCGAGGGCCTGACGCTGGTGCTGGAGGACCTGCGGGAGCTGTCCCGTGGCATCCACCCGGCGATCCTGTCCAAGGGCGGCCTCGCGCCGGCCCTGAAGATGCTCGCCCGCAGGTCGTCGGTCCCCGTCGATCTACGGGTGCGGGTCGACGGGCGCCTTCCCGAGCGGGTCGAGGTGGCGGTCTACTACATCGTCTCCGAGTCGCTGACGAACGTCGCCAAGCACGCGCACGCCTCGCTGGCGTGCGTCGAGGTGGACGCGGTGGGCGAGGCCGCGCGGGTCGCGATCCGCGACGACGGGAAGGGCGGCGCGGACCCGCGCGGGGGTTCCGGTCTCATCGGCCTCCTCGACCGCGTGCAGGCTCTCGGCGGCACGATCGAGATCACCAGCCCGGCCGGCCAGGGCACCACGCTGACGGCCGTCATGCCGGTCGGCGGCGGCTGAGCCCGGGTGCGGGGAAACGGTCTGGTCAGGAGACGACGTCCCGGCGCCGGAAGCGGCGGAAGGCGAAGGCGACGATGATCGCCGAATAGGTCACCGAGATCGCCACGCCCTTCACCATGCCGCCGTACTCGGGCTCCGGCGCGAGGGCGTCGAGCCACGCGGCGTTCCAGAACGTGGGCAGGAACTCGCGCAGCGAGCCCAGCGCCTCGACCGCCTGGAGGATGCTGCTGACGATCACCAGGCCGACCGCGCCGCCGACCGCGCCGAGCGGGGAGTCGGTGGTCACCGACAGCAGGAAGGCCACCGAGGCGACGACCAGCTGACTGACCATGGCGTACCCGATCACGACGGCGAACTTCGGCAGCACGTCGGCGGCGGGGATCACCTCGCCCGTCCCCGGCACGGTGATGTCGTTCCACCCGAAGGCGAGCGTGCCGGCGAGCAGGGCCATCAGCGGGAGCACGGTCACCGCGGCGGCCGAGTACGCCAGCGCCACCACCAGCTTCTGGCGCAGCAGCCGGTCGCGGGGGACCGGGGCGGCCAGCAGGTAGCGCAGCGACGACCAGCTCGCCTCGCTCGCCACCGTGTCGCCGCAGAACAGCGCCACGGCGACGACCAGCAGGAAGCTGGCCGACACCGACAGGGCGAACGCCGCGAAGTTGAGCCCGCCCGCCGTGGCGAGGTCCGACAGCCGCAGGCTGCCCTGGCCCCGCCCGGCCGGGCCGAACTGGAACGCCACCACGAGCACCCAGGGCAGGGCGAGCAGCACGCCGAACATCGCCATCGTCCGGCGGCGGCGCAACTGCCGGACGAACTCCACCCGCAGCGGCAGCGTGCGTCCCGGCGCGTATCCGGGTGCGTGCGCGGCCGCCGCCTGTCCGGGCGTGCGGCCGTCCGCGTCGCTCCCGTGTGCGTCCGGCCCGTCGTCCCGGACGGCCCGCCCGGCGGCGGGGGCTTCTCCGGCCACGTCCGGGGCCGGTCGATCCATCGGGCTCAACGGCGCTCTCCGATCAGGTCGAGGAACACGTCCTCCAGGCGCGGGCCGGCGCCGTTGGCGGTGGTGGCGGTGCCGAGCAGGTCGCCGACCGGTCCGGCCGACACCAGTCGCCCGCGATGCATGACGACCACGTGGGTGCAGGTCTGCTCGACCTCCGCGAGCAGGTGGCTGGAGACGATGACCGTGCGCCCCCGTTCGGCGTACGCCCTGAGCACCCGGCGCATCTCGGCGATCTGCGGCGGGTCGAGGCCGTTCGTCGGCTCGTCGAGCACGAGCAGGTCGGGGAGGCCGAGCATGGCCTGCGCGATGGCCAGGCGCTGCCGCATGCCCTGGGAGTAGGTGCGCACCGCGCGGTCCAGGGCCGCGCCGAGCCCGGCGATCTCCAGCGCCTCCTCCAGGTGGGCGTCCTGAGGCGGACGGCCGGTGGCCCGCCAGTACAGCTCCAGGTTGGCCCGCCCGGACAGGTGCGGCAGGAATCCCGGCCCCTCGACGAACGACCCCAGCCGGGACAGCACGGGCGCCCCCGGTGCCACGCGGGTGCCGAAGATCCGGATCTCGCCCTCGTCGGGATGGATGAGACCCATCAGCATGCGCATGGTGGTCGTCTTGCCCGCGCCGTTCGGCCCGAGCAGGCCGAGCACCTGCCCCTTCTCGACCCGGAACGACAGGCCGTCGACCGCCTTCTCGCCGTTGCGGTAACGCTTGACCAGCCCGCTGATCACCAGGGGCACCTCGGCCGGCCCGGCGTCTGCGGCCCGGTCGCCGGTAGGGGCCGGGTCGCGCCTCGCGGCCCGGCCGGTCAGCAGGAGGACGGCCGCGATCAGGATCGCCGCGAGCGGCATGGCCCACGTCCACCAGGCGGGGCCGGTGGCGGGCGTCCGCAGCGCCGCGAACCCCGGGACCTCCAGCGCCGGGGACTCCAGCCCGATCCGGTAGACGGCGGGGGCGGCGGGCGTCGCGTAGCCGAGGTCGGTGGTCGACACCACCACCCGCATCCGGTGCCCGGCGTCGAAGCGCCTGTCGACGGCCGGGAGCGTCACCGTGACCGGCGTGCCCGCCTCGCTCGCGGTCACCCGCAGCGGCGCGACGAGGCCGGACGGCAGCACCGGGAGCGACCCCCCGGAGACGTCGTAGAGCTTGGCGAACAGCGTGGCCTCGCCCGTGCCGTAGACCCTGATCCGGACGGCCGGGCTGCCGGTGACCTGGGTGGGCCGGGCCAGCGGAGCGGACTCGAAGACGGCCGCCTGGCCCGGCATGTCCAGCGCGACCGACACGCCGCCTCCGCCGCCTCCGCCGGCGCCGCCGAGCAGCCCGCCGAGGCCGGGCACCGCGGAGATCGACGCCGGCGACCCGCCCGCGGGGTTGGCGACCGGCTGGGCGGAACCGTGAAGGGCGATCGTGGTTCGTTCCCCGCCCGCCAGGCCGGGGTATCGGCCCGCGGTCGCGTGCAGGAGCACGGGGCGGCGGGTGCCCGGGTCGCGTCCGCCGTCCCGGGTCACGGTGAACGCGGCCGAGGCGGCGTCGGCGGGGGAGCCGGACCGCTTGAGATAGCGGTCGAACCAGCCCGCCGTCCGGTCGGACAGCCAGTCCGCCTCGCCGTCGCCGCCGTCGTGGCCGCCGTTGAACCAGGCCACCTCCACGGGAGCGCCGGTCGCGGCGATGGCCCGGGCGTTGGCGTCGGCGTGGGAGAGGGGGAACAGCGAGTCGCGCTGGCCCTGCACGAGAAGCGTCGGCACCTTGATCCGGCCGGGCACGGAGATCGGGCTCGACCGCCGGAGGAGGTCGACCGCCTCCTTGGTGGCCCTGCCGGTCTCGGCCACCTTCTGGTACATCGCGCAGATCTCCGGCCGGAACCGCCCGCACTGGACCTGCTCCGCCTCCCCGCCCCCCGACGTGCCGCCCGGCCCGGTCTGCTGCCCGGACCCCTGGCCGGTCTGCGGGGCGGCCGTGTTCCCGGGCCTCGCGGTGGCCGCACCGGCCTCCGGCGAGGGCGCGCCGGGCCCCTGCTCGCCGGTGCCCGGTGCCCGGCCGTCGCTGCCGGCGGCGGCGCCCGCGAGGCCGGCGAGACCCCCGGCTCCGAGCCCCCCGGCGCCGAGGCCGCCGTCCGGGGCCAGCCGGTCGGCGGCGGCGCTGAAGAAGATGCCGGCCCACATCTTCTTGAACACGCCGTTGGCCGGCCCGGCGCCCGAGGCGTCGGGGAAGAGCGCGTCGGCGAGGTCGTACCAGGTGATCTGGGGCACGATCGCGTCGACCCGGCTGTCGTAGGCCGCCGCCATCAGCGCGATCGCCCCGCCGTACGAGCCGCCGGCGATGCCGACGCGCGGGTCGCCGGGGGCGTCGAGACGCACCTCGGGCCGCGCGGCGAGCCAGTCGACCAGCCCCCGCACGTCCTTGACCTCGTAGTCGGGGGAGTTGAGCGCGATCTGACCCGTCGAGCGGCCGAACCCGCGGGCCGACCAGGTCAGCACGGCGTAACCGCGCCCGGCGAGCCGCTCCGCCTGCTCGCGCATGCTGTCCTTGCTGCCGCCGAAGCCGTGGGCGAGCAGCACGGCGGGGGCCCTGCCGCCGGAGGCGGGGGGATAGAAGGTGGCGTCGAGATCGACGCGCTGGTCGCCCGAAGGCCCGTCGACGACGGGGATGGCGAGATCGCGCCCCTGCACCGCCGGACCGGAGGGCCACAGGGCCCACGCCACCCCTCCGGCCACCAGGATGACCAGCGTGACCACGATCGCGAGGGCACGCCGCCCACCCGGAAACGTCATATCGCGATGCTACTTGTCGCACCTGAGAGCGGGCTGAGGAGCCCGCCGCGCCTGTGGACAACCGGCCCGCGACACCGGGCGCGGCCTCCCTCGGCATACGAATCGTGATGATGCATCGGGGTAATCCCTGATTGCGCCTGACCTTGGGGGACGGCATCATTTCGCGCGTGAACGGAACGCCGCTGAAGCAAGTCCCCACGCGCGTGGTCGAGTGGGCCCTTCCCTACTGGACCCGGGGGGAGGCGGGCAGGCAGACCCCGTCCGACCTGTTCCGGGTGCTCTACGCTGGCTGGCTCGCGGCGTTCGTCCTCAAGGTGCTCGGGTCGAGCTGGGACGTGTCGTGGCACTTCAGGTGGCTGCGCGACGACCTGGCCCCGCCGCATCTGCTCAACACCGTCGGCACGGCGATCGCCGTCGCACTGACCATCGTGCACTGGTACACCGGTTACGGGGTGGACCGCGCGTCCTCCCGCCTGATCGTGTGGGGCACCGGCGTCTTCCTCATCGCCATCCCGCTCGACCTGATCAACCACCGGGTCAACGGCATCGACATCACCGCCTGGAGCCCCTCTCACGCGCTGCTGTTCGTCGGCACCGCGCTGATGCTCGCGGGTGTGATCCGCGGCTGGTACCTCGGCTCGGGCCGCTACGCCGAGATCTCCGGCGGGCGGCGCGCCCTGGTGCTCGGCGGCCTGTTCGCGTTCTTCCTGGAGAACGCGCACTTCCCGGAGCAGCACCAGGAGTACGGCGTGCTGGAGCTGGCCTCGTGGGACCGCGGCCAGCCGTACGCCGAGCCGACGCTGCTGAACTTCGCGGCCGACCAGATGGGCCGCGCCGTGGACCGCGCGATGGTGCTCAAGTTCTCGCTGCCCGTGCCCGACGCCGTCTACTCCGTCTACGCCGGCGTGTTCGGCGTCGCGATCCTGGTCTTCGCCCGGGTCATGACAGGCCGCCGCCTCACCGCCACCACGATCACCGCGGGGTACCTCGCCTACCGCTGCCTGATCTGGCCGCTGCTCGTCGGCGGCGGGTTCCCGCCGTCGGCGATCCCGTTCTTCTTCCTGCTCGCCGGGATCGGCGTCGACCTGGCCTTCCTGGTGCCGATCCGGCTCCTGCGCCCGCTCGCGGGCGGGGTGCTCGCCACCGTCGGCGTGTACGGAGGCCTGATGGCGCAGGACCGCCTGCTGGAGGCTCCGCCGTACGCGCCGGAGGCCTGGCCGTACGCACTCGCCGGGCTGGTGGTCGTGTGGTACGCCGTCGAGTGGTTCGCCGGGCGCAAGGGGCTGACGGCCGCCGACGCGGAGGCCAGGGACGCCCGGGAGAGGGCGGCGGACTCCGGGTCGCCCGTCTCCACGTCGCCGGTCTGAGGACGTTCAGGCGACGGGCGTCCGGGTCAGCGCGACCGCGACGCCGAACGCGAGGCCCATCACCGTGACTTCGAGGGCCGCCCAGGCGGCGAACGCCGTGGGCTCACGCCGCGCGATCGCCGGCAGCAGCCGCCAGCGGATGTTCGCCCCCAGCAGCGCGATCACGCCGGTGAGCACCGCCTTGGCGATGACCAGCCAGCCGTACCGGGTGGTCACGAGCGACCCGGGCAGGGTCTCGCCGGGCGAGAGCGCGAGCTCGACCAGGCCGTTGAAGAGCCCGGAGAGCCCCACCACGAGCAGGGCGTAGGTCGCCAGCCGGGAGAACCTGGGCAGCGTGGGGGCGAGCAGGTCGCGGTCGCGCGGGAGCAGCACGCCGAGCGCGACCAGGCCGCCCACCCAGGCGCACGCGCCGATGACGTGCAGCTCCATCGACACCATGCTGAGGTCGTGCCAGTACCAGTTCGACGCGTGCCCGGTCACCGGCAGCGGCAGCAGCCCGAACCCGGCGACGAGCACCCGCAGCTCGGCGGGCACCTTCTCGCCGAAGCGCACCGCGAGCATCCCCACGGCGGCGCTGGCCAGGGCGCACGACGCGCTCACGATCATGCCCTGCCCCGAGCCGATGCCGTCCACGTACGCCGCGACGTCCGGCGCCCCTCCCGGCATGATCTCGGCGGCGCCGAGCACGGCCGACAGCAGGGCAGCCGCGCACCAGACGAGGGAGAAGGCCACGGCCCAGTGCCGCGCCCTGGCGGCGACGGGCTCCGTCCGGTCCGGATCGTCGAAGCCGAGCAGCTTGGGCAGCAGACTCAGGCCGAGGGCGGCGGTGGCGGCCAGGTCGAGGACGACCCGGACGACCGGCAGGCCGTACTCCACGACCGCGCCCGGCATCGGAATGCCCGGCGCCGCCCCCGGACGGGTGAGCCACGTCGCGGTCACGACGGCGAGGACGGCCGCCACGGTCAGCCCCGCGACCGGGATCCGGGTCCTGGCGGGCGTGGCGCGGCGGTCCGTCGTGGCGGGCCGCTCCGTGGTCGCGGTCATCCGGCCTCCCCGGCGGCGGAGCGGCCCGGCGCGGCGCTCGCCACGCGGCGGTCGTGCCGGAAGAGGACGAGGGCGGACAGCGCCAGCAGCGCCGCGGTGAAGATCAGCAGCCCCCAGACCCAGCCTCCGCCGCCCTGGCCGCCCGCCGCCGCGGAAAGCCCGGTGCCGGGCTTCGGGTCCACCGTCTCCACGGCGACCGCTTCGGTGTTCACGTAGCCGGTCGGCAGGGTGAACCGGAGGGTGCCGGTGACCGGATGGCCGTCGTTCGACACGATGCGGTAGCCGACGGCGTACGACCCGGCGGGGACGGTGAACGCCTTTCCCGGGGCGGCCGGTGGTCGCACCGCGATCGAGATGCTCCCGCCTTCGACGGTGACATCGCCGTCCTCGTAGTGCCCGCCGTCCGGCCCGGTGACGGCGATCCGGGCGAAGTCCGCACGCACCGCCTGGTCGAACGTGAGCGTGACGGTGCGGGGCAGGCTGTCGAGTACGGCGCCGTCCTTGGGGTCGCTGGACACCAGGACGTTGTGCGCGCTCGCGGGCGTCGCGACCAGCGTGACGGCGAGCAGGGCGAGCACGGGCCACACGAGCAGGGCGAGCGCAGGCGACGCCAGGCGGGCGAGCACCCGTGACATGGGCCGAGCGGGCGGGGGCGGCACGAGCCGCGCGGGCATCCGCGACACAAGCCGTGCCGGCGTGGGCGGGGCGGTTCGTCCAGCCGTACCCCGGCCACCGCGCGGGGCCGGGGCGTCGTGGCACGTCGGGGTGCGTGCGACCTGGTCCACCTGCCTTGCCTTCCTTTTGCCGGGCACCGACCCTGACATGGTCCCACTGATCGCGTGCCCGGAACGCCCCGGGCGGGGCGCGTACGGCCGGGCCGTTGTTGAGCGCGCGCCGGGCGGAGGCCAGCATGGGGGGCACGGTCACCGGCCCCATCGTCACGACCGCGAGAAGGAGAAGCCTCTTGACCCCCCAGCCCTCGTCATGCGAGTCCCAGCGCGACCCGGCCCGGAGCGAAGCGTCGACGCCGCGCTCGTCATGGGTGACGATCATCGTCATCTATCTGGCCGGGGTCGCCGCGGCGACGAGCCTCGGCAAGTTCTCCTCGGTGGGGCCGCAGATGACGGCACAGCTCGGGCTGTCGCTGTCCCAACTGGGCTGGGTGATCTCGGCGGTGGTCGCACTCGGAGCAGTCGCCGGGCTGCCGGCCGGTTACCTGGTCCGCCGGTTCGGCGCGGCGAGGTCCCTGGTCGTCGCTCTCGTGCTGATGGTGGCGGCGAGCGCGCTCAGCGCGGCCGCCGGAAACCTCGCCTGGCTGCTGACGTCCCGCGTCGCCGAGAGCGCGGGCTACCTGCTGGTCTCCATCACCTGCCCGGCGCTGATCCTCCGTCTCGCGCACGAGCGGGATCGAGGGGTCGCCCTGTCCATCTGGGCGACGTTCGTCCCGGTGGGCATCGGACTGAGCACCCTCGCGGGAGGCGCCGCCGGCGCCGCCCTCGGCTGGCGCGGCTGGGTCCTGCTGCTCGCCGGGTTGACGCTGGTCATGACGCTGATCGTCCGGGCGCGGCTGCCGTGGACGTCCGCTCCCGAGACGGCGGCCGGGTCCGTGCCCGGCGCGCGGGCGCTGGCGTGGCCCGCGCTGCTCACCGTGGCCTTCTGCCTGATGGTCCTGGTGACCATCCCGGTGATGGTGCTGCTGCCGACGCTGCTGATCGAGCAGCACGGGCGGTCGGCCGCCGTCGCCGGAGCCCTGACCTCGGCGATCTCGCTGGTCGGGGTGCCGGGAGGGCTGGCCGTGGGACTCCTGCTCCGCCGGAGGGTCCCGCTCGGGGTGCTGGCGGCGTCCGGACTGCTGGTCGTGCCGGCCGCCTGGCTCACCTACGACAGCGAAGGGTCGCTGGCCGCCGCGGTGACGGGCGCGGGAGTGATCTCGCTGGAGAACGGGCTGCTCGGCGCCCTCGTCTTCGCCGCCCTCCCGCAGGTGCTGGAGCGGCTCGACCACGCCGACGTGGGCAACGGCCTGGTGACCCAGATGGGCAGCCTCGGATCGCTGCTCGGTCCTCCGCTGTTCGGCCTCGTCGCCGGCGCCTCCGGGTACGGCGCCGCCGTGCCGGTCATCGTGGCGGGCATGGTGGCCTCGGTCGGGATCATGCTGCTGGTGACCCGGCATGTGAGCGGGCGGGCGCGGCGGGCCGCGCCGGAGATCGGCTGAGCCGCGGGCCCGTCAGGCCAGCAGCCAGCCGTACAGCCAGGCGAGGAACGCCATGCCGGTCAGAGCGGGCACGATCTTCGCGGCGCCGGCGGTGAGCCGGAACGCCTCGATCACCGACAGCACGGTGCAGACGATCGCCAGCAGGCCGAACCAGGCCAGCGCCGGAGGCACCCCGATCGCCAGCACGACGGGATCGGTGATCGCCGCGAGGCTGAGCGCCGACAGCGCGCCGAGCACGACACCCGCGAGGCCCGCGAGCACGCTCAGCCCGCCGCCGCGGCGGCGCAGGAGGGAGACCAGCCCCACGAGCAGCTGTACGGCGGCCACGAGGAGGAACGCCGCGGGAATCGCGAGCGGAGCGGGCGACCGCAGCATGCGGTACACCGAGGAGGTGAGGAGGAGATCGCCCGGCCGGACCATCGCGTACGGCGCGACGCCGGGGTCGCAGGGCCGGGCGGCCGAGGCCGGGTCGGCCAGGAACGCGGCGATCGTCCGGCGGCCGCACTCGCTCGACAGGAAGACCGCGTGCCCGACGCCGTCGAACTCGGCGAACCGGGCGCCCGGCACCGCCGACACCGCCTTACGGGCGGCCTCCGGCGGCGTGGTCGGGTCGTAACGCCCGCCAAGCGCCAGGATCGGCACCCCGCCCCCGGTCGCCGTCTCCCCGGCCGTCCTGCGCCTGGCGCTCGCGCTCCCGGCCGTCGCGCGCCCGGTCGCCCTGCCCTCGGCTGTCGTGCCCGTGGTTGCCGTGCCCGTGGTTGCCGTGCTTTCGGCCGCTGCGTGCCCTGCGAACGCGTTCCTGGTCGCGTTGCCCCCGGCCCTCGCGGTTCCGGCCGTCACGCGCCCGGCCGCCCTGCCCTCGGCTGTCGCGCTGGCCGTCGTGTGCCCGGTCGTCGTGCCCCGGGTGTCCGCGGTCGCGGAGCGCCCGGCGATGGTGGCGTCGGCGCCGACGGCGGTGACCGCCGGGTCGGGGGTCAGGGCGTCGGGTTCGGTGCGGGAGGCCGGGAGCCCCCACGCGCCGCACACCGCGGCGTCGACGACACCGGTGAACAGCCGCGGGTGCGCGGAGCCGGGGAAGGAGTTGCCCGGCGTCTCGTCCTGGCACTGGACCGCGTAGTACAGGCCCCACTCGTGCGAGGTGAGCCCGTCGCCAGCCTGGTCGACCAGGGGTTGCAGCAGCTCGGTGCGCCCCGCGGCCAGCCCGTCGACGAGAGCCGGCATGACCGGGATCACGTCCGTCTCGTGCAGGGCCTCACCCAGGATCGTGGCCACGTCGTCCCCGTTGAGCCACACGGTCAGCCGCTTGCGGGTCAGCGGGTCCCGGGTCTCGTACGCGGCCGGATGGGCGTTGAGCGCGGCCACCATGGTGTCGAACCGGCTGGTGAGCCCCAGTTTCGCCATGGTGGCCGTGAGCGAGCCGGGGGACTCGTCGTACCACCGGGCGCGCGGGGGGAGGAGGGAGTCCAGCACGATCCCTCGGCTGCCCTGGGGATCGAGCGCCGCCGCCCGCAGCATCGGGCGGGTCGAGTAGCTGACGCCGAACAGGTACCACCGCCGGTAGCCGAGCGCGGACCGCAGGTCGACGATGTCGGCCGCGATCTCGGCGGTCCGGTAGCCGCGCAGGTCGACGTGCTCGCCCTCCAGCCGGGACTGGCAGGCCGCCGCCCGCCGTACGACCGCCGCCGTCTCGTCCGCGGCCGGGCCGGGGGTGCGCAGGGTGTCCACGATCCCCTCGACGATCTCCGGGCAGCTCAGGCGTGGCTCGGAGTAGCGCCCCCCGCGCTGCTCCAGCACGATCACGTCGCGGCCGGGAAGCATCTGCGTCAGCAGCCCGGTGAGCTGGAGCGAGGCGGAGCCGGGGCCACCGCTCATGTAGACGACCGGGTCGGCGTCCTGCGCGCCCGCCTGCCCTGTGACCTGCCCTGGCGCCTCTCCTCCGGCGCGGTGCACGGCGTAACCGACCTTGATCGTCCTGCTGTTGGGGACGTCCCGCCGCTCGGGCACCAGGAGGTAACCACACGTCGTGCCGGCGGGAACGGTGACCGGGCAGGGCCGCTCCTCGACGCGCGCCGTGGCGGACGTCCCGGCGGCCGTCACACCGGCCGCGGTCGCGGCCCCGGGCCGGCTGGACACCGGAGCCGCCAGGGCCGCCGACCCCGGACCTTCCATCAGCATGAGGGCCGCGACGAATGCCGCGACGGCCGCTCCGCGCAAACTACGCAACCGTCAGCCCCGTCCCGCGAACCCGGCGATATCGGCAGAAACCTTAGCGTGTCCGTTGGTCATCCCGCCCACATTCGCCACATGCGCCGCCGGTCGGACGATCACCGCATCGCCCGCCGGCTCCCTGTCCGGGAAAGCGGATGACCGGGAGGAGGCCGGAGCGCGAGAATGCGCCCCATGTCCCAGGCGACACTGCGTACGGGCCGGATCGAACTCGTCCCGCTGTCCGACGAGCACCTCGAAGACGAGATCGAACTGGACGCCGACCCCGAGGTCATGCGTTACATCACCGGCCGTGCCCGCGACCGCGCGGAGGTCGAGGCGCTCCACCGCCGGAGACTCGCCGCCGCGGAGCGCGTCGCCGGGCTCGGCTTCTGGGCCGGTCTCGTCGACGGGCGGTTCGTCGGCTGGTGGATCCTGGAGCCGCCCACCCGCGCCGACCAGGGTCCGGTCGAAGGGCAGGCCGAACTCGGCTACCGGCTCCTGCGCCGCCACTGGCGTCAGGGGCTCGCCGGCGAAGGGGCCCGCGAACTGGTGCGGCACGCCTTCGAAGACCTTCGGCTGTCCCGCGTGTTCGCCGAGACGATGGCGGTCAACACCGCCTCCCGCGCGACGATGACCGCGATCGGCATGCGGTACGTCCGTACGTTCCACCCGGACTGGGAGGAACCGCTCCCCGGGAGTCATCTCGGCGAAGTCGAGTACGAGATCACCCGGGAGCAGTGGCTCGCCTCCCGGGCGGCCGGAGCGTAACGGCCCGGCCGAGTCGGCTCCATTTCTCATCGCGGCCTGGCGGTGCTCTCCCTGATCACCAGATCGGTGGACAGCTCGACCCTGCGGGCCTCGGTGTTCTCACCGCGGCCCATGGCCAGCACCATCCGCGCGGCGAGGGCCGCCATCTCCTCCAGAGGCTGGCGTACGGTGGTCAGCGGCGGCCACGCGGAACTGGACAGCGGCAGGTCGTCGAAGCCGACCACGCTGAGGTCCTCCGGCACCCGCAGGCCGCGCTGGCGCGCGGCCTCGAACACGCCGAACGCCTGCATGTCGCTGCCCGCGAAGATTGCGGTCGGGGGAGTCTCCAGCGAGAGCAGCGAGTGGCCGTGGTCGTGGCCCGAGTTGACCAGGAAGTCGCCGTACCGGATGAGCTCGGGGTCGATGGACACCCCCGCGGTCTCCAGCGCGGCCCGGTAGCCGTCGATCCTGGCCCGGCTGCAGAGCATGTCGGGCGGGCCGCCGATCATGCCGATCCGGGTGTGGCCGAGGTCGAGGAGGTGACGCGTGGCCGCCAGGCCGCCGTGCCAGTTGGTCGCGCCGACCGACGCCACCCCCGGCGGCGGCTCGCCCTCGGGATCGACGACGACGAACGGGATCGAACGCGCGCTGAGCTGGCCCTGCTGACGCACGGAGAGGCGTGAGCTGACGATGATGACGCCGTCGGTCCGCCGCGCCGCGATGCGCTCCAGCCAGTCGCGGCCGGGTCCCGCATGGGTGTGCAGCACCGAGATCACCACGCTCGCCGCGGCCTCGTGCGCGGCCTGCTCGGCCCCGCGCACCAGTTCCATGGCCCACGGGCTCTCGATCTCGGCGAACACCAGGTCAAGTAAACCGACCGGGCCGTCGCCCTGCCCGGTCCTGCGCTGGTAGCCGTGCTTCTGCAGGAGGCGCTCCACCCGCTGGCGGGTCTCCGGCGCCACCTCGGGACGGCCGTTGATCACCTTGGACACGGTCGGAACGGAGACCCCGGCCTCCTCCGCTATCTGGGCGATGGTCACCCGCCTTTTCACTGGCATGGTGCAGATCGTAGCCGAAAGTTTCGGGGGAGCCGTACCGGATACCTCCTGATGGCGCGGATGTCGCAGGTGATCAAGCCCGCGATGCTCTTGACGCTTAACGACCGTATTACATATTCTCCGGTCCGCGAAAACATTCGGATATCAGCCGAAACTTTTCAAAAGCGGACAGAGGAGAGGCAGGCCCGTCGCCCCTCCGGCCACGCCACTGGTTTCGAGGTTTAGGAGAATCGATGACGCTGCTGCGCGTGTCCGGATCCCGGCTGGTGAACGAGACGGGTGACACGGTCCGGCTCCGGGGGGTCGGCCTGGGCGGCTGGCTCAACATGGAGAACTTCATCACCGGCTACTCGGCCAACGAGTCCTCGATGCGCGCGGCGGTCCGCGGGGTGCTCGGCGAGGAACGCTACGAGCTGTTCTTCGACCGTTTCCTGACCTCGTTCTTCACCGAGGCCGACGCCGACCTCCTGCGCGACATGGGCGTCAACTGCGTACGCATCCCGGTGAACTACCGCCACTTCGAGTCGGACGACCGGCCGATGGAGATCATCGAGCGGGGGTTCCACCACCTCGACCGGGTCGTCGCGATGCTCGGCGAGCGCGGCGTCTACAGCGTCATCGACCTCCACGCGCTCCCCGGGGCGCAGAACCAGCACTGGCACTCCGACAATCCCACCCATGTCGCCTCATTCTGGCAGCAGCGGCACTTTCAGGATCGGGCGGTCCACCTCTGGGAGGCGGTGGCCGACCACTACAAGGACAATCCGTGGGTGGCCGGCTACAACCCGGTCAACGAGCCGGGCGATCCGAGCGGCCAGGTGGTCGGCCCCTTCTACGACCGGCTGGTCAAGGCGCTGCGCGCCGTCGACCCCGCCCACGTGCTCTTCCTGGACGGCAACACCTACTCGACGGACTTCTCGGTGTTCCGGGAGGTGTACGAGAACACGGTGTTCGTCTGCCACGACTACGCCCTTGCCGGTTTCGCCCACGGCGGGCCGTACCCCGGCTACACCCGGGGCGAGTGGTGCGACCGCGAGGAGCTGGAGCGCACCTTCGCCCGCCGCACCGCGTTCCAGCGCGAGACGGGCACCCCGATCTGGGTCGGCGAGTTCGGGCCCGTCTACACCGGCGACCCCACGGTGGACGAGCAGCGCTACCGGATCCTCAGCGACCAGCTGGAGATCTTCGACGCCCACGGGGCCGGCTGGTCCATCTGGACCTACAAGGACGTCGGCCTGCAGGGCCTCGTCTGCGCCGGCGGGACGTACATGGAGCGGTTCGCGCCGTTCATCGCGAAGAAGAAGCGTCTCGGCGCCGACCGGTGGGGCTCCACGATGGAGGAGACGGCCAACGAGCTCGCGCCGCTGCACCGCCTGATCGACACCGAGTTCCCCTCCTGGACCCCCTACCCCTGGGGCGCCCGCTACCAGACCGACGACCTCATCCGGCACATCCTGATCGCGCAGGCGCTGCTGCCCGAGTACGCCGAGCTGTTCGGCGGGCTGGACGACGACGAACTGGTCGCGCTCGCGGACTCCTTCGCTCTGTCCGCCTGCACCAGGCGGGAGCCGCTCATCCAGCTCCTCGGTGACAACCTGTCCGCGGGCTAGCCGACGAACTCGGGAAGGGGCACGTTCCCGAATTCCCGCCTCGGTGCAGGCCGGCGGGATACAGTGCGGCAAGGCCACGCGTCTGTGACCTTCTTGAACGGCCCTTACTCGCCTACTGTCGAAGCGAGGGGATGGCGAACTGGGAGCCCGCGTGCCTGGAACCTGCGACGTCGTGATCATCGGTGGTGGCGTGATCGGCTGTGCGATCGCGCACCGGCTCGCCGCGCGGGGCACGAAGGTCGCGGTCGTCGACTCGGGCCAGCGGCTCGGGCTCGGCGCCTCCGACGCCGCCATGGGCGGCATCCTCACTCAGACGGAGCCGTCCTGTCTCGGCCCGCTCAGCGTCGTCATCAAGCGCAGCCGGGACATCTACCCCCGGTGGCTGGAGGAGGTCGCGGCCGCCTCGGGCCTCACGGTCCCGGTGCTGGAGGGCGGCGACATACAGGTCGCCCTCGACGAGGCCGAGATGGAGCGCCTGGAGTCCGAGGTCCTGCCCGAGTGGAAGAACTCACCATTCCAGGTCGTGCGCCTGACCGCCGCCGACGCCAGAGACCTGGAGCCCCTGCTGAGCGATCGGGTGGTCGGGGGATTCCTGCTCCCGCAGGAGCTCGCGCTCGACCCCCGCGTGCTGATGGCCTCGCTGGGCCGCGCGGTGCTGGAGCACCCGGGGATCCGCGTGCACAACCAGGCGCACGCCACCGCCCTGCGCTCCTCGCCGGGCGGCGTCGAGGTGGACCTGCACGACGGCCGCCGGCTGCGCGCGGAGACGGCCGTGGTCGCCGCCGGGCACCTGAGCGGGGTGTTCCTGCCCCGCCTCCGCGAGCACCTGTTCCCGATCAAGGGCGTGGCGTTCGACCTGCGGCCTCCCGGCGCCACCACCTACCCCCTGCGCCACCACGTCTTCGCGGAGTTCACCGACGGCGAGCGGGAGTACTTCCCCTACCTCGTGCCGCGGCACGACGGCCGGGTGGCCGCGGGCGTCACCTACGAGGAGAACGTCGGTGACGTGACGGTGACCGCCGAGGCGATCGAGGAGATCCGGCAGGGGGTCGCCACCCTCATGCCGGAGGCGGCGACCTGGCCGATAGGCCGGCGCTGGGCCGGCCTGCGGCCCGGCAGCGCCGACCACCGGCCCATCCTCGGCCAGGTGGACGACCACGGCAGGATCGTCGCCGCCACCGGCCACAGCGGCCTCGGCGTCACGCTCGCCCCCGTCACGGCCGAGCTGGTGACGGCACTTGTCACCGGGGAGGTGGGCGCGCCGGAGCGGAGACTGCTCGACGTGTGCAGGCCCGACCGCCCCTTTCCGCCCGCGCCGCCGGTGCCTGCTCCTCCGGTGCCTACGCCGCCGGCGTCGCCGCCTGCCACAGTTCGCTGAACCGCTCCACGCGCTCCCGCACCCTCTCCTGGTCCCGTACGAGGATCGTGCTGTGGATCACCGGCGCGATGTCGTCGCCGAGCTGGGGGGCGGGGTTGGACTCGTAGTAGACGACCCCGTCGAACAGGATGAAGTCCGACAGCGAGCCGCGCAGCAGGGGCGGCGCGTCGGTCAGCAGGAGGGTGCGGACCTCGATCCCGACCCCGGCCTGCCACTTCCACACCCTGCGGAACGCGTCGGAGTCGAGCCGTTCGGAACGATCCATGACGAACACGCGGCGCACCCGCACCCCGCGCTGGACGAGATCGCGCTGGAGCTTGACGTAGCGCTGCCCGAGATCGGTGTGCCAGAAGCCGCCGGCGAACTCGATGTCGCGGGCGTCCACGCTGGTCAGGCTGATCGCGTCCAGGCTGACCTGGGTGTTCTTGGCGAGCGCGAGCAGCCAGTCGCGGTCCTCGCCCTCGTAGAGGGCGTACCTGCCGTCGGTCAGCTCGCCGAGGAACTTCGCCATCCGGCTGATCTCGTGGTGCACCAGGAGCTTGACGAGGTCGGGCATGTCGTCGCGGATCTTGGTGGCGTTCCGCACCAGCTCGGCCACGCCCCTGGTGTGCAACGACGACATCTCCATCAGGCCGAAGAGCTTGCTCGCCTCGTTGATCCTGGTGAAGCTGTCGGCCACGAGGGTGTGGGTCTTCGAGTGCTGCCTGCTCTGCTCCTTCCGTACGGTCTGCAGCTGGTCGTCCACGTCGACCAGGAACTGCACGACGAAGGCGACGCCGCTGATGAACGTCGCGAGCAGCAGGCTCCACAGGTCCTCGTTCGGGCCGTGGATGAGCGCGTTGCTCACCAGATAGCTGACGCCGCCCACGAGCACGGTCACGAGCGCCTTGCGCACGATCCTCGGCACGAGCGTGGGGGGCGGCTCCGGTTCCGCTCCGGTCACGGTCACCTCCCTCCGGTTTCGGCGTTCGCGCTGAGCAGGGCGAGGGTGTGCACCGCCAACTGGTCGCGGACGCGGTCGACCAGCGACCGCCACTGGCGGCTGAAACCCGGCCGCCGCTCCAGGCTCTCCCAGAACGGCGTCAGCCGCTCCTCGACCCGGGCGGCGGGCATCCACAGGTGCAGCAGATGGTCGACGGCGGGCGACAGCCGCGCCGCCACCTCGGCCGCCGGGGTCGCGCCGACGCGCGCCCGCTCGACGACGACCAGCAGCGAGGTGAGCAGCCAGTCGTGCACCGCCAGGTCCTCGCAGAGGTCCACCACCGCGGGCGTGAACGGGCCCGGATGCGTCAGGCGCAGCGTGCGCTCCTGCTCGGTGTGCAGGGTGAAGGCGATCGACGGCTCGCCGGTCTCCGCCACCCATCGCAGGATCGTCCGCGGCATCCTGAAGGGCGCCCGCCGGTTGAGCAGCGGGGACGTCTGGACGAGGTCGAGGAAGCGGCCGGTGACCGCCGTCAGGTCGAGGCAGCCGTGGAGGCGCGGGGCGCCCTCGCCGACGAACCCCTCGGCGATGTCGGCCGCCCTGGCCTTGCCCAGGACCTCGATGACGCCCGGCCGCGCCAGGTAGTGCGACCAGGGCAGCCGCCGGTCGGTCTCCGAGCGCCCCAGCCGGACGTACGACGAGCCCTGGGCCACCCGGCCCCCGGTCACCGCGCAGCGGGACACGACGGTGCCGACGCCCCTGATCCGGGAGCCGGAGGCGGCGGGTAGCACGCAGTCCACTCCGGTCAGCCGGTCGGGCGACAGCGCGTGGACGATGGGGCGGCGGGACACCCGCACCGTCTCCCCGGTCATCAGCCCGAGCACCTGACGGCACGCCGGTTCGGAGATCTCCCCGGAGTTCTGCAGCAGCCCGGTGTGGACCTCCCCCATCACCAGCATCGGGCCCCTCAGGTGAAGACGTAGGAGACGCGGTCGACGAGCTCCTCTTCGAGCCGGACTCGTTCGCTCTCGCTCCGGGCCGCTACCTGCCGCAGGACTTCGTCGTCCACCGCGACCTGACCGAGGATCGTCCGAACGGCCAGCTCGACGGGCAGGAACCGGGGGGAGAGGACGGAAAGCGTGGTGTACGCGCTGAACGGCGCGGCCTGGGGGTTGATCCGGACGACGGCGGGCAGCCGGTCCCAGTCGCCGGGCCAGTCACCCTCCAGGGGCACCGGGGGCAGCGGCACCCGGCCCTCGGCGCGCAGCAGGCCGAGCCGCAGGAGCTGCCAGACGGCGGCGAGGAAAGGACACGACCAGGTGCGCCGCGCCCCCCTCTCGTCCCACAGCTCCACGTCCACGAAGATCGAGTGGCCGCGCTTGGCGTTCTGGGTGGGAGGCTCCCAGGGCCGGGCCTTTCCCATCGCCTGCAGCGGGGTGGTGAGGGGTGAGCGGGAGCCGTTGCACAGCCAGCCCGTCTCCTTCACCGGCGGGCGGGACCCGTCGGTCTCCGGCGGCGGGTCGTCGACGAGACGGTCCTCCACCAGCCGGGCCAGCTCCACGGCTCCGGACCGGCCGTCCTCGAACTGCGCGCACGCCGACTCGCGGGCCAGGTAGTCGATGGTCAGATCGTGCTCGGCCGCCGCCTCCAGGATCATCGGGACCAGCTCGGCCGGGGTGCTGAACCGGCTGAAGTAGTCGTCCACGAGGAAGCAGGTGCTCACCCGGGCCCGGCCCCCGGGCACCCGCTCCCGCCACACGGAGCGGATGGTGGCGAGCCACGGCGCGACCCGGCGGAACTGCTCGCGTAACCGGGCCGGGCCCGCCTCGAAGTCCTCCATGTAGAGGTGCCCGAGCTCGACGGACACGTGCGAGAGGGGGACGGACGCGATCCTGCGCTCGGCCGCCACCTCGCCGAACGTCGCGTGCACCGGCGTCACAGACCCTCCCACGCGTTGTCGTCGACGATCTTCTTGGCGAGGTCGTCGAACGCGGCGGCGGTCTCGACGTTGGCGATCTTGCTGGCGAGCACGTCCTCGTCGGTGATGAGCTGCTCGCGCCACTGGAGCACCGGGTCCAGCGGCACCTTGCCCAGCATCGTCGTACGGCCGACGCCGTGGCGGCCCGCGAGCTCGCGCAGCTCGCTGTCGCACGCGCTCAGCCAGGCCCGCTGCTCGTCGCGCAGGCCGACCAGCTCCGCCGCGTCCGGCTCCAGCACGGCCGTGCGTACGAAGCGGATGCGGTCGCGCAGGACCTCCGGGTCGTGCCCGAACCGGGTGCCGACGTCGAACAGCCCGTCCGTGCCGGTGACGAGCCCGTCGGCCGCGATGATGTGCTGGCGCGTCCAGCGGTGGAAGACCAGCCAGCGGAACGGGACCGCGGGCATCCGCACGGTCGCCGCCAGGACCAGCTCCGCGGTGAACGACCGGCCGGCGCTGACGTCGACCATGCAGAGGTCGAACTCCTCCTCCAGCCGCCCGAACAGCTGGACGCACCGCCCGACGACCTCCTCGGAGAGCGCGGACAGCTCGCCGCCGCCCTCGCTGCCCGGCAGCAGCACGAGCCGTCCCGCGCCGGGCGGACGGGTGCGCAGTCCCTCGCGGTCGGACTCGGCCCACACGTCCACCCGCCGCGGCTGCGGGCAGTCGCCCCGCAGGTATTCGTGCAGGCCGCTCTCCCGCGTGCCGCGCGCCACCGAGCCGACACTGAAGATGGCTCCGGCCGTGGGCGAGCCGAAGTCGAAGTCGAGGTAGCAGACGTCGTTGCCCTGCAGGGCGTGCCGGTAGGCGATGTTGGTGCCGGTGACCGAGCGCCCGGTCCCGCCCTTGTCCGAGATCGCGAAGACCAGCACTCAGATCGCCTCCGACGCGCTGTCGCGGGCGGCGGCCAGCCGTTCGAGGTCGAGCAGCGCGTCGTTGATCAGCGCCTGGGCCGTCGCGGGCCGGTCGCTGATGATCGTCCTGGCCCGCTGGAGCGCGGACTGGATCGTGCGCAGCTTGGGCTGGATCGTCTGCCCGGCGACCAGCGGCCGGGTGACCATCTCCTGGTCGAGCAGGTGCTCGGCCTCCCCGAGCATCTGGTAGGCCAGCTCGACGAGCTGCGGGCTGCGCAGCGGCGGCTCCCCGCTGGCCGTCGCCGCGGCGACGAGGAACTCGGCGACCCGTTCGGAGAAGTACCAGGACGGCTCCTCGTCCCGTACGGGGATGTCGGTGAAGACGTTGCCCGGCTGGTCCCACAGGCCGGCGGCCGGGCCGGCGGTGTGGCGGCGCTGCAGGATGTGCCGCCAGATCTGGTCGGCGAGCGTGAGCAGGCGCTCCCGCATGCGGGTGTTCTGGGCGATGCTGGCGGCCCAGATCGTCCGCTTCAGCAGCGTGATGGCGAAGTCGGACACCATCCAGAGGAGGTGCGGGCCGAGCATGTCGCTGCCGTGCAGGTTGACCGGCACACCGGGGGCGTGCATGAGCACCGGCGGGTCGCCCGGCACCGCCCTGCGGATGATCCTGGCGCGGATGGCCAGCTCCTCCAGCACCGCGCCGACCCGGTCGAGGTCGACGTCGGCCGACCGGTTGTTCACCAGGCTCTGCACCACCATGGCGGTGACGCCGAGGCTGTAGTAGTCCGACTCCTTCTCGTCGACCGTCCGCCAGGGGATGTCCTCCAGCGGCCAGGTGCCCCGCCCGTACGTCGCGATGGTGCGCCAGTAGAGCTGCGTGAGGTCCCAGCGGCGCTGGATGGCCTCGGCGAGCGTGATCTGGTCGTCGTTGAGCAGGCTCAGCACTCTGGTGCGCGGCGAGAACAGGTCGGCGATGCCGACGAGGGCGTTCACGGTGAAGTACAGGAACGGCGTGTCGGCGGCCACGCCCTCCGGCTGGGGGCCGATGTCGAGCGGCGTGACGACGGCCGGCGCGTCCTTCACGATGCCCCACGTCCAGCCGCACTCGAACAGCAGGTTCTCGTTGTCCAGGTCGGCCTGGCTGCCCGAGCCGATCGTCAGGTCGCGCAGGCCGGCCCGCACCGGCCGCAGCTCACGCCGCAGATCGTCGAGCACCCGGCGGGTGGGCGCGCCGGTCTGGTTCACCGTGCGCAGCAGCGCGCGGCCCGCCGGGGAGGCGGGGTCGAACGCGTTCACCGTGAAGCTGCGCAGCAGGCCGGCCATCGCGGCCGAGAGGCGTTTGCCGGCCAGGTCCTCCAGCTCCCGGATCTCGGTGCGGATGGACTGGCGCCGCACGCTCTGGCGGAAGACCTTCAGGAAGCCGAGGGTGCCGAGCGCGAGCGTGACCGACATCGAGAACGAGTCGACCACGTCGAGCTGGAGCTGTTCCGGGGTGACCTTGGCGTCGTCCTCCTGGGTGCGGAAGTAGCTGCCGCCGGAGAAGATCGGGCGCCCGTCCTCGGCGGTGTAGGTGCGCAGGTACTGGCCGATGACCTTGAGCAGCAGCTTGGGGATCTCCACGGAGTCGCCGAGCACGGTGAGCGCGGCCAGCACGTCGTCGCCGGTCTCGTTCGGCGTGTCCAGCCGGAAGCCCGGCAGCTCGGAGGCGGGGTACATGAAGCACAGGAGCTGCTCGGCGTCGGAGATGGAGTTCGACCCGTCCCGGCCGCCCCACGTCCATACGCCGTCCCGGTAGGAGGTGCGGGCGGCCGCCTCCCACAGCTCCAGAAGCTGCTGTCGCGGCTGGAGTCTCATACGGGCCCTCTCTGCACTGCCTTCGCTTGCCTCGGGTTCGCCTATAAGGGGCGGATACCTGATGGCGGGCCGAAGACCGGTGTTCCCGCGGCCCACCTGGGGAGTTCCTTGCGAGGAGTTGTCCGTACCTGGCACGTCGCTATCAATATTCTGTATATCATTGAACTCGCACTTCGTCGCTACAATCGTCCGCGATATTTGGCATTCCAGCTGGGCTGCAGTGATTCCGGAGCCTACGGAAACCAGTGAGAAGCGGGTCCTGAATCGAGAGATAACGCAATGGTCCACCCACTGGCTGTCGGGGCTGAAACATTCGGCGATGCCGCGACGTCACGGGTGGGCGGTGCGGAGAGGCCGGCGAGGGGCGGGGTGGTCCTCGTCACCGGCGCCGGCATCGACACGAAGCTGCTGGCGCCGCTGAAGGAGCGGCACGGTCTGAAGGTGCTGTACCTGCCCGGCCCGCTGGACGAGACCGAGCTCGGTCATCGCCTGGGGCAGCACGTGCGCGCCTACCTCCACGGAGGCGAGGAGCGGGCGACCGGCGGCGTGCTGCGCAAGGCGACGTCCCTGCAGGTGGTCGCCTTCGTGGGGGTGGGCTACGAGAACTTCGTCGACGTGCCGACGGCCGACGAGCTCAACATCGCCGTCACGAACACCCCGGGGGCGGCGACGGACGCGGTCGCGGCGTTCACGGTGGGCCAGATCATCAATGCCAACTGGCGCATACCCCACCGTCTCGGCCGGCGCGTCCCGGGCTGGGGGGACCCCGGTGACATGCCGCACGAGCTGGGCGCCTGCCGCGTCGGCATCCTCGGCATGGGGGCGAACGGGCAGCGTATCGCCGAGATCCTCCGCGACGGATTCGACGCGACGGTCGCCTACCACAGCCGCACCCGGAAGGCGGACGTCGAGCGCAGGCTCGGCCTCTCCTATCGGGGATCGGTGTCCGAGCTGGCCGAGGGCAGCGACATCCTCGTCGTCATGGTGCCGGAGACCGACGAGACCAGATCGATGATCGACCGCTCGGTGATCAAGCTGATGCCCTGGGGGTCCGTCATCGTCAACACCGCGCGCCCGGCGATCGTCGATCCCCACGCCCTGTACGAAGGGCTGAGCGACGGCAGAGTGCGCATGGCGGTCTTCGACGGCTTCTACGACCTCGACTCCGATGCCGGCCTGAAATTGACCCGGGATTTCGCCGACCGCCTTCTCGTTACCGGGCATATCGCCTCCCACACCCAGGAGACGATGAACCGCATGATCACTCAGGCCGTCGCTTCCATCGACAATTATCTGACAAATGGGACGGACGAGCACGAGGTAGGCAAACGCCGCGACACGTTTGGGACGGCGCTCCGGGTGACATGCGGTCGGTCATCATAATTCGGGTGCCGGAAGAGCGTACGCGGTGCACGACGGGGGAAACCTAGGGAGTAAACCTCCGTAAACCCCTTCTCTCCCCGGGAAGTGACGTGGCCACCGAGGACCCGATCCATTCCAAGGGGACGCCCGCCGGGATCACCGGTGCCCGTGCCCTGGTCGAGACGTTGACGGCGCACGGCATCAGAACGATTTTCGGTATACCGGGCACCCACAATCTCGCGATCTACCAGGAACTCGACGGCGCGGGCGTCCGATGCGTGACGCCGCGGCACGAGCAGGGCGCGGGATACGCCGCCGACGGGTACGCCAGGGTGACCGGCAGACCCGGCGTCGTCGTCACCACCACCGGCCCCGGCGTGGTCAACGCGGCCACGGCGATCGGGCAGGCGTACTCCGACTCGTCCCCGATCCTGCTCGTCTCCCCGGGCGTCCCGACCGGCCATCCCCGCGACGGCCGCGGCTACCTGCACGAGAGCAGGGACCAGTCGCGGGCGATCGGCGCCCTGTGCGACTGGAGCCACCGTGTGACGAGCGTGCGCGAGATCCCCGCCGCCGTCGCCCGCGCCTTCGGGCACTTCGCCGAGGGACGCCCCCGGCCGGTCCACATCGAGATCCCCGCCGACCTGCTCGACCTGGAGGGCCACGTCAAGATCGTGCCGCCGTACCGGGTCATGCCTCGCGAACCGGATCCGCAGGCCCTGGACGAGGCGGCCGAACTGCTGCGTGCGGCGCGGCGCCCGGGTTTCGTGCTGGGCGGCGGCGCCCAGCGGCCGGGCTCTGACGAGCCGCCGGTGGGCCGCCTGGCGATGCGCCTGGCGGAACGGCTCGGCGCGCGGGTCGTGACCACGGTCAACGGCAAGGGCGCGGTGCCGGAGAGCCATCCGCTGGCGCTCGGCGCCACCCTGCACCTCGCGGCCGTCCGTCGCTGGCTCGCCGCGTGCGACGTCGTGCTGGCCGTCGGCACCGAGCTGGGACCGGCCGACCTGTGGGAGGACCCCTTCGCCCTCACCGGCCGCCTCGTACGGATCGACATCGACCCCGGGCAGATGCACGGCGACCACGTGGCCGACGTGGCGATCGTCGCGGACGCCGAGCGAGCCATGCGCGGCCTGACCGAGCGGCTCGGCGGGCGGCTCGATGACCGGCTCGATGACCGGCTCGACGGGCGGCTCAATGGCCGGGCCGGGGGGCAGGGGGACGCGCCGGGCCCGGAGCGGGAGCCGGGCGTCGGCCACGAGACGGAGCTCCAGGACCTGGTTCGCAGGTGGTCCGGCCAGCTCGCGGCGCTGCGCCGCGCCATGCCGCCGGAGACCGTCGTGGTGGGGGACAACTCCATGTTCGTCTACCACGGCGCGCTCGTCGGCATGCCGATGGACCCGCCCGGGCGGTTCCTGTTCCCCACCGGGTTCGGGACCCTCGGCTTCGCGTTGCCGGCCGCCATCGGCGCGAAGCTGGGTCAGCCCGATCGGCCGGTGGTGGCGCTGGCGGGCGACGGGGCGTTCCAGTTCACCCTGCAGGAGCTGGCCACGGCCGTGGAGCTGCGGCTGAGCCTGCCGATCGTGGTGTCCCTCAACGGCGGTTTCGGGGAGATCCGGGAGGAGATGGTCGCCCGCGGCATGACGCCGGTCGCCGTGGACCTGCACGCGCCGGATTTCCCCGCACTAGCCGCCGCGTTCGGCGCGCGGGGCCTCGCCGTCAAGACGCCCGGGGAGCTGGAGGAGGCGGTCGCCGAGGCCCTGCGCGCCCCGCTGCCCACGTTGATCGCCGTACCCGAGGGGGAGTGACGCCGCCGCCGGATCGCCGGCGCTCGACGACGTAGCAGCCGTCGGCGAAGCCCGTCACCCGGCCGCCCTCAGCCATCAGGCCGCCGAGCACCTCGCGTACGGCGTGCCGCCACGCCGCGGCCGTCGCGGGGTCGCGGCGGCGCAGCGTCTCCATGTCCGCGGGCACGGTGACGAGCACCGCCGGGGCGTCCGTCCGCAGGACCAGGGGCCGCCCGTCCCGTTCGATCAGCGCGCGGCCCGCGCCGTCCGCGCTCACCGGCCGGTACGGCACGCCGACGCAGGCCCGCGACACGGCGGGCGAACTGAGCCGCCAGACCGCCAGGAGCCGGTCGGACTCGTCCCCGGCGTTCAGCGCGTCGCCCATCGGGCCGTAGAAGTCGGGAAGGTACTCCTCCGGCCGCGCGGCGAGCTTGACCAGGTTGAAATGGGCGTTGCGCCGGACCAGCGGATCGAACGTCCAGGTGATCCGGCTCAGCCCGCGTCGCAGGGCCCAGGCGCGCTGGTGCAGCTTGAGCGCGAAGCCGGCCCCCGGCCGCACGGCGCCGGTGACGTGCGAGTGCAGCACCTGTCCCGCGGGCGCGGCGAGGAAGCCGACGCACGCCCCGACGAGGTCGGGCCCGTCGAACGCCCCCGCGACGTATCCGCCCGCGTGCGACAGGGCCCGCATCAGCTCCGCGGTGACCGGCGGGTTCCACGGCTCGGGATGCCAGATGTCGTCGAACAGCTCGACCACCCGGCCGAACTCGTCGTTCGTGTCCAGCTCGGCTATCCGCAGGCCGCCGCGCGCCGCCGCGGCCCGCGCGCGGCGGCCTGCGTCGGCGGCGCACCCGCCGCGCGGGGGCCGCGGCCCGCCGGTCTCCCGGCGGCCCGCGTTCACGCGGTGTCCCCGGCTTCGAGAGGACCGGTCTCCCCGCGACCGGTCTCCCCGCGACCGGTCTTCACATGACCCGTCTCCCCGAGGCCGAAACGGCCGGTCCCCGCGCGGCCGTGCGCCGCGTGCGTCCCGCCACGGCCGTTGTCCGCCGTGTCGCCAAGGTCGCCAAGGTCGCGGGGGTCGCCGTCCGTCGTGTCCCCGCCGCCCGGGGGTCCGACGGCCCCGCCGGCCAGGACGTACGCGGTGAGCGCGGCCACGAGGCGGGCCCGGACCGGCATCTCGGCGACCACGACGTGCTCCCCGGCGGCGTGCGCGCCGCCGCCGACCGCGCCCAGGCCGTCGAGCGTGGGGCAGCCGGCCCCGGCGGTGAAGTTGCCGTCGGAGCCGCCGCCGACCGCGACGCCGCGCAGCGGCGCCATGCCCAGCTCGCGCGCGGTCCGTACGGCGACCTCGAAGAGCCCGGCGGAGGCGGCCGGGTCGAGAGGCGGGCGGTTCGGCCCGCCCCGCAACTCAAGGCGTACGCCCGGGGTGCGGGGGGTGAGCGCGCGCATCAGCTCGTCCACCCGCCGCTGCGCGGCCTGGTCGGGCACCCGCACGTCGACCGCGACCCGGGCCCGCGCGGGCACGGTGTTGGTGCTCGTCCCGGCGGACAGCATGGTGGGGGTCACCGACGTGGCCCCCGCCCTGGACGACGACCCGACCTGGTCACCGATCGCCGCGACGGCCAGCACCTGATGGGCCAGCTCCACGGCGGCGTTGGCGCCCAGTTCGGGTTCGAGCCCGGCGTGCGCGGCCCGGCCGTGCACGATCAGCTCGTAGCGGGAGATGCCCTTGCGCGCCGTCTTGAGCGCGCCCCCGTCCGCGCTGGCCTCCAGCACGAACGCGGCGGCGCACCGCGCCGCGATCGACTCGATCAGCGGGCGGGAGGTCGGCGAGCCGAGCTCCTCGTCGCCGACGACGAGCACGCTCAGGCCGTCGGCGGACGGCAGCGAGGCGGCCGCGTGGAACAGCTGCACGAGCCCGGCCTTCATGTCGAACACCCCCGGGCCGCGGGCCACGCCGTCCGTCACCGACCAGGGGTGCTCGCGCAGCGTGCCGACGGGCCAGACGGTGTCGTGGTGGCCGAGCAGCAGCACCCGCGGGGCGCCGAACGACCAGAGCAGGTGCGTCACCCCGTCGATCACCAGGATCTCCGGGTCCGCCCCGAGCAGCCTGCGGCCCTGCGCGGCCACGACCCGGGCGCTGCGCGCCACCGCGTCGTGGTCGCTGGAGTACGACTCGCAGAGCACCAGATCTTCGAGGTCGGCCAGCATCGCGTCCAGGTTCACCGCGCGGGCTGTTCCTCTCCCGCCCCTTCGGGCGCCGGCCGGCCGAGCTCGGCCCGGAACAGGCGCATCACGTTCGCGCCCAGGATCTTCTGGATCTCCTCCTCCGAGAATCCCCGCTTGACCAGCGCGTCGGTCACCAGCGGAAGCCCGCGCGGCCCCTCCAGGCCGGGGATCGCCGCGTTGGCGTCGATCCCCGGGTAGCCGAAGCCCTCGCAGCACGGTGGGGTGAGGTCCTCGTTGACCTCGCGCATGAAGTCGGGGCCGAGGCCCACGTGGTCGATCCCGGCGACGGAGGCGACGTGCTCGATGTGGTCCACCAGATGGTCGGCGGTGGCCGAGCGCGCGTCCTCGGTGAGGAAGGCGGCCAGGAAGTTCACGCAGATCACGCCGCCGCCCGCGGCGACGCCCCTGAGCTGCTCGTCGGTGAGGTTCCGGTGGTGGTCGCGCAGGGCGCGGGCCGAGGAGTGGGTCGCGATGACCGGCCGGGCCGCGATCTCCAGCACGTGCGCGACCCCCGCCGCGCCCAGATGCGAGATGTCGAAGAGCATGCCGAGCCGTTCCATCTCGCGCAGCGCCTGAACTCCGTGGCTGGTGAGCCGGGAGCCGGCGCCGTCCTGGCCGCTGCCGTCGGCGAGAGCCGTACGGCCCCAGTGGGCGATCGACGCGACGCGGACCCCGAGCCGGTGCAGGGTCGGGATCAGCTCCACGCTCTCGTCGATCCCGGGCATGCTCTCCAGGGCGAGGACCAGGGCGATCCTGCCGAGGGCGAGCGCCTCGTCGATCTGCTGCCCGTCGTGGCACAGCGCGACCGCGTCCTGGTTGCCCTCGGCCAGCACGTGGGCGCACTCGATCATGCGCAGGGTCTGGCGCAGCGCCCCCTCCGGACGGAACCGGCTCTCCACGAACACCGGCAGCACCTGCACGTCGACCCCGCCCTCGGCGAGCTGGGGCAGCCATCGGTCCCGGAAGAACGAGGACCAGACCTCCGGGGGCCTGGCGGAGACGGCCATCAGAAGGTCGTTGTGCGTGTCGGCGACCACGAATCTGTCGTGCGGGCTCTGCTGACCATCGGGCACGGCGGGGTCCCTCCCTGTGTCGAGTCCTCGGTTGGGACGTTACCTTTCCCGGGCCGCCCCGCCACCAGGCTGTAGTGTGCGCGGGTGGATTCGATCTCCTCCTGCGCCCTCGCCGAGGTCGTCGCGCGCCTGGACGCGTTGTACGACCCCTCCTGGGCCGAGTCATGGGACGCGGTGGGCCTCGTCTGCGGCGACCCGGAGCAGCCCGTAAGGAAGATCCTCTTCGCGGTCGACCCGGTCGCGGTCGTCGTCGACGAGGCCCTCGCCTGGGGGGCCGACCTCGTCGTCACCCACCACCCGCTCTATCTGCGCGGCACCACGAGCGTCGCCGCGACCACGTTCAAGGGCCGGGTCGTCCACCGGCTCATCCGCGGCGGCGCCGCGCTTTACGCCGCGCACACCAATGCCGACGTGGCCGATCCGGGCGTCTCGGACGCGCTCGCGCGGGCCGTCGGCCTCGCGGGTGACCTGCGGCCCCTCCAGCCCGCCGCGGACGACCCGCGCCGGGGGCTCGGCCGGATCGGGGACCTGCCCGCCCCGATGCCGCTGCGGGAGTTCGCCGCGCTGGCCGCCGCCGGACTGCCGCGTACGGCGGCTCCGCTCCGCGTCGCGGGGGACCCGGACCGCGCGGTGCGGACCGTCGCCGTCTGCGGCGGTGCCGGCGACTCCCTCCTGGGCACGGCCCGGGCGGCGGGGGTGGACGTCTTCCTGACGGCCGACCTCCGGCACCACCCCGCCGGTGAGCACCTGGAGGCGGGCGGGCCCGCATTGGTCGACGCCTCCCACTGGGCCACCGAATGGCCCTGGCTCGCGGACGCCGCCGAGCGTCTGACGTCAGCGTTGGCCGCAGGTGGCATTACTGTTGAGGCGCGCGTCTCGGGCGCCGTCACCGACGCCTGGACGGCGACGACCACCGACTTGGACCCCCGAGCATCTTGAGGGATTTGGGATGAAGGCCGCACCGGAAGCACAGAAGCGTCTGCTCGATCTCGCGGAGCTCGACACGGGTCTCGACCGGGTGCGGCATCGCCGCCGCACCCTGCCCGACCTGGCCGAGATCGACGAGCTGTCCAAGAGGCTCGCACGGCTCGCCACGCAGGTCATCGCCGCCGAGACCGAGGCCGGCGACCTCGCCCGCGACCAGGCCAAGGCCGAGTCGGACGTCGACGCCGTACGCGTCCGGGTCGATCGCGACACCAAGCGTCTCGACTCCGGGCAGGTCTCCTCGCCCAAGGACCTGGCGAGCCTCCAGTCCGAGATCACCTCGCTGCGGCGCAGGCAGTCGGACCTGGAGGAGGTCGTCCTGGAGATCATGGAGCGCCGGGAGGCGGCGGACGCCCAGGTGGAGTCGCTCAGGTCGGAACGCGACAAGGTCACCGGGACGCTGCGGGCCGCCGAGGAACGGCGTGACGCGGCCTTCGCCGAGATCGACAAGGAGGCCGGCGAGCTGACCGGCGGCCGGACCGCGATCACCGCGGACATCCCCGCCGACCTGCTCGCCCTGTACGAGAAGCTGCGCGAGCAGAGCGGCGTCGGCGCCGCCATGTTGCACGGCGGCCGGTGCCTCGGCTGCCGTACGACCCTGTCGATCGCCGACCTGAACCGGATCAGGGCCGCCGCCCACGACGAGGTGGTCCGCTGCGAGGAGTGCCGCCGGATCCTCGTCCGCACGGCCGAGTCCGGGCTGTGACACCGGCTGCGTGAACGAGGGTGTGCGGATGACGAGGGCGTGCGGGTGACGGGGGTGCGTGGATGACCGGGGGGTACGTCGTCGAGGCCGACGGCGGGTCGCGGGGCAACCCCGGCCCGGCCGGGTACGGCGCGGTGGTCAAGGACGAGGCCGGGCACGTGCTCGCCGAGGCGGCCGAGTCGATCGGCACCACGACCAACAACGTGGCCGAGTACCGCGGCCTGATCGCCGGGCTCGAGTCGCTGCTCGCCCTCGGCGTGGAGGGCGCGCGGGTCGAGGTGCGGATGGATTCCAAGCTGGTCATCGAGCAGATGGCCGGGCGCTGGAAGGTCAAGCACGAAGGGCTGCGCCCGCTCGCCCTGGAGGCGGCGGCCCTGGCCCGGCGCCTGCGCGTCACCTGGACCTGGATTCCGCGGGAGCGCAACACCCACGCCGACCGCCTCGCCAACGAGGCGATGGACGCCGCGGCCCGGGGGGAGACCTGGCGGGCGGGCCCGGCCACCCCCGCCCCGCGGACCCCGCCCACCACTGGGCCTGATAGCGGGCCCGCCACCGGGTCCGCTACCAGGCACGCCGTGGGCCCGGGCACCGACCCGTCCGACCCCGGCACGCTCTTCCCCGCCCCCGCGCGGGACGACGGCACCGGTGCCCCCGGCGGGGCCGCGTCCGTGGAACGCGGTGCGAGACCGGGGGACCGCGAGGCTCGGGGCACGGACGCCGTGGCCGACGATCGGCGCGGGCACGGATGGATGCCCGGGGCCACCCGGACCGCCACGTCGCTGCTGCTGCTCCGGCACGGGCAGACGCCGCTCTCGATCGAGAAGCGGTTCTCCGGGCTCGGCGACCCGGAGCTCACCCCGACGGGGCTCGCGCAGGCCGAGGCCGCGGCCGCGCGCCTGGCCCGCGGGCCGCGGCGGGTGGAGGTGATCGTCACCTCCCCGCTCGCCCGCGCCCGGCAGACGGCGGAGGCCGTGGCGTCCCGTACGGGTTCGGTGGTGCTCGTGGACGAGGACCTGCGCGAGACCGACTTCGGGGCGTGGGAGGGGTACACGTTCGCGGAGATCCAGCGGCGCTGGCCTGATGAGCTGGCCGCCTGGCTGGCCGACCCTGAGGTGGCGCCGCCCGGCGGCGAGAGTTTCGCCTCGACGGCCCGGCGGGTCGAGCAGGCGAGGGAACGCATCGTCAAGGCCCACGAGAGCCGCAGCGTCGTCGTGGTCTCCCATGTGACCCCGATCAAGACGCTGATCCGCTTCGCCCTGGGCGCGCCGCCCGAGGCCCTCTATCGGATGCACCTCGATCTGGCCTGCCTGTCGGCGATCGACTACTACGCCGACGGTCCTTCCGTGGTGCGGACGTTCAACGACACGGCGCACCTCGGCTGAGGCCACCCGCCCGGCGGAGTCGGCGCGCCGGTCGCCGGGTGGACGGGCAGGACGACGCGGAAGGCCGCCCCGGCGCCGGGCGCGGTCCGCAGTTCCACCCGCCCGCCGTGGGCGGCGACGATCGACCGGACGATGGCCAGTCCGAGGCCGGCCCCTCCCGCGCCGCCGCGGCTGCGTGATCCGTCCACGCGGTAGAAGCGGTCGAAGACCCGCTCCGCCTCCTCCGGCGGCAGCCCCGGCCCCTCGTCGGCGATCACCAGGACGCCTTCGGCGCCGCCGCCGGCGCTGACCGTGCCGACGCCGATCCTGACCGGGGTGCCCGGCGGCGTGTGGGCGACGGCGTTGCCCACCAGGTTGGAGACCACCTGCCGCAGCCGCGCCTCGTCGCCGTGTACGGGCGCGGCGCCGGCCGGGCCCCCGTCGGGGCCGGTCAGCGTGACCGTCCGGGCGGGATCGAGCGCGCGGAGGTCGTGGTGCGCGTCGGCGGCGAGCGTCCGCAGGTCCATGGGCGCGAGGTCCATCGGGAGGGCGTCCTCGCCCTCGTCGAGGCGGGCCAGCAGGAGCAGGTCCTCCACGAGCCGGACCAGGCGCACCGCCTCGCTCTCGATCCGGCCGAGCGTGTGGTCGACGTCGGGAAGGCCGCCCATCCGGTGCAGTTCCGCGAATCCCTTGATCCCGAAGAGCGGCGTGCGCAACTCGTGGCTCGCGTCGGCGACGAACCGCCGCATCCGGGCCTGCGACCGCTCCCGCCCGGCGAACGCCGCCTCCAGCTGGGCGAGCATCGTGTTGAGCGCGGCGGCCAGCCGCCCGACCTCGGTGTGCGGAGCGGAGGGCACGGGCACCCGCCGGGACAGGTCGCCCGCGGCGATCGCCGCCGCCGTCCGCTCTATCGCGCGCAGCGGCCGCAGGCCCCGGCCTACGGCGAACCAGCCGATGACGGCGAGTGACGTCATGAGGGCGGCGGCGGTCGCGGCGCAGACGAGCGTCAGGCGGCCGACGGTCGACCTGACCCCGCCGAGTGACGCGGCCACGACGACGGTGCCCCCCTCGGCCGCCCCCTCACGAGGCCCCTCGCCAGGCCCCTCACGAGGCCCCACGGTGGTGAGAGCGGCCCGGGGGGCGGCGACGACCCGCCATGCGGCGCCGTGGTCGTCCCTCGCGTCGAACGGCCGCCCGCCCAGCCGGCGGACCGTCGCGGCGTCGAGCAGGGAGAGCTCCGGACCCCGTCCCCGCAGCCAGGGGCCGCCCTCCTGCTCGACGGTCCCGTCCGCCCGCAGGTACGCCAGATACACCTGGTCGATCAGGTCCATGCCGGGCAGGGCGCTCAGCGGCACCCGGCTCTGGCCGGTGAGCGGGGCCGTCACCAGCCGGGCGGGGACCCGCGACAACAGCGTCGCCATCGGCCCGAGCTGCTGGTCCACCCGTTCGATGAGGTGGGCCCTGAGCGTGGCGACGGCGACCGCGCCGCTGGTCGCGAGGCCCGCCGCGAGCAGGGCCAGGGTGATCAGCAGGAGCCGCCCCCTCAGCGACAGGCTCCTCCGGCGTGCCGTCCGGCGGGTCACGGGCGCGGCCCGCGCAGGACGTAGCCCACGCCGTGCATGGTGTGGATCAGCTTCGGCCCGGCCTTGTCGATCTTCCGCCGCACGTAGCTCACGTACGTGTCCACGATGCTGGTATCACCCGCGAAGTCGTACCGCCAGACGTGCTCCAGGATCTGCGCCTTGGAGACGACCCTCCCGGCGTTGAGGATCAGGTAGTGCAGCAGGCGGAACTCGGTCGGCGACAGCCGTACGGGAACGCCCGCGCGTGTCACCTGATGGCCGTCGGGGTCGAGTTCGAGGTCGGCCACCCGCAGCGTGCGGTCCTCCGGGGCCGCCCCCGCCCGCCTGAGCACGGCCTCGATCCGGGCGAGCAACTCCTCCAGGTCGAAGGGCTTGGTCACGTAGTCGTCGCCGCCCAGCCGAAGCCCGTTGATCTTGTCCTGTGTCGTGTCGCGCGCGGTGAGGAACAGGACGGGCACCTGTCCCGGACGGTCACCGGACAGCGGGCGGGGGCGTTCCCGGAGACGCCGGATGACCTCGAACCCGTCCATGTCGGGCAGCATGACGTCGAGGAGGACGAGATCGGGAGGCTCGGCCCCCGCCGCCTCAAGGGCCTGCGACCCGGTCGCGGCGGAGGTCACCGTGTATCCCGCGAAGCGCAGCGTGGCCGCCAGCAGTTCCCGCACCACGGGCTCGTCGTCGACCACGAGCAGGCGCCGCCCGTCCACTCCGGCCTCCCTTCGTCGGTCAGCGGCAGGATAGGTCCGCCGTCCAGGATCACGTGCCTTCAGACGTCCCGTGCCCGGAAGACGGCGGCGGCCGCGCACAGCAGCGCGAGCACGGCGGCGGCCAGCACCCCGATCCCCGTGAGCGGGGCCGGCCCGCCGGACCCCGGATGGACCGCGAACACCCGCGCGCCCGCCGCGCTCGGCCACCAGGCGACGATCCATTCGGCCAGCGCATCGGGGAACAGGGACGCCATGCCGGGCAGGATCAGCAGGAAAGTCCCGAGCGAGACGGCGCCCGCCGACCTGCGCAGCAGGAACCCGAGCGCCACGCCGTACAGTCCGACCAGCCCCGTGAACAGGCCGGCGCCCGCGACGGCCCCGAGCACGCCCGGGTCGCCGAGGCCCGCGCTCGGCACGTTCCGCGCGGCCAGCGAGAGCTGGCTCAGTGTGAACGACACCAGCGCCATCGGCGGCCCGGCGACGAGCGTGACCACCGCGACGACGGCGGCCTTGCCGCCGAGCAGCAGGCCCCGCCTGGGCACGGCGGCGACGCTGACCGGCATCGTCCCCGAGGCGTACTCCGACGTCACGGCGAGCACGCCGACCGCGCTGACGAGCACCCCCGCGAGCACGAGAGCGCGGAAGCCCGTGTCGGTGGGATCGAAGGCCGCCCGGTCCGCCGCCGACCCGGCCAGATACCGGCGGGCGTCGGCCAGCCCGAAGAGGTACCCGTACGCCGCGGTCGCCGCCAGGGCCCCGGCCAGGCAGCCGAGCGTCGCCCGGATGCTGTGGAACTTGCCCCATTCCGAACGCAGGACGTCGTACGCGGTCATCGGGCGGCTCCGCTGATGGTCATGGATGTGGTGGTGGCTTCGGTTTCGGCGGGGGCCGCGGGCCGGGCGCCGGCCGAGGCGAAATCGGCGCTGCCGCCGGTGAGTTCGAGGTACGCCTCCTCCAGGGAGGCCCGCCGCGGCGTCAGTTCGTGCAGGACGACGCCGTGCGCGCCGGCGATGTCACCGACCGCGGCGCCGGACACCCCCGTCACCAGCAACTCGTCCCCGGCGCCGGGCCGTACGGTCGCGCCGGCCTTTTCGAGCAGGGCGGCGAGTGGCCGCGCGCCTGGCGTGCGGACCACGACCGTCTCCCGGGCCGCGGACCGTACGAACGCGTCGAGACCGGTGTCCGCGAGCAGCCGCCCGCGGCCGACGACGACCAGGTGATCGGCGGTGAGCGCCATCTCGCTCATCAGGTGGCTGGAGAGCAGGACGGTGCGGCCCTCGGAGGCCAGATCGCGCGTCAAGGAGCGGATCCAGCGGATCCCCTCCGGGTCGAGCCCGTTGACGGGCTCGTCGAGCAGCACGACGCCGGGATCGCCGAGCAGCGCCGCCGCGATGCCGAGGCGCTGCTTCATGCCGAGGGAGAACCCGCCCGGGCGGCGACCCGCGACGTCGGCCAGCCCCACCAGCCCGAGCACCTCGTCCACCCGGCGCCGGCCGATGCCGTTGCCGCGGGCCAGGGCCAGCAGGTGCTTCGCGGCGCTCCTGTACGGATGCACGGCGTGCGCGTCGAGCAGCGCGCCCACCTCGCGGAGCGGCGTGGGCAGATCGGCGTAGCGCCGTCCGCCGATCGTGGCGCTTCCGCTCGTCGGCCGGTCGAGGCCGAGGATCATCCGCATCGTGCTCGTCTTGCCCGCGCCGTTCGGGCCGAGAAAGCCGGTGACGACGCCCGGCCGTACGTCAAAGCTCAGCCCGTCGACGGCCGTGACGTCGCCGTAGCGCTTGGTCAGTCCGCGTATCTCAATCATGCGCAGCAGGCTGGCCCACCCGTCTTGGCGTTCCGGGAGAGAGCCTGTGAGATCTCTGTGAGCGGTCCCCCCGTGGCCTGCGCCGCTGCCGCCGGCCCGCCCGCCCCGGGTGGAGAACTCGCAGAATCCTCACATGACTTCCGGCTGTGCCGGGGAACGGAGCGGGAGCCGATAGGCTTGTTTTCACGGCGGACGAGCCGGCCGGGCGGCCGCGTCAGGGCCTCGCGCCCTGCCGAGGAAGGTCCGGGCTCCACAGGGCAGGGTGGTCGGTAACGCCGACCCGGGGTGACCCGCGGGACAGTGCCACAGAAAACAGACCGCCCCTTCCCAGGGGTAAGGGTGAAACGGTGGTGTAAGAGACCACCAGCGCCCACGGTGACGTGGGCGGCTCGGTAAACCCCACCCGGAGCAAGGTCAAGAAGGGACGTTCTCCGGAACGTCCCGCGCGCGACGTTCGAGGGCTGCCCGCCCGAGCCGCGCGGGTAGACCGCTTGAGGCCGCCGGCAACGGCGGTCCTAGATGGATGGCCGCCGGTCAGCCCCCGTGGCTGGCCACAGAACCCGGCCTACAGGCCGGCTCGTCCACCTTCACACCCCTGACCTCGGTTCATGTGCGGTTCGGATGCCGCTGTCCAACCCCGGCAGCGACCCGTCGGGGACCGGGGAACAGACGCCCCCGGCCGGGATCACCTATCCGGGGAGGGTGTCTCCGGGGAAGCCGTGGCACGGGTGGACCTCGCAGCGCAGCATCCCGGCTCGAACGCAGGGGTCCCCGGCCATGATCTCCGCGGCCTCCTCGGCCGGCACGGTCATGATCGCGACGCCGGCCACGGTGTCGGAGGCGACCGGGCACAGGATCGCGATCACCCCCTCGGCGCGCAGCGACACCATGCGTCGCTGGTGTTCGAGTTCGATCGCGTCGGCGCCGTCCATGGTCCGCTCCGGCCCCCACTGAAGGAGCGCCAGGCTGTAGGGCTTCGCGGTCGCGGCCAGCGCCCGAATCTGTTCGTCGGTCACGGTCGTGCTCATGATGTCTCCTTACTTCTCGATGCGCTCGGCCAGCGAGACGATGATTCCTTCGGGCCCGCGGACGTAGGCCATCCGCCACACGCCCTCGTATTCGCCGATGCCCCCCACCAGGCCGTAGCCGCCGGCTGCGGCGTGGCCGACCGCGGCTTGGAGGTCCTGCACCTCGAAGGCGACGTTGCGCAGGCCCAGCTCGTTGGCCGGCGCGGCAGGCGAACCCGGGAGGTGGTCCGGCCGCGTGAAGCTCGAGAGCTCCAGCGTCGTACCTCCGCCGGGCGCTCGCAGCATGACGATCTCGGTGCGGGCGCCGGTCATGCCGATCACCGTGTCCAGGAACTCGCCTTCGACGGCCATCTTCTGATCAGCCTCCAGACCGAGGCTGACAAAGAACGCCGTCGCGGCGTCGAGGTCGGCGACGGTGATGCCGACGTGGTCGAAGCGCCTCACGAATGTCATCGGATCCCTTTCGAGGTTTCTTCAAGAGACGCTGAGAAAGGTAACACCCGAGGTTTCGTAAGGGAACCCCACTTGCTAGATTGCTGCCATGCAGCGAACGCGGTTCGGGGAGATGGCGTGTTCCATCGCGCGCACCTTGGACGTGATCGGCGAGCCCTGGTCGCCGCTGATCCTGCGCGACGTGTGGGCCGGGGTGCGCCGCTTCGACCACATCCAGGCCGACCTGGGGATCTCCCGCAAGGTACTCACCGAGCGGCTCAATTACCTGGTCGAACAGGGTGTGCTCGAACGGCTGCCCTACGACGCCCGTCCCCGCTACGAGTACCACCTCACCGCCAAGGGTGTGGATCTCGTCGAGATGCTCATGGTGATGGCCCGGTGGGGTGACCGCTGGCTCGCCGGCGAGGCCGGGCCTCCCGTCCTGTACCGTCACCACGCCTGCGGGCAGATCGGCCACGTCGACCCACGCTGCAGTCACTGCGGGGAGCCGATGCACGCCGACGACGTCGACCTCCTCCCGGGCCCGGGTTCGGCCGGATGACCGTGACGACGGTCCGGGCCCTGCGGTTATCCGAGGACGAGCGGGAGTCTCGTGGCCAGCTCGCCCAGTTCGGTCCTCTCCGCGTCTGTGGGGGCTCGCCGTCCGGTGCCGACCAGCAGCGCGTCCCTGTCTGAGAACGACGAGGGAAACGCGCTCCCCGCGATCTTCTCCAGCATCTCGCGGGACCGGGCAAGCCCCTCCGCGGGCGGTCCCGCGGCGTCCGCCAGGTGCGCGACCAGGTCGAGGTGGTGCAGTGTCCACTCCATGACGTACGCGGACAGGTAGGCGTCCACGGTGAGGACCTCGCCGCGGGTCCCGACCCGGAGGTGCGGGTCGGCGAGCCCGGCGGCACGGCCTGCGGCGGAGCCGACGTCGTCGAGGTGGAACTTGAGCAGCCGCGGCTCCTCGTACGCGGCGGCCAGCCGGACGACCAGCGCGTCGAGCGGGTCGTCGCCGGTCGGCGGCGTCGTGGCGACCTCCCAGTAGGTCACCGCGTCGCGGGTCGGTTCCGTCTCCACGGGGGTCGCCAGGGTGATCAGGACATCCTGCGCGTCGATGACCAGATGGCACACGAGATCCCGCACGAGCCAGCCGGCACAGCCCGACCGCTGGGCGAAGTCCTCATCCGGAAGCTCGGCGACCGCCCTGCGCAACGCCGTCCACGAGCGCGCGAAAAGATCCACGTCGGTGCGGTACTTCGGCGCCACGAGGACATCCACCTCGCCTTCCTCAGCATCGGCTGCGCCCTGATCTGCTGGCGCCGCCTCAGTTTGCCACGCCAGTAGACGCGGGGGATTGAACGGCGCCGGCGTGACCGGTGCCCTGGCCACGGTCCTCGGCTGCGGTACCGAGGACGCCATGGCTTCGGTCCACTCCGACTTTCGGTAGAGCGCACCGCGGCACGAAGAACCGGGGCGGGCAGGAGAGGAGACGGGGCGGTCAGTTCTCCGGGTCAGGGAGCAGGACGGAGGGGAGGAAGGTGTCGGGGTGCAGGCGTAGTAGTTGGTAGAGCATGCCGCCCACTCCCGGCATCAGACCTGGGCTGAAGGCGTCACGTGAAAGGCCACTCACCGGGCCGTGCTCGTCCATGCTGCCGATCACGTACGCGGCGAGGTACTCCGGCGTCAGCTCTTCGGGCCCGACACCCACATCGATCGCGTGGCGCACGATTTCCCAGGTGCCGAGGTCTCCGTGGCAGAGCGTGTGGTTCCAGCCGATGCCCCTCGACCAGGACGACGCGGCGGCCCGGCGCAGCACGTCCGCCCAGCGCGGGGCACCTTCGCGGGCCAGCCGGTCGGCCGCGACGAGGCCGATGCCGGCGGCTCCGTGGCACCATGCGCTGGAGGTCACGCGATGGTCGTCCATTTCACGCAGGTCACGCCAGCCCTTCTCCGCCGGGTCGTACAGTGACTCCTCGTACAGAAAGGCCCTGTCTGCCAGTGCGCGGAAGTCCGCAGCGCCGGCCGTGGCACTGTCAGCGAGCCGGGCCAGCGCCCAGGCGATCCCGGTGGCGCCGTGTGAGACCCCGCCCAACCCTTGTGGGAAGGCGGTGCTGGGCCAGCGTGCTCCCCGGTCGTCGATGTGGGCCAGTGAGAGCAGGCGCTCCCCGATGCGGTCGGCCTGCATGGACCACTGCTGGTCACCGGTCTGTTCCGACAGGCGGAGCAACGGCACGATGGCGCCTGCCATGCCGGTGAGCAGGTCGTACACCCCGTCGGCGGCCACCGCCTCGGGCAGTTGCCCCGCCAGGGCGCCGGCCCGGGCGACCGCCTCCTGCGAGCCGACGGTGCCCAGCCTGCGCAGCAGCAGCCAGCTCCAGATTTGCGAGCCGATGCCGACATAGCCGCCTGGGGTGGCGGGGCGGCGCCGCGGCCCGGTGCGGCGTGCCTCCGCGTCGCGCTCCTCGGCCAGCCTGATCGTATGGAGGAGATCGGCGAGCAGCCCGTCCAGCCCCGGCACCTCGTCGGCCCTGCCCTGCCCGGTCTCACTCACGTAGGCGGCCAGAGTGATGGCGACCCCGTACGCCCCGCCGTACACGTCGGGAGACAGCGACTGTACGAACCAGCCGTCGGAGGTGAGCACCGGCGCGGTCCAGGTGACGGTGCCGTCGTCGCCCCGGACCGCCGTGTCAAGCATGCTGCGGGCGATCCCGGCCGCGATCCGGCGCCGGCGCCGCTCGAGGTCCTGGTGCCGGATGAGAGGCACGGTCATACGCTTGTTGGCAGGCATCCACCCTTCATTGAGGTAGGCGCTGACCAGAGCGGACCGGATCACCTCACGGTCCAGGGCCGCGTCGCGGTCGCGCCAGCGCCGCAGCGCGTCCGCGATGAGGTCCTGCTCGTCTCCGTACGAGGTTCCGCCAGGGCCATCCAGACGGCCGCGAGCAGGGGTTGTGGCGAAGAAGGGGATGTCGCCGACCAGCAACTCGGCCACCTCGGCGTCGATCACCTCGGGGTCCGATGGCGCGCCGGGCAGGTTCTCGGCATGCTGGGCCAGCAACCCCGCCGCCTTGCCCATCGCGGTCGGCTCGTCGTGCAGTGAGGCCGGGTGCCACAACATGCGGGCCAGCTCGGCGTACGCCTCGGTGGCGCGGAGCACGACCCGGATCGGACGGTCGGCGAAGTCCGTGAGCAGCCCGGCGAGCTCACCCCGCCGATCCAGCATGTCGAGGTGCTCGGCCAGCTCGCTGAATCCGGACAGCACCAGATCCCAGTAGTGGACGAGGATCGGATCGGGGCTCGGGTGGTTGCTCACCGCTCCCAGCTCGACCCGTTCCATTCCCAATCTCGCCATGTCCGTGCCCGCGTCGACGACGACCGGCACCTGCGTGTACGGCTGCTGGCCAGGCAGGCCTCCGACGGCGGACATGTCGACGCCGCGCCAGGCGAGCGAGACGCCGCGTCCGGGAAGGAGTCCGGTGCGCAGCACCGATCCGCTGAGCAGGTCGGTCGCCTGGTCGACGGCGTCGCCATATCCGGACGGTTTGGCCGGGACGTGCGGGGTGAACAGCGTCTCGCAGTCGACGACGACGGGCGCGGGACCGGCCGCGATGAGGTTCTCCATGTGCAGGTCGCTGCCGCCGATCAGCCGCATCAGCGCCAGCCAGTGCCCGACACCGCGGTAGAAGGACCGCAGCTCCGTCTCGTCGGCGCAGTAGCGGTGCTGGATGTGCTCCGCCCAGCCGTACCCCTGGCGAATCAGCACGTCGGGTACCCGGATGCGGCTGCCGGCGGGCAGCTGGGGTTCCAGGCGGTCGATCAGCCGCGCCAGCGCCTCGTCCACGGCGAGGGACCGGGGCTTGTAGACCACCTTGCCCTGCGAGCCGTGCAGGACGACGACGCTGTGCCCTCCGCGATGGCTGTCTCCCGCCCCGAAGTCGACTCCGACCAGCTCGCCGCGGAGACCGCCGGGCAGTGTGGTGAGCGCCGCGCGATCGGCGGCGAACCTGCGGGCCAGTTCCACGGCCGCGGCGCACCTGTTGTCGATGATCGTGCCGAGCCTGGACAGCATCGTGGGGTAGTGCCCGGTCAGGGACAGCCAGAACTCGGGCGTCGCGGCCGTCGCCTTCCACTCCTGCCACCGCAGCTGCGGCGTCTCGGCGGTCAGCCTTCCGCTGATTCTGGCGGCGTTGAGTTCCAGCAGCAGAACCCTGTTGACCTTGAGGCGGACGGTCTCCTCCAGCGCTTCGGCGGTGCTCTGGCATACCAGCCGGGCCTCCGCCTCCGTGAGGCCGGGGATCGATCCCAGCGTGGCCGACAGCCCGGCCAGCGCCGGTGCGGTCAAAAAGTCCAGCGACGGGTCGAAGTCCCCGGCCATTCGGATCCTCCTTCCTTGATCAGCAGCAGAAGCGGCTGCAGGTGCACGAGCTCGCCAGCCGGGTGTCCAGGGCCGTCAGCGTGATCTCCGACTCGGCGTACTCGCCGATGAACAGCGGACCGGCGGGGCTGTCCCAGCCCTCGACGTCGGCTCCGCTGCGCCACGCGGAGACGATCTCCTCAGAGCGATTCAGTGTGAGAGGCATTGCTACTCCCTTCGTGACTGTGCGTTCCGATCCGCATTGACCGGGTAGGTCCGATCAGCAGCAGGGAATGGTGTTGGCGCCCGTGCACGAGCTCGGCCTCCGCGTGTCCAGGGCCGTCAGCGTGATCTCCGACTCGGCGTACTCGCCGATGAACAGCGGACCGGCCGGGCAGTCCCAGCCCTCGACGTCGGCTCCGCTGCGCCACGCGGAGACGATCTCCTCAGAGCGATCCAGGGTGACAGGCATTCTTACTCCCTCCATGACCAGGCGTCCCGATCAGCGTTAGTCAGCCGATCGAAAAAATCAATACATAGCAGGCGAAATGTAGACTTGTCGGCATTCGGCGGAAATAGCGAAAGCTGCGGTTGACTGTGACGGAGCTTGCCTGGACGCCGAAGGGATGTCCGGAACGCGCGAGCGAGACCGGCCACCTTCCACACCACCCGCCCACGCCCTCCAAGGGGGCGAAAGCACACGTCAGGGGGGTTCGTCCGGCAACAGGCTATGACTACCACCTCGGCGACGGCGCTCATGTACGGGACGACCCAGCGAACCGCTTTGATACGGAAGAGGCGGGCGCGAGAAGGTTTCCGCTGTTCGGGAGCGCGGCAGACGGCGGCGAACAGCCCCGGCCACGGGGTGTCCGGCGACATTTCCCACCAATGTGCCGGAGATTCTCCACATATTGCGGGCGACAATTATCGCGATTTGTGAATATAGCCCTCCGGCGGCGCGCCGCCCCGGCCCGAGCACCCCTCCCTCCAGGCGTGGTGTACCCCTACTGCTGGACTCCGCGGCGGGCCAGCACCTCGGCAGGCGTCGGGCGGGCGCGTGGGTAATCTCTTCGGCCTTCGGCCCACAGGAGGAGTCCCTGTACCGGCACGAGACAGTGGCTCCCGCGCTCGCGCCGGCCAGCCGCCTCTCCGGGGTCCTGTTCCACCGGGACATGGTGGAAAGTGACACTCTGCTCGGCGGGGTCATCACCGCTCCCGTACCCGACGACCCTAAGTAAGCTCCCCGCCGATCCCGGCTCTGTCCGACCATCTCCGTGACCCCCGCACCAGGAATACGGCGCACCCACACCTCACATCCTTTCGTTCGGTCAGGCGCAGCCCACGCTACTCACGCAGCTCGCCATCGCTGCCGGGGCACGCACTGCTGAAGACGATGCGGCGTCCGTCCATCGCGGACCAGGCGCGGGGAGCGCCGGGCTCATTCGTCACCCTCTTCGTACGGGATCCATTGCATGCCGGCGGGCATGGCGACCGTTCCGACGCCGCTGCGGTCCCATCCCAGTTGGGCCACGGCGAAGATGTTGTCGGCACGCCCTCGTAATCCGGCCATGGCCGGGCACGTCGTCCTGTTCGGCTCGTTGCCGGCGGCGACCGTCATCACCCGTACGTCTGCGGCCGCCGCCACGGCCGCCTCGCAGAGATCGCAGGTGCCGTCGCAGGCGAACAACCCCCAGCGCCGTGAGTAGCAGCCGAGGCTGATGTTGACGCACACCGGCGACGACGTCCCCCGCGCGAAGTCGCGGACCCATTCGATCCCTTTGATCAGGTCGCGGGGCGTCGCGCGGCCGTTTCCGTCGGCGACCTTCACGTTGAGAAGGCGCGGCCGGCGGGTCAGGCCGGCCGCGAGGATGAGCGCCACCATCGTTCCGTGGCCGTTCGCGTCCTCGCCGTCGGGTTCCGTGGTCAGGTTGGTCCCGTCCACGATCAGCCCTCGCAGGAGGGGGTGACGGGAGAGCAGGCCCGTGTCGAGGACGGCGTAATACTCGGGCGTCGGTTCCGGGCGCTTCCTCGTCAGTTCGCGCCAGATTTCCGGCCACGCGCGCTCGAGCGCGTCCGCGTCGAATTCGGCTCCGGCCTGTGCCTGCAGGTACGCCGCCTTCACGCCTCGCTCGCGGAAGGCGAGCATCTCCTCGCTGTCCGCCGGACGGAGGTACGTGCCGGTGCCGGCGTCGAAAACGTACTGCATATATCTGCTGGGTGAGCTGCCCTCGTCTCCGGCGATCTCGACAATTCGCTCATCCATATGAGCCGTGACCCACGACATCGCCGGCCTAGACGAAGAGGGAAACGATCAGAAGGACCACGCCGGCCGCCACCAGAAGGGCGCAGAGTCTGACCCCGAACTCGGAGAACCACTCGGTGAAGCCTCTCCGGCCACCGTCTCCCAGCACGTTCACCTGCGCCGGCAGTTTGACGGCCACGATCCCCGCCAGCAGTGCGCCCACCACCAGCACCGCGAGTCCGACGCTCGTGGTCTCCGCCTTCGCCCCGGCGACCTCGCCCTTGAACTCGACGACGCCGCCCAGGCCCAGTATCGCCACCACGGCCCCCGCCACGGCGAGCAGAAGTCCCGTGATGATAAGCACCGTGTACGTGATCGAAATTCTGGTTCTGTTGGTTTTCTTGCCCGCACGCCCTTTGCCCATGCTGCCGCTCCAGAGCCCAGATCAATACAGAACCAACGTGAAAGGATCTATATCACATCTTCTTCTGAAGTATCCACGGTTTCCTCGAATGAGGTTTGTGATGGCCCTTCTGTCGGGACTCCGAGAATGGGCGATAAAGACAGCCTTAGGCGATATTTCCTCTTGTGGGAATTACGAGAATCGTTCGATGGTCACGGGGATCGGGCCCGCGTGACGTATCGCCGTGGTCAGGATCCGGAGCAGCGGCCGGAGGGCGTCGTCGGACGTGGTGCCCAGGCGTGCCGTGAGATCGACGCAGCAGGCGACGCCGGGCCCGATCCGGCGCAGTTCCCAGGTGAACTCGTCCCGCGCCGTCCGCAGCCCGCCCGTGCCGGCGATCCGGGTACGCGGGTCGTCGGCGTTCTCGGCGAGCGTGACGACCTCCGGCGCGAGGCGGGCGAGGCCGGCAAGGCGGAGATCGCCCGCGAACAGGACGCGGTATGTCCGGGAGTCGTGGAACCCGCCGGAGCCCCCCTCCAGGCCGAGGCGCAGGGGAGCGGAGTCCGGAAGGGCGAGGGTGTCGCGGAAGCGGTCCCGCAGTGTCGCCTCGCCGGGAAGATCCCCTCCTCCGAGGCGGCGATAGGCGGCCTCGGCGTCCGTACGGCCGACGGCGACCACCCGGGCGCGCAGTTCCGGGTCCTCGCGCATGGCCCGCCCGAAGGCCGCCGAACTCCACCAGGCGCGGTCGTCCCCGCGCCATCCGGCGGTGTCCAGGCCGATGGTCCGATGGTCGCCGCTGAAGACGAACTCCTCGACGACGAGACCCTCCGCCCGTACGGCGCCGGCCCCCGCCTCGGGCGTGATCACGTAGTAGTCCAGGGCCGGCTGGGTGGGGGCGGAGGCGGTCGCCGCCAGTCCGGCCCGGAGGAGGTCACCAGTCACGGGCATACCGTACTGATCCGCCCCACATCTGAAGCGGTGTCTCCATCGGCGAGGCGCCTCCGTCCCTCCGACGGGGGAGGGCTCGGGGGCGCCGTCGCGTCGCGTCCGTACCGCCTGCCGTCGCGACGTACGTGCTCGCGTCAGGCCGGGCGTGTGGTCGGGCGGGGGCCGGTACGCCTCAGTGGGACATGTCCATGCCGCCGCCGGAACCGCCGCCCATGCCGCCCATGTCATGGCCGCCCGGCACGTTCCCCTTCTCATCGGACACCATGAAGACCCCGGCCATGCCCATGTCCGAGTGGCTCTGCACGTGGCAGTGGTACATCCACATGCCGGGACCGACACGCTCTCCCGCGATCACCTGGAAGCCGAACGACTCGGCCGGGCCGGTGGTCTTCGTGTCGATGATCCGGCTCGGGTCCTGGGGGCTCTCCAGCAGGCCGGTGCGGTTGTCGGCCCACCGGTGCCCGTGGATGTGGAACGTGTGGAACGCGCCGCCGTGCGTGATCACGATGAACTCGACCCGCTCGCCGATCTTGGCGAGGAAGTGCGGCCCGGCCGGGAGGTTGTTGATCCGTACGTCGTTGAAGACGACGGTGAACGTCTTGTCCGGCTGCACGTCGCCCTTACGGCGGACCACCAGCGGGCCGTAGAGGCCCTTCTTGATGCCTCCCGTGCCGTGGTCGGTGCCGACCACGTGGTCGTGGTAGTGCCAGTAGCCCGCGCTGCCGGGCTCGATGGTCCCGCCGGGGCGGCGGCCCGGTGCGTGGGTGCGCCAGACGTAGACGCGCCGGGCCCCCGGTTCGACCACGCTGTCGTTCATCCGCGTGCCGTCGCTGCTCGTCTCGTAGTCCACTCCGTGCACGTGGAGGCTGGCGGTGACGTCCGCGTTGTTCACCAGCTCGACTTCGAGGGTCTCGCCCTCGACCATCTCGATGAGGGGGCCGGGGATCGTGGCCTTGCCCGGCTCGAGGCCGTAGCCCATGTCGCCGTTCGGCAGGTTCTCGACGTAGAGGGTGATGCGGCGCGGGTTGCCCAGGCGAACAGGCGCTGTCGCGTTCCTGCCGACGGGCGCCGCGTCGGCCTGAGCCGACACGACCAGCGGTGCTATCGCGGCGGCCGTCGCCGCCGTGGTGAAGGCGCGCCGCGAGAGCGTGCTCCGCGTCGTTCCCCTGCCTACCTCGGTCATGGTTCCCCAATCCGTTGTGCCGTTCCGTCCGCGAGGCGCGTGGCCGCGAGCCGGCGGTGGGGCCGGGCCTCGCGGCGTGACGCCGGGACCGGACCACGGGCGCGGTCCGGCCCTGGAACCAGGCGGGACGAGACGGGTGCCCGATGCTTTCCACCACACCGGGCATCACTTTTGATGGAATTAGGCGATAGTGGCCGAGGAAAGTCAATAAGTTGGAGATAAAGCGATAGGACTTCGTCACATACCGGACTGAAGTGATGTGAGATGGCTCCGTTCTGTCGTCGCACCGTCGCATTCTGTCGCTCGCGCCGCCGGTCCGGTGGCGATTCGCGAGCCGGACGGGAGCGCGTGGCAGGTGTCCGCGTGGGGCGTGCCGGGCGTGCCGGACGTGCAGGTGTGCAGGGTGCGCCGGGGGCGGCTCAGTCGGTGCGGAAGGGGTCGTGCTCGGCCAGCAGCTTGTCGAGCCTGGCCTGGTCCACCCGGCTGACGACGGTCGCCTCCTCCTGCCGGTCCCGCACACACTTGGCCAGCGTGAAGGTCGAGGTCACCACGTACATCAGCCCGAGGGCGAGGAACGAGCGCACCCAGGTCGTGACGGGCAGGTAGAGGATCCCGGCGGCCAGTCCGGCGAGGGAGATCGCGAACGAGATGACGGCCTGCAGGTAGAAGGCCGTCGTCGTCGTGCTCTTCACTGGTTTCGTCATGGCGCCCATGCTGCGCGCCCGGCGCCGCCCGGACATGAGCGCCGATACTCAGTTACCGGTGAGTACGATCTCTCCGCCGGGCCACCGGGCCGCCGGGCCGCCGGGGGGGGGGGGGCGGCTCGGCGCAGGCGGCGGCCCCGGCGGCATGGGCTCAGCGGCACGCTCTCAGTGGCGTGGGCTCAGTGGCGTGGGCTGAGCGACCCGGCTCAGTTCGGGGAGATCTCGTGGAGCCGGCAGACCTGACGCCAGACGCGGGGGTCGAGGGTGCCCGCTCTGTCGTCGAACGAGGCGGAGGGCACCCGGACCGGTCCGGTGAGGTCGAGGAAGCTGTTGTGGTCCGCGCTCGGGTCCCACGTGCGGGTGGGGATCTCGACGTGGTCGGAGCGGTCGCTCCGGTCCTGGCTGGTGATCTTCAGGACCTCCGCGCCGCCGTGGTACGTCCTGAGCACCACGCAGGGACGCACCTTGTGCCCGGGCCCGTCCTCGAACGGTACGTCGGCCCACCAGATCTCGCCCGGCTGCGGGCCGGTGCGTTCGCCGGTGGCGGCGCCCGTCCGGGTTCCGCCGCGGGTCGTACGGGAGGAGGGCGGGGAGGAGGGCCGGGCACCTCGTGACGGGCGCGTCGTCGCGCCCGGGGGGCGTGGCGCGGGCCGGCGGCGGGACGTCCCGCGGGCGGGCCCGCGGGACGCCTGACGGGCACGTCCGGTCCCGGCCAGCGCGGCGAGCACGATCAGTACGGCCACGATCGAAAGAGCCACCCAGAGCATGCCCGACAGCCTACGGCCCGTGCACCTCACGGCGGCAGCCCTCGCTCCTGCGTCCGGTGCCGCCGTGGTCGTCCCATCACGCTCCGGCCCACGGCTTCCGGGCGGTCCTGAGCCGCTGCGCCCGGTGCCGCCGTGGTCGTCCACGGCGCTCCGGCCCGCGGTCTCCGGGCGGCCCTGAGCCGCTGCGTCCGGTGCCGCCGTGGTCGTCTACCGCGCTCCGGCCCGCGGCTTCCGGGGGCCGGACCCCGCTCCTGCTGGGGAACGCGTCAGCGGGCGTCCCAGGCGGCGAGCACGCGGCGCTCCTTGTCGGGGTCCATGCCGCTGCCCACCCGGACGCCGCGGAAGCTGCGCCGCTCCTCCGGGATGTCCTTCAGCCACTCCCATGTGTCGCGTACCGTCTCGCGGAGCGGGCGGCAGGTGAGACCGGCGGCGAGGGCCTTGGCGGAGGAGTGGTTCCACACACCCAGACCGTCCGCCCCCGGGTACCACAGCGGAAGCTCGGTCCACGGCTCCACGCCCTGAGCGGTCAGGAAGTCGTCGTCGGCCCAGACGAGCTCCGCGCCCGAGCCGGTGGCCTCCACGCAGTCGCCGAGCCAGCTTCCGAACGTGGCCCTGCCCGGCACACCGCCCGTCATGTAGCGGCCCGTCGTGCCACCGGCCGCCCGGTCGAGGGTGAACGCCGCGATGTCGCGGGCGTCGATGAGCTGGATCGGCTGCGCCGGGTCGCCGGGCGCGAGCACCCGGCCGCCCTTGGAGATGCGGTCGAGCCACCAGGGCAGCCGGCCGACGTTCTCGTGCGGGCCGAGGATCAGGCCGGGCTGGACGACCAGGGCGGCGCCGTCGAAGTGCTCCTCCACCGCGCGTTCGCAGCCGGCCTTGAGCACGCCGTAGTCGCCGAACTCGGCGTCCGCGTCCGCCGGGCACTCGTGGGTGGGGAAGGTCTCATCGACGCCCGTCTTGTCGGGCCAGTCCGGGTACGCGGAGATGCTGGAGATGAACGTGTAGTGCGAGGCGTGCCCGGACAGCGCCCGCACCGACTCCAGGACGACCCGGGGGACGAATCCGCAGACGTCGACGACCGCGTCCCACCGCCTGCCGTCGGCGAGCCGCAACAGGTCGCCGGTCACCTCGCGGTCGCCGCGCACCGCCTCCACCCCGGGCAGGTCCGTCCCGCTCCTGCCCCGGTTGAACGTCGTGACCTCGTGATCGCGCCGCAGCGCCTCCTCCACGATGGCCCGGCCCAGGAACACCGAACCACCGATAACCAGAATTTTCATACGGTCATCCTTGGTGCTGTGGCGCGCGGAGTCCGCCCGGTTTCACGATCGGCGGACATCATCCGCTCACAGCGGAAGCGCACCGGTGCGTTCCCGGCCACTGCGTTCCTGACCACTGCGCTGAGGGCCGGTGCGCTGTGGGCCGGTGCGCTGTGGGCCGGTGCGGCTCAGCCGGTGGTGCGCAGCTCCGGGACCGGTGTGAAGCCTTCCTGCTCCAGCACGTGCACCCGGGCCGCGCCGATGTCGAAGTACAGGCCCGTGAGCTCCAGCCTGCCCGCCCGTACGAGCGTGTCCACAAAAGGGTGGGTCCGCAGGTTGTCGAGCTGCTGGATGACGTTGACCCGGCACAGCCGGTCGAGCGGCCCGGCGTCGTCGGCGTCCTGGCCGGGCCCGGCGGCCACGAACCGGGCCAGGCTCTGCCGTCCGTGCCGCAGCCAGGCGCGCAACGCCGGCAGGTCGGGGACCTCGCCGAGGAGGGCTGCCATCGCGCCGCACCCGGAGTGCCCGCAGACGGTGATCATGCGGACCTCCAGCACGTTCACGGCGTACTCGACCGCCGCCGCCACCGAGTCGTCCGGCGGGACCGAGCCCGCACGCGGCACGAGGTTGCCGATGTTCCGCAGAGTGAACAGGTCACCGGGGCCGCTCGCGGTGATGATGTTGGGCACGATCCGCGAGTCGGCGCAGGTGATGAAAAGGTGCGACGGCGACTGCCCGCGGGCCATCCGGGTGAGCAGCGGACGGACCATCGGTGCGGTCCTGCGGTGGAACTCCCGCGTCCCCTCCAGGAGGTCGGGCACGCCCTGCGGCTCGCAGATCACGGCGTCGTCGTGGCCCGCGAAGCTCCCGCCGTCCACGCCGACCACCTCGAAGGACCCGTACGGGCCCGGACCCGGGGAGTGGGCTCCGGCGGAGTGGGCGCGGCGCCGGTAGGCCCAGGGCAGCCACCAACGGTCGTGCCGGGGCGGGATCCTGGCGGGGGAGAGCCGGGCGCCGCTGATCGCGGCGGAGTACCACTCGCCGTGCGGCTCGTCCACGTCGACCTCGCCGCCGGCCCGTTCGTGCTCCAGCCGCCAGGTGTGCAGCGCCTCGAAGGCGGCGTTGTCCATGAAGTCGAGGTGCAGGTCGAGCTCCACCGCCGACCCGGCGGGGATGGCGCGCAGCGCCTCGGTCAGCCGGGGCACGCCCAGGAACGTCAGCGATCCGGTGACGACGACCCGCCAGTGTCGCTCGCCGTCCTGGCGGACGTCGACCGAGACCCACGCGAGGCGGCGCAGGGCGAGCAGGGCGGCCAGCCCGAGGCCGATCGCCACTCCCTCGGCGAGCCCGATCAGCACGACCCCGGCCATCGTCACGGCGTACACCGGCACCTCGCGGTGGTTGCGCAGGTTCCGTACGTGCCCGAGGTTGACCATCTGCACGCCGATGAACAGCAGCAGCGCCGCGAGCGCCTCCAGGGGGATCAGCGCGAGCATCCAGGCGAAGGCCGCGGTGAACAGCAGCACCCACACGCCGTGCAGGACCGTGGACCAGCGGCTGCGGGCGCCCGCCCGCGCGTTGGTGGTCGTACGGACGACGACCCCCGCCACCGGCAGGCCGCCGAGCAGACCGGACACCACGTTCGCCACGCCCTGCGCGGTGAGCTCGCGGTCGAGGTCGGCACGGGGGCCGTCGTGCAGGCGGTTCGACGCCACACAGGTCAGCAGCGACTCCACCCCCGCGAGGAGGGCGACGAGCAGGACGGCCCCGGCGATGGCGTGCCAGTCGCCCTGGGGCGCCAGCGGCCCCTGGACGGAGGAGAACCCGTCGCCGAGGTCCACCTTCGTCAGGTCCCAGCCCGACACCCCCGCCGTCAGCGTCGCGATCATCAGCGCGGCCAGCGGGGCGGGCACGGCCCGCAGGCGCGGGATCCGGCCCCACACGAGCAGGACCGCGATCGTCAGGACGCCGATCAGCACGGCGTGCGTGTGGTTGTGGACGATCTGGGCGGGCAGTTCGAGCACGTTCTCCAGCGCGGAGCGCTGCGGGCTGCCGCCGAGGACGATGTGCAGCTGGGAGAGCGCGATCACGGCGCCGACCCCGGCCAGCATGCCGTGGACGACGGCGGGAGAGACCCCCAGGGCCGCCCGCGCCACCCGCAGCGCGCCGAGCCCGACCTGGAGCAGCCCGGCCATGGCCGTGATCGCGCACGTCGCGCGCCAGCCGTACGTGTGGACCAGCTCCGCGACGACCAGGGAGAGCCCGGCGGCCGGGCCGCTCACCTGGACGACGGACCCGCCGAGCGCTCCCGCGACCACCCCGCCGACCACCGCCGCGACGAGGCCCGCCGCGACGGGAGCGCCGGACGCGACCGCGATGCCGAGCGACAACGGCACGGCCACCAGGAAGACGACCAGCGAGGCGGGCACGTCATGGCGGAGCACGGACTTCCAGTCACGATGCGAGATCGTGCCGTCACTGAGGGTCATGGGCCGACGATACGTCAGCCACGGAGACCGTCACCAGGCAGGGAACGGGAAAGTCACCGATAGTAGTCGGGATAGTCGGTGTCGGGATCGCGGTGGCTGCCCCGGCGACGGCCGCCGGCCGACGTGGAGGCGTCGCCGTACAGCTCGTCGTAGGAGGGCCAGCTTCCGCCCATGTTCTGCTCGGGCCACGACGGCTGCGTGCCGCCGTACCCCTGCTGTTGCTGGTCGTAGCCGTACTGGCTCTGCCCCGACGGCGCGTCGTAGCCCGCCGACTCGTACGGCGAGGCGGACCCGGGCGCGGCGCCCGTCACGCTGTCGGAGGCGTCGATCGACGCCCAGCCGGGGTTCACCTCGTACGACGGTGTGACCGGGGGCGGAACGGGCGACGACGCGGCCGGGTAGGAGGACTCACCGGAGTGGCCCGCCTGGTAGCCGTCGTAGGCCGGGGTCTGGTAGGTCTCGGCGTTCGGCCAGGAGGACGAGCCGTGCGACGGCTCGGGGTCGTCCAGCACGTCCCGGGCTGCCGCCCAGCCCGGAGCGGGAGCCGAGGCGGCGGGGGCCGGCGGGTAGCTGCCGGTCACGGGCCAGCCGGGGTCGGTGGCACTGCCCTGGCTGCCGGGAGCGGGGGTGCCGACGGCCGGCTCCTGGGTGGGGGAGTACGAGGGGCGCGCGGCCGGGAACGGGCCCGTCGAGGCCTGGGAGGGGTCGTAGGCGTCGGTGCGGGCCGGCTGACGAGCCGTCCAAGGGTCGAAGGAACTCTGGGGCGCAGGCTCGGCGAGGGCGTCGGCGGGCTGGGCAATGGGTTGAACGGGGGACGCGGCCGCCTCGAACGCGCCGCTGCCGCGCGCCGGGTCATAGCCGCCCATGACGAAGGTCCCGGTCTCCGGCACGGGGGAGGCCGACGCGGCGTCGAAGGAACCGGCCGCGTGACCGTCGTACGAGCCCGTGCCGCCGGCGGACGGGAACGGGCCGGTGGCCGCGGCGCGGTTGAAGAAGCCGGTGTCCCCGGAGGCGGCCATCGGGCCGGTGTTCGCCTGGACGCCGTCCAGGGCGTCGGCGCCCGGCGTCGCCGGGTACGAGCCGGTGCCCGACGGCGTGGTGAACGGGCCGGTGCCCGCGGACGCCGGGAAGGGGCCGGTGCCGCGGGGGATGTCGTAGGAACCGCTCGCCTGACCCGCGTCGGCGGAGGCGGCGGCCGCGGCGCGGCGGGCCGCTCGCGACGACCTGCCGGACCTGCCCGGCCTGCCGCTCTGCGTACCGGCCGGTGTTGCTCCGGTCGGGGGGGCGGAGGGGGCGTCGAACGGGCCGGTGGCGGGGGAGCCGGCGGCGTCGAGCAGGTCGGGCGTCGGCGCGGCGAACGTCATGGTCTTCTGCTCGGCCATCGCCGAGGCGGGGACGGGGGCGTCGGCGCGGCCGGCCGCGGGGCGCGCGGGCAGGGGTGCCTGCACGGTCACCGCGTCGGCGTCGGCCGCCTGTCCCTGGGACGCGCCCGGAGATGCGCTCGCCGGGCTTGAGGTGTCCTGGACGGGCCGGGGGGTGGCCATCCTCGCGGCGATCGTGCCGCCGAAGCCGCCCTCGTCGGCGCGTACGCGCGACCAGTAGTCGTCGTCGTAGTCGTCCGGCTCGCCCCACTCGTCCACGCCGCGCTTGCCGCGGGCGGCGGCGGGCTGCTTGCCGCCGCGCTGCGCGGGCCGCGCCTGCCGGCTGCCGGGGCGGGTGCTCGCCGGCCTCGGCTTGGGCGCTTCGGGCTCGGGCTCCTCGAAGGCGTCGAACCCCTTGGGGAAGCTCTCGAAGAACGTCTCCTCGGCCGGTCGGCGCGGCTTGGGACCCTTGTTCTCGGCCATCGCCTTGATGCGCTCTGAGGAGAGAGCGCTCTCTCTGCGGTTCATCGACCGCATGCCCAGCGCCACGACCAGCAGCACGAGAAGCACGACGGCGACAAGACCGACAATGACCGCAGTCATAGCACCACCTTCAAGGCCATGGCCTTTCTGCGGCGCCGGTGAGGTCGCGCGGCCATCGACGCGACCTGCCCCCTCTGGCCACCTGCGCTCAGCAATTGAAACCGATTCTGCTCGACCACAATGACCGTTGTCACACCCTAGGTGAAGATTGGTGTAGCACGACTACCTCCGGTGCCCAGCATGTCACTCGATCGTGTCCGCCGTGAGGCGTCCACGTGCGATGGTGTGGCTCGCGATGCTCTCCAGCGTCGGCGCGAGGCCGGCACCCTGCTCCAGACCGAGCTTCGCGTCCAACGCGTAGACAGTGAAACGGTAGCTGCCATCGGTCCGGCATGGGGGCGTATAGCCCACCTTCCCGCTCGTCGTCCTGCCCAGCCTGGCGCCCCGGGGGACGTCGTCCATGCCCAGCTCGGTCGTGTCGGGATCGATGTCGAACACCACCCAGTGCACCTCCGGCCCGCCGCGCGGGCTGCTGTCGTCGACCACGAGGGCCACGGACTTCGCGCCCGACGTGCCCGACCAACGAAGAGGCGGGTTCCCCTGCCCCCCCTTGCAGGAGTAGTCCTGCGGCAGGGGGGCGCCGTCGCGGAACTGCGGGCTGGACACGCTGATGACGTCGAGGTTCCTCGGCGATCCGCCGCCGATGATTGCGCAGCCCTGCGTGGCCAGCATGAGCGCCGTCACCGTGACGGCGGCTCCCGCGACCGCTGATTTTCTCGGCGACCCCATGCCCGATGATGCTACGCGGATTGGACAGGTGCCCCGACCGCATCGCGATGATCCGTACGGCGGTCTGTGCCCGCGTTGGCCGGTTGACCTCTACTTGTTCGCTCTACGAGCAATATGACCGAAAAGTCGGTACGGAGGGCGGCGTGGGCTACCCGCGTACGGCGGGCACCCGGCCGACCGGCGGCAGGCCCGCTCCGGGGTCGTGGTCGTAGAGCCAGGCGGTGGCGCGTTCGTAGGCGAACGGGAAGACGACCGGCATGATCAGGTTGCGGAACCGGCGGGCGACCGGGCCCAGGGCCTTGGCGTCCCGGTTGTCGTCACCGGCCTTGACCATCCGGCCGACGCGGTCCCGCCGCGCCTGCCCGTACGCGGCCAAAGCGCTTGCCAGAGCGGCGGGCTGTGCGGTGGGCGCGTCGCCGGTGGCCGCCAGGCAGCGGGCCAGCACGACCGCGTCCTCGATCGCCATCGACGCGCCCTGACCGGCGCCGACGGGGTGCCAGGCGTCGCCGACCAGGGCGATCCGGTCGTCGTGCCAGACCGGCACCGTCGCCAGGGCGTGCATGAGCGTCGGGCGCCGCACGCTCGTCGCGGCGCGCAGCAGGGCGGACGGCGTCTCCTCGTGGCGGTAGAGGTCCCGGAGGTCGTCCAGGCCGGCCTCGTCCGGGCCGGGAGGCGTCGCGGAGGCGGCCTGGGCCGACCACCACACCTCGCCGCCGGGGGCGGCCAGGTAGACGAACGCGCCCTTACGACCGAAGACCATGTTGAAGACGCCGGGTTCGAGGTCGACGCCGCGTGAGACGCCGGAGACGGAGTAGAACCCGGCGTACGCCGGCTCGGGCGCGGCCGGGTCGAGCACGCGCCGGGTCGCCGACCAGATGCCGTCGGCGCCGACCAGGAGGTCCGCGCGGGCGGTGTGGCCGTTCGCGAACCGGGCCCGGATCCCGTCGCCGTCGCGGACGGCGCCGGTCAGCCGTTCGCCGGTGACGAAGCGCGCGCCGTGGGCGGCGGCGCGGGCGCGGAGAGTCTCGACGAGGCGGCCGCGTTCGAGTGTGACGCTGTGCAGAGGCTCACCCTCGGGGCGGCCGCGTGGCGCGTCGCCCAGGAGCTTGCCGGTGTCGGCCCACAGGCGCTGGCGCGCCACGTCGAAGCCCGCCTGCTGCACGGCTTCGAGGCAGCCGAGCGCGCGCAGGCCCTTGAGCCCGTTGGCCGCCAGGCTGAGGAACGAACCGACCGGTCCGGCGGGGTCGGCGTACGCCTCGTACACGGTGACCTCGGCTCCGATGCGCCGCAGCGCGAGCGCGGTGGTCGCCCCGGCCACTCCGCCGCCTGCCACGATGACCTGCATCCTATCCTCCTGAATTCACGTTCACTGAATATTTATTCGGCGAATCTGGGTTCAGTATGATTTGACGCATGAACGAACGTCAAGGCGGGGTGCGCAAGGCGAGGGCGGCCGAGACCCGGGTCGCGCTGAAGGACGCCGCGCGCCGCCTGTTCATGGAACGCGGCTATCTCAACACCAAGATCGCGGACATCGCGGCGGAGGCGGGCCGGGCGACGGGGTCGTTCTACGAGCACTTCAAGAGCAAGGAGGAGCTGCTCCAAGCCCTGATGGCCGATCTGGAGGGCCAGGCCGACGAGGAGATCGGGGCAGCCGGGCATCCCCGCGACCACGACCTCACCGACCGGGCGCAGCTACGCGGGCACATGGCCGTCGCCTGGAGCGTGCTGCGGGCCAACCTGCCGGTCGTGGCGGCGCGGATGCAGGCGCTGATCGCCGAGCGCCCGGCCTCCGGCGCCGCCTGGGCGAGTCTGACCGCCGAGTCGGAGGTGCTGCGGGACCACCTGGAGTATCTGCGGGATCGCGGGCATCCATTGCCGGGCGATCCCGCCCTGCTCGCCGCGATGATGGCGGCGATGCTGTCGATGTTCGGCTACGCCATCCTCACGGCGGGCGAGCACGGGCCCACCGCCACGGACGACGAGATCGTCGACGCGCTCACCGGCCTGCTGCTGCACGGCCTGGCCGGTCCCTGACGCCCGGTGTCGGCGCCGGGCGTCAGAAACCGGGCCTTAGCAGGCGACGTCGGCGGCCGGGAGCATCCCGGTGGTGAGGAAGGCGTCGACCGCGCCGTTCAGGCACGCGTTGCCGTACGCGGGGTAGGGCGCGTGGGTGTGGGCGTCGATGGTGACCATGCGCGACCCCCGGATGCGCGCGGCCACGGCGCGGCTGTTGGCGATCGGCACGGCCACGTCCCGCAGCGCGGCGGTCACCAGGACCCCGGGCGACCGGTTGGCCGACAGCCGCACCGGCTCGTCCTCGATCCTCGGCCAGAACGCGCACGGGGTGATGTTGGCGTTGGCCGGCCCGAACAGCGGATACCGCTCGCTGTAGGAGGCGATGTCCCGCAGGTAGTCGCGGGGATCGCGGGGCCACGGCCCGTCCCCGCACCGGTAGGCCATGTTGGTCGCGGTGTGGTTGTCGGCGGGCACCCCGGGCACTCCGGCCGGGGGCAGCGGGCGGAGGGGGAACGGCACGAACGGCTCCCGCCCCGCGGCGAGGGCGGCGAAGGCCGCCGCGACCAGGCCGAAGGACCGCTCGTCGTAGATGCCCACCACCAGCAGCGTCCCCAGCTCATCGGACGTCCAGGCGTGGTCCCCCACGACGATCGGGGCCGTGCGGGCGCGGCGGATGAGCCCCGTGACGGCGTCCGTGACCTTCTGCGCGGTGTCGCCGAGGCCGTAGTCGGCGTTCCGCTGGGCCGTCCAGGCGGCGAAGGCGGCCGTCCCGGCCTCGAAGGCCGGAGTGCGGGCCAGTTCGTACGCCCGCCAGACCGTGTCCGCGTTGGGCGGGCTGTCCAGCACGAACCTGTCGACCCGGCGGGGGAACAACGTGCTGTAGACGGCCCCGAGCATGCCGGCGTACGAGCCGCCGAGGTAGGAGATCTTCTCCTCGCCGAGCGCGGCGCGGATGACGTCCATGTCCCTCGCGGCGTTCGCCGTGGTGGCGTGGGGCAGCGCCCACCCGGCGGCACGCATGCACGCACGGGCGTACGCGCGGGCCTCGGCCGTGTCGGCGGGGAAGCTTCCGGAGGTGGCCGTGCGGACCCAGTAGCCGCCGGGCTCCTCCACGTCCTGGCCGCAGCCGATGGGCGTGCTGCGCTCGACGAACCGCATGTCGAAGCCGATCAGGTCGTAGCGCGCCCGCACTTCGGAGGACAGCATCGGGGCGAGGCTCGACGGCAGCGGGACGCCCGGCCCGCCGGGGCCGCCGCCGGTGGTGAGCAGCACCCCACGGCGGCGCGTCGGGTCGGTCGCGGGCAGCCGTGAGACGACGATCGTGATTTTCCGGCCGTGGGGGTGGTGGTAGTCCAGCGGCACGGCGACCTCCGCGCACCGCAGGGCCGCGTCGGCGACCCCCGCGCAGTCGCCCCAGTGCAGCTCCTGCCGCCCGAACCGGCCCGCCGCGCTGTCCGCCCCTGCGGCGGCCTCCGTGCTGTCCGTGCTGTCCGTGCTCCGCTCGGCCGCCGCACTGTCCGCCCCCTGCGAGGCCGCCCCCTGCGAGGCCGCCCCCTGCGAGGCCGCCACCGCGCTGTCCGCTGCCCGCGCGGCTGCTGCCGGTGGTGCGGCCAGCACCGCCCCGAACACGGCGGCGAACACCGCGACGAGCACACGCCGAGACCCACCCATTTGGTACGCCATCCCGCACGGCCTCCTGATCATGTGGATGGCGTGGATCATGGACGACGTGCCGCACTCCGCGCCACCCGCCGCAACCGGGGCGCCGACCGTACGGGAGGGCGCGCAGTTCCGGGGCCGCCTCACCCGGCCCCGCGCGTGAAACTTTCTCGCAGGCGCGCACCACGCACGCGAAAGTCTGCGTGCCGACCGGCCGACTTCGCCGTATCACCCGGACGAGGCCGTCGCGCGGGCCTCGACCAACCGCGCCGCGCGCTTACGCAGCTTGGTGCGCTAGGGGGATGTGGCTGCCATGACTCGATCCTCCCAAGGGAACGAGCCTCTACCGAAGCAGCGGAGCGCTTCACCGGTAGCTGCGGACGAGCAAGGCCGGAGCGCCGCCGCGCTCGTCAGTCCTGCTTGCGGGCCCCGAACATGATCTCGTCCCAGGTCGGTACGGACGCCCGCCGGCCGCGCGACTTGCGAGGACGCGGGGGAGCGGGCTTCGGCACCGGAGGGGCGGGAGTCTCCGGCTTCGACTCCTTCGGACCCTCCTTGGCGGTGTCCTTCGGGCTGTCCTTCAGCCCTTCCTTCGTGCCGCCCTTGGCCTCGTCTCTCGCACGGTCTCCCGCTTGCCGTGGGCGCGGCTGAGGGGCCGGGGTGGCCGCCTCAGCAGGCGGCGCAGGCGCGGGCACGGCGGGCCGCGTCTCCTGGACCGTGTCATCCGCGGCAGGCTCCGCTGCAGCAGCTACGGCAGGCGGAACGGCGGTGTCCGCCGCGCTGTCGGCCGCGGCTTCCGTCCCGGCGTCCGCCGGAGCGCTTGCCGCGGTGTTTGTCTCCGTGGCCGACGTTGCGACTTCGGCAGTCGCGGTGTCGGCCACCACCGGTCTCTCCGCCGTGGCAGAGGCGCTGTCGTCGGTGTGCGCCGTCCCGCCGGCCATGGCGGTGTCGGTGTCCGATACGCCGGCGTTCGCCGCGTCGGTGCTCCCCGGGCCGCCGGAGGTCGTGTCCTCAGCCGACGCTTCGGGTGCTGTGCCACCCGGCGCGCTGGGAGTGCTGCCATCGGCCGCGTCCGCGCTCTCGATGGCTGTGGTCGTGGCGTCCGTGGCTGTGCCAGTAGCGGTGCTCGGCGCCTCGGTCGCCTTCGCAACGGTCTCCGCCTGTTGCGACGCATCGGTGACAGGGTCCTGGACGGACGGAGCATCGTCGTCCGCGCTCGCGGTGGTCGGCGGGGCGGCTGCTGCTGAAGCGTCGGCAGACGGCACGCTGACAGGCGAAGGGGCGGGTGCTTCGACGTCGCGTGTCGCGGCTTCTCCCACCGGCCGGACACCGGCGTCCGATTCGCGAGCATCGGCATCCGCCTTCGGGGCGGGTGTCGTAGCGGCAGCCGGGGCGTCATCGGCGGCAGTCCGGGAGCCGGTTGCGGCGCTGACGTGAGCGTCCGGCACCGGGGAGGGCGTGACGGCCTGCACGGCAGGCGACACGTCCGCACCCGAGTCCGTCCGGTCGCCGGCAGCGCCATCCTCGGCGGCCGTAAGCCGCGGCGGCACGGGCGCGTCCGCGCCACGCTCCGACTCCGCGCTGGAGGTCGCGGGCGTGGCGGGCAGCGCGGTGTTCGCCGCAGCGGCGCTCTGCGCGGTAGAGGGCGCGGAGGCGGCAGGAGCGGCCTGCGTTCCAGGGTCGGTCTGCGTGGGAGGCGCGGCGCTCACGGCGGCGTCCGGCACCGAAGCGGGTGATGCGGCTTCGGCCGGAGGCAGCGCGTACGCCGCGACGTCCGGGGCTGAAGCGGGTGTTGCGGGTTCCGTTCGGGGCGGGGGCGGTGCGTACACCGCGGCGTCCGGGACAGGCGCGGCCGGGGACGCGGGCGGGGCCGCGTCATGTGCGTCCCGGCTTGCCGGGGGAGCGGGCGGGGCGGCGTCGTAGGGGTCGCGAGCCGGCGGGAGGGCGGGCGGGGCGACCGGTTCGGGCGCGGAGATCAGCGACTGCGGCAGCCGGAAGGGCACCGGGGTGAGCTCCGGCCGGTAGGCGGCCAGCTCCTCCTCGGACGGATCCGTCCGTCCGTCGCCGCGCCGCGCGGCGGGGTCCTGCTGCCGGCCGGGCTCCGGGCGCAGCGGAGCGCCCAGCCGCGGCAGCGGCTCGACGAAGGCGGCGGGCTCGGCAAAGGCGGCGGGCTCGGCCCGCGGCGGCTCATATCTCACCGGCTCGGCGGCGCGCATGGGCTCGGGACGCACCGGCTCGGCACGCGCGGGCTCGGGACGCGACGGCTCATAGCGCACCGGCTCGGGACGGAACGCGGACTCGTCGCGGCTGCGGACCTCGTTGGGCAGCGGCGGCACGGGCGCGAGCTTGCTGGCGAGCCGGGGCACGAACGGCCGCACGGTGGCGTCGTCCGCCTGGTCCGGCTCGACGTACTCGGCGGCCGACAGGCGCATGGCCTCGTCGTCGTTCGGGGTGATGTGGCGGCGGCGGGGGTCGAAGAGCCACTCGGCGTGCCGGGTGTGGCCGTTCCAGACGAAGCCGAGCCGCACCCGCCAGAGGTTGTCGTCGCGCTTGGCCGAGTCCCAGTCGATCTCGTCGGCGGGCACGCCGCGCCGGGTGAGCCGCTCGGCCACCAGCTCGCCGAGCGTCGGCCCGGGGGTGGTCTCGCCGGGCATCCGGACCGGGACGCGCTGGGCCTGCTGGGCCATGTACTCGCGCTCCTGGAGAACGGGCCCCTCGAACCAGCGGACTCGTTCCACCGGGATCCCGGCGGTGGCCGCGATCTCCTCCGCCGTCTCGCCGGCACGGATGCGCGCCTGGATCTCCTTGGGACGCAACGGGCTCTCCACTTCGATCTCGTACTGGCCGAGACGGGAGAAGTTGCCGCGAACCGCAGCACGGAGCCGGTCGTCGACGGGCAGCGTGAAGCGCGTGCCCCGCCCGGCCGTCGCCAGGACGAGGTACGTTCCGTCTTCACTCACCGCGACGAGACGGAGCTCCTGCATGCGAGTCCCTTCGTCGTCGTGCTCTGTCTTCCCCCGGACCCTTGAGTCTCTCGCGTGAACCGGTTGCCTTCCAGCACCGTACCCGGCATGTCCGAACATCGCCTCGCCAGGAGGCGAGGCAGGTGTTGTGACCCCGGTCACATTTTTGACGTTCACTTCGCCGCAACCCGTCGGTCATGATCGACCAGAGGAAAGGCGGCACCCGGAACGCGAGAGTGCGGGTCGTGTCTCGGATGGCGCGCGCCCACGGCCCGTCCGTACGGCCTGGCGACGGCGCACGTGCCGTACGCCGTGCGGCCGGACCTGCGGGAGGGTCTCATTACTGCGTTGCTCCCTCGGTTCGAGTGGCGCGCCGGGCTCCGGTCTGCCCGTGCTCCGCAATGTGCCTGCCCCGGGGGAGGCTTGGGCAACGCGACACGCGGAAGACGCCGGACCGTGGAGAGGGACTTTACGCGGCGATGGGGTCAGCCATCCCGCGACGCGCCGAGGACCCGGTCGAGGTAATCGTTGGCGAACAGCCCGTCAGGGTCCATCTCACGCCGCAGCGCCACGAAGTCGCCGAACCTGGGATAGACGCCGCGCAGGTAGTCCGCGTCGCGGGTGTGCAGCTTGCCCCAGTGGGGCCGGCCCTCCAGCCGGGTCATGATCTCCTCGACCCCCGCGAAGTACTCCGGGTCGGGCGCGCCCCGGTAGACGTGGCAGGCGATGTACGCCGAGTCCCGGCCGTACGCGGTGGACAGCCAGGCGTCCGAGGGCGGCGTGACCCTGACCTCCACCGGGAACGTGACCGGGCGGCCCGACCGGTCCAGCAGGTCGCGGACCTCCCGCAGGGCGCGGGCGAGGTGGCGGCGCGGGATCGCGTACTCCGTCTCCAGGAAGCGGACCTCGCGGACGGAGGTGAAGACGCGGTGGGAGGCGTCCACGTGCTCCGACGCCCCCAGCAGCCGGGCGGACGCCCGGTTGATCGCGGGCACCGCCCGGGGGAGGCGGGCGCCGAGGGCGCAGGCCGCGCCGAACGCCGTGTTCTCCAGGAAGACCTCGTCGAGCCACCTCTTGAACGCCGTGGGCGGCCGGGCCGGGCCGGCGTCGCGGTTGTTGCGCTTGACCAGGCAGGTGTCGGTGTGGGGCAGCCAGAAGAAGTCGAGGTGGTCGTCGGCCCCGGTCAGGTCGTCGAGCCCGTCGAGGATCCGGCCGAACGCCATCGGTTCCCGTCTGGCGCGCAGCAGGAACGCGGGCTCGACCCGGAACGTGACGGCGGTGAGGATGCCGAGCGCGCCCAGCCCCACCCGGGCCGCGTCGAACAGGTCGCCCTCCCGCACGGTCGCGACCGAGCCGTCGGCGAGCACCATCTCCAGTTCGGCGACCTGGTCGGCGAGCCCTCCCGTGTGCCTGCCGGAGCCGTGGGTTCCGGTCTGGATCGCCCCGGCGGCGGTCTGCGCGGTGATGTCGCCCATGTTGGCGAGCGCGAGGCCCCGCCGGTGGAGCTCCTCGTTGAGCGCGTGGAGCGGCGTGCCCGCGGCCACCTTCACCCAGCCGTCGCCCGCGTCGAGCACCCCGGTCAGGGCGTGCGGCCGCAGCAGGACGCCGTCGGTCAGCGCCACCCCGGTGAACGAGTGCCCGGTGCCGGTCATGCGGACCCGGCGGCCCGTTCTCGCGGCGTCCCGTACGGCGTCCGCGACCTCGGCGGCCGAGGCGGGGGTGCGCGTCTCGGCGGGCGTGACCGACTGGTTGCGCGCCCAGTTGACGAAGGCGTTCATGCTCTTGTGCTCCAGTGCCCGGCAGTGAACGCGAACACTACTCATGAACGCCCCCGCTGCCTACAGCCCGGACGGCGGAGCGTCAGCCGGCCCGCTGCCGCACGCGGGCCAGCGCCGACCCGCCGAGACCCACCGCGACCGCGAGCAGCGCACACGCGTAGGAGAAGCCGTACGCGTTGGACGCGCCGTAGGCGTCGGTGAGCCGCCCGCCCGCCCACGCGCCGACGGCCACCCCGAGGCCGATGGACGTGGAGATCCACGCCATGCCCTCGGTGAGCTGCCCGGCCGGGACCATCCGCTCGACGAGCGAGAACCCGGTGATCAGCGTGGGGGAGATCGACAGCCCGGCGAGGAAGAGCGCCAGGGCCATCGCGCGGATGTCGTCCATCAGCAGCACCGGGGTGAACCCGGCCGCGAACAGCGACAGCCCCCGCACGAACCGGCTGCGCAGGCTGATCTTCCAGTGCCGGGACCCGAACCACAGGCCCGAGATCATGCTGCCGGCCGCGATCGAGGCGAGCAGCAGCCCGGCCGCCGCCTTGTTGCCGTGCTCGTCGGCGAAGGCGACCGTGATGATGTCGATCGAGCCGAACACCGCGCCCATGGCGAGGAAGACGGCCGACAGCAGCGCCACCCCCGGGATCGCGATCGGCGACCCGCCCGACCTCTGGTGCCGGACGACCGGGGGCTCGGTGCCGCGCAGGCAGGCGAAGACCAGGGTGCCCGACACGGCCAGGACGATCGTGGCGATGAGCCCGGCGTAGGCGTTGACGCCCGTCGTCAGCGCGGTGACGAACGCCGGGCCGCCGACGAAGATCAGCTCATCGGCCACCGACTCGAACGAGAACGCCGTGTGCAGCCGGGAGGGGTCGTCGAGCACGTGCGACCAGCGCGCCCGCACCATCGAGCCCAGCGACAGTCCGGTGGCGCCGGACGCCACGCCCGCCGCGTACAGGGCCCACTGGGGGGTCCGGGCGTGCGCGCACAGCATCAGCGCGGTGATCGAGGCGGCGTGCAGGAGGATGAACGGGACGAGCACCCGCGACTGGCCGAAGCGGTCCACGAGCCGCCCCGACAGGGGCGCGGCGACGGCGAAGGCCACCGAGACGGTCGCCGCGACCGCCCCCGCCGTCGCGTACGAGCCGGTGACGGCGTTGACGAGCAGGATGACCCCGATGCCGAGCATCGACATGGGCGCCCGCCCCACGAACCCCGCGAGAACGAAGCCCTTGACTCCGGGCGTGCCGAACAGCCCTCGATACGGCCCGACCATTGGTGTTTCCCCTTCGGCACGATGGTGCGTGTGCGTCCGGGCCGGCCGTTCGGACAGCGGCGGCGGCCTGCGGAAAGTTCCGGTGAGAACTCCTGAGGCACGCGGACGTCATTTATTTCCGGTTTCGACCTTCGCCTGCCCGCCTATCATGGGGCAAGTGATTTTCCGTCGCCGGGGGTGCGGGGTCTGACTGTGCGTTCCCGCTCTTCCTACGCTACCGGGCGCATCCGTCCCATCGTCACCGGGCTCGCGGTCGTGATCGTCAGCGTGCTCGCCATGGGTGTCGCCGCCCTCGTGACCTGGCCCGATTCCGGCGCGCTCGCTGCCGGCGACGTGGCCGGTGACCGGCCGCGCCCGGACAAGGCGCGCCCGGCCGCGCGGGCCACCACGGCCGCCCTCGTGCCCGACCGCACGCTGCCGTCGAGCGCGCCCGTCGCGGGCGGGCCGGGCGTGCAGGTCACGCCGCCGCAGCTCCTGGCGATCTCCCCGGCCACGGTTCCGGCGCGGACGCTACGCAAGATCGCCAAGTTGCCGCACGTGCAGAAGGTGGCGGTCACCGACGGCGGCGCCGTGCACGTCTCCGGTACGGCCCTGCGGCTGCTCGCGGTCGACCCGGCGCAGTTCCGCTCGTGGACGCCCAAGCGGGTGGCCGAGCACCCGGAGGTGTGGAGCGGGCTCGCCCGGGGCGAGTTGGTCGCCGACAGCGGGACGATCAAGCGGCTCGGCGTGCGGCTGGGCGTCGACTACCAGATCGACGGCGGCCCCCGGCTGCGGGTCGCGGCCTCGGCCTCGCTCGGGCTGCCCGACATCGACGGGCTGGTCAGCCAGGAGGTGGGGCGGCGCCTCGGCTTCCCCGCCGGAGTCGTGGTGCTCGTGCACGGCGACCCCGGCAAGGTGGACCGGGATGCGGTCGCCCGCCTGCTCGGCAAGGGCGCGCAGGTCGTGCGCATCGGCCCGGAGAGCGAACGGCCGAAGGCCGCCACGCCGCAGGGCCAGGCCCTGGTGGGGCGGCCGGAGAGCTACCTCGACCTCTACCAGCGCTCGGCGACCGTCTGCCCCGGCCTCTCCTGGACCGTCCTCGCCGCGATCGGCCAGGTGGAGAGCAGCCACGGCCGCAACAACGGCCCGTCGTCCGCCGGGGCGCTCGGGCCGATGCAGTTCATGCCCGCCACCTGGAAGTCGTACGGCGTGGACGGCGACGGCGACGGCGAGGCGGACATCTGGAGCCCCTACGACGCGGTGCCGTCGGCGGCCAAGTACCTGTGCGCCAACGGGGCCGGCGCGGGCGGCGAGAAGCTCAGGAAGTCCGTGTGGTTCTACAACCACTCCTGGGACTACGTGAACAAGGTGCTGTCGCTCGCGGACGCCTACGCCCGCTCGTACGCCTCCTGACTCAGGACACTAGGAGGGCCGGCGGGCGGGAGCCGGGCAGCAGGTGCCCGGGCACGGCGCGGGCGCGGGTTCGGCGAGCAGCTCGGCCACCATCGACACGAACCGCGGGTGGGTACCCGCGGTCGCGGCCCTGGTGAGCGGCAGGCCGAGCTTGCCGGCCAGGGCGGCCGCCTCCGTGTCGAGGTCGTAGACGACCTCCATGTGGTCGGACACGAACCCGATCGGCACCAGCGTCACGGCCGGCACGCCCTCGGCGTGCAGCGCCTCCAGGTGGTCGCAGACGTCCGGCTCCAGCCACGGGACCTGCGGCGGGCCGCTGCGGCTCTGCCACACCAGGTCCCATGGCCGTCCCGCGTCCACCTGCTCGACCACCAGCCGCGCCGTCTCGCGCAGCTCGGCCTCGTACGCGCCGCCGGACGGGCCGGCGGTGCGCGCCATGGAGACGGGGATGCTGTGCGCGGTGAAGACGAGCCGGGCGCCGGTCCGCACGTCCTCGGGGAGCGCGGCGAGCGCCTCGCGGGTGTGGTCGGCCATCGCGGCCACGAACCCGGGGTGGTCGTAGTAGTGGCGCAGCTTGACGATCTCGGGGGCCCCCGGCACGGCGGCGCGGGCGCGGGCGATGTCGTCGAGGTACTGCCGGCAGCTCGAATAGGAGCGGTAGGCCGCGGTGACGAAGGCCGCCGCCCGGCGGACGCCGTCCTCCTTCATCCGCCGGACCGCGTCCTCCAGGAACGGATGCCAGTTGCGGTTGCCCCAGTAGACCGGGAGGTCCACGTCCAGCGCGTCGATCAGCTCGCGGCACTGCCGGTTGATCGGGCTGACCCCGCCGAACCGCTGGTAGTGCGCCTCGACCTCCAGCAGCCGCTCACGTGGCACGCCCCGGCCGCGTACGACGTTCTCCAGGAACGGCATGACGTCCTCGGGACCTTCCGGCCCCCCGAACGAGACGACGAGCAGGGCGTCGTACCCCGCGTCGCGCCCTGCATCAGACCCCGTGGTGCTCCCCATGAACGACAACACTATCGGGGGGTCGAGACGGTCGGCCCGGGCGAGTAGGTTCGAGCGGTGACCCAATTTCCCGACATCCGCGAGTACATGGCCCTGCCGCGCGTGGCGTCGCTGCGGCTGTCACCCGACGGAACCCGGCTTGTCTCCGTGGTCCAGTCCCTCAACCCCGACGGCAGGTCGTACGGAACGGCGCTGTGGGAGATCCCTCTCACCCCCGAGGGCGAGCCGCACCGGCTGACGCGGTCGGCGAAGGGGGAGGCGGGCGCGGAGTTCGCCCCCGGCGGAAGCCTGCTGGACGGAGGCCTGCTGTTCGTCTCCCGGCGGCCCGACGAGACGGTCAAGGAGCCGGGCGGCGAGGTGCCCGCGCTGTGGCTGCTGCCCGAGCGGGGCGAGCCCTCGCGGCTGGCCACCCGCCCCGGCGGGATCGGCGCGGTCCGGGCGGCCGGTGACGTGGTGGTCTACGCCTCCGAGGTGCTGCCCGGCGACGCCGCGACCGAGGAGGAGCGCCGTAAGGGCCGCGAGGACGACGGCGTCAGCGCGATCCTGCACGAGGGCTACCCGATCCGCTTCTGGGACCACGACCTCGGCCCGGCGCAGCCCCGGCTCTTCGCGGGCCGCGCCGCCCGGGACGGCCTGGAGGACGTCCGGGACCTGACCCCCGAGCCGGGCGGCGCGCTGCGCGACGCCTCCTTCGCGGTCACTCCCGACGGCTCGGCCGTGATCACCGCCTGGCGCGAGTTCCTGCCGAACGGCACGGGGCGCACCGACCTGGTCGCGATCGACGTCGCGGACGGGTCCCGGCGGACGCTCGCGACCTCGCCGGGCCACGACTTCGGCGGGCCGGTCGTGGTGTCGCCCGACGGGCGGCACGTCGCCTGCACCCGGGAGCGGCACGCCACCGAGCGGGTCTCGGCCACCGTCGACGTCTGGGTGATCGACCTGGCCACCGGCGAGGGACGGGCCGTCGCCGAGGAGATCTTCCCCGCGTCGGTCGCGTGGGCGCCCTCGTCGGCGGAGCTCTACGTCGCCGCCGACGACCGGGGCCGCCGGCCGGTCTTCCGGGTCGCCCTCAACGCGCCTTCCGACGCGGCGACGACCCGGCTGACCTCGGACGACGGCGCGTACGCCGAGCTGTGCCCGGCCCCCGGCGGCGAGGTCTACGCCCTGCGCGGCGCGGTCGACTCGCCGCCCGTGCCGGTGCGGATCGACCCGGACGGCACCGTGACCGCGCTGCCCTCGCCCGTTCCCGCGCTCGACCTGCCGGGCACCCTGACCGAGGTCACCGCCACGGCCGACGACGGCACCGAGATCCGGGGCTGGCTGGTCGTCCCCGCGGAGGCGACCGCCGAGAGCCCGGCGCCGTTCCTGCTGTGGATCCACGGCGGGCCGCTCGGGAGCTGGAACGACTGGAGCTGGCGCTGGAACCCCTGGCTGATGGCGAGGCACGGATACGCCGTGCTGCTGCCCGACCCCTGCCTGTCCACCGGGTACGGCCAGGGCATGATCGACCGGGGCTGGGGCGACTGGGGCCCGGTCACCCACGCCGACCTGATGGCGATCACGGACGAGTGCCTGAAACGGCCGGAGATCGACGAGCAGCGTACGGCGGCGATGGGCGGGTCGTTCGGCGGCTACATGGCCAACTGGGTCGCCGGGCACACCGACCGCTTCCGGGCCATCGTGACGCACGCCTCCCTGTGGAACCTGGAGCAGTTCGCGGGCACCACGGACGGCGCGGACTACTGGCAGCGCGAGTTCGGCGCGCCCGGCTCGGCCAGCTACGAGAGGCTGTCGCCCCATCGGTGGCTCGGCGAGATCAGGACGCCGATGCTGGTCATCCACGGCGACAAGGACTACCGGGTGCCGATCGGCGAGGGTCTGCGGCTGTGGTGGGACCTCCAGCGGTCGGGGGCCGAGGCGAAGTTCCTCTACTTCCCCGACGAGAACCACTGGGTGCTCAAGCCCGGCAACGCGATCGCGTGGTACGAGACCGTCCTGGCCTTCCTGGGTCAGCACGTGCTCGGGGAGGAGTGGCGCCGCCCGGCCTCCCTGCGGTGACCGTCCGAGAGCTCCCGATCCTGGTTTGGAAGGATGTGGGAGTTATCCGTGGCCGTTCCGTTCCGGCGGGCGGCCACGATCACGAACTCAGGAGGGGGCAGACCGGCATGGACGAGCGGGAGCGGCGGGACGACCGCGTTCGGGAGGAGGAGCTGCTGGAGCTGGCGACCCGCATAGCGGAGGAGGCCGGCCAGATGCTGCTCGCCAAGCGGCCCGCGCGGCCCGAGGTGCTCGCCACCAAGTCGAGCCCCACCGACGTCGTCACCGCGCTGGACCGGGCCGCGGAGGAACTGATCCGCGCCCGCATCGCCGAGGCCCGGCCGCGTGACGCGATCCTCGGCGAGGAGGGCGGCGACACCCCCGGCGAGGGCGTGGTCCGCTGGGTCGTCGACCCCATCGACGGCACGGTCAACTTCCTGTACGGCGTGCCCGACTGGGCGGTCAGCATCGCCGTCGAGGTGGACGGCGAGATCGTCGCGGGCGCGGTCAACAACGTCCCGCGCGGTGAGCTGTTCACCGCCCGCAGGGGCGGCGGCGCGTGGCTGCGGGGCGAGCGGCTGCGCTGCAACACCGGCGTCCCGCTCGACCGGGCGCTCGTCGCGACCGGCTTCGGCTACGGCGCCGCCCGCAGGCGCGTGCAGGCCGAGGTGGTCGCGCAGGTGGTGCCGAGGGTCAGGGACATCCGGCGGGGCGGCTCCTGCGCGATCGACCTCTGCTCCGTGGCGGCGGGCCGGGTGGACGCCTACTACGAGCGCGGCGCCAACTACTGGGACCACGCCGCGGCCGGTCTCGTCGCCGCCGAGGCGGGGGCGCGGCTCGGCGGCCTGAACGGCAGGAAGGTGAGCCCCGACATGGTGCTGTGCGCCGCGCCCGGGCTCTTCGAGGAACTGCACGACCTGCTCGTCCCCCTCGATCCCGAACGGGACTGACCACCACGGAGTTCCACACGGCCCGGCACAGTCGAAGGGGCCCGCCGTACGGCGGGCCCCTTCGTCAGGTGATGGCGCGGTCAGCGGTTGATGGAGACGCCGTGATCCTCCGCGAGGCGGTGCAGGTCCTCGATCTCGGCGGTGAGGGTGTCGGCGAGGAAGTCGTCCCCGCTCGTCGTGGCCTCTTCAAGACCCTTGTAGGCCTGGTCGAGCCTGGATTCGATCGTGGTCGTGAACTCGCCCATCTCACCTTCTTTCTCAGGGGGCGGACGTGGCACGGAGACGCCGGCGCGGAATCCGCTCAGGAGAGACGCGCCTACCCCGGCACACGACAATGGAGGGTGCCCGGGCCCATACCCATGACAGGACCCAGCGCAAACCTGTGAATTTCTGTGCTCTACGTCACGTAGAGTGCCGGGGCCGCTTACCGGCGGCTTACGCCGGTCAGGGCCACAATGAGGCGTCCGTACCAGCGAGGAGGACCTGATGCGCGTGCTAGTGGTGGAGGACGAGAGGGTGCTCGCGGACGCGATCGCCACCGGCCTCCGCCGGGAGGCGATGGCCGTGGACGTCGCCTACGACGGCGCGGCCGCCCTGGAGAAGACGGGGTACATCGACTACGACGTGATCGTGCTCGACCGCGACCTGCCGAAGGTCCACGGTGACGAGGTGGCCCGCCGCCTGGTCGCGGAGCGGTCCGCCTCGCGGATCATCATGCTCACCGCGGCGGGCGACGTCGACGCCAAGGTGGAGGGGCTGGAGCTCGGCGCCGACGACTACCTGGCCAAGCCGTTCGTCTTCATGGAGCTCGTGGCCCGGGTGCGCGCGCTCGGCCGCCGGTCCGCGCCGGCGCTGCCGCCCGTGCTGGAGCGGGCCGGCATCCGGCTCGACCCCGGCAAGCGCCAGGTGGCCAGGGACGGCGCGGAGATCCATCTCACCAAGAAGGAGTTCGCGGTGCTGGAGGAGCTGATGCGCGCCGAGGGCGCGGTCGTCAGCCAGGAGGACCTGCTCGACAAGGCGTGGGACGAGAACATCGACCCGTTCACCAACGTGGTCAGGGTGACGATGATGACCCTGCGCAAGAAGCTGGGCGACCCGCCGGTCATCGAGACCGTGCCGGGCGTCGGCTACCGGCTGTGACGCCCGGCCGGATGTCGGACCCGATGGGCACCGGTCCCTACCGCAGCCAGGTTCCGCCGCCGCCCAGCGGGCCGCCCGCCTGGGACGGCCCGCCGCCCCTGGTCGCCCACCCGGTCCAGCGGGCCAACATCCTCGACGAGATGCGGTCGCTGCAGAACCGCGTCAGCATCCGCTGGCGGCTGACCCTCACGTACGCCGCGCTGGTCTTCGTCGCCGGCGCGCTGCTGGTGATGGTCATGTACGTGCTGGTCGGGCATGCGATCAACGTCGGGTGGCAGAGCGTGCCGAAGATCCTGCTGCCGCCGAGCGTGCCGCAGGAGGTGATCGACGAGTTCAACAACAACTACGCCAACCTGCAGGCGGAGGCCACCGCGGCGGCGCGGAGCGAGCTGCTGCAGCGGTCGCTGCTGGCGCTGCTGGGCGTGGGCATCTTCGCCCTGATCCTCGGATACGTCGTGGCCGACCGGGCGCTGCGGCCGATCAAGAAGATGACGGTCACCGCGCGGAAGCTGTCGGAGACCTCCCTCGCCCACGAGCGCATCGACCTCCAGGGCCCCGACGACGAGCTGAAGGAGCTGGCCGACACGTTCGACGCCATGCTCACCCGGCTCAACACCGCCTTCGACGCCCAGCGGAGGTTCGTGGACAACGCCTCGCACGAGCTGCGCACGCCGCTGGCGATCAACCGCACCGTGCTGGAGGTGGCCCTGTCCGACCCCGAGGCGTCGGACGACCTCAAGGTGCTCGGGCGCACGCTCCTCGGCACCACCGCCCGCAACGAGCGGCTCATCGAGGGCCTGCTGCTGCTCGCCCGCAGCGAGCGGGAGCTGTCGGTGCGCAAGCCCGTGGACGTGCAGGAGGTGGCGCGGACGGCGGTGGAGCAACTGGCCGCCTTCGCCGAGGAGGAAGGGGTCACGGTCGAACACGACCTTCATCCCGCCGCCACGACGGGTGATCCGGTTCTCGTCGAACGCTGCCTCTCGAACCTCGTCGAGAACGGCATCAAGCACAATCTTGGTCCCAACGGAAAAGTATGGGTCCGTACGGGAATGGTGGACGGGGGTGCGGTTGTTCAGGTCGCGAACACGGGACCGCACGTTCCCGCGTACGAGGTGGAGAGCCTGTTCGAGCCGTTCCGGCGGCTGAATGCCGACCGGGTCCAATCCGCCAAAGGCGCGGGTCTCGGCCTGTCCATCGTGCGCGCGATCGTCCGGGCGCACGGTGGAACGGTCGTCGCCGTTCCCCGCGACGGGGGCGGGCTCGTGGTGACGGTGCGACTCTCCGGAAACGGGGTTTCTCCGGGGATGCCGCAGTCGGCGCGCTGATGGAGCGTGCGCGCCGTACATGTGGTTGGATGTGCCGTCGAACACGGTGGGGATACCGCCGATACTGTGGTTTTCGCCATATTTGGCTAACCGCAGTCCCCGGCGGTGCACGCCACCCGTGTCGGGAGGTTCAGTGTTCGTTCAAGCGGGTACCGATTGCACGATTTCCCGGCCCCCGCGGGCACAACACCGGCCTCCCGAGCGTTAAGACGCGCGACACGAGCGCAGGCAGATAGATGAGGGGGATGGAGTAGCAGATGGCTACCGACTACGACAGCCCGCGTAAGACCGACGACGACCTCAGCGAGGACAGCCTTCAGGAACTACAGGCGCGCCGGAGCGACAAGTCGTCGGGCAGCATCGACATCGACGAGACCGATCTGGCCGAGTCGCTGGAGCTGCCGGGGGCGGACCTGTCGAACGAGGAGCTCTCGCTTCGGGTGATTCCTCGGCAGGCCGACGAATTCACCTGCTCGCGGTGCTTCCTGGTGCACCACCGCAGCCAGCTGGCCTCGGAGAAGAACGGCCAGCAGGTCTGCCGCGAGTGTGCCGCCTAGGAGACCCTGAGGAGGGTCCGTGACTTCAGACGCGGATCGATCGAACGACGAGGTGGCCGACCTGGTCGGCAAACTCGTGGCCCCTGAGGAGACGGACGGGGCCGAGCGGCGACGGCTGCTCGGCCGCCTCAGCAAGGCCCTGGCGAAGTCCGCAGGAAAGGCGCGCGAGCGCGGGACCGGCCGGGGCCGATGGCTGGCCGACGTCTTCATGAACATCGCCCCGCGGTTACCGATCAGGGACCTGGCGACGCTGCGGGAGCACCACTACGGGCTCACCGGCGATCAGCTCGCCGACGACCTCGTCCGCACCGCCGCCAAGGCGACCACGGCGGTCGGCGCGGTCGGCGGAGCGCTCGCCGCCGCCGAGTTCGCCGCCCCGCCCCTGCTGCTGTCCGCGCCCGCCCAGATCGTCGCCGAGACGCTCGTCGTGGCGGCCATCGAGGTGAAGCTCCTCGCCGAACTCCACGAGGTGTACGGCGTGCAGGTGCCCGGCAACGGCACCCAGAGGGCGGCCGCGTACGCGCTCGCCTGGTCGAAACAGCGGGGTGTCAATCCCCTCGCCCCCGGTTCGGCCACGATCGCGCTCGGCACCGCCGCGAAGACCGCGCTGCGCAACCGGCTGATGCGCACACTCGGCCGGCATCTCACCACCCTCGGCCCCTTCCTCACCGGGGCGGTCGCCGGCGCCGCCCTCAACCGGGCCGCCACCAAGAAGCTCGCCGCCGCCGTTCGCGCGGACCTGCTCCGCGGGCACGCCCTCCCGCCGGGCTGACCCCCGTTCCTCCGGCCGCCTCCGGCCGCCGTCCCCTCCACCGTCTCCCCGCCGTCCGGCACCCCTCGGTGACGGCGGCCGGTCCAGGTGACCATCCCAATCGGCACTCTCCGGCCGTCCCGATGTTCCGGGTAGAGAAGTGTCACCGATTGGTCTAAACCACTTGGCGGACCCCCGTGAGCTGCGTGAGATCATTCTCACAGTTTCAGCTGTGAATTGTGCACGTCATTACGGGTATGGGGTCGCCTGGTGGCTTTCCGTATGGTGGTCACAGGCGACCCTGGAGGGGTTCATGCGTGATGGCACCAGCTCATTTCTGATCGTCGCGAACCGGCTGCCGGTGGACCGCGTGGGTGAGAACGAGTGGCGTCGCAGCCCCGGAGGGCTGGTGACCGCCATCGCGCCCGTCATGCAGCGCCGTGACGGCGCCTGGCTCGGCTGGACCGGCGCGGCGGGAGAGGAGCTCAAGCCGTTCGACCACGACGGCATGCACCTGATCCCCGTTCCGCTGTCCCAGCTCGAGGTCGAGCTGTACTACGAGGGGTTCTCCAACGCCACCCTGTGGCCGCTGTACCACGACGTGGTCGCCACCCCGATCTACTCCCGGGTGCTCTGGGACGCCTACAAGGCGGTCAACGACCGGTTCGCCCGGGCCGCCGCCGAGGCCGCCGCCCCCGGCGCGGTCGTATGGGTGCAGGACTACCAGCTCCAGCTCGTGCCGGCCATGCTGCGCAAGCTGCGGCCCGACCTGAAGATCGGGTTCTTCCTGCACATCCCGTTCCCGCCGGGCGAGCTGTTCTACCAGCTTCCCTGGCGCAACGAGATCCTGGAGGGCCTGCTCGGGGCCGACCTGGTCGGCTTCCAGCGGCCGGGCGGCGCCGCCAACTTCCTGCGCCTGTGCCGCCGCCTGCTCGGCGTGCAGTACCTGCGCAACGAGATCCAGCTCGAGGACCGGACGGTGCGCGCCGAGTCGTTCCCGATCTCGGTCGACTTCGGCGAGCTGGACCAGCTCGTCCGCGAGCCGCGCGTCCAGCAGCGGGCCAGGGAGATCCGGGCCGAGCTGGGCGACCCCGAGCACATGCTGCTCGGCGTCGACCGGCTCGACTACACCAAGGGCATCGGCCAGCGGCTCAAGGCGTTCGGCGAGCTGCTCGACGACGGCTCGGTCAAGCCGGGCGAGGCGGTGTTCGTCCAGGTCGCGACGCCGACCCGGGAGCGGGTCGCCGAGTACATCCGGCTGCGCAACGACATCGAGCTGCGGGTGGGCCGCATCAACGGCGAGCACGGCATGCTCGGCCGTCACCCGATCTCCTACCTGCACCAGTCGTACAACAAGGAGGAGCTGGCCGCCCTGTACTGCGCGGCCGACGTCATGGTCGTCACGCCGCTGCGCGACGGCATGAACCTCGTCGCCAAGGAGTACGTCGCCTGCCGCCACGACCTGCGCGGCGCGCTGGTGCTGAGCGAGTTCGCCGGGGCGGCCGACGAGATGCGCCAGGCCTACATGGTCAACCCGTACGACATCGCGGGCATGAAGCGGGCGATGCTGGCCGCGATGCGGGCGACCCCGCACGAGCTCGCCCGCCGGATGCGGTCGTTGCGGCGCAGGGTCGCCTCGCACAACGTGGACAGGTGGGCCAGCGACTTCCTCACGGCCCTGGAGTCCGGGGAGCCGGCGCCCGCGCCTACGGAGTGAGGTCGCGGGCGGCGTCCTTCCAGGAGCGCCACTTCCTGGCCGCCGCCCGGGTCGCCACGATCCGGGTGACCTCGATGCCGAGCCCCATCACGACGGCGTAGGCGATCGCCTCGCCGAGGCCGATGTCCGGGGAGTCGGCGCTCGCCGGGGGCTCCTTGCCGGTCGCCTTCTCCCAGGCGTACGCCAGCACCTTGCGGGAGGCGAAGCCCACCGCGAGGCCCAGCACTCCGCCGATGATCCGCCACTGCATGTCGGGCTTTTCCGACAGGCCGAGTTCTCGCTTGGCCGCCCGAGCCGTGTCCGCCATGATTCCTCCTCCATAACGACCTTAGTGTCTCCCCTCGGGGAGGCGCGCCACGCCATACCATGTGGTGGCATGACCGAACAGCGACTCCCCGCAACCATGCCCGAGAAACCTGCTCTCGACGGCCTGGAGGCGGTATGGGTAGCCCGCTGGGAGGCCGACGGGACCTACAGGTTCGACCGGTCCCGCGGCAGGGACGAGATCTACTCCATCGACACCCCGCCGCCGACCGTGTCCGGATCCCTCCACGTCGGGCACGTCTTCTCCTACACGCACACGGACACGATCGCCCGTTACCAGCGGATGCGGGGACGCGAGGTCTTCTACCCGATGGGCTGGGACGACAACGGCCTGCCCACCGAGCGCCGGGTGCAGAACCACTTCGGCGTCCGCTGCGACCCCTCCGTGCCGTACGACCCGGACTTCACGCCTCCGGAGAAGCCGGACGCCAAGCGGCAGGCGCCGATCTCGCGCCGCAACTTCATCGAGCTGTGCGAGCGGCTGACCGCCGAGGACGAGAAGGCGTTCGAGGAGCTGTGGCGCCGCCTCGGCCTGTCGGTGGACTGGTCGCTGACCTACGCGACCATCGACGCCGGCGCCCGGGCCGCCTCGCAGCGGGCGTTCCTGCGCAACCTCGCCCGGGGCGAGGCGTACGTCGCCGAGGCGCCCACCCTGTGGGACGTGACGTTCCGCACCGCCGTGGCCCAGGCCGAGCTGGAGGACCGGGAGTGGCCGGGCGCCTTCCACCGCATCGGCTTCGACCTGTCGCCCGCGCAGCGTGAGCAGGGGTTCGGCGAGCGCGTGTGGATCGAGACGACCCGGCCCGAGCTGATCCCGGCCTGCGTGGCCCTGGTCGCCCACCCCGACGACGAGCGCTACCGGCCGCTCTTCGGCACCACCGTGCGCACCCCGGTCTTCGGGGTCGAGGTGCCGGTCGTGGCCCACCACCTGGCCGAGCCGGACAAGGGCTCGGGCATCGCGATGATCTGCACCTTCGGCGACGTGACCGACGTGACCTGGTGGCGCGAGCTCGACCTGCCGACCCGGCCGGTGATCGGCTGGGACGGCCGCCTGCTCCCCGAGCCGCCGCACGGCGTGCCCACCGGGCCGTACGCCGAGCTGGCCGGCAAGACCGTGCACAGCGCGCGCGAGCGCATCGTGGAGATGCTGCGCGAGTCCGGCCACCTGGACGGCGAGCCGCGCAAGATCCAGCGGCCGGTGAAGTTCTACGAGAAGGGCGACCGCCCGCTGGAGATCGTGACCACCCGGCAGTGGTACATCCGCAACGGCGGCAGGGACCTCGCCCTGCGCCGCGCGCTGCTCGACCGGGGCGGGGAACTGGAGTGGCACCCGCCGCACATGCGGGTCAGGTACGACAACTGGGTGGAGGGCCTGGCCGGCGACTGGCTGATCTCGCGCCAGCGGTTCTTCGGCGTGCCGATCCCGGTCTGGTATCCCCTCGACGCCGAGGGCGAGCCCGTCTACGAGGCCCCGATCACCCCGCCGGAGCGGGCGCTGCCCGTCGACCCCTCCAGCGACGTGCCGCCCGGCTATAGCGAGGACCAGCGCGGCAAGCCGCTCGGCTTCGCCGGCGACCCCGACGTCATGGACACGTGGGCGACCTCCTCGCTGACCCCCCAGATCGCCGCCGGGTGGGAGCGCGACGACGACCTGTTCCGCCGCGTGTTCCCGATGGACCTGCGGCCCCAGGCCCACGAGATCATCCGTACCTGGCTGTTCTCGACGGTCGTGCGGTCACACCTGGAGCACGGCGGGCTGCCCTGGCGGCACGCGGCGATCTCCGGGTGGATCCTCGACCCCGACCGCAAGAAGATGTCGAAGTCCAAGGGCAACGTGGTCACGCCCATGGGCCTGCTGGAGGAGCACGGCTCCGACGCGGTCCGCTACTGGGCGGCGAGCGGCCGGCCCGGCACCGACACCGCCTTCGACACGGGCCAGATCAAGATCGGCCGGCGGCTGGCGATCAAGATCCTGAACGCGTCGAAGTTCGTGCTGGGCTTCCGGTCCGAGGGCGGCGGGGAGGTCGTCGAGCCGGTCGACCTGTCCATGCTGGCCGCGCTGCGGACGGTCGTCGACGAGGCCACCGAGGCGTTCGAGGCGTACGACTACACGCGGGCGCTGGAGCGGACCGAGCGGTTCTTCTGGTCGTTCTGCGACGACTACGTGGAGCTGGTCAAGGCCCGCGCGTACGCCGGGGACGCGTCGGCGGTCGCCGCCCTGCGCGCGGCGCTCGGCGTGCTGCTGCGGCTGTTCGCGCCGTTCCTGCCGTTCGTGACCGAGGAGGTCTGGTCGTGGTGGCGGGAGGGGTCGGTGCACCGCGCCGCCTGGCCGTCGCCGCGGGACCTGCCCGAGGCGGAGCGCGGCGACCCCGCGGTGCTGGACGCGGTGGCCGAGGTGCTGCGCCGGGTGCGGCGGGCCAAGTCGGAGGCCCGGCGGTCCATGCGGGCCGAGGTGTCCCGGCTGACCGTGTCGGGGGACCAGGCCGACCTCGTCAGGCTCGCCCAGGACGACCTGTGCGCGGCGGGCAACGTCGAGGAGTTCGTCCTGGAACCCGGCGACGGCCCCCTCGACGCCGTGGCGGAGCTGGCCGCCTGACGCGCCGCCGGCAGACGGAAGGTAAAACGACTGCGCGCCGCACCTCCGGGCATGCCAGGCTGGAGCCGTGATCCCGTCTAAGAGGCGATCCCCCGAGGGGGTGCCGCCGACACTCGCCACGCTGGCGGCGTGGAGCTGGCGGCTGCTGCTGGTGGGCGCGGCGGTCTACGTGCTGGCGATGATCATCGGCAGGATCAGCTTCGTGGTCCTGCCGGTGGCCGTCGCGCTGCTGCTCGCGGCGCTGCTGTACCCGCTCACCAGGCGGCTGCGGGAGGCCGGGCTGCGGCCGATCTACGCGACGTGGATCACGATGCTTCTCGGTCTCGCCGTGATCGTGGGCATCGGCATCCTCATCGGAACCCGGGCGAACGAGGAGTTCCCCCGGCTGGTCGCGCAGATCCAGCTCACCGCGCGCAACCTGCAGAACTGGCTGCTGCACGGCCCCCTTCACCTGAAGGAGGCCCAGATCGCCGACATCGTCGACCAGCTGAGCCGGCAGGTCAACGAGCAGCGCAGCCAGATCACCAGCACCCTGCTGACCGGCGCCACCGCGTTCGTCGAGGTCCTCGCCTCGATCGTCCTGCTGCTCTTCGTGACGTTCTTCCTGCTCAAGGATGGCGACCGCATCTGGGCCTGGTTCCTGCGCGGCTTCGGCCAGGCCGCGCCCCGGGTCGACCGGGCCGGCCGGGCCGCCTGGGTGACGATCTCCCACTACGTGCACGGCACGGTCGCCGTCGCGGCCATCCACGGCATCGTGATCGGCATCGTGCTCGCCGGGATGCGGGTGCCGCTGTGGGCCCCGCTCGCCGTGCTCATCTTCTTCGCGAGCTTCATCCCGATCGTCGGCATCCTCTTCGCGGGCGCGATCGCGACGCTCGTGACGTTCGGCTCACAGGGGTGGGTCTACGCCCTGGTGTTCGTCGGCATCCTCGTGGTCGAGCAGCAGCTGGAGAACCACGTGCTCCAGCCGCTGATCGTCGGCCGCGCGCTGGCCTTCCACCCGCTGGCGATCATCCTCGTCCTGGCCGTCGGCGGTGTGCTCGGCGGCATCGCCGGGGCGGCCGTGGCCGTGCCGCTGACGGCGGTCATCTACCGTGCGCTGCCGGAACTGCGCTCGGAACGGCGCGCCATCGAGTCCTCGGAGACCGGGGGAGACGCGGGCCCTCCGGACGGCCCTCCGGGCCCGGCCGCGGCCGCCCCGGAGGCCGCCCGGGAGCCCGGGCACGCCGGACCCGCGGCCGAGCCCACAGCCGGTTCCGCGGCCGCGGGGGGCGGGGAGGGGGAGGCGGACCGGCCCCCGGGGACGGCGCCCCCGTCCTCCGGCGCGGGAGAGGCGGTGTCGCCCCAGCGCAACGGGTAGGGTCTTGCCTCATGAGCAGCCCTGTGCCGAACGCCACATCGCCGGCTCCGGCGGACCCGGGTCCGGGAGGCGCCGTCCCGGGACACGGCACCGTCCCCCTGCGGGGAGCCGAGGCCGCCGCATGAGCGTCGAGATCCTGATCCACCGGCTCGATCCGGGCCTGCCGCTCCCCGCGTACGCGCACCCCGGCGACGCCGGGGCCGACCTGTACGCGGCGGAGGACGTCGAGTTGCTGCCCGGGGAGCGGGCCGTCGTCCGGACCGGCGTCGCGATCGCGCTGCCGGACGGCTACGCGGCGTTCGTGCATCCGCGTTCGGGCCTCGCCGCCCGGCACGGCGTGACGCTGGTGAACGCGCCCGGCACGGTAGACGCCGGCTACCGGGGCGAGATCAAGGTCACGATGATCAACACCGACGCCAAGGACGCCGTACGGTTCCGGCGGGGCGATCGGATCGCCCAGCTCGTCGTCCAGCGGGTGGAGCGTGCGGCGTTCTACGAGGTGGACCGGTTGCCCGGCTCCGTACGGGGCACGAACGGGTTCGGCTCGACGGGGAGCTGACAGCTCCGGGCACGCACATGCCCGGCACACGCAGGACACGAGGAGAGTGAGCGAAGTGTTTCGACGCCGGCGACGCGCGGAGGAGGAGACCGCACCGGCCGTCGTGCGGGAGGACGGCCCCGCCACGGCGCGGGCGGCGGGCCCCTGGGACGCGGCGGACGACTATCCGGAGGCCGAACGGGTCGACCTGGGAGGCCTGCGCCTGCCCGTCGACCCCCGGTTCGAGATCCAGCTCAGGGTGGACGGCGACCAGATCACCGGGGTGATCGTCCTGCTGGGGGAGAGCCTGCTGCAGGTGCAGGCGGTCGCCGCGCCCAAGCGGAACGGAATCTGGGACGAGATGCGGGCCGACGCCGTCAGGGACGTGACCGCCGCGGGCGGGGCCCTGGAGGAGCGGGACGGCCCCTTCGGCCCCGAGCTCGTGGGCCGGGCTCCCGCGCAGGGCCAGACGGAGCCGCAGCCGGTGCGTTTCCTCGGCGTGGACGGCCCCCGCTGGTTCCTGCAGGCCGTCATCAGCGGCCCGGCGGCGTCCGGCGGGGAGGCCGGCGACGTCCTGGAGGACGTGGTCCGCGGCATCGTGGTGGTCCGCGGCGACGAGCCGATGCCGCCCAGAGAGGTGATCCCGCTGCGTCTTCCGGTGGACCGGCAGCCCGCCGACGAGCAGGCCCCCCACCGGGATGAACTGCGGCCGTTCGAGCGCGGCCCGGAGATCAGCGAGATCCGCTGAACGGCGGCGCCCGGCCCGCCGGGACGTCGCCGCCGGGCCGGGCGGTCCGGCACGCCGGGACCGCGCCCGCGGGCCGTTGACGAATCGGGGGCAAGCCCTGCCCATGCCGTCCTTCTGACCGGCTGGCGTTCTCACGTATGCTGCGGGGAGGCATGGCCCGGGAACGACACCCGGGGTGGAGCCAGACGATGGGTCCCCCCGTGGGGACAGCGAGCGAGGAAGCCGGGTGAGCGACCGATGGACACGCCGGAGCCTGCCAGACGGGGCGGACTGCGGGGTCTCCTGCGGCGGCTGACCACCAGCCAGGCCGAGCTGGAGGCCGCCGAGCTCCAGGAGGACCTGGAGCAGGAGGGGGCCACGCCCATCGCCAGGTGCGGCGAGCGCCAGCGGTCGTGCGTGGCGGGCACGCTGCGCACCGTGACCCTGCGCCCGCGCGGCGGCGCGCCCGCCCTGGAGGCCGAGCTGTACGACGGATCGGACGTGATCGACCTCGTCTGGCTCGGCCGCCGGAAGATCGCCGGGATCGAGCCCGGCCGGGTGGTCCGGGCCGAAGGACTGATCAGCGTCCAGGACGGCCGGAAGGTCATGTTCAACCCCCGCTACGAGCTGCGCCCGGCTGGTGGCCCTTGATCTCTCAGGAGACCGTATGAGCACAGCGGACATGACGGCCCCCGCCGCGCACGCCACCGTTGAGGCGGCCGTTCGTGCCCAGATGAGCAAGGCGCTGGGCGGCAAGCGAGGGATCGTCGAGGCGGCGGTGCCCACGATCGCCTTCACCGGCACGTGGATGGCCACCCAGGACCTCAAGACCTCCCTGATCGTCGGCATCGCCTCGGCGGTGGCGCTCCTGGTGGTGCGGATCGCGCAGCGGACCACGCCGCAGTTCGTGCTCAACAGCCTGGTGGGCATCGGGATCGGCGCGTTCTTCGCCGCCCGCACCGGCGACGCCAAGGACGTCTTCCTGCCCGGGATCCTCTACAACGGGGCCTACGCGGCCGGCATGCTGCTGTCGATCGTGGTCCGCTGGCCGATCGTGGGCTTCCTGATCGGCTCGGTGACCGGCGACCCGACGGCCTGGCACAACGAGCCGGCCCTGGTCCGGCTGTGCGCCCGGCTGACGTGGCTGCTCATGCTGCCCTGCCTGCTGCGGGTGGTGGTGCAGCTGCCGCTCTACCTGGCCGACCACGTGACCGCGCTCGGCGTCAGCAAGATCGTTCTGGGCTGGCCGCTCCAGGTGGCCGGGCTGGCGGCGATGGTGTGGGTGCTCGCCCGGGGCCGTACGCCGATCGAGCCGCCCGCCCAGCCCTCCGTCTGACCCTCCCGGCGGACCGGCCGCCCGGGGCGATGCCCGCGCGGGCGGCGCGGTCGGCGTACGGCTCAGGAGCGGTCGTGGGCCGACAGCAGTTCGGTGAGCTCCTGCTCGACCTCCTGGCTGGCGACGAACAGCAGCTCGTCGCCCGCCTCCAGCGGGTCGTCGGCCGAGGGGACCAGCACCCGGCCCTCCCGCAGGATCGCGACCAGGGCGGAGTCCACCGGCCAGGGAACCGAGCCGGTCCGCTGGCCCACCACCGGGGCGTCCTCGGCGAGGGTGAGCTCCACCAGGTTGGCCTGGCCCTGCCGGAAGGTCATCAGGCGCACCAGGTCGCCGACGCTGACCGCCTCCTCGACCAGGGCCGACAGCAGACGCGGGGTGGAGACGGCGACGTCCACGCCCCACGACTCGTTGAACAGCCACTCGTTCTTCGGGTGGTTGACGCGGGCGACCACCCGGGGCACGCCGTACTCGGTCTTGGCGAGCAGCGAGACCACGAGGTTCACCTTGTCGTCGCCGGAGGCGGCGATGACCACCTGGCAGCCGTTCAGCCCGGCCTCGTCCAGCGAGGAGATCTCGCAGGCGTCGGCCAGCAGCCACTCGGCCCGCGGCACGCTGTCGATCTTGATGGCGCGGGGGTCGATGTCGATGAGCAGGACCTCGTGGCCGTTCTCCAGGAGCTCGACCGCGATGGAGCGGCCGACGGCTCCGGCGCCGGCGATGGTGACGCGCATCAGTGCTCCTCGTCGGACGGCGGGGCGGACAGCGCCTTGTTGACCCGGTCCATGTCGTTCTCGGCGGCGACCAGGTGGAGGATGTCCCCTTCCTGCACCACGGTCGCGTCCCTGGGCACGAGCGCCTCGCCCATCCGGTTGACGAAGGCCACCCGCGCGCCGGTGGCGTCCTCGATCGCCCTGGCCCGGGTGCCGATCCAGCCCTGGTGGAAGGCCACCTCGGCGAGGACGACCGTACCCGTCGGGTCGCGCCACAGGGGCTCGGCGCCCTCGGGCAGCACCCGGCGCAGGATCTGGTCGGCGGTCCAGCGGACCGTGGCGACGGTGGGGATGCCGAGCCGCTGGTAGACCTCGGCCCGGCGGGGGTCGTAGATGCGGGCGACCACGTTGTCCACGCCGAACATCTCGCGGGCGACCCGCGCGGAGATGATGTTGGAGTTGTCGCCGCTGCTCACGGCGACGAAGGCGGCGGCCGAGGCGATGCCGGCTTCCTCGAGGACATCGCGGTCGAAGCCGATGCCGGTGACCCTGCGGCCCCGGAACCCGGCCCGCAGCCGCCGGAAGGCCTGCGGGTCGCGGTCGATGACCGCGACCGAGTGGCCGTTGTCCTCCAGGATGTGGGCCAGGGTCGAACCGACCCGCCCGCATCCCATGATCACGATATGCATGCTCCCCCGCCGTGGGTGTGTGGCGGACTCCTATTGGAGACAGTATGTCGCCCATGCCGTACACCGCATGACCCGGGCATGGCGCGGGGGGACTAGGCTCAACAGACGTGTCCAAGGTGCCAGATCTTGTCAAGCGGCTCCTCGTGGGGCGTGCCCTGCGCAGCACCCAGCTTCACCACCAGCTGCTGCCCAAGCGTGTGGCACTGCCGGTCTTCGCGAGTGACGCGCTGTCCTCGGTCGCGTACGCGCCGCAGGAGATCCTGGTCATCCTGTCGCTCGCCGGGGTCAGTCTCTACGCCATCAGCCCGTGGGTCGCGGCGGCGGTCGTCCTCGTCATGCTCGTCGTGGTCGCGTCCTACCGGCAGAACGTGCACGCCTATCCCAGCGGCGGCGGCGACTACGAGGTGGCCACGACGAACCTGGGGCCCACCGCCGGGCTGACCGTCGCGAGCGCCCTGCTGGTCGACTACGTGCTGACCGTGGCGGTGTCGGTCGCCAACGGCGCCGACTACGTGGGTGCGACGATCCCGTTCGTCGCCGAGCACCGCCCACTGGTGGCGATAGCCATCGTCGTGCTCCTGACGATCATGAACCTGCGCGGCATCCGGGAGTCGGGTGTCGCGTTCGCCGTGCCCACCTACGCCTTCATGGCCGCCGTCATCGGCATGATCCTGTGGGGCCTGTTCCGCGTGTTCCTGCTCGGTGACGAGCTGCGGGCCCCGACGGCGGACTACCGGCTCCTCGCCGAGCAGACGGACCTCGCCGGGTTCGCGCTGGCGTTCCTGGTGCTGCGCGCCTTCTCCTCCGGCTGCGCCGCGCTGACCGGCGTCGAGGCGATCAGCAACGGCGTCCCGGCCTTCCGCAAGCCCAAGAGCAGGAACGCCGCGACGACGCTGCTCATGATGGGCCTCATCGCGGTCACGATGTTCGGCGGGATCATCTTCCTCGGCCTGGAGTCGGGGGTGAAGGTGACCGACCCGGCCACCGTGGCCAGGGACCTCATCATCGACGGGCACCCGGCGGGGCCCGGCTACTACCAGCAGCCGATCATCGCGCAGGTCGCCTCGGCCGTCTTCGGCGACGGCTCGGCCCTGTTCGTCGTCATCGCCGCGGTGACCGCGCTGATCCTGTTCCTGGCGGCCAACACCGCGTTCAACGGCTTCCCCGTGCTGGGGTCGATCCTCGCCCAGGACCGCTACCTGCCGCGGCAGCTCCACACCCGCGGCGACCGCCTGGCGTTCAGCAACGGCATCGTCATCCTCGCGGCCGGGGCCTGCCTGCTCATCTGGGCGTTCGACGCGGACGTCAGCAAGCTGCTCAACCTCTACATCGTCGGCGTGTTCGTCTCGTTCACCCTCAGCCAGATCGGGATGGTCCGGCACTGGACCCGGCACCTGAGGACCGAGAGCGACGCGAAGGCCCGCTTCCGCATGATGCGCGCCCGGGTGATCAACGGCTTCGGCGCGGTCATGACCGGGCTGGTGCTCGTCGTCGTGCTGGCGACGAAGTTCACCCACGGCGCGTACATCGTCTGTCTCGCGATGCCGCTGCTCTTCCTGATGATGAAGGGCATCAGGCGGCACTACGACCGGGTCGCCGCGGAGCTCGCCGCGCCGGAGGAGACCGAGGTCGACGAGTCGATGCTGCCCGCCCGCAACCACGCGGTCGTCCTCGTCTCCAAGATCCACAAGCCCACGCTCCGGGCCCTCGCGTACGCCAGGGCGACCCGCCCGTCGAGCATCGAGGCCGTGACCGTCAGCGTGGACGCCGGCGAGGTGAGCAAGCTCAAGGACGAGTGGGAGCGGCGCGGCATCGGGGTGCCGCTGAAGATCCTCGACTCGCCGTACCGCGAGATCACCGGCCCGGTGCTGGAGTACGTCAAGTCGCTGCGCCGGAGGTCGCCGCGCGACGTCGTGACCGTCTACATCCCGGAGTACGTGGTCGGCCGCTGGTGGGAGCACCTGCTGCACAACCAGAGCGCGCTGCGGCTCAAGGGCCGCCTGCTGTTCAAGCCCGGCGTGATGGTGACGAGCGTGCCGTGGCAGCTCGCCTCCTCCGACCGGCTCAAGCGACGCAGGGAGCCGTCCGCGCCCGGCGCATCACGCCGTTCCTACCAGCAGCCGTCGAAGGACGCGCAGGTCGGGGCATGACCGATACGAAAGGGGCCGGCCGGATGAACGGGAACGGCAGCACGGCACCGCAGGAGTCCGGAGAGACGCACCCCGCGCGGCTCGAACTGACCGTGGGCGCCGTCGCCAACGGCGGCTGGTGCGTGGCCAGGCACGAGGGCCGGGTCGTGTTCGTCCGGCACGCGCTGCCGGGCGAGCGGGTCGTGGCCGAGGTCACCGAGGAGACCACCCGGTTCCTGCGGGCCGACGCGGTCGAGATCCTGGAGGCCTCACCGGACCGGGTGACGCCGCCCTGCCCGTTCGCCGGCCCCGGCCGGTGCGGCGGGTGCGACTGGCAGCACGCGTCACTGGAGGCGCAGCGCCGGCTCAAGGCCGACGTCGTCGCCGAGCAGTTGCGGCGCCTGGCCGGGCTGGACCACAAGGTCGTGGTCGAGGAGGTGCCGGGGGCGCCGGACGGCCTCGGCTGGCGCACCCGGGTGCAGTTCGCCGTCGACCGGGACGGCTCGGCCGGGCTGCGCAGGCACCGGTCCCACGAGATCGAGCACATCACCGGCTGCCTCATCGCCCATCCCGCCGTCGAGGAGGCCGGGGTGGAACGGCTCGCCTGGCCCGGAGCCTCCTCGGTGGAGGTGGTGGCGGCCTCCGGCGGGGACCGGGCCGTGATCGTCGAGCCCCTGCCGCACCGCAGGGCGACGATCCCGGACGTGGACGCCGCGGTCCTCCTCGACGAGGGCAGGCGGGGGACCCGCGCGCTGCGCGGCCGGGCCTCGCTGACCGAGCGGGTGGGGGAGCGGGACTACCGGGTCACCGCGAGCGGGTTCTGGCAGGTCCACCCCGGCGCGGCGGCCACACTGCTCGGCGCCGTGCTCGACCTCGGCCGTCCCGAGCCGGGGGAGTGGGCCCTCGACCTCTACTGCGGCGCCGGTCTGTTCGCCGCCGGCCTGGCCGAGGCGGTCGGCCCGGAGGGCGCCGTGCTCGGGGTCGAGTCGGATCCGCAGGCCGTCCAGGACGCCCGGATCAACCTGCGCGACCTGCCGCAGGCGCAGATCGAGCGGGGAAAGGTCGAGGAGGCCCTCGGCCGGCTCGGGATCGAGCGGGCCGACCTGGTGGTCGCCGACCCGCCCCGCGCGGGCCTCGGCCGCCCGGTCGTCGAGCGCGTCGCGCGCCTGGAGGCCCCGCGAATCGTCTACGTCTCGTGCGACCCCGCCACCCTGGCGCGGGACATCGCCTGGTTCGCCCCGTACGGCTACCACCTGGAGGACCTGCGGGCGTTCGACCAGTATCCGATGACCCACCATGTCGAGTGCGTGGCGCTCCTGGTCAAAGATGTGATCTAGGCTCTGACATGCTGTGATGCTGGTGGTTACCGTCCAGGAGTCCCCAGCGTCACCCAGCAGAAACCAAGATCATGACGCATGGAGAGCGCACGATCTTGAAAGCGGCTCTCCGGCCGGCCCGGCACCTCACCCGGTCGGCCACCGGGCCGCCGGCTGCGGTTGCCACGCGGCCGGAGCCGTCCAGCCGGAACGGATGCGCGAGGATTGCTGCCATACCGCCGGCGTCACCGTCATTCCAGCGAAATGGTGGGATGCCCTTCAACACCGCGTGGTGGCCATCGACGCACGTGCCCTCCTCGGACCTGCGGCAGAAACAGGCGCGCGAGTGCCCACGAAGAATGTCCATGGGATCCGAAGCGTTCTACGCCACCGTCGCGCAGGTCCTCCCGACGCTGCTCATCGCCCTGACCATCGAGGTAGGGCTGATCCTCCGGTGGTACGACCGTAAGCTCGACGAGCTCCAGCCTCAGGTGAGGTTCCCCTACCCCATCACGCGAGAAACTCCGCAGAGCGAAGTGCAGGTGTGGCGGGAATGGCAGAGGAACGAGCGCGTCCAGGACCGGTGGGTGATCACTGAGATCGCGATCGCCGTGGTGTTTCTCATCGGCGAGATCCTCGCCCTCGTCGCGCTGGGAAGCCACTGGCGCAACGCCTGGACCTTCTTCGGTAGTGGCACCAGTATCGTCCTCCTGTGCCTCGCCGTCGTACTGATCCCCCTCTTTCGCATGAATACGGAGGGGAAGAGTTGAGGCCGCCTCAGAATTGCCCGGGCTGAGCTACTGGATGCGCAGGGTGGTCAGGTCGACCACACTGGCCAGCTCCTCCAAGTGCGGACGTAGGTGACGCACTGCCCTGCCCGGGTCACGGCGATCACCTCGTCGCCCGGTTCGTCGGGTAGGTAGATGCGGGCGGACAGCAGGTGGTGGCCGCCGACGGCGAGCCGTACAGCCTCCACACGGGCCCGTCCCTCCCGGGCAAGGGAGGGCGGGCGTCGCGTTGCACCAGGCGCTGGACACGACCACCCCCGGCGGCCGGCTGGTCTTCCACGTCTTCGCCGGGCTCGCGGAGTTCATCCGCGAGCTCATCGTGCAGGGCACGCAGGAGGGGCTCGCCGCTGCGAGAGCGCGCGGGCAGCGCCTCGGCCGCCCGCCAGCGATGGACGCAGAGATGGTGGCACGGGCCCGGCGGCTGCTGGCCCAGCCCGAGGAGACCGCGTCTAGCATCGCGAAGCTCCTCGGCGTGTCCCGGGCGATGCTGTACCGCTACGTGTCGGAGCTGCAGCCGGAATGGAGGCGCTGCTCGTGCGGGAGTGATCCGGTCCCGGCCGTGCCTCACGCGCTTCGGCGAGCCGGGGCTCACGAGGCGGGATATCCCGAATGCGGGATAATGGACGGATGAAATTGAGGATCTTCACCGAGCCGCAGCAGGGCGCGACCTACGACGACCTGCTCCGGGTGGCGCAGACGGCCGAACGCCTCGGATTCGACGCCTTCTTCCGGTCTGACCACTACCTGCGGATGGGGGACGGCGACCCGGGGCCGGGCCCCACCGACGCCTGGATCACCCTGGCCGGGCTCGCCCGGGAGACCTCGCGCATCCGGCTGGGCACGCTGGTGACCGCCGGGACGTTCCGGCTGCCCGGCCCGCTGGCGATCAGCGTCGCCCAGGTGGACCAGATGAGCGGCGGGCGCGTCGAACTGGGCCTCGGCACCGGCTGGTTCGAGGAGGAGCACACGGCGTACGGCATCCCGTTCCCTCCGCTGGGTGAGCGGTTCGAGCGCTTCGAGGAGCAGCTCGAGATCGTCACCGGCCTGTGGGCGGCGGCGAAGCCGTTCTCCTTCGACGGCGCGCACTATCGGCTGGTGGACTCGCCCGGCCTGCCGAAGCCGGCGCAGCGGCCGCGGCCGCCCCTGATCGTCGGCGGCGGGGGCGCCAAGCGGACCCCGCGGCTGGTGGCGCGGTTCGCCGACGAGTACAACGTGCCGTTCCTCCTGCCCGAGGACACCGCCGCGGCCTTCGACCGGGTCAGGGCGGCGTGCGAGGCGGCGGGGCGGGAGACCGTCCTGCTGTCGGCGGCGCAGATCGCCTGTGTGGGCCGGGACGAGGCGGAGGTCGCCCGGCGGGCCGCCGCCGTCGGCCGGGAGGTCGGCGAACTGCGCGTCAACGGCCTGGCCGGCACCCCGCAGGAGGTCGTCGACAAGATCGGCCGGTTCGCCGAGATGGGCGCGGAGCGTCTCTACCTTCAGATCCTCGACCTCGACGACCTGGAGCACCTGGAGTTGATCGCCACCGAGGTGCTGCCGCACGTCTGAAAAGCCGGTGGCCGGTGAAAGGGGGCATCCGGCACACTTTGCCGGGTGCTCCTGACGATCACGACGACCCTGCGGCCCGCCACGGACCTCGGTTACCTCCTGCACAAGCATCCCGGCCGGGTGCAGGAGTTCGGGCAGTCGTTCGGCACCGCGCGGGTCTTCTACCCGGAGGCGGACGGGGATCGCTGCACGGCGGCGCTGCTCCTGGAGGTCGACCCCGTCCGGCTGGCGCGCTCGCGGGGCTCGTCCTCGCCCGACTTCTCGCTGAGCCAGTACGTCAACGACCGGCCGTACGCCGCGTCGTCGCTGCTGGCGTCGGCGCTCGCCGACGTGTTCCGCACCGCGCGGACCGGGCGCTGCGCCTCCCGGCAGGACCTCGCCGACTCGGCGATCCCGCTGGAGATCACGCTGCCCGCGCTGCCCTGCCGGGGCGGGGCCGACCTCGCGCGGCGGCTGTTCGCGCCGCTGGGCTGGGAGGTCGACGCCGAGGCCGTACCGCTGGATCCCGGCTTTCCCGAATGGGGCGACTCCCGGTACGTACGGCTCGCGCTGCGGGGGCGGGTGCGCCTGGCCGACGCGCTCAACCACCTGTACGTCCTGCTCCCGGTGCTCGACGACGCGAAGCACTACTGGCTGGCCGGCGACGAGGTCGACAAGCTCGTCCGCGCCGGTGAGGGATGGCTCGCCGGGCATCCGGACAAGGCGCTGATCACCCGGCGCTACCTCGGCCGGCGCAACGCGCTGACGCGCGACGCGTTCGCGCGCCTGGCGGAGGTCGGCGACGACGTCGAGGAGGCCCTGGAGCCACCGGTCGAGGAGGAGCCGGGCACCGAGACCCCCGAGACCCCCGAGATCACGGGGCGGTCCGGCGATGACAGCGGTCTCGGGAACGACAGCGGTGCCGGGGGTGAGCCCGCCGAGGCGCGGGTGCCGCTGAACACCCTGCGCCGGGACGCGGTCGCCGCGATGCTGACGGAGATCGGCGCACGCTCGGTGATCGACCTGGGCTGCGGCTCGGGACAGCTGCTCGGCGTCCTGCTGCGCGACCCCGCCCTCACCCGGGTGACCGGCATGGACGTGTCGGCCCGCGCGCTCGCGCTGGCGGGGCGCCGCCTGCGCACCGACCGGATGCCGGACGCCGTGCGCGCCCGCTTCACGCTCTTCCAGGGCTCGCTGACGTACACCGACGCGCGCCTGGCCGGGTACGACGCCGCGGTGCTGATGGAGGTCGTCGAGCACGTGGACCCGCCGCGGCTGCCCGCCCTCGAACGGGTGGTCTTCGGCACGGCCAGGCCGTCCCACGTGATCGTGACGACTCCCAACGTGGAGCACAACGTCAGGTACGAGTTCCTGGCGGGCGACCGGCGGCACCCCGACCACCGGTTCGAGTGGACCCGCGCGGAGTTCGCGCGGTGGGTCGCGGGCGTCTGCGCGGCGTACGGATACACGGCCGATCTGCGGCCGGTCGGCGAGGACGACCCCGAGGTGGGCCCGCCGACCCAGATGGCGGTCTTCGGCAGGAGGGAGGAGCGGCCATGACGGAGGTCAGCGTGCCGGAGCTGTCGCTGGTGGTGCTGGTGGGCGTCTCCGGCAGCGGCAAGTCGACGTTCGCCGCCCGGCACTTCGCGCCCACCCAGGTCGTCTCCTCCGACTTCTGCCGCGGCCTGGTCTCGGACGACGAGAACGACCAGACGGCGACGTCCGAGGCGTTCGACCTGCTCCACCACATCGTGGGCGTCCGCCTGCGGCGCGGCCTGCTCACGGTGGTCGACGCGACCAACGTGCAGTGGGAGGCCCGCAAGCGGCTGATCGAGCTGGCCAGGTCGCACGACGTGCTCGCCGACGCGATCGTGCTCGACGTGCCCGAGGAGGTGGCCCGCGCCCGCAACGCGGCCCGCCCCGACCGGGCCTTCGGGCCGCACGTCATCACGCGGCAGCGCAGGGAGCTGCGCCGGTCGCTCGGCAAGATCTCCAGGGACGGCTTCCGCCGGGTGCACGTCCTTAGCGGCGACGAGATCGACGACGTGACCGTCACGCGCGAGAAGGCGTGGACCGACAGGACCCACCTCACCGGGCCGTTCGACGTCATCGGCGACGTGCACGGCTGCCGCGCGGAGCTGGAGTCGCTGCTGACCAGGCTCGGCTGGCAGGTCGGGCCGGACGGCGCGGTCCACCCCGAGGGCCGTACGGCGGTCTTCGTCGGCGACCTCGTCGACCGCGGCCCGGACACGCCCGGGGTGCTGCGGCTGGTCATGGGCATGGTCGCGGCGGGCACCGCGCTGTGCGTGTCCGGCAACCACGAGCGGAAGCTGGTGCGGGCCCTGGACGGCCGCAAGGTGCGGGTCGCGCACGGCCTGGAGCGGTCGCTGGAGCAGCTCGACGCCGAGCCGGCGGAGTTCCGCGCCGCCGCCCGGACGTTCATGGACGGCCTGATCAGCCACTACCGCCTCGACGGGGGCAGGCTGGTCGTCGCGCACGCCGGGCTCAAGGAGGCCTACCACGGGCGTGCCTCCGCACGGGTGCGGTCGTTCGCCCTGTACGGCGACACGACCGGGGAGACCGACGAGTACGGCCTGCCGGTGCGCTATCCCTGGGCGGACGACTACCGGGGCCGCGCGATGGTCGTCTACGGCCACACCCCGGTGCCCGAGCCGGAGTGGGTCAACAACACGATCTGCCTCGACACCGGCGCCGTCTTCGGCGGGCGGCTGACCGCGCTGCGCTACCCGGAGAGGGAGCTGGTATCGGTCCCGGCCGAGCAGGTCTGGTACGAGCCGGTGCGCCCGCTGACCGCGCGGACGCCCGCCCGTGACCCGGGAGTGCTCGACATCGGCGACGTGGACGGCACCCGTTTCGTGGAGACGCGGTTCGGCGGCCGGATCAGGATCGCGGAGGAGAACTCCCGCGCCGCGCTGGAGATCATGAGCCGGTTCGCCGTGGACCCGCGGTGGCTGGTCTACCTTCCGCCGACCATGGCGCCGCCGGAGACCTCCACGCTGGACGGCTACCTGGAGCACCCGGCCGAGGCGTTCGAGGAGTTCGCCCGCGCGGGGGTGACACGGGTCGTGTGCGAGGAGAAGCACATGGGCTCGCGGGCGATCGCCGTGCTGGCGCGGACGCCGGAGGCGGCGGCGCGCCGCTTCGGAATCGCCGACGGCACGGCGGGCAGCGTCTACACCCGCACGGGCCGGCCCTTCTTCGACACGCGCATGCCGGAACTGGTGGACCGGCTGCGCGAGGCGTGCGCGCCGCTGTGGGAGGCGCTGGACACCGACTGGGTGGCGCTCGACTGCGAGCTGCTGCCCTGGTCGGCCAAGGCCGAGGGCCTGATCCGCGACCAGTACGCCTCGGTGGGAGCGGCCGCGCGGGCGTCGCTGCCCGCGGCGGTCGCGATGCTTGAGACGGCGGCGGAACGTGGCCTGGATGTAGGCGCTCTGCTCGACCGCACCCGCCGCCGCGCTCACAACGCTGCCCTGTTCCGCGACGCCTATGCCCGTTACTGCGGGCCGGTTTCGGGTCTCGACGGCGTACGGCTCGCACCGTTCCAGATCCTCGCCTGCGAGGGCAGGGCGACGGCGGTGGACGAGCCGCACGAATGGCACCTGAAGACCCTCGGCCTGATCGACTCCCCGCTCGTCACCGCGACCCGTCACCGGTTCGTCGACCTGGGCGTACCGGAGGAGCGCGACGCGGCCGTGGCGTGGTGGACGGACCTGACCGAGGCCGGGGGCGAGGGAATGGTGGTCAAGCCCGCGTCCTTCACCCCCGTTCAGGTGGCCGGGGCGCCTCCGGCCGGGGTCCGGGAGGCCGGCCCGGCCGGCGAAAGGCCCGAGGACGCGCCGCGGCCGGTGAGGGCGCAGCCCGGCGTGAAGGTGCGCGGCCGGGAGTACCTGCGGATCGTCTACGGCCCCGACTACACCGAGTCGCTCGGCCTGCTGCGCCGCAGGTTCACCGGCAGGAAGCGCTCGCTCGCGCTGCGGGAGCACACGCTCGGGCTGGAGGCGCTGGCGCGCCTCGCGGAGGGGGAGCCGCTCTGGCGGGTCCACGAGGCGGTCTTCGCCGTGCTCGCCCTCGAGTCGGAGCCGGTCGACCCCCGTCTGTGAGACCGGACAGCCCCCGGGTACGGCCTTCCGCTCACGCGACGGGAGCCGTGCCCGGGGGCCGGGTTCCGCCGGCCGTTCTCGGGCCGCCCGCACCGGGGACCGGACGCGCTGCTCCTCGCCGTACAGGAGGGCGTCCTTCTTGCAGGCGAGGGCGCGGGGCGACCGCCTCGGGCTTCCCGAGGCCCGGCGGCGGGGCTCAGCCCGTGAAGCGGGCCAGGAACAGCCTGAGCCTGAGCTCGTGGTGCTCGCGCGGCAGCCGCCCGCCGCGCATGAGGGTCACCAGGCCGTGCAGGGCCGCCCAGAAGGTCTCGGTCAGCGCGCCCAGGCTGTCGCCGCCCGAGTAGGGGCGGACGGCCTCGGCCAGCTCGCCGAAGGCCGCCTGAAGGGCGGGCGGCGCCTCGGGGGTGGCGAACGGCAGCGGGACGATCTGGCTGAACATCACGTCGTAGAGGGCCGGGTGCCGGTCGGCGAAGGCCATGTAGGCCGCGCTGACGCCGGCGATGGCGCGGCGGGCGTCCGGCGCCGCGGTCCTGGCCGCGCGCAGGTCCACGGCCAGGTCGGCGCAGCCCTCCACGGCGACGGCCGCCATGATCGCGTCCTTGCCCTTGAAGTGGCTGTAGAGCACCGGCTGGCTGTACTCGACGCGCTCGGCCAGCCGCCGGGTCGTGACCGCTTCCCAGCCCTCGGCCTCGGCCAGCTCCCGGGCAGCCGTGATGATCAGCTTCTCCCGCTCGGCGCGCTCCCGCTCCCTGCGTGACTGGATCGACATGTCCGAACTCTAGCAGCGCTAGTGTTTATGTCGATGCTCTGCTAGCGTCATTATTGTTCCTAGCGCTGCTAGTTCCCGGAGAGAGACATGCTCACCCCCATCGCGTACGGCCTCGCCGTCGTCCTCAACCTGTTCGTCCTGTTCATCGGAGCCCGTTTCCTGCTCGCGCCCCACGCGGCGGCCGCCGGATACGGCGTCCCGGCCAAGAAGGACGGCGACGTCGCCTACCTGACGATCAAGGGCCTGCGTGACGGGGGCTACGGTCTGCTGGGCCTGGCCCTGCTGGCCTTCGCCGGCGCCCGCGCCGAGGCCTGGTACATGCTGATCGTCGCTCTGTTGCCCCTGGGCGACACCCTGATCGTGCTGCGCAACGGCGGCACCCGGGCGGTCGCCTTCGGCATCCACTTCGCGACCGCCGTGATCGTGCTCATCAGTGCCGCCCTGCTCTTCGCCGTCTGACCCCCGCACCCCAGGAGCGGGCGGCACTAGCATCGCGGCATGGCCCCCACCAAGGCCGACCTCGAGGCGGCCAGGAACGCGACGATCGAGGACGTGCTCGGCCCCCGGCTCGACGTGCTGTTCTGCGGGATCAACCCCAGCCTCTATTCGGCCGCGACCGGTCACCACTTCGCGCGGCCGGGCAACCGGTTCTGGCCCGCCCTGCATCTGTCCGGGCTCGTGCCGCGCAGGCTCGCGCCGTCCGAGCAGCACCTGCTCCCGTCGTACGGGCTGGGCATCACCAACATCGCGGCCCGGGCGACCGCCCGTGCCGACGAACTGGACCCGGAGGAGCTCCGCGTGGGCGGCGAGCGGCTCGCGCGGCTGGTGGCGGAGGTCCGGCCCCGCGTCCTGGCGGTAGCGGGGGTGTCGGCCTACCGGGTCGCCTTCGCGCGACCCGCCGCCCGGATCGGCCCGCAGGAGGAGACGATCGGCGGGACGGCGCTGTGGGTGCTGCCCAACCCCAGTGGGCTGAACGCCCACTGGAGGCTGGAGGCCATCGCGGCCGAGATGGCCCGCCTGCGCCCACCGCGGGCCTGACGGGATCGACCGCGGCGGTCAGGGACGGCCCGCCCCGGGCTCCTCAGGGTTCTCAGGCTCCTCCGGGTCCAGGCACCGGTCCGCCTGCGCGCCGTACCCGGCCTGCACCCGTGCGGACAGGAAGCGGGCGGCCTCGTCGAGCGCCTCGTCGGCCTCGTCGAGGTGGCCGAAGTGATTCTGGAAGACGTGCGGCACCTGCGGCCAGACCCGCAGCGTGACCGCCACCTCGTCGGCGGCCGCGCGTCCGGCGAGCCGGACGGCATCGTCCAGCAGGAGTTCGTTCGAGCCGGCCTGCACCAGCAGCGGGGGCAGGCCTCGCAGGTCGGCGAACACGGGGCTCGCCAGCGGCTGGGCGGCATCCTGACCCGCCAGGTAGGGGGTGGCGAAGGCCTGGATCGCCTGCCGGGTGAAGATCGGGTCGGCGTCCTTTTTCGTACGCATGCTCTGCCCGCCGAGTGTCAGGTCGGCCCACGGGGAGAAGACGACGGCGCCGGCCGGCTGCGGCAGGCCGGCGTCGCGGGCCGCGACCAGGGTGGCGACGACCAGCCCGCCGCCCGCGGAGTCCCCGGCGAGCACCAGTTCCTCCGGTCGCACACCCCCGTCGAGCAGTGCCCGGTAGGCGGCGAGGCCGTCGTCCACCGCGGCGGGGAAGGGATGCTCGGGGGCCAGCCGGTAGTCCAGGGACGTCGCCCGCAGCCGGGCACGGCGCGCCAGCTGGGCGGTGACTCCCGCGTGCGTGCCGGGCGACCCCAGGACGTAGCCGCCGCCGTGGAAATGGAGCAGCCGCCCGCGGCCGGTGGCGGTGGCCGGGGTCAGGTCGAGCGCGGGACGGCCGGCGAGCACGGTCTCGTGGGCGGCGACGTCGCCGGGCAGGGGCCGGGAGAGTGCCTGGGCGAATCCGGCGCGCTGCTCCGCCAGCGTCGGGTTCGTGGGGGCGGGGGCGTTGCGATGCAGGGCGTCGACGGCCTCGCGCTGCAGGCGGGTCATCCGGACCTCCATGATGTCGGGGGTGAGAGGATGCATTCCGTGGAATGCACATGTGGTCCCCAAGTAGATTCCGGAGAAGATGATTCCCTGGAATCAATTGAATCGGCGGATGTGACGGACATCACTCGCCTGTTCACCGATCTCGTCCGCGTCGAGACCCGCCTGTACAACGCGGTGAGCGACCGGCTGCGCGCCGAGCACGGCATCGGCCTGGGTCAGTTCGAGTTCCTGCAGATCATCGACGGCCGCCCCGGGTGCCGGGTGCTCGACATCGTGCGCGAGGTGGGGATCACCGTCGGAGCCGTGAGCAAGGCCGTCGACCGGCTCGAGAGCGCGGGTTTGTGCGTGCGCGCGGCCCATCCGGAGGACCGGCGGTCCTCCGTCCTCAGCCTCACGCCGGAGGGGTCCCGGCTCCTGGCCGCGGCCCGCCCGACCCTTGAGGCCGAGCTGGCCGCCCGCACCGCCGCCGTCCCGGCCGCCGACCTCGCACGGACCGCCGGGACGCTCGCCATCCTGCGCACGGTGCTGGAGGAGCACCAGCGGGACGGGGCCTGAGCCCTGTCCCGCCGGCCGGAACGGGCGAGTCTCAGGGGTGGCCCGGGTGGGAGAGGATGCGCCAGGGCGAGGGAGGCGGCAGGGGCGCCACCTCACGGTCGTGGAAGGCCACCATGTCCTCCGCCTCCGCGTACAGCTCGGCGATGATCTCGGCGCACTCGTCGATCACGGCCGGGTCGGTGATCCGCCGGCCGCCCACGTGCGCCCCCATATCGTCGTAGAGGACCTCGTACATCAGGCCCGGGCCGAGGATGAGCAGCTCGGGCAGGGGTCCGCGGTCCTCCAGGTGCCGCACCGACCGGGCGTGCAGCGCCCTCGCCCGCTCACCCGCCCGGGTGCGGGCCGCGAGCAGGACGATCTCCCATTGCAGGTACGGCGTCGGCGGCGTCTCCACGATCCGCAGGCGGCGTAGCTCCGCCCGGGGCGGGAGGTCGTCGGCGAAGCGCATCTCGCCCATCAGCGCGAGCGCCCGGTCCCAGTCTCCGCTCACCATGGCGACCCAGCTCGGCGTGTCGGGCTCGTGGAAGTGCTGGGCGCGTTCCAGCTTCCACACCACACCCTCCACCTCCCGCAGGTGCTCGTAGAGCTCGGTCCGGTACTCCGCCGCGGGGAGGACTTCTCCCGCGACCTTTCTGACGTGCTCGAACGCTTCTCCGGGCATGGGGCCTCCTCGGCCGAAGCCGAATAGTGGTCGGAGCGCGCCCGGCCCCGGCCCGGATCGAGGAACGTGGCGCGCGTCGATCTTCCGCGGACGTGTGGCGCGTGTCAGTTCCCCGTCGAGTTGCTGCAGGCGCTCGTCTCCGCGGCGTCCAGCAACCTGATCCTGATCTGCCTCGTCCCCGCCGTTCGCTCGGTCTGCGGCACCACCTCGGGTTCCGGCTCGGCTGCCTGCATATCACCCTCCGTTCATCGGGGTGGCCGCAAACTCTCCCCCGAGGGCGACATGTCGATCGTTGGCCTCCGTCGATGCCGGGTCAAGGCCCAATTCGCGAGCGGCGCGGCCGGTGCCGGTGCCGGGCGAGGCGGAGGACCGTCGTCACCAGCCAGGCCAGGAACAGCAGCTTGGCGACCAGGAACAGCGGCCAGGCGAACCCGGAGACGAACGCGACCACGAGGACCACCGCGGCGACGAGCGGCAGGACCGGCGGCCCAATCCTCGGACGCCTCGCGCCCGCCCAGTGGGCCCCCCGGGGCGCGCCCCACGCCGCCCCCCAAGGCGCCGCGTACGGCGGCCGCCCCCAAGGCGCCGCGTACGGTCCCCGGGCCGCGCCGTACGGCCCCCAGGCCGCGGGGAAGCCGTGGCGGTGGTGGTGATGCCCGGGGTACGGCGATCCGGGCAGGGGAGCCGCGTTCCGGAAGTCGGCCCGGACGTCGGGGAGGAGGTCGGCGGTCACCCGCCGCAGGTCCTCCTCCGTACGGGCGGCGAGGGTGGCGTCGAGGCGTTCGTCGAGTTCCTCGCGGGTGATGCGGCCCTGCGCGAACGCGTCGTGCAGGACCCGCATCACCTCGTCGCGCTCCCTGTCGCCGATGCGCAGGGCGCCGGCGGGGGGCCGGCCGGCCCCGCCGCCACGCCCGCCGCCGGTGTCGTCGGGGAATGCCATGGTCACTCCTCGGCGGGGTCGCCGTCGGCGAGGATCCGGTAGAGCTGCCGCCGGGTCTCGGTCAGGACCTGCCTGGCCTGCCTGATCTGCCCGTCGCTGCCCGACTGGGCGATCTGGAACAGCGCCGACGCCGCCTGCCGGGACAGGCCGAACAGCTCGTGGACGTCGTCCCCGATGTCCGGCGTCATCTCCTCCCAGGGAGCGCGCACCTCGGTCTCGTGCTGCGCGACGTACTCCCGGCCGGCCTCGGTGAGCTGGAACGTCTTGCGCCCGTCGGTCTCCTCGGCACGGACCAGGCCCTCGTCGCTGAGCTGCTGGAGCGCGGGGTACACCGCGCCCGGGCTGGGCTTCCAGCCGCCCTGGCTGCGCTCGGCGATCTCCTGGATGATCTGGTAGCCGTTGCGCGGCTCCTCCGCGAGCAGGGCGAGGATCGCCGCGCGCACGTCACCCCGCTTGGCCTTGCGGGGCCGTCCGAAACCCCGGCCGCCGAACGGGAAGTTCCCGCCCGCCCACGGCCCGAACGGGCCGCCAGGGCCGCCCGGACCGAAACCGCCCCACGGGCCGCGCCCCCGCATGCCGCCCCTGTGCCGGTGCTCGTGCGGACCGGTCTCCTGATGCTCCTGGTGCCACATGGCCGCCTCCTTCATGTTCGCGTACGCCCGGCGCAGGGCGCGCCGCAGGTGGCGGCGCATCTCGTCGCGGAGCGCGTCCCGGGCGTCCCGGGGGTCGTGGCCGGCCCAGGGCCCGCCGAACGTGTGTGCCTGGCTCATCGCGTGTCCCTTCTTTCCGATCCGTTCTCGATGCCTCAACGATATATCGAGATTGTTCTCCTGGCGCATGCGGGGAAGAGTGATGTAGCTCACCCGGAACTTTTTCCGGTTGCGGGGAACACCGGCCGAGACCGTAGCGTTATCTGCCACAGGCGGGATCGTTCTGCTCTGGGAGGGCTGGGGGGTGCTCTTGGAGCGGGACGATCCCGCACCCTTTTCTCGCGGCGGCCCGTCCCGCCGCGTTCTTCGCCTCCGGGGCTGCCGCGGCGCCGATGACGAGAGCCCGACACAGCTCCGGCCTCGTGGGCGCTTCGCGGATTTTGTCGGTGCTTTGCCGTACAGTCTCAAGGCGTGATCTTGACATGATGGGGCACTCGCACGCCCTCAGCGGGGCGGCGGTGTGGCTCGCGGTCGCGCCGGCCCTGGTGGCGCTGCCGGGCGTGGTGGGCCATGCGGAACTGGCGACGCTGACGGGCCCGATCCTCACCCCGCCGGAACTCGTCGCGGGGGCGGTGGTCTGCGCGGGCGCGGCCATGCTGCCCGACCTCGACCATCCGAGCGCCACGATCGCCCAGACGTTCGGCCCGGCGACCTACCTGCTGAGCAAGGGCGTCAACTTCGTGAGCGGCGGGCACCGGCACGCGACGCACTCGTTGCTGTTCAGCGTCGTGATGGGGGTGGGCGCGCACCTGCTCGGCGACCGCTACGCGGTGGGCCGCGACATCCTGGTCGTCCTGATGATCGGCCTGGCGCTGCGCGCGGTGGGGCTCGGCGTGCCCGGCAAGACGCTCATCTCCGCGGTGGTGAACGTCGGGATGACCGCCGCGCTGTTCCTGACGTTCATGACGCTCGGGGTCACCTACTCCTGGCTGGGGATCGCCATCGGGGTCGGCTGTCTCGTGCACGTCATCGGCGACTGCCTGACCGAGCGCGGCTGTCCCGTCTTATGGCCGATCAAGGGGCGCTGGCTCCTGCCGTTCGACATCGGCATCAAGACCGGCAGGGCTTTCGAGAAGCAGTTCCTCGGCCCGGCCCTGTCGATCGTGGTGATCGCGCTGCTCTGCCTGCGGCTGATGCCCGCCTGAGCGCGGGCCGGCGGCCTGCGGAGGCGCGAAATTCGGGCATCTACTCGCAAGTAACTTGATGTCGAGATATCCGGGGAGATATCTTGATGTCGAGACATCCTCGCGCCGCACAGGTAAGGGCGACCTCATTGTCAGGAGTGTTCCTTCGGTGCGGGAGGATGCATAGCGAACTTGTGAACAAGCCCGGAACCCTGGGGAGGCGAACTTCGTGTCCGCGAACAGCTTCGGCAGCCGTGACACGCTGCGCGTCGGTGACGCGTCATACGAGATCTACCGGCTGGACGCCGTCGAGGGGTCGGCGCGCCTCCCGTACAGCCTGAAGATCCTGCTGGAGAACCTGCTGCGCACCGAGGACGGCGCGAACATCACCGCCGACCACATCCGCGCGCTCGCCGGCTGGGACCCGAACGCCACGCCGAGCGTGGAGATCCAGTTCACCCCGGCCCGAGTGATCATGCAGGACTTCACCGGCGTCCCGTGCGTGGTGGACCTCGCCACCATGCGTGAGGCCGTCCGCGACCTGGGCGGGGACCCCGCGAAGATCAACCCGCTGGCCCCCGCCGAGATGGTCATCGATCACTCGGTCATCGTGGACTACTTCGGCCACCCCGACTCCTTCCAGCGCAACGTCGACCGGGAGTACGAGCGCAACCGCGAGCGCTACCAGTTCCTGCGCTGGGGCCAGACGGCCTTCGACGAGTTCAAGGTCGTGCCGCCGGGCACCGGGATCGTCCACCAGGTCAACATCGAGCACCTGGCCCGGGTCGTCATGATCCGCGACGGCCGGGCGTACCCCGACACCTGCGTGGGCACCGACTCGCACACCACGATGGAGAACGGCATCGGCGTCCTCGGCTGGGGCGTCGGCGGCATCGAGGCCGAGGCCGCGATGCTCGGCCAGCCGATCTCCATGCTGATCCCCCGGGTGGTCGGGTTCAAGCTGACCGGCAAGCTGCCCGCCGGCGCCACCGCCACCGACCTCGTGCTCACGATCACCGAGATGCTGCGCAAGCACGGCGTCGTCGGCAAGTTCGTCGAGTTCTACGGCGAGGGCGTCAGCAGCGTGCCGCTGGCCAACCGCGCCACGATCGGCAACATGAGCCCGGAGTTCGGCTCCACCTGCGCCATCTTCCCGATCGACGGCCAGACGACCGACTACCTCACGCTCACCGGCCGCTCGCCCGAGCAGGTCGCGCTGGTCGAGGCGTACGCCAAGGAGCAGGGCCTGTGGCTCGACCCCTCGGCCCCCGAGCCCGTCTTCAGCGAGTACATCGAGCTCGACCTGGCGACCGTCGTCCCGTCGATCGCCGGGCCGAAGCGCCCGCAGGACCGCATCCCGCTGTCGGACGCCAAGTCGGCCTGGCGCGCGGCGGTGCGCACGTACGTCACGGACGAATGCATCGAGGGCCCCGCCGACGAGGCGTCGGCCGAGTCGTTCCCGGCCTCCGACTCGCCCGCGATCTCCCACAGCGGGGCGGGCGACGTGCCGCACGCCGTGCGGCGTAACGGCGAGCGGCCGCACCGCCCGACGCGGGTCACGCCTGCGGACGGCGCCTCGTTCGAGATCGACCACGGCGTGGTCACCATCGCCGCGATCACCTCCTGCACCAACACGTCCAACCCGTACGTCATGCTCGGCGCGGCCCTGCTCGCCAGGAACGCCGTGGACAAGGGCCTGGCGCGCAAGCCGTGGGTGAAGACCTCCCTCGCCCCGGGCAGCCAGGTCGTCACCGGCTACTTCGAGCGGTCCGGCCTCCAGCCGTACCTCGACAAGCTCGGTTTCAACCTGGTCGGGTACGGCTGCACCACCTGCATCGGCAACTCCGGCCCGCTGGACCCGGAGATCTCCGAGGCGATCCAGGAGAACGACCTCGCGGTCACCGCCGTGCTGTCGGGCAACCGCAACTTCGAGGGGCGCATCAACCCCGACGTCAAGATGAACTACCTGGCCTCGCCGCCGCTGGTCGTGGCGTACGCGCTGGCCGGGACGATGGACATCGACCTGAACAACGAACCGCTCGGCGTCGGCGCCGACGGGCAGCCGGTCTTCCTCAAGGACATCTGGCCCGCGCCCGAGGAGGTCGCGGCCGTGGTGTCCGAGTCGATCGGCCAGGACATGTTCCTGCGCGACTACGCGGACGTGTTCAAGGGCGACGAGCACTGGCGGTCGCTGCCGATCCCGACCGGTGACACCTTCGAGTGGGACTCCGACTCGACGTACGTCCGCAAGGCGCCGTACTTCGACGGCATGCCCGCCAAGCCCGAGCCGGTGACGGACATCAGGGGCGCCCGGGTTCTCGCCAAGCTGGGCGACTCGGTCACGACCGACCACATCTCGCCCGCCGGATCGATCAAGGCCGACACTCCGGCCGGTCGCTACCTGCGCGAGCACGGCGTCGAGGTCAGGGACTTCAACTCCTACGGCTCCCGCCGGGGCAACCACGAGGTGATGATCCGCGGCACCTTCGCCAACATCCGGCTGCGCAACCTGCTGCTGGACGGCGTGGAGGGCGGCTTCACCCGCGACTTCACCAAGGGCGGGGAGCAGGCGTTCATCTACGACGCCTCGCAGAACTACCAGGCCGCCGGCATCCCGCTGGTCGTCCTGGCCGGCAAGGAGTACGGCTCGGGCTCGTCGCGCGACTGGGCGGCCAAGGGCACCGCGCTGCTCGGCGTCCGCGCCGTCATCGCCGAGTCGTACGAGCGCATCCACCGGTCGAACCTGATCGGCATGGGCGTGCTGCCGCTGCAGTTCCCCGAGGGCGAGACGGCGCAGTCGCTCGGCCTGACGGGCGAGGAGACCTTCGACATCGTCGGCGTCGAGGAGCTGAACGCCGGCGCGACCCCCGCCACCGTGACCGTGCGGGCCGGGGACGTCGAGTTCCAGGCCGTGGTGCGGATCGACACCCCGGGAGAGGCCGACTACTACCGCCACGGCGGCATCATGCAGTACGTCCTGCGCTCCCTGCTCGCCAAGAGCTGACACGTTCGGCGCAAGCCGGCGGCCTGGTTTCGTGGCCAGGTCGCCGGCTTGCGTCAGACGCGCTTCACGGCTTCATGAGATAGCCGAGGACGGTGTGCATCTTCGCCAGGGCCGGCTCTTCCACCCAGCCGATCCTGCGAGTCAGCCGCTGGACGGAGACGGCACGGAACTGTTCCACCATCGCCCAGCTCTGCTTCTTCAAGCCCGTGCCCGGGTCGATCTCGACATGGCTGGGCCAGTCGCGCTGGGCCGTGGTCAGCGGCACCGTGAGCACGATGCCCACATGCACGTCGTTGAGCACGCGCCCGCTCACGACCACCACGGGCCGCTGCCCGCCCTGCTCGTGACCTGTCGGCCGGCCGAAGTCGGCCAGCCAGAGGTCACCGCGTGTTATCCGCATCAGGCTCCTTCGGGGTGAGGTGGGAGGACCAGTCCTCGGGCTCGAGCCCGTCCGCGGCGGCACGGTCGAAGACGGCGGTCTCCGCCAGATAGTCGGCCCACCCTTCGGGATCTTCCCGGCGGGTCCGCTCGATCGCCGCTCGCATCTCCTCCCAGAACTTCTTGTGCTCGTACTCGGCGACCGCGTCGTCGATCACTGCTGTCATGGGTCTGCCTTCCTGCTTCGCGATTGCCGCGACCTTGTCGCGAGTAAGCGTGCTGACCCGGATCGTCGTGTGGCGTTGCTCGCTGCTCATACCGCGAGGCTACGATCCTGTCTACAAAGGGGTCTACAGAAAGCGCTACAGCGCTGTCGCTGTGAGGGAGTCTACGGACCCTGTGATTACTCTCGCAACATATATTGATTACTGACGGTGATTGTCTAAGTTCCCGGGCCGGATAACCGGTTGCCGCGACGCGGGGAGCCCCCGCTAGGGTCCCGCCATGGATCACGAGGCGGCGTTGCTGCTGGTCGCGGGAGTGGCCGTCTTCGCCGGGGCGGTCGTGCAGGGCGGGGTGGGGTTCGGGCTCGGCCTGGTGGCGGCTCCCGTGATCACCCTGCTCGACCCGACGGTGATGCCCGGCGCGGTGCAGGTCGTCAACATGACGATGCCGCTGTTCACGCTGGCCCGGGAGTGGCGCCGGACCGAGTGGCGGGGCGCGGGCTTCGCCCTCCTCGGCAGGCTGCCGGGAAGCGCCGCCGGGGCCCTGGTGATCGTCTACGTCAGCACGGCGACGCTGGGCGTGCTGGTCGGCGTCATGGTGCTGGCCGCGGTGGTGCTGACGGCGCGCGCCGTCGCGGTGCCCCGCAACGGCGCGACGCTGACCGCGGCCGGGTTCCTGTCGGGCATCACCGGAACGGCCACGGGGATCGGCGGGCCGCCGATCGCCCTCGTCTACCAGAGCGCCCGCGGCCCGGAGATCCGGGCGACGCTGGCGACGTTCTTCTGCCTGAGCGCCGCGCAGTCGCTCGTCATCCTCGGCCTCCTCGGCAGGCTGCCGGCCCGCGCACTGGTCGCGGGGGCGGCGCTGGTGCCGTTCGTCCTGCTCGGCCACGCCGCGTCGGGGCCGCTGCGGCGCTATCTCGACGGCGGACGGGTGCGCGGGGCCGTCCTCGCCGTGGCGGCGGTCTCCGCGTGCGCGCTCCTCGGCCAGAGTCTCGCCCGGTGAGCGCGCACGTGCCCCGAGGACGGCGGCCCGTCCCCGTGAGGGCGGGCCGCCCGGCGGGTCAGACCCCGGTGACGGTCCACTGGTTGTTGGCGTTGGTGTTCGGCGTCCACATGCCGACGGCGGAGCCGGCGCTGGTGTAGCCCATGCCGTCGAGGGAGGTCCCGGTGCCGCGGTTGATGATCTGGTAGCGGCCGTTGCCGACGTCGTTGAGGCGCCACTGCTGGTTGTTGCCGCCGTTCCAGGCCGACTGCCTGGCGACGGCGCCGTTGGCGGTGTTGCCCCAGCTGTCGATGACCATGCCGTTGGTGCGGTTGACGATCCGGTACCAACCGCCGCCCAGGTCGACCAGCTGCCACTGCAGGTTGTTGCTGCCGTCCCAGTTCCACTGCTTGACGTTCGACCCCGACGCCACGTTGCCGCCGCTGTCCAGCACCAGTCCGGTGGCCACGTTTGCGATCCGCACGTAGCCGGTCGGGGTGCCGCCGGAGCCCAGGGAGGGGATCTGGCCGTTGAAGGTCAGCTTGACCACGTACGCGGGTGCGGTGAACGGGGCGTTGGACGAGGGCATCGAGATGTGCAGGCCCGAGCCGTCCTGGGTGCGGTTGGGCAGGTTGGTGTACTGGCCCGCCGACGAGCCGAGCAGCTGCACCGAGGCGAGGTTGCTCAGGCTGATCCGGTTCGAGCCCAGCGTCGCGATGTTCAGCGTGGCGCCCGGCCAGCCCAGCACCGTGGCGTACAGGACGGTGTTGTCCTTGCTGCGGGTGAACCGGATGTCCTGCGCGGTGCCCGCGCGCGGGGTGGTGAAGGAGCCGCCGCCCATCTGCGTGGGACCCTCGCCGAAGGCCGCCCAGGCCCGGGTGGCGTAGATGGACTCGCCGAAGCGCTTGAGGTAGTCGCCGATGCCCAGCAGGATCGACCGCTGCCCGGAGGGGATGGTGCCGTCGGCCATGGGCGCGATGTTCAGCAGCATGTTGCCGTTCTTGCTGACCCGGTCGATCAGCGAGTGCAGCATGGCGTTCAGCGAGTAGTAGCCGATGCCGTTCGTGTAGCACCAGCTGGAGCTGGAGATGCTGTCGTCGGTCAGCCAGTAGGGGGTCTGGATGCCCGCCGGGCCGCCGCGCTCGTAGTCGACCACCTCGCCCCGGGTGTTGTACCCGTCCTTGTAGGTGGCGACGACGTCCTTGTTCCAGGCGACCGCCTGGTTGTAGTAGTACGACAGGAAGTTCAGCCGGTACGACTCGGGGATCTGGCTGAGGTTGAAGTCCTCCCAGATGACGTCGGGCTGGTAGCCGTCGATGATCTCCTTGAGCTTGTCGTGCCAGAGCTGGTATTCGGTGGTCTTGTCGAGCTGGCCGTACAGCTTCTTGAGGCTGGTGCTGGACTGTGCCGGCACCCACTGGTAGAAGCCGGTGAAGTTGTAGGCGTGGTGCATGGCCACCAGCAGCTTCAGGCCCTTGGCCCGGATGGCGTCCGCGTGCAGGCGCAGCAGGTCGAGCTTGGGGCCGGTGGCGACCGAGTTCCACTCGTTCACCCTGCTGTTCCACATCGAGTAGCCGTCGTGGTGCTCGGCCACCGGCCCGGCGAACCTCGCGCCGGCGTCCGCGAAGAGCTGCGCCCACTCGTCGGGGTCGAAGTTGCCGCCGGCCGACTTCAGCTTCGGCGCGAACTGCACCCAGTTGCCGGCCTTGTCCCGGGCGCCGTTGATGAAGTTGTGGTACGGCCACGCCGACGGGTCGCCGTAGACGCTCTTGTGGTGGTTGTTCTCGTTCGACCCGCTGTTGTACATGTTGCGCGGGTACCACTCGTTGGCGTACGCCGGGACGCTGAAGACGCCCCAGTGGTAGTAGATGCCGAACTTCGCGTCCTGGAACCATTCGGCGGCCGGCGGGTGCTGGTCGACCGAGGACCAGCTCGCGCTGTAGCTCTGCGGGCCGGCGGTGGCCCACGCGGGGCCGGCTTTCAGCACACCGGCGGCCGTGGCGACCGCGGCGGAGGCGAGCAACTGGCGGCGGCTCATCCGGAACGAAGGCGAAGACATGGGCGTGCCTTTCGGGGAGGGGGTCCTGTGGGGTGCCGCGCACGAGGGTTACTGCTAAGACATGGGATGTCTTTGTAGGACGGGCCGGGAGGCCTGTCCAGACCCAACGCGACCGGCGGCCACTCACCGGTGCCTGTTCCGCGGTCCGCCGCCATGCCGGAGGGTGGTCAGGCCACACCCCTTCGGCGACGTTCGCGCATGCCGCGGGCCCTGGCGGCCGGCGTCGGCCCGCCCTCGTCGTCCGCGCCACGGCGCCGGGCCCGGCATGACGGCCGGCCTTACAAAGGCATGGGATGTCTGTAAGTTTCACGGCGCGCTCTCGCCGCCGGTGCGGTCACTCCGGCGGCTCGCCCGCGAGGCCGGGCACCGGACGGCCGAGGTTCTCCCTGAGCCAGGTCTCCGTGGTGTTCACGTGCAGCAGCGCGGCCGCCTGGGCGAGGGGTGCGTCGCCGTCCGCGAGCGCCCGGTAGATGGCGGCGTGCTCGGCGATCGTCCGGCCGGCCGCGTTCTCCACCACCAGTCCGCGCCACACGCGGGCGCGGAGCGTCCGGCCGGCGATGCCGGCGAGCAGGGCGCACAGCGATCGATTGCCCGTGGCCGCGAACACGGCGCGGTGGAAGGCGTCGTCGTGATGGTTGAGCAGCTCCACGTCGTCCTGGGCGGCGATCATCGCGTCGAGGTGGCGTCCCACCTCCGCGAGCTGGGCGGCGGTGATCCGGGTGGCGGCCAGCGCCGTGGCCACCGGTTCGAACAGCCGCCGCACCTCGGTGATCTCGAGAAGGTCGTCGCCCCGCATCATCTCCACGGCGAGGCCGACGCCCTCCAGCAGCAGTTCCGGCTTGAGGCTCGTGACGAAGGTGCCGTCGCCCCTGCGCACCTCCAGCACGCGGGTGGTGACGAGAGAGCGCACGGCCTCCCTGAGCAGGTTGCGGGACAGCCCGAGCTCGGCGGCGAGGTCCTGCTCCGGCGGCAGCCGCGCGCCCGGGGGCAGGGTCCCGTCCTTGATGAGCTGCCGGATGCGTTCGATCGCCTGCTCGGTCAACGACATACCCGAATCTTCGTACGCGGGGGTCGTGAACAGCCACACGGCCCGGTGCCGCGCCGGCCCGGGAGCGCCGGATATGGGACGGCCGGAAAGGGACGGCGGCGTGCCGAGACCCACGGAAGGTCACGTCGCGGCCTCCGGCGGTGGTGGCAAACATGCGATGTATTCGGCCCGGCCTCCCCACCCCACCGAGCTGCGGAACCGGTTGCACTCCGGCCGGGGAGCAGGACTTTAACCCCGAATTTCAGGGGTTTCGGCGATTCCGACGCCGGGAGGTCTGGACACTGACATGGTTTTGGCCATAGAAAGACATCCCATGTTCTGTCAATAATGAGCACGTACGAGGGCAGCCTCGCCGGAGGCTCGCGCGTCCCTGGCGCGGGCCCGATCGAGCCCGCGGGCGCGGTCGGTCACGGCAGGCCCGTCGTGGCGATGCAGAAGGAGAGACTATGAGACGCAGACGCTTCGGGGCCGGGCTGATTCTGGCCATGTCGGGTTTCCTCGCCGCCGCGTGCGGGGGGAACGGCGGTTCCGGGGGCGAGGGGAGCGCGGCTTCCGGCGGTACGGACACGGCGGCGAAGCCGGTGGTCGGCGTCGACTACCCGCGGTCGGACACCGACTTCTGGAACTCCTACATCCAGTACGTGCCCAAGTTCGCCGGCGAACTGGGCGTCGACCTCAAGACCACCAACTCCCAGAACGACGTGGCCAAGCTGGCCGCGAACGTGCAGACGCAGATCGGCCAGGGCGTCAAGGCCGTGGTCATGGCGCCGCAGGACACCGCCGCGGTGGCCCCCACGCTGCAGCAGCTGGAGGGTAAGAAGATCCCCGCCGTGCTGGTGGACACGCGCCCCGACACGGGGAACGCGTTCATGGTCGTGCGCGCCGACAACCGCGCGTACGGCGAGAAGGCCTGCAAGTTCCTGGGCGAGAAGCTTCAGGGCAAGGGCAAGGTGGTCATGCTGGAGGGCGACCTCGCCTCCATCAACGGCCGTGACCGCACCGAGGCGTTCAACGACTGCATGAAGCAGAACTACCCCGGCATCACGGTCTTCGGCGAGGCCACGAAGTGGGACGGCGCCGTGGCCGCGCAGAAGCTCTCCACGAGGCTCACCGCGAACCCGGACATCAAGGGCGTCTACATGCAGTCGAGCTTCGCTCTCGCGGGCACGCTGCAGGTGCTGAAGCAGCGGAACATCCTGGTGCCGCCGGACGACCCCAAGCACGTCTTCGTCGTCTCCAACGACGGCATCCCGCAGGAGCTCAAGGACATCGCCTCCGGGAACATCGACGCCACCGTCTCGCAGCCCGCGGACCTCTACGCCAAGTGGGCGCTGTCGTACGCGCAGGCGGCGGCCGAGGGCAAGACCTTCCAGCCGGGCAAGACCGACCACGACAGCAACATCATCGAGGTGCGGCCCGGTCTGCTGGAAGACCAGCTCTCCGCGCCTCTGGTCACCGCGGACGGCGGTACGTACGGTGACATCCCCAGCGTCAAGCACGACGACAAGTCGCTGTGGGGCAACAACCTGAGCTGAGAGGCATGACAATGGGCGATTTCGCGGCAGGGCCCGCGAGCCCTTCGCCCGCCCGCGACGGCGAGCCGGTCCACTCCGGCCCGCCCGTCGCCGAGGCGGAACGCGTCACCAAGAGATACGGCGAGACGACGGCGCTGGACCGCGCCCACATCACGATCAGGCAGGGAGAGACCCACGCGCTCGTCGGCCGCAACGGCGCGGGCAAGTCGACGCTGGTCTCCATCCTCACCGGCCTGCAGGCGCCGGACGAGGGCGAGGTCCGCTTCGCCGGGGCGCCCGCGCCGCGGTTGTCCGACCGCGACGCGTGGCGGGAACGGGTCGCCTGCGTCTACCAGAAGTCCACGATCATCCCTGAGCTGACCGTGGCGGAGAACCTGTACCTGAACCGGCACGATCGCAACCGGTTCGGGCTGGTCGGCTGGAAGGGCGTGTGGCGGAAGGCCGCCGAGCTCCTGGAGGCCTGGTCGGTGGACGTCGACGTCCGCCGGCCGGCCGGGGAGCTCGGCGTGGAGCAGCGGCAGTTCGTGGAGATCGCCCGGGCGCTGTCGTTCGGCGCGCGGTTCATCATCCTGGACGAGCCGACCGCGCAGCTCGACGGCGCGGCGATCTCGCGGCTCTTCGACCGGATGCGGGCGATGCGGGACCAGGGAGTGACCTTCCTGTTCATCAGCCATCACCTGCAGGAGATCTACGAGATCTGCGACACGGTCACCGTGTTCCGGGACGCCCGGCACATCCTGACCGCGCCGGTGACCGACCTGCCGCAGGGAGAGCTGGTCGCGGCGATGACCGGGGAGGCGGCCGGCCTGCGGGAGCACGCCGTCCGCCCGCCGGTCGCGGCCGAGGCCCCGGTGGTCCTCGACGTCCGGGGCCTGAGTGACGGCGACGTCTACCAGGACGTCGACCTGCGGGTCCGCGAGGGAGAGATCGTTGGCCTGGCCGGTCTGGGCGGCAGCGGGAAGACCGAGCTCGCCGAGACCATCGTGGGGCTGCGGGCCCCGCAGGCCGGGACCATGGAGGTGGCCGGTGAGCGCCCGCGACCGGGGAGCGTGCCGGACTCGCTCGCCGCGGGCGTGGGATTCGTCCCCAGGGACCGGCACCACCAGGGGCTCGTCCCGCTGATGTCGATCGCCGACAACACCACGATGACCGTGCCCGAGCGGCTCGGGTCGGCGGGGTTCGTCAGCGGCCGCCGCAAGGACGCGCTGGCCCGCCAGATGATCACCAATCTGGCGATCAAGACCCCCGGCCCGGACCTGCCGGTCTCCGGCCTGTCCGGCGGCAACCAGCAGAAGGTGGTGATGGCCCGCGCCCTGGCGAACGACCCCCGCCTGCTCGTGCTGATCACGCCGACCGCCGGGGTCGACGTCCGGTCGAAGGAGTTCCTGCTCGAAAAGGTCGAGGAGATCGCCGGGAACGGCACCGGCGTCGTGATCGCCTCCGATGAACTTGACGATCTGCGGCTGTGCAACCGGGTGCTCGTGCTGTTCCACGGCCGGGTCGTCGCGGACCTGGCCGCCGGCTGGCACGACCACGAGATGGTGGCCGCCATGGAAGGAGTCGACCTCGATGCCTGAGACCACCGCCGCCCACCCGGGGACGGGCCACCCCCAGGGCTCCGCGCCGCCGGAGAACGCGGGAACGGGAGGGCGCCGCTCCCCGATTCCGCTGGCGCGGCTCCGGGACTTCGCCCTGGTCCCCGCGATCATCGTGATCGCGATCGTCGGGCAGATCGTGAGCCCGATCTTCCTGCAGGCCGACAACCTGATCAACATCCTGCAGACGATGTCGGAGATCTCGCTGCTCGTCCTGGCGCAGACGCTCGTGCTGGTCGCCGGCAGGATGGACCTGTCGCTGGAGTCGACCTTCGGGCTGGCTCCCGGCGTGGCCGCCTGGCTGACGGTCGCGGCGGGAGCGGGACACGGGCTCGGGCTGCTGTCCGGGGCGTGGGCGATCCCGATCACCCTCCTGGTCGGGGTGCTCGTCGGAATGGTGAACTCGCTGTTCATCGTCCGCTTCGGGCTCAACGGCTTCATCGTCACGCTGGGCATGCTCATCGTGCTGCGCGGCCTCCTGACGGGCATCTCCGGCGGGCAGACCTTCTTCAACCTCCCCGAGTCCATGACCTACCTCGGCTCGACGATGTGGCTCGGCGTGCCCGCGTCGATCTGGATCTGCCTGCTGCTGTTCGCGGCCGGCATCGTCCTGCTGGGGTTCACCCGGTTCGGCCGCGCGCTGTACGCCATCGGCGGCAACGTGGACGCCGCCAAGGCGGCGGGCATCCGTACCGACCGGGTGCTGTGGATCACGCTGATCTCCGCCGGCGCGCTGGCCGCGCTCGGCGGGCTGATGCTGTCGGGCCGGCTCGCCTCCGTCGCCGCCTCCCAGGGGAACGGAGCGATCTTCACCGTGTTCGCGGCCGCCGTCATCGGAGGGGTCAGCCTCAACGGCGGCAAGGGAACGGTGTTCGGCGCGTTCACCGGCATCCTGCTGCTGTACATGATCCAGAACGTCCTGACGCTCGCGGGCGTGCCCGCGCAGTGGATCGACGCGCTCAACGGGGCGATCATCCTCACCGCCCTGGCGATCTCCCGGCTGACCGGGGGCAAGTCACAGAACTGAGGGGGTTCCGGCAGCCCGGGCACGGCTGCCGGAACGCCTTCGCGCGGCCGCCGGGTCACGGCGCCGCCGCGGCGACCGACTCCCGGAGGCGGACGGGCATCGGCACCCGGTGCACCTCGCCCTCCCGTACGGCGCCCTCGCGTACGGCGCCCTCCCGGACGGCGTCGTCACCGTCACGGCCCATCTCCGCGAACAGGACGTCCACCGCTTTACGGCCCAGTTCGTAGTGGGGGAGCGCCACCGTCGTGAGCTTGGGGCGCATCCACGCGGCGATGGGGTGGTCGTCGAAGGAGACGACCGAGACGTCGCCGGGCACCTTGAGCCCGAAGTCGTCGAGCGCCTGGTAGGCGCCCAGGGCGACCCGGTCGTTGAAGCAGATCAACGCGCGCGGCCGCTCGCCCTCCAGCAGCGCCCTGGTCGCGGCGAGGCCGTACTCCGGCTGCCAGTCGGCGCAGACGTGGGCGCCCGCCACCTTGACCCCCGCCTCGCGGAACACCTCCCGGATGCCGATGAGCCGCTCGACGGCCGCGACGCCGCCTCCCCGGGGAAGGTCACGCCGCCCGGGACCGGCGCCGATCAGATGGATGCCCTCGCGATGGCCCGCGTCGAGCAGGACCCGCGCGGCGCGGCGGCCGGCCTCGACCTCGTCGGGGAGCACCGAGGGCAGCGGGGACCGCTGCTTGGGCAGCGCGTTGAGCAGCACGGCGGGGGCGGCCCCCATCCCCTTGGGCACCCTGATGGTCCGCGTGTACATCGCGGCCAGGATGAGCCCGTCCACCTGACGGTCGTGCATGGCCTGCAGCAGGAGACGTTCGAGCTCGGGGTCTCCCTCCGTCTCACCGATGAACAGCATGAAGCCGCGCTCCCGCGCGGCCTCCAGCGCCCCCTTGATCATGTCGCCGGCGAGCCGCGACGTGGCGATCGTGTCCGAAACGAAGCCGATAGTCCGAGTTGTCCCAGTTCGTAGGCCTACGGATACGATGTTCGGCCGATACTGCAACTCGGCCGCGGCCTTGAGCACACGCTGCTCGACATCCTGAGAGATGCGCAGCTCCCGCCCGCGTCCGGACAACACGAGCGACGCGGTGGTCGGCGAGACGCCGGCGATCTTGGCGACGTCCGCCAGCGTGACCCGTCGTGGGCTCACCGAGCGACCTCCTGTGCTGTGAGGGGGTTGACACCCCGCGACGCGTATGGTGAGACTACCGCATTGCTAATCCGATTTAGCAAACCGAACCCCGGGGTGTCCGGCGTCAGCCGTCGAGGGGATCCCCGAGTGGTCCGTTCACGCAACCAACCCGAGCAACCCAACCCGAGTAACCACACCCGAGCAACCCAAGGAGACGCACATGTCGCGTCGAATCCGCCGATGGAACGGAGCGGTGCTTACGGTCGCGCTGGGAGGGGCGCTGGCGGCGGGGTGCGGGGCCCCGGGCGGCGACGCCCCCCAGGCGGAGGCCACCGGCACGTCCCCCTCGTCCGCGCCCACCTGCGGTACGGCGCCGGTCACGCTCAACGGCTACTTCGAGACCGGATTCCCGCTGCCGAAGGATCTCGCCGACGAGTTCACCAAGCAGCATCCGAACGTCAAGTGGAACATCCGTGAGGACCAGTTCGCGGTCATCACCCAGAACGCGCCGCGCGTCCTGGCGGACGACCCGCCGGACCTGATGCGGCTTCCCCAGGTGTCCGAGCTCGTCAAGAACAACCTGCTGAAGAACCTCGACGGCTACGCCAAGGCGTTCGGCTGGGACACCTGGCCGGCGTCGCAGCTCCAGCAGATGCGGATGGCCCCCGGCGGGAAGACCCGCGGCGAGGGCTCCCTGTACGCCATGGGACTGAACTTCAGCATGACCGGCGTCTTCTACAACAAGAAGCTCGCCGCGAAGATCGGCATGTCGGCGCCCCCGGCCACCCTGGCGGAGCTGGACGACGCCCTCGCGAAGGCCAAGAGCGCGGGCGTCCAGCCCATCGCCCAGTTCAACGGCGGAGCCACCGGCGGGCTCGCCTTCCCGCTGCAGGACCTCATGGCCGCCTACGGTCCCCCCGGGCCGATCAACGACTGGATCTTCCAGAAGCCGGGAGCCACCATCGACACGCCGTCGAACCTGCAGGCGACGCGGCACCTGGAGAAGTGGATCAAGGCCGGGTACTTCTGGAAGGACGTCAACGCCGTCGACTACGCGACGATGATGAGCCGCTTCATCAAGGGCGAGGGCCTCTTCATGTTCAACGGCGACTGGGAGTCGGGGAACCTCGACAAGCAGATGCCGGGCGACGTGGGCTTCTTCCTGATGCCGCCGGAGCAGGAGGGCGGCGCCCAGGCCGCGATGTCCGCGCCGCTCACCTTCGGGATCAGCTCCCGGGCGAAGAACGCCGACTGCGCCGCGTTCTTCCTCAACTGGGTGGCGACCGACGCGAAGGCGCGAGAGATCGGCGTGAAGGTCGGCGGATCCCACCCGATGGGCCCCGCGGACGCCGCGATGCCCGAGGTCGAAGCGGGCACGGTCACCGCGAGCACCCTGGAGGCGGGCGCGAAGATCGGCAAGGACAACGGCGCGATGGACTTCATCGCCAACGCCACGGGCGCGATCTACGCCAAGAGCTGGACCCCGCAGCTGCAGAAGCTGGTCGCCGGGCAGCAGACCCCCGACGGGCTGCTGAAGTCGGTGCAGAGCGACTACACGAGCCAGGTCGGGGGGAGCTGAGCGCCGATGGCACGGCGGACTCCGAAGACGAGAAGACCGGGCCCCGCCCGCGCGGCGGGGCTCCGCACCCCGAGCTGGGTCGGCTGGCTGTTCGTCGCTCCGGCGCTGGCCGTCTACGCGGTCTTCGTGCTGCGGCCGATCGTCCTCACCTTCCAGTACTCGGTGTACCGCTGGGACGGCATCGGCTCGTCCACCTGGGTCGGGCTCGGCAACTACGGGAAGGTGTTCACCGACCCCGACCTGTTCGCGACCATCCTCAACGCGGTCAAGCTGATCGTCTTCTTCAGCCTGATCCCCGTCGTGCTCGGCCTCGTGATCGCCTCGACGATCCGGCGGATCGCGGCGAGCCGGCTCGCGCTGGTCGCCCGGACGGTCCTGTTCCTGCCGCAGGTCATCCCGCTCGTCGCGGCGGGCATCACGTGGAGCTGGCTGCTGTCGTCCACCGGCCTGGTCAACCAGCTGCTGTCGCACATCGGTCTCGGCGGCGTGACGCGCGCCTGGCTGGGCGACTTCTCCACCGCCCTGCCGGCGGTCGGCGTGATCGGCGCGTGGGTGCTCCTCGGCCTGTGCACGATCCTGCTCCTGTCCGGGATGAGCAAGATCGATCCGGCGCTGTACGAGGCGGCCCGGATGGACGGCGCCGGGCCGGTCCGCGAGTTCGTCTCGATCACGGTGCCGAGCCTGCGGCAGGAGATCGGCGTCTGCGTCACGGTGACCGTGATCGCGGCCCTGGCGAGCTTCGACATCGTGTACGTCGCGACCCAGGGAGGCCCGGGGAACGCGACGATGGTCCCCGGGCTGGAGATCTACTACCTCGCCTTCTCCGAACGGCAGGTGGGCACGGCCTCCGCTCTCGCCGTCGTGCTCATGGTGCTCGTCATCGTCGTCGCCATTCCCATCCAGTGGCTCACGAAGGACAGAACCTCATGATCGTCGGACGCGGTGAGACGTGGAGCGGGAGGGCGCTGCTCGTCCTGCTGATGGCGGCCACGCTCATGCCGTTCGCCAGCCTGTTCGTCACGGCCCTGCATCCCCCCGGCAGCTACCCGTCCGGTCTCGACTGGCCCTCCGACCCGCACTGGGGCAACTTCGTCACGGCCTTCCAGGCCGCGCGGATGGGCGAACTGGTGAAGTCGAGCACGCTCATCGTCCTCGGCGTGGTGCCCGTCGCGCTGCTCCTCGCGACGCTGGCGGGCTTCGCCATCGGCCACCTCCGCGTCCCGGGACGCAACGTGGTGTTCCTGACGTTCGTGCTCGGGCTGACGCTCCCCTTCGAGGGCATCATCACGCCGCTGTACTACCAGGTGCGCGACATGGGCCTGCTGAACACCAGGTGGGCCATCATCCTGCCGCTCATCGGGCTGTTCATGCCGTTCGCGGTGTTCTGGATGCGGGCGCACTTCGTGAACATGCCCGACGAGCTGTCCGAGAGCGCGCGGATGGACGGGGCGAACCTCTGGCAGCTCTTCTGGCGCATCCACGTGCCGCTGGCCATGCCGGCGCTGTCGTCCCTCGCCATCCTGCTGTTCCTGTGGACCTGGAACCAGTTCCTGCTGGCCATCGTCCTCGTCGACGACCCGCTGAAACGGACGATGTCCGGGGCGCTCGGCGCCTTCCAGGGACAGTGGGGGACCGACATCCCGCTGCTGTGCGCGGGCTCGCTGCTGATCCTGACCCCCACACTCGCCATCTTCCTGATCTTCCAGCGCCGCTTCGTCACGGCTCTGCTTCAGGGTTCGCTGAAGGGATGAACCGCGTGAACGAGGACGGCCCCGCGCGCTGGACGCGGCGGCATCTCGACCTGCTGACCACCGGCCCGCTGACCCTCGCGCCGGAGACGACGGCGCCGCCCGCCCACACGCCCGCCCCGCCGCGTGTGCTGCCCGGCGACGACGTCTGGGACCTGTGGCCGATCCAGGAGGAGGACGGATCGATCTCCGTGGTCCTCGGCCGCGAGCTGTGGATGGCCCTCTCCGCGCCCGCCGCCGGTCATCCGGAGGAGCGTCACGACCACGCCCGGATCCGGCTGCTCGCCAGGGACGGCGACGGCTGGCACGACCTCGGGCCCGCGTTCGCCGACGGCGCCTCGCCGGGCAGCCGCGAGTGGTCCGGATCGGCGGTCCGCCGCCCCGACGGCACCGTGTCGGTCTTCTACACGGCGGCCGGGCGGCGGGGCGAGGCACGCCCGACGTTCCTCCAGAGCGTCGTCGAGACCCGGCCCGCCGTGGTCGTCGCCGAAGGCGGCCGCGTCCTGCTCGACCGGGCCGCCGGGCACCGGGAGGTCCTCCGGTCGGACGGCCGGGCCTACCTGCCGGCCGACGAGATCGACGGGGGACCCGGGCGGATCAGGGCCTTCCGCGACCCGGGCTGGTTCCGCGACCCGGCCGACGGGCGTGAGTACCTCCTCGTCGCGGCGTCCGTGGCGGCGTCCGTGGCGGCGTCCGGGGCGGGATCCGCCGCGGCGCCCGCGGGCGGAGCGGCTGCGGACGACGGAGACGGCGGCTACATGGGCGCGGTGGCCCTCGCCGAAGCGCGGGACGGCGGCTGGTCGCTGCTGCCCCCCCTTCTCGTGGCCGACGGCGTCAACCACGAGATCGAACGGCCGCACGTGGTGGTCCGCGACTCGTCGTACTACCTGTTCTTCTCGACCCAGCGGCACTCGTTCCACCCGCCGGGAAGCGCGCCCACCGGGCTCTACGGCTTCGTCGCGCCCCGCCTGACCGGGCCGTACGCGCCGCTCAACGGGTCGGGGCTGGTGGCCGCCAATCCCCCGGAGGAGCCCGACCAGGCATACGCCTGGCTGGTGCTGCCCGATCTCCGCGTCGTGAGCTTCGTCAACTACCGGTCCGTCGGCGGCGGCGCGGACCCCCTGCGGGCCGGGGCCGCCGAGGCGCGGGCCGCCTTCGGCGGGACGATCGCGCCGGTCTTCCGGCTCGCCCTCGACGGAGCCCGCACCCGCGTGGTCGCCACCGCGCCCGCCACTGGGCCCACCACCGCGCCCACCACAGGACCCTCAGGAGGGGAGCAGCGGGAGCAGGGCGTTCAGCCGCCCGGACGCGAAACCTGAGAGATCCAGCGAGCAGAAGGTGAAGCCGGCGCCGCGTACGGCGGCGTCGACGCGCTCGCGCGCCTCGGTCACGCGCGGGATCTCGTCCCGCGGCACCTCGACCCGGGCGAGCGTGCCGCCCGCGTGCGCGCGCACCCGGCACACCGGGAAGCCGAGGCCGCGCAGCGCGGCCTCGGCGGCCTCGACCCTGGCCAGCACCTCCGGCGTGACCGGATCGCCGTAACTCACCCGCGAGGCCAGGCACGGCGCGGCGGGCTTGTCCGCGGTGACCAGCCCGAGCGTACGGCTGACCAGGCGCACTCCGGCCTTGGTCAGCCCGGCGTCCACCAGCGGCGCGATGGCTCCGCGCTCGGCCGCGGCCCGCTGCCCCGGGCGGTGGTCGCCGAGGTCGTCGAGGTTCGTGCCGAGGGCGACCCGGGCGCCCATCGCCGCCGCCAGCGGCCCCAGCGCGTCGAACAGCGCCGACTTGCAGTGGTAGCAGCGGTCGGCGCCGTTGGCGGCGTACTCGGGCCGCTCGGCCTCGTCGGTGCACACCTCCAGATGGGCCAGGCCGTGGCGCCGCGCGAACGCGCGGGCCGCGGCCCGCTCGGAGGCGGCCAGGCTGGGGGAGACGGCGGTGACGGCGAGGGCCCGCCGCCCGAGCACCCGGGCGGCGGCGAAGGCGAGCAGCGCCGAGTCGGCGCCGCCGGAGTAGGCGACGACGAGCGCGTCCTCCCGGCGCAGCCGGGCCGTCAGCCGCTCCAGGGCGTCGTCGGCGGCTCCGTCGGCCGTGTGGTCCGCCGGGTCGTCGGCCGGGTCGTCCACGCCGGCCGGGCGGTCAGTCATCGGCGCCTCCACGTCAGCCTCCCCAGCGGTGCCCGTCAGGGTAGCGGTAGGCGGCGACGGACTCGTCGTACATGCGGGCGTTGTACCCGGGCGCGTCGGGCAGCCGGTAGCGGCCCCGCTCGATGCGGACCGGATCGACGAAGTGCTCGTGCAGGTGGTCGACGTACTCCAGGACGCGCCCCTCCAGGCTGCCGCTCACGCAGACGTAGTCGACGACCGACATGTGCTGGACCAGCTCGCACAGGCCGACCCCGCCCGCGTGCGGGCAGACGGGCACGCCGAACTTGGCCGCCATCAGCAGGATGGGGACGATTTCGTTGACCGACGCGAGCCGGCACGAGTCGATCTGGCAGAAGTCGATCGCCCCGGCCTGCAGGAGCTGCTTGAACATGACCCGGTTGTGCGCGTGTTCCCCGGTGGCCACGCCGACGGGCGCGATCGCCTTCCGGATGGCCGCGTGGCCGAGCACGTCGTCGGGGCTGGTCGGCTCCTCGATCCACAGCGGCTCGTACGGCGCCAGCCGGTTCACCCACTCGATGGCCTGGGGCACGTCCCACACCTGGTTGGCGTCCATCATGAGGGTCAGGTCGCCGATCTCCTCGCGGGCGATCGCCAGGCGGCGTACGTCGTCCTCCACGTCGGCGCCGACCTTGAGCTTGACGTGGGTCCAGCCGTCGGCGACCGCCTCGCGGCACAGGCGGCGCAGCTTGTCGTCGTCGTAGCCGAGCCAGCCGGGTGTCGTGGTGTAGGCGGGGTATCCGTGCGCGGCGAGCTCGGCGATCCGCTCCTCCCGGGTGGGGGCGAGCCGGGCCAGCATCTCGACGGCCTCGTCCGGGGTCAGCACGTCGGACAGGTAGCGGAAGTCACAGGCGGCGACCAGCTCCTCGGGCGTCATGTCCGCCACGAACCGCCACAACGGCTTGCCGGCCCGGCGGGCGGCGAGGTCCCAGGCGGCGTTCAGCACGGCCGCCGCGGACAGGTGCACCACCCCCTTCTCCGGGCCCAGCCAGCGCATCTGGCTGTCGGACATGATCTGGCGGTAGAGGCCGCCGAGGTTCCCGGCCAGCTCGTCGACGTCGCAGCCGGTCAGCCGTGCTCCGATCTGCCGCGCGGCGGCCACGCACAGGTCGTTGCCCCGTCCGATGGTGAAAGTCAGGCCGTATCCGGCGAGGTCGCCGTCGGTCTGCAACACGACGTACGCCGCGGAGTAGTCGCCGTCCGGGTTCATGGCGTCCGACCCGTCGAGCGTCGCGGAGGTCGGGAACCTGATGTCGATCACGTTCACCGAGGTGATCGTCGGCATGGGCGAACTCCAAATGATCCGATGAATGTGATTCGAACAGTATGGTCACGCCCACCTGAGGTCAAGTAAGTCGGCAAATATCCCACCAAACGGCTTTACTTCAACCCGATGAATCTGACAGGCTCGGCACCACACTTGCCCCTGTGAACCAGTCGGAGTAGACGGATCGTGAAGCTGTTGCGGGTGGGTCCGCCGGGTTCTGAGCGGCCCTGTGTCATGGGCCCCGGCGACCGGGTGCTGGACCTGTCGTCACTGACGAAGGACATCGACGGCGCGTTCCTCGCGGGAGGAGGCGTCGACCGGGTGCGGACGGCCCTCGCGGAGGGCACGCTGCCCGAGGCGGAGCCGTACGAGCGGGTCGGAGCGCCGGTGGCTCGGCCGGGGAAGGTCGTCTGCATCGGCCTGAACTACTCCGACCACGCCGAGGAGACCGGAGCCGCCCTCCCGGCCGAGCCCGTGGTCTTCATGAAGGCGTCCAACACCGTCGTCGGCCCCGACGACGAGGTCCTGGTGCCCCGCCTCAGCGTGAAGACCGACTACGAGGTCGAGCTGGCCGTCGTCCTCGGGGGCACCGCCCGCTACCTGTCCTCCCCGGAGGAGGCCGCCGGTCTGATCGCCGGGTACGCGATCTCCAACGACGTCTCCGAGCGGGAGTTCCAGAACGAGCGCGGCGGCCAGTGGGACAAGGGCAAGTCGTGTGAAACTTTCAACCCCCTCGGCCCATGGCTGGTGACGCCCGACGAGGTCGGCGACCCCCAGGCCCTCGGCCTGCGGCTGTGGGTGAACGGCGAGCAGCGCCAGAACGGCAACACCAAGAACCAGATCTTCGGCGTGCACCACGTGATCTGGTACCTCAGCCAGTTCATGGTGCTGGACCCCGGCGACGTGGTGAACACCGGCACCCCCGCCGGCGTGGCGCTCGGCCGCGGCCCGCAGGCCTACCTGCGGGAGGGTGACGTGGTCGAGGTGGAGGTCGACGGACTCGGCCGGCAGCGCCAGCGGATGGGGCAGGCATGAGCGAGTTCGAGGGGCTGGTGGCGGTGGTCACCGGCGGCGCCTCGGGCATCGGCAGGGCGGTCGCCGAGGAGCTGACCGCGCGGGGCGCCCGGGTCGCGGTGCTGGACCTCAAGGACACCGAGTTCACGTGCGACGTGACCGACGACGCCTCCGTACGGCGGGCGGTCGCGGCGGTGGCCGAGCGGTACGGCCGGATCGACGTGCTGGTGAACAACGCGGGCATCGGCGCGGCGGGCACCGTCGCCGACAACGACGACGCCGAATGGCTGCGGGTGTTCGATCTCAACGTCGTCGGGATCGCCCGCGTCACCCGGGCGGCCCTGCCGCACCTGCGGGAGTCCCCGCACGCGGCGATCGTCAACACCTGCTCGATCGCCGCCACCGCGGGGCTGCCGCAACGGGCGCTGTACTCCGCGTCCAAGGGGGCGGTGCTCGCGCTGACCCGCGCGATGGCGGCCGACCACATCCGCGAGGGCATCCGCGTCAACTGCGTGAACCCCGGCACCGTCGACACCCCCTGGGTCGGGCGGCTGCTGGACGCCGCCCCCGACCCGGCCGCAGAACGGGCCGCGCTGGCCGCCCGCCAGCCGCACGGCCGGCTGGTGACGGCGCAGGAGGTCGCCCACGCCGTCGCGTACCTCGCCAGCCCGAGGGCGGGGTCGACCGCCGGGACCGAGCTGGCCGTGGACGGCGGCATGGCCGGCCTGCGACTGCGGCCGGTGGGCTCGTGAAGGTGTCCCTCGGGCCGTACGGGCTCGGCACCGCGCCGCTGGGCGGACTGTTCGCGCAGGTGGACGAGGAGCAGGCCGAGCGCACCCTGGCCGCCGCGTGGGCGGCGGGCATCCGCTACTTCGACACCGCGCCGCACTACGGCACCGGTCTCGCCGAGGAGCGTCTCGGGCGCTTCCTGCGCGGCCTGCCCGGTGGAGGGGCGGGGGAGGCGATGGTCTCCACCAAGGTCGGCCGCGTCCTGGTGCCCGGTGAGGGCGAGGAGGACGGCTTCCCCGGCCGCACGCAGTACGTGCGGGTGCGGGACTACAGCCGCGACGGCGTGCTGCGCTCGCTGGAGGACAGCATGCGGCGCACCGGGCTCGACCACTTCGGCGCGGTGTTCGTCCACGACCCCGACGAGCACTGGGAGCAGGCCGCGGGGGAGGCGTTCCCGGCCCTGGCCGAGCTGCGCGACCAGGGCGTCGTCGGCGCGATCGGCGCCGGGATGAACCAGACCGCGATGCTGACCCGGTTCGTCCGGGAGACGGACGTCGACGTGGTCCTCGTGGCCGGGCGCTACACGCTGCTCGACCGGTCGGCGGAGGAGGAGCTGCTGCCCGAGTGCGCGCGGCGCGGCGTCGCCGTCGTCGTGGGCGGGGTGTTCAACAGCGGCGTCCTGGCCGGCGGCGGCACCTACGACTACGCCGCCGCCCCGCCCGAGGTGCTCGACCGGGCGCGTGAGATGGCCCGCGTCTGCGAGTCGTACGGCGTGCCGCTGCCGGCGGCGGCGCTGCGGTTCCCGCACCGGCACCCGGCCGTGGACACCGTACTGATCGGCGCGCGCAGCGCGGAGGAGATCACCGAGGACCTGGAGCTGGCGGCGGCGGACATCCCCGACGCCCTCTGGGACGATCTCGAAGGTCTGGGCCATGCGGGTTGACCTCGCCTACGGCGCCGACGGCCTCGCCGTCGACTTCCCCGGCGACCGGACCACGGTGATCGCGCCGGTGGCCCGGCCCTCCGTCCCGGACGAGACCGCCGAGCTGCGGCGGGCCCTGCGCGAACCCGTCGCGGGACCACCGCTGCGCGAGCGGGTGCGCCCCGGCCAGACGGTGGCGATCTCCGCCTGCGACGGGACCCGGCCCCAGCCCAGGCACCTGATGATCCCCGCGATCCTGGACGAGCTGGACGGGGTGGTCGACCTCGGAGACGTGGTGATCCTGGTCGCCACCGGCACGCACCGCGGCAACACCCCCGAAGAGTTGCGCGCGATGTTCGGCGACGAGGTCGTGGACGCCGTGCGGATCGTCAACCACGATGCGCGCGACGCGTCCTCGCTGCGGTGGATGGGCCGGCACGGCAAGGACGTGCCGGTCTGGCTGAACCGCGAGTGGACCGACGCCGACGTGCGGATCACGACGGGGTTCGTGGAGCCGCACTTCTTCGCCGGGTTCTCCGGCGGGCCCAAGCTGGTCGCGCCGGGCCTCGCCGCCCTGGAGACCGTGCTCACCCTGCACGACGCGGCCCGCATCGGCGATCCCCGGGCGACCTGGGGGATCATCGAGGGCAACCCCGTCCACGACGACGTCCGCGCGATCGCCGCGGCGACCGGCGTCACCTTCGCCCTCGACGTCGTGCTGAACCGGGAGCAGAAGATCGTCCGGGCGTTCGGCGGCGACCTCGCGCCGATGCACGCCGCCGCCACGGCCGCGGCCCGCGCCGCCGCGATGCGGCCGGTCGCCGAGCCGTTCGACGTGGTGGTCACGACCAACGCCGGTTTCCCGCTGGACCAGAACCTCTACCAGTCGGTGAAGGGCATGAGCGCCGCCGCCCAGGTCGTCCGGCCCGGCGGGACGATCATCTGCGCGGCCGAGTGCCGGGACGGGTTCCCCGACCACGGCTCCTACCGCGAGGTGCTCACCTCCGCGGCCTCGCCCGACGCGCTGTTCGAGGAGATCTCCCGCCGCACCGAGACCATCCCCGACCAGTGGCAGGTGCAGATCCAGGCGCGCATCCAGCGGCAGGCCCGGGTGATCATGCACACGGCTCGTCTCGGCGACGCCGACCTGGCCGCCGCCCACCTGGAGCGGACCGAGGACATCGCCGCCACCGTGCGGGCCCTGCCGGGGCGGGTGTGCGTGCTGCCGGAGGGGCCGATGACGATCCCCTACCTCGCGGGAGAGTGAGCGTGCTCCGCTATCCCCTGATCCACCCGCCGCTGCTGGCCGCGCTCGCGGCGACCGGGCACGGCTCGCGCGTGCTGCTCGCCGACGCGAACTACGCCCACGCCACCAACGTGCGTACGGGCGCCCCGGTGATCCACCTCAACCTGCGCCCCGGGCTGGTCCGCGTGGACGACGTCCTGGAACTCCTGGTGGACGCCGTACCGCTGGAGGCCGTGCACGCGATGCGGCCCGACGAGGGGGGCGAGCCCGGCGTGTTCGCCCGCTACCGCGAGCTGCTCGGCCCCTCCCTGCCGATCCAGGTCCTGCCCAGGTTCGGCTTCTACGAGGCCGCGAAGGAGCCGGACGTCGCGTTCGCGGTGGCGACCGGCGACGACCGGCTCTACGCCAACCTCCTGCTGACCATCGGGTACGTCGTACCGGCATGAGTGAGGCACTCGACCTCGGCTACGCCCGGGTGGACCTCGGCCGCGAGGCGCGGCAGGGGCTGCCCGAGATCGTGTACGGCCCGGGCAAGCGGGTGAGCGAGATCGCCGGGATCGTCACCGCGCTGCTCGCCCGGAACACCGGGCCGGTCCTGGTGACGCGGGTCGAACCCGGCCCCGCCGCCGAGGTGCGCGAGCACGTCCCGGGCGGCGCGTACGACCCCGGCGCCCGGCTGCTGGTCTGGCGGCCCGCGCCGCCGGTCGCGCACACGGTGGCGGTGGTCACGGCGGGTACGGCGGACGGCCCGGTCGCGGCCGAGGCGGCGGCCGTCGCCTCCGCGCTGGGTCTGCGGACCACCCTGATCAGGGACGTCGGGGTGGCCGGGCTGCACCGGGTGCTCGCCGCGGCCGGTGACCTGCGCGCGGCCGACAGTGTGATCGTCGTCGCCGGCATGGAGGGCGCGCTCGCCAGCGTCGTCGGCGGTCTCGTCGAGACGCCGGTGATCGCGGTGCCCACCTCGACCGGGTACGGCGCCGCGCTGGAGGGCGTGACGGCCCTGCTGGCCATGCTCACCTCCTGTGCCGCCGGGCTGACCGTGGTGAACATCGACTCCGGCTTCGGCGCCGCCCTCGCCGCGTACCGGCTGACCAGGAGGGCCTCCCCGGCGAAGGCGTCTCCGGCGGGCGAGGAGCCCCGATGATCCTCTACCTGAACCCGTTCACCGGACTCGCGGGCGACATGCTGCTCGGCGCGCTGCTCGACGCCGGCGCCTCGCTCGACGCCGTACGGCAGGCGGTCGCCGAGACCGGCCTGACCGGCTGGCGGCTCGACGCCGAGCGGGTGCGCACCGGCGCGCTTACCGCCACCCGGGCGCTGGTGACGGTGGACGACGACGCCACCGAGCGCCGCGCCGCCGAACTGCTCGCGATGGCGGCCCGCACCGGGCTGCCCGTCGCGGAGGCCGCGCTGACCGCGATCGCCGAGGCCGAGGCCGCGCTGCACGGCGAGCCGGTCGCCGAGGTGCACCTGCACGAGCTCGGCGGACACGACACGCTGGTCGACATCGTCGGCTGCGCGGCGGCGCTGCGCGACCTGCGCGTGACGCGTGTTCACTGCGCGCCGCTGCCCCTGGGCGCCGGAGTCGTCCGCACACGTCACGGCGTGCTGCCCGTCCCGGCCCCCGCCACGCTCGCCCTCCTGAAGGGGGCGCGGGTGCGGGGCGGGGAGGCGGGGGAGGCGGTCACCCCGACCGGCGCGGCCCTGCTGGGCGCCGCGGGCACGACGTACGGCCCGGCTCCGGAGATGGTCCTGCGCGCCACCGGGTACGGCGCGGGCGGGCGCGTGCTGCCCGACCGGCCCAACGTCACCGTCGCCATGCTCGGCGAGCCCGTGGCCGAGGCGGAGGCGGTGACCGGGCCCGGCCGCCAGGTCGTCCTGTCGACGAACCTCGACGACGTGACGGGCGAGGTGCTCGGGCACGTCGTCGAGCGCGCCCTGGCGGCGGGCGCGGCCGACGCGTGGGTCACGCCCGCCGTGATGAAGAAGGGCCGCCCCGCCCACGTCCTGCACGTGCTCACGCCCCCCGAGCTGGCCGGCGAGCTGCAGAACCTGGTCCTCGCGGAGACGGGGAGCCTGGGCCTGCGGCGCAGCGTGGTCGAGAAGGTCGCGCTGCCCCGGCACTTCGAGACCGTGCGCCTGCACGGCCGGGACGTGCGGATGAAGCACGGGCCGTGGGGGGTCAAGCCCGAGTACGACGACCTCGCCGCGCTGGCCGAGGCCACCGGCAGACCACTGAGGGAACTGGCACGAGAGGCCTACGACGCACTGTGACTCCTCCTGTGACTTCTTCTGAGACATCCGCCGCCGCACGGATCGACGCCCACCACCACCTGTGGGATCTGTCCCGGCGCCCCCAGACCTGGCTGGAGCCGCCGCAGATGGCTCCGATCCACCGCGACTTCACCGTCGCCGACTACGACTCGGCCGCGGCCGGGGCGGGCGTCGGCCGGTCCGTGCTCGTGCAGGTCCTGCCCGACGCCGAGGAGACGCGCGAGTTCCTGGCGCTGGCGGCGGACTCGCCGACCGTCGCCGGGGTGGTGGGATGGGCCGACCTGACCCGGCCCGATCTCGCCGCCGAGCTCGCCGCCCTGGCCGCCTCGCCCGGCGGCGGCCTGCTGCGCGGGATCCGCCACCTGGTGCAGGGCGAACCCGACCCGCGCTGGCTCGCCAGGGACGACGTGCGCGCCGGGCTGCGGGAGGTGGCGGCGGCCGGGCTCGTCTACGACCTGCTCGTCGTGCCGCACCAGCTGCCCGCCGCGATCGAGACCGTGCGCGCCCTGCCGGAGCTGAACTTCGTCCTGGACCACCTGGCGAAACCCCCGGTCGCGACCGGAGAGGTCGAGCCCTGGGCGGGGCTCGTCCGCGAGCTCGCCGCCGAGCCCAACGTGACGGCCAAGCTCTCCGGCCTGATCACCGAGGCGGTCTGGGACGACTGGGACGCCGCCGCCCTGCGGCCGTACGTCGACGTGGCGCTCGACGCGTTCGGCCCCGGCCGCCTGATGTTCGGCTCCGACTGGCCGGTCTGCCTCCTCGCCGGCTCCCTTTCCCGCTGGTCCGAGACCGTCTCGGCGCTGCTCGCGGAGGCCGGGCTGCCGGACGCCGAGCGCGAGGCTGTCTTCCGGGGCACGGCGGCCCGGGTCTACGGCCTGAAGGACTGAGCAGTAGACCTAGTCATCCCATGAAACGTGTGTATGACACATCGTCGGGATGAGGCTTGAGCACGCATGTGCTATTTAGGCGGGAGACGTGCGTTCCACGGCTCCCGCCGCCGTGTCCGCGGGCCTGCCGCCACGCCCGGCTCGGCGGCGGTGCCGGTGCTTGACGGTGGAAGGGGCGGTTCGTACTGTCCGCTTGCCGGATAGATCCCATGTCTCCGGCAGGCACCCCGGTTCTGGAAGCGCACCACGTCACCGTTCGACCGGCGTCCGTCCGACCGGCTCCGGCCGGGCGGGCGGACGCCTTCGTGTGTTGATCCCACGTTTCTTGATTGTTACCGCAGGCAACAAACGTTACCGTCCTGTGTCTTTCACCACCTGGGCTTTGGGCTTACGTTGTCTCAAACAACATTCCCTGGAGCGGTGAACGCCGTGACCCGGCCACTGCCGTACCGGGTGGCCGGAGCGCCTCGACCCCGAAGGATCTGCGAAGACGTCGGGAAGGCGCGGGCTCGGCCGCACCCCCTCATAGACCCCCAGTCAGAGAAAGGACCCACGCATCATGCGCAAGGGGATCCTCAGCATCGGCGCCGCCGCCGCGGCGCTCACCCTCGGTCTCACCGCCTGCGGGGGCGAGAGCGGTGACACCTCCGCCCAGAGCGGCAGCAGCGCCGCGCCCTCCGCCGCGGACAACGCCAAGGCCGGCAAGATCGGCGTCATCCTCCCGGACAGCAAGTCGTCCGCCCGGTGGGAGACCGCCGACCGCAAGTACCTGGAGGAGGCGTTCAAGACGGCGGGTGTCCAGTACGACATCCAGAACGCGCAGGGCGACAAGTCCGCCTTCCAGACGATCGCCGACCAGATGATCACCAACGGCGCCACCGTTCTGATGATCGTCAACCTCGACAGCGGCACCGGCAAGGCCGTGCTCGACAAGGCCAAGTCGCAGGGCGTCGCCACGATCGACTACGACCGCCTCACGCTGGGCGGCAGCGCGGCCTACTACGTGTCGTTCGACAACAACAAGGTCGGCCAGCTGCAGGGCGAGGGCCTGGTCAAGTGCCTGACCGACAAGAAGGCCGACAAGCCGATCATCGCGGAGCTGAACGGCTCGCCGACCGACAACAACGCCACCCTGTTCAAGGAGGGCTACGACAGCGTCCTCAAGCCGAAGTACGACTCGGGCGACTACAAGAAGGGCCCGGACCAGTCGGTTCCGGACTGGGACAACACCCAGGCCGGCACGATCTTCGAGCAGATGCTGACCCAGGAGCCGAAGATCGCCGGTGTCCTGTCCGCCAACGACGGTCTCGGCAACGCCGCGATCTCGGTGCTGAAGAAGCAGAACCTCAACGGCAAGGTCCCGGTCACCGGCCAGGACGCCACCGTGCAGGGCCTGCAGAACATCCTCGCCGGCGACCAGTGCATGACGGTCTACAAGGCCATCAAGAAGGAGGCCGACGCCGCCTCCCAGCTGGCCATCGGCCTCGCCAAGGGTGAGCAGCCCTCGGTGAGCGGCTCCGTCAAGGACCCGGAGGGCAACCGGGACGTGCCGTCGGTGCTGCTGGACCCGCAGGCCATCTACTTCGACAACGTCAAGGACGTCGTCGCCGACGGCTTCGTCACCAAGGACGAGCTGTGCACCGGCGACTTCGCCGACAAGTGCAAAGAGGCCGGTATCAGCTAACCCACCCCACCCACCGGGTGCGTACGGCGGCGCGAACCCCCCAGGGGTGACCGGCTGAGCCGCGACGAGCACCGTGCGGGGCGCCCCTTCCAGGGCGCCCCGCACCGCTCGGAGCGGCGAGAGGCGGCCCCGAGGACGGCGCCGTACCGGCCCATAGATCTACGGAGAAGCCCATCGTGTCCCAGGGACCGATCCTGGAACTGCGCGGCATCAACAAGAGCTTCGGCCCCGTGCAGGTCCTTCACGACGTCGCCTTCTCGGTCCATCCGGGAGAGGTGACCGCACTGGTCGGCGACAACGGCGCCGGCAAGTCAACGCTGGTCAAGTGCATCGGCGGAATCCACCCGATCGATTCGGGCGAGTACCTCTTCGAGGGCGAGCGGGTCCACGTGAGCGGGCCCAGGGACGCCGCGGAGCTCGGCGTCGAGATCGTCTACCAGGACCTCGCCCTCTGCGACAACCTCGACATCGTGCAGAACATGTTCCTGGGCCGCGAGCGCAAGAGCGGGCTCGTCCTGGACGAGGACACGATGGAGGAGATGGCGGCCAAGACCCTGGCCGGGCTCTCGGTGCGCACCGTGAAGTCGCTGCGCCAGCACGTCTCCAGCCTCTCGGGCGGCCAGCGGCAGACGGTGGCCATCGCCAAGGCCGTGCTGTGGAACAGCAAGGTCGTCATCCTCGACGAGCCGACCGCCGCCCTCGGCGTGGCGCAGACCGCCCAGGTGCTGGAGCTGGTCCGCCGCCTGGCCGACAAGGGCCTCGCGGTGGTGCTCATCTCGCACAACATGAACGACGTCTTCGCCGTGTCCGACCGGATCGCGGCGCTCTACCTGGGACGGATGGCGGCCCAGGTGAAGGCCTCCGAGGTGACCCACTCGCAGGTCGTGGAACTCATCACCTCCGGGCGCAGCGGGGAGCTCGGCATCGGGAACGGCATCGGAGCGGCATCATGACAACCGAAACGCTCCCCAAGCAGGAGAACGCCGACTCCGCGATCGGCACGCACGTCAGGGGTTACGTCGAGCGGGTGCGCGGCGGTGAGCTGGGCGCGCTCCCCGCCGTCTTCGGTCTCATCATCCTGTGCGTGGTCTTCTCGGTCCTGCGGCCGTCGTTCCTGTCGGCGCTGAACTTCGCCAACCTGTTCACCCAGGGCGCGGCGGTCGCCGTCATCGCCATGGGCCTGATCTTCGTGCTGCTCCTCGGCGAGATCGACCTGTCCGCCGGCTTCGCGAGCGGCGTCTGCGCGGCGGTGCTCGCCGTGCTGCTGACCTTCCAGGGCTGGCCCTGGTACCTCGCGGTGCTGACCGCGATGGTCACCGGCGCGGTCATCGGCCTGGTCCTCGGGTCGCTGGTGGCCAAGCTCGGCATCCCGTCCTTCGTGGTCACGCTGGCGGCGTTCCTCGCCTTTCAGGGCGTCGTCCTGCTGCTGGTGAAGAACGGCACCAACATCTCGATCCGGGACGAGACGATCCTCGCGATCGCCAACAAGAACGTGCCGCCGGCCGCCGGCTGGATCGCCACCGCAGTGGGCGTCGCCGCCTACGCCGCGATCCAGTTCGTGCAGGCGCGCCGCCGGGCCGCGCGCGGCCTGGTCGCCGCGCCCATGGCGGTGATCGCCGCCCGCGTCGCGGCGCTCGCCGTCATCGCGGGCGCCGCGGTGTACATGCTCAACCTGGAGCGCAGCCGCACGGCCATCGTGTCGCTCAAGGGCGTGCCGATCGTCGTCCCGCTGATCGTCATCCTGCTGATCATCTGGACCTTCGTGCTGCGGCGCACGGCGTACGGCCGGCACATCTACGCCGTCGGCGGCAACGCCGAGGCCGCCCGCCGGGCCGGCATCAACGTGGACCGCATCCGCATCTCCGCCTTCGTCATCTGCTCCTTCATGGCCTCGATCGGCGGCATCATCGCGGCGTCCCGGGCCAACTCGGTCGACCCCAACACGGGCGGCAGCAACGTGCTGCTGTTCGCGGTGGGCGCGGCCGTCATCGGCGGCACCAGCCTCTTCGGCGGCAAGGGCCGGGCGCTCGACGCGGTGCTCGGCGGCGCGGTGGTCGCGGTGATCGAGAACGGCATGGGCCTGATGGGCTACAGCGCCGGCGTCAAGTTCGTCGTGACCGGCTCGGTGCTGCTGCTCGCCGCGGGTGTGGACGCGCTGTCCCGCAAACGCTCGGCGGCCACCGGCCGCTGACAGGGCGGGCTCCGCTCTCCGATCAAGTCCCAGAGGCCTTCCGGGCCTCTGACCCCCACCCCCCACGGAAGTCCGAGGCCGTTCCGATGATGCGCGCAGGTCCCTCACAGGAGGAGATCCGCAAGCACAACCTCGGGACGCTGCTGCGGCACGTCCACGTGGGAGGGCCCACCTCGCGGGCCGAGCTGACCTCGCTGATGGGGCTCAACCGCAGCACCATCATGGCCCTGACGGCCGACCTCACGGCGGCCGGGCTCGTCCGGGAGGAACTGCCCAGGGACACCGGAAGGGCGGGGCGGCCGTCCCTGGTCGTCCGCCCGGAGACGGCCCGCGTCTACGTGCTCGCCTTCGACGTGGGGGTGGACCGGCTGGCCGCCGCCCGCATCGGCCTCGGCGGCGTGATCCTCGACCGCCGCGAGACCAGGCGGGAGCGCGGGCCCTTCGACCTGGCGCAGGTCACGGGCACCCTGGCGGGCTTCGCCCGGCAGATGCGGCGCAGGACGCGGGAGGACACGATCTGCGTCGGCGCGGCCGCGGGGGTCTCCGGCGTGGTCCGCCGCTCCGACGGCGTGGTCAGGCTCGGGCCGAACATCGGCGCCGTGGAGACGCCGCTGCGGGAGGAGCTGACCCGGCGCCTCGCGCTCGGCATGCCGGTGGCGGTGGGCAACGAGGCGAACCTCGGCGCGCTCGCGGAGCACACCCGCGGGATCGGGATCGGCTGCCGCGACCTGGTCTACCTGCACGGAGACGTGGGCATCGGCGGCGGCATCATCGTGAACGGCCAGCTTCTCGGCGGGCACGGCGGGTACGGCGGCGAGGTGGGCCACATGGTGGTCAACCCCGACGGCCGCCGGTGCGGCTGCGGCTCCCGCGGCTGCCTGGAGGCCGAGGTGGGGGAGCCCGCCCTGATGGAGCACGCCGGCCGGTACGGCGAGATGATCGGCAGGGACGCGGTGCGGGCTGTGGTCGACGCGGCGGACCGGGGCGACGTGCGGGCCCAGGAGGCCCTCGCCCACGTGGGCGGCTGGCTCGGCCTCGGCGTCGCCAACCTCGTGAACGTCTTCAACCCCGAGATGGTCGTCTTCGGCGGCATCCTCAGGGAGATCTACCTCGGCTCGGCGGCCCAGGTGCGCAGCCGGATCGCCACCGGGACGCTGTCGGCGGCGCGGGAGCGGCTGCGGCTGCGCACCACGGCGCTGGGCGACGACGCGACGCTGATGGGGGCCGCCGAGCTGGCCTTCACGCAGGTGCTCGCCGACCCCCTGGAGGCGCTGTCGCGTCTCGGCCCCGCCTGACGGGGACCGTCAGGCGGAACCGCGGGGCGGAACCGTCAAGCGGTCGTACGGGCGGGGGCGCTGAAGGTGTCGCACGCCTTCGGGCCGTTGCCGATCCAGCCGCGCTTGAGCCAGTAACGGATGCTCCGGGCCTTGCCGTGCGCGGCGTCGCCGGTGATCCAGTCGAGCTGCTCCTCGAAGTCGAACTCGTCGCGGCCGAGGGAGTGCCACACGCTGCCGATGAAGGCGCCGGAGAAGCACTCGGCCTGGAGCTCCACGCGGCGGGTGAGGTCGTAGGCCCGCTTCTTGCTCACCGTGCGGTAGCGCCGGTAGACCTCCGGCAGGATGCCGGCGCGGTCCTGCGCGTAGTGGCCGTACTCGTGGGCGATGACCGTGAACAGGTTGAACTCGGTCGGGTCGGACAGCTGCGACTTGTACAGCAGGATCCACATGGTGTCGTTCTTGGGGCAGTACATGCCCGCGGCGTAGCCCGCCGGGTACTTGCCGCAGCCCGTCGGCACGCTCTTGGTGATGTAGCGCACCTTCGGCGGGGAGAACCTCAGCCCGGCCTGCCGGAACTCCTCGGCCCACGACTTGTTGAGGCAGTCGAGCAGGTGGTCGAGGTAGACCCGGTAGGTGTCCAGGTCGTCGGGGCGGCGGGACAGCTCCGAGCACTCGGGGAAGTCGAACTCGCCCGTCTTGTACAGGGGGTTGGCAGTCAGCGCGGCCTGGCCCCTGGGCATGGGCCGGGCGGCCTTGCCCGGGGACGCGCCCGCCGTGCCGGCGAGGGAGAGGACGGTGGCCGCCGCCGTGGCCGCGACGGCGGCAGCACGGAGGCTTATGCGAATCATGAGTGGGCATCCCCAGCGGACAGAGAAACAGGGTCAGAAAAAGGTGGCGAGGGGCTCGAACGCCTCAAAGCGGACTCCCTCGCGAGATCATGAGAGTAGGGCAGGAGGCGGCGACGGGTAAAGCGGAATAGATGTCGTTACGGAGAAGGTCTGTGGAGGTTCAGTGCGACCCCTGGTAACACCCGGCCTCCGTCGAACTAGACTCGATCCGTTCGATGGCGAGCGGGAAGGATGCACGGTGGGGATTCTGGAGACGATCAAGGACCCGCTCGACGTGAAGCGCCTCGAGGCCGGGCAGCTGCCCGCGCTGGCGGAGGAGATTCGCGACGTGCTGGTCTCCACGGTCGCGAAGACCGCCGGCCACCTCGGCCCCAACCTGGGGGTGGTCGAGCTGACCATCGCCCTCCACCGGGTCTTCGACTCGCCCCGCGACCCCATCCTGTTCGACACCGGCCACCAGTCGTACGTGCACAAGCTGCTGACCGGCCGGGCCGAGCGGTTCGGCACCCTGCGGCAGGAGGGCGGCCTGTCGGGGTATCCCAGCCGGGCCGAGTCCGAGCACGACTTCATCGAGAACTCCCACGCCTCCACCGTCCTGTCGTACGCCGACGGGCTCGCCAAGGCGTTCGTGCTGGGCGGCGAGACCGACCGCACGGTGGTGGCGCTGATCGGCGACGGCGCGCTGACCGGCGGGATGGCCTGGGAGGCGCTGAACAACATCGCCGGGCGCAAGGACCTGCCGCTGATCATCGTGGTCAACGACAACGGCCGCTCCTACTCGCCGACGATCGGCGGCCTCGCCTCGCACCTGTCGTCCCTGCGGATGACCCAGGGGTACGAGCACGTGCTGGAGCTCGTGAAGAACAACCTCGGCCGGGTCCCGGTGGTCGGCACGCCGCTGTACGACACGCTGCACGGCATGAAGAAGGGCCTGAAGGACATCCTGACCCCGCAGGCCATGTTCGAGGACCTCGGGCTGAAGTACGTCGGCCCGATCGACGGCCACGACGAGGGCGCCGTGGAGGCGGCCCTGCGCCGCGCCCGGGGCTTCCGCGGGCCCGTCATCGTGCACGTGCTCACCCGCAAGGGGAACGGCTACGCGCACGCGGAGAACCACGACGAGGACTGCTTCCACTCGCCGCAGCCCTTCGACGTCGAGACCGGCGAGGAGCGGCCCCGGCCGCACAGCTGGACCAACGTCTTCGGCGACGAGATGGTGAAGATCGGCGCGGAGCGGAAGGACGTCGTCGCGATCACCGCGGCGATGCTCCACCCCACCGGCCTGGCGGCGTTCGCCGAGGCGTACCCGGATCGGATCTACGACGTGGGCATCGCCGAGCAGCACGCCCTCACCAGCGCCGCCGGGCTCGCGTTCGGCGGTCTCCACCCGGTGGTCGCGGTCTACGCGACCTTCCTCAACCGGGCCTTCGACCAGCTTCTGATGGACGTGGCGCTGCACCGGCAGCCGGTCACGGTCGTGCTCGACCGGGCCGGGGTGACCGGCGACGACGGGCCGAGCCACAACGGCATGTGGGATCTGTCACTCCTCCAGGTCGTTCCCGGGCTGTCGGTCGCCGCCCCCCGCGACGGCGCGCGGCTGCGCGAACTGCTGGCCGAGGCGGTCAGGATCGAGGACGGCCCGACGGTGGTCCGCTTCCCCAAGGGCGCGCTGCCCGCGGACGTCGACGCGGTCGGCAAGCTCGGCGAGATGGACGTGCTGCGCGCCGGGGACGCCGACGTGCTGCTCGTCGCGGTCGGCCCGATGGCGGAGCTCTGCCTGGAGGCCGCGACCCTGCTCGACGCGCAGGGCATCTCGGCAACGGTGGTCGACCCGCGCTGGGTGAAGCCGCTCGACAAGGCCCTCGTGCTCGCCGCCTCGGCGCACCGGCTGGTCGCGGTGGTGGAGGACAACGGCCGGGTCGGCGGCGTGGGCGACGCCGTGGCGCGCCTGCTGCGCGACGCCGACGTGGACGTGCCGGTGCGGACCTACGGCGTCCCGCAGCGGTTCCTCGACCACGCCAAGCGGGCCAAGATCCTCTCCGACGTCGGCCTGACCGGGCAGGACCTCGCCCGCCAGATCACCGAGGCCGTCGCGCGGCGCTCGCAGGTGATGGAGAGCCACCCGGCCAGGTTGGTACATCCGACTGACTGATCACCATGCGTAATACCGGTCCGACCGGGAAGTCTGCAGGTCATCGACGTGAGGAGCCTGCGGATGAACGTTTTCCGGACGAAACCGGTAGAACAGTCCATCGAGGACGCCGAGGGCGGCGAGCACCGGCTCAGGCGCACGCTGAGCGCCCTCGACCTGACGGTCTTCGGCGTCGGGGTCATCGTGGGCACCGGCATCTTCGTGCTGACCGGCGTCGCGGCGCGCAACACGGCCGGCCCGGCGGTCGCGATCTCCTTCGTGGTCGCCGGGGTGGTGTGCGCCCTCGCGGCCCTGTGTTACGCCGAGTTCGCCGCCACGGTCCCGGTCGCCGGATCGGCCTACACCTACGCGTACGCCACGATCGGCGAGTTCCCGGCCTGGATCATCGGCTGGGACCTGATGCTGGAGCTGGCGCTCGGCGCGGCGGTGGTCGCCTCGGGCTGGTCGGGCTACTTCGCCTCGCTGCTGAAGAACTTCGGCATCGATCTGCCGCCGTCCCTCGCCGGTGACCACGCCGTCTTCAACATCCCCGCAGCCGTGATCGTGCTCCTGCTGACCGGGGTGCTGGTGGCCGGGATCAAGATGTCGATCAGGTTCAACGGCGCCATGGTGGCGATCAAGCTGGCCGTGGTGCTGCTCGTGATCATCGCCGGGCTGTTCTACGTCAAGGGGGGCAACTACCAGCCGTTCGTCCCGCCGGCGCACCAGCTTCCTCCCGACGAGGGGCTGAAGGCGCCCCTCATCCAGGTGCTGTTCGGCGTGCAGCCGGTCGCCTACGGAGTCTTCGGCGTCTTCACCGCCGCGGCGCTGGTGTTCTTCGCCTACATCGGCTTCGACGTCGTGGCGACCGCCGCCGAGGAGACCCGCCGCCCGCAGCGCGACCTGCCCATCGGGATCATCGCCTCCCTCGTCGTCTGCACGATCCTCTACGTGGTGGTCTCGCTCGTGGTCGTCGGCATGCAGCACTACTCCGAGCTCAGCGAGTCGGCCCCGCTCGCCGACGCGTTCCGGTCGGTGGGCCAGTCCTGGATGGCGACCCTGATCAGTGTCGGAGCCATCGCCGGTCTCACCACGGTCGTGATGACCCTCATGCTCGGCCAGAGCCGGGTGCTGTTCGCGATGTGCCGCGACAGCCTGCTGCCCCGCTCCCTCGCCCGGGTCCACCCCAGGTTCCGCACGCCGTACCGGATCACCATCGTCATCGGCGTGGTGACCGCGCTGCTCGCGGCGCTGATCCCGCTCAGCGCGATCGCCGAGCTGGTGAACATCGGCACGCTGTTCGCGTTCGTGATCGTCGCGGTCGCGGTGGTGATCCTGCGCAGGACCCGTCCCGACCTGCCGCGCTCCTTCCGCACCCCGCTGGTGCCGCTGGTGCCGATCGCCTCGGTGCTGGCCTCGGCCTACCTGATGCTCAACCTGCCGGTGGAGACCTGGATCCGCTTCTTCGTCTGGATGGCCGTGGGCACGGTCGTCTACTTCCTGTACGGATACCGGCGGAGCCGGGTGGCGAATCCTAGGAGTAAGCCCGGGGAGCCAGCCCTCGGACGATGAGCACGACGCCGACGGCGGCCAGCAGCACGCCGCTCGCGCCGAGCAGCAGGCGGTAGCCGCGGGGGGTCAGCCGGTGCCTGCCGGCCCCCACCGCCCCCGCCAGCGCCACCTTGGAACCGACCAGGACCAGGTAGAAGGCCCCGGTGAAGCCCAGCGCGTACGCCGGGGCCCGGTCCCAGGCCGCGACGAACACCGGCGAGCCCACCGCGATCCAGAACAGCCAGGGGTGCGGGTTGAGCAGGTTCACCACCACTCCGCGCAGGATCTCCCGCGCCGAGGACGGCGCGTCCTCGCCGGGCCGGGGCGGCAGCGCCGTACGGGCCTCGCGCAGCGTCTCCACGCCCAGATAGACCACGTAGAGGCCACCGCACACCGACAGCACGCGCAGCAGCGCCTCCGGCAGCGCCCCGACGGCCGTCACGGCGAGCAGCACCACGGGCAGGTCCGACAGCAGCGGCACGCAGGCCAGGCGCACGCCCGCGCGGAAGCCGCCGCGCAGGCTGGCCGTGATGACGAGCGTCAGCAGCGCCCCGGGCATGACGCCCGCCCCCAGCCCCAGGCTGAGCCCCATGAATAGTTCTGGCACATGACCTCCAGATTTGTCCGCACGAGAGGCTATCGGCGGCCGGCATGCGGCCCTGCCGCAACTCCGCTCGTCGGTGGCGTCCGGCTGTCCCGGCCCGCTGATCGGCGGGTACGACGCCCACGGCGCCGCGCTCACCGTCGCCTGTCAGACGCCGGAGACGGGAGAACGCGTCACGTTCCTGACCCCGTGAGCAACGGGGAACGACATCCCGAACGATCTACCGATATGGCGGTTTATCAATTACCTTGACTTGGTGCAAAGGTGATCGATAACACTGCCGGCAATCAAGGAGTTTCGGGATGACGTTATTCCGTCACGGCGGCGTGCGGCCCGGGGGGACGCGCCGGCTTCCGGCGGTGATCGCCGCCGGGGTCGTGGCGATCGCGGCGGTCCTGGTCGCGCCCCTCGTGCCCCTCTTCACGCCCGGGCCGGCGGCGGCGGACACGCCGTGGCTGAACGTTTCGGACGACGGCTACCTGTCGATCAGCATCCCGGCGGCCTCCATCGAGGCCAAGGTGGGCCCGGTGTCGGAGGTGGCCGTCGAGGGGAACTTCGGTCCCTCCTCCGCCTGGGCGGAGTACGGCCTGACCCGCCGGGGCGACGTCTGGTGGGGGGCCCTCGGCCCGCTCAAGCCGGGCTTGTACCACTACCAGGTCACGGGTGACATCACCAAGAGTCTCAAGGACCCGACGAACGCCACCACCGTGGCGTCCAAGCCTCTGTGGAGCACCTTCCTCGTCGCGGGCGACTCGGCGCGCCTGCTGGCGGACGCGCCCGAAGGGCGGGGCGGCAAGGTCGGGACCCTGACCTACCGGGCCGGGACGCAGGAGCGGTCGGCTCTGGTCTGGACCCCGCCCGGGTACCCGGCCAAGGGCGGCAAGCCGCTTCCGGTGCTCTACCTGCTGTCCGGCCCGGACAGGAGCGCCACCGACTGGCTCGACCTCGGCCGTGCCAGGCAGATCCTCGACAACCTGTCGGCCGGCGGTTCCATCGAGCCGATGGTGGTCGTGATCGCCGACGGTCGCGGACCGGACGACGACAAGGACCTCAAGGACCTCCGCAAGGCCGTCGGAGACGCCTACCGCGTCCATCACGACCGGGAGCACCAGGCGATCGCCGGTGTGTCCGAGGGCGGCTCGCAGGCGTTGCGCGCCGCCCTGACCGGTGCCGGCCAGTTCGCCTACGCCGGCTCGTTCTCGGGTCTCCTCACGGAGATCGCCGGAGGCAGGCCCGGTCCCGGGCCGAACCCCGGTGCCAAGCTGCTGCGCCTGTACACCGGGAACGTGACCGATCCCGCCTACAACGCCACCGTCCGCCTGACGAAGGCGCTGGACCGCGCCGGTGTCAGGTACGAGTTCGACGGGGTCAACCCCGACGCCGGGGGGAACTGGACCGCCTGGCAGGAGAACCTGATCGATTTCCTCCCGCGGCTGTTCCGCAAGGCGCCGGACCATGGTCCGAGCGCCGGTCACGAGCGGCTGAAGGGCGAGTTCCACCCGCCGAGGCCCGGCACGACTCCGACGCCGTTCGTGACGAAGGACGGCTTCGTCACCTTCGAGACCACGACGGACTTCAAGAACGCCCAGCACGTCACGGTATGGGCCAACGACGCTCCCGGCGGGAGCTGGCTGCGCGTCCCGATGTCCCGTGACGGCGACCGGTGGCGGGCGACCATCGGTCCGCTGGACCCGTGGTTCTACTACTACCAGTGGATCGTGGACGGGGTCTCGGTCAAGGACACGTCGAACCCGGCGAAGGTGACCACCGAGCCGAACTGGAGCACCTTCCTCATCCCCGGTGAGCGGTCGCGCCTGCTGTCGGACGTCCCCGCCGGCCGGGGTGGAAAGATCGAGAGCCTGACGTATCCGAGCACCGTCGCGAACCAGGACCGGACCGCGCTGGTGTGGACCCCACCCGGATACGACGCCGGCCGGGCGGAGCCGTATCCCGTCCTCTACCTGCAGCACGGCAGCGGCCAGAGCTACACGGACTGGGTGGAGATGGGACGCGCCAAGCAGATCCTCGACCACGAGTTCCTGGACGGGAAGCTGGTGCCGATGGTGGTCGTGATGGGCAACGGCAACGTGCCCGACTTCGGCAAGGAGCTGCTGGAGAACATCGTTCCGGCGGCCCGGGCCCGCTACAACATCTCCGGCGACCCGTCGCAGCAGGCCCTGGCCGGTCTCTCGATGGGCGGGGTGCAGACGCTCGGGGTGCTCAAGGCGTATCCGGGCCGGTTCGCCTACATCGCGGCGTTCTCGGCCTGGTTCGGCAGCGGCGACGGCGTCGACGCGGAGGCGATCAACAAGGGGACCAGGATGCTGCGCCTGTACGTCGGCGACCAGACCGACTTCGTGCAGCCGTTCTTCATGGCGTCCCTGCCTACCTTGGACGGTCTCGGCATCCACTACGAGTTCGACGGGGTGACCCCCGGGCCGCACGGCTGGGACGTGTGGCAGAAGAACCTCATCGACCTGGCGCCACGTCTGTTCAGGCGCTGACCCTCGGCTCCACGCGGCGCGGTCACCAGGGGTGACCGCGCCGCGTCCGCGTTTGTGCCCGTCCACAAACCATCCTCAATCTTCCGTCGCCACACCAATTGCCGGTCCCTTCGCTCCTCCTGCAGACTTGCCGATCCATAGCCCCTGACCTGGGGCTTCGCAGTGGAGGGAAAGGATCGGGTATGACCGTGCCCCGGGGGCCCACCGACTCGTCCCGGGTTCCGCGATTCGCCGGACCGGCCACCTTTGCGCGGCTGCCGCGCCTGGACGAGGTCGGCCACGCGGACGTCGCGGTGGTGGGCGTGCCGTTCGACAGCGGGGTCTCCTACCGCCCCGGCGCCCGGTTCGGCCCTTCGGCCGTCCGGGAGGCCAGCCGGCTGCTCCGGCCGTACCACCCGGGCCTGGACGTCTCGCCGTTCGCGGCGATGCAGGTGGCCGACGCGGGGGACATCGCGTGCAACCCGTTCGACATCCACGAGGCCGTCGAGACGATCGACGAGGCGGCGTCCGGGCTCATGGAGGGCGGCACCCGGCTCGTCACGGTCGGCGGCGACCACACGATCGCGCTGCCGCTGCTGCGTGCCGCCGCCCGGCGGCACGGCCCGGTCGCGCTGCTGCACTTCGACGCCCACCTCGACACCTGGGACACCTACTTCGGGGCCGAGTACACGCACGGCACGCCGTTCCGGCGGGCGGTCGAGGAGGGCATCCTCGACACCGAGGCCGTCTCCCACGTCGGCACCCGCGGCCCGCTGTACGGCAAGAAGGACCTGGAGGACGACCGGCGCCTCGGCTTCGGCATCGTGACCAGCGCCGACGTCATGCGCCGGGGCGTGGACGAGGTGGCCGGCGCGCTGCGGGAGCGCATCGGCGGCCGCCCGCTCTACGTCTCGGTCGACATCGACGTGCTCGACCCGGCCCACGCGCCCGGCACGGGTACCCCGGAGGCCGGTGGCCTGACCAGCCGGGAACTGCTGGAGATCCTGCGCGGCCTGACCGGGTGCGACATCGTCGGCGCGGACGTGGTCGAGGTCGCCCCGGCCTACGACCACGCCGAGATCACCTCGGTCGCGGCCTCCCACGTGGCGTACGACCTGATCAGCCTGCTCGCACTCAAGGAGGAGCGGTGAGCGACACGAACGCGGCGACGGGTCTTCCCGCCGCCTTCGCCTGGTCCCCGAAGGGCTGGCCCTCGGAGCGTGCGTTCGCCACTCCGGACGCGGCCGAGGTGTGGTGTTACACCGACCGGTTCTCGTACTTCCCCGGGGAGACCGTCCGCTTCCACCTCAGCGCGAACGTCCCGTCCTTCGACCTGGAGGTGGTCCGCGACGGGCTGGAGCCCCGCGTGGTGTGGTCGCGGCGCGGGCTGTCGGCGGGCTGGTTCGAGGCGCCGGCCGACGCCCACGCCGCCGGCTGCGGCTGGCCGGTGGGGCTGGAGCTGGAGATCCCGGACGACTGGCGGAGCGGCTTCCACATCGTCACGGTGCGCGCGGTCACGCCGTCCGGCGAGCTGTGGGAGCGCGAGCACTTCTTCGTCGTCAAGGCCCCGGCCGGGCGGCGTGCCCCGGCCGCGCTCGTGCTGACCACCAGCACGATGCTGGCCTACAACGACTGGGGCGGCGCCAACCACTACCGCGGACTGGGCGACGATCCGCGTTCCGACAACGGGTCGCCGCTGGCCTCGACGCAGCGTCCGATCGCCCGGGGAATGATCCGCAAGCCCGCGGGCGCGCCGCGGGAGGCCAACCCCGGCACGCTGCCGATGCACGGCGCTCCCCGTTACCCGTCGTACGAGTGGGCGCGCCTGTTCGGGTACAGCCGCCACCACGCCGACGCGTTCTGGGCGACGTACGAGCGGCACTTCGCGGTGTGGGCCGAGCGCCATGGGTACGAGATCGACTATCTGACCCAGCACGACCTGCACTTCGACCCCCAGGCGCTGGACGGGTACTCCTGCGCGATCGTCGTGGGGCACGACGAGTACTGGTCGTGGCGGATGCGCGACACGGTCGACGCGTTCGTGGACGCGGGCGGCAACCTGGCCAGGTTCGGCGGCAACTACCAGTGGCAGGTCCGGCTCGGCGACGACGGGACCACGCAGTACTGCTACCGGCTGCCGTCGCTGGACCCCGAGGCCGCCACGACGCCGCACCTCGCCACCACGGTGTGGGAGGCGAAGTCGGTCGGCCGGCCGGGCGCCACCACCATCGGGCTCAACGGCCTCGGCGGGATCTACAACCGCTACGGGGTCGCCACCCCCCGCTCGTCCGGAGGCTTCACGGTCTACCGGCCGCACCACTGGGCGCTGGAGGGGACCGACCTCTACTACGGCGACCTGCTCGGCGGGCCCCCGTACTTCCTCGCGGCCTTCGAGCTCGACTCGGTCGAGTACACGTTCCGGCGCGGGCTGCCGTACCCGACGTTCGAGGACGGCGCCCCCGAGACGCTGGAGATCCTGGCCCTCGCGCCGGCCGTACGCGGGGAGGAGGACCGCTTCGGCGGCCGGGTGCCGATCGGCGGGCCGGAGGAGGAGGTCTACAACTACAACGCGGACCTCGGCGACGACCTGCCCGGCTACGTGCACGAGGGGGAGATGCGCGGCGCCGGGATGATCGCGGCGTTCACCCGCGGGGACGGCGAGGTCTTCAACGGCGGCACCACCGAGTGGTCACACGTGCTCAGCCTCGGCGACCCCTTCGTCGAGCGCATCACGCACAACGTCCTGCGCCGCTTCGGCCTGCGCAGCCGCTTCGAGAACCACAAGGGAGCCGCATCGTGAGCGACGAACAGACCCCCGTGGGCATCGACGCCGTCCGCGTCGTCTCCGCGGCCAACGGCGAACGCTTCGTGCCCCCGCTGAGCGACTACCATGTGCTGTCCGCCGAGTGGACGGAGGCGGAGTTCCGCGTCTTCGGCGGCGCCGCGAGCGCGTTCACCGGCGGTTACTGGACGGGCGAGCCCGGCGCCGTACGGTTCGACTCCTGGCCCTACGACGAGATCTGCTTCATCCTCAAGGGCCGCGTGGCCGTGCAGGACGACTCCGGCCGGCGCAAGGAGTTCGGACCGGGGGAGTCGTTCCACATCCCCCAGGGCTTCCGCGGTGACTGGATCACCCTGGAGCCGAGCGAGAAGGTCTTCGTCGCGGTCAGCCGCTGAGCCCCTCCTTCCCGCCTTCGGGGCCCATCCGCCTTTCTCTCCCCACCTGCCTTCTCCTTCCAGCCCGCAGTAAGGAGCCCCTCCCATGCCCGGTCGTCCTCCCGACAGCTCCGCGAACGCCCCCGGTTCCCAGGTCGGCTCCCTGGCCGGCAACGCCATGGGGACCAAGGACCTCGTCTTCACGGTCCTCGCCGCGCTGGCGCCGCTGACGCTCATCGTCGCGGTCGCCCCCCTGCACTTCCTCAAGGGCGGCGCCGCCGTCCCCGGCGGCTACCTGGTCGCCGGGGTGGTCATGGCGCTGTTCGCCGTCGGTTTCATGACCATGAGCCGGTACGTCCGCAACGCCGGGGCCTTCTACGCCACCGTCTCGCGCGGGCTGGGCAAGCCGGCGGGGTCGGGCGCGGCCATGCTCGCCATCGTCGCCTACAACGCCCTGCAGATCAGCACGTACGGCGCGCTCGGCGTCTACGCCACCGAGACGTTCAAGAACTACTTCCACCGCGACGTGCCGTGGTGGGTGTTCGCGATCGTTGGCCTGGTCTTCGTGGGATGGCTCGGCTACCGGGGCATCCACACCAGCGCCCGGATCCTCGGGGCGCTGCTGGTGCTGGAGACGGCCGTGCTCGTCGTGCTGGCGGTCTACGTCCTGGTGAAGGGCGGCGCCGGGGACTGGTCCGCCGAGTCGTTCGCCCCCACGAGGGTGTTCGACCCGGGCAACGGAGCGATGTTCGCCCTGGTCGCCGGGGCGTTCATGGGCTTCGAGGCCACCGCGATCTTCAGCGAGGAGGCGCGGGGCGGCATCCGCACGGTCCGCCGGGCGACCTACATCGCGGTCGGGTTCATCGCCGTCTTCTACGCCTTCATCACCTGGGTCGTCGTCATGGCGTACGGCGTCGACAAGATCGCGGCCGCGGCCGAGGCCGACCCGGTCAACCTCGTCGTCGCCGTCTTCGACAGGTACGTGCCCGCCCCGATCACCGAGGTGATGCACATCCTGTTGCTGACCAGCGCGTTCGCCGCGCTGCTCGCGCTGCACAACGCGGCCAACCGTTACTTCTACGCGATGGGACGGGAGGGTCTGCTGCCCCGCCCGCTGGGCCGTACCCACCCGCGTACCAAGGCGCCGTGGACGGCGGGGCTCGTGCAGACCGTGCTGGCGGCCGCGGCGATCGTCGTGTTCGCGGTCTTCGGGATCGACCCCTACCTGGGGCTGCTGCTGTGGGGCAGCGCCCTGGGGTTCCTCGGGATCATCTGCTTGTGGGCGCTGTGCTCCCTGGCGATCATCCGCTTCCTGCGCCGGGAGGCGCCCGAGGCCGGGATCTTCCGTACCACGATCGCCCCCGGGCTCAGCTTCGCCGCCCTGGCCGTGGTGCTCTTCCTCGTCCTGAGCAACCTGCCGCTGCTGACCGGCGCCGGCACCGCCACCAACCTCCTGATCGTCGGTCTGGGCGTGGCGGCCGTCGTGGCCGGCGTGGCCAGGGCCCTGTACCTGCGGGCCCGCGCACCCCGGCTGTACGCCGGGCTGGCCCAGACGTCCGTCGACGAGCCGCCCGCCGGGCGGAGAGAGCCTGTCACCGGAAATGCCTGATCACGACACGCCACCCGCGGGCCGGGGCTACCGTCCGCTCGACCTCGCCGGTGTGTTCAACGTGCCCCGTTCGGTCCTCGACGACGGCGACTCCTATCCGCTCGGCACGCGTACGCTCTACGGCCTCCCGTTCCTCTTCGGCGACGAACGGGACGCCGGTGCGGCCCTGCTCCGCGTCGGCGGTCCGCACCCGGCGGCCGTCACCATCCCGGTCGGCCGCGCGGTCACCTGGCTGGTGGTCGCCCACGCCCTGGAGTCCCCGGACCTGTTCGACGGGCAGGCGGTCGGCGGGACCTGCGGCCACTACACCCTCGTCTACGACGACGGGAGCACCGAGCGGCTGCCGGTGCGTCAGCGCATGGAGATCGGGCCCACGCCGAGGCTGTGGAGCGACCGCGCCATCCCGCTCGACTGGGGGCAGACTCCGTTCCTGGCCGTACCCGACGCCCAGCACCGGCTGATGCCGCGCACCCACGGGCGTTTCGACGCCGCCGGGGCGCGGTTCGTCGACATCGACGACCCGCAGGCGCGGTCGCCGTACGTCCTGCCCTACCGGTTCTACCTGTGGCCCTGCCGCAACCCCCGGCCCGGCCGCACGGTCCGCGCGCTGGAGATCCGGTCGGCGGGCCCGGCCATCCTCGTCGGCGCGGTGACCACCAGCGACCTCGACGAGGACCCCTTCGGGCGTACGGTGTGGCGCGACGTCCTGCTCGACCTGGACCCCTCGGCGGGACCGATCGCGGAGGACCTGGCGGTGACCGTCGACCGGGGCTCGGCGACCTACGTCTACCGCACGACCGGCTCCGGCTCCGGCGACGCGGCCGCCGAGGGTACGCCGGCCTGGGGGACGCCGGAGGGGGAGCACCGCCAGGGCTACGTACGCGTCGCGGCCAATCCCTCGGCGCGGCTGACGCTCACCCGCGGAGAGACCGTGATCAGCACCTGCGGATGGGGCGAACTGCTCGCCGCCGGGCGGCACGGCGACGGAGGGGTCACCTGGCGGGTCCCCGACGCCGGGCGGGCCTGGGTGCGCACCACGGTCAGGGACGCGGCGACAGGTGAGCCGATCCCCTGCCGGATCCACTTCCGGTCCGCCGACGGCGTGCCCTACCCTCCCCACGGCCATCACGGGCACATCAACTCCGACGGCAACACCTGGAACCTCGACATCGGTGGGGACGTCCGCCTCGGCACCACGACGTACTCCTACATCGACGGCACCTGCGAGGGCTGGCTGCCTCTGGGGGAGGTCACGGTCGAGGCGGCTCGCGGGTTCGAGTACGAGCCGCTGCGCACGACGGTCACCATCCGGCCGGACCAGGCCGAACTCGATCTGACGCTGGCCAGGGTGACGGACATGGCCGCGGAGGGCTGGTACAGCGGCGACACCCACGTGCACTTCGTCTCGACCCTCGGCGCGGAGCTGGAGGCCCGCGGCGAGGACGTCCGGGTGACCAACCTGCTGCTCAGCCAGTGGGGGCACCTGTTCACGAACACCGAGGAGTTCACCGGCCGCCCGCACACCTCGCACGACGGGCACACGCACGTGTTCGCCGGCCAGGAGAACCGCAGCGGCATGCTCGGCCACATCAACCTGCTCGGCCTGCGCCGCCCGATCATGCCGTGGTGCACCGGCGGCGCGGAGGAGTCGGAACTCGGCGGCGGCCTGGAGACCACGCTGTCCCACTGGGCCGACGAATGCCGTGAGCAGGGCGGCACCGTCGTGCTGGCGCACTTCCCCGTGCCCAACGGCGAGGCGGCCGCGCTGCTCGCCACCGGCCGGCTCGACGCCGTCGAGATGATCGCGTACGACCCGTACAACATCCAGGAGTACTACCGCTACCTCAACGCGGGCTACCGGATCACCCTGGTGGGCGGCACCGACAAGATGAGCAGCGAGGTCCCGATCGGCCTCATCCGCACGTACGCGCAGGTGCCGGCCGAGGAGGAGTTCGACTACTGGAGCTGGTGCCGGGCCGTCCGGCGGGGAGCGACCTTCGCCACCAGCGGTCCGCTCCTGTGGCTCGGCGTCGACGGCCGTCAGCCGGGTGAGGAGACCCACGTGCCCGCGAGCGGCACCGTCCACGTCGGCGCCCGCGTCGAGTCGATCTTCGACGTCGACCGGCTGGAGATCGTGGTCAACGGCCACGTCGTCGCCGAGCGGAGGGTCGAGACTCCCGGCCGTACGCTGGAACTGACCGCGGACGTGCCGGTGACAGAGGACAGCTGGATCGCCGCGCGCTGCTACGGGCCGGGCGCCGGAGTCGCCCGCCACCACGACGTATGGGCCAGGCCGATCATGGCGCACACGTCGCCGGTCTACGTGCGTACGGGCGAGGAGTACGCGCGATCCGACGCGGACACGATCGACCACATGCTGAACCTCGTCGACGGCTCCCTCGCGTACATCGACGAGCGCAGCCGTCGCCTGTGGCCCGGCCAGGTCTGCCATCGGCACGGGCAGGAGGATCACCTGGCCTTCCTCCGGGCGCCGTTCCTGCAGGCGCGCGAGCTGCTGCTGAAGCGCAAGGCGGCCGGCTGAGGGCCCGCGCCGTCTCGCCCGGGAACCGCCAAGGAGCGGATCTCGGGCGAGCGGTCACCTCGCGGTCCCCCCGGCGACGACTGCGGGCCCGTCGTCCGAGCCGATAGGTGGGTCACCCCACACCCAGAAGCGGTAGAGCGCGTTCTCCCGTAGCAATTCGAACGACAGGCGGATTCCGGTGATCCGCTCCATCAGGGCGAAGGCATGGATGCGCCAGGCCAGTCGTCCAGCGTCTGCTCGCCCGGCACGAGGCCTCGCCCGGGACGAGGCCTCGCTCGACGTCGGCATACTTCTCGTGCAGGTTGAACAGGCCGTCGAGGTGCCTTTCGATGAGGGCCGTGTCGCCCCAGATGTCGCCGCCGTAGCCGAACACGCACAGCCTGCGGCCTTCGCATGCGTAGTACAACCTGCCCCTATAGAGCATCTGACCGTTTCTCCGCCATTCGCGATATTTCGCGGGAACACATGTGTTCTGAGGGAATGCGGAACGCGTCACATTCTGGGCAATCGGGAATCTGCCTGTGGCTCCAACAAATCCCGGCGCAAGGGTGTTCGTGCCTGCTGGGGCGTGGAAGAATTAATACAGGTTTTCGAATCCCTATGGGAGGTGTGATGGATCTGTTCGATACTGATCCTGAGCGCCTCCGTCGTTCGAACGATACTGGTGATGGCGACTGGTGGGAGCGGCTCACCGTCAACTCGCCCCTTTGGTCTTCCGAGGGTGCGCTAGCCCGTGAATACGTTCCGATCGTCGAGCCCAGGGCGCGGAAGCACGCGAGCCGGTTCGACGACTCGGCGGAATCGCCCAACTTCGCCCGCGTATTCGAGACTCATGGCGGCAACGCGTCCGATACTGGATGCACCGGCGATGAGGCCGCAAGCGATGCCTCTTCCGACGGTGCTTGTCCTGACAGCGTCCGGGGTGCCGACAGCGGCGATTCCGCTGGCGTTTCCTGCGGCGCTTTGGCGGGCGCTCCTGGTGCTGTTCCCGGTGGTGCGTCGGACGGCGCCTCTGGCGCTGGCTGGGGCTATGCGGGCCGGGGTGATGCGGGCCGAGGTCAGGATGCGGGCAGTGAGGGGGATGCCGGTGGCGCGTCCGGTGGCATCCCTGGTGGCGCTGCTTCTGGTGGTGCTTGCGGTGCGGGGTCGTCGTCGTGGGTGGCGGTGGCGGCGGTTGGTGAGGCGGCCCGGGCAGTGGCGCTGGTGCCGGTGCCTGAATCGGCGGAGGTGTGCCTGGCGGAGGCCGAGGAGTTGCTGTCGGCCCGCGACCGCATCACCAGCGCGCTGGCTGCCCGGGTCGGGCGCGTTCACCGGGCTGGGGAGGCGAGGAACCATGGGCATGCCTCCACCAAGTTGTGGCTGCGCTCTGTCGGGGGCATGACGATCCCGGGTGCGGGTCGGTTGGTGACGATGGGCATGGAGTTGGGTCGTCTGTCGCGGGTGCGTGAGCGGTTCGCCGAAGGCAGCCTGGCGGAGGGGATCGTGGAGGCGATCTGCACCGCCACCTCCGGGTTGACCGACGATCAGGCGACCACCGCTGAGCGGATTTTGCTGGAGTTGGCAGGTTCGGCGGGTGCGGCGGAGGTGGCCAAGGCGGGGCGGTATCTACGGGCGGTGCTGGACCCCGACGGCCACGAGCAGGACGAGCAGGCCGACTTCGACCGCCGGTTCTTCCGGGTGCGGCGGCGCAGGAACGGCGGGCTGGAGGGAGAGTTCTACCTCCCGGTGGAAGCCGCGGCCCGGTTGCAGCACCTGCTGGACGTCTACGCCAAGCCCAAGGCCGAGGGCGACGACCGCACCCCGACCGTGCGGAACGCCGACGCGGTCATCGCGTTCCTGGACAACAAGATCGCGGCCGAGCTCCTGGTGCTGGTCAACGCCGAAAGCCTCCCCGACGACCCCCCAACCGACAACCCCGGAGCCGCCGACCCCGCAGGCACCACCCCCTCAGGCGATTCCACAGCTGACCCCTCTGCCGACCATCCCACCAGCGACCCCTCGCGCACCGACCCCTCAGGCGACCCCACAGCCGACGACCCCACCAGCGACCCGGCAGGCACCGACCCGAGTGACGGCTCTGGTCCCGACTGCTCCGGCACCGGCCCAGGCCCTGACCCCGGCCCTTCGGGCACCGACCCTTCGGGCGCCCATCCCTCAGAGACCGGCCAGTCGGACGCCAGCTCCTTGGACACGGGCCTCTTGGACGCAGACCCGGGTGACGATGCTGGCCCTGAGCCCGGCTCAGGCGACGACCCCGTTCCTGGTCCTGACGCCTACGCGACCCGCGCTGCCGCGACCTGCGCCAGCGCGACCTCCGCCGACGCGGCCGACGCCACCGGCGAGCCCTCCGCCGCCGACTCCGCCGCTGATCCGCCGCCCGAGTACGGCGATCCTCCTGGTAGCCACACTGGGGAAAGCCCAGGCGGGGACTGCCCTGCCGGCGACTGCCCGGCGGGGGACTACCGGCATGCCTTCGCGCCGGGTGATACGCCGAACGGGATGCCGGGGGCGGGCTCCGACGCGCCGTCGGGTGCGGAGGGGAGCACCTGGCCGGGAGGCCGCGCCCGGCCGGGGGGAGATGCCCGGGTGGGACGCGGGGCCTGGCCAGGGGGCGAGGCATGGGCGGGGGTGGGAGGCAGTCCGCCGGGGGTGTGGTTGCGGGGCTTGCCGGGGCTGATCCTGGCGACCGGGCACCTGCTGCCCGTCTCCCGCGTGCACCGGCTGGCCCGTACCAGCACGTTGGTGCGGATCGTGATGGACGCCGGTGGGCAGGTGCTGGACATGGGCCGCAAGGTCCGCCTGGCCACCCCGGCCCAGCGGCGGGCGGTCTTCGCCCGGTATGCGACCTGCTGGGTGGACGGCTGCCCGCTGCCGGCCACGATGTGCCAGATGGACCACGCCGAGGACTGGTGCAGCGGCGGCTTGACCGACCTCAAGCTGCTGGGACCGGCGTGCCAGTTCCACAACCGCGACCGCTACCGCCACCCGGCCCGCTACACCCGCCGCAAGATCGGCGACGACCGCTGGGCCTTCACCTACCGCAACCCCCGCACCACCCGACTGCGGGTGTAGAGGCGGGACACCGGCAGGGCCGGGACGGCGAGTCGTCGTCGCCCCGGCCCCGTGCCCGCGCAGTAAGACCAGCGCAGTGAGACCAGCGCAGTAAGACCAGCGCGGTTCAGGCCGGTACTGAGGCCACGCCAGGCTCCAGGAAGCGGGAGCCGGTGACCTCCTCGGAGATGCCCGTACGGTCCAGGTACGGCGTGATACCGCCGGTGTGGAACGGCCAGCCGGCGCCGAGGAGCATGCACAGGTCGATGTCCTGGGGCGCGGCGACCACGCCCTCGTCGAGCATCAGCCTGATCTCCTGGGCGAGGGCCCGCAGGGCGCGCAGCCGCACCTCGTCCGTGGTCGAGGGGGATGCGGTCGAGGGGGACGAGCCGCCCTCGAACAGCGCCCGAACCTCCGGGTCGATCTGGAAGTCGGGGCCGTAGAGGCCCGGCTTGCCCGCCGCGACCAGCTTGGCGAGGTTCTCCGACACGCCGAAGCGGTCCGGGAACGCCGCGTGCATGGTCTCGGCCACGTGCAGCGCGACGGCCGGGCCGACGAGCTGGAGCAACGCGAACGGCGTCATCGGCAGGCCGAGCGAGTCCAGCGCGTGGTCGGCGGTCTCCAGCGGGGTGCCCTCGTCGGCCGCGGCCGTGACCTCGCCCATGAAGCGGGTCAGCAGCCGGTTGACGACGAACGCGGGCGCGTCCTTGACCAGCACGCACGACTTCTTCAGCGTCTTGCCTACCGCGAAGGCCGTCGCGAGCGTCGCATCGTCGGTGGCCGCGCCCCGGACGATCTCCAGCAGCGGCAGCACGGCGACCGGGTTGAAGAAGTGGAAGCCGACCACCCGCTCGGGGTGGCGCAGGCCCGCCGCCATGCCGGTGACCGACAGCGAGGAGGTGTTGGTCGCCAGCACGCAGGTCTCCGAGACGACCTCCTCCACCTCGGCGAACACCTTCTGCTTCACCGCGAGGTCCTCGAACACCGCCTCGATCACGAAGTCGGCGTCGGCGAAGGCGTCCTTGGTCAGCGACCCGGTCACCAGGCCCTTGAGCCGGTTGGCCTGGTCGGCGGAGATCCGGCCCTTGGCCAGCAGCTTGTCCACCTCGCCGTGGACGTATCCGACGCCCTTGTCGAGGCGGGCCTGGTCGAGGTCGGTCAGCACGACCGGGACCTCCAGGCGGCGGGCGAACAGCAGCGCGAGCTGCGAGGCCATCAGCCCGGCGCCGACCACGCCGACCTTGGTGGCCGGGCGGGCGAGCGACCTGTCGGGCGCGCCGGCCGGGCGCTTGGCCCGCCGCTGCACGAGGTCGAAGGCGTACAGCCCGGCGCGCAGTTCGTCGCCCATGAGCAGATCGGCCAGCGCCTCGTCCTCGGCAGCGAAGCCCTCGTCACGCGACGCCGTACGCGCCAGGGCGACCAGGTCGAGAGCCCGGTACGGCGCGGGGGAGGCGCCCCGCAGCTTGAGATCGACGAGGGTCCTGGCCTGGTCGATCACCGGTGTCCAGTCGCCGGCGGTGTGGTCGGGGCGCTCCACGGTCACCTCGTCGCGCAGCACCTGGGCGGCCCATCGCAGCGACTCCTCCAGGAAGTCGGCGGGCTCGAACATCGCGTCGGCGATCCCGAGGGCGTACGCGTCGCGGCCCTTGATCATGCGGTTCTGCGACAGCGGGTTCTCGATGATCAGCTTCAGCGCCTTCTCCGGGCCGATCAGCCGGGGGAGGAGCTGGGTGCCGCCCCACCCGGGCACCAGTCCGAGGAAGCACTCCGGCAGCGCGATCGCCGGGACCCCGGACGACACGGTGCGGTAGGTGCAGTGCAGGGCGATCTCCAGCCCGCCGCCCATCGCCGCGCCGTTGACGAATGCGAACGACGGCACGGCCAGCTCGCCCAGGCGGCGGAACACGTGGTGGCCGAGCGCCCCGATCGCGACGGCCTCCTCCCGGGCGGACACCTCCGCCGCGCCCTTGAGGTCGGCGCCGACGGCGAAGATGAACGGCTTGCCCACGACGCCGACCGCCGCGACGTCGCTGCGCGCGGCGATCCCGTCGAGCGCGTCGTCCAGCGAGAGCAGGCCGTGCGGGCCGAAGGTGTTCGGCTTGGTGTGGTCGTGCCCGTTGTCGAGAGTGATCAGCGCCATCGTGCCCGCGCCGTACGGAAGCTCGACGTCGCGCACGAGCGCCTTGGTCACGACCTCGTCGGCGTTCCTGCCCTCCAGGAGGGCCTTCCAGGTCTCGATCGTGCTCATGCGAGGTTCTCCCAGATGACGGTGCCGCCCATGCCCATGCCGACGCACATCGTGGTGATCCCGTAGCGGACGTCGGGCCGCTCGGCGAACTCGCGCGAGAGCTGGATCATCAGCCGCACGCCCGACGACGCGAGCGGGTGGCCGAACGCGATCGCGCCGCCGTACGGGTTGACCCGCGGGTCGTCGTCGGCGATGCCGAAGTGCTCCAGGAAGGCCAGCACCTGTACGGCGAACGCCTCGTTGATCTCGAACAGGCCGATGTCGCCGATCGACAGCCCGGCCAGGCGCAGCGCGCGCTCGGTGGAGGGGATCGGCCCGACGCCCATCACCTCGGGGTCGACGCCGGCGAAGGCGTACGACACGAGGCGCATGCGCGGGGTCAGGCCCAGCTCCTCGGCCACCTCCTGGGCGGCCACGATGCAGCCGGTCGCGCCGTCGTTGAGACCGGAGGAGTTGCCCGCGGTGACCCTTCCGTGCGAGCGGAAGGGCGTCTTGAGGCCGCGGATGCCCTCCAGCGTCGTGCCGGGGCGCGGCCCCTCGTCCGCGGTGGCGAGGCCCCAGCCCTCGGCGGCCTTGCGGGTGGCCACCGGCACGAGGTCGCGCTGGATCCTGCCGTCGGCGTACGCCTTGGCGACCTTCTCCTGCGAGGCGACGGCGAAGGCGTCGGCGCGCTCCTTGCCGATGGACGGATAGCGGTCGTGCAGGTTCTCCGCGGTCATGCCCATGACCAGCGCCGAGCCGTCGACGAGCCGCTCGGACAGGAACCGGGGGTTGGGGTCGACGCCCTCGCCCATGGGGTGGCGGCCCATGTGCTCGACGCCGCCCGCGATGGCCACGTCGTACGCGCCGAAGGAGATGCCGCCCGCGACCGTGGTCACGGCGGTCATGGCGCCGGCGCACATGCGGTCGACGGCGTAGCCGGGGACCGACTTCGGCAGCCCGGCGAGCACCGCCGCGGACCTGCCGATGGTCAGGCCCTGGTCGCCGATCTGGGTGGTGGCCGCGATGGCCACCTCGTCCACCCGCTCCGGGGGGAGGCCGGGGTTGCGCCGCATCAGCTCGCGGATGACGCGGACTACCAGGTCGTCGGCACGCGTCTCGGCGTACAGGCCCTTCGGGCCCGCCTTGCCGAAAGGCGTCCGAACGCCGTCGACGAAGACGACTTCACGGGACGCAGGCACGGGTTCGCTCCTACTAGTCGGTAGCTGCCGGAGTCCCATGCTACTGGTCGGTAACCCGTTCTGGGAGCGGTGGGCGTGCCGCGCCTGTGAGAGATCGTTAACCCGGGAGAAACCGGTAGGAATCAGCACATGTGACCTACAGCGATCTCATTCGTGATGTAAGCCCCACAAACCTCAAGATTCCCTCATGTAACTCACATGATCGTCATTCTTGGGGCATTGCACTTGAAAAGGGATCCAATGCACTCCCCTGTGCGCGCCTGGACCAAGGCGCTCGCCGCGGCCGTCACGGCCGTGACCCTGTCCACCTCGCTCCTCCCGGGTCCCGCGCACGCCGGGCCACCCGCCTCGGCCGGCTCGGCCGGCGACGACGGCACCTGGACCGTCGAACCCGTCGGCGGCGGCCACCGGGTCACCCTCCGCCTGAACAGGCCGCTGCCGGTCCGCGACGCCGTTCCCGAACTCGCGGCGGACGGCCGGTCGCTCGGCCCGGCCGAGGAGTCGCCCGACGGCATGACGCTGACCGTCGTCACCCCCGACCCCGCCGTCGCCACGGCGTCCTCCGTGGACGTGGCCTGGAACGGCGAGGTGCCCAGGGTCACCGGGTCGGCCGTCGGCAGGGCCGCCCCGTCACCCGCCGGTTCTCCCACCAGGACACACGGCAAGCCGGTCCCCGTGCCCGTCGACCCGGCCGCGCCCGGTCCGTACGCCGTGAGCCACGACGAGTACGACCTCGGCGACACCGCCATCACGCTGGAGGGGCTCGGCGGCCGCCAGGCCGAGATCCGGGCGAAGGTCTACCTGCCCGAAGGCGCCCCCGGCAGGCGCCCGCTGGTCGTCTTCCTGCACGGCCGCCACTCGGCCTGCTACAACCCTGCGACCCGGGCGACGTCCAACACCCAGTGGCCCTGCCCGGCGGGGCAGCAGCCCATCGCCAGCTACCAGGGATACGACGGTCCCGCGGACGTGCTCGCCAGTCAGGGGTACGCCGTGGTGTCGGTCAGCGCCAACGGCGTCAACGCCGCCGACAACCCCTACAGCGAGGACCGGGGCGCGCTGGCCCGGGGCGAGGTCGTCATGCGGCACCTCGACCTGCTCGCCGACGCGGCCAAGGGCGTGGGCGACGCGAAGCTGGTGAGCCTCTTCGAGGACCGCCTCGACATGTCCGATGTCGGCCTGATGGGCCACTCGCGGGGCGGTGAGGGCGTCGTCAAGGCCGCGCTGATGAACGCGGGCCGGGCGAAGCCGTACGGGATCAGGGCGGTGCTCCCGCTCGCGCCGACGGACTTCGCGCGGGCGACCCTGCCCGGCACGCCGATGGCCGTCATCCTGCCGTACTGCGACGGGGACGTCTCCAACCAGCAGGGCCAGCACTTCTACGACGACTCCCGGTACGCCGTGGACAGCGACCCGGCCTTCCGCGCCTCGCTGATGGTCATGGGCGCCGACCACAACTTCTTCAACACCGAGTGGACCCCGGGCGTGGCGCACGCGCCCGCGTCCGACGACTGGTCGAACCGCAACGACCCCGTCTGCGGCGGCTCCGCGCCGTCGCGGCTGACCGCCGCCGAGCAGTACGCCGTCGGCACCGCGTACATCGCCGGGTTCTTCCGGCTCGTGCAGGGCGGCGAGCAGGGCCTGCTGCCGCTCTTCGACGGCAGCGGCGGCACCACCCCCTCGGCCGGGCGGGCGGTCGTCCACACCGTCGCCCAGGCGCCCGCGGGCGGGCGCCTCGACGTGGCCGCATTCACGTCGCCGTCGCCGTCCACCCAGGTCTCCGGGGCGGCCACCGCGGTCGTCTGCGCGGGGATGCTCGACCGCTCGCCGCAGAGCGGCCTGCCGTCCTGCGCGTCCGCGCTGACCACCTCGCAGGCGCCGTCCTGGACGCCCGCGACGTACGCCGGAAACGTCGCCTCGACTCCGGTGCTGCGGTTCTCCTGGAGTGACCCGACGGGCGCGGTGACCGTGCCGCTGGACAAGCCCGACCAGAACGTCTCCCGCTACGACGCGCTGACCTTCCGCGCGGCCCGGGACGAGACGGCGACCGGCGAGGTGGACCTCGCGGTCGAGGTCGTCGACAAGAGGGGCGCGTCGCGGACGTTCAAGGTGTCGGAGGTGAGCGACGCGCTCACGCCGTTCCCCGGCACGGCCTCGCCGCTGCCCAAGACCTGGCTGCGCACGGTCCGCGTCCCGCTGAGCGCGTTCACCGGCGTCAAGCCGCAGCAGATCAGCGAGATCCGGATCTCGGGCGCGAGCCAGAAGGGCGCCGTCTACCTCGCCGACCTCGCGTTCACCACCATGGCCGCGGGCGAGGCCCGTACCGACAGGCTGCCGCAGGTGTCGGTGGAGGGCACCACGGTGGACGAGGGCGACGGCCCGGGCACGGCCCTGATGACGGTGCGGCTCTCGGAGCAGAGCAGGACGCCGGTGACGGTCCAGATCCAGACGATCGCGACCGGGGCCACCCCGGTGGTCGCCTCCGCGGCGCAGGAGGTCGTCATCCCGGCCAGGTCCCTGGAGGCGTCCTTCCAGGTGCCGGTCAACGGCGACACCGCGGTGGCGTCCGCGCCGCAGTCCTACCAGGTGGTCGCCTCGGTGCCGGTCAACGCGACGATCGGCGGCGGCTTCACCCGGCTCCTCGTCACCGACGACGACATGAGCTGACTCCCCTGCCGGCTGAGGCCTTCCGCCTGCGGAAGGGCTCAGCCGGCGTCAGGGACGGGCGTGCACGGTTTCACGGGTGAGCCCGCTCTGGCCAGCCAGGCGCCGAGTCTCCAGGGCCGCTGCGCGTTCTGGTTGTCGCGGAACTCCAGGACGAGCGTCTCGCCCGGCCGGATGAACTCCGGACGGATCCTGATCTCACGGACGTCGACCACCTGGGTCGCCTCGAACGAGCGCCACCGTTCCACACCCGCCCGCATCTGCGCCTCCGTGTGGCCCGGCGACCCGTAGGAGGGATCCACGCCCTCGAACCGGGGATCCGCGCACCGCGTGTGCGGCGCCAGGAACGACACGTCGGCCGTGACGCCGGCCGCCAGCAGATCGGCCTGCAGTCCCTCGGGGTCGCGCATCTCGTCGAGGGCCACCGTGATCGTGCCGTCGGGGTTCTCGGTCACCGCGTACGCCGGGGTCCCGCCGCCGGCGACCAGCGGTGTGGCGACGGCCGCCGCCACGACGCCGGCCGCGACCAGCAGCCGAGGGGCGGTGACGACCCGCCGCCGGGCGTGCATCCCGTCCATCAGCCGCCGTCTCGCCCCGGTGAGGTCCTCGGAGGAGGCCACCGGGACGTCCCGCCACATGCCGTCGAGCACCTTCATGATTGTTCTCCTTCTGGTAGCGACTGCCGGATCTGGGCGCGGGCGCGGTTGAGCCGCGAGGCGACGGTGCCGGGAGGGATGCCGAGCGCGTCGGCGACCTCCTGGTAGGTGAGGCCGGCCCAGGCGACGAGCAGCAGCACGTCGCGGTCGGCCCGTTTGAGCCGCAGCAGGGCCCGCGCCAGCGGGCGGTTGACGGCCAGGGTGTTGACGCCGTCCTCCACCTGCGCGCCCGCTGTCTCCCCCGGGTGAATCCCGCTGCGCAGGTACGCGCGGTAGAGGGCGGCCTCGGCACGGCGGCGTCTGCCGATCATGTTCGAGGCGATGCCGTACAGCCACGGCCGGGCGTCGGGGCGGCCCCGGTCGTAGTCGGCCCGGCTCTGGAAGGCGGCCAGAAAGGTGTCGGCCACGACGTCCTCCGCCTCGCCGGGACCCAGTCGCCTGGTCACGTAGCGGTGCAGAAGCGGCGCGTGCCGGTCGAACAGGACGGCGAAGATCTCCGGCTCGTGCAGCGATCTCCCGATGAGGGTCGCGTCATCCGCCGCGATGACTTCGCGGGTGGTTGTCATGCATCTCGGCCTTTCCTGGCGTATGCGGTCACCAGTACTTGCCGCGCCGGGCCGAAATGCTTCATTCCCAGGGCACGCGCCGGTCGCCGGCGTCCCGGGTCAGACCTCTCCCTTGATCTCCAGCCGTTCGAGCGCCTTGGTCAGCGGGTGGACGGTCAGGCCGATCTGCCACTCCCGGGCGCCCAGCGCGCGCAGCCGCGCGGACACCGACTCCTCCGTGACCGGGGCGGGCGGCTCCCACGTGAGGCGGCGTACGGCGTCGGGCTGGAGCAGGTTCTCGGTCGGCATGCGGTGCTCGTCGGCCAGCGCGGCGACGACGGCCCGCGCCGCCGCGAGCCGCTTGGCCGCGGCCGGGTCGCGGTCGGCCCAGCGGTTAGCCGGGGGAGGGCCGTCCCCGGGCCCCACGGGCTGCGGCAGCGCAGGTTCGGGCATCGTGCGGGCCCGGTTCACCGCCGCGAGCCAGTCGTTCAGGTGGCGCCGGGCGCTGCGGCCGACGAAGGGCGTGATCTCGGTGAGCGCCTTGGTCGTCCGCGGCTGGTCGAGCGCAGCCTGCACGATCGCGGAGTCGGGCAGCACGCGGCCCGGCGCGAGGTCGGCCTCCCGCGCGATCTCGTCGCGCAGCGTCCACAGCTCCCGCACCACGGCGAGCCCGCGCAGCGAGCGGACCCGGTGGATGCCGGAGGTGCGCCGCCACGGGTCGGTGCGCGGCGGATGGGCGGGGGCGGCCAGGATCGCGCCGAACTCCTCCAGCGCCCACTCCAGCTTGCCCGTGGCGGTCAGCTCGTCGTGCAGGAAGTCGCGCAGCTCGACCAGCACCTCCACGTCGAGCGCGGCGTACCGCAGCCAGTCCTCCGGCAGCGGGCGGGTCGACCAGTCCGCTGCCGAGTGCCCCTTCTCCAGCCGCAGCCCGAGGACCAGTTCGACCATGGTGCCGAGGCCCACCCGCTCGTAGCCGAGCAGCCGCCCGGCCAGCTCGGTGTCGAACAGCCGCCGCGGCCGGAAGCCCAGCTCCGCCAGGCAGGGCAGGTCCTGGTTCGCGGCGTGCAGGACGATCTCGGCCTCCCGCAGCGCCTCGTCCAGCGCGGACAGGTCGGGGCAGGCGACGGGGTCGATCAGCGCGGAGCCCGCGCCGGCCCGGCGCAGCTGCACCAGGTAGGCGCGGCCGCTGTAGCGGTAGCCGGAGGCGCGCTCGGCGTCGACGGCCACGGGCCCCGTGCCACGCGCGAAGGCCTCCACGGCGGCCCTCAGCGCGGCGGGGTCCTCGATGACGGGCGGGATTCCCTCGCGCGGCTCCAACAGCGGCTGGATCACGGGTTCTGACACTGGCTACGGGACCTTCGGGTCATCTCTGCGGGCGGGACGCGGGTGCAGCGTCGCGACGTCGGGGGGCAACGGGGGGATGCCCGCCGCCAGGCACATCAGATCGCACCAGGCGGCGGCGTGGGGCGACATGTCCTCGTCGAGCGGCGACCATGAGGCCCGCAGCTCGATCTCGGTGGTGACGGGGTCGTCGGCCTTGCTGCCGAACCCCTCCGAGACCGCCCGGGTGACCGTGCCGCCGACCGCCGCGTAGCGCGCGCCGTGCGCGTCGAGCGCCTCGGTGAGCCAGCTCCAGGCCACCGGCCCGAGCAGCGGATCCGTGGTCATCTCCGGCTCCACGTCGGCGCGTACGTAGGCGACCAGGCGGAACTGCCCCTCCCAGCCGCGCTGGCCGTCGGGGTCGAAGAGCAGGATCAGGCGGCCGACGGCGAGTTCGTCGTCGTCGCGGTAGACGGAGGCCCCGACGGCCCCGGAGTACGGCGCGAGCCGCTGGGGCGCCGGGATGTCCTCCAGCTCGATCTCCGGCCGGACCCCGGTGGGGCGCAGCGTCTCCAGCGCGCGCCGGAAGGCGGCGGGAGGCGCCGGCGGCTCACCGAGGGTCATGACGGAAGCGTAGGTCGGATTCGGGAGAGCGCGAAGCAGGGGGGTGGCTGTGGGGGACATGAGAAGTCGTCAAGCCGTCGCCGCCGCTCGAGTACTCGGACGCCCGCCTCCCCGGCGGCAGGCAGGGCGCTCGGCACCGTGATCAGTGCGGTGTTCGGGGGAACTCCACATCGAAGTCATCGCTCCGGGGCCTCTCGTCGGATCCACGGTCGTGGCGGTCGCTCGGGACTGATCCGACGTTGGCACGTCCCGCCGACATTTCCCCGCATCGCACTCGGCGTGTCTCGAAAGTGGTATTGGAATCGATGCCGGATGCCCGATTGACGAACACATTGCCGAGCGGTGAGGCGACTCACAGGAGGGGATGGGGTTCACCTTACGGGATCGGCGGAGTTTTTCGCGTCCTCCGGGAACCCCAGGTGGTGGGTCCGGGCACGGGGCGACCTCCGGGCATGGCAGGCTGGTGCCGTGAAACCCCAGCTCGCCGAATCCGTCTTCGTCCGCGCCTGCCGGCGCGAGGCCGTCCCGCACACCCCCGTCTGGTACATGCGACAGGCCGGGCGCTCACTGCCCGAGTACCGGAGGGTACGCGCGGGTGTCGAGATGCTCACCGCCTGCGCCACGCCCGACCTGGTGGTGGAGATCACCATGCAGCCGGTCCGCAGGTACGGCACGGACGCGGCGATCTTCTTCAGCGACATCGTGGTCCCGCTCAAGGCGATCGGCGTCGACCTGGACATCAAGCCGGGCGTCGGCCCGGTCGTCGGTACCCCCATCCGCGACAAGGCGGGCGTCGACACCCTGCGGCCGCTGGAGCCGGACGACGTGCCGTACGTGACGGAGGCCGTCGGCGCGCTGACCGGCGAGCTGGGCGGGACCCCGCTGATCGGCTTCGCCGGAGGGCCGTTCACGCTCGCGTCGTACCTCATCGAGGGCGGCCCGTCCAAGAACCACGACCGCACCAAGGCCATGATGTACGGCGAGCCCGAGCTGTGGCACTCCCTGATGGAGCGGCTCGGCGCGATCACGCTCGCCTTCCTGCGCGTGCAGGCGCTGGCCGGGGCGTCGGCCGTCCAGCTCTTCGACTCGTGGGTGGGCGCGGTCGCGCCGCAGGACTACCGGACGTACGTGCTGCCGCACACCAGCCAGATCTTCGCCGGGCTCGCGGACCTCGGGGTGCCGCGCATCCACTTCGGCGTCGGCACCGGCGAGCTGCTCGGCGTGATGGGTGAGGCCGGCGCCGACGTGGTGGGCGTCGACTGGCGGGTGCCGCTCGACGAGGCCGCGCTCCGGGTGGGCGCGGGCAAGGCGCTGCAGGGCAACCTCGACCCGGCGATCCTGCTGGCGCCCTGGGAGGTCGTCGAGAGGCGGGCCAGGGACGTGCTCGAACGCGGCCGGGTGGCCGAGGGGCACGTGTTCAACCTCGGCCACGGCGTGCTTCCCTCGACCGATCCCGACCAGCTCGCCCGGCTCACCGACCTCGTCCACGAGGCGTCGGCCCGCTGACCACCGCTCCGGGTCCTACTCGGGCTCGTCGCCGGGTGCCTGCCCGGGTCCGGGGGTGTACGCGGGTGTCCGGGCCGGCGGACGCGGCGCGGCGGGGCCGGGAGACGCGGGGGGTGCGGGAGGCGCGGCGGGCCTGCGCCGGCGGACCCGGCGCACGATCTCCCGTCCGGCCAGCCACAGCACCGCGCCCACGGCGAGCCAGGGCAGCAGCACGCCCACCACGGTCAGCGTCACCCCGGTCGCCGAGGACAGGGCGTCCCACCCGGCCCGCAGCCCGGCGAGGAAGCCGGGCGCGTCCTCGGTCTTCTTCGGCTGCGGGGAGGGGGAGGCGCCCGGCTGCGGGAACAGGGTGAGCGTCAGCGTGCCCATGCCGGTCTGCCCCTCCAGGGCCTTCTGCCTGGCCTGCAGCGACTCCAGTTCGGCCTCGCGGCTGGAGATCTCCCGTTCGATCTCCATGATCTCGCCGATCTTCTCGGCCTTCGACAGCAGCGTGCGGAACTGGCTGAGCGCGGCCTCGGCCGACTTCACCCGGCTGGCGACGTCGGCGACCTCCTCGGTGACGTCCTCGGTGTTCTGCCGCATCGACTTGCGGACGCCGAGGTCGCGTCCGAGCTGGGCCAGCACGCCGGAGTAGCGGTCCGGGGGCACCTTGAACACGATCACCCACTGACCGCCGCCCGGGGAGTGCTCGTCGCCCGCGTAGAAGTCGCTGCGTTCCTGGGCGACGTACCCGCCCGCGCCGCTCACGACCTCCTTGGCGCGGTCGGCCGCCGCCGTGACGTCCTTGGCCTCGACGATGAGCTCCGACGTGTAGACGATGGCGCGGTCGGCCTGGCCGAGCTTGACGTCGTCCTGCTTCCCGCTCCCGCCGCCGGACGCGGCCTTCGAGTCCTGTGCCGAGCCCCCCGCGGAGCCGGCCGCCGAGCCCCCCGCCGACCCCTCTCCGGGAGCCTGCTCCTGCATGGCGGGCACGGGCGCGGCGGCGTCGCTCGCCGCCTGGCCGCTCGACGAGTCGTCGCCGCCCCCACACCCCGTCAACAGAAAGGCGACGGCCGCCAGGGCCGCCGCACCGTACCGGATTCGACTCATGTCAGGTACATCGGTTCACCCGCACGGACAGTTCGACGCCGGCGATCACGATGGCATCACAATGCCTCTGGTCATCGCCGGCGTCTCGCCGCTGGGGGGTGAAGACCCGTGGGCCCCGGCCGGGCCGGGCCGGAGCCCACGGGGGTCGTGCCGGCCGAGTACTCGCCGAGTACTAGCCGAGCTGCCTGATCAGGTCCGCGGCGTCCCGGACGAGGACGTCGCTGACGGCCGGGTCGGTCACCTTCTTGCTCTCTCCGGCGAACTCGATGAACTTCTCCAGCCTGCCGACGGCCTTGTGGTTGCGGCCCTTGCCGACCACCTGCTCCTCGGCCTTGTCGAGTTCCTTGAGCAGGGACTCACTCTTGACCTTGCCCGCCGCCTTGAAGGTCTCCAGCAGCGCGCGCACGTCGGCGAACGAGGTGGTGACCTGGAAGGTGACGGTCTTCTCGGTGGTGAAGCCGGCCTTGTCGCGGGCGGTGACGGTCAGCGTGTTGTCGCCGAGCGGCAGCGTCCACAGCGGGATCGCCGCCCCGGACTCGACCGTACGGTCGCCGATCTTGGCGGTGACGCTCGCCACGCCGGAGGCCGCGTCGGTGGCCGAGAAGACCGGCGTGATCGAGGCCGAGTCGCCGTACGCCTTGCTCTCGACGCCGCTCACGTCCACGGCGGGGGCGGTCTTGTCGATCTTCACCGTGACGGTGCCGATCTGCGAGACGTTGCCGCCGCTGTCGGTCGCGCGGTAGCGGACCTCGGTGGTGCCCTCGGTGCTCAGCGTCACCGCGTTGTTGGCGTTCAGCCAGGTGGTGCCGCCGTTGACCGAGTACTGCCGGCTCGCGACCGTGCCGTTGTCGGTCGCGGTGACCGTCAGCGTCACGTTGCCCTTGTACCAGCCGTTCTCACCGGTCGGCTGGGCCGGGTTGAGGGTGGCGGTCACGGTCGGCGGGGTCTTGTCGGCGACGCCGTCGCCCACGAAGGTGAACGCGTCCACGTCCACGCCGCCGGTGGAGGTGACGTAGAGCCTGCCGCTGCCCGTGGGGGCGTTCTTCAGGTCGGTGGTCACCGTCTGCCAGCCGGCCCCGGCCGGGATCGCGACGGTCGCGAAGGGCTCCGCGGTCGGCGAGTTCCAGCGCAGGGACAGGGTGCCCGCGCCGGTCGCCTGGGTCTTCACCGAGGTGATGCCGGCGAAGTTCACCGGGTCGTAGCCGATGTAGTCGCCCGCGTCGAGCGAGGTGACCTTGTTGAGGCCGGACGCCGTCGAGTCCGGGGTCTTGGTGACGCCCTTGCTGTCGTCCCCGTGCTCGGCCTGCATGAGCTTGGGGTTGAGGATCAGGGTCGTGTCGCTGGAGGCGCCGGGGATGCCGTTGGCGCCGTTGTCGCGGTAGCTGACCACGACCACGCCGAAGATGTTCTCGGTCACGCCGTGCTCGGGAGCGTCCGCGGGGGTCGCCCAGGTGATGGTGCAGCCCGTGCCGGTCGTGATCGGGTGGGCGTGCGTGTCGTGGCCGAGGCCGAAGGTCCACGCGACCCGGCTGCAGGTCGGGTTGTCGCCGTCCTCCTGGTCGGTCACCTTGACCTTGAACGGAACCGCGTTGCCCCAGTCGATGAAGCCGCCGTCACCGGGGGTCTCGATGGAGACCTTGGGTGCGGTGTTGCCGACGGTGATCTCGAGGGTGGCGAGACCGAACCGGCCGCCCGCGTCGGTGACCCGCAGCCGGGCGGTGTACTGCCCGAGCTTGTCGTAGGTGTGGGTCGCCGTCACGCCCTTCGCGTCGAACGTGCCGTCGCCGTCGAAGTCCCACTCGTAGGTCAGGTCGCCGGCCTCGGAGTCGGAGGACTTGGCGCCGCTGAACTCGACGGTGAGCGGCGCGTTGCTGCCCGACGTCTTATCCGTGGTGATCTTCGCCTGCGGGGCCTTGTTGCCGGGCGAGTAGTCGATGCGGTAGAGACCCGAGTCGGGGTTGGCGCGGAAGAAGCCGTCGCCGTACTCCAGCACGTACAGCGCCCCGTCGGGACCGAACTCGAGGTCCATCGGGTTGTCCGTGATGGGCATCGCCATCTTGGTCAGCTCGGCGTTGGGCAGGACCTGCTCGATCTTGGTGACCGGCCCGTCGGAGCCCGAGACCGTGAACGCCGCCAGGTAGTCCTGCGAGAACTCGCCGAAGAAGAACTTGTTGTCCCAGTAAGCGGGGAACTTCGTCGCCGACTTGTTGTCCGCGTCGAAGTGGTAGACCGGGCCGCCCATGGGGGCCTGGCCGTTCTGCACCGGGTCGAACTCGGTGAGCCCGGACCACTCCGCCGGCTGGTCGCTCGCGCGGTCGCCGTAGTACAGGTCGGCCGGGGTCGCCGGGGGCAGCTTCTCCAGGCCGGTGTTCCAGACGGAGTCGTTGGTCGCGCCGCCCGCGCAGTCGAAGAACTCACGCGGCTTGGAATTCGCGTAGTCCCAGTGGTTGTAGTTGAAGTTGTCGCCGGTGCAGTACGGCCAGCCGCCGTTCATCGGCTTGTTCAGCGGGGTGACGTTCCACTCGACGAGACCCATCGGGCCGCGCTGGGGGTCGGCGGCGCCGGCGTCCGGCCCGTAGTCGCCCCAGGAGAGCGTCCCGGTCTTCGAGTCGACGTCGATGCGGAACGGGTTCCGCACGCCCATCACGAAGATCTCGGGCCGGGTCTTGGCCGTGCCCTTCGGGAAGAGGTTGCCGTCGGGGACCGTGTAGGAGCCGTCCGCCCCCACCTTGATCCGCAGGATCTTGCCGCGCAGGTCGTTGGTGCTGCCCGCGCCGCGGCGGTCGTCGAAGCCCGGGTTCATGCCGGGGGCGTCGTTGTTGGGCGCCATGCCGTTGGCGCCGGGGGTGCTGGCCGGGGTGTTGTCACCGGTGGCCAGGTAGAGGTTGCCGTCGTCGTCCCAGTCGAAGTCGCCGGCGACGTGGCAGCACTGCCCGCGGTTGGTCTCGACCTTGATGATGACCTGCTCGGTGGACAGGTCGAGCTTGTCGCCGTCCCACTTGAACCGGGAGACCTGGTTGTAGCCCTTCCACTGGTCCCAGTAGGACACGTCGGCGCCGGCGGGCAGGGAGTTGGGCGCCGATCCGGCCGGGGTCTCCGCCGGGTACGGCCCGGTCATCTTCCTCGGCGCGTAGTAGACGTAGACCCACTTGTTGTTCGCGAAGTCCGGGTCCAGGCCGATGGTCTGCAGGCCGTCCTCGGAGTTGTTGTAGACGTCGAACTTGTTGATGATCTTCGTCACGCCGCTGGCGGGGTCGGTCAGCCTGAGGTCGCCGTTGCGCGCGGTGTGCAGGACGCGGCCGTCCGGCATGACCGCCATGTCGATCGGCTCGCCGACGTCCTTGGTGAGAGTGACCTTCTCGTAGTTCTGCCAGTTCAGGGCCGGTTCGTCGGCCGCCTGTGCGGGTGCGGCGGTGAACGCCGCGAACGGGAGTGTCAGTGCCGCGGCGAGACCGCCGAGCACGATGCGAGTACGCTTCAAGTCTGCTGCGCCTCTTCTCTTCCTGGGGGGTGGCAAGGCAACGGCGGGCCGCCACGAGTGCCGCTGCAATGGAACACGTGGCGGTCCGCCGATTCTCGGCGGCTGATGAAGATCGTCAGCCGCGAAGCTTGGAGATGTTGTTGTAGCTGAGCGCGGCGTACTGCAGCGACTGACCCGGGTTGGCGGTGCCGCCGGGCGCGTTGTCCTGCTCGTACATCGGGTTGTGGTAGCCCTTGGCGCCCATCTCGGAGAAGAAGGACTTGTAGTCGATGTCGCCGGTGCCGAACGGAACCATGTCGTAGCCGTTGGCGGTACCGGTGTTGATCTTGCCGTCCTTGGCGTGGAACAGCGGGAACCGCATGGTCTGGCCCTGCACGACGCCGAGCGGGTTGAAGATCTGCGTCTGCGCCGAGCCGTCGGGCGCGGTGTAGGCCTTGTGCTTGTACTGCGCCACGTAGGCCCAGAAGATGTCCATCTCCAGCCACACGTGCTTCGGGTCGGTGTTCTGGAGGAAGTACTCCAGGCGGCGGATGCCGGAGGAGCGGGTGGGCCGGCCCTGCGCGTCGAGCGGTCCGCTGTCGAGCAGGAAGCTGTAGGCCACGTCGTGGTTGTGGGTGTACAGCTTGAGGCCCGCCTCGGTGGCGATCTGGCCGAGAGCGTTCCACTTCTCGGCGGCCACGTCCCAGTCGGCCTTGTAGGCGCTGCTCGTCGGGTCGTTGCCGGTGCCGACGTGCTTCATGCCGAGGATGTTGGCGATCTCCAGGTGGAGCTTGAAGCGGTCGAGGTCGGCCTGGTTCAGCGGCCAGGAGCCGGGGATGAAGCCGTGGTTGCCCTGGGCGACCAGGCCGCTGTCGTCCAGCCAGCCGCGCAGCAGGCGGGCGCCCTCGACGCTCTCCAGGCTGGCGCCGCCCTCGGCGTTGCGGTGCTGGGCGTAGCCGGCGAACTCCACCTGCGCGTAGCCGATCCGGCCGAGCTCCTGCAGAACGGCCCGGAAGCCGGACGGGAGGTTGCTCGACAGCGGGTCGCGGCTGATCGCGTCCCGGACCGTGTAGAGGATGATGCCGCGCCGCGGCGGCGGGACCAGGATGCCGTTGGCGGCGCGGGCGACCGACTTCATCGGGCCGGCCGCGGTGACCGCGGCGACGGCCGCCATGCCGGTCGTGGCCGCGAGGAACTGGCGTCGGTTGAGCCCCAGCTTGCGTCCGAGGTTTCCGGCCGTCTCCATCTCTTCTTCGTACGCACTCATCTGTCTTACTAACTCCATCTGCGTGGAAGCACCTGGGTCCTCGGGTGGTCCTCGGGGGTCAGGTGTGTGCGGAGCACTTGACGAGCAAGTTACGCCTCTTTCACCGAGCGTGGAAGAAGTTTCGTCATGATCTTTTGAACTTTCTACCGTCAGAGGACAAAGTTCCTCGCAAGGGGGTTGGGCGACCAGGGATTTCGCGTGGGAAGTGAGGGGCGGAAGGGGTGGTGGACGATCTTGAGCTCACCGCTTCATCGCAGGTAGATGAACTTTGTGTAGCAAGCCGGAAACTTTTGCTTGTGCGTGGCAAAAGGTCCCACTTAGTATCCGAATGTTCCGGGGTCATCCTTCATACCCGAGTTGACGGGAGAGTTACAGTGCCCATCGGTGTCTGGCTGGTCGGCGCCCGGGGGTCCGTCGCGACCACGGCAGTGGTCGGAGCGGCGGCGGTACGGGCGGGAGCCGCCCTGCCCACGGGTTGCGTCATCGAGGCCGCCGGCTTCCCCGGCGACTTCCCGCCCCTGGCCGACCTGGTGTTCGGCGGCCACGACGTGGTCGGTACGCCGCTGCGCAAGAGGGCCGAACTGCTCGCCCAGGCGGGCGTGCTTCCTCCCGCCCTGACGACTCTCCTCTCGGCGGACATCGACGCCGCCGAGGCCGAGATCCGGCACGGCTACGTCCCCGGCGTGGAGACCCAGGCGGAGGCCGCGCGCCGGCTCGCCGGCGACATCGCGGACTTCCGTGAGCGGCACGGCCTCTCCCGCGTGGTCGTGGTGGACGTGTCCTCGACCGAGCCGCCGGCCGAGGTGCCGTACGCCCGGCTCGCCGACCTGGAGGAGGCGCTGGCGTCCGGGGCGGACGCGCTGCCGCCCAGCTCCCTCTACGCCTACGCGGCCTTCCTGACCGGCAGCGGCTACGTGGCGTTCACGCCCTCCGCCGGACCGACGCCGCCCGCCCTGGACGAGCTGGCGCGGCGCAACGGCGCTCCGTACGCGGGACGCGACGGCAAGACCGGGGAGACGCTGATCAAGAGCGCGCTCGCGCCGATGTTCGCCGGCCGCGCGCTGCGGGTCCGGTCGTGGTCGGGGCTCAACCTGCTCGGCGGCGGCGACGGCGCCACGCTGGCCGACCCCGCCGCCCGGGCGAGCAAGTCGGCGAGCAAGGCGCGCGCCGTCCCCGCGATCGTGGGCGAGGAGGTCGAGGGCCTGACGCACATCGACTACGTCGCCGACCTGGGGGAGTGGAAGACGGCCTGGGACCACATCACGTTCGAGGGGTTCCTCGGCGTCCGGATGACCATGCAGTTCACCTGGCAGGGGTGCGACTCGACGCTGGCCGCCCCGCTCGTCCTCGACCTCGTCCGCCTCGTCGCGCGGGCGCAGGAGGCCGGGCACAGCGGCGTGCTGCCCGAGCTCGGCTACTTCTTCAAGGACCCGCTGGGCGGCGCCGGGCACGACCTGCCCGCCCAGTACGCCCGGCTGGTGGAGTTCGCCCGGTCGCTCGCGGGTGAGACCCCGGCGGTCGAGGCACTGAGGGTCGAGGCACTGACGGACGAGGCACCGACGGGCGACCGGCCGTGAGGGCCTGGCTGGAGCTGGTCCGCGCGCCCGCCGCGCTGTCCGTCCCCGGTGACACGCTCGCGGGGGCGGCCGCGGCCGGGCGGGCCGCCCGGCCCGGCCTCGCCGCGGCGTCGGTGCTGCTCTACTGGGCCGGAATGGCGCTCAACGACTGGTCCGACCGCGAGCTCGACGCGGTCGAGCGGCCCGAGCGGCCCATCCCCTCCGGGCGGATCAGCCCGGCGGGGGCGCTCGGGGTCGCCGTCGCGCTGACCGGCGCCGGGGTGGCCGCCGCCGGGATCTTCGGCGGACGGCGCGGGCTGGCGCTCGCGGGCCTGCTCGCGGGTTCCGTGTGGGCCTACGACATCAAGCTCAAGCACACTCCGGCGGGCCCGGCCGCCATGGCGGCCTGCCGCGTGTTCGACGTCCTGCTCGGCGCGGGCCCCGCCACCCGGGCCGCGGCCCCCATGGCCCTGGCCGTCGGCGCGCACACGTACGGGATCACCCTGCTGGGCACCGCCGAGGTCGACGGCGCCGAGCCTTCGACGATCGTCGGCGCGATGGCCGCCACCGGCGCGACCGCCGCGCTGGCCGCCGTCGCCTGCCGCAGCGGCGGAACCGTGGAACGCCTCGGCGCAGCCGGGCTGATCGCCGGGTATCTCGCCACGGCCGGGCGCGCCCAGGTGGCGCTGTGCACCGACCCCGACCCCCAGCACGTACGGCAGGCCGTGCGGATGAGCATCCTCGGCCTGATCCCGCTGCAGGCGGCGGCCGTCGCCGGGCGGGGCAGGCTCGCCCAGGCGGCGGCGCTGCTCGCCGCGCTGCCCGCCGGCCGGTGGCTGTCGGCGAAGGTGGCGACCTCGTGAGCGCGCTCTTGAATTGGGCGTACTGCACCAACGGCTTCCGCGACCACCCGCTCGACGAGGCGCTGCGCGTCCTCGCCGGCCTCGGCTACACCGGTGCGGCGATCACCCTCGACCACGGTCACCTCACCCCCGACGCGCCGCCCGCCGAGGTGGACCGGATCGCGGGGCTGGCGCGGCGGCTCGGCCTCGCCCTGGCCGTCGAGACCGGCGGCAGGTACACGCTCGACTCCCGGCGCAAGCACTTCCCGACGCTGCTGCACGCCGAGGGGGAGGCGCGGGCGGACCTGATCCGCCGCGCCATGCGGATCGCGGCCGACCTCGGCGCTCCGGTGGTGCACTTCTGGAGCGGCATCCGGCCGCCGGAGGTGCCCGAGGCGGAGGCGTGGGACCGGCTCGCCCGGCACTGCGAGCGCCTGCTCTCCGAGGCGGAGCGGGTGGGCGTCACGCTCGGGTTCGAGCCGGAGCCGGGGATGCTCGTGCAGGACCTCGCCGGGTACGAGCGGCTGCGCGGCCTGCTCGGCGGGCACCCCCGCTTCGGCCTCACCCTCGACATCGGGCACTGCCGCTGCCTGGAGCCGTACGACGTGCCCGAGTGCGTCGAGCGGGCGAAGCCCTATCTGGTCCACGTGCAGATCGAGGACATGCGGCGGGGCGTGCACGAACACCTCGAGTTCGGTGAGGGCGAGATCGACTTCCCGCCCGCGCTCGCCGCCCTCGACGGCTTCGGCGGCCTCGTGGCCGTCGAGCTCGCCCGGCACAGCCACGCGGCTCCCGACGTGGCGAGAAGGTCGATCGAATTCCTGAGGAGGGCACATGACCTGGCTGGCGCGGGCCGTAGCCGACGTTGAGCGCGACCCGGAGACCGTCCACGCGCTGTTCCCGAGGGCCGCGCGCGACGGCGGCCCCGGCGCCCGCGTGGAGCTGCTGAGAGCGCTCGCGAAGGCCGGGCCGGAGCCGGCCGAGGCCGTCACGAGGCTCTACTGGCAGGGTGACGCCTCCGAGCGGCTGGACATCCTGCGGGCGCTCCCGGACCTCGACCTCGGCCCGGCCGCCCTGCCGCTCGTGCACGACGCCCTGCGCACCAACGACACCCGGCTGGTCGCCGCCGCGCTCGGCCCGTACGGCTCGGCCTGGCTCGACGACCACGCCTTCCGGCAGGGCGTGCTCAAATGCGTCTTCATGTCCGTTCCGCTAGCCTCGGTCGAGGGCCTCGACCGGCGCTTCGACGAGGAGCTGCGGCGCATGCTCGCGGACTTCGCCGCCGAGCGCCGCGCGGCCGGACGTCCCGTTCCCCCCGACGTTCTCGAGAGGCTCTGATTCCCATGCGGATCTTCGATCCCCACGTCCACATGACGTCCCGCACCACCGACGACTACGAGCGCATGTACGCCGCCGGGGTCCGGGCCATCGTGGAGCCGGCCTTCTGGCTCGGCCAGCCGCGCACCAACGTCGGGAGCTTCCTCGACTACTTCGACGCGCTGCTGGGCTGGGAGCCCTACCGGGCCGCGCAGTACGGCATCCGCCATTACTGCACGCTCGCGCTCAACCCCAAGGAGGCCAACGACCCGCGGTGCCTGGGCGTGCTCGAGGAGCTGCCCCGCTACCTGCTGAAGGACTCGGTGGTCGCGGTGGGCGAGACGGGGTACGACTCCATGACGCAGGAGGAGGAGCGCGTCTTCGAGGCCCAGCTCGCGCTGGCCGAGGAGCACGGCCTTCCGGTGCTCGTGCACACGCCGCACCGCGACAAGGCCGCGGGGACCCGCCGCACGCTCGACGTGGTCAAGGGGGTCGACCCGGGGAAGGTGCTCGTCGACCACCTCAACGAGCTGACCGTCGGCATGGTCCACGAGGCCGGCTGCTGGATGGGCTTCTCGATCTACCCCGACACCAAGATGGACCCGGACCGCATGGTCGCGATCCTCAAGGAGTACGGCACCGAGCGGATGATCGTGAACTCCGCCGCCGACTGGGGACGCAGCGACGTGCTGAAGACCCGCGAGGTCGGCGAGGCCATGCTGGCCGCCGGGTTCACCGACGACGACGTGGACCAGGTGCTGTGGCGCAACCCGGTGGCCTTCTACGGCCAGAGCGGGCGCCTGGTCCTCGACGACGTCGAGTCCGGCGGCGACTACGAGGGCAACACGATCCTGCGCGGGACGCGCTGACCATGCGCCTGCGTCATCCCGCCGGTCCCGTCGTCCACCTGGCCTACTGCACGAACGTCCACCCCGCGGAGGACCTCGCGGGAATCCACGAGCAGCTCACCGGAGTCGCCGCGCGGGTGCGCTCGCTGACCGGCGCCGGGCGGCTCGGGCTCGGTCTGTGGCTGTCGCGCCGCGCCGCCCGGGCGCTGCGCGACGACCCCGCCGAGCTGGCCCGGCTGCGCGCCCGGCTGGACGAGCAGGGGCTCGAGGTCGTCACCCTCAACGGCTTCCCGTACGGAGGCTTCCACGACGAGGTCGTGAAGCTGCGGGTCTACCGGCCCGACTGGGCCGAGCCGGAACGGCTCGCCTACACCCTCGACCTGGCCGAGATCCTCACCGCGCTGCTGCCGGACGACGTGACCGAGGGCTCGATCTCGACGCTGCCCCTCGCCTGGCGCACCGGCTGGACGCCGGCCAAGGCCGCGGCCGTCAACGCCAGCTTGGCGGTGCTCGCCCGGGGCCTGCGGGCGCTGGCGGAGCGCACCGGCAAGACGATCCGGGTCGGCTTCGAGCCCGAGCCGGGCTGCGTCGTGGAGACCACCCCGCAGGCGGTGGCGCTGCTCGGCGGGGCCGACCGCGACCACCTCGGCGTCTGCCTGGACGCCTGCCATCTCGCCGTCGGCCTGGAGGAGGCCGCCGACGCGGCGGCCCTGGGGCTGCCGATCGTCAAGCTCCAGGTGTCGTCGGCGGTGGAGGCGCCACCGGGCGGCCAGCACGCGCTGGCGGCGTACGTGGAGGAGCGGTACCTCCACCAGACGCGGTGCGCGGCGGGCTACACCGACGACCTGCCCGAGGCGCTGGCCGGGGCGCTGCCCACGGACCTGCCGTGGCGCACGCACTTCCACATGCCCCTGCACGCCGCGCCCCCGCCGCCGCTCACCACCACCTCCTCCTATCTGGAGGACCTGCTGCGGCTGCTGGTGACCCCCGCCTCCCCCCACGGGGACCTCGCCGCCCCCCTCACCCGGCACCTCGAGGTGGAGACCTACACCTGGAGCGTGCTGCCCGGCCCGGTGGACATCGCCGAGGGCATCGCCGCGGAACTGGACTGGACCCGGCGGCGGCTCGCCGCCCTCGGACTTAAGGAGATCTGATGGCGCCCGTCGTCGTCGTCAACGTCGTCGGCCTGACCCCGCGCCTGCTCGCGCACATGCCGAACGTCGCCAAGGTGGGGGCCGCGGCCACCCTGAAGCCCGTGCTGCCCGCGGTGACCTGCACGATGCAGGCCACCCTGCTGACCGGGGCCATGCCGCGCGACCACGGCATCGTCGCCAACGGCTGGTACTTCCGCGACCTCGGCGAGGTCTTCCTGTGGCGGCAGCACAACCGGCTGATCCAGAGCGAGCAGCTGTGGGACGCGGTGCCGGGGATGCGCACGGCCAACGTCTGCTGGTGGTACGCGATGGGCGGCTCCAGCGACTTCATCGTCACCCCCCGGCCCGTCTACTACGCGGACGGCAAGAAGGACCAGGACTGCTACACCCGTCCTCCGTCGCTGCACGACGACCTCGTGGCCGAGCTCGGGGAGTTCCCGCTCTTCTCCTACTGGGGGGCGAACGCCAACATCGCCTCCTCCAAGTGGATCATCGCGGCCGCGCGCCGCATCCTCACCCGGGAACGGCCGGACCTGCTGATGGTCTACGTGCCGCACCTCGACTACGACCTGCAGCGGTTCGGCCCGGACGCGCCGCAGGCCGTCGCGGCGGCCCGTGAGGTCGACGCCGCCCTCGCGCCCCTGCTGCGGGAGGACGCCACCTTCGTCGTGGTGTCGGAGTACGGGATCACCAACGCGTCCCGGCCGGTGGACGTGAACCGCGCGCTGCGCCGGGCCGGGCTGCTGGAGGTCTACACCCAGGCCGGGATGGAGTACCTGGACCCCTGGGCGTCCCGGGCCTTCGCCGTGTCCGACCACCAGATCGCCCACCTCTACGTGCGCGACCCCGCCGACCTGCCCCGCGTCCGCGACATCGTGGCCGAGCTGCCCGGCGTGGACGAGGTCCTCGGCCAGGAGGGCAAGGCGAGGTACGGCCTCGACCACGACCGGGCCGGCGATCTCGTCGCCGTGGCCGACCCGGACGCCTGGTTCACGTACTACTACTGGCTGTCCGACGATCGCGCGCCCGACTTCGCGAAGCTCGTGGAGATCCACCGCAAGCCCGGATACGACCCGGCCGAGCTGTTCATGGACCCGGACGACCCGTTCGTGAAGCTCCGCGCCGGCGCGGCGCTGGCCCGCAAGAAGCTGGGCTTCCGCTACATGATGTCGGTGGTGCCCCTCGACCCGGCGCCGGTGCGGGGCAGCCACGGCCGGCTGCCCGACACGGCGGCGGACGGTCCGGTGCTGCTGGGCCCCTTCGAGGGCGAGTCCTACGCCGCGACGGAGTTCAAGGGCCTGCTGACGCAGCTGCTCAAGGGCTGAGAGACACCTGAGACAAGGCCGCCGTCCCGCGACCGGGGCGGCGGCCTTCGCCTTCGGGGAAGGCTCACTCCGCCGAGAACAGGTGGTCGCTGATCAGGCGGGCCGCCCCGACGATTCCGGCGGTCCCGCCGAGCTCCGACAAGACGATGGGCAGGTTGCCGGTCGCCAGCGGCAGGGAGCGCTGGTAGACGACGCTGCGGACCTCCGCGAGCAACGCGTGGCCGAGACCCGCCACCCCGCCCCCGATGATCACCAGGCCGGGGTTGAAGAAGCTCACCAGCGAGGCGAGCACGAGCCCCACGTGCCGGCCGCCCTCGCGGACCATCCGCACGGCGGCGGCGTCGCCCGAGGCCGCCGCCGCGCCCACGTCCTCGGCGGTGAGCACGCCCTCGTGCGCGAGCCGCTCGGCGAGGAAGGCGGAGCCGCCGGAGCGGGCGGCGGCCAGGGCGTCGCGGGCCAGCGCCGCGCCGCCGAAGTACGCCTCAAGACAGCCCGTGTTGCCGCACGTGCAGAGGGGGCCGTCCTCGTCCACCCGGATGTGGCCGATGTCGCCCGCGCTGCCGGTCACCCCGCGGTAGATCCCGCCGTCGACCACGATGCCGCAGCCGATGCCCGTACCGATCTTGACGAGCAGGAAGTCGTCGACGGACCTCGCGAGCCCGGCGTGCAGCTCGCCGAGCGCCATGATGTTCACGTCGTTGTCCACCAGCACCGGGCAGCCGAACTCCCGGGTCAGCGACTCCCGTACGGGGAAGCGGTCCCAGCCGGGCATGATCGGGGGCGAGACCGGCGTCCTGTCACGGAAGCTCACCGGGCCGGGGACGCCGAGGCCGATGCCGTGGATCACGCCGTGCGTCTCGGCCGTCTCACCGGTGAGCAGCTTGCCGACGAGCTCCATCGTCTGGTCGAGGACCGCCTCGGGGCCCTCCCGCACGTCGGCCGGCTTCGACAGGTGGCCGAGCACCTCCAGCTCGCCGTTGGTCACGCCCACGTCGATGGAGGTGGCGCCGATGTCGACGCCGACGAAGCGCAGATCGGAGGAGAGGCGCACGATGCCCGAGCGCCGTCCGCCCCGGGACGCCGCGAGGCCTCCGGACTCCACCAGGCCCAGCTGCGCGAGCCGGTCGAGTTCGAGGGCGAGCTTGGACGCGGACAGACGGACCACCTCCCCGAGCTCGGCGCGTGAGCGCGCGCCGTCCTGACGCAGGAGGCGCAGGAGCCGGGCCTGGTGCGGATTCTCGGGGCGAACCGTCATTCGCTTCACGCCGCTCTTCGGGGTCGGGAGAACTTCGGGATCGGGGAAATCGGTTGCATGAGGTAACTGACTCTACTTCTGCTCTGGCCTCCTCAACTTTATTACAGGACTGTCTTACTTTTAGCCTGGTATGTGAAAAGTTTCTATGAATCTTGCCCAGGTGGCGGCCATGCCGATACGGCCACCGCGTGTACGGGCCGGTAGCTTTGCCTCCATGGGCAGGACGATGGGCAGGACAGCGGGTAGTCATGTGGTCGTCGTGGGCGCCGGCATCGCGGGACTGGCCGCGGCGCTGCACCTGAGCCGGGCCGAGGCGGGGCTGCGGGTCACCGTGCTGGAAGCCGCGCCGAGGATCGGCGGCAAGCTGTACTCCTCGCCCGTCGCGGGGGTGGAGGTCGACGCGGGCGCCGAGTCGATGCTGGCGCGGCGGCCCGAGGGCACGGAACTGGCCCGGCTCGCCGGTCTCGGCGACGACCTGGCCGACCCGGGCACGACCCGGGCGGCGGTCCTGTCGCGGGGGTCCCTGCGCCCGCTGCCCAGGCAGCAGGTCATGGGCGTGCCCGCGGACGTGGTCGCGCTCGCCCGCTCGGGCATCCTGTCGCCCGCCGGGCTCGCCCGGGTGCCGCTCGACCAGTTCCTGCCGCCCACGCTCGTGACCGGCGACGTCTCCGTCGCGGCCTACGTGCGCGCCCGGATGGGGAGCGAGGTCGTCGAGCGGCTGGTGGAGCCGCTGCTGGGCGGCGTCTACGCCGGGCGGGCCGAGTCGCTGTCGCTCGACGCGACCATGCCGCGCGTCGCCGCCGCCGCCCGCACCGAGCGGTCCCTGCTGCAGGCCGCGAGGAGCATGGCCGCCGAGGCCCCGGCGGACGCCGGGCCGGTCTTCACGACCCTCAGGAGCGGCATGGGCGCGTTGCCGGCCGCCGTGGCCAAGGAGTCCGGCGCGCAGGTCCGGACCGGCGTCACCGTGCGCGACCTCCTCCGCACGCCGGACGGCTGGCGGCTGGTCACCGGCCCCACCCGCGACGAGGAGATCATCGACGCCGACGCGGTCGTCCTGGCGGTCCCGGCGCGGCCCGCCTCCCGGCTGCTGCGGCGCGAGGTGCCCGGGGCGGCGGCGGAACTCGCCGCGATCGAGTACGCCGGAATGGCGATCGTCACCCTCGCCTACCCCCTGGCGGCCTTCCCCGAGCCGCCGACCGGCAGCGGCTACCTGGTCCCGCCGGTGGAGGGCCGGCCGGTCAAGGCCGCGACGTTCAGCAGCGTCAAGTGGCCCCACCTCGCCGAGGCCGGCCGGGACGTGCTGATCGTCCGGTGTTCGCTCGGCCGGCTGGGGGAGGAGGCGGTGCTCCAGCGCGACGACGCCGAGCTGACGGCCCTGGCGACGGACGAGATGACCGAGGTGATGGGCGTCCGCGGGCTGCCGCTCGACACCCGGGTGACCCGCTGGGGCGGCGCGCTCCCGCAGTACGAGGTCGGCCACCTCGACCGGGTGGCCCGGGTGCGGGCCGCGATCGCCGGGCAGCCCGGCCTGGCCGTGTGCGGCGCCGCGTACGAGGGCGTCGGCATCCCGGCCTGCGTCGCCGGCGCCCGGACGGCCGCCCGGCTCGTGCTCGACCACCTGCGGGCGGCGCAGGCCGCCCCGGGGGCCTGACCGCCTCGCCGTACGGGCAGAATGGAGCCATGACGGAGCCCGCCCCGCGCCCCAAGGCACGCGATCTCAACCTGGTCATCCGGTACACGATGTGGTCGGTCTTCCGGCTGCGCGACCGGCTCCCCGACGCCCGTGAGGCCGTCGCCGGGGAGGTCGAGGAGCTGCTCGCCCAGGCGGCGGGCAAGGACGTGACGACGCGCGGCTGCTACGACGTGGCGGGGTTCCGCGCCGACGCGGACTTCATGTTCTGGTGGCACGCCCCCTCCCCGGAGGACCTCCAGGAGACCTACGCCCGGTTCCGCCGTACGGCGCTCGGCCGCGCGAGCGAGCCGGTCTGGTCGGCGATGGCCCTGCACCGGCCCGCGGAGTTCAACAAGTCCCACGTCCCGGCCTTCCTCGCCGACGAGGAGCCCCGCGGCTTCGTCTGCGTCTACCCCTTCGTCCGGTCCCTGGAGTGGTACCTGCTGGAGGACTCCGAGCGCCGCAGGATGCTCGCCGAGCACGGGATGATGGCCCGCGAGTACCCCGACGTGCGGTCGAACACGGTCGCCTGCTTCGCGCTCAACGACTACGAGTGGATGCTGGCCTTCGAAGCCGACGAACTGCACCGCATCGTCGACCTGATGCGCCACCTGCGCGGGGCCGAGGCGAGGCGGCACACCAGGATCGAGATCCCCTTCTACACCGGCACCCGCAAGCCGGTCAGCGAACTCGTCGCCGCGCTGCCCTAGCGATCGACACCCCCAGGACGGCCCAGGTCAGGGCTTCGACCAGGGGGCCCGCCGCGCCGAGCGCCATCGTCAGCGGCAGCGTCGCGGGCAGCACGGCCGCCACGGGACGGGGCACCGGCCCGTGGCGGAAGCACGCGATCGCCAGCGGGACCAGCCCGGCCATCCACAGCGCGATCCCCGGCACGAACAGCGCGCCGAGCGGGTCCGGCGCGTCGTGGCCGAGGAGGAAGGTGGTCGTCACCGGGACCGCGACGAGCGCGTGGCCGAGGCCGTACAGCAGCGCCCCGGCGTCGCCGATCCGACCCCAGCCCCCCGCCGGGCGGTGGACACGGCGCAGCGCGAGGACGGCCACGACCGCCGCCACCAGATAGAGCGCGTACGCGCCCTCGATGACGTAGTCCGCCGGAGAGGCGAACGGCACCGTCTGCGCGTGCAGGATCTGCGTCACGCCGAGCGTCAGTGCCGCCGCGACGGCGACGGCCGGAGCGGCGGCCGGCGCGGTGGGGGCGGTGGAAGTGCGGGGCGACGCGGTGGCGTCCATGACGGTTCTCCTCCGGAGGGTGCTGTCGTTGCCCGTCCAGATTCGGGCCGTGACGATCCCGGCCGGAGGAGCCGATGTTCCCGTCCGCGGGGGAACGCCTCCCGGATCTCCGGGAGGCGGGCTCAGCCCGTGGCGAGTCCCGCCGCGCGGGCGGCGGCGACCGCCCCGGCGCGGTCGCGCACGCCGAGCTTGACGAGGACGCCGGAGACGGCGTTGGCCACGGTCTTCGGGCTGACGCCCAGGCGCGCCGCGATCGCCTGGTTGCCCAGGCCCGACGCGACGAGTTCCAGGATCTCGTACTCCCGGTCGGTGAGCGCGGGGAACGGCCGCGGGGACACGCGGGGCGGCGCGTGCAGCAGGTTGATCAGGGACTCGGCCGCGCCGGTCCCGAAGACGGCCTGTCCCCGGGCCGCCGCGCGCACCGCGGCGACCACGTCGTCCTGGCCGGCGTTCTTGAGCAGGTAGCCCCTGGCCCCCGCGCGGACGGCCGCCAGCAGCGACAGGTCGTCGTCCGACATCGTGAGCATCACCACGCTCGGCGGGCGGGCCCCGGCGGACAGCCGCCGGGTCGCCTCGATGCCGTCCATGTTCGGCATCGAGATGTCCATGAGCACGACGTCGGGGCTGTGCTCGCGGGCGGCGGCGAGCGCCCGCAGGCCGTCCTCGGCCACCGCGACGACCTCGATGCCCTCCACGGTCGACATCAGCGCCCCGAGGCCGTCGCGGACCACCGGGTGGTCGTCGACGACGAGCAGCCTGATCACAGGGGAATCCACGCGGCCACCACCGTTCCGCCGCCGGGGGCGGCGTCGACCGTCAGCTTTCCGTCCAGCTCCTCCACCCGCTCCCGCATGGAGGTCAGCCCGACTCCCGGGACGGCCTCGGGCGCGAGCCCGCTCCCGTCGTCGCGCACGCTCAGCTCGAACCCGTCCGTCGTGCCGGCCTTCGCACCGGCCGCGGTCCGGCCGAGGCGTACGGCACAGCGGCGGGGCCCGCCGTGCCGCACCGCGTTCGTCAGCGCCTCGCGGGCGACCAGGTAGGCCGTGACCTCCACGGCGGCCGGCAGGCCGCTCACGTCCCCGGCCGTGACCTCGATCTCCACCCCGCCGGCGCCCAGCGTCGCGGCGGTGTGCTCGACGGCGCCGGCCAGCCCGAGCTGGGCCAGCTCGGGTGGCCTCAGCCCCCGCACCAGGCGGCGTACGCCCGCGCCCGCCTCGGCCACCTGCGTCCTGATCTGGGTGAGCAGGCCGCGCGCCCGCTCCGGGTCGGCCTTCAGCGCGTTGCCCGCGGCGTCCACCGTGAAGCCGATGCCCGAGAGGAAGGCGCCCAGCCCGTCGTGCAGGTCCCTGCTGAACCGCCGCCGCTCCTCCTCCCGCGCGGTGACCAGCAGCGTCCGCGAGCGCTGCAGCGCCACGGCGCGGTGGGCGGCGGCGAGCGCCGCCCCGGCGTGCGACGCGAGCGGGGCGAGCACCCGCACGTCGCCTCCCGACAGGCCGAGGACGCCGAGGACCTCGTCCTGGAAGCGCAGCGGCACCGACACGCCGAGCGGGGCGGGCGTGCCCCGCTCGGCGACCTTCAGCGGCTCGCCCGGCGCGCCCAGCTCGGCCCGTACGTAGGCGGCCCGGGTCGCCTCGGCCGCCGCGTCGGCGACGGCGGCGAGGATCTCCGCGGGCTCCGAGGTCGCGGCCAGGCGGGCGCCCAGCCGGGCGTGGACGGTCTCGGGGTCGGCCCGGCCGCCGTACAGGATGCGGCCGGAGGCCCGGCGCAGCCAGCGGTGCAGCGGCTCGACCGCGACCGCGACGGCCGTCGCGGCGGCGACGTGCGCCCCGGTGAGCCCGGACACCGTGAAGTACAGCAGGGCCAGGACCCCGGTCAGCAGCCCCAGGGTCAGCACCCGGCGCAGCCACGGCCCGGTCCCGTACAGGTCGTGGCGGAGCATCGCCACGCCGACGCAGGCCGGCAGGGCCAGGATGAACGGCACTCCGGCGGCGGGCAGCCGGGTGACGGCCGGCAGGAAGACGCCCGCCACGAACGCGCCGGCGCCGAGGCAGATCCACAGCAGCTGGGTGCGCCGCTCGCCCTGCGCCCTGACGGTGCGGACGACGAGCCCGGCCGCGCAGGCGAGCGAGACCGCGGCCAGGAGCACGATGACGGCGGGCAGCGCGTCCCGCGCCGGCGCCAGGGCCTCGACCGGGAACGGCCGGTCCGGGCCCTCGGGCACCAGCGCGGCCAGCACCGTGAACGCCGCCGTGGCGGCCACTCCCGTCGCGGCAACCGGCCGCCAGGCCCGCCCGGGCAGGCGGCCGTCCGGCACGAGCAGCAGCAGCACGCCGCCCACGGTCAGCAGGGCGGGGGCCCAGGCCCACGCGCCCACCCAGGCGGCCCAGCGGCCGCCGGGCAGGCCGGGCCGGAGCGAGTAGGAGTCGGCGAAGTAGGCGACGGCGCCGAGCACGGTCACCAGGCAGCAGGGTCCGACGGCGCCGCCCCTGCGGCGGGCCACCAGATAGGCGCCGAGCGGGGTGAAGCCGAGCGCGACCGCGGCGTCCACCGGGTCGGCGCCGCCCAGCGCTCCTCCGGCCGCGACCAGGACGCAGGACAGCCCGAACACGAGCCAGGACACGGTGGGGGACACGGTGGGGGACACGGTGGGGGACACGGTGGGGGACACGGTGGGGGACACGGTGGGGGACACGGTGGGGGACACGGTGGGGGACACAGTGGGGGACACGGTGAGGGACACGGCGGCCGGCACGGACCCTCCCTGTGATCGGCGGAGGACGGGACTCCGTTGGAAGGGACATTCTGCCGGACCACGTGCGAAACGCCTGAAAGGGACTTGGCGGCGGCTGGACTTTGCCATACTGTGACGGAAGATCTACGTCTAGGTGAGGCAGAGTGTCAAGCGGGCTGGCACGTTCCAGGGGGCGCCGCCGTAAGAGGCGGACCCGTTCACACGTCGTCGAACTGTCGCTGGGAGCCGCCGCCTTCGCCGTCGGGGCCTTCGCGATCGCCGGGCCGCTGTCGCACCCGGACGCGGCTCCGGCCGGCGTGGCCGCCGCGCCCGCGCCGCACGCCTCCCCGGCCGGTGAGCTCACCGTCGCGAGCGTCGACACGGGGAAGAAGGCGGACGGCGCGCGGAAGAAGAAGGCGTCGGCGAAGAAGGCGTCGGGACCGTCCAAGTACACCGACAAGAAGGCGGACGCCTACTTCCGCAGCCGGTGGAACGACAAGACGGCCAAGAAGGTCAAGGACATCCGCACCACCGGCCGCTATCTGCGCATCTACACGAGCCTCCCGGAGAACGCCGACAACTCCAAAGCCGCGATCACCCTGTGCAAGCGAGGCCTGGAGTACCTGGCCGAGCGGGGGGAGGTCAACCCCGTGGTGTTCGTCCAGTCCAGGTTCGGCGAGAACGGCAATCCCGTCCTCGCCAACGTCCTCGGCCCGGACGACGACGACTGCCGGGTCACCTACCCGAAGCCGAACTGAGCCGGCCCTACTCGGCCGGCCGCAGGGTCAGGCTGACGGAGTTGATGCAGTACCGGTCGTCGGTCGGGGTGGGATAACCCTCGCCGTGGAACACGTGCCCGAGGTGCGAGTCGCACCGCGCGCAGCGCACCTCGACCCGGCGCATGCCCAGGGAGTCGTCCTCGTGCAGCGTCACGGCCTCCGACTCCGACGGCTCGAAGAACGACGGCCAGCCGCAGTGCGACTCGAACTTGGCCTCCGACCGGAACAGCTCCGCGCCGCAGGCGCGGCAGGAGTAGACGCCGACGGTCTTGGTGCCGACGTACTCGCCGGTGTAGGGGCGCTCGGTCCCCGCCTGCCGGAGGACGCGGAACTCCTCCGGGGAAAGCTGCGCGCGCCACTCGGCGTCGCTCTTGACTACCTTTTCCATGCTCACCACCCTGTGCCCGGTGGCCCCTCGCGGGGATTACGAAGTGAGGAACCATCAGGCCGTCCCGGATCTTCCCCGGGGGTAGGGTCGCCTACATGGCTTCGCCGTACATCGAGATCGAGGTGGGTGACCGGGTCGTCAAGGTCACCAACCCGGACAAGGTCTATTTCCCGGCGATCGGTGCGACCAAGCGCGACCTGGTGACGTACTACGTGAGCGTGGGGGAGGGCGCGCTGCGCGCGATGCGGGAGCGGCCGACCTACCTCAAGCGGCATCCGGACGGCGTCGGCTCCGAGGCGATCTACCAGAAGCGGATGCCCCGGCACCCCGACTGGATCGAGACCGTCACCGTGCGCTTCCCCAGCGGGCGCACGGCCGACGCCTTCTGCCCGACCGAGGTGGCGGCCATCGCCTGGTGCGCCAACCTCGGCACGATCGACTTCCACCCCTGGCACGCCCGCCGCGCCGACCTCGACCACCCCGACGAGCTGCGCATCGACATCGACCCGCAGCCGGGCACCTCGTTCGAGCAGGCCCGTACGGTCGCCTTCACCGCGAAGGAGGTCCTCGACGAGCTCGGCATGCGGGGTTTCCCGAAGACCTCCGGCAGCCGCGGTGTCCACGTGAACGTGCGCATAGAGCCGCGCTGGACCTTCACCGAGGTGCGGCACGCCGCCATCGCCTTCGCCCGGGAGGTGGAGCGGCGCACCGATCTCGCGACGACCGCCTGGTGGAAGGAGGAGCGGGGGGAGAAGGTCTTCATCGACTACAACCAGAACGCCCGCGACCGGACGGTGGCGTCCGCCTACTCGGTGCGCGCCCGGCCCGACGGCCGGGTGTCGGCCCCCGTGACCTGGGCCGAGCTGGAGGACTGCGACCCCGGCGCCTTCGACCTGAGGACGATGCCGGACCGGTTCGCCGCGCTGGGCGACGTGCAGCGGGAGATCGACGACCGCGCCTTCGGCATCGGCACGCTCCTGGAGTGGTACGACGCCGACGAGCGGGGCGACCTGCCGTATCCGCCGAACTACCCCAAGATGCCCGGCGAGCCCAAGCGGGTGCAGCCCAGCAAGGCAAGGCCATCTGGCGGAGGATGACGCTGCGCGAAGCCGGCCCGGCTTTCCCGGGTGCTCGCGGCGCTCGTTGAGCCTCGTCGGAAGCGCGGGCCGAGACTTGACAGAGTCTTGGCCCGGTCTCCCCGACGTGCGTGCCTACCCTGGGCAGTACGAGCCGTTTCCTCCGGCGGGAGGGAGATCGTCATGCTGTGGCGGACGTACCTGTCGTTCATCGTCGCCCTGACTCCCGCAGCGGGGCTGCAACATATGGCCGCCCCGGGCCCGCCTTCGACGGTGGTGCGCGACGGCCCCGACGCCCGGGCGACGCTGAAGGACGCCAACGGCCGGACCGTCGGTGTGGTCCGCGTCAATGAGCAGAAGGACGGCGCCACCAGGGTGCGCGTCGCCGTCGAGAACCTGCCGGCCGGGTTCCACGGGCTGCACCTCCATGCCAAGGGGGTGTGCGATCCCTCGTCGACCGACCCCGCGACCGGCAGTCCGTTCGCCAGCGCAGGCCGGCACCTCGGCATGGGCTCCCACCCCGACCACGCGGGTGACCTGCCCAACCTGATGGTCGGGAAGGACGGGAGAGGGCGGGCCACATTCCTGACCGATCGCTTCGGCCTGGACCGGCTACGTGCGCCGGAGGGCGCCTCGGTCGTCGTCCACGCCCGTGCCGACAACGCGGCGCAGATTCCGGACCGCTACCGCCACGGCAGGAAGGGCCCCGACGCCGAGACGCTCAAGGCCGGTGACTCGGGCGACCGCATCGCCTGCGGCGTCATACGCGTACGGTGAGTCGGCGCGGGTTGTGCGTGCCGGCTTGAGGATGTATTACGCATTGCTCGCAATGATGGATCCGACCTGGGGGAATAATACCTTCTGTTGGGTCGTCATGTCTTACATGGGAGTCTTACCCTGGAGTTGTAAGCATTTCTCTGTGGCTAATCTGGGGAAGAAATGCGAGAGGGCTCCTCGGTCGCAACCGTCAACCGGAAGACAACTTCCTGGCGAGAGCGAGCACTCGCTACCATCGAGGGTCTGGAAACCGAACTTGACCGCCTGAACAACGACTCCGCTTATGCAAGGGGGGTGCGGCGACATTTAGGGGCTGCGCGAGGTGCGGCGACGCGGCTTCGAAACCCGATGTCTGTTTGGACGGGGTCGGCGGTTGACTCCGCGTGGGCAAATATCCACCAGGCCGAGGCCGAGTTGCTGAGGTTGGTTCCGCCCGGCGAGCTGGAATGGTGGGGTACGAACATCCTTGCCCGCGCGAAACAGCATTTGGGGGCAAGTGATCCCCGACGGGTCAAATTCGAATCCCAGCTCAGGCGGTCTGGCGGCAAGCTGACGACGGATGATCGCGAGTTGGCGATTCAAGCAATGCAGGCGGCTAACATAGCCGCCCAATTGGAGAGAGTGAACCTCCGAAGCTTTCGAAACATTGTCATAATCACCACGATCATTCTGGCTGCGATAGCTTTCTCGTTCATTCTCCTGGGTCTTCTTGATCCCAAAAAGCTAAAACTGTGTTATCATCCTCAAGATTTCATGGTATGTCCACTGGGCATGGGTCCGAGTAGGTGGGATATTGCCCTAGTGGAATTTGTAGGATTGTCTGGCGCGGCATTGATGAGGGCCGCCGCTTTGCGTCATGTTCATGGGACCTCTACGCCGTACACTCTTCCTATAGTGCTGGCGCTTCTGAAGCTTCCGGCCGGTGCGGTTTCTGCGGTCCTAGGGCTGTTGCTCATCCAAGGTGGTTTCATTCCGGGCCTGACCGACTTGGATACGGGAGGTCAAATCCTTGCCTGGGCGGCCGTTTTTGGCATCGCGCAGCAAGTGGTGACGCGAGTAGCAGATGAACAAGGGCAGCGTGTGCTCGAAAATGTTCGCGGGCCTTCGTATTGGGGGGAGCGAACTACAAAACCGTAAGCCGTCCAAGGCCCGGCCCGGGGGCGAGCAGGAGGGCTGAGCCGCCCCGGGTTCTCATGGGCGGGGCGCCTGGGCCGTGTTGTCGGTGCGGTGTGCGAGTGTGGGAACCGTGCGCCGCATCCATCCCCACGCCGAGGACGATCCCGACATCGCCGCCGCCTACGCCTACCCGCGTGACCACTGGCTGCGTCTCAACATGGTGGCGAGCGCCGACGGCGCGGCCTGGGTCGAGGGCCACTCGGAGGGCCTGTCCGGCCGGGCCGACAAACGGATCTTCGGGCTGCTGCGCGGCCTGGCCGACGTGGTGCTCGCCGGCGCCGCCACCGTCCGCACGGAGGGCTACCGTCCCGCCCGCCCGCGCGAGTCGTGGCGGGCGCCGCGCGAGGGCCGCCCGCCCGTGCCGCCGATCGCCGTCGTCACCCGCCTGCTCGACCTCGATCTCGGGGGTCCGCTGTTCACTGAGGCCGAGCCGTACGCCCGGACCATCGTGATCACGACGGAGGCGGCGCCGAAGGACCGCAGGGACGAGGCCGCGGACAAGGCCCTCTTGATCGTCGCCGGAGACGACCGGGTCGATCTCGCGACCGCGGTGGAGGAGCTGCGCGGCCTGGGACTCGGCCGGATCCTGTGCGAGGGCGGGCCGCGGATCAACGCGCAGCTCGCCGCGGCCGGGCTGGTCGACGAGCTGGCGCTGACGGTGAGCCCGCTGCTGGCCGGGGGTGACGCCGCGCGCATACTGGACGGCGTCGCCTCGCGCACGCCGCTGACCCTCGCCCAGGTGCTGGAGGAGGACGGCTTCCTCTTCTGCCGATACCTCAGGGAGGCGCATGATGAAGCCGCCGGTTGAGCCGCTGATCCCGGACCTGGACCTGCCGGTGGTGCCGCCGGTCGCGCCGATGCTCGCGAAGGCGGTCAAGAAGCTGCCAGAGCAGGACGGCACGCTCTACTACGAGCCGAAATGGGATGGCTTCCGCTGCATCGTCTTCCGCGACGGCGACGAGGTCTTCCTGGGCAGCAGGAACGAGCGGCCCTTCACGCGCTACTTCCCTGAGCTGGTCGAGGCCGTCAGGAAGGAGCTGCCGCCCCGGTGCGTGGTGGACGGCGAGATCGTGCTGATCAGGGGCCAGTCGCTCGACTTCGACGCGCTCCAGCAGCGCATCCACCCCGCCCAGTCCCGGGTGCGGCTGCTGGCCGGGAGCACGCCCGCCTCCTTCGTCGCGTTCGACCTGCTCGCCGTCGGCGCGGAGGACCTGATGGAGGCGCCGTTCTCGGAGCGGCGGTCCCGGCTGGAGGAGGCGCTGGCGGGGGCGGGCCGGTCGGTGCGGCTCACCCCGGTCACCCGGGACGAGGGCCGGGCCGCCGAGTGGTTCGACGCGTTCGAGGGCGCCGGGCTCGACGGCATCGTGGTCAAGCCGGGAGACCAGCCGTACACGCCGGACAAGCGGGTGATGTTCAAGGTCAAGCACGAGCGGACGGCCGACTGCGTCGTGGCGGGCTACCGCGAGCACAAGTCGGGGCCGGTCGTCGGGTCGCTGCTGCTCGGGCTGTACTCCGCCGACGGCCGCCTGCACCACGTGGGGGTGGCCGCCTCCTTCCCGATGAAGAAGCGCGAGGAACTGGTCGGGGAGCTCGCGCCGTACCGGATGGAGGACCTGAGCGAGCACCCTTGGGGACACTGGGCCGAGGTGGCGGAGGGCGGCGCGCAGAGTGGCCGGCAGGGTGGCGCGCAGGGCCAGCGCCTGCCGGGCGCCGTCTCGCGGTGGAACGCCAAGAAGGACCTGTCGTTCATCCCGTTGCGGCCGGAACGGGTCATCGAGGTCGCCTACGACCACATGGAGGGCGACCGGTTCCGGCACACCGCCCAGTTCCGCCGCTGGCGCACCGACCGCACGCCCGAGTCCTGCACCTACGACCAGCTCGAACGCCCGGTGAGCTACGACCTCGACGAGATCCTCGCCCGCTGAGCCGTCCCGGCATCCGGCCGGTCGGCAGAGGTCGGCAGAGCTCAGCCGGTCAGGGCGCGGACGGCGGCGGTGACGACGACGGCCACCGCGACCACCACCAGGAAGGGCGCGCGCAGCAGCAGCGCGACGGCCGCCGCGGCGAGGCCGGCGGCCCGGGCGTCGACGACGAGCGTGCGGCCGTCGGCGAAGGTCTGCAGGGCGATCAGCGCGGCCAGCGCCGCGATCGGCACCAGCGCGGCGAGCCTGCGCATGAGCGGCCGTTCCAGCACCGCCGCCGGGACCGACAGCCCGAGGAGCTTGACCGCGTAGCACCCGGCGACGGTGACCGCGATCGCGATCCACACCCCCATCACGCCTCCTCCGCCCGCGCCGCCGCGCTCCGCTCCCGCCGTGCGGCGGCGCGGGACCGGAGCGCGGAGACGGCCAGGACGGCGGGCGCGGCGAGCACGGCCACCAGCACCGGGACGCCCGCGGGCAGGAACGGCACGCAGGCCAGCGCCAGCACGACGGCCAGCACGGCCACCGCCACCTCATGCCGGAGGACCGCGGCCCGGGCCGGCCGGGCCGTCGCAGTGCCCTCCCCATCCTGGCCCGGAGCCGGGGTGGCGCCTGCCCGCGCCGAAGGAGCGGCGGCGGAGCGGTCCCGGAGCATGGGCAGGAGCAGGGCGAGGAAGACGGCCGGACCGGCCACGTCGAGCCCCCAGGCCGCCGGGTCGCCCAGGGCCGCGGCGCCCAGCGCGCCGAGGAGGGTCGTGACGTTCCACCCGGCGTACAGGGTCACGCCCGTGACGGTGAACCCGAGCCGGGCGAGGCGCCGGTCGGGCTGGGCCAGGGCCACGGCGGAGGTCTCGTCGATCACCCAGTGGGCGGCCAGCGGACGGACCGCGGCGGGGAGGCCGAGCACCTGCGACAGACGCAGGCCGTAGAACGCGTTGCGGACGCCCAGCAGCAGCGCCCCCGCCGCCGCGGGGAGCGGTGCCCCGCCGGCGCCGAGCGCGCCCACCAGCGCGAACTGGGACGCCCCGGTGAAGACCAGCAGCGACAGCACGCAGGTCTGGGCGAGCGTCATCCCGGCCCCCGCCGACGTCACGCCGAACGCGAACCCGGAGAGCCCGACCGCCGCGCCGACCCCGAGGGCGTCCCGTACGACCGCCGACCGGGGCTTCGTCGGCAGGCCGGAATGCGGCTTTTGTGGTGGTGCCGTAGTCACCCGACCGAGGGTAACCGGCGGCTCGGGCCGCCGGCGCACACGAGGACGCGCATGGACCGGTCGGTGACGGTGACCTTGGACCCGGCGACCAGCGTCTCCGCCGCGTCCGGGTCGTCCGGCGGGTCCTCGTCGGCGGTGTCGAGCACGGGACGCCAGGCCGCGCCCAGCTCCGGGCCGGGGAGGGCGAAGGTCAGGCTCTCGTGGTGCGCGTTGATCAGCAGCAGGAACGTCGCGTCGGTGATCCGCTCGCCCCGCGCGCCGGGCTCGCTGATCGCGTCGCCGTTGACGTAGACGCCCAGCGACTTGGCGTAGCCGGTCTGCCAGTCGGCGTCGGTCATCTCGGTGCCCGACGGCGTGAGCCAGACGATGTCCCTGCTGTCGTCCCCGACCGTGCGGCCCAGGAAGAACCTGCGGCGCCGGAAGACGGGGTGGGCCCGCCGTAACGCGCCCAGGCGGCGGACGAAGTCCAGCAGGCCGGGTTCCTGCCCGACCAGGGACCAGTCGATCCAGGACGTCTCGTTGTCCTGGCAGTAGGCGTTGTTGTTGCCCTGCTGGGTGCGGCCGAACTCGTCGCCCGCCAGCAGCATCGGCACGCCCTGGGACACGAACAGGGTGGTGAGGAGGTTGCGCCGCTGGCGCCGCCGCAGCCGGTTGATCGCCGGGTCGTCGACCGGTCCTTCGGCGCCGCAGTTCCACGACCGGTTGTCGTCCGTGCCGTCGCGGTTGCCCTCGCCGTTGGCCTCGTTGTGCTTGTGGTCGTACGACACGAGGTCGTTGAGCGTGAACCCGTCGTGGGCGGTGACGAAGTTGATCGAGGCGACCGGGCGGCGGCCGCTGGTCGCGTACAGGTCGCTCGACCCGGCGAGGCGCGAGGCGAACTCGGGCAGCGTCCGGGAGTCGCCCCGCCAGAAGTCCCGTACGGCGTCGCGGTACTTGCCGTTCCACTCGGTCCACAGGGGCGGGAAGTTGCCGACCTGGTAGCCGCCGGGACCGACGTCCCACGGCTCGGCGATCAGCTTGACCTGGGAGATCACCGGGTCCTGCTGGATGAGGTCGAAGAACGCGCTGAGCCGGTCGACGTCGTGCAGCTCGCGGGCGAGCGCGGCGGCGAGGTCGAAGCGGAAGCCGTCCACGTGCATGTCGAGCACCCAGTAGCGCAGCGAATCCATGATCAGCTGGAGCGCGTGGGGCGAGCGGACGTTCAGCGAGTTGCCGCAGCCGGTGTAGTCGAGGTAGTAGCGGCGGTCCTCCTCGCGCAGCCGGTAGTAGGCGACGTTGTCGAGGCCCCGGAACCCGAGCGTGGGGCCCATGTGGTCGCCCTCGGCCGTGTGGTTGTAGACAACGTCGAGGATCACCTCGATCCCCGCGTCGTGCAGGGCCCGGACCATCGCCTTGAACTCCTGGACCTGCTGGCCGCGCTGCCCCGCGCAGGAGTACGCGTTGTGCGGCGCGAGGTAGGCGATCGTGTTGTAGCCCCAGTAGTTGGTCAGCCCCCGGGCGACCAGGAAGTGCTCGGGCACGAACTGGTGGACGGGCATGAGCTCGACCGCCGTCACGCCGAGCGACCGCAGATGGTCGATCACGGCCGGGTGCGCGAGCCCGGCGTAGGTGCCCCGCTGCTCCTCGGGCACGGCGGGGTGCCGCATGGTGAGCCCGCGCACGTGCGCCTCGTAGATCACCGTCTCGTGGTACGGCGTGCGGGGCGGCCGGTCGTTGCCCCACTCGAAGAACGGGTTGACCACCACGTTCTTCGGCATGTGCGGCCCGGAGTCCTCGACGTTCAGCCGGGCGGGGTCGGCGAAGTGGTAGGAGAACAGCGACTCGTTCCACCGGACCGAGCCCTCGATCGCCTTCGCGTACGGATCGAGCAGCAGCTTGGCCGGGTTGCACCGGTGGCCGTGCTCGGGCCGGTAGGGGCCGTGCACGCGGAAGCCGTACCGCTGGCCGGGCATGATCCCCGGCAGGTAGCCGTGCCAGACGAAGCCGTCGACCTCCGGCAGGTCGACGCGGGTCTCCGCGCCGTCGTCGTCGAACAGGCACAGCTCGACCCGCTCGGCCACCTCCGAGAACACCGAGAAATTGGTGCCCACACCGTCCCAGGTGGCGCCGAGTGGGTAGGGCTCTCCAGGCCAAACCTCGCGCATGTAACCTCATTCTCCACTGCCCGGACGATTCGTGCACCTGGGGCGGTACCCCTGCTCCCGGTCCGCGCACGCGGAGGCCCCCGCCGGACCGGTCCGGCGGGGGCCCCACTGGTGGTTCAGCCGACGAGTTCGGCGTTCAGGGTGATCGTCGTGCCGGCCAGCGCCTTGCTCACCGGGCAGTTCGCCTTCGCGGTCTCGGCCGCCTGCTGGAAGTCCTCGGCGGACAGGCCGGGCACCTGGGCCCGTACGGAGAGCACGATGCCGGTGATGCCCTCTCCGGGCTGGAAGGTCACGTCGGCCCGGGTCTCGACCGACTGCGGCGGGGTGCCCGCCTGGGCCAGGCCGTGGGACAGGGCCATCGAGAAGCACGAGGAGTGGGCGGCCGCGATGAGCTCCTCCGGGCTCGTCTTGCCGTTCGCCTGCTCGGCCCGGGAGGGCCAGGAGACGTCGAAGGTGCCGACGCCGGAGGTGTCGAGCGAGACAACGCCCGAACCGTCGAGCAGGGCGCCCTTCCACTGCGTCGTCGCGGTACGAGTGGTCGCCATGGCGATATCCCTTCACTAGCGAGTCTTAATCCATTCAGCAGCGACCTTAACGCCACCCGCGCCGCCGGTCGTCCCGCGACCCTCCCGCAAACCCACGATCACGCCGGCGCGGCGGCGACACGCGCCTGGTGGGCGCGGTGCTCGGCCCGGACCAGGTCCTCGACCTCCGCCCTGATCCGCAGGAACTCCGCGGAGCGCTTGATCTCCAGCGGGCGGGGCTCCGGCAGGCCGATGGCGATCTCCTGGCTGATCCGGCCGGGATCGCTGGACAGCACGATCACCCGGCGCGCGAGGAACACGGCCTCCTCCGTGTCGTGGGTCACCATGACGACCGTCGGGCGTTCCCCGGCCGGTGTCACGTCCTGCCAGACCTGCCGTACGAACAGCTGCATGTCCTCCTTGGTCTGCACGTCGAGCGCGCCGAAGGGCTCGTCGAGCAGCAGCACGCGCGGCGCGCAGGCCAGCGCGCGGGCGATCGCCACCCGCTGCTGCTGCCCGCCCGACAGGCGTCCGGGCAGGGCCCCGGCCAGGTGGCCGAGGCCCACCTCGTCGAGCAGCCACCGCACCCGCTCCCGCCGGGCGGCGCGCGGCACGCCGAGCGCCTCCAGGCCGAACGCGACGTTCTGGGCCACGGTCCGCCAGGGATACAGCGAGGCGGTCTGGAACACCAGCCCGCGGTCCGGGCCGGGACCCGCGACCTCACGGCCGTCCAGCAGCACCCGGCCGGACGTGGGCGGGACGAGGCCCGCGACCATGCCCAGCAGGGTCGACTTGCCCGAGCCGCTCGCCCCCACCACGCAGACGAAGTCGCCGGATGCCACGGACAGGTCCACGTCCTGGAGCACCGGCCGGCCCGGGACGAACTCCTTGCCCACGCCCTCCAGCCGGAGACCGCTCGGTGCGCTCGTCAACGGGCCCACCTCCCCACCCGGGCGCGCAGCAGGCGCAGCGTGACGTCGATGGCCAGGCCGATCAGGCCGATCACCACGAGGATCGCGAAGATGCGGTCGGTCTGCAGGAACCGCTGGGCGCGGGTGATCCGGTAGCCGAGTCCCGAGGTGGCCGCGACCAGTTCGGCGACGACCACGAAGTTCCACGCCGCGGCGGCGTTGACCCGCATCGCGTCGATGATCCCCGGCAGCGCGTACGGGAACACCACCCGGGCGGCCACCCGCGGCCGGGACGCCCCGAGGGTCGCCGACACCTCCAGCAGCCGGTGCGGCACCTGCCGTACGGCGTCGGCGGTCATGAGCGTGTTGAAGAACACCACGCCGAGGACGAGCAGCGCCACCTTCGACGCCTCGCCGATGCCCAGCCAGATGATCAGCAGCGGGATGAAGGCCGACGCGGGCAGGTAGCGCAGGATGCCGACGGCCGGTTCGAGCAGCGGCTGCGCCCAGCCGAGCGTCCCCATCGCGAACCCCAGCGGCACCGAGATCAGGACGGCCAGGCCGAAGCCCGCCGCGATCCGGCCGAGGCTAGCCGCGAGGTCGGCGGCCAGTTCGCCGCCGGCCGCCATGTCCACCCCGGCCGCCCAGACCGCCGACGGGGAGGGCAGGAACGCGGGGTCCACCCGGCCGCTCGCGCTGACCGCCTGCCAGACCGCCAGCGGCACGAGGATCGACAGGCACCGCAGGAGCCAGGCCGTACGCGCGGAGACCGAGGTCGTGAGCGCCTTGGTCGTGAGCGGCCCGGTTCTGAGCCTCGCCCGGCGCGGCGCGGGCTCTTCCGCCGCCGGGGCCGTCCCGGCGTCCTGTCTCGGCATCGCCTCGGCCGCGGTCACGGCTGCACCGCGCGGACGAACTGGGGCGCGAACAGTCCCTCCAGCGACGGGGCCCTGTCCACCAGCTTCGCCGAGACCAGGAACTCCGCGATCTCCTTGGCGCGGCCGTCCAGCTCGCCGGAGAAGGCCGTCCGGTTGCGCTCCAGCGTGAAGATCGTCGTGCCCTTGTCGTACGACTCGTAGTCGGACACGCTCACCCCCGCCCGCTTCGCCATGATCTCCAGGGCCTCCGGCCGGTGCTCGCCGATCCAGGTGAGCGCGTCGAACCAGGCCGACACGAGCCCCTGCACGGCCTTCGGGTCGCGGGAGACGAGGTCACGGGTGACCACCAGATGGTCGGGGATCGCCCCGGGGAAGTCGGCCGACGTCGCGATCGCCCGGCTGCCCTTCCGCTTGAGCGCGGTCGTGGTGAAGGGGGCGAACACCCCGACGGCGTCCACCTGCCCGGCGGCGAAGGCCGCCGCGGCGGCGTCGGTCGGCATCGGCCGGAACTGCACGTCCGCCTCGGTGAGACCGGCCTTCCGCAGCGCGAGCAGGAGCAGGTAGTGGTCGACCGTGCCCTGCTCGGCGGCGACGGTCCTGCCCTTCAGACCGGACAGCGACGAGATGCCCGGCCCCGCGATGATCTGGTCGTTGCCGCTGGAGTTGTCGTTGACCAGCACGACGCTCTGCTTCGCCCCGCCGGCCACGGACGCCAGGGTGTCGTTGAGCGTCTGGCTGTTGGCGTCGATGGTTCCCGTGGCCAGCGCGTTGAGCGAGTCGGTGTAGCTGTCGAAGTACTTCAGCTCGACGTCCACGCCGTTCTTGCGGAACAGGCCCTGCTCGCCGGCGACCTGCCAGGGGAACCAGCCCGGCCAGGCGCTGAAGCCCAGGGTGATCGTCGAGCCGGCCGGGGCGGCGGCCTGCCGCTCCCCGGGGGAGGCGCAGCCCGCGAGCAGGAGCAGAACGAGAACGGCGGCGAGGTGTCGGCGCGTCATTGGACGGCCTCCTTCTTCCTCTTCGGCAGGTGTCCCGAGCGCACCAGGCACCCGAGGGTGTCGCAGATGACCCGGGTGGCGATGAGCGAGGTGATCTCCGCGTTGTCGTACGGCGGGGAGCACTCCACCACCTCGATTCCGGCGAGCGGCCGGGCGTCGGCGATGAGCTGGATGAACTTGAGCACCTCGCGGGGGAGGAACCCGCCGGGCTCGGGCCAGCCGGTTCCGGGCACGAAGGCCGCGTCGAGGCAGTCGACGTCGAAGGACAGCCAGACGGCCTCCGCGCCGTCCCAGGCGACCTCCAGGGCCCGCTCGGCGGCGGCCTCGATGCCCATCTCGACGCAGTCGGTGACCGTCATGATCGTGGTGCCCCGCTCGCGGCCCACCTTCACGCCCGGGCGGGGCGCCTGCCAGCCGCCGATGCCGATCTGCACGAGGTTCTTCGGCGGCACGTTCGGGATGTCGGTGGCGTGGAACCAGGGGGTGGTGTGCATCCGCTCGTCGAGGTCGGTCTCCTGGGTGTCGACGTGGCGGTCGAAGTGGATGATGCCGACGTTTCCCCGCACGTGTTCGGCCACCCCGCGCACGGTCGGGTAGCCGATCGAGTGGTCCCCGCCGAGGATCACCGGGAAGGCGCCGCTCTCGAAGACGTGCGCGACGCCCTTGCTGATCTGGTCGAAGGTCTTCTCGATGTTGCCCGGGATCGTGAAGATGTCGCCCAGGTCGCAGATCGTGATCGACTCGCGGAGGTCGACGCCGAGCTCGAAGCTGTAGGGGCCGTACAGCGCGGAGATCTTGCGGATGCCCTGCGGCCCGAAGCGGGTGCCCGAGCGGTAGGTGGTGCCCCCGTCGAAGGGCGCGCCGAGCACCGCCACGTCGTACTCCCCGCAGCGCCGCACGTCCTCGACGTACGGCGCCTTGAGGAAGGTGTTGATCCCGGCGAAGTGCGGCAGTTCGCCGCGGGAGAAGGTGGGAATGGTGCGGTCGACGATCGAGTCGGCGCCCTGCAGGCCGAGTTCGAGCCCGCGGGCGATCTCCCGCTCGTGCATGGTGGTGGGGATCTCGGCCTCACGCTCGACGGCGTTACGGGCTTCGGGACCGTAGTGGGAATGGAGGTGGCCCACGGCACTCCTCGGGGGGACGGCTGGTCCACCGCCGCCCGGCGGGCGGCGGGATTCGCGACCCGCGGCGTCTCCCCGGTCCCGGCCGCGCCGTTGACCGGGGAGACGCCGAAGTCGCAGCCTCCCGGGCTTTTGTCCCGCCGTGGAACGGCTCCGCGCCGAGCCGCCTGCACCTCTCGGACCAGCCGAACGGAACCCTAGGTGCGCCTCACCGGGGTGAGCCGGTGAGTCCCCTTCATGACAGCGGCGGCCTGTTTCCGCCGGATTTCCGTGGGGTAGCCGTCCCGTGACCGCCTGCTCACGCGGGCGCCGCGCGCTCCAGGATCGGCTCCAGGTCGAGGCCGGCCGGGAGCGTGCCGAAGGCGCGGCCCCAGTCGCCGCCCAGGCGGGAGGCGCAGAACGCGTCGGCCACCGGCGCCGGGGCGTGCCGCACGAGCAGGGACGCCTGCAGGACCAGCGTCATCTCCTCGGCCACCCGGCGGGCGTCGGCCTCACCGGCGGAGGCGAGCGTCTTCAGCACCCGCCCGGCCGCGTCGCCGACGCGGTGGTCCCCGGCTCGGGCGACCTCGGCGAAGAACGCCTCGACCGCCTCCGGCTCCCGGGCGAGCACCCGCATCAGGTCGAGGGCGGCCACGTTGCCCGAGCCCTCCCAGATGCCGTTCAGCGGGGACTCCCGGAAAAGCCGGGGCATCTGCGACTCCTCGACGTACCCGTTGCCGCCCAGGCACTCCAGCGCCTCGGCGGCGTGGACCGGCGCCCGCTTGCAGATCCAGTACTTGGCGGCGGCGAGGGCGGCCCGGCGGAACAGGCCCTCGGCGGCGTCGCCCGCCACCGCCCGGTCGGTCGCCCCGGCCAGGCGGGTCATCAGCGTGGTCGCCGCCTCGGACTCCAGCGCGAGGTCGGCGAGCACGGCGCGCATCAGCGGCTGGTCGGCCAGCGGCCGGCCGAACGCGCTCCGGTGGCGGGCGTGGTGGAGGGCCTGCGACAGTCCCTGCCGCATGCCGGCGGCCGAGCCGGTCACGCAGTCGAGCCTGGTCATGTTGACCATCTCGATGATCGTGCGGACGCCCCTGCCCTCCTCGCCGACGAGGAAGGCCGTCGCGCCGTCGTACTCGACCTCCGCGGAGGCGTTGGACCGGTTGCCGAGCTTGTCCTTCAGCCGCATCAGGCGCATCGCGTTGCGGGTGCCGTCGGGCAGCACACGGGGGAGCAGGAAGCACGACAGCCCGCGCGGGGCCTGGGCCAGCACCAGGAACGCGTCGCACATCGGGGCGGAGTTGAACCACTTGTGCCCGGTCAGGGCGAAGCTCCCGTCGCCGAGGGGTTCGGCCCGGGTGGTGCCGGCCCGCACGTCGGAGCCGCCCTGCTTCTCGGTCATGGCCATCCCCGCCAGCACGCCCCGCTTCTCCAGCGGCGGGCGCAGCCCGAAGTCGTACGTGCGGGAGGCCAGCAGGGGCTCCCACTCCGCCCGCAGCGACGGCGAGTGCCGCAGCGCGGCCACGGCGGCGTACGTCATGGAGATCGGGCAGCCGTGCCCGGCCTCCACCTGGGACCAGACGAAGAACTTCGCGGCCCTGGCGACGTGCGCCCCCGGCCGGGCCGAGGTCCAGGGGGAGGCGTGCAGCCCGTTGCCGACCGCGACCGACATCAGCTCGTGCCAGGCGGGGTGGAACTCGACCTCGTCGATCCGGTTGCCGTAGCGGTCGTGGGTGCGCAGGACGGGCGGGTGTTCGTTGGCCAGCCGCCCCCACTCCTGCGCCTTCTCGGATCCGGCCAGCAGGCCGAGCCGGCGCAGCTCCCCGGTCGCCCAGTCCGCCCCCTCCCTGGCGAGCCCCTCCAGCAGCGCCTGGTCGGCCGAGACGTCGTGCCCGGCCAGCGGGGGCGCCTGGTTGGTCACGTCGTGAGTCGCGTCGCGGGTCACAGGGTCCTCCTCGGGTGATGCCGGGTCCTCGGCGCCGGGAACCGGGCGAGGCCGGAACTCCATCTCAGCACTCGGGCCCGCCGGGACAAACACCCGCCGCCGCGCTCAGGCGCCGGAGATGTCCAGGCCCAGCTCCTGGGCCGCCTCAAGGGCGAGATCACGCGCGTAGCCCTGACCGGCGCCCGCCTCGCACAGCACCCGGTGGACGCCCGTGAGCGCCCGCCTGTCGCCGCGCGCGGCCAGGCCGCGGGCCGCCTCGGCCACGGTCGTCACGTCACGGTCGGCCAGCCGGGCGGCCAGCGCCTCCCTGATCCGGGCGGTGTCGGCCGGCAGGCCGGCGAGGCCCATGGTCGCCCAGTCGCGCACCTCGTCGTCCCCGCACTCGGTCAGCCGGATCAGGGCGGCGAGGCCGTCCTCGTCGCCGGACGGCAGGACCGCGGCGAGCGCGACCGCGTCGTTGACGGTGGGCTCGCGCCCCGGGCCGCCCACGATCGCCAGCACCTCGGGCAGGGCCCGCTCGTCGGCCCGGTGGCCGAACGCCGCGAGCAGGGCCTCGACCACCGCGGGCTCGGTCTCCCGGCGGGCCAGGTCGCGCAGGATGCCGAGGACCTCGTCCTGCCGGTCGTCGTGGCCCGTGTCCTGTCCCGGGAGGTGGCCCGGGTCGCGGCCGAACTGGGCGAGGACGTCGACGCCGAACTCCCGCCGCACCGGGTCGTCGCTCTCGCACAACCGTGTCACCGCCCGGAACGTCTTCTCGTCGTGGCGCCCCCGCAGCGCGTGGACGGCCGCCCACCACGTCTCGTCGTCCTCGTCCAGGTCGCGGTAGGGCAGGACGCGGCGGAGCAGCTCCTCGGGCGGCGGCCGGAGACCGAGCGCCGCCTCCAGGACCGTGGCGGCGGCCGCGTGCCCGTACTGGCGGGCCACGGTGTAGACGCCGGTGTGTGTGCCGGTGCGGGCGCCCTCGCCGCGCGCCTCGACGGTGACCCGCCGGGTGCCGTCCGGCGCGGCGGAGTGCGCCACCAGCACCGTGTGCTCGCCGCCCAGCCGCGCGGCGGCGTCGTCCCGGAGGACCGCCTCCAGATCGGCCCCCGCCAGACGGGCGGCGATCTCCAGCGGGGTCGCGCCGTCCCAGCCGGGCGCGGCCGGGTCCGCGCCGTGCTCCAGCAGGGACCAGACGATCCCGTACGCCCCGAACAGCGCGGCCAGTGTCAGCGGCGTGTCGCCGTCCTCGTCGGCCAGGCCGGGATCGGCCCCGGCGTCGAGCAGGACGTCGGCCGACTCGAGGTTGCCGTTGGCGGCCGCCCACAGCAGGGCCGTCCAGCCGCCCTCCTCCGCCGCGTCGGGGTCGGCGCCTCCGTCCAGCAGCGCCTGCACGGTCTCGGCGTGGTCCCAGCAGGCCGCGGCGCACAGCGGCAGCCCCTCCTCGGGCCCGCCGCTCGGCCGGTCGGGGTCCGCGCCGTGGTCCAGCAGCAGCCGGACGATCTCGTGGTGGCCTCCGGCGGCGGCCCGGTAGAGCGGCGTCGTCCCCTGGGCGGGGTCGACGGCGGGGGACACAGGGGAGGACACAGGGGATACCGGGGCCTCCGGGTGCAGCATCTCCGCCACCCGCGCGGCGTCCCCCTCCGCGATCGCCTCCAACAACCTGCTGCGGGTCACGTCTCCATGCTCACACAACCCCTTCTGGAGGACCCCGCAGGGATCGTCCCCAGGGAGGATGGGGAGCGGGGCCGGTCGGGGTTACGGTGGGGGACGTGAACGATCCGGGTGGCATGCGGGCGTCCGACGCCGAGCGCGAGTCCGTGGTGGAGCGGCTGAGGGTGGCGTCCGCCGAGGGGCGGCTGACGCTGGCCGAGCTGACCGAGCGGACCGAGGCCGCCTATCTGGCCCAGACGCACGGCGAGCTCGCCCAGATCATCGCCGACCTGCCGGGCGGCGCCCCGGCCCCGGCCCCCGGGCCCGCGGCTCCGGCCGCCCCGCAGGGCAGGATGCGCAAGTGGATCGTGGCGGTGCTGGGCGACGCCAAGAGGACCGGCTCGTGGCGGATCGACGACGGCATCGGCGCGGTCAGCGTGCTGGGCGACGTGACCCTCGACCTGCGGGAGGCCGAGGTGCGCGGGCGTGAGGTGGACGTCGTCGCCGTCTGCGTGCTGGGCGATCTCAAGATCATCGTGCCGGACGGGATCGACGTGGAGCTCTCCGGCGTCACCGTCCTGGGCGACAAGAAGGTCCAGGTGATCGAGGCTCCCGCCGGGCAGGCCGCCCCCGTCGTCAGGGTCAGGGCGTACGTCCTGCTGGGCGACGTGAAGATCATCGGGGACTCCCGGGCGCAGCCGATCAAGCGCGGCTGGTTCGCCTGGAGCGAGTGGTGGCAGGAGCGCCGCTCCTCCCTCACCGAGGGGTACGAGGGCTCCGAGCACGGCCTGCACGGCCTGGACGGCATGCACGGGCTGCACGGGCTACACGGCATGCACGGGCTCCGCCCGCCCCGCCCGCCTCGTCCTCCCCGGCTCCGCGACCGCCGGCGCGACTCCCGCTGAACGGCCCCCGAGCGCGCGGTCGTACGCCGCAGGGGAACCCGATCGCCGTCCGAGGCAACGGCGCGGCGCTCCCAGGGCGTAGTCATCGGTGACCGTCCACCGAGGACCGCACCGATCACTGGGGGCCGCACATGCGCGACCGGGCCGACTTCGAGCGCTACGTCGAGCAGCGCTCGGACCGCATGCTGCGGACGGCCTACCTCCTCTGCCGCGACTGGGGCACGGCAGAGGACCTGGTCCAGACGGCGCTGGCCAAGGCGTGGCTGGCCTGGCGGAGGGTCGGTGACAATCCCGACCCGTACGTCTACCGCATCCTGACCAACACCCATGCCAGCTGGTGGCGCAGGCGCTGGCGCGGCGAGCAGCCGACCGAGGTGCTGCCGGAGCCGGCGGTCGGCGACGCCGCCGACCTGTTCGGCTTCCGGGACGCCGTACGGCGGGCCCTCGCGGGACTGCCGCTGAAACAGCGCGCCGTGATCGTGCTGCGCTACTTCGCCGACCTCGGCGACGACCGGATCGCGGAGATCCTCGGCTGCTCGGCGGGGACCGTGCGCAGCCAGGCGAGCAGGGCCCTGGCCAGGCTGCGCGTCGATCCCGCCGCCCGCTCCGCGATGAGCCTGGAGAGCTGACGATGACACTGACAGAGACAGAGCTCCGCGAGCTTCTCGCCGGGGACGCCGCCACGGGACGGGGCGGGGGACGGGGCGGGGGCGTCGCTCTGGCCGACGTGGACCGGCGCGTCCGCCGCGTCCGCCGCCGGCGGGCCGGCGCAGGGGCGGCGCTGGCCACCGGTCTGGCCGCCGCGGTGATGGTCGCGACCGCGCCGCGCACGGTCACGATCGCGCCCCCCGGAGACGGCGGGCCGGCCGTCCTGGCGGCCGTTCCCTCCGAGGGCTTTTACCTGACGGGGGAGCGGGTGTTCCTCAACGGAGCGATCGAGACGGGCGGGCGGGTCCTGAGATTCCCCTACACGGGCATCAGCGAGTCGGTGAACGTGCGGGTCGACTGCCGGGACCCGTCGTACGCGCTCGTCTGGCTGAACGGCCGTCTGGTGACGCAGGGCGTGTGCGGCATCCAGAGCGACCACGTCGATCACTCGCTGTCGTGGACCGACGAGTCCGGCGGGGATCTGAGGGGACGCAACGACGTGGACGTCGCGCTGGTGCCGGTCCAGCGGGTCGCGGCGGGCCTCGAACCGGGGGCGCCGATCCCCGCGCTCGGCGAGCGGGAGGCCGGGCGCGTCATCGAGGAGACCGGCGAGTACCGCACCGGTGGACGGCTCACGATCAGGGAGGCGTTGCCTCTCGTGGCGGGGCAGACGCCGATCGCCTGCGACCAGGACATCGTGATCCGCAGGCCCAACGGGCAGGAGATCCTCTCCTCCGCGTGCGAAGACCCCGCCGCCACGCCGTGGCCGGGGTCGCGGAGGTGGTCCCTGCCGGACCTGGAAACGGCCCGGGGAACCGTCGGCTAGGCCGCCTGGCGGGCGGCGCGGACGGCCTGGGCGTGGCGTTCGAGCAGGAGCGCGACCAGTTCGGGGGCGGCGCCGAGGACGCCGCCCACGGCGTGCGCCCCCGCGTCCAGGGCGTCGCGCCGCACGGCGTCGGCGAAGTGGCCGGGGGCCAGCAGGTACGGCGCGACGACGACCCTCGGCGCGCCCGCCCGCCTGAGCCGTTCGACCTCCTCCCGGGGCCTGGGCGCGGCGGCGGAGGCGTAGGCGGCGGTCACCGACCACCAGGGGCGCTCCCGCGCCCACGCGCGGGCGACGGCGGCGATCGTCGCGTTCGCCCGGCCGTCACTGGACCCGGCCGAGACCAGCACCACGGCGGTCTCCGGGTCGCCGATCCCCACCCCGGCCTCGGTGAGGCGGCGTTCGAGGGCCCGGACCAGCAGCGGGTGCGGGCCGAGCGTGGGGCCGCAGACGGCCCGCAGGCGCGGCGCGCGGGCCGACGCCTCCCGCAGTGCCGCCGGGATGTCCACCCGGCTGTGGTAGGCGGCGGTGAGCAGGAGGGGGAGCACGACCGCCTCGTCCAGGCCCGACAGCGCCCGAGGCAGCGACGGCGGGGCGTGGTCGAGGTAGGCGGCGCGGACGTCGAGGCCGGGCCGGGCCCGCCGTACGCCGTCGAGCAGGGCCTCCACCGTCGCGGTGGCGCGCGGGTCGCGGGACCCGTGCGCCACCGCGATCAGCGGCGCGTTCCCGTGTGGAGCACTCGTCACAGGTGGATGCCGCACTCGATCTTGCCGAGGCCGGACCAGCGCCCGCTGCGCGGGTCCTCGCCCGGCGCCACGCGGCGGGTGCAGGGGGCGCAGCCGATCGACGGGTAGTCGTCGTAGTGCAACGGGTTGATCAGCACGCCGTTGTCGGCGATGTAGTTGTCGACGTCCTCCTGGGTCCACCGGGCGATGGGGTTGACCTTCACCATCTGCCGCTTGGCGTCCCACTCGACGACCTTGGTGTTCGCGCGGGTGGGCGACTCGTCGCGGCGGATGCCCGACACCCAGGCGAGGTACGGCTCCAGCGCCCGGTTGAGCGGCTCGACCTTCCGCAGGTAGCAGCACAGGTCGGGGTTGCGCCCGTACAGGCGCGGGCCGAGGTCGCGGTCCTGCTCCTCGACCGTCCTGGACGGCTTCACGTTGATCACGTTGACCTTGTAGACGGTCTCGACCGCGTCGCGGGTGCCGATGGTCTCGGCGAAGTGGTAGCCGGTGTCGATGAACAACACGTCGACGCCCGGCTTCACCCTGCTGACCAGGTCGATCAGCAGGGCGTCGCTCATCGACGAGGTGAGACAGAGGCGGTCGCCGAACGTGGCCGCGGCCCACCGGATGATCTCCCGGGCGGGGGCGTCCTCAAGGAAGCGCGCCGCGGACTCCACGATCCCCTGGAGGTCCAGCGTCGCCCGCTGCCGCTCCAGGCCAGCCTCTATCTCTGCCACCGACATCGTTACTCCTCACACGTCGTTCACTGGTTCATCGGATGATCGGACGACAAGCCTTCGGACAATCACGAACGCACGCCGACGCCGAGGAATTTCACCCGGAAGGCACGGGCGCAGGCCCTGCAGTACCATCCGTGGCTCTCCTCCTCGGTCACGTAGGGCTCCAGGTCCTCGTCGCCGCAGTACGGGCAGTAGAACGGCGCCGCCCGCTCGCTCACTTGAGGTCGCTTTCGTCGGCGCGCTGGACCCACTCGGCGAAGGTCTCGCCCTCGTTCCGCTGCTTCTCGAAGTTGCGGGCGACCCGCTCGACGTAGTCGGGCAGTTCCTCCGCCGTGGTCTTGAGCCCGCGCACCTTCCGGCCGAAGGTCGGGTTGAGCCCGATCGAGCCGCCCAGGTGCACCTGGAAGCCCTCGACCTGCTCACCCTTGTCGTTGGCCACGAGCTGGCCCTTGAGGCCGATGTCGGCGACCTGGATGCGGGCGCAGGAGTTCGGGCAGCCGTTGACGTTGATCGTCAGCGGCTCGGCGAAGTCCGGCAGGCGCCGCTCCAGCTCGTCGATCAGGGCCGACGCGGTGGCCTTGGTCTCGACGATCGCGATCTTGCAGTACTCGATGCCGGTGCAGGCCATCGTCTGGCGGCGGAACGTGGACGGGTTGACCTGGAGGTCGGCGGCCTCCAGCTCGCTGACGATCGACTCCACCTGGTCGGGGGCGACGTCGAGGATGACCATCTTCTGCTCGACCGTCGTGCGGATCCGGGCGGAACCGTGCCGCTCGGCGATGTCGGCGATGCGGTGCAGCGTGTCGCCGTCCAGCCGGCCCACGCGCGGGGCGAAGCCGACGTAGAAGTTGCCGTCCCGCTGCGGGTGGACCCCGACGTGGTCGCGCCGGCCGCTCTGCGGCGCCTCCGGAGCCGGGCCGTCGGGCAGGGCGTACCGCAGGTACTCGGTCTCCAGGACCTGGCGGAACTTCTCCGCGCCCCAGTCGTTGACGAGGAACTTGATCCGCGCCCGGTGGCGCAGGCGGCGGTAGCCGTAGTCGCGGAAGATGCCGGTGACCCCGGCCCACACCTCGTGGACCTGGTCGGGCCGGACGAACGCGCCGAGCCGCTGGGCGAACATCGGGTTGGTCGACAGGCCGCCGCCCACCCAGACGTCGAAACCGGGCTCGCCCTGCTCGTTCACCACGCCGACGAACGCGACGTCGTTGATCTCGTGGACGGTGCAGTGGGCGGTGCAGCCGCTGATTGCCGTCTTGAACTTGCGCGGCAGGTTGGAGAACGCCTTGTCCCCGACGTACCGGTCGTAGATCTCGTGGATCTGCGGCGTGCCGTCGATCACCTCACCGGCGTCGATCCCGGCCAGGGGGCAGCCCAGGATGACGCGGGGGGTGTCGCCGCACGCCTCGGTGGTGGACAGGCCGACCGCCTCCAGCCGCCGCCAGATGTCCGGGACCGACTCGATCTCGATCCAGTGGAGCTGGATGTTCTGCCGGTCGGTGACGTCGGCGGTGCCCCGGCCGTAGTCGTTGGAGATGTCGGCGATGGTGCGCAGCTGCTCCAGGCTGAGCTGCCCGCCGTCGATGCGGACCCGCAGCATGAAGTAGCGGTCGTCCAGCTCCTCGTCCGGCAGGATCGCGGTCTTGCCGCCGTCGATGCCGGGCTTGCGCTGGGTGTAGAGCCCGAACCAGCGGAAGCGCCCGCGCAGGTCGGCGGGGTCGATCGAGTCGAACCCGCCCTTGGAGTAGATGTCGATGATCCGCTGGCGGACGTTGAGCCCGTCGTCGTTCTTCTTGTTCTCCTCGTTCTTGTTCAGTGGCTCACGGTAACCGAGAGCCCACTGACCTTCGCCGCGCGGGCGTCTGTGGTGGCGGTTCGCCGGGCGGGCCGGGGTGCTCATGGGCACACGTCCTTCTCCGAGGCTCGGGTCGAGATCGGTCTTCGGCGGACACCGGCGCAGGCGGCCTCTCACCTCGCCGGCGGCATTGCGCGGCCGAGTATGAGGGCATACGAAAACGACGCCTGGCCGAGCGCCCGGGTAACGGAGGGCGACGGTCAGCCGGCGTCGATACAGATCGCGCTACGGACGCGCAGGAGATCGACGTGGCGTCGCACGACGAGCAACGGGTCCGCTGGCATGTCCCAAACGATACCCCCGAGATCCTGGATGTCCAAGTTCGTGTCCAGGATGCGGGATTGTAACGGCATAATGACGGGAGGTTGTCAGCCCTTGCGGACCCAGTTCTCCGGCGGCTCCGCCTCGCGGTCCTGCTCGGCCGGCTCCTTGTGCTGGCAGTCGCACCAGGACCCGCCACGGCACTCCTCGTGCCTGTGTTCCCCGCACGCCCGGCAGATCATGTCTTCATTGTTCCCCTCCCATGACAGCCGGATGACACCCGCGCGGACCCAGGTGAGAGTCGTGATTATCGCGAGAGGGGGGCGGGGGCCCCTATTCTGGGCGGCGACGATCCGCTCGCACGTCACGTGATAAGAGCCACGCCGGCGGGTAGAGCCCAGTTCTCATGACCGGTTGGGTGCCATGACCTCCACGGACGCGCGGGCGCGCAGGCCGCGGCGCATCACGCGCAAAGGCATGGCCGTCGCCCGCGCGCGCCTGAGCTGGGTACGCGAGACGACCATCTGGGCCCTGGTCAAGGCGACCACGATGGCGGGGGTCAACTACCGGGTGACCGGGCTGGCGGGCGAGGCGGCGTTCTTCGCCCTGCTGTCGCTGCCGCCGTTCGTGCTGGGGCTGCTCGGGGTCATGGGTCATCTGAGCGGGCTGCTGGGCGACGCCGGCGTCGCCGAGATCAGGCGCTGGGTGGTGGACCAGTCCGAGTTGTTGTTCACGCACAACACGGTGGAACGGGTCGTGCAGCCGCTGCTGTCCGACGTGCTGAGCGGTGGCCAGGTCTCGCTGATCTCCGTCGGGTTCCTGCTGTCGCTGTGGTCGGGCTCGCGCGCCCTGTTCGTGTACGTCGACCTCATCTCCATCGCGTACGGGCTGGGGGAGACCCGGGGGATCATCCGCACCCGCGTCCTGTCGTTCGGCCTCTATGTCGCCGCGCTGCTGATGGGCCTGGTCGTCATGCCGGTCCTGGTGATCGGCCCCACGCTGATGTCCAACGCCCTGCCCAGGTACGCCGCGCTGGTGACGATCCTCTACTGGCCCGTGCTCGTCGTCGGCTCGGTGCTGATGCTCACGCTGCTCTACCACGTGAGCGTGCCGCACCGTACGCGCTGGTGGCGGGAGACGCCGGGGGCCGTGCTCGCGCTGGTGATCTGGATCGTGTGCGCGGCGTTCCTGCGCGAGGTGCTGGCCGCGTGGTTCACCCCGCTGTCGATCTACGGCTCGCTGGCGGCGCCCATCGCCGTGCTGCTGTGGCTCTACATCACCGCGCTCGCCGTGCTCATCGGGGCGACCCTGAACGCGGAGATCGACCGGCTGTGGCCGCTGGGCGGCGCCCCCCGGCACGAGCACCATCACCGCAAGTCCGCCAAGGCGTGATCTGGCCCCGTCGCCGATGAGTGAGGGCACCGCCGCGTCCCGATAAGGTGGGGAGGGTCGCGACTGGCGCTGACGAGCCCGGCAGGGGAGCGTCGCTAGGTGGGGCACCACCGGGGAGCGAATCAGCGGAGGCCGTGCGCCTGGGTCGCCGCCGCTGTCGACGTGGAGAAGGAAGGCGCCATGGCTGAGCACTCGCTGAACGTCGTCGATCCCGAGATCGCCGAACTGATCAGGGCGGAGGAGCGGCGGCAGGCCGACACCGTCAAGCTGATCGCGTCCGAGAACTACGTGTCCAAGGCCGTCCTGGAGGCGACCGGCACCGTTCTCACCAACAAGTACTCCGAGGGCTACCCGGGCAAGCGCTACTACGAGGGCCAGCAGGTCATCGACCAGATCGAGACGCTGGCCGTCGAGCGGGCGAAGTCGGTCTTCGGCGTGAACCACGCCAACGTCCAGCCGTACTCGGGCTCGCCCGCGAACCTCGCCGTCTACCTGGCGTTCCTGAACCCGGGCGACACCGTCCTCGGCATGGGCCTGCCGTTCGGCGGCCACCTCACCCACGGCTGGTCGGTGTCGGCCACCGGCAAGTGGTTCAACTCCGTGAAGTACGGCGTGCGCCGCGACACGGGCCGGATCGACATGGACGAGGTGCGCGCCCTGGCGCTGGAGCACCGGCCCAAGCTGATCTTCTGCGGCGGCACCGCGATCCCGCGCACGATCGACTTCCCGGCCTTCGCCGAGATCGCCAGGGAGGTCGGCGCCGTGCTGGCGGCCGACATCGCCCACATCGCGGGCCTCGTCGCGGGCGGCGCCCACCCCTCGCCCGTCGGGCACGCGGACGTGATCTCCACGACCACCCACAAGACCCTGCGCGGCCCCCGCGGCGCGATGCTCATGGCGAACTCGGACGAGGTCGCCACCGCGCTCAACAAGGCCGTCTTCCCCGGCCTCCAGGGCGGCCCGCACAACCACACCACCGCCGCCATCGCCGTCGCCCTGCACGAGGCCGCCCGGCCGGAGTTCAGGGCGTACGCCGCGCAGATCGTGAAGAACGCCCAGGCGCTCGCCGACGAGCTCCTGAACCGCGGCTTCGACCTCGTCTCCGGCGGCACCGACAACCACCTGATCCTGATGGACCTCACGTCCAAGGGCGTCGGGGGCAAGCCGGCGGCGCAGGCGCTCGACCGGGCGGGCCTGGAGACCAACTACAACACCGTGCCGTTCGACCCGCGCAAGCCGTTCGACCCGTCGGGCATCCGGATCGGCACGCCCTCGGTCACGTCGCGCGGGATGGGCGAGGCCGAGATGCGGCAGATCGCCGCCTGGATGGACGAGGTCGTCACCGCGGTGGCCAAGGGCGACGCGGAGGACGTCGTCGCGCGGGTGCACGGCGAGGTCACGGAGCTGACGAGCCGGTTCCCGGCTCCCGGCCTTTCCTGATTCCTGGGAAAAAAGGGTTGCGGGAGGTGGCGGCGGTGCTGCTAACGTTCCCGCATCCGACGCCGCTCGCGCGTCATGAGGGTGGCCGCCGGTTGGCGGCCTGACACCGGGGAGGTGAGGACCATGCGGGTCTTTCTGACGACCATGCCGTCCGTCATCTCCCGGGTGTCCGCATAACCCTTTTCCGCAGGGACACCCGGTCTTTCCGAAGGGTGTCCACAGCAATGTCGTTCGAACTCTCGCTTCTCGGCTGGCACGACGACCTCGCCGAGTCGCTTCCCGACCTTCCCGGCGGGGCCGTGCCCGGCCGGGTTGCGCGGGTCGACCGCGGCGCCGCCGAGGTCGTCGCCGCCGGCGGGACCCACCACGCGCGGCTGTCCGCCCGTGTACGGAGGGCCGCGGCGGCCGACCCGCTCGCGCTTCCGTGCGTGGGGGACTGGGTCGCGCTCACCCCCCTCGCCGAGGGCCGGCACGAACTGGCGGAGGTGCTGCCGCGCCGTACGGCCTTCGTCCGGGGCGGCGTGAGCCGCGACTCGCGCGGCGGCCTGTCCGGCGACGGCCAGGGGCAGGTGCTGGCCGCGAACGTCGACGTCGTCTTCGTGGCCGAGCCGTCCATGCACGCCGACGACTTCGCCGATCTCGGCAGGATCGAGCGCCTCGTGGCGCTGGCCTGGGAGAGCGGCGCCCGGCCGGTCGTGCTCGTCACCAAGGCCGACCTGTTCGCCGATCTGCAGGACCGGGTGCTCGGCGACCTGCTCGCCGACGTCGAGGCGGCGGTGCCCGGGGTGGAGGTCCACCCGGTCTGCTCGCTCACCGGCGACGGTGTGGACCTGGTGCGGGCCCATCTCGGCGAATCCGGCACCGCGGTGATCCTCGGTCCCTCGGGCGCGGGCAAGTCCACGCTCGTCAACGCCCTCGCCGGCGCGGAGGTGATGGAGACCCAGCGCGTCAGGGCCGGCGACGGGCGGGGCAGGCACACGACCGTCCACCGGCAGCTCATCCCGCTGCCCGGCGGCGGGCTGATCATCGACACCCCCGGCATCCGCCGGGTGGGACTGTACGAGACGAGCGAGGGCGTGGACCTGGTCTTCGCCGAGATCGACGAACTGGCCGGCGGCTGCCGGTTCTCCGACTGCGGGCACGGCCAGGAGCCGGGCTGCGCCGTGATCGCGGCGGTGGAGTCGGGCGAGCTGCCCGAGCGGCGGCTGGAGAGCTGGCGCCGGCTTCAGCGGGAGGCGGCCTGGATGGCCCGCCGCACCGACGCGCGGCTGCGCGCCGAGGAGACCCGTAAGTGGAAGTCGATCCACCGGCAGATGCGCGGCATGGGCCGCCCGTAGCGGCCCGCGCGACAACGGGCCGGACACCAGAAGGGCGTTTCACGCCTGCCGTCTGTCCGGGGGGACAGGGGCGGGACGTGGAACGCCCTGTGGTGACACTGTGATGACGCTGTGGTGGAACCGTGGTGACGCGTGTCGGGGAAGGGGAAAATCGCTCAGGCGACGGCGCTGATGCCGGCGCTGGCGGCGCGGCGCATGCGGCGGCGACGCTCGGAAGCGCGCTCGTCCTCGTTGAGACCGCCCCAGGTGCCGTACTTCTCGGGCCGCGAGAGCGCGTAGTCGAGGCACTCCGCGCGCACAGGACACTGAGCACAGATGGCCTTGGCCTTGCGCTCCCGGATGTCGCGCTCGGGCTGACGCTCGCCGTCAGGACCGAAGAACAGCACCAGGTCCTCTCCCCGGCACGCGGCATCATCCTGCCAACCCCAGCTGGGGCGCGGGCGGGCGAGCTGCCGACGTACCTGAGACATGAGAAACCACCTTTGGTGAGAGGTATTTCAGTGTTTGTGCCGCTTTGGACGCTTGTGGCGTCCCTTGTGCCAACGCCGGGATAGGCCGTGGTGTTCCCGGCTTCTCGCGAAGCCCTCAGGTCGATACCGGCATGAGCGGACTCAGTTCGGCCAACCTGTAGGTCGGGATTCCGTCGGCGCAGGTCATCCCGCACGGCGCCGAGAACACCGTGGGTTCGACCACGACCCGGAATCGCGACGTCCCACGCCCCGTCGTGCACCGCACGACGCAGACGGTGGAGTCGCCGACCGACCGGGAGGATTCCACGGCCACCCCGCCGACCGAGATCTCGCCCGTATGAGCGCGGACGAAGTGCTCGGCGGCCTGGAGTGGCTCAGGGATACCCGCGCGTCCCCGGAAACGGTCGAGGACGACCTCGCCGTGCCGGTACGCGTTTGCCGCCGCGATCGCAGCAGCCTGAGACATGCTGCCGTAGTAAAGCCCGTGTGGCAAGCATACGAGGTTGGCGGCGTATCGATCGCCGCCAACATGTGTGGTTTCCCACACTTCGCCGGGCAGGTTCTCGCTGAGGAACCGGGCCAGCGGCAGTCCGAGCCGAGCGCAGCAGGCGTTGTGCTTGCCGTGGGTGCAGACCAGGAACATCGGCTCGTTCACCAGTATGCAGGACTCCGGAACCACTCCGTGCACGAGAGACCGCAGGTCAAGATCGTCCGGGCTCTCCGGGAACGCCTCCGCGAGCCACGGCTCGTTCACCGCGGCGGCGGCGAGGTAGACGTGCAGCGGGCCGCTCCGGGCCTCCCTGCGGCCGGGGCGGCGGATGAGCTGCGGCCGGATCCCGAGTTCGCGCGCGCGGGAGATCAGCGTGCGGGCGTCGTCCGGCAGCCGGCACTCCTCGATCTCCGCGGCCCAGGGCCCCGCGTGCTCGATGAGCAGCCAGAACCGGCCCTTCTTGGTCGCGCTCGCCAGGACGGGAGCCTCCCCCGTGTGGCACGCGGCGGGGTGCTCGCACCCGTTGGCCATCAGGTCCCGTCCCTCCCGTACGTTTCTTAGGTAAGACTAACCTTATCCAATGCGGTCAAGAATCGGGTGACTTCCCCGACGAATCAGGAACAAACGCCTTCGCGGTGGGGTCAGGTGCGATAAAGGGCGGCCTCGGCGGCGGGAAGGGCGGCCGCCCGGTCCTCCGCCACCAGGCCGATCCTGGTCCGCCGGTCCAGCAGGTCGCCGGCGTCGAGCGCGCCCTCGTGGCGGACCGCCCAGACCAGATCGGCCAGGGTGATCCCCGCCGCCACCGGCTCGGCCAGCTCCGGCTCGCGCCGCATCAGGTCCAGCACCGCCCCGGCCTCCGCGCCGTACCGCAGGACCAGCCGCCGGGGGAGGCCCGGCCGCACCGGTCCGGCCCCGGCCAGCGGCAGCCGCGCCGTACGGCTCGCGGGCGCGTGGGGGCAGGCGGCGCCGACGGCGTCCTCGGCCATCCGGCGGTAGGTGGTGAGCTTGCCGCCGACGACGGTGACCACGCCGTCCGGCGAGCGCAGCACGGCGTGCCGGCGGGACAGGTCCGCGGTGGCCCCGCCCACCCGGCCCGCCCCGCCCGGGCCGTCGACCAGCGGCCGCAGGCCGGCGAAGGCGCCCGCCACCTGGTCGCGGCCCAGGGGACGGTCCAGCACGCCGCCGAGGACCTCCAGCAGGAAGGCCACGTCGCTCTCGGGCGCCTCGGGGACGTCCGGGACCGCGCCGTCCAGCGGCTCGTCCGTCAGCCCCACGTAGATCCGCCCGTCGGCCTGGGGGAGCACCAGCGCGAAGCGGGCGCGCTCGCCCGGGATCGGCACGTGCAGCCCCGCGCGCAGCGCGCCCAGGGCTCCCGGCCGCAGCACGAGGTGGGTGCCCCGCGACGGCCGCAGCGCCACCGAGGGCACCAGCCCCCCGGCCCACACGCCGGTCGCGTTGACCACCGCCCGCGCCCGGATGTCGAACTCCGCGCCGGTCAGCTCGTCGCGCACCCGGGCGCCGTCCCCGGCGAGCGCCAGCGCGCGGCACCGGGTGAGCACCCGCGCGCCGTGGGCGGCGGCCGTACGGGCGATCGCGACCACCAGGCGGGCGTCGTCCACCACCCGGCCGTCCCAGGACAGGAGCGCGCCACGCAGGCCGTGCGGGCGCAGGGACGGGGCGAGGGCGAGCGCCCGCGCGGCGGTCAGGCGGGACGGCCCGGGCAGCAGGCTCCTCGGCGTGCCCGCGGCGGCCCGCAGCGCGTCGCCAAGCCGGTAACCGGTCATCACCGTCGCGGCCTCACCCGGGCCGACATCGGACGTCAGCGGCAGCAGGTACGGGTGCGCGGCCACGAGGTGGGGGGCGGTGCGGCGGAGCAGGACGCCGCGTTCCACGGCGCTCTCCCAGGCCACGCCGACCTGGCCGCTCGCGAGGTAGCGCAGCCCGCCGTGGACCAGCTTGGAACTCCACCGGGAGGTGCCGAAGGCCAGGTCGTAAGCGTCCACCGCGGCCACCGACAGCCCGCGTGAGGCGGCGTCGAGCGCGGCCCCGGCCCCCGTCACGCCCAGGCCCACCACGAGCACGTCGACGACGCCCGTGCGCACCTCGTCGAGTTCCCGGGCCCGCCGGGCGGCGTTCAGTGAGGATTCCATGACCCCGCCTCTATGGTCGCGTTACCCTTGAGTAACCTATCTGGAGGCGCACCGGTCATGGAATCCCCTCTCCTGCCCGCGGAACCCATGCTCTGGTCGGGCTGGGGCGACCCCGCCAGGGCCGCCGAGCTGCCCGCGCCGGTGCGCGAACTGCTCACGGAGCTTCTCGGCGTGCGCCCGCCCGCCGCCCCGGCCGCGACGTTCGGCGAGGTGCGGCTGCCCCCGGCGGCGCTGCCGCAGGCCGTCCTCGCCGCGCTGGCCGCCGTGACCGGCGAGGAGCACGTGCGGGCCGACGACGACGCCCGCATCCGGCACACCCGGGGCAAGTCCACGCCCGACCTGCTGCTGATGCGCGCGGGGGACGCCTCCGACGCGCCCGACGCCGTCGTGCTCCCCGGCTCGCACGAGGAGGTCGTGGAGGTGCTGCGCCTGTGCGCGGAGCACCGGGTGGCGGTGGTGCCGTTCGGCGGGGGCACGTCGGTGGTCGGTGGGCTCACCCCCGCGCGGCGGGGCTTCGCGGGAGTGGTCGCCCTCGACCTCGGCAGGCTCGACCGCCTGCGGTCCGTCGACCCCGTCTCGATGACCGCCGACCTGGAGCCGGGACTGCGCGCGCCGCAGGCGGAGCGGCTGCTCGCCGGGCACGGGCTGACGCTCGGGCACTTCCCCCAGTCGTACGAGTACGCGACGCTCGGCGGGTTCGCGGCGGCCCGGTCCAGCGGGCAGGCCTCGGCCGGCTACGGCAGGTTCGACGACATGGTCGTGGGCATGACCGTGGCGACGCCGCGCGGCACGCTGGAGATCGGCCGTGCCCCCAAGTCGGCCGCCGGGCCCGACCTGCGCCAGGTGTTCCTGGGCTCCGAGGGGGCCTTCGGGGTGATCACCTCGCTGCGGCTGCGGGTCCACCGGGCCCCGGCCGTCCGGGCGTACGAGGGCTGGCGGTTCGAGACCTTCGCGGCGGGGACGGCCGCGCTGCGGCGGCTCGCGCAGGAGGGCGCGCCGCCCACCGTGCTGCGCCTGTCGGACGAGACCGAGACGATGGTCGGGCTGGCGAAGCCCACGGACCTCGGAACGCCCGGGGGCGACTCGGGCTGCCTGGTCGTGGCGGGCTTCGAGGGCGCCCCGGGCGACGTGGCCCACCGCCGGGAGCACGCCGCCGCGCTGCTCGTGGAGGCCGGCGGGGTGCACCTCGGGCCGGAGCCGGGGGAGAAGTGGGCGCAGGGCCGGTTCTCGGCCCCCTACCTGCGCGACTCCCTGCTGGCCGCCGGGGCGACCGTGGAGACGCTGGAGACCGCCTGCTTCTGGTCGGACCTGCCGCGCCTGTACGACGCCGTACGGCTGGCCCTGCTCGGCGCGCTGCGCTCGCCGTCGGGGGGCGCACCGCTGGTCATGTGCCACATCTCCCACGTGTACGCCACGGGGGCGTCGCTGTACTTCACGGTGGTGACGGCGCAGACCGGCGACCCGCTGGCGCAGTGGGCGGCGGCCAAGCGCGCCGCCGGGGAGGCGATCGTCGCGGCGGGCGGCACGATCTCGCACCACCACGGCGTCGGCCGCGACCACCTGGAGGCGTACGCCGCGGAGATCGGCGACCTGGGCGGCGAGATCCTGCGCGGGATCAAGGAACGGCTCGATCCGGCCGGGATCCTCAACCCGGGTGTGCTGATCCCGGTGTACTGATCCCCGGAAAACGCCAAGATTGTCCCCATGGTCGATGTGGGCGCGGCGGCGGCGCGGGGAAAGCAGGTCTCGTCACGGGTGTCGGAGGCGGGAGCGGGCTGGGACTGCTCGCAGATCGGCACGTTCCAGGCGCTGCGCCCCAACCAGGACTCCTTCAGCTGGCTGAGCCCGGCGACGCTCTGGCGGTCGCGCAACGAGGTGATCGCCCAGCTCTTCGGCGATCCCTCGCCCCAGGTGCGCCGCCGCTGGGTGGCGGCCCAGCGCGACCGCGGCGCCGACCCCGACTTCCGGGTCAGGCTCGACCTCGGGGAGGAGTTCTCGTTCCTGCTGCTCGGCGACACCGGCGAGGGCGACGCCTCGCAGTACGCGGTGGTGCCCGGGCTGCTCAGGCTCGGCGAGGGCACGTCGTTCGCCGTCGTCGCCAGCGACGTGATCTACCCGACCGGCTCGGGCAACGAGTACTGCGACAAGTTCTTCCGGCCCTACAAGGACTACCCGGCCCCGATCTTCGCGATTCCCGGCAACCACGACTGGTACGACGGGCTCGGCGGCTTCATGCGGGTCTTCTGCGACGCCCGCCCCCTGTCCGCCGAACGGCGCGGCTTCCGCCTGTCGCCCGGCGGGCTGCGCGGGCTGCTGTGGAAGAAGCCGGAGACGATCGACGAGAACGCCCTGGCCGAGGCGAGGAAGATGCGCCCGGACCCCGGGCCCGCCCTGCCGGGGCCGTACTGGGTGATCGACACCGGCCGCCTGCTGCTGGTCGGCATCGACACCGGGATCAAGGGCACCCTCGACCGCGAACAGGGCGAGTGGCTGCGCCGGGTCTCCGCCGACCCCAGGCCGAAGGTCCTGGTCACCGGCAAGCCGATCTACGTCAACAACGCCTACCACCCGTGCGAGATCGAGGGCGGCGGCACGGTGGACGACGTCGTCCGCGACCCGGCGAACAACTACGTGGCCGCCGTCGGCGGCGACGTCCACAACTACCAGCGCTATCCCGTACGGGTGGACGGCCGGCTCATCCAGTACGTGGTCTCCGGGGGCGGCGGGGCGTTCATGCACGCCACGCACACCATCCCCCGGGTGGACGTGGCGGGGGTCCACGAGGACGACTTCAAGTGCTATCCACTGCGCGGCGACTCGCTGTCGTTCTACAGCCTGCTCTACAGCAGGCGGCTGCGGCTGCGCGGGCTGTACGTCACCCCGGAGGAGGGCCTGGCCCTGATGTCCCGGCAGATCGGGAACACCCCGCCCCGGCCCACGCCCGGGGCGCCGATCGGCGCGCGGGTGAGGTGGGCGGCCCGGCTGCTCGGCGGCTGGCCGATGCCGTTCCGCCTGCCGGTCGGGCGGGTCTTCCACCGGTACATCTCGGAGCTGTCCGACTGGGACACCCCGCCCTTCTTCAAGAGCTTCCTGCACATGTCGGTGACCGGGGACACGCTGCGGCTGCGCTGCTTCGCCGCCACCGGCTGCCTCCCCCAGGAGCAGGAGCCCCCACTGGAGGACGAGGTCGAGATCCCCCTCTGACGGGATTGTCGGTGCGGGCTGGCACGCTGGGGGGATGCACGTCGTGGTCGCGGCCGGCGCCGAGGGGGGCGGGACGATCCGGCCGCTCGGCGGGACGGCGGCCCGGGTGCCCGACCTCGCCGCGGCCGTCCGGTCGCTGGAGGCCGCCGAGCGGCCCCGCTGGGTCTGGGCCGACGCGCGCCGCGTCTACCCGGCCCTCCTCGCGGCCGGTGTACGGCTGTCGCGGTGCCACGACGTCGCGCTGACCGAGGGCCTGCTGCTGGCGGCCGACGCCCGTCACGGGGAGCCCAGGCAGGCGCGGGCGGCCTTCGCGCGCCTGCACGGCCTCCCGGTGCCCGAGGACCCGCACGAGGCCGCGGAGGGGCATCAGCCGGGCGGCACGCAGGCGAGCCTGTTCGAGCCCGCGCCGGCCGAGGACCCCGCGTCCGAGGCCGGCATGGTCGCCGAGGTGTTCGAGGACCAGCTCCGCCGCGTCGCCCGCACGCCCGATCCGGGGCGGTTCCGCCTGCTCGTCGCCGCCGAGTCGGCGGGGGCGCTGGTCGCGGCCGAGATGCGGCACGACGGCATGCCGTGGCGCGAGGACGTCCACGACGAGTTGCTGACCGGCCTGCTCGGGCCGCGCCCCGCCCACGGCATGCGGCCCGGGAAGCTCCAGGCGCTGGCCGACGAGGTGGCGGCCGCCTTCGGGCAGCCGGTGAACCCCGACTCCCCGCAGCAGATCGTCCGGGCGTTCAAGGCCGTGGGGATCGAGGTCCCGTCGACCCGGTCGCACGTGCTCAAGGCGGTCGATCACCCGGCCGTCGCGCCGCTGCTCGCGTACAAGGAACTGGCCCGCCTGCACAGCGCCCACGGCTGGGCCTGGGCCGCGCAGTGGGTCGGCGGCGGCCGCCTGCGCCCCGAGTACGTCGTCGGCGGGGTGGTGAGCGGCCGGTGGGCCACCAGCGGCGGGGGCGCGCTGCAGATCCCCAAGGTGATGCGCCGGGTCGTGGTGGCCGACGACGGCTGGACGCTCGTGGTCGCCGACGCCGCGCAACTCGAACCCCGGGTGCTGGCGGCGCTGTCCGGTGACCGGGGGCTGGCGCGGGCGGCCGGGGAGATCGACCTGTACGCCGCGCTGGCCGGGGCCTTCGGCGGCGTGCGCGACTCGGCCAAGGTGGCCATGCTGTCCGCGATGTACGGCGGGACCAGCGGCGACGCCTCCAAGCTGCTGCCCGTCATGCGGCGGCGCTTCCCGAAGGCGTACGCGTTCGTGGAGGACGCCGCCCGCGCGGGGGAGGAGGGGCGCCTGGTCCGGTCGTGGCTCGGCCGCACCTGCCCGCCGCCGTCGGAGCGGTGGCGCCGCCTGGTGGCCGGGCCGGAGGGCGCGCGGGCGGCCCGGGACCGGGGGAGGTTCACTCGCAACTTCGTCGTGCAGGCGACCGCGGCCGAGTGGGCGCTGACGCTGCTCGCGGTGCTGCGCGGGCTGCTTCCGGACCCGGCGCGTCTGGTGTTCTTCCAGCACGACGAGGTGATGGTGCACTGCCCGCTCGGCCTGGCCGCCGAGGTCCGCGAGGCGGTCGGGCGGGCGGCGGACGAGGCGACCCGCCTGCTGTTCGGCGACACCCCGGTCCGCTTCCCGATGGAGGCGGTCGCGGTCGCCTGCTACGCCGACGCCAAGTGACGCGCCCGGTCGGGCGGCGCCGGCCGGGCGGGCCGCTCAGGCGGGGCGGAAGGTGTTCCAGAGGGCCTGCCGCACCGGCGCGGCGGCCTCGGTCCAGTCGAAGTCGGGCGAGGCGAACATGACCGCGTACGCTCGCCCGTCCGCCTCCAGGTAGCGGATGACCGCGTGGACGGTGACCTGGCTGGAGTTGGTGTAGGTGTACTCCCAGTCGGCGGCGGGGTAGTGGTAGTCCGCCTCCCGCAGCTGGATCTGCGTGTAGTCCGGGTAGTCCTTGATGTTCAGGTTCTGCTCCGCGGCCCGCAGCGCCTCCAGGCCGCCGTCGGGGATCCTCCTGACGGTGATGCTCTGCCCGCTGTCCTTGGGGCCGAGGAGCCTGACGGCCCCGCCGTCGTCGGTCGTCGCGGTCCACGCCTGGGGCACCGCGATCGAGACCCCGCCCTCGGTCACGAGCCGGTAGCCCTCGGGCACGCGTACGGCGGGAAGGGAGCGCCCGGCCGCCCTGGCGCCGCCCGTGGACGCCCCGGCCGCTCCGGTCGCCAGGCCACGGGCCCCGGAGGTCGTCTCCCCCTGGTCGCCGGAGCCTCCCGGCAGCAGCACGAGCGCGATCGTGACGATCACCGCGAGGACGGCGACGCCGGCCACGACGAGCAGCAGCCTGGCGCGGGGGTCGCGGTCCGTCCCCCGCTGGGTCTGCTCCTTGCGCCTGCGCCCCACCCGGGGCCGGTGCGGGCCCGTGGTGACGGCGTCCGCGGCCCGGCCGGACCTCCGGCCGTTCCGCGTGTCCGTCTCGGGCGGACCGGCGCCAGGACCGGCGCCAGGACCAGCGCCAGGACCGGAGGCCGGACCCGATCCCGGGCCCTGAACGGTGCCGAGGCCGCCGCCCAGGTCGCCGGGCATGTCGCCCGGCGCGGGGGCCGGCCACATGCCCTCCTTCCGCCGCTCCGGCGCGTACGACGACCCGGACGGCGACGACAGCGGGTCGAACGCCGGGGCCTGGCCGAAGGGCGTGACGGGCCCGAAGGCGGCGAAAGGCTCGAACGCGGGATCGGCGGCGGGCTCGACGGTGGGACCGGGCGGCGCGCCGCCGGGGAGGCCGTTCTGGGCGAGCGGCACGCGGACCGGGCCCGAGGGCGTCTCGACGATGCGCGAGGGCAGCGGCCCCGAGGGGATGTCGAGCGGCGGCAGCAGCCCCGCCGGCATGGAGTTCTGCGGGGTCGGCACCGAGGACGGCGTGCCCGCCCGTCCCGGCAGCCCGGCCCCGTGGCTGTGCAGGATCCGCTCCAGCATCTCCGCGACCTGCGCCGCCGGGAGGCGGTCGGCCGGGTTCTTGCGGAGCAGTCCCTCGATGACCGGCAGCAGCGCGCCCGCCCGGCGGGGCCGGCTGGGCTCCTGGGTCAGCACCGCGCCGAGGACGGCGACCGCGTCGGGGCCCTCGTACGGCGGGCGGCCCTCCACGGCGGCGTACAGGGTGGCCCCGAAGGACCACAGGTCGGCGGCGTGGGTGATCGTGCGGCCCTGCAGGCGCTCCGGCGGGATGTAGGCGGGCGAGCCCATCAGCAGGCCGGTCTGGGTGATCGTGACGTCGCCCTCGATGGCGGCGATGCCGAAGTCGGTGAGCACCACCCGGTCGGCGGTGAGCAGCACGTTGCCGGGCTTCACGTCCCGGTGCAGGATGCCGGCGGCGTGGGCGTGGCGCAGGGCGTCGAGCACCCGGACGCCGATCTCGGCCGCCTGCACGACGGGCAGCGGCCCGCCCTGCCGCACGGCCTGTTCGAGGGACCAGGCGCGGACCAGTTCCATGACGATCCACGGCCGCCCGTCCTCCTCGACCACGTCGTGGACGGTGACGATGCCGGGGTGGCTGAGGCGGGCCGCCGACCGCGCCTCGCGCAGCATGCGCCGGTGCGCCGACTGGGCGCCCGCCTGGTCGAGCCCGAACGGCAGGAGCAGTTCCTTCACCGCGACGTCGCGGTCGAGCAGCACGTCGTGGGCGTGCCACACCATCCCCATGCCGCCGCGGCCCACCGGGGACAGCAGCCGGTAACGCCTCCCGACGAGACGGCCCTGCCCGTCGGGAACGCCGGCCGGGGGGCGCCCCGCGGGTCCCTGACCCTCTGGCATAGGGGGGACCATACCGAGCAGGCGATCGGTCGTCATAGAAAAGGTCCCCAATTCACGCTCGATCCGCAGGATCCCCCGTCCGGACCGTGCGAATTGCTCCGGATATCTGAGACTGACGACGATATTACGGTCTGATGACGGTCAAAGGGAATTCATGCGGCGGCCAGCGCGTCGAGGGCGGCCGTGAAGACCCCGGCGGGCGGGCTGACCAGCCCCGCCCCCACCTGCCCCGTTCCGGCGACGCGGCCCGCGATGCCGGTGTTCACGACGGGCAGCACACCGGTCCTCGCCACGAGGGCGACGTCGATGCCGGCGGGCGTGCCGCGGAAGCCCAGCCCCGGGATCTGGAACGCCGGGTGCTCGGCCAGCGTGATCTCGTACATCGAGGTCGTGGCCGCGACGGCGTCGGCCACCTCGCCGCCGACGAACCTGACGATCGCCGGGGCCGCCGCCATCGCGAAGCCGCCGAGCCCGGTGGTCTCGGTGATCGTGGAGTCGCCGATGTCGGGATTGGCGTCGTCCGGACCGTAACCGCCGAGGTAGAGGCCGTCGGGCAACCCGGCCGGGCCGGTGAACCACCGGTCGCCGAGTCCCGACACCTGTATTCCGAAATCCGTTCCGTTGCGGGCCATCGCCACGACCAGGCTCGACCCCGGCACGCCGCGCGCCGCGTCGGCCGCGGCTTTCGCCGCCGCCATTCCCGCGTTCAGGAAGAAATGATCGTTTCCATTGATGAAACGCAGTACCTCGGCCGCGCGGCCCGGGGCGGCCTCCACGACCGCGGGGGCGATCTCCCGCACCAGCAGGGACGTCGCCGCCCGGTTCCGGTTGTGCAGCTCGTCGCCCATCTGCAGGGCCTGCGCGATCAGGGTGCGCAGGTCGAGGGGCCCGCACCGCTCCAGGGCCGCGGCGAGGACCGGACCGAGCACCTCGCCCATCCAGCGCAGCCGCTCGATCACCTCGGGTCCGTACGCGCCGTACCGCAGGACCTTGCCCAGCCCCTCGTTGAGCGAGCAGTAGGCCGTGCCGCCGTGCTCGGCGTCGGTGACCTCCAGCATCCACATGGACGGGCTGACCACCCCCGCCATCGGGCCGACCGTGCGGTGGTGGTGGCAGGAGTCCAGGGTGATCCCCGCGCCGGAGGCGAGGCGCTCCGCCGCCTCCTCCGGGGTGGCGGCCAGGCCCTCGAACAGCATGGCGCCGACGAGCGCCCCCCGCATCGGCCCGGACGCCCGCTCCCACGTGATCGGCGGGCCGGCGTGGAAGAACGACCCGGCCTCCAGGCCCAGCGCCTCGCGGGCCGGCCGCACGCCTGAGAGCATGGGCCGCGCGGACAGCATCCTCCCCACGGCCGTCGCGTTGGCCCGCTCACGCCGGGGATCGGCGAGCACCTTGGCGAGCATCCCGGCGAGCGCGGCGGAGACGCCCGGGGCCGGCGGGCGCCAGTCGACCCGCCGCTGCGGCACGGCCTGCCGGTCCAGCGCCTCGGCGAGCACCTCGGCGCCCACGGTGATGACGCGCGGTTCGCCGTACAGCATGGAGAGGGTCATCGGCTGCCTCCGGTGAGCCGGGTGGGACTACTCGGCCGCACAGCGGTCAGCCGTCGGCCAGGCGGCGTGCGTGCCGCGCCGCCGCCGCGTTGGAGGTGAAGACGGCGGCGCCCGCCTCGTTCAGGCGCGCGGCCTGGGCGCGCGGCCCCTGCGGGTCGCCGTCGGCGCCGACCAGGGCGACCACCACGTCCACGCCCCTGGCGGTGGCGTCGCGGACCTCGGGCGCGAGCCAGGAGGACGGATCGGGGTCGGCGCCGTGCCCGAGCACCACGTCGAGCAGCACGACGCCCGAGTCGACGCCGCGCAGCGCCTCCCGGCGCAGCGACGGGTCGATCATGGGGTGGGCCCGCCCCCGCGTGTACGCGTCGTCCCCGTAGTCGACGAACCACGCCTCGCCGCCCGGCTCCACGGCGCCGGCGATCAGGGCCGCCTCGGCGCACAGCGTGCCGCCGGAGTAGAGCCCCCGCAGCGGACGCCGCCCCTCGCGCGCGGGCGCGTCGCCGGCGGGCCAGGACGGCCACTCGGGCACGTCCCGGCCGAGGGCGCGCAGCGCCTTCTCCGCGACGGCGGTCAGGTCGTCCTGCCCCGGCCCGAGCAGCGCGGCGACGACCGGGGTGGCCAGGTCGAGGTCCCGTACGGCCCGGGCCGCCTCGGGGGCGGGCGGCTTGGAGATCAGCACGATCAGTTCGGTCGCCGGGTCCTCGTCCAGCGCGCGCAGTGCCTGCACGGCCGAGCGCCCGCCCACCTCGGCGGACAGGTCCCGGCCGCCCACGCCGAGCACGTGCGACACGCCGACGCCGGCGATGTCGAGCAGGCACGTCACCTGCTGGGCGCCGGTCCCCGAGGCGGCCACGACCCCCACCGGGCCCGGCCGCAGCACGTTGGCGAAGCCCAGACCGGCCCCGCCCACGACGGCGGTGCCGCAGTCGGGCCCCATGACGAGCACGCCCCTGGCCCGCGCCCGGTCCTTGAGCAGGATCTCCTGCTCGACCGGCACGTTGTCACTGAAGATCATGACGGAGAGCCCGGCCTCCACGGCGTCCAGCGCCTCGGCGAAGGCGTGCTCGCCGGGCACGCTCACCAGCGCCACGGTCGCCTCCCACGACCGCCCGGCCGACCGGACGGTGCGGGGCGGCGCCTCGTCGCGGGTGGTCCCGCCCGCCGTCCCGGTCGTGGCGAGCTGCCGCTCCAGTTCGGCGGCGGCCTCGCCGAGATCGGCGGCCGAGGCCGCCCTGATCGCCACCAGCAGGTCGCCGGGCGTCGTGGGCGGGACCTCGAAGCCGAGATCGCGGGCGAGGCCGGCGTTGAGGTCCGTGCCCATCGCGACGACGGCGACGGCCACCTCCGGGCGGGCGGTGAGCGCCTGGCTCACCCGCATCAGCGTCACCGAGTCGTGGTAGACGCCGGGGCGGACCTCGACGAGGTCGGTCACGGCCGCTCCCGGCGGGACGGGGCGCCCGCGACGGCGGGACCCGCGCCGAGGAGGGACAGGACGGCGGACACGCCGATCTGCACCCCCCACGCCAGGTCGGCGCCGGAGGTGTGGCCGAGGCGGAGCAGGCGGTTGACCGCGGGTTCCAGCGGCTGGTGCCCGGCCGCCGCCCGCAGCACGCCGAGGACCTCCGGGCTCGCCTCGCCCCTGGCCGCGCAGTGCAGCAGGGTCGCCGAGATGGAGGTGGTCCTGGTGCGGGCGTCGAAGGTGACCGCGGCGGCCAGCCAGTCCGCCAGCCACACCGCGCGCGGGACCCCGGCGGCCCGGCCGAGGTGGCGCAGCGCGACCAGCAGCCCCGCCAGCATGTCGTCGCCGCTCGGCGTGAGTCCGGGGCCGAGGCCGATGAGCCGCTCGGCCGCCGTGATGCTCTCCACCAGCGAGCCGCGCAGGCAGCCCCGCTCCAGCAGCGCCGGGGCCCCGGCCGCGTCCAGCCCCGGCTGCCGGGGCGACGCGGCGCGGATCCCGGCCAGCGCCGCGGGGGCGGACGCCAGCCGCGCGGGGTCGGCGGGCGCGAGCGGGGGAGCGGGGTCCCACCAGCGGCGGACGCCGACGCACAGGCCGCCGATCTCGATGGAGCCGTCGCCGACCCAGCCGTCGTCGCCGGCCGACACCCCGTCGAGGGACTCGGCGAGCACCACCGCGTTGGGCAGGCGGACGCCCTCACCCGTGACCACGGCGATGACGTGCGGCTCGCACTCGCTCCTGACCTCCAGGTAGAGCGCGAGCGGGAAGGCCGCGAGCACCCGTGCCGGGCGGCGGGGAGACTCCAGGGCCGGGCGTACGGCGACGCTCGCCGCGCCGCTCACGTAGGCCGGGGCCGCAGGGGGGCGAGGGGCGGGCGCCGCCGCCCGCCGCCCTTTCTGGCGCGTGCCAACACTCACCGGGACCTCCCTCGCCAGTCGTTGCCGACGCTAAGGCCCGCCTTCCCCCCTCCGTACGGAGAAAGATGCCAACAGTCGGCCGAATGCTTGGCTCTTCCTGACAGGACCGGCGTCGGGCAGAATCTCCGTGAGACGTCCCGAGTACGTCGACACTCCCCGGAGAGGCCCTTGCGCAACGACCCGGCTCCGCCCGCGATGCGGCTGGCCAGCACCGGCACGATCCTGCACGGGGTGTCGGTGGGCGAGGTGCTCGGCGTGTCCACGCTCGCGGACGCCCGCCTGATCGCCGGCGGGGACGGGCTCGGCCGCATCGTGCAGCGCCTCAACGTGATGGAGGTCCCCGACATCCTCGCCTGGGTGAAGCCGCACGAACTGCTGCTCACCACGGGCTACCCGCTGCGCAACACCCCGCAGTCGCTCGACCGGCTCGTGACCGACCTGGACGAGCGGGGCCTCGCCGCCCTGGCGATCAAACTCGGGCGCTACCTGGACGAACTGCCGGGGGAGATGGTCGAGCAGGCCGACCGGCTGGGCTTCCCGCTGATCCTGCTCCCCAACGACGTGGGGTTCGACGACATCCTCAACCAGGTGCTCACCGACATCCTCAACCGGCAGGCCGCGATCCTCGCCAGGACGGAGGAGGCCCACCGGGCGCTCGTGCAGATCGTGCTGGCCGGGGGCGGGATGCGGGAGGTCACCGCGGAGGTGGCCGGCCTGCTCCGGGTGGCGGTGGGCGCGATCGACGCCTCCGGGCACTTCCTCGCGGCGGCCGGGGAGGCGGCGCAGGTGGCGCGGCTGCGGGAGATCGACGCCGCCCCCGTGCGGACGCCCGCCGGTCCGGGACGGACGCCCGGGAAGGCCGCCGGGAACGGGCACCACGCGAGCGTGCCGATCGTCGCGGGCGGCCACCACCACGGGAGGATCGCCGCCTACAGCGCCCACGGCACGCTCACCCCGAGCGACGTCGGCATCCTGGAGCGGGCCGCGACCGTGGCCGCGCTGGTGATCACGAAGCAGGAGGCGGTCACCGCCGTCGAGAGCAAGTACCGGGCCGACTTCCTGCGGGACGTGCTGACCGGCCGGGGCGGGCTGCGGGTGGCCGAGCGCGCCCGGGCGTTCGGCTGGGACCTGGAGCGCCCGGTGAGCGTGATGGTGGCGGAGATCGACCCGGACGCCGAGGAGCGGCCCCTCCAGGACCGCATGTGCGCGGCCTGGCAGGCGTCGGTGCGCAAGCACGACCCGCGCGGCGCGGTGGCGGGTTTCTCGCACGAGGTGGTGGCGATAGTCGGGGCGTCCGCGGACCCCGCGCGGGTGGCGCGGGACGCGCTCGCGGGGATCTCCGACGGCACGTTCTCCACCGGGCTCAGCCGGGTCGCCTCCGGGGTGGACGCCCTGCCCGGCGCGTACAACCAGGCGCTGAAGGCCGCCCGGGTGGGCCGCCAGCTGCATGGGGCGGGCGCGGTCGCCCACTTCGACGAGCTGGGGGTCTACCGGCTGCTGTCGCTCGTCAGCGACACCGACGAGCTGCACTCCTTCGTACGGGAGACCCTGGGCCCGCTCGCGGGGGACGACGACGCCGAGAACGCCGACCTGCGCCGCACCCTGCAGGCGCTGCTGGAGACCAACCTCAACGTCGCCGAGACCGCGAGGCGGCTGCACTTCCACTACAACACCCTGCGCTACCGCATCGGCAAGCTGGAGCGCCTGCTCGGCAACTTCACCGAGGACGCGCATCTGCGGCTCAACCTCACCCTCGCCCTGCACGTGCTGCGCATGCGGGGCATCTGAGTCCCTAAGCTGGCGCCGTGAACGAGGCCATAACCTTCGAGCTCGACGGCGACCACATCCCGCTCTGCGATCTCCTCAAGTTCTGCCAGATCGCCGACAGCGGCGGCGCGGCCAAGCACCTCGTCGCCGAGGGCCTGGTCCGCGTGGACGGGCAGGTGGAACTGCGCAAGGCCTGCAAAATCAGGGCGGGCCAGGTCGTCACCGGCGACGACTACACGATCCGCGTGGTGTAGACGCCCCGGTGGTCGTCGTTTTGGCAGATCATGCCCATGTCTGTCGCGCACGCCGGTCCTAAAGTGCCCCAAACGGTCAAGGAAGTACGCGGGACGCCTGCGGGGTGGCCGAGCCCACGGCCCAGCTGGAGGGACGTACATGACTTTCAGATGGACGGTGCACGGAGACGGCAGAGGGCTGGCACCCGGCGAGGTCGTCAAACCCGATGAGAGGCTGAGCTGGCCGCGGATGGCCGGCATCGGCGCGCAGCACGTGATCGCCATGTTCGGCGCGACCTTCGTGTTCCCCCTCGTGATGGGGCTCGACCCGAACACCGCGGTGATGATGTCCGGCGTCGCGACGATCCTGTTCCTGCTGATCACCCGCGGCAGGGTGCCCAGCTATCTCGGCACCTCGGCGTCGTTCGTCGGCGGCGTGGTGGCGGTGCGCGCGGCGTTCGGCGGCGACACCCCGGGGGCCGACCGGGTCGTCACCGGGGCGATCCTCGTCGCGGGTCTCGTGCTCGCGGTGTGCGGCGTGGTCGTCCACGTCCTCGGCGTGCGGGTGATCCACCGGATCTTCCCGCCGGTCGTGACCGGAGCGGTGGTCATGCTGATCGGGTTCGGCCTGGCGTACGTCGTGGCCGACGTGTACTGGCCGCAGGACCCGTGGATCGCGCTGATCACCATGATCGCGACGTTCGTGTTCGTCGTGCTGTTCCGCGGCTTCCTCGGCCGGATCGGCGTGCTGCTGGGGCTGGTCTTCGGGTTCGTCCTGTCCTGGCTCGCCGACAGGGTGTTCGGGAACATCACCGCCTACAACGCGGGCACCGGGGCGGTCGACACCCATCCCCGGGTGAGCTTCCAGGCCGTCGCCGACGCCGGCTGGATCGGGCTGCCGCACTTCCACGCGCCGTCGTTCCAGGCGTCGGCCGTGCTGGTCGTGCTGCCCGCCGTGATCGCCCTGATCGCGGAGAACGTCGGCCACGTCAAGGCGGTCGGCCAGATGACCGGCGCCGACGTCGACCCCCTGATGGGCCGGGCGATCGCCGCCGACGGCGTCGGCACCGCGGTCGCGACCGCCGTCGGCGGCTCGCCCACCACGACGTACGCGGAGAACATCGGCGTCATGGCGGCCACCAGGGTCTACTCGACGGCGGCGTACTACATCGCCGCGGTCATCGCGATCCTGTTCGGCCTGTGCCCGAAGTTCGGCGCGCTGGTCGCCGCCACGCCCGGCGGCGTGCTCGGCGGCGTCACGGTCATCCTGTACGGCATGATCGGGCTGCTCGGCGCGAAGATCTGGGTGGAGAACCGGGTGGACTTCGCCGATCCGGTCAACATGGTGCCGATCGGCGCGGGGATCATCCTCGCGATCGGGCCGGTCACCCACCAGATCACCGGGGACTTCTCGCTCGCCGGGATCGCGCTGGGCACGATCGTGGTACTCGCCGGCTATCACCTGCTCCGCGCCATCGCGGGCAGGCCCGCGAAGGAGGTCACAGGTGGGGAGATCGGGCTCGAACGAGACCCGGCCGTCTGATCGGCGCGTGTCCCGGACGACGCGGTGAAGCCGCCTCCGTTCGACTACCGCCGCCCGGCCACCCTCGGCGAGGCGCTCGGCCTCCTCGCCGAGGCGGGCTCCGGCGGGAAGGTCCTGGCGGGCGGCCAGAGCCTGATCCCGCTGCTCAACATGCGCCTCGCCGCGCCCGCCCGCGTCGTGGACGTCAACCGCGTGCCCGGCTTGGACGGGATCGAGGCCGGGCCGTCCGGCGTACGCGTCGGAGCCCTCGCCCGCCACGCCGCCGTCGAGCGCTCGCCCGGGGCCGAGGCGGCCCAGCCGCTGCTGCGGCAGGCGCTGCGCCTGGTCGCCCACCCCGTGATCCGCAACCGGGGCACCGTGGTGGGCAGCCTCGTCCACGCCGACCCCGCCGCCGAGATGCCCGCCGTCCTCGCCCTGCTCGGCGGGTCCGTACGGCTGGCGAGCCGGGGCGGGGAGCGGGAGGTGCCGGCCGCGGCGTTCTTCACCGGCCCGATGGAGTCGGCGGTGCGGCCCGGCGAGCTGGCCGTGTCGGCGTTCTTCCCGGCGCTGCCGGCGCGGTCGGGCACGGCCTTCCACGAGGTGGCCCGGCGGCACGGCGACTACGCGGTGGCCGGGGTCGCCGCCGCCGTCACCCTGGACGAGGACCTCCGGATCGCCGCCGCCCGCGTCGCCTGCGTGAGCGTGGGACCGGTCCCGGTGGTCGCGGACGTGACCGCCGCCTGCGGCCCGCGCCCGGCGGCCTCGGTGGCCTGGGACGCGGTGGCGGCGGCCGTACGGGACCTGGTCGAGCCGGAGGGCGACATCCACGCGACGGCGGACTACCGCCGCCACCTCACGGGCGTGCTCGCCGTACGGGCGCTGCGGGACGCCGCTTCCGCGGCCCACGGGGAGGAATCGTGAACGAGACACACCATCACGTGACGCTGACGGTCAACGGGGTCGTGCGGGAGGCGACGGTGCCCGGGCGGCGACTGCTGTCCGACTGCCTGCGCCACGATCTCGGCCTCACCGGCACTCACGTCGGCTGCGAGCACGGCGTCTGCGGCGCGTGCACGGTGCTGCTGGACGGCGAGCCGGTGCGGTCGTGCCTGACGTTCGCCGTCACCGTGGACGGTCAGGAGATCACGACGGTGGAGGGGCTGGCCCGCGACGGCGCGCTGTCCCCGGTCCAGCGGGCCTTCACCGAGTGCCACGCCCTGCAGTGCGGGTTCTGCACGCCGGGGTTCCTGTGCACGGTCACCGCGTTCCTGCGGGACAACCCCGCGCCGACGGAGGAGGAGGCGCTGGAGGCCGTGGCGGGCAACCTGTGCCGGTGCACCGGCTACCAGAACATCCTCAAGGCGGTCCACCGCGCCGCCGAGATCCAGGCGGAAGAGGGTGGGGCATGACGACCAGGCTGTTCGGCGAGCCGGTCCGGCGGCGCGAGGACCCCCGGCTGATAACCGGTCAGGGGCGCTACCTCGACGACCTGGGCGCGGGCGCGCTGGCCGCCGCCTTCGTCAGGTCGCCGCACGCCCACGCGCGGATCCTCGACGTCGACGTGTCCGGCGCGCTCGACGTGGACGGTCTGGTCGCGATCTACACGTGGGAGGACCTGCCGGGCGCGCTGGCCGAGCCGCTGCCGCTGCTGATCCCGCACCCGGCCCTCACCCACGGCCGCACGGCGTACGCGCTGGCCCGGGAGGTCGTGCGGCACGTGGGGGAGCCGGTCGTGATGGTCGTCGCCCGTGACCGCTACCTCGCCGAGGACGCGTGCGCGCTGATCCGGGTGGACTACGAGGTCCTCAAGCCGGTCGTGAGCCTGGAGGAGGCCGCCGGAGGCGCGCACCTGGTACACGAGGACGTGCCGGGCAACATCGGCGCGCACCTCGTGCAGGAGGTGCCCGGCCCCGGCGGCGTGACGGCGCGGGAGGCGGTCGACGCGGCCCCCCACCGGCTGGAGTTCCGCCTCGACGTCGAGCGCAGCGCCTGCACGCCGCTGGAGGGGAAGGGCGTGTACGCCCGCTGGGACGCCGACGACGAGTCGCTGCGCGTCTACTCCTCCACACAGACCTCCACCAGCGTGCGGATGGCGATCGCGGCCAAGCTGGGGCTGCCGCTGCCCAAGGTGGAGGTGGTCGCGCCCGACGTCGGCGGCGGCTTCGGCGTCAAGATCGTCCATCCCTGGCCCGAGGAGATCCTCGTCCCGTGGGCGGCCCGGCTGCTGAACCGGGAGGTGAAGTGGACCGAGGACCGGCGCGAGCACTTCGTCTCCTCCTCCCACGAGCGCGGGCAGGTGCAGCACGTCCGGGCCGGCTTCGACGACGACGGCCGCCTCCTCGGGCTGGAGGTGGAGATCCTGCACGACCACGGCGCGTACACGCCGTACGGGATCATCGTGCCGATCATCACCTCGACCCAGCTGCTCGGGCCGTACCGGGTGGGCGCCTACCGGGTCGAGTTCTCCTCGGTCTACACCAACACCGTGCAGGTCACGCCGTACCGGGGCGCGGGCCGCCCGCAGGGCGTCTTCTGCATGGAGCGCACCATGGACAAGATCGCCGCCTACCTCGGCCGGGACCGTACGGAGGTCAGGGCGGCCAACTTCATCCAGCCGGACGAGTTCCCCTACGACCAGGGCCTGACGTTCCAGGACGGGCGCCCGCTGATCTACGACAGCGGTGACTACCCCGAGGCCCTGCGCATGCTCAAAGAGCTGATCGGCTGGGACTCCTTCCCGGAGGAGAAGGCGCGGGCGGCGGCCGAGGGCCGCAGGATCGGCATCGGCGTCGGCTGCTACGTCGAGGGCACCGGCGTCGGGCCGTACGAGGGCGGTCACGTGCAGATCACCTCCGACGGCCGGGTGCACGTGTCGACCGGCCTCACCTCCCAGGGGCAGGGCCACGAGACGGTGTTCGCGCAGATCGCGGCGACCGAGCTCGGCGTGCCGATCGAGAAGGTGTCGGTCGTCACCGGCGACACCCGGCGCTTCGGCTACGCCGTGGGCACCTTCGCCTCACGCGCGGCCGTGATGAGCGGCAACGCGATCGCGCTGGCCTGCCGCAAGGTCAGGGAGAAGGCGCTGCGGATCGCGGCCGAGGCGCTGGAGGCCGACCCGCGCGACCTGGAGATCACCGACGGGATGGTCCACGTGGCGGGCGCGCCGTCGGCGTCGATCCCGCTGGCGACCGTCGCCGTGCTGTCCAACCCGCTGCGGTACGCCTTCGACGAGGAGGCCAAGCGGGCCACCCAGTTCGCCGGGCCCGCCTCGGACGACCGGCCGCCGGTGGCGGAGGGGGAGGAGCCCGGCCTGGAGGGCCGCGACTACTACTCGCCGGTCAGGTCGACCTTCGCGGCCGGCATGCACGCCGCGATCGTGGAGACCGACCCGGACACCGCCGAGATCAGGATCCTGCGGTACGCCGTCGTGCACGACTGCGGCAGGCTGATCAACCCGATGATCGTCGAGGGGCAGATCCACGGAGGGGTCGCCCAGGGCGTCGGCGGCGCGCTGTACGAGAAGATGGTCTACGACGAGCACGGCCAGTTGCTGAACGCCTCGTTCATGGACTTCCTGATGCCGTACGCCACGGAGGTGCCGCGCATCGAGACGGCCCACCTGGAGACCCCCTCGCCGCTCAACCCCCTGGGGATCAAGGGCGCCGGGGAGGCCGGGGTCATCCCGGTCTCCGCCGTCGTCGCCGCCGCGATCGAGGACGCCGAGGGCATCCCGATCGACCGGATGCCCATCTCCCCCTCCGACCTCCACACCCTGCGCCTCACGCGCTGAGTACGGCGGCGGCCCGAGAGCCGGGCGCCTTCAGCGAACCAGACCGAGCAGGAGATGGAGCGCTTCGTCGATTTCGAGCAGTTCGGCGGGGGAGAGCCGACCGGTGAAGGAACCGAGTCGCTCCGGTGCGACCGCGGCGGTCTGTTCCAGCATGATCCGCGTCGACTTGCCCAGCAACTCGATCTCGGGACGGAAGGATGTAGGACGCGCGCTCGTGGAGGTCGGGGCGACGAGCAGCGTCGAGAGAGCCGGGATGAAGTCGGACTGGATCACTACGGCGAACCGCTCGCCGCTCTGCTCGTGCTTCATGCCGTCCCGGGGAGAGCGGAGACGGTAGACATCACCACGCACGGAGGGATTCCATGTCACGCATGATCGCACGGGCTTCCTCGCGGTCCTCTGGATCATCCGCGAGAGCGAGGGCCTCGCGCCGCGCCGTTTCCGCGCGCCGTAGCCGCCAAGCCATCACGATCGCCTCGCGGATCACCTCGTCGGTAGCCTGACCGTCGGCGGTGAGTTCGGCCAGCGCGGCTTCGGTGCGCGGATCGGCCTGAAAGGTAACCACGCTCATATTCTCAGCGTACGACACGGTCTCCCGCAGGCCTTCGCGACGATCCGTGAAAGATTGAGTGCTCTGCGTATTCGTCTGTTCGTCGGCTTGGAGAAACTCAGGAGAGCTCGGCGGTGAGGCGCTTGCGGAACACCCAGTAGGTCCAGGCCTGATAGGCGAGGACGCCCGGCAGGGCGATCAGGCCGATCCAGGTGAGGAGCGTCAGCGTGTACGGCGCGGAGGCCGCCTCGGCCAGGGTCAGGCCGGGCAGCGGCGCCGCCGACAGCACGCCGAAGACGGTGGCGGTCGTCGCGGTGATCGCCGTGGCGGTCGCCGCGAAGGCCCAGCCCTCCCGGCGGCCCCACACCAGCGTGACCCCGGCCGCGAGCGCGGCGGCGGCGAGCAGGGCCGTCCCCAGCGTCCACAGCGGCCCCCTGCCGGGCACGGACGGCAGCGTGCTGAGCGCGACCGGCATCGCGCCGACCGCCGCCAGCAGGGCGGCGCGGCGGGCGCGGGCCCGCACCCCGCCGGTCGTCTTGAGCGCCACGAACACCGCGCCGTGCAGCACGGCCACCGACAGCGACAGGGCCCCGCCGAGCACGGTCGCGAGGGCCGTGCCGAACAGCAGGTTGCCGAAGATCGCGCCCCACAGGAACGCGGGCAGCACGCTGCCGGTGACGATCCCGGCGTCGCACAGGGCGACCTCGCGCCGGGAGTGGACCTTGCCGCGCCACTCCAGGCCGACGCCGCGCACGATCAGGCCCGTGATCACCAGGAAGACCGGCAGGTAGAAGCCGCTCAGCAGGCCGGAGTACCACGCGGGGAAGGCGGCGAACATCGCCCCGATCGCGGTGATGAGCCAGACCTCGTTGCCGTCCCACACCGGGCCGATGGTGCCGAGCACCTGCCTGCGGTCCGCCTCCGAGCGCGACAGCAGCGGCAGCAGCGCGCCCACGCCGAAGTCGAACCCCTCCAGGACGAAGTAGCCCGTCCAGAGGAAGGCGATCACGATGAACCAGAAGGTCGTCATCTCGTGGCTCCTCAGTACATGAGGGTCGGGGTGAGCCGGGTCTCCTCCGCCCGCGCCGGCGGAACCGCGGCGGCGGGCCCGGGGGCCGGGGCGGGCAGTTCGGGGCCGGCCTTGACGTGCCGCAGCAGCAGCGCGCCCTCGGCCAGCGCGAGCACGCCGTACAGGACCGTGAAGACGGCCAGCGTGATCGCGACCTCGGTGAGCGAGACGCCGGGCGACACGCTCGCGGCCGTCATGAGCTCGCCCTGCACGGTCCACGGCTGGCGGCCGATCTCGCTGAGCAGCCAGCCGGCGATGATCGCGGTGGCCGGGAGCGGGAGCGCCAGCACGCAGAGGCGCGCGAACCAGGCGGGCAGGGGCTCGCTCTGCCCGGCGCGCCGGCCGGCCCGCCGCCCGCGGCGCTTCCTGGTCAGCCAGAGGCCGAGCACGGAGAGGCCCACCGTGGCCATGCCGAAGTTGATCATCACGCGGAACGACCAGAAGACGACCGGCAGGTTCGGGGTGTAGTCGGCCGGGCCGAAGGCCTTCTCGTACCTCGCCTGGATGTCGTCCACGCCCTGGACGGTCGCGGCGGGGTCGTGCGCGGCGAGCAGGCTGAGCAGGCCGGGCACCTCGACGCCGGGCGCGATCGAGAACGGCGCGCCGGCCGTGTCGTGACGCAGGCCCTCGGCCGCGGCCAGCTTCATCGGCTGCTGCTCGTGCAGGAGCCGGCCGGACAGGTCGCCGGTGCCCGCGACCACGGCTCCCGCGATCGCGGTCATCACGAGTGCGGCGCGCAGGGCGGTCCGCCACATGTCCGGGAGGCGGCGCATCGGCGTCGTGGCGTCCTCCGCGGTGACCGTGCGGGCCCGGCGGCCGGGCAGCACGCCGAGGCCGCGCTCACGCAGGACGCGGTAGCCGATGACGGCGAGGACGAACCCGCCGGCCACGACGAACGAGGCGGCCACGACGTGCGGCACCTGGGCGAGCGCGGTCGAGTTGGTCAGCACGGCCCACAGGTCGGTCATCCGGGCCCGGCCGTCCACGACCTCGTAGCCGACCGGGTGCTTCATCCAGGCGTTGGCCGCGAGGATGAAGTAGGCCGACAGGTTGGAGCCGATGACCGCCGCCCACAGGCAGGCGAGGTGGACCCGCTTGGGCAGCCGGTCCCAGCCGAAGATCCACAGGCCGAGGAACGTCGACTCCAGGAAGAAGGCGAGCAGCGCCTCCAGCGCCAGCGGCGCGCCGAACACGTCGCCGACGAAGGTCGAGTACTCGCTCCAGTTCATCCCGAACTGGAACTCCTGCACGATGCCGGTGACCACGCCCATGGCGAAGTTGATCAGGAAGAGCTTGCCGAAGAACCTGGTGAGCCGCAGGTAGTGCTCCCGGCCCGTACGGTGCCAGGCGGTCTGCAGGCCGGCCACGTAGACGCCGAGCCCGATCGTCAGGGGCACGAAGAGAAAGTGGTAGACGGTGGTCACCCCGAACTGCCACCGTGCCAGGTCAAGCGCGTCCATGTCTTCCTCACGCCGAGCTCTACGACTTGTAGTTCTATATTCAGTAGTACTACAAGCTGTAGAGCATTAGGGCCCCGCGAGGTGCGATCTTCGTCACAGCCGTGAGGCACGCCGAAGCGGCCCGGTTCGCGGTGCCGGATCCCCGTTCCTTGCAGTACGGACGATGCCGGTCGGACGGTCCCGGTGAACAGGGACAGGTGTCCCGTCCCGCCGGGCGTGCCCGGCTCGGGCACATGACCAAGAGTGGCCCGACGGCGGCACGGGCGGCGTCCGCCGTGCGGCTGATTCCCCCGTACGCCGCGCGGTTGACGTCGCGAGCCCTCCGGCCGTCGCGGAGATGCGCGTAGGAACGGCGAGGACCTCCGGTTCCGCGAACCGGAGGTCCTCGCCTGGTCTTCCGTGGTCCTTCCCGCGCTTTCCCCGGGGTCAGGTTCCCCGGGGTCAGGCGACGGCGGGGTGGAGGGCCAGGGTGGGGTAGTCGGTGTAGCCGCGGTGGTCGCCGCCGAAGGCCGTGCTCAGGTCCGCCTCGTTCAGCGGCGCGCCGACGCGCAGGCGCACCGGCAGGTCGGGGTTGGCCAGGAAGGACTTGCCCAGCGCGACGAGATCGGCGCCCCAGCGCAGGCGTTCGGCGGCGGAGGCCGCCGGGTCGGTCGCCGTGGGGTCGTTGACGATCAGGGTGTTCGGCCACAGGTCCCGGATGCGCGCGTCCAGCTCGGCGCCGCCGGTCGCCAGCAGGTGCAGGTAGACCAGGTCGAGACCGGCGAGCTCGGACACCAGCGCGGGATAGACCTCGTGGGCGTCCTCCTCCACCAGTCCCTGGGCGCCGTTCCGGGGGGACAGCCGGATTCCCACCCGGGAGGGGCCGATCTCGTCCGCGACGGCCTTCGCTGTCTCCACCGCGAACCGGATCCGGCCCTCCACCGACCCGCCGTACCGGTCGTCGCGGAGGTTGGCGTTCTGCGACAGGAACTGGTGGATCAGGTAGCCGTTGGCGCCGTGCAGCTCGACGCCGTCGAACCCGGCGTCCACCGCGCGCCGGGCGGCGGCGGCGAAGTCGCCGACCGTGGCCTCCACCTCGGCGGTGGACAGCTCCACGGCCACCGGCGTGTCCTGAAGGCCCGCGGGCGTGAAGATCTGCTCGCCGAGCCGTACGGCGGAGGGGGCGACCGGGAGGTGGCCCGTGTTGTCGGGGTGGCCCACTCCGCCCGTGTGCATGATCTGGGCCACGATCCGGCCGCCCGCCGCGTGGACGGCGTCGGTCACCTCCCGCCACCCGGCGACCTGCTCGTCGGTGTGCAGCCCCGGGGTGTTCATGTAGCCCTGTCCCACCGCGCTGGGCTGGACGCCCTCCGTGACGATCAGGCCGGCCGAGGCGCGCTGGGCGTAGTAGAGCGCGGTCAACGGCGAGGGGATCCCCGCGACGTACGCACGTGACCGCGTCATGGGTGCCATGACGAGACGGTTCGGCAGGCGAAGAGAGCCCAGGGTGTGGGGTGTGAACAGCATGGTCAAGACCTCCCGAATATACTTGGTCGGCCAACTTGGTCGGCCATAGATACTCATACAACTTGGCCGACCAATATGCAAGCGGTAGGCTCGTCGCAGAGGAGGCGGCGTGATGACGGAAGCACGGACGGACGGCGTGGAGGCGTGCGGGACGACGTCCGCGGCCGGGGCGGGGTGCGGAGGGGCGCCCGGAGAGGACCCCGACAGCCTGAGCTGCCTGATGGCCCAGGCGGCCCTGGGGCACCGCGTCCTGCTCGCCGCGCTGCTCGCGGAGATCGGCCTCTATCCCGGTCAGGATCGGGTGCTCAACGCGCTGTGGGCCAACGGCCCCATGTCCCAGAACAGGCTCGCGGCGGCGGTGGGCATCGACATGTCGACGATGACCAAGAGCCTGCAACGGCTGGAGCGCAGCGGGTTCGTGAGCCGCGCTCCGTCCCCCCGCAACCGGCGGATCAGCGTGGTGAGCACGACGCCGAAGGGCGACACGCTGCGTGCCGAGGTCCGCCGGGTGGAGGAGGAGCTTCACCGGCGGCTGTCCGACGGCCTGACGCCGGAGCAGGTCGAGACCCTCCGCTCCCTGCTGGGGGTGGTCCGCCGCAACGTCTGCCGTGAGACCGCGCCGTCCCCGCTTCCCGCGGCGGAGCTCCCCGGGACGGGGCTTCGTGAAGCGGATCCTCCCGCCACGGCCGCGGCCTCCCGGTAGCCCGGCCGTACCGCCGCGTCGTGGCCGGGCATGTCTTGCCGTTCCCGCCGTACGGGTGATTCTCTAGGGTGCTCGGCATCGGAGGTGGCCATGAAGGTCTCGGGCAGCGCGGTGGTCGCGGCGGAGCGCAAGCGGGTCTGGGACGCCCTCCAGGACCCCGGCGTCCTGGTGCGGACGATCCCCGGCTGCGAGCGCCTGGAGACGGTCGGCGAGAACGTGTACGCGATGACGGTCACGGCGGGGGTCGCCTCGGTCAGGGGCGTCTACCAGGGTGAGGTGGCCCTGCGCGACCAGGAGGAGCCGGACCGGTTCACGCTCGGCGCGCGCGGCCAGGGCGCCCCCGGCACCGTCGAGGCCACCGTGGCCGTACGGCTGAGCGACGCCGAGGGCGGCACCCGGGTCGACTTCGACGCCGAGGCCGTGGTCGGCGGCATGATCGGCGGCGTGGGGCAGCGGATGCTCGCCTCGGTGGCCAAGAAGACCGCCGGGGAGTTCTTCTCCGCCGTCGAGCGGCACCTGCTGTCCGCCTCCGCCGTTCCCGTCGCCGTGTCCGGAACCGCTCCCGCCGTGTCCGAGGCCGTTCCGGCGGCGACGGCCGCGGCCGGGGAGACGGCGCCGCGCGTGTTCACCCGTGAGGCTCCGGCCGCGCCCCGCCAGGGCGTGCCGGCCTGGACGATGCTCGCGGCCTTCGGCACGGGCGCCGGGGTGGCCCTCGGCAGCGCCGTCATCGGCTGGCTCCTCGGCCGCAACTCCCGCCGCCGTTAGGGCGCGTATCGGGTTGTGATCAAGAGGTGGCCCGGGTGGGGTCTAGGTGGGCCGCCGGCGAAACGGCCGTGCTGGAGGCGCCCTACCAGCTCGCGAGCCGCTCGGCTACGAGTGATGATCGTCCGAGGCGCGCGGGCGGCGGAAGATCACGGCCAGGACGCGCAGCACCAGGATGGCGGAGATCCCCAGCAGGTTGTAGCCGATGAGCTGGAACAACGAGGTGTTCGACAGCACCTGCGGGCCGCCGTCCGTCCCGAGGAGGATGACCGCCATCACCCCGGCCGTGGCGCCGAGCACCGTCAGGAGCACCTGGTGGAGCAGGCCCGTCACGTAGCTGCGGTCGCGGTCGTCGGCGAGCAGCCGGACGTTCAGGGTGAACCTGCCGTGCTCCGCGGCGCTCGCGATGCGCTCGACGCGGCGCGGCAGGCGGCGCAGCATCGGCAGCAGCGCGGCCAGCTCCTGGGTGACGGTCTCCCTGACCGTCTCAGGGGCGACCCGCTCGGCGAGGTAACGGCCCGCGAACGCGCGCGCCTCGCCGATCAGGTCGAACCCGGGGGAGAGGCGTACGAGCGTGCCCTCCAGCGTGGCCAGCGCGCGGAACACGGCGGCGACCTCCGGCGGGATCGACAGCCCGTACGCGGAGACGATCTTGAACAGGTCGGTGAACAGCTGCACGCTGTCCATGCCGGGCGCCAGATGCCTGGCCATGAACTGGCCGAGCGCACGCTCTAACGCGGCCTCGTCGATGTCCTCCGGCCTGGGCACCACCTCCAGCAGCGCGTCGGTGACGCCGAGGGGGTCCTGCCGGTTCATGGCGAGCAGGAAGCGCTGCAGCGCCGAGCGCACCGAGCCGTCGAGCCGGCCGACGGAGCCGAAGTCGAGCAGCCCTAGGGTGCCGTCCTCGAGCAGCATGAGATTGCCGGGATGCGGGTCGGCGTGGAAGACGCCCTCGACGAGGATCTGCCTGAGCAGGCAGTCGAGCAGGTCGCGGGCCAGCCGCGGCCCCTGCTCGGGTGCGGCCGTGGTGACCGGACTGCCCGACAGGCGGCGCATGACGAGCACGCGTTCGGTGCACATGGCGCTGATCGGGGCGGGGTAGGTGACGCCGCCGCCGTCGGAGGCCGCGACTGCCGCCATGTTGGCCGCCTCCACGCGGAAGTCGAGCTCCTCGCGGATGGCGGTCGCGAACCCCTCGGCCAGGTCGCCCAGGCCGAGCGAGCGGCCCCAGCGGGTGCGCGACTCCAGTGTGGCCGCCAGCCGCCTGACGATGTCGAGGTCCTTCGCGACGACCGACTGGATCCCCGGCCGCCGCACCTTGACCACGACGCTCTCGCCGGTGTGCAGGCGGGCGGGGTGGACCTGCCCGATGGAGGCGGCGGCCAGCGGCGTCCTGCCGAACTCGGCGAACACCTCCTCGACCGGCCCGCCCAACTCGGCCCTGAGCACCGGCTCGACATGCTCCCAGCGCGCCGGGGCGACCTGGTCCTGCAGCCCTCCCAGCTCCTCGACGAACTCGGCGGGCAGCAGGTCACGCCGGGTGGACAGGATCTGGCCGAGCTTGACGAACGTGACCCCGCCGTCCTCGAGCGCCTCGCGCAGCGACCTGGCCAGCCGTACCTTGCCCGAACGGTCTTCCAGCCGCTCGCCCCGGCCGCGCAGGTAGGGGCCGAGGCCGTGCCTGATCGCGATCCTGGTGATCTGCGAGTAGCGCCTGGATCGGGAGACGCGGCCGCGGACGGACCTGATCAGCTCCAGCGGCCCCGGAACCGAGCCGGGCGGCACCAGCGCCTCGGCCAGCACGAGGATCACCATGGGGATGAGCACCACGCACATGACGATGAGCAGCAGGAGCGCCAGGGCCGCCGCGGCGGGTGGGTGCTGCGCGTCGACCCCGCCGAGCGAGCCCAGGATCGGCTCTAGCACCGGCCGCGCCAGCCCGAAGGCGGCCAGCGCGGCCAGGAACGTGCGCAGCCTGCCGAACCTGACGTTCAGCAGGCGCTGGGCGGCCGTGGCCAGCACCATGATCGTCAGGAGCGTGAAAACGCCAAGAAGTAGCTGCGCGGCGAGATCCATAGGTGAGGATCATTCCACGGCGACGGCGCCCCACCTCGCCGCCCGCGGCGCGCTGGAAGGCTCAGCGTGCCGCCGCGGCGCGTGCCCGGCGCTCCTCCCAGCGCTCGACGAACCTGGCGGCCGTCACCTCGGTCTTGGCCTCCGCGCCGCCATGATCTGAATCAAAGACCCCACCCGGGTCACCTCTTGATCACAACCCGATACGCGCCCTAGGCGACTTCTCCTGGGTCCGGGGGAATCGGCCGGAGGGCGCGCCGGTTGGGACATGTCGTGAAAGTCGAGATCTTCTCTGATGTCGTGTGTCCCTGGTGCTACATCGGGCACCACCGGCTCCAGCAGGCCGTACGCCTCTTCGAGGGGGACGTCGAGGTGGCGCACCGCCCCTTCCAGCTCGACCCGGACGGCGTCTCCACCGGTGAGCCGCTGCTGCGCGCGCTGGAGCGCAAGTTCGGCGGCGCCGGGCAGGTGGCGCAGATGACCGCCCGCGTGGCGGGCGTGGCCGCCGAGGACGGGCTGGACCTCCGCTTCGACCGGGCGCTGCAGGCCGGCACCTTCGAGGCGCACCGGCTGATCTCGCTCGCCGGGCGGGCCGGGCGCGGAGCGGCGATGGCCGAGCGGCTGTTCCGGGCCCACTTCACCGACGGCCTCGACGTGGGGGACCCCGGCACGCTGGCCGGGCTCGCCGCCGAGACCGGCGTCGAGGACACCGGGGAGGGCGCGGAGCAGGTGCGCGCCGATCTGGCCCGCGCCCACGCGCTGGGCGTGCGCTCCGTCCCGCTGTTCCTGTTCGAGGAGAAGTACGCCGTCTCGGGCGCGCAGCCCGTCGAGACGCTCGTGGCCGCGCTGCGAGAGGTCGAGGCCCGTACGGCCCAGGAGAGGGCGACCCAGGAGAAGGCGGGCGCCGGGTGTGACGACGGCGCCTGCGCGGTCTGATCCCGTAGGCGGTCCGGGTAGGCAGGGTGTGACGACGGTGTCCTGATTCTTCGGCAGAGTGCGCCGGTTCTTCCCGGTGGCGGCGCTCGATAGACACTGAGCATGTCCATCCGCATCGGGGTAGACACCGGCGGCACCTTCACCGACGTCGTTCTCGTCGACGAGGAGTCCGGCCGCGTCGTCACGACCAAGACTCCCTCCACTCCTGCCAACCCGGCCGATGGTTTCATGGCAGGCGTGCACAAGGTGCTGGAGACCCATGGGGGGTCCCGCGACCTCGATGCCGTCGCCGCCCTCGTCCACGGCACGACCGTCGCCACCAACCAGTTGCTGGAGGACCGCCCGGACGGCACCGCCCATCTGGGGTTCGTCACCACCGAGGGCTTCGAGTCCGTACTGGAGATCGCCCGGCAGAGCGTGCCGGACGGCTACGGCAACTCCTACTTCTGGGTGAAGCCGCCGCGGATCGTGCCCGTCCACCGGGTGCGTGCCGTGGGGGGACGGCTCGACCACCTCGGCCGCGAGGTCCGGCCGTTCGACGAGGAGCAGGCCGCGGCCGCCGCGCGGTGGTTCAGGGAGCGGGGCGTCACCGCGATCGGCGTGTGCTTCCTGCACTCCTACGCCAACCCCGCCCACGAGCGGCGGATGCGCGAGGTGCTGGAGCGCGAGCACCCGGAGGCCGTCGTCTCGCTGTCGAGCGACGTGCTGCGGGAGTACCGGGAGTACGAGCGGTCGGTGACCACGCTGGTGGACGCGGCGGTCAAGCCGATCATGCGGCGGTACATCGAGAACCTGTCCGAGCGGCTCGGCCGGCCCTTCTCCGTCATGAAGAGCAACGGCGGCGTGCTGTCGGCGGCCGAGGTGGTGCACCAGCCGATCACGACCGTCCTGTCCGGCCCGGCGGCGGGCGCGCTCGGCGCCGCGCTGGTGGCCGGCGCCGCCGGGCATCCGAGCGCGATCACCCTCGACGGCGGCGGCACCTCGACCGACGTGGCCGTGGTGGTGGACGGCGAGCCCTCGCTGACGACCGAGGGCAGGATCGGCCGCTACCCCTGCAAGATCCCGATGATCGACATCGTCACGGTCGGGGCGGGCGGCGGGTCCATCGCCTGGGTCTCCCCCGAGGGGACGCTGAAGGTGGGCCCCCGGTCCGCGGGCGCGGACCCCGGGCCGATCTGTTACGGGGCGGGCGGCGCCGAGGTGACGGTGACCGACGCGCACGTCTTCCTCGGCCGGGTGCCGCCGCACCTGCTCGGCGGGGAGATCCGCCTCGACGTCGCCGCGGCGCGGGCGGGCGTCGAGGCGCTCGCCGCCCGGCTCGGGCTGACCCCCGAGCACTGCGCCACCGGGATCCTGGAGATCAGCGCGTTCAACCAGTCGAACGCGATCCGGCAGATCACCGTGCAGCGCGGCCTCGACGTGCGGGACTTCCCGCTGGTCGCGTTCGGCGGCTCCGGCCCGCTGCTGGCCTGCAGGCTGATCGACGTCCTCGGGCTGCCCGCCGCGATCATCCCGCCCGACCCGGGGAACGTGTCCGCGTTCGGCCTGCTCACAGTGGACGTGAAGAACGACTACGTCCGCACGCACGTGACCCGTGAGCCGTCGCCGCGGGCGCTCGGCGAGATCCTCGCCGGCCTGGAGGCCGAGGCGGCGGACGCGCTCGGCCGCGAGGGCTTCGCCGAGCACGTGTACGCGCGCACCGCCGACCTGCGCTACTACGGCCAGGCGTACGAGGTGCGGGTGCCCGCGCCGGACGGCCCGGTGGACGAGGCGTGGCTCGCCGTGGTCGCGGACCGGTTCCACGCCGAGCACGAGAGGCTCTACGGGTACGGCTACCGCGACGATGCCCGTCACGCCGTCGAGTGGGTCAACCTCCGGGTGTCCGGCATCGGCCCGATCACCCGGCCGAAGCTCGCGCGCAGGCCGTACCAGGCGGACGAGCCGAGCCCGGTCGGAACCCGTGACGTGTACTACGAGCGGTGGGGCAGGACCGTGGTCTACCGCCGCGACGACCTCGGCGCGGGCGCCGTGGTGCGCGGCCCCGCCGTCGTCGAGGAGTACGGCTCGACCCTGCCGGTGCATCCCGGCTTCACGGCGACCATGGACGACTACGGCAACCTCGTGGTGGTGAGCGATGACCGGTAGGACCGCCGACCCCGTGCTCGTGGAGATCGTGGAGGGCACGCTCGCCTCGGTCGAGACGGAGGTGGAGACGGCGATCGCGCGCACCGCCCGCTCGCCGATGATCCGCGACGCGCACGACTTCCGGGCCGGCATCCACGACGCGCGGCTGCGCAAGCTGACCGGTCGTTCCTATTCGGCGCTGGTGCAGCCGGTCGTCCGCGACTTCCCGATCGGGACGATGCGGCCCGGCGACGTGTTCTTCCACAACGACGTCTACCTCTCCGAGGGCGGCATCGGCCACCTGCCCGACCTGTGCGTGACGGTGCCCGTCTTCCACGAGGGCGAGGTCGTCGCGTTCGTCCAGGCCTTCGGCCACCACGACGACATCGGCGGCGCGGTGCCGGGATCGATGCCGTCGCACGCGCGCAGCGCGTTCGAGGAGGGCCTCATGGTCCCGCCGATCAGGTTGTGGGACGGGGGGGTGCCCAACCGGGCCGCCCTCACGATCATGACGCGCAACTCCCGCATGCCCGACTCGCTGGCCGGGGACCTCGACGCCGAGTGCTCGGCCTGCCTCATGGGCGCCCGGCGGCTCGGCGAGCTGTTCGGCCGGTACGGCCGGGAGGCGGTCGAGGCCTGCTTCGACGCGATCATCTCCAAGACGACCGAGACCTTCCGGCGGGAGCTGCTCGCGAAGATCCCCGAAGGGGTCCACGTCTGGGAGGACTACGCCGAGCACGACGGCGTGGACGAGCCGCGGCTGCACACCCAGCGCATCACGCTGACCGTCGACCACTCCGCCGGCACCCCGCTGACCATCGACTTCACCGGCACCTCGGCTCAGGCCAAGGGGCCGATCAACCACGCCGGCGACTACGCCGAGGGCGTCTTCCTGAAGAAGTGGCTGGCGCCGATCCTGCGCAACCTCGCCGACACCCCCGAGCGGATGGCCGAGCTCGACGTCAACGAGGGCGTCGTACCGCTGATCAGGATGGTCTTCCCGGAGAAGGGCACCCTGCTCACGCCGATCTTCCCCGCGCCCACCAACGCCCGCACGTTCGTGATCCTCCGCCTGCTCGGCGTGCTGGCGGGCGTGCTGGCCAAGGCCACCGGCGGGCGGATGCCCGCCGACCAGGAGACGATCCGCTACACCGGCGTGTACGGCGAGTCGGACGACGGGCCGTACCTCATGCGCGAGGTGCTCGGCGGCGGGTCGGGCGGGCGCTGGTACGCCGACGGGGAGGACACCATCCACGTCGTGCCCGACAGCCGCAACATCCCCGCGGAGTTCGCCGAGGCACGCTGGCCGTTCCGGGTCGAGCGGCTGGGCCTGGCCGTGGACAGTGGCGGGCCGGGGGAGTTCCGCGGCGGCCTCGGCTACGACAAGCACATCCGGATGCTGCGGGACGCCTCCTTCATGTCGATCGCCGACCGCTCGATCCTGTCGTGCTGGGGCGTCAACGGCGGCCGGGCGGGCCGTCCCTTCCAGGTCACGGTCGACGGGGTGGAGATGGAGGGCCTGGTCGACGACTTCCCCGTACGCGCCGGGCAGGTCATCCGCATCCGTACGACCGGGGGAGGCGGCTGGGGCTCGCCGTACGACCGGCCGGCCGAGCGTGTGGCCGACGACGTCCGCGACGGGAAGGTCTCCTTCGAGGGCGCGCGCGACGACTACGGCGTCGTCCTGACCGGCACCCGGGACGACGTCGTCGTGGACGCCGAGGCGACCGCGCGCCTGCGGGAGCGGCTGCGGGAGGCGCCGCCCGCGGCCTTCTTCGACCGCGGCCCCGGCTATCCCCGGCTCTCCGGCGGCCTCCCGCACGCCGAGGTCGACATCGTGTGAACGCCGGCGACGCCCGGAGCCGTCCGGGATTGGCGGATTGGCGGCGGTGCCGTTGGGTAGCCGTTCAGTGACGGCACAAACAGGATGGTGAGTTCGAAATGGCGAATATCGTCCAGCGCATCAGGGAGTACCTGCAGACCCCCAAGGGCCGCGAGAACATGGAGAAGGCCAAGACGATGGCCCGCGATCCCGAGAACCAGCAGCGGCTGCGCCGCCTGATGGACCAGGTGCGCGGTCACCGTACGCCGCGCTGAGGCGTCCCGGTCGTACGGCGTGCGCGGGGCTCCCCGGCCCCGGCGGCGCGGCCCGTACGGCGGAGCGGCGGGGCCGGTGGGGATGATCAGCTGGACATCGGCCCCGTAGTACCGAAAATATGCGGCACAAGGGATAGTTCGCGTATCGGGAAGAGCTGATCGCCGAGATGGAGAAGCCGCCTGCGGCGCACGGGCACCGGCGCGTGGCGCCGGGGCGGCGGCCGTCGTGACCAGGCCGGACGCGCGCGCCCTGATCGCGCGGGTGCTCGACCCGCACTCGTGGAAGTCGTGGGACGGGCCGCCGCTCGACCGGGCCGCGCCGGGCTCGGAGTACGCGGCCGAACTCGCCCGGGTGCGGGCCAGGACGGGATACGACGAGTCGGTCGTCACCGGGGAGGGGACCCTCGACGGCCGCCGGGTCGCCGTGATGGCCTGCGAGTTCTCCTTCCTGGCCGGTTCGATCGGGGTGGCGGCGGCCGAACGGCTCGTCCGGGCCGTCGAGCGGGCCACCTCCGAACGGCTGCCGCTGCTCGCCGCCCCGGCCAGCGGCGGCACCCGGATGCAGGAGGGCGCCCTGGCCTTCACCCAGATGGTGAAGATCACCGCCGCGGTCGGCGCGCACCGGGCCGCGGGGCTGCCGTACGTCGTCTACCTGCGCCACCCGACCACGGGCGGGGTGTTCGCGTCGTGGGGGTCGCTCGGGCACGTGACCGCGGCCGAGCCGGGCGCGCTGATCGGCTTCCTCGGGCCGCGGGTGTTCGAGTCGCTGCACGGCTACCCGTTCCCCGAGGGCGTCCAGGTCGCGGAGAACCTCCACGCCCACGGGCTGGTCGACGCCGTGGTCTCGGCCGGGGACGCCCGGGAGATCGCCATCAGGGCGCTGGCCGTGCTCTGCGCGCCCCGCTCGGGGCTGTCGCCGGGCCCGGAGCCCGAGGAGGCGGCCGAGCCGGTCCCGGCGTGGGAGGCGGTGACCCGCTCCCGCCGCGACGACCGGCCCGGCATCCGCGAACTGCTGAGACACGGGGCGCGCGACGTGACCCCACTGCAGGGCACCGGCACCGGCGAGCGCGACCCCGGCCTGTTGCTCGCGCTGGCCAGGTTCGGCTCGGCGCCCGCCGTCGTCCTGGGCCAGGACCGGCGGCGGCGCGGGGGCAGCGGGCTCGGCCCCGCCGGTCTGCGGGTGGCCCGGCGCGGCATGCGCCTGGCCAGCGAACTGGGCCTTCCCCTGGTCACGGTCGTCGACACGGCCGGGGCGGCGCTGTCGAGGGCGGCCGAGGAGGGCGGCCTCGCCGCCGAGATCGCCCGCTGCCTGGCCGACCTCGTCATGCTCGACGCGCCGACCGTGTGCCTGCTGCTGGGGGAGGGCGCGGGCGGGGCGGCGCTGGCCCTGCTCCCGGCCGACCGGGTCGTCTGCGCGCAGCACGCCTGGCTGTCCCCGCTTCCGCCCGAGGGCGCGTCGGCGCTGCTGTACCGGACCGTGGACTTCGCCCCGGAGATGGCCGCGGCTCAGGGCATCCGCGCCACCGACCTGCGCCGCGACGGCATCGCCGACCGGGTGGTCCCGGAGCGGCCCGACGCGGCGTACGAGCCGGAGGCGTTCTGCGGCCGGGTGGCCAGGACGCTGGAGCACGAGATCGCCGGCCTGCTCGCGCGCCCGGCGGAGGACCGGACGGCCGCCCGGTACGCCCGCTACCGCTCCCTGGGCCTCTGACCGGTCTTATCCGGGAGGCGCCGTCATCGGTCGCCCGGCTCCCGGCCGTCCGGCCGGTCGGCGGCGAGCGGCACGGGCACTCGTTCCACCCGGACGGCGTGCACCTCGTCGCGGGGCACCACCACCTCGTACGCGCCGTGGTCCACGAGCCAGTAGCCGAGCGCCTCCGCCTTCAGGCCGTTGTGACCGGTGTAGGCGATGTGGAGGCCGCCCTCCCCGCCGTCGCCCCCGTCGTCCTCGTCCAGCACCAGGCAGGGCTCCCCGCCGAACGCCCCGACCGTACGCAGCAGGGTGAGCCGGTCCAGCGCGGACCGGTCCACCCGCAGCCACCAGTAGCCGCCGGCGGCGGTGAAGCCCTCCTGCGGCGCCTCGCTGAACAGCACCACGTCGTCGCTGCCCGGCCCGAGCGCCGCGGCGTACTCCCGGTCCCGGTAGAGGGCGACGAACCCCAGGCCGACCGGCTCGCCACCGCTGATCGGGGCGCTCACAGGGCCGCTCATCGGGCCGGCCGCCACGTCAGGCCGTCGTACGCGGCGAAGGAACGCGCGGCGCCCGGCGTGAGGTGCACGATCTCCGCGCCCGCGGGGATCGGCATCGGCATCGTGTGGAACTGCGGCACCACCTGCTCGCGCGAGGCGGTGAACCCGTTCCCGGTGAAGGGCGGTGCATCGCTCCAATCCCCGCCCATGTGCTGGCCGTACGGGACGACGTAGGTGTCGATGTCCCGGGCGTCCCACCGCATGACGTACAGCTCGGGCACGTCCGGCGTGAGCTCCGACCCGTCGAAGCCCAGGTCGAGGGCTTCGACGAGCGCGGCGGGCGAGGTGAGGCGGTCGCAGTCCTGCACCCGGTAAACGTACCCGGAGATGATCGTGCGCCGGCCCGACAGGTACGGCACGAGCAGCCGCGGCGGAATCACCTTCTGCATCCGCGTCCTGTGTCCCGGCTCGTTCATGGGGGGTAGTTTACGATCTGTCGACACCCAGCCGTCGGTGTTCCAGCGAGGGGAGGGTGGCGCGCGCGGTCGCCGTCCAAACGGGGTCGATCTCCGCGACCAGCACACCGGGGCCGGGGCCCAGGTCGTGGCGGGCGACGCCCATCGGCTCGACGAGCATGCTGCGGCCGACACCGAACCCGTCCGGTATGGCGGGATTGGGAGCCTGACCGACGGCGATCGTGCAGGTGGTGTTCTCGATGGCCCTGGCCCTGACGAGGGTCGTCCAGTGGTCCTCCTTGAGCGGCCCCGAGCCCCAGGCGGCGATCACCGCGAACGTGTCCGCGCCCCGGTCCACCAGCGCTCGCGCGAGCTCGGGGAACCGGACGTCGTAACAGGTGATCAGGCCGATCCTGAGCCCGGCGAGCTCCACGACCACCGGTTCGTCCCCCGGCGCGACCAGGTTCGACTCCTTCGCGCCGAACGAGTCGAAGAGATGGATCTTCCGGTAGGCCGCGGCGAGCGAGCCGTCCGCCCGCAGGGCGACGGCGGTGTTCCACACCCGGCCGTCCTCGGCCGGTTCGAAGACGCCGGCGATCACGGCGACGCCGTGCTCACGCGCCGCCTCCGCGAGGCCGGTGACGAACGGCCCGTCCAGCGGTTCGGCCGTGTGCGTCACGCCCCGGCCGAACCGGGTCAGCGTGGCCTCGGGGAACACGGCGAGGTCCGCTCCCGGCACCCGGGCGAGAGCGTCACGCACGGTCTCGAGGTTGGTCTTCGGGTCGTGGTCGACGGGGATCTGGCACAGCGCTATGCGGGTCACGGCTCCCAGTCTGCCCGGCGGGCGGCTCTCCCCACCAGGTGAGCGTCCGCCACACCCGCTCCAGCGGGCCGTACCGGTGGCGGGCCAGCCACCACCGGCAGAAGGCGGCCTGCGCGGCCAGGGTCACGACGGTGAGCCCCACGATGACGACGGCGCCGGAACCGCCGGCGGCGGGCGGCGGCAGCGCCACCGCGATCACCAGCGTGCCCGTCACGTAGTTCGTCAGCGCCATCCGTCCCAGTGCCTCGAACAGGGCCGTCCGGCGGGCGAGCAGCAGGAACGCCGCCGCGTAGGCGGCCGCGCCGCTCACCGCCGCCGCCTGGTAGACCCCGCCGCCGGGCGGCGCGTGGTTCCACCACCAGGTCAGCCCGGCCGTCAGCGCCCCAGCCGTTCCGCCGACGGCGGCGAGGACCCGCGTCCCGCCCAGGTCTCCCCAGCCGCCCGCCACGCTCGGGGCGGCGGCCAGGCCGAGCAGGAACAGCGCGCTGATCAGCACGTACGGCTCGGAGTCGAGCAGGGCGGCGGCCAGCGTGCCGCAGCCGAGCAGCAGCACCACCCACCGGGGCAGCAGGCTCGCCGGGAGCAAGACCGCCACCCCCAGCAGCGCGTACGGCAGCAGCACCCCGCCGGGATGGACCACGGTGTGCGCCGCGCCCAGCACGGCCAGCACGGCCAGGCGCCGCAGCAGGACGACCCGGGGGCGGGCCGAGCGTTCCCGGGCCGAGCCGAGGAACAACGCGAAGGACAGGCCGAAAAGGAACGCGAAGATCGGGTAGAAGCGGCTCTGGACCAGGTTCTCCATCACCCAGCCGAACGGGGACAGATCACGTCGCTCCGCCGTCCGCTGCCAGGTGTTCACCAGCATGATCCCGCAGACGGCGAACCCGCGCAGCGCGTCGACCCGCCGGATCCTGCCCACCGCCGCGCCCCTCGTCATGCTCCCCGTCACGTCTCCTGCCACGTCTCCTGGCATGCTCCCCGTCAGTTCCGCCGCGAGCCGGGCGGCCAGAGCACCAGCACCCGCATGTCCTGCTCGCGGGCGTGCGCGACGACGTCGGCCGTGCCGCCGAGCCCGCGCGCCGGCAGCCCGTCCCAGACGGCGAACAGTTCGTCCGCCCGTTCGAGCATGAACACCGCGGCGGCCATGTACGCCACCGGCTCCGGCCGGCCGAACGGCATCAGGTGCACCTGCCGCGCGAGCGGGAGCAGGTCGTCGTACGCCGCCCGGGCCGCCCGGGGCAGGCTCTCCCGGTATCCGGCGGCGGGCACGACCACGTCCAGGTCACCACCCACGCGTAGCACCTCCCTGGCGAAGAGCTGGTCGGCCCCCTCGGCCAGGCAGGACAGGCCCACCAGCGGCAGGGCCCGGCCGGCGAGCACGGCCCGCAGGGCGCGGCGGACCCGCACGGCCGTGTCGTGCGGGAGGCCCCGATGGCCGGTGAACGCGATCCTGGCCGTCCCGCTCACTCGTTCAGCCGACCCGTACGATCTGGAACCCGGCGGTGGACAGGATACGCGGCAGATTCCGCACGGTGTCGCGGTCCTTCTCCTTGGCCGCGTCCGAGATGTCGTCCCAGCCGCCCAGGTCGGGGTGCCTCCTGGTCTCGGTGTCGCGGACCGGGCCGCGGGCCCACCCGTCGGCGATCAGGTCCCGCAGCCACCGTTCGTGCTCCATCATCGCGAGCTGCTCGATCTCGTAGTCCTTGAAGGCGAAGTGCAGCTCGGGCTCCACGCGGGGAGCGAGGGCGCAGCCGATGCTCGTCAGCTTGCGCCCGATGTCCTCGGCCTGCCGCCGGTTGGCCGCCCGCAGGTGCGGCGGCAGGCTCTCCCACGGGACCAGCGACGGGTTGGTCGCCCGCACGTGGCGCCGCGCGGTGTTCTCCGCCACGTAACTGTCGTGGATCGCCCGGGCCAGCGTCTCCACCAGGTCCTCTCCGATGAGCTGCGGATCACCGGCCTCCTCGTTGACCGCGAACACCCGCAGGGCGCCGGAGAGCCCCTCCAGCAGATGGACGCTGTCGAAGGCCCGGCTGAAGGTGCCGGCCTCCTCGACCCGCACCACGAGCGATCCGGGCCCGCAGTTCCACAGGCGCGGCGAGGTGAGCGCGGTCTTGAGCGCGAGGTCCTGGTCGTCGTGGCACACGAACACCCGTTGCGGCGGCTCGGCCGGCAGCAGTTCCCCGAGCGGCGGGTTGCCGAGCGGGAAGTCGCCGGGTGGCGCGTCGTGGGTGGTCAGCGCGCACACATCGGCCACGAACTCGAATCTGTGGCACAGGGCCCGGACGGTCCGCGCGGCGTGGGCGTCGATGATCGTCACCGGCAGCGGGCCGGGGAAGGGGGCCAGCCGCCGCCTGCGCGCCATCTCGACCAGCAGGCTGCGGCCGAAGGCGTCCAGCCCGATGAGGACGACCGGCTGTTCGTTCACGATCGGGTGCCGGTCGAGGAGCACCCGGGCGGCGAGCTCGTCCAGGTTGAAGAAGTCGAGACGCAGCCGGGGCCGGCCCGGGAGGCTCAGCCGGCGGGCCCGCAGGGCGGCGCACAGGTCGGGGTCGGTGATCAGGGCGTACGCCGACAGCGGATGCCTGCCGCCCGGTCTGGCCACCCCGTGCGCCGCGAGGGCGATCGCCGTGTTGGCCGAGCTGTCCGGCTCGCAGGCGTACAGGACGGAGGCCCGCTGGATGCCGGCGGCCCGCAGGGTGGCGGGGCTGCGCGCGTCACCCCTGACGTAGAGCACCTTGCGGTCGCCGACGGCGGCCACCGGAGCCGAGCCGATGAGCACGATCCGCGTGCTCGCCGCGCGCAGCCGCTCCACCAGGGCCACGGCCGCCGATCCGGACCCGCACACGACCACGTGCTCCTTCGACCTGCGTGCCCGGAACCGGCGGAGTTCGGCGGCGAAGAGCAGACGGGCTCCGTCCACCAGTGTGTAGACCGTGACGCCGGGCGCGGCGAAGCGGGCGAACTCCAGCGCCGACGGCAGCGGGCTCGGGTCGTCGAGCGGCGCGGAGTCGAACACGAACAACTGCAGGTCCCAATACAAAAGATCCAGTGGGGCCGAAGGCAGGCCCAGGGTTTTCGCATATGTATTAAGGCCGATATATCCGGTCACCAATGCGGCCACTGCGAGCCCCGCGAATACCACACGCACCACGTAGCTGGCGGGAAAGGTCATAAACGCCCTTCCTTTCCTGGTCGGCACGTGCCCTTTCGAAAATAACCCGCCATTAGGAAGCGCTCCAGGGCCGTCCGGAGAAAGGTGTTGCCGTTCCGAGGCCAACGGGGTCTTTCCTGCCACGTCCGTCCGATGGATGCTGGACTCGAGATCCTTCGACGATCGCCACGGGAGGGCCGGGCGTTGACGGACGGGGTGTGGTCGGCAGACGGCGAGCGGCGCCTCGCGGTCGCGCAGCGGGGGAAGATCCACGGGGGAAGACCGGTGTTCCTGCTGCACGGCACGCCGGGCAGCCGGATCGGCCCTCTGCCACGGGAAGGCCTGCTCTACCGGCTCGGCGTGCGGCTCATCACCTACGACCGGCCGGGGTACGGCGCCTCCGACCGGCACGAGGGCCGCAGCGTGGGGGACGTAGCCGCGGACGTGGCGGTCATCGCGGACCACCTCGGCCTTGACCGCTTCGCGGTGGTCGGCCGTTCGGGTGGCGGGCCGCACGCGCTCGCCTGCGCCGCCCTGATTCCCCACCGGGTGACCCGGGCCGCGGTCCTCGTCGGGCTCGCCCCCCGGGAGGCGGAGGGGCTCGACTGGTTCGACGGCATGACGGAGGGCAACGTCGCGGAGTACATGACCGCCATGCAGGGGCGGGCGCGGCTCGCGGCGCGGCTCGTCCCGACCGCGGCCGAGATCCGCGAGGACCCGGTACGGCTCGTGAACTCCCTGTACGACGAGCTGACGGAGTCGGACCGGAGCGTGATCGCGGACGCCGGCATCCGGACGATGCTGGTGCAGAACTACGCGGAGGCCGTGCGGACCTCCGCGTACGGCTGGATCGACGACGCGATGGCCTTCTGCTCGCCGTGGGGGTTCGACCCCGCGGACATCAGGGTGCCCACCCTCCTGTGGCACGGCGAGGACGACGTCTTCTCACCGGTCAGCCACTCCCGCTGGCTGGCCGGGCGGATACCGACCGCGACGGTGCGCATCCAGCGGGGCGCGGCGCACTTCCACGCCCTGCACGTGCTGCCCGACCTGCTGGGCTGGCTCGCCAGGGACGGCCGGGCGGCCTGACCGCGGAGCGGCCGGGCCCGGTCACCAGGGGAGGGGTTCCAGCTCCCGGTCGACGCGGCGCCACTCCAGGACCGCCTCGATGACCGGATGCGTCTCCCCGAGGATCCGGCGGAGCTGGACGAGCAGGGGCTCGCGCAGCACCCGCGCCTCGTCGGTCCGCCTGAGGTCGCGGAGCGTCACGGCCAGGTCGGCCTCGCAGATCAGCGTCGTGGGGTGATAGGGGCCGAGAACCGCGCGCAGCCGGTCGAGGGTGTCCCGCTGCAGCTTCTCCGCCTCGGCGTACTCCTGCAGTTCTCCCAGGGTGTTGGCGACGTTGACGGCGCAGGCGAGCGAGAAGGGGTGGTCGGGCCCGACCTTGCGCCGCAGCGACCGCAGCGTCCGGACGCCCAGCGCACGGCTCTCGGCCGAATCGCCCAGATGCCTGAGGTACACGGTGATGTTGTTGGCCGCGATCAGCGTGTACGGGTTGTCCGCGCCCAGCGTGTCCTGGTAGCTCGCCCGCACCTCCGAGGCGAGTTCGAGCGCCCCTCGCCTCTCGCCCGCCGCCATGAGGTCGCAGGCGAGGTTCAGCTTGCAGGCGACGGTGTCGGGGGAGTGGGGGCCGAAGCGCTGGAGATAGCGCTCGTAGGTCGCCTCGATGAGCTGCCGCGCCTCCGCCAGGCGCCCGGCCTCGCGCAGGGATATGGCGAGGCTGCGGGCCGTGTGCAGCGTGTCCGGCAGGTCGGGGCCCGGCACCTCGGCGTAGGTGTTCAGCGTCTCGCGCAGCAGGTCCGCCGACTTCGCGAACTCGCCGCCTTCGCGCATGTCGAGGCCCAGGTTCGTCTCGGACAGGAGCGTGAAGGGATGGGCCGGGCCGAGCACCTCACGGCGTTTGTCCGCGGTCTCCTGGTCGAGCTGGCGCGCGGCGGTGAAGTCCCCGACGTGCCGCAGGGCGACGGCCAGGTTGTTGGCCGCCATGAGGACGCGCGGATGGTCGTCGAAGAAGAGCTCCTTGGTGCGCTCGTAGGTCTCCTGCTCCATCCGCAGCGACTCGGTCAGCTCGCCCAGGGCGCGCAGGTCCGCGGCGAGGCTCCCGGCCGTCTGCAGCGTGTGGGGGTGCGGGTCGGAGAGGACGCGGCGCTGGTCGTCCAGAACGGCCCGGTTGAGCTCGCACGACTCCCGGTACCTGCCCTGGGAGCGCAGCACGTTGCCCATGTGGAACCGCAGGTAGAGCGTCTGCCGGTCGTAGTCGCCGAGCTTCCTGATCCAGAGGGCCTCCAGGCGGCGGCCGAGGTCGAGCGCCCGGTCGAACTCGCCCCGCCGCCACAGGTACCGCACGCGGTCGATCAGCAGCTGCCGGGTCTGCTCCTCGTCGCAGTCCTCCGCGTTGGACGGGGCGAGGTGCGGCCAGATCTCGTCGTACCGCGGCCAGTTGCCGGGGTCGTCGGTGTCGCCCTCGCGCGGTCGGGCGCCGAGGAGGATGCGGTGCACCTCGTGCACGGTCCGCTCGCGCTCGTCGGCGTCCATCTGGTCGCTCAGCACGGCCTGCACGAGCCGGTGCACCTGCACCGAGTTGTTGCGCTGGTCGACCTTGGCGAGGGCGAACCTGTTCAGCTCGCGCACCAGCCGCCCGATCATGATCTTCTCACGCAGCGAGTCGTCGTACGGGACCAGGCAGCGCACGGTCTCGTCGCCGTAGAGCATGGACAGCGACACCGGTTCGGCGGCGAAGAAGGCCAGCAGCTGGAGCAGGCGGACCGCAGCGGGCGACTTCTCCCGCAGCCGCTGGAAGGAGACGTTCCAGGTGGCGGCGACCGGGGTCGGGTAGGTCGGGGAGTCGCCCAGCGCGAGCGTCCTGACGGGCTGCTTGAAGAGCTTGTCGACGTACTCGTCGACGCTCATGCCGGTCTCCTGCAGCCAGGCTCCGGCCTGCTCGATGGCGAGGGGCAGGTCGCCCAGCGCGGCGGCCACCCGGTCGGCGTCGTCGTCGCTGAGATCGGCCACCCGGCGCCGCAGGTGCTCCAGGCTCTCCTCGCGGGTGAAGACGTCGATCTCCAGCGGCTTGGCGATCAGGGACCAGGTCTGGCTCCGCGACGTGATCAGCACATGACCCGACCCGCCCGGGAGGTAGGTCTGCACGTCCTCCGCGTTGTTGGCGTTGTCGAAGATCAGCAGCCAGCGGGCGTACGGCTCGCCGCGGCGCAGCGCGTCCTTCGCCGCCAGCGCCGCCTCCGCCAGGTTGTCGCCGGTCCTGATGCCGAGCCGGTCGGCCAGATCGGCCATCGAGCCGTTCAGCAGTTCCGGCTGCTCGGCGGACACCCACCACACGACGTCGTAGTCGCTCATGAAACGGTGGGCGTACTCGATCGCCAGTTGCGTCTTGCCGACGCCGCCCAGCCCGAACAGGGCCTGGGTGCGGCCCTCCTGCACCTGGGTCACCACCGCCTGGCTGCCGCCGACGAGCTGGTCCCGCAGCCTCTCCAGGACCTCGCCCCGGCCCGTGAAGGCGGCGTTCCTCGTCGGCAGGTTCAGGATGGCCGGCTGGATGCCGGGATACCGCGGCGTGCCCCCCTGCGTGCCGGTCTCGGCCCCCGCCGGGCGGTCGAGCGCGCGCAGCAGCGCGCCGGCCGCGTGCTGCTCGTCGAGCCGGAACAGGTCCAGCGCGGGCGGGTCGGCGTACGACGGCGGGACCCGCACGTCCGACACCCGGACGGGGAGAAGGCCGAGGGACAGCGCGGCGGGGCCCTCGGCGGCGTGCCAGGCATCCCTCGCCCGGCTCGAGCGCAGGTACGCCGGGGACATCAGCGCGACCGTGCGTACGGTCGGGTCAGGGGCGCGTCCCTGGCCGTCGCCGTCCCGGTCGCCCACCTGCGTACGGACCCGAATGCCCGCCTGGGTCAGCACGGCGGCGATCCACTCCGCCCACAGCCGGTCCTCCGGGACGTAGCTCAGGGCGACCTCGTTCGACAGCGACGGCCGGCGGCGCACGAACCGCTCCCGGCAGCTCAGCCTGAGGTCCTCGTCCAACGGGGGGAGTGACGAGACACGGCCCCCGGTGATGACGCCCGTGAGCCGCTCGTAGGCGGCCAGCAGCGAGCCGGGGGAGCCGGGTGCGTCGCCGAAGGTCGCCAGGGTCTCCTCGTAGGCGTAGAACGGCTTGTAGGGGATCTCCACGGCGCCCCAGTAGTTGCCGGCGTGCTCGTGGGCGACGCCGCTGGGGAACCCCTCGAACTGGCTCCGGGCGAACGCCCGGCCCGCGTCGAGCTTCTCCTTCTCCGCGTCGTCCACCCGCATGGGGATCGGCAGGATCCTGATGTCGCGGTCCGGGAAGCGTTCGGCGATCTCCCCGGCGACCCGGGCGGCCCCCTCGATGCTCTGGTCGCTGAGCGTGAAGCAGGTCACCACTGTGTCGGGGAAGTGGACCGTGCAGATGTCGGCGATGTCGCTCAGGCCGGTGCGGCTGTCGATGAGCACGTAGTCGTAGCCGCGTCGCATGTCCACCCGCAGCGCGTCGAGGAACTGCCCGCCGCCGAGCCGCTCGTAGAAGTTGTCCCAGTCGAAGGTGGACACCAGCGAGGAGTAGTCGCGGTTCTGCCGCCCGGCGGGGAGGAAGTCGAGGGAGCCGCCGTCGGGGAAGTGGGGCCACTCGACCGACACGACGTGCCGCCCCACGCTGGCGTACCGGGTGTGCCAGTCGGCGGGACGCGGGTCGGGACGGGTCGCGGCCCAGGCGAAATCCTTGATCAGGTCGATCACGCCGGCCGTACCGCTGATCATCCCCCCGTCCAGGAAGGGCCGGAAGAACTTGTGCAGGCCGGGAGACTCCAGGTCCCAGTCCACCACCAGTACGCGGTGGCCGTTGGAGGCGAGGATCCAGGCCGTGTTGGCCAGCGCCATCGTCCTGCCCGTCCCTCCCTTGTAGGAGTAGAAGGTGATGATGTGCCCGTTCCGGAAATCGCTCATTGCCTCCCCTTCCTTCCTGGCGGGTCGTCGGGCCCGGGGTCGTCCGGTGTGAGCGGCCACAGTCGCGGGCGGTCGCTGCCGGGCACCTGCGGCGGGAACACCCGTCCGTGCCGCAGGTAGGAGTTGCCCGAGGCCTCCACCACCGGCCTCAGCGCCGTCTCGAAGCCGGCCACGGTGGAGGTGTCGCTCACCGCCCGGCGCGCGGCCGGCCGGCCCTGCGCCAGCTTCGCCGGCAGCAGGGCGCGCAGGGCGGCGCGCAGCGCCGGGGCGTTCTGGCCGGTCTGCGCGTCGGTGCCGCTCCACGGGACGACCACGCCCACCCAGGGCCTTTCGGCCTGGTCGAACGCCTCGAGCAAGGGGCGGTACTGCGGGTCGAGCACCGTCCACACGTCCAGCAGCACGATCGCGGGGCAGTTGGGCGCCCCGGCGCCCAGCAGTTCGTCGCGGTGGTGATGGAAGGTGCCGATGTCGGGCTCGAAGCCCAGGCGCCGTACGACGTCGGCGGCGATCCGTGCCACGGGGCGCGGATCCTCGGGCTGGTAGGGGTTCCAGTCGCACGGAGAGGATCCGTAGAACCGCGCGTCCCGGGGCGCCGTGCGAGTGGCCGTCGTGTGCGCGAGGACGGCTATCAGGAAACGGCGTTCCTCGTCGCGGGTGAAGGCGCTCTTTATGCTGCCGTAGTCGCAGGGCGCCATCGGCGGGAGCCGAACTCCCTCGGCCACCTCGATGACGCGCCGCGCCAGCGCGTGAACGGCGGACCGATAATGGTCGCGGTATCTGCTGATCTTCATCAGGCCGTAGAGGCCGCGTTCCAGATAGTGCGCTCCGAGATCTGGATGGGTGAATTGAATGGATCTGGCCATATCCGGAAGTTCGAAGTCCGGAACCGGCACCCAGAACGCGGGAACGATCACTTCCGGAATGTGCCTGCGCCCGTCCAGATGCAGCCGCCTGCGCAGGTCGAAGGCGGCCCATTCTTTGCCGCACTGCTCACTCTGGAAGTAACGCCGTGAGTAGAGGGGAAGGAAGACCCGGCAGGTGGCCAGCTCCGTGGCCAGGCGGTTCTCCCACTCGACGCCCGGAGCCATGTCCATGTCCATGAAGCCCGCGGCACTCGCGGGCAGAAACGTGTGCTCCAGAATCTCCCGGCGCAGGTCCTTGTAGAGCTTTTCCACCGCGAGGTTGGGGTTCTCGTCGTCGGGGTGGGTGCGGGGCGTGCGCGCGTAGCTGAGGAAGAAATAGGGCAGATGGCCTTGAGTATCCGAGGTGCCGGCCACCGCACCTCCTCGACGTCGCCGGTTCCTCCACTATAGGCCGCGGCCCCGGTGCCGAGAGGAATTCCGTGTTATTCCCCGGTACGTCCGCGCCTTTCGGCGAACCAGTTCTGGGCGAAGGCCACGGCCGCGGGAAGGGGGAAGAGCCTGCCGTCGGCATTTCCGACCCGGCCCAGGTTGACCTTTTCGGTCAACTCCATTGCCGCGCCGCACTCGCCGAAGTCGCTGTCGTCCAGCACCACATCCTCGTAACTAATCCAGGTGCGCCGCCCGTCGACCTTCATCGCGCACCCGTACACGGCTGTCGGAGGCTTTGGCGTGTACCGGTATTCGGCAAGATGGAAAGCGGTGCACCTGTCGTAGCTCACGCCGAGGAGCAGCACCATCGCGCCCCTGAGCTCAAGCTCGCGCAGAGGGGATCGCTCGCCCAGATGGTTGTCGTGCCGGTGCCCCGCCGTGATCCCGCGGGCGGCGGGTCCGACGGCGGCGAACGACGTCTGCGGATGGCCGCTGCGCACCGCCCTCCTCCGTGTCCGCACATACTCCGACAGCACCCCGCACTCGATCGAGGAACTCTTGTCCGGGTCGAAGGCGGGTATCTGGTCGCGGTAGGCCTCTTTCTCCTGGGGCGTCATGTGCCGGGTCGCCCGGTGAAAGGATTTGGAGGTGTCGGAGTTGCCGGGCGTGTAGGCCGGCACGACGAGCGTTCCCCTGCGGCCGAGCACATCGCGCAGCGCGTCGTAGAGCGTGGCGACGCCTCCGGCGATCTCGCCCACACTGCGCAGCGAGGCGTGGACCAGAACGATCTGCCCGCGCCGAAGCCCCAGCAGGCGCAGGGCCTCCGCCAGGGTGGCCCGCCCGAGCACGCCGTTCTCCCCCGTGCCTGACCCTGTGCCTGACGGAGCCGGCCGCCGGCAGGCGAGGAAACCGGCCGTCGTCAGGCTGAGGTGGGCGAGGAACGCGGACAGGGAAAGCCGGACGCCCACCATCGCGCTATCTCCGTCCGGAGGCGACCTGAGCGGTCCGGTCGGCGGCCGCGCCGGCGAGCCGTGCGGCGAACCGCTGCCCGGGCGCCGGGAGCGCTGCATCGGCGATCCGCCCGATCGCAGAGGTCAGCCGGTCCTGTTCCGCCTGAGTCAGGGAGTCCGCGACGGCGAGGAGCCCGTACGCGTCGGTCAGCAGCCGCTCCCGGTCGGCGTCGCCGCCGGTGAGGTCGAGCAGGTCGAGCAGCGCGCCGAGCTGGGCCCGGTGGAAGTGCTCCACGAGCAGCCGGGCGGCCGTGCCCGGGTCGGTGCCCAGCGGAAGAGCGAGGGCGCCGTACGCCGCGCGGCTGGACGCGCCCGCCGTCGCGTCCGCCAGGGGCGTCAGGACGCGCAGAGCCGTGCGCATGGCGGCCCGCCGGTCTCCGGGCAGGGAGGCGAGCGCCGCACCGGTGGCCTCGCTCCAGACGGCGGCGGCCTCATCGGTGAGCCGGTCCTCGACGGCCGGGCCGTGACAGTCCCGGTACGGGTCCACATCGTCCAGAAGCAGGCGGAGCCCGGCGGCCTCGATCAGGCGGACCGGTTCCCAGAGCGGACTGTCCTCCGACAGCCACCGGCCGTCCACCCGCACCGCGAACGACCCGTCGTGGACCTCCACCTCCGCGTGCTCCTGCCCGCCCGTGCGCATCCGCCCGAGCCCGGGCAGATGGACGAAGGTCCCGGCGGCCGGCACCGCGACCTTCACCGCCAGTCCGGTCCGTACGGCGGCGACCGCGGCGACGGCCGCGAGGTGACCGGCGTCGGCGGGATCGAGCGCGGGGCCTGCGGCCGCGCAGCGGGCCGCCCAGGCGTGGACGTAGGGATGGCTCAGCAGGTCGTCAACCGCGGGGCGATCCGTCCGCTCGGCGTCCACGAGGATCGACCAGGACCGGCGATCGGCGATGACCGCCGCTGCCCGGCGCATCGCCTGCCGGGCTCTGCTGAGCTGCGGAGCGCTCAGATGAGCGATGTCGGCCGCCGTGGGCCTCCCCGAGGCCAGGGCGTCCAGCGTGGCGACCGGCAGTTCGTGTACCGGAGCCGCGGGGCTCCGCCGCTCCGAGGCGGTCAGATGGGAGATCAACCGGAACAGGTCCGCGCAGTAGACGGAGGGGTTGGCGAAACCGGAGCCGGTCCGGTGGCGATGGGCGTAGAGACCGCCGCCGCAACTGGTGACAAGCGGGCAACGCCGGCAGGCCTCGGCCAGTGAGGCGAGCCCGCTCTGCCGCGCGGCGAAGCCAGGATGCCGCGCGGCCTCGCTCAGCGAGTGCCGGGAGGCGTCGAGTCCGGTCGCCGGGGCGCCGTCGTAGGCCGTCTTGAGAGAGTCGGCCTGTTCATAGGTGCCGTCGGTTTCCACGACCACCAGATCCGATGGCCGCGTTCCGAGGGATTCACTCTGGCTCTCCCCGCCCAGAGCGCTGAGGATGATCGAGTCGAACATCCGGACCTGCGTCGGTCTGCCGTCCGCCCGCCATCGGTCGTGCACGGTGATCAGCCATTCCGCGTACGCGGTGTCCCGGCCGGCGGGCCGCAGTGGCGGGTGGTCCCAGTTGGCGTGCGGAAGCAGGAAATCGACGCGCGGAGGGCGCAGTTCGACGAGCGCCTCGTAGACCGCGACGGGATCGTTGCGGATGTCGACGGTGCACAGCAGACCGGCGTAAAGATGCGGGTAGTCGTCCCGCAGCAGGGTGACCGCCCGGATGGCCTGGTCATAGCTGCTGCGGCCGTTGGCGTACCGGCGGTGGAGATCGTTGGCCGGCCTGTCTCCGTCGATCGAGACGCCGACCCTGACGCCCTCGTCCGTGAACATGTCGCAGAAGGCGCGTGAGAGGAGGACGCCGTTGGTGTGGATGTGGAGGTCGAGGTCGCAGACACTCTCGGCCGCGCGGCGAAGCGCGCGGGCGAACCGGCGCAGCCGCCCGATTCCGGCGAGGAGGGGTTCGCCTCCATGGAAGACGACGTGTACGGCTTCCAGGCGGTGCTCGTCGGCATGTTCCGCAATCCGATTCGCCACCCGGATGGCAGTTTCGTCGGACATCACCACCGGCCGTCCCCGCCAACTGGTGTCGGCGTGCTCATACACATAGCAGTGGTCGCAGGCGAGGTCGCATCGGCTCGCGACCTTCACTACGAACTGCCGGAACGGCGCGATGGGCGGCTGCATTGGGCGGTTTCGCTATCCGATCGCCGAATTGAAAGACAGGTTGCTCACTCCGGGCCGATAGCCGTCCGGCAGCTCCTCGAGGGACTGGCCCGATGAGTCCACGACCGAGGTTTGAATTCTTGGTTCGTTCGGCATAGTGACACCTAACTGTGGGAAAAGGATGAGTTGTCGCGAGTCCCGCGGCCGCAGGTGGCACACTACAGATATCCCCCTCGCGGAGCCGTCCATGCGGTCGGGACCGAAACCACGCGATTCTAACAGCGGACATGGGGTTCCAGCCCCGGACTCCGACCCTTTCTTTGTCTGACACTTCTCTAACTCTATTCGGCGTGGCGTTTCGCCCGTGATTGTCGACCTAAATATATATGCTGATTGTATGAGGGTTTTATGGCGGTAGTGGTCCTTATCGGCCTTATTGTGACATGTGTTGCCTAATGGGCCCGTGTCGCTGTTTTGGGATCGGGCGGATAGAGTGGCGCTGTGAGTGAGCCTCTGGTGCGGCGGATGCGGGAGTTCGGCACGACCGTCTTCGCCACGATGACGAAGCTGGCCGTGGAGACGGGCTCGATCAACCTGGGCCAGGGCTTCCCGGACACCGACGGGCCGGAGCGCATGCTGGAGCGCGCGGTCGAGGCCGTGCGGAGCGGTCTCAACCAGTATCCGCCCGGACCGGGCCTCCCCGAGTTGCGCCAGGCGGTCGCGGAGCATCGCAAGCAGTGGTACGGCCTCGCCTACGATCCCGACGGGGAGGTCCTCGTCACCGTCGGCGCCACCGAGGCCATCGCCGCGGCGATCCTCGCGCTCTGCGAACCGGGCGACGAGGTGGTCGTCTTCGAGCCCTACTACGACTCCTACGCCGCGGCCGTCGCGCTAGCGGGAGCCGTGCGCAGGGCGGTCACGCTGCGTGTCGACGCGGGGCGGTTCACCTTCGACCCGGCCGAGCTGGAGGCCGCGATCACGCCCCGCACCCGCGCGATCCTGGTGAACTCGCCGCACAACCCGACCGGGACCGTGTTCACCCGGGAGGAACTGGAGTGCGTCGCCCGCGTGTGCCGCGAGCACGACCTGATCGCGGTGACCGACGAGGTCTACGAGCACCTCGCCTTCGACGCTGTCGAGCACGTGCCGCTGGCCACGCTGCCCGGCATGCGCGAGCGCACGATCATGATCTCTTCGGCGGGCAAGACCTTCAGCGTCACCGGCTGGAAGACCGGCTGGGTGTGCGCTCCGGCGCCGCTCGCGGGCGCCGTGCAGGCGGTCAAGCAGTTCCTCACCTACACCGCGAACGCCCCCTGGCAGGCCGCGGTCGCGTACGCCCTGCAGGAGGAGATGGAGTGGGTCGCGGCCCAGCGGGCGGCCCTGCAGGCCAAACGGGACCGCCTCATGACGGGCCTGGCGGAGGCCGGCTTCGACGTGCTCCGGCCGGCCGGCACCTATTTCGTGCAGACCGACATCCGGCCGCTCGGCTTCACCGACGGGCTCGACCTCGCCCGGCGGCTGCCCGAACTGGCGGGAGTCGTAGCGATCCCCACCCAGGTCTTCTACGACCACCCGGACCGTGGCCGCCACTTCCTGCGCTTCGCCTTCTGCAAGCGCGACGAGGTCATCGACGAGGCCGTCACCCGCCTCCGCCGTCTCTCCTGAAGGCGTCTCGTCAGTTCAGGAGGCCGAGGTACTGGGCGAGACGCCCCTGAACCTGCGTCAGCAGGTCTTCGTCCAGGGTGCCGGTCCTGTCCTCCAAGGCCGATTTCATGAGTGGCTGTACTGCGGGGATGCGGATCCAGCACTTCTTGATGACACCGCCCTGTCCTTTGCCGAGCTGGACATCAAAGCGGGTACGGCGCGACGTAGAGCCAGATATTGGGCACACAAGGACGAACTGCCAGTCGGGATCTCCGTTGGACTCCACGCCCGTGACCACGACCACGGGACGACGTTCGTCGTGGACGACGCGATCCTCCTCCGGAATGAGGCGCACTTCCTTGTCGCTGGCGAAGTAGACACCGCCGGCCACATAGGGACCCGGCACTACTCCTCCAGGAGTTTCCGGGTCGCCTCTGCCCGGAGTTCAGTGAAGTGCCCGATCTCCTGCATCAGGTCGTCGGTGCCCCCTGGCTCGTCGTCCGGAAGGGGATTGTCCTCCACCCACCGGCGCAGGCGGGCAAGGCCAGAGCCCAGGTCGGGAAGTGGCGGACCGCCGGCGAGGTCTATCCGCACCCCGGGCCTGTGCTGCTTGCCGGCCTCCTGCATCGGGGGAGTCTGATGCGTGAGATCACGCAGTTGGGTAGCCGACCAGCGCCCATACGCCCCGAGGACGTCGTCGACGAGCTCGGCGAACTCCTCGTCGATGACCATCTGAGGGGAGTCCATGAGGTGGATGACGCACTCACGATGGCTGGCGAAAGGGTCGATGCTGTCCTCGGCCGAAATGACGCCCGCCTCACACAGGTCACGCTCGACCTCGGCGAGGCGAAGGCTGCGCAGGCCACGTGGGTGCCACCGCCATTCCGCACCGGAGCCCGGAGGGAGCCCTTTCTCAACGGCGCGGAGGTCGCTCAGATACAGGAGGGTGGTGAGTTTTGTGTGATTGATCCGTATGCCACTGGTCCGCGCGGACGCCAACAGGTAGGCGATTGCCGCCGCGGGACCGCGAAGTGGCACAGAGGCCGTCACGACGTCCAGTGTAGGCAGCCCGTAAGCCATGACCACCACCTCCTCGACCTCCTCACGCGGGCGTATAGACAGATCAGACCGAGTCGTCGCTGCCGCGGTGGAGGAGTATCTCGCCCGACATGACCATGAGGGTGACGATGATGAGGTCGAGCGGCCGGCGATGGAAGGGGCGCGCCGGTGGAGGCCCCTGCTCGATCGGCTCGCGCAATGAGCGGCTGGCGGTTCGCCCAGTCGTTTTGGCGGGGTGGCTCACGATGTACGTCTTCTGCGCGAAGAACGGGCTGGAGATCGATCCGCAGGATGACGACGCCGCGTACGAGTTCGTGATCGCGGTGGCCTCGGGCAAGCTCACCGAGGTCGACGAGATCGCGGACGTGTTGCGCGGCTTCACCGCCTCCTGAGCACGCGGACCGTGCCGTAGGCGACGAGAGAGGTCCCCAGCCACAGGAAGGGCACCGCGCTGACCACCCAGGCGGACGCCACGGCCGTCAGCAGCCAGTAGATCCCGATCGCCCAGTAGACCCCGGCGTTGGCGCGCAGGCGGGGCAGGTCGGCCTCCGGCCGGTGCAGCCGCTGCGTCAGCACCAGAGTGAACAGCGCGCCCTGGGCGAGCAGCAGGACGGCCTCGCTGCCGGCGAACAGGCCGGTCGCCAGGGCCCTGCCGTCCTCCGGGAAGTGACCGGCGTTGGCCTCGCCGAACAGCGACGTCGTGTACGGCAGGAAGGCCACGAAGAACAGCAGCGGAATGTGCAGCAGGAGCATCGACTGGGACACCCGCTCGATCTGGTCGAACAGCGTGTGATGGGCCCGCCACGCGAACCAGAGCATCAGGAAGGCGATGGCGAAGGCCATGAAGGAGCCGAAGTGGTCGCCGAAGAAGGCGCTCAGCCGCTGGAAGTCCTCGCCCTCCGGGCGGGGGAGTTCCAGGGCGAGCAGCGTGATGGCGATCGCGAAGATCGCGTCGGCGAAGACGCCGACGCGTTCGTGGGTGAGCCCGGGCCGCACCTGAGGCGTCGACATACGGATCTCCGTTGAAAGGGGGGCAGTGGTGAGCATTCTGGCAGAGGCCGCCGGGACGGGAACCGATCCCGCAGCTCGGTGCCGGGCTTGGTGAAATCTGCTCATGGATGCGGCAGGGGTGGGCGGAACTCGCCAATGAAGGCCTGTGTGGGGCTGGATAGTTTCCGGATGTGGGCGGACGCGTACTGATCGCACTCGGCGGCAACGCCATGACGGCTCCGGACGGGAGCGCGTCACCGGCGGACCAGCACCGGGCGGTGGCCGAGGCGATGACCCACGTGGCGGCGCTCATCCGGGCCGGGCACGAGGTGGTGCTGACCCACGGAAACGGCCCCCAGGTCGGCAACATCCTGCTGAAGAACCAGCTCAGCGCGGGCGTCGTGCCGCCCGTGCCGCTCGACTGGTGCGTGGCGCAGACGCAGGGCACGATCGGCACGCTCATCATGAACGCCCTGCAGCGGGAGCTGGGGCACGCGCGGGTCGCGGCCGTCGTCACCCGCACACTGGTGGACGCGGACGACCCGGCGTTCCGGGACCCGGTCAAGCCGATCGGTCGCTACTTCGAGGAGGACGAGGCGCGCCGGTTCGAGGGGCAGGGCCAGGTCTGGCGGCGCTTCGAACGCGGCTGGCGGCGGGTGGTCGCCTCGCCCCGGCCGGTGGAGATCCTGGACGCCGCCGCGGCCGTCGCGCTGATCGGGACCGGGTTCACGGTCGTCGCCGCCGGGGGAGGCGGAGTGCCGGTCGTACGCCGGCCGGACGGCGTGCTGACCGGGATCGAGGCGGTGGTCGACAAGGACCTCGCCGCCGCCGCGCTCGCCGTCGCCGTCGGCGCCACCGATCTCGTGATCGCGACGGACGTGCCGTACGCCTCGGTGGACTTCGGCACACCCCGGGCCCGTCCGATCGGGGACGTCGACGTCGCCGCGCTGCGCGCGTTGCAGGCGGCCGGTCACTTCGCCGGGGGCAGCATGGGCCCCAAGGTCGAGGCCGCCCTGCGCTTCGCCGAGGAGAGCGGCAACCGGGCGGTGATCACCTCGCTGCACCACATCGGGGCGGCGTTGTCAGGAAATATCGGGACCAGGGTGTCCAGAGGGGTGGAGGGATAGTGCCGGATCCGATCGAGGTACGGAAGGTCCCCATCGAGAGCGTCACCGACGCCTCCGGGCTCGCGAAGCTGATCGACGACGGCGTGATCGAAGCGGACCGGGTGCTGGCGGTCGTCGGCAAGACCGAGGGCAACGGCGGGGTCAACGACTACACGCGGATCCTCGCCGACCGCGCCTTCCGCGAGGTGCTCGCCACGAAGGGCACCCGTACGCCGGAGGAGATCGCGCAGGTGCCGCTGGTGTGGTCCGGCGGCACCGACGGCGTGCTCAGCCCGCACGCGACCGTCTTCGCGACGATCGACCCCGCGAAGGCCGTACGCACCGACGAGCCCAGGGTGAGCGTCGGCGTGGCGATGAGCGAGGTGATCCTCCCGGAGGACATCGGCAGGCCCGCGATGGTCGAGAAGGTCGCCGCCGGGGTGCGGGAGGCCATGAAGCTCGCCGGGATCGACGACCCCGCCGACGTCCACTACGTGCAGACCAAGACCCCGCTGCTCACGCTGTCCACGATCACCGACGCGAAGGAGCGCGGGCAGACGGTCGTCACCGAGGACACGCTCAAGTCGATGGACATCTCCAACTCGACCACGGCGCTCGGCATCGCGGTCGCGCTCGGGGAGATCCCGATGCCGTCGGCCGAGCAGATCCACAAGGACCTGTCGCTCTACTCGTCGGTGGCCTCGTGCTCCAGCGGCGTGGAGCTCGACCGGGCCCAGATCGTCGTGGTGGGCAACGTGCGCGGGATCGGCGGGCGCTACCGGGCCGGCCACTCGGTGATGCGGGACGCCCTGGACAGCGACGGCATCTGGGAGGCCGTCGCGAACGCCGGGATCGACCTGCCCGAGCGCCCCCGTACGGACGACCTCGGCGGCCGGCTGGTCAACCTGTTCATCAAGTGCGAGGCCGACCCGTCCGGCCGCGTCCGCGGGCGGCGCAACATCATGCTCGACGACTCCGACGTCCACTGGCACCGCCAGATCAAGGCGACGGTCGGCGGGGTGGCGGCGAGCGTGACCGGAGACCCGGCCGTGTTCGTCTCCGTGGCGGCCGTCCACCAGGGGCCGTCCGGCGGGGGCCCGGTCATCGCCATCGCGGACCTGGGCTGACATCCGCGGCCCGGCCCGAAAGGTAGGGTCGGGAGACGTGCCATCGATTCCGCAGCCCCTGCGCCCCGACGACGAGGGCGGCGCCGACGCGGCCGTGGCGGCGGCGCTGTCGGCGTTCGAGGCCGGTACGGCGACCGCCGCCGACGTCCTGGCGGCGCTCGCCGGGACCCGGCTGCTGGTGCCCGTGGTCGCGATGCTGACCGAGTCGGAGGTCGGCGAGCACGGCCTGCGCCAGGAGAAGGAGAGCGAGATGGCCCTCCCCAAACTGGTGGGTAAGGACGGCCGTGAGGCGGTGCTCGCCTTCACCGGCGCCGAGCCGATGCGCCGGTGGCGGGCGGACGCCCGGCCGGTGCAGGCGACCGCCCCCCAGGTGTGCCAGGCCGCACGCCACGAGAACGCCGCCGCCGTGGTCGTGGACGTGGCCGGGCCGGTCCCCTTCGTGATCGAGGGCGGCATGCTGCACGCTCTCGCGACGGTGGAGGAGGCGAGGCGCGACGCCGGCGCCGTCGACCGCCTCACCAGGGAGGTGCCGGACGCGACGGTCGCCCGGTTCGGCGCCGAAGAGGACGCGCCCCGCCGCCGCTGGTGGAACCGCCGCCGCGCCTGACTCCGCGGTGCGGGTCTCACCCGCCGCGCCTGGTCGCCTCTCTGGTTCTCCACAGGAGGGCGGCCGTCCACAGGGCCGTGCTCGGACCATGCGGGTCCGGCGCACGGGCGTTAGGGTCGGCCGCGTGTCCCTCCCCGTCATCGTCGTCGCCGCCGTCCTCGGCCTTGTCGCGGGCGCGTACGCCCGGGCGTTCGCCACGGGATTCGACACGCAGCCCGAGGCGCGGGGCGGGGTGGAGCCGGGCGGTCGCCCGGCCGAGGCGGAGCCAGGCCCGCACTCCGAGGCGCGGGATGAATCGCAGGAGGGCACGCGGGGCGGGGTGGAGCCGGGCGGCCACAGGGCCGAGGCGGTTCGCGCGTTCGCGTCGGCGGTGCGCGCGGCGCCGCTGCCCCGCCCGCCGTACCTGCTCGAAGCCGTGACCGCGCTGGCCGCGGCGCTGGCCGTCTGGCGGGTCCACGACGGCTGGGTCCTGGCCGCCTGGTCGTACGCCGTGGTGGCCGGCGCCGCGCTCGCGGAGATCGACCGGAGGACCTGGCGGCTGCCCGACGCGATCACGCTGCCGTCGTACCCGATCCTGGTGGTCCTGCTCGCGCCGTCGGGCCGCCTGCTGCCGGCCCTGGCGTCGGGGTGCGCGCTCGGGGCCGTCTACGCCGTGCTGTGGTTCATCCGCCCGGCCGGTCTCGGGCTCGGCGACGTCAAGCTGGCCGGGCTGATCGGCCTGCTGACCGGCGCGCTCGGCACGCAGTCCGTGATCGTCGCCGGGATGGCCGGGCAGGTGCTCGGCGCGCTGTACGCCGTGGGACTGCTCCTGGCGCGCAGGGCCACCCGGACGACCGAGTTCCCGTTCGGCCCGTTCATGCTCGCGGGCGCGCTGGTCGCGCTGTGTCTCACGAACGGGGCATGACGAGCCGTGCCCGGCGCGCGGTCTCTGACGAGTCCGGCCCGATCAACTGTGAACGACGTACCGGGCCGGGTGGGCCTGGCCTGATGTGCGGGGATGCGCACACGGGTGTCGGGGTGACGCCGCAGTCGGGCGCACATGGAAGACTGGGCGTCATGCTGCGCTGGTTGACCGCCGGGGAGTCACACGGCCCCGAGCTTCTCGCGATCCTGGAAGGCCTCCCCGCCGGAGTGTCGGTGACCACCGCCGACCTCGACGAGGCGCTGCGCCGCCGCCGTCTCGGATACGGCCGCGGGGCACGGATGAAGTTCGAGCAGGACGTGGTGACGATCTCCGGAGGCGTACGGCACGGCCGCACGCTCGGATCGCCCGTCGCCATCCGCATCGGCAACACCGAATGGCCGAAGTGGGAGACCGTGATGGCCGCCGACCCGGTGGACCCGGCCGTCCTGGAGGGTCAGGCGCGCAACGCGCCGCGGTCCCGGCCCCGTCCCGGCCACGCCGACCTCGCGGGCATGCAGAAGTACGGCTTCGACGACGCGCGGCCGGTGCTCGACCGGGCCAGCGCGCGTGAGACGGCCGCCCGCGTGGCGCTGGGCCAGGTCGCCCGTTCCTTCCTCAAGCAGGCTCTCGGCGTCGACATCGTCAGCCACGTGGTCTCGATCGGCGAGGCCGTCACGCGCCGCGAAGTGATCCCCGGCCCGGCCGACCTGGAGGCGGTGGACGCCGACCCGGTGCGCTGCCTCGACCCGGACGGGAGCGCCGCGATGATCGCCGAGATCGACAAGGCGCACAAGGACGGCGACACCCTCGGCGGGGTGGTCGAGGTCGTCGCCTACGGCCTGCCGCCGGGCCTCGGCAGCTACACGCACTGGGACCGGCGCCTCGACGCCCGTCTCGCCGCCGCGCTGATGGGCATCCAGGCGATCAAGGGCGTCGCGGTCGGCGACGGCTTCGAGACCGCCCGCCGCCCCGGGTCCCGGGCCCACGACGAGATCGAGAACACCGCCGAGGGCGTCCGCCGGATCACCAACCGGGCCGGCGGCGTCGAGGGCGGCATGACCAACGGCGAGCCGTTGCGGGTCAGCGCGGCGATGAAGCCGATCTCCACGGTGCCCCGGGCGCTCGCCACGGTCGACGTGCTGACCGGCGAGGCGGCCAAGGCCCACCACGAGCGCTCGGACGTGTGCGCCGTCCCGGCCGCCGGGATCGTGGCCGAGGCCATGGTCGCGCTGGTGCTCGCGGACGCGGCGGTCGAGAAGTTCGGCGGCGACTCCGTCGAAGAGGTGGCGCGCAACCTGGCGGGCTACCTGTCCTCCCTGGTGATCAAGTAATAAGGTCAGTGATCATGCAATCGGCGTCCAACGGCCCGGCCGCGGTCCTCATCGGCCCGCCAGGTTCGGGCAAGTCAACGGTCGGTCGGCTCCTCGCGGACCGTCTCGGCCTGCCGTTCCGCGACACCGACGCCGACGTCGAGGCCGCCGCGGGCAAGACCGTCAGCGACGTGTTCGTGGAGGACGGCGAGGAGCGGTTCCGCGAGCTGGAGGCGGAGGCCGTGCGGTCCGCGCTGGCCGATCACCCCGGGGTACTCGCGCTCGGGGGCGGCGCGATCCTGCACGAGGCCACCCAGGAGCTGCTGGCCGGCCACCGGGTCGTCTACCTCCAGGTCGGGCTCGACCAGGCGGTCAGGCGGGTCGGCCTCGCCTCGGCCCGGCCGCTGCTCGTGCTGAACCCCCGCAGCCGCCTGCGGACGCTGATGGAGGAGCGCCGCCCGATCTACGAGCGGCTCGCGGCGGTCGTCGTGAAGACCGACGACCGCGAGCCGGAGGACGTCGTGGCCGAGATCGAGGGGGCGCTGTGACCGCGACCCGCATCACCGTCGGCGGTGAGAGCCCCTACGACGTCGTGGTCGGCGCCGGAGTGCTGCCGGAGCTGCCGGGCCTGCTCGACCCGAAGGTCCGCACGGTCGCCGTCATCCACCCCGCCGGGCTGCCGGAGATCGCCCGGCCCGTTCGCGAGGCGCTGGAGACCGCCGGGCTGGAGGTCCTCTCGCTGCCCGTGCCGGACGGCGAGGAGGCCAAGACGGTGCACGTCGCGGCCGAGCTGTGGTCGGCCTTCGGCCGTTACGGCATCACCCGGTCCGACGCGGTCGTCGGAGTCGGCGGGGGAGCGACCACCGACCTGGCCGGGTTCGCGGCGGCGACGTGGCTGCGCGGGGTGCAGGTCGTCCAGGTGCCGACCACGCTGCTGGCGATGGTCGACGCGGCCGTCGGCGGCAAGACCGGCATCAACACCCCCGAGGGCAAGAACCTGGTCGGGTCCTTCCACCCGCCCAAGGGCGTGCTGTGCGACCTCGCCACGCTGACGAGCGTGCCGCGCGACGACTACGTCGCGGGACTCGCGGAGATCATCAAGGGCGGGTTCATCGCCGATCCGACGATCCTGCTGCTCATAGAGGACGATCCCGCCGGCGCCCGCACCCCCGAGGGCGAGCACACCCGGGAGCTGGTCGAGCGCAAGATCCGGGTGAAGGCCGACGTCGTGGGCGCCGATCTGCGGGAGAGCGGCCTGCGGGAGATCCTCAACTACGGCCACACCCTCGCCCACGCCATCGAGCGGGTCGAGGACTACCACATCAGGCATGGCGAGGCGGTGGCCATCGGGCTCGTCTACGCCGCCGAGCTGTCCCGGCTCGACGGCCGGGTCGGCCGCGACCTCGTGGACCGGACGCGCTCCATCCTGGAGTCGGTCGGGCTGCCCACCACCTACCGGGCCGGGGCCTGGCCGCGCCTGCGCGAGCACATGCGGGTGGACAAGAAGGCCAGGGGAGCCGTGCTGCGGTTCGTCGTGCTCGACGACGTCGCGAGGCCGGCCCGCCTGGAGAACCCCTCCGAGGAGCTCCTGGAGGCGGCGTACCAGGAGGTGGCCCGATGAGGCCGGTGCTCGTCCTGAACGGCCCCAACCTGGGACGCCTCGGCAGCCGGGAGCCCGACGTCTACGGCGCGCAGACCTTCGAGGACCTGTCGGCCCTGTGCCGCGACGCCGGCCGCGAGCTGGGCCTGTCGGTCGAGGTCAGGCAGACCGACGACGAGGCCGAGCTGGTCGGCTGGATCCACGAGGCCGCCGACAGCAAGACCCCGGTGGTGCTCAACCCCGCCGCGTTCACGCACTACTCCTACGCCCTGCGCGACGCGATCGCGCAGCGTACGGCGCCGCTGGTGGAGGTGCACATCTCCAACCCGAACGCGCGGGAGGAGTTCCGCCACACCTCGGTCGTGGCGGCGGTGGCCACCGGGACGATCGCGGGGTTCGGCATGCGGTCGTACGAGCTGGCGCTGCGTGCGATCGCCGAGATGGGCGAGTGACGAAAGAAGGGTCCATGGGGTACCGGTCGTACGTGGCGGTCGGAGACAGTTTCACCGAAGGGCTGGGCGACCCCCTCCCGGACGCGCCGCCTCCGGCGCCGGGGGAGGTGGTCCGCTATCGGGGGTGGGCCGACCGGGTCGCCGAGCGGCTCGCGGTGCTGGAGCCGGAGTTGCGTTACGCCAACCTGGCCGTGCGGGGGAAGCTGATCGACCAGATCGTCGCCGACCAGGTGCCCGTGGCCGTCGAGATGAAGCCCGACCTGATCAGCTTCTGCGCCGGCGGCAACGACCTCATCCGCCCCGGCAGCGATCCGGACCGGATGGCCAAGAAGGTCGCCGCGGCCGTGCGCGACCTGCGGGCCACCGGCGCGGACGTCGTGCTGTTCACCGGCACCGACCCCCGCGACACGCCCATCATGCGGCGTGTGCGCGGCCGGTTCGCGATCTTCTACCTGCACGTCCGCTCGATCGCCGACCTGTACGGCTGCCACCTGGTGGACATGTGGTCGATGCAGGGGCTGCGCGACTGGCGGGCCTGGTGCGGGGACCGGCTGCACATGAACGCCGAAGGCCACCGCCTGGTCGCGGCGAGGGTCCTGCACGTGCTCGGGCTGCCCGGCGAGGACGACTGGCGCAAGACCTGGCCGCCCCGGGAGGCGGTGGACCCGAGGGCCAAGCGCCAGGAGGACGTCCAGTGGCTCAGAGAGCACTTCGGCCCCTGGATCGGCCGCCGGCTCCGCGGCACCTCCTCGGGCGACGGCCTCGCCCCCAAGCGCCCCGATCTCGCCCCACTGCCCCCGTTCACCACCTGACCATGACGTCGAAGCGGCGGCGCGCGGGCTCGCGTGGCGGCGCGTTCCGGCGCGCACGGGTGTGGCTGCTCGCCGCGCTCGTGGCTCTGCCGATCGCGGCGGCCACCGTCGTGGCGGTGGCCTACCCCGCGGTCGCCGCCACCACCTGCCCCCGCTGTTACGGACTGGAACGGCTGGCGGGGGACGTCTACGCGGAACAGGGCCTGCCGCCGTACCGGAAGCGGCAGGTGCTCTCGGCCGTGGAGGAGGCGGAGCGGCGCGTCCGCGACTTCTACGGAGACAGGCGGGCCTCTCCGCGGATCCTCGCCTGCCTCAGCGACCGCTGCTACCGGCGGATCGGCGGTGGCGGGGAGCGGGGCGTCGCCGTGCTGAACCGCGCGGTGATGCTGTCGCCCTCGGGCGTGGACCCGGTCATCGCCTCCCACGAGATGTCGCACGTCGAGCTGCACGCCCGGCTTGACTCGGGAGCAAAGGTGCCGCAGTGGTTCGACGAGGGCCTGGCCGTCCTGGTCTCCGGCGACCCGCGGTATCTCGCCCCCGAGACCGCGCCGGGCGCCGAGCCCGACACCGAGCCCGACACCGCGCCGGGCACCACGCCGGGCACCGCGGCCGACCGCTGCCTCGTGAGCACGGACGCCCCGCTGCCCGCGACGCTGGACGCCTGGTTGCGGGCCGCCGGAGCCGACCGGACCACCTATGCCCGGGCGGCGTGCCGGGTGAGCCGGTGGGTCGCCGCCAACGGCGGGCCGCACGTCGTGCTCGACCTCGTCCGGCGGCTCGACGCGGGCGAGACGTTCGGCGCGATCACGGGGATGTGAGGGAGCGCCCGGCATCGCGGAGAGCGAGCGGCGGGGCTTGAGCCGCCGGTCCCGCTCTCGAACGCCGTCCGCGCGTGCTTCGGGAGCGCTGCACGCGCGGGGGTGCCGGTGCGGGGGCAGAGGTGTTGTGCGGGTGGCGCTGGGTCCCGCTCGGAGGTCAGAGGTCAGAGGTCGGCGGTCAGGCGGCGCAGGGCCTCGCGGACCTTTGCGGGGTCGGTGGTGCGCCAGTAGGGCGGCAGCGAGTTCAGCAGGAACCCGCTGTAGCGGGCCGTGGCCAGCCGGGGATCGAGCACCGCGACGACGCCGCGGTCGTCCATCGAGCGCAGCAGGCGGCCCGCCCCCTGGGCCAGCAGCAGCGCGGCGTGGGTGGCCGCGACCGCCATGAAGCCGTTGCCTCCCTTGGCCGCGACGTGCCGCTGCCGCGCGGAGGCGAGCGGGTCGTCGGGGCGCGGGAACGGGATCCGGTCGATGATCACCAAAGTCAGCGACGGCCCCGGCACGTCGACGCCCTGCCACAGGGAGAGCGTGCCGAACAGGCAGGTGGCGGGGTCTCCGGCGAACTGCTTGACGAGCTGCCCGGTCGCGTCGTCGCCCTGGCAGAGCAGAGGCACGTCCAGCCGTTCGCGCAGCGCCTCCGTCGCGGCCTTGGCGGCCCGCATGGAGGAGAACAGGCCGAGCGTGCGCCCGCCCGCCGCCTCGATCAGCTCGGCGATCTCGTCGACGTACGCCTCCGGCAGGCCGTCGCGGCCGGGCTGGGGGAGATGCGTGGCGACGTAGAGGATGCCGCGGCGCGGGTGGTCGAACGGCGAGCCGACGTCCAGGCCGGTCCACTCGCCCGGCCGCAGGCCCCACTGCCGGGCCAGGCTGTCGAAGGTGCCGCCCAGTGCGAGTGTGGCGCTGGTGAGGACGACGGTCCGGTCGCCGAACAGCTTGTCCCGCAGCATTCCGCCTACCGACAGCGGCGCGACCCGCAGGGTGGGCGGGACGCGGCCGCGGCCCTCCTCCAGCCAGACGACCTCCGCCCGGTGGATCTCCTCGGCCTCCGCGTCGCCGCCCGCGCGGCCCATGGGCCCTCCGGACGCCGCGGCCCCGGTGCCTGAGGACCGGGTGCCTGAGGACCCCGAGTCCGAGGCCCTGGAGTCCGGATCATCGGAGTCGTCGGCACTGAGGCCCGTGCCGGTCCCGCCGGCCGCCGGGCCGAACGCGTCGAGCATCCGCTGCGCGGTGTCGTGGACGTCGTCGAGCACGGTGAAGGCGGCCTTGCGCAGCCCGGCGTTCTCCGGGTCGTCCTTGTCCTTGTTGCGCGGCCCGAGCGCCGTGATGCACGCGAACGCGGCGTCCCGCACCAGAGAGAGCGTCAGCCCGAGCGACTGCGGCAGCGTGTCGACGCGGCCGGGCGGCGCGGCGCCCAGCAGGGCGCGCAGGTCCTCGCCCGCCTCCTGCAGCCGGTCGGCCACCCCCTGCTCGACGAGCCGTCCCGCCCGGCGCACCGCCAGGCTCACCGTGGCCTCGGACAGCTCGCCGGTGACCACGGAGGTGACCCGGTCGGCGAGCTCGTGCGCCTCGTCCACGACGACCACGTCGTGCTCGGGCAGGACGGCGAAGTCCTCCATCGCGTCGATCGCGAGCAGCGCGTGGTTGGTCACCACGACGTCGGCCTCGCCCGCCCGCTCCCGGGCGAGCTCGGCGAAGCAGTCGGCGCCGCTGGGGCAGCGCTGGGCGCCCAGGCACTCCCGGGCGGTCACCGAGAACTGCCGCCAGGCCTGGTCGCTGACCCCCGGCACGATCTCGTCGCGGTCTCCGGTCTCGGTCTCGTCGGCCCAGTCCTGGATCCGCTGCACCATCCGGCCGGTCGCGCTGACCTCGCGCGGGTCGAAGAGCTGGTCGTCCTCGTCCTCGGGCATGCCCGCCGCCGTCTTGTGGCGGCACAGGTAGTTGCGGCGCCCCTTGAGGATCGCGAACTCGGGACGGTGCGGCAGCAGGCCCTCCAGGGCGTCGGCCAGCCGGGGCAGGTCGCGGTCGACGAGCTGGCGCTGCAGCGCGATGGTGGCGGTGGACACCACCACGGCCTTCTTGCTCTCGGCCGCGTGCCTGATCGCGGGCACCAGGTAGGCCAGGGACTTGCCGGTGCCCGTGCCCGCCTGCACGGCCAGGTGCTCCTCGCTCTCGACGGCGTCGCGCACCGCCTGCGCCATCTTGACCTGGCCCGGGCGCTCGACGCCGCCCACCGCGGTCACCGCGGCGGTGAGGAGTTCTTCGACGGGCGGAAGCTCGGGACGGTCCTTTGGCACGGCAGAACGCTACCCCCTGCCACCGACATCTCGTGCGTGCCGCGTTCACCACATCCTGGCGTTCCAGGAACTCCCTCCCGGCCCGCATGGCACACTGGATACCAGTGCTCTCAAGGTCAACGGCGATCTTCCCAGTGAGGTCAAAGAGGACGAAGCGGATGTTGCGCCAGGGTTCCCGGGATCGAGTGGACGAAAAAGGGCTGGTAAAGGCACTATGACTGCCATGTCGGAAGTTGTCCCATTGCCATCGTTTGGCGAGGTGTTCTTCGACGCACGGGGTCAGGACCGCGTGCTCAGGGTCACCTGGCACGACGGCACGCTGGTGCTGAGTCTGTGGCGGGGCGAGATGTGCACGGCCAGTTTCCGTATGCCCATGGACGACGTGGGACGTCTGATCGACACCCTGGACGACGGGTTCGCGGAGGAGGATGTCCCGGACCAGGACGCCGGCACCGGGCCCTTCCCCCGGCAGGCGCCCGACCAGGACGGCTACGCCGGCGCCGGCCGGGAGGCATACCCGGCGCACGCCCAGCGGCAGGAGCAGGAGGCCCAGAGCCGGGACGTCTATCCGGCCCAGGACCCCTACGCGGCCCCGGACCCGTACGCCGCGCAGGCCCAGGACCCCTATCCCGCCCACGACCCGTACGCCGCTCCGGTCAGGGACGCGTACGGCGCGCAGGCCGCGGACGCCTACCCCGCCCAGGACCCCTACCCCGCTCAGGACCCCTACGCCGCGCAGGCGCAGGACGCCTACCCGGCGCAGGCCGCCGACCCCTATGGCACCCGGCCGCAGGACGGCTACGCGGCCCAGGCCCAGGACGGCTACGCCACGCCGCCTGACGGGTACGCCGCCGGTCAGGCCGGAGACGGCTACGCCACGCGCGATCCGTACACGGCCGACGATCCGTACGCCACGCCGCAGCGCCCCTACGGCCAGGCCCAGGACGGCTACGGCGCCGCCCACGACGCGTACGCGCGGGGCGAGAACGGGTACGCCGCGCCGGACGCCCACCGGGGACACGACGCGGGCTACCCCGAGCAGCCGGCCCGCGGCGACTACCGGAGCACTTACCAGAGCACCTACGAGGGTGACTACCAGGGCGACTTCGAGTACCCGGACTTCCCCGGCACGGGGCAGTACGCCCGCCCGCCGGTGCCGCCCCCCGCCCCGGCCCCCGAGGCCCACCCCGCCCCGCCCGCGCTCGGCCCCAACGACGTGCTCGTGGCCCGGGGGACCCCCACGCAGGACCGCCTCGTCGCGTCCTCCGCGACCCAGACCGGGCCCCTGGCGGACCCCCGCCAGCAGCCCCCGGCGGTCGACCCGAACGATCCTCTCGGCATCGGCTCCGTCCGGCCGTACATGAACGAACCGCCGCTCTACCACACGGGCGAGCGGCTGCGGCCGGACCAGTGGCCGGCGGGCCAGGGCCCCGACCCGCAGGCGGAGCACGAGCGCCACGGAAGACGGCGTTCCGGGCGGACCACCGGGGAGAGCCCGGGCCAGTGGCCGGACGACGGTCAGGAGAACTGGGAGGACGCGCGGGGCTGGTAGGCCGATTTACGGGCCGGTGGTCGGCAGGGGTTCCAGCTGTAAGTAACCTCGTCCTCTGATGGACACCTCAACGGCACTGCAGTTCCTGCTTCTTCCCGCCGGCGCCCTCGCCGTCGCCGCCCTGGCCCGATGGCGGGACTGGTCGTCCCCGCTGCTCCTGGTCGTCGCCGGGCTGGCCGCCTCCTACCTGCCCGGCGTCCCCGACTACAGCCTCGACCCGCACATTGTCCTGCTGGTCTTCCTGCCGCCGATGCTCTACTCGGCGGCGCTGGACAGCTCCTATCTGCGGCTGCGCGACGCCGCCCGGCCCGTCGGGCTCCTCGCGGTCGGGCTGGTCCTGATGACCACCGTGGTGGTCGGGTTCGTCACGCACGCGATGGTGCCGCAGCTGCCCCTGGCCGCGGCCTTCGCGCTCGGCGCGATCATCGCGCCGCCCGACGCGGTGTCCGCGGTCGCCATCGGGCGCCGCCTCGGCCTGCCGCGGCGGGCGCTGACCATCCTGGTGGGCGAGAGCCTCTTCAACGACGCCACCGCGCTGACCGTCTACCGGGTCGCGCTGGGCGCCGTCGCCGGCACCGCCGGGGGAGTGCTGGACGTCGGCGGGCAGTTCCTCCTGGCCGCCGGTCTCGGCCTCGTCATCGGCCTCGCCATCGCGCGGATCGCGGGCCTCGTGCTGCGGCGGCTCGACGACGCGCTGATCGCCAACGGCGTCTCGCTGCTCGTGCCGTACGCCGCCTATCTGGCGGCCGAGGCCGTGCACGCCTCCGGCGTGATCGCCGTGGTGATCGTCGGAATCTACCTGGGGCACGAGCTCAGCCGGAGCTCGTACGGCACGCGCCTGCTGTCCGGGGCGGTCTGGCGGGTGGCCGACCTGGTGCTGGAGTCCATCGTGTTCGCGCTGATCGGCCTGCAGCTGCGCCCGATCCTCGCCGGGCTGGACGGCCAGCCGCCCGCGCGGCTCGCGACGTACGCCGTCGTGCTGTTCCTGGTGGTCGTCCTCGTGCGGGCCGCCTGGGTGCCGCCCAGCACCTACCTCCCGCGGATGCTGTCGAAGCGGGTGCGCACCCGGGAGCCGAAGACGCCGTCGTGGCAGAACGTGGTGGTGACGAGCTGGGCGGGGATGCGCGGGGTGGTGTCGCTGGCCGCGGCCTTCGCCCTGCCCGAGGACTTCCCCCAGCGCAACCTGCTGCTGTTCCTGACGTTCGCCGTCGTCGTCGGCACCCTGATCGTGCAGGGTCTTTCGTTCCCCTGGCTGATCAGGAAGCTCGGGGTCTCCACCGCCAGGGAGCGGTACGCCGACGACCTGGCGGAGGCGGGCGCCCAGCAGGCCGCCGCGTCGGCGGCGCTGTCACGGCTGGAGGAGCTCACCTCCGACGGCGTGCGCGACGTCCACGAGGAGGTCGTCGACCAGTTGCGCACCCGCGCCGAGCGCCGGGCCATGCACGCCTGGGAGCGGCTCGGCGGCGGCACCGGCGCGGAGGGCGAGGAGACGCCCGCCGCGCTCTACCGGCGGCTGCGCCGGGAGATGCTCGCCGCCGAGCGCGACGTGTTCGTACGGCTGCGCGACGAGCGCCGCATCGACGACGAGGTGCTCCACCGGGTGATGCAGGAACTCGACTTCGAGGAGGCGACGCTCGAACGCGGCTGAGCGGCCGCCGGGCGGCTCCCGGGCTTACTGGCCGAGGCGCTGGTCCAGGTAGCACCAGCGCCAGTTCTCGCCCGGCTCGTAGGAGCGGACCACCGGGTGGGACGTCTCCTTGTAGTGGGCGGTGGCGTGCTTGCCGGGAGAGGAGTCACAGCAGCCGATGTGGCCGCAGGTCAGGCACTTGCGCAGGTGGACCCAGTGCATACCGAGGTTCAGGCACTCCTGACAGCCTTCCGGCGTGAGCGCGTCGGCCTCGGCGGTCACGAGCAGATGTTCACACGATCCCATGCCGCAGATGCTATGACCCCCACTCGACTGGCCCGGCCGCGTTCTCCTTCAAACCTCTACAAACCCGCCCCCGGAATCTGCATCCCCGGCCCGTAGGTTCCCGGCCATGACGGTCGACATCGGTGACTTCACGAACTGGTTGCGCGACTTCGAGGGCGCCGCGCTGCTCCGCCGTACATGGGGCGACCCCGACTGGACCCGGGGCGCGCGGCTGGACCCCGCCCTGGTGCGCAGCCTCCAGCGGTTCCAGGTGGGCGAGGACGGCGACGGGGCCTTCCTCACGGGCAAGGCCGCCCGGGCCGGGGACCCGGCGTACGCGGCCGCGGTCCGGCTGTTCGTCGCGGAGGAGCGCGAACACGCCCGCCTGCTGGCCCGGCTGATCGGGGCGGCGGGCGCGGCGACCCTCCCGGGCCACTGGACCGACACCGTCTTCGTCCGGCTGCGGCGGCTCCTCGGGCTGCGCATGGAGTTGATGGTCCTCATGCTCGCCGAGGTGGTCGCGCTGGCCTACTACCGGGCCGTGCGCGACGGCGCCGATGATCCGCTGGCCGCCGAGGTCGCCGGCCGGATCCTCGCCGACGAGCTTCGCCACGTGCCGTTCCACCGCGACCGGCTGCGGTGGTCCTTCCGGAGGTCGTCCCGGCTGACGCGGGCTGCGGCCGCGGCCCTGTGGTGGGCCCTGCTGGCCGGCGTGGTCGCCGTGGTCGTGGCCGACCACGGCGGGGCGCTGCGCGGGGTGGGGGTGCCGGGGACCGTCTTCGTCCGGGAGGTGGCGGCGGGCTTCCGCGCCGTCGTCGCCGGCGTCATGTGGCCGTCCGCGCAGAACGGCGCCGCAGACGGCGGCGTCGAACACCGAAGCGGCGCCGGGCACGGCGGCACTGGACGGGCGGAGGGTGCGGGAACCGCCGCCGTGCGAAGCCGCGGCGATCGGGGGACGGTTGGGTAGGGTGATCGGTATGCGACTCCTCCCCCTCGCCGCCGCCTGCGCCGCCGCCGTCCTGCTCGCCTCGGGCTGCGCAACCGCGGACAAGGCCCAGTCGTGCGCCGAAGCGACGAAGGTGATCAGCCGCACGGTCAGCGAGATCGGCAAGGTCGCCGACGATCCCGCCGCGATGCGCAAGAAGATCGAGGACGGCGCCGCCGACCTGGAGGACATGGCGAACAAGGCCGCCGACACCAGCCTCAGGGACGCCCTGCAGGGACTGGCCGACAGCCTCCAGAAGCTGAACGTCGACGACGCCAACGCTGCGGTGGACGCGGCGCAGAGGGTGGCGACCGACGGCGCGAAGTACCTCCGCGAGGTCAGCGAGGCCTGCATCTGACCCGGCCGCCGGAGGGCCTGGCCAAGACACCCGGAATTAGCCACAACCCGGGAAATCTGCCGGAAAAGGGCCAGAATTAGCGTTCTCCTATGAGAGGGAACGAGAACGAGCCAGACCCCCGCTTCGTGCTCGCCAACGAGCGCACGTTCCTCACCTGGATCAGCACCGCTCTCGCACTGAGCGCGGGCGGCATCGCCATGGCGGTCGTGCCCGAAGGCGTCTTCGTCCCGTGGGTGCGCACGCTGCTCGCCGTCGTGCTCGTGCTGCTGTCCGCCCTGGCGGCGGGCTCGGCCTATCCCCGCTGGCGGCACATCGACCGCGCGCTGCGTGAGGACCGCGCGCTCCCGCCGCCCGCCCTGGCGCCCATGTTCGGGTACGGCGTGGCCGGGGTGGCCCTCCTCGCCCTGCTCCTCATCCTCGTGCCGAGGGTGCTCGCGTGACCACGTCCGGGGGCGGCGGCCCGAGGCCGGGCCTGCACGGCGAGCGGACCCGGCTGGCCTGGGTGCGGACGGCGGTCCTGATGTCGGGCTCCGGCATCGGGGCGGCGGGAGCGGCGGTGCGGGACGACCTGCCCGGCCTCGCCGTCCCCTTCGGGGTGGTGGCGCTCGCCGGCGCCGTCCTGCTCCTGCGCACCGGGCTGCGGCACCGCGCCCTGGAACGGGCGCTGCGGCACGGGCGCCCGCTCCGCTCCGGGCTGGACGCCCGCGTCGCCTGGGCCGGGGCGCTCGCCGCCGCGGCCGGAGCACTGGTCCTGGTGCTCCGCCTCGCCTGACGAGACCCCGGCCCGCGCGCCGGTGTTCAGTACCAGTTGTGGGACCGGAAGTGGCCCCACGCGCCGCACGGCGAGCCGTAACGGCCCTTGATGTACCGCAGTCCCCACCTGATCTGGGTCTGCGGGTTGAACCGCCAGTCCTGGGCGACGTAGCCCATCTTGTCGCCGGGCAGCGCCTGCGGGATGCCGTAGGCGCCGGAGCCGGAGTTGTAGGCCCGGTGGTCCCAGTTGCTCTCCCTGGTCCAGAGACTGTCCAGGCACTGGAACTCCTGGCCCGACCACGTGCGGCGGGTGACGAGCCGGAAGGCGTAGGCCTTGCTGAGCGCCTTCGCCGGCGCCCGGAACCTGGGCGCCTCGGGCGCCGCCCGCATCGTCCACACCCCGAGGTGCGTGACCTGACGGGCGTTCTGCCCGGCCGGCACTGCCGCCGACCCACCGGCCGACTCATTGGCCGACTCAGTGGTGGCCGACTCTCCGGCCCATGCGACGCCGCTCACGCCCCCGGTCAGGCTGCCGGTCACGCCACCGGTCAGGGCGGCCGCGACGACGGCGGCGACTGTGCTGCGTAGAACGCTGTTGCTGTCCAAATCGGTCCTTGTCATCGGGTCGCGTGCGGAAGGGGCGCGCGCCGGCGCCCTTCGCGGCCGTACGCCCGTGGCGCGGGCGTCGCCGTCCGCTCGGCCCGCACCGGATCACGAAGAGCTTCCGGGGGGCACCGCGACGGGTCCTCACGCGGATTGAAATACGGCGGCCCGCCCCGGCGGCGGCATTCGCGACACGCCGCGGACGGTTCTTTGCCGATCCGCCGCCCAACGCCGACCGTCCCCAGGGACGCAGGTTAACCAGGGGCACCGGTCGGCCAGGGGCGCGGGACGACCGGGACGACACGGCGCGCATCAGGGGGCCCTGCGAGGCGCGGCGGGGAAGACGGGACGTATGGTGCGGACATGAGCGTTCTCGAGATCCCCGTGAACACGATCGACGGCACGGCCACGACCATCGGCGGCCTGCTCGGCGGGCGGGCCGCGCTGGTGGTCAACGTCGCCTCCAAGTGCGGCCTCACCCCGCAGTACGGCGGCCTGGTCGCCCTCCAGCGGGCCTACGCCGGCCGCGACTTCACCGTCGTCGGCGTGCCCTGCAACCAGTTCATGGGCCAGGAGCCCGGCTCGGCGGAGGAGATCGTGGAGTTCTGCTCCACGACGTACGGCGTGGACTTCCCGCTGCTGGAGAAGACCGAGGTCAACGGCCCGGGACGGCACCCCCTCTTCGCCGAGCTCACCGCCGTCCCCGACGCCTCGGGGTCGGCGGGCGACGTGGAGTGGAACTTCGAGAAGTTCCTCGTCTCCGCCGACGGCGAGGTGGTCGCCCGGTTCCGCCCCCGTGTCGCGCCCGAGTCGCCGGAGATCGCCGAAGCGATCGAGAAGGTCGTCTCCTGACGGACGTCAGGAGGACCGGCGCGGCGCGACCCGGGGCCCGCAGCTCGCCCGTACGACGAGCCGTGTGGGCAGCGTGACCGCCGGAGGCCGGCGGCCCCCCTGCCGCAGCACCAGTTCGGCGGCGCGGTACCCGATGTCCTGGGCGGGCTGGGCGATCACCGTCAGCGGCGGGGAGCACAGCTCCGCCCAGGGCACGTCGTCGAACATGATGAGCGACACGTCCCGGGGGATCCGCACGTCCAGCTCCCGGGCGGCCAGCACGGCCGCCTCGCCGAGCACGTTGCCGCCCGCGAGGACCGCCGTGACGTCCGAGTGGTGCTGCAGCAGCCCGGCGGCGGCCGCGTAGGCGGAGTCGCGGCTCGCCCGCGCGTGCACGACCAGGTCGCGGTCGACCGGCAGCCCCAGCGACGCCGCCGCGCTCAGGAACGCGGTCACCCGCTGCGACTGCCCGTGCCGGGCGAGGAACGCGATCCTGCGGTGGCCGAGTCCGGCGAGGTACTCCACCGCCGTGAGCACGCCCGCCCGGTCGTCGGGCACCACGCTCGGCACGTCGGTCCGCACCCGCCGGTCGGCGAACACGACGTTGAGCCCCGCCCGCAACGCGGGCGCCCACATGTCGCCGTCCCCCGACGGCACCGCGATGAGCCGGTCCATGCTCTGCTCGATCAGCGCGCCGATCAGCTCGGCCTCCCGCTCGGGGTCGTCGCCGGTGACGCCGATCGTCACGGGCTCGCCGTACGAGCGGGCGCACGACAGCACGCCGTCGGCCAGGCGCGCGTAGAAGCTGTCGGTGATGTCGGGGACCAGCAGCCCGACGCCGCCGGTCCGCTGGCGCCGGAGGTTGCGCCCCAGCGCGCTCGGCCGGTAGTCGAGCCTGGCCGCGGCGGCGAACACCTTCTCCCGGGTCTCGGGGCTCGCCGAACCCCCTGACAGGACGCGTGACACGGTGGCCACCCCGACCCCCGCCGCCTCCGCCACTTCCTTGATCGTTATTCGCCGCTGCGCTGGACCATTCATGGAAACGATTCCACCATGATTCCATCCGGCATGTGACCGAAATCTTGACAATAGGCGGCATTTCACGGGACAGTCATGAAAACGTATCCACTTGCTCTTGACTCGCAAGCGCGAAGGACTGGCATGGCTTCTATCGTTCTGAACAGTGTCGACAAGATCTACGCGGGCGGGGTGAAGGCCGTCAACGGCCTCAACCTGGAGATCAAGGACGGCGAGTTCATGGTGCTGGTCGGCCCGTCGGGATGTGGCAAGTCCACCGCCCTGCGGATGATCGCCGGCCTGGAGGACATCAGCGGCGGCGAGATCGTCATCGGCGACCGCGTGGTGAACCACCTTCCGCCGAAGGACCGCGACATCGCGATGGTCTTCCAGAACTACGCGCTGTACCCCCACATGACGGTCGAGGAGAACCTCGCCTTCGGCCTCAAGCTGCGCAAGATGCCCAAGTCGGAGATCCAGAAGCGGGTCAACGACGCCGCCCGCATGCTCGGCCTGGAGCAGTACCTCAAGCGCAAGCCCGCCGCCCTGTCCGGTGGTCAGCGCCAGCGCGTCGCGATGGGCCGCGCCATCGTCCGCGAGCCCCAGGCCTTCCTGATGGACGAGCCGCTGTCCAACCTCGACGCCAAGCTCCGCGTCTCGATGCGCGCCTCGCTCAACCAGATGCACGAGCGCCTCGGCGTCACCACGGTGTACGTCACCCACGACCAGGTCGAGGCCATGACCCTCGGCGACCGCGTCTGCGTCCTGCGCGACGGCATTCTGCAGCAGGTCGACACCCCGCAGAACCTGTTCGACGACCCGGTCAACCTGTTCGTCGCCGGCTTCATGGGCTCCCCGGCCATGAACTTCGCCTACGCCGAGCTGGTCCGCGACAACGGCGGCGCGACCGTCGCCTTCGCCGGCTACCGCCTGCCCGTCCCCGACTCGACCTTCGCCGAGAAGCCGGGCCTCGACCGCTACATCGGCCGCAAGATCATCCTCGGCATCCGGCCCTCGGACTTCGAGGACTCCGGCTCCGCGAGCGGCAACGGCGCCGGCTGGGCGCACGTCCCGGTCAAGGCGACCGTCACCGAGGAGCTCGGCTCGGAGATCAACGTCCTGTTCACGATCGACGCCCCGCCGGTCGAGCACAAGGACACCGTGGCCGCCGCGAACGACGGCGACGACGAGGAGACGTCGCTGCCGCTCACCGGCGACAAGTCGCTGTGGACCGCCCGCGTCAACGCCCGCAGCCACGTCCGCCCCGGTCAGGACATCGAGCTCGTCGTCGACACCCACAACCTGCACTTCTTCGACGTCGACTCGGGCCTGTCCATCGGCCACGAGGCCAACATCGGCCGCTGAGCCCCCAGGCGCCGGCCTCTCAGGCCCGGCGCACGCCCTGACGCACGTCCCGGCGCGCGTCCCGGAGCACACCTCCGGGCGCGCCCCGCCGTCCGCCCCCGGCCCACCGCCGGGGGCGGACGCCGTAGAGCCCGGCTCCCAGCGCGACCGCCAGCGCGGGAACCAGCATCCCGGCCGTCATCGCGGCCGGGCCGCGTCCCGCGGCGAGCGCGACCGCCAGGCAGGTCAGGCCGAACCCGGCGAACAGCGCGGCGGACGGCCCGAGACGCACCCTCCCTCGCCCCCTGCCGCGCCTCCTGCCGTACGGGAGGAACCCCAGGCAGGCGCCGGACAGGACCGCCGCGGGCACCGCGAGGGCCGGGTCGGCGAGCAGGAGCGCCGCGGCGGCGAGACCCGCCCCGGTGACGGCGGCGACCCCGGCGAGCGCGCCGCCGAGCCGGTCGAGCAGCGCGTGGGCGTTGGTCATCGCGACGATCCACATCACGCTGAGCGGACCGTCGGGCCAGTCGCCCGTCAGCGTGACCTGCACCCCGCACAGCACGACGCCGCCCGCCGCCACCGACTCCACGACCAGGCGGGTGGCGAGGGGCAGTGCGCCCACGTCCGCGATCAGGCCGAGCAGCGCCACCGCCGCGGCGGCCAGCAGGACCGCGCTCACCCGCCGGTCCGGCGGGCCGAGGGCCGCCGCCGTGGCGGCCACCGTGGCGCCCGCCGTAACCGCCGCGAGCGTCATCCCGCCCAGGCAGAGGATCGTACGGCGGACCGGGCGCAGGCCCGCGGCGGCGAGCAGGCAGCCGGCGGCCCCGGCGAGCGCGGAGGTCAGAAGGGGCGTCACCGGCTGCCCACCTCCGACCGCGCCGCGCCGCGCAGCGTGCGGTAGAGCGCCTCGGTGTCGGCCACCAGCCGGTCCACGCCGAACGCCCGGCAGGTCCACGCGCGGGCCGACTCGCCCATCCGCCGGGTCAGGCCCGGATCCACCAGCAGCCGCACGAGGTGGTCGGCCATCTCGTCCGCGTCGGGCTCGGTGAGGAACCCCGTGCGGCGGTCCACGACGATCTCGGGCACGCTGCCCACCCGCGTGGCCACCGCGGGCAGCCCCGCCATGCCGGCCTCCACGAGCGAGAGCGGCGTGCCCTCGCTGTCGGAGGTGAGCAGCATCACGTCCGCCGCCGCGTACACCGTCTCGACGTCGCGCCGCCACCCGAGCAGGCGGAAGGAGTCCCACATCGGCATGACGGCCCGCTCCAGCTCCTCCTTGAGCTCGCCGCCGCCGCACACGAGGAACCGCGCGCCGGGCAGCCGCGCCAGGACCGCCCGGGCGACCTCCGCGAGCCGGTCCGGCCGCTTGGCCTTCTTCAGCCGCCCGACGTACGCGACGACCGGCGCGTCGAGCGGGACCCCCAGCGCGGCCCTCGCCCGCGCGCGGTCGGGAAGCGGGCCGAGACGGGTGCCCGGGGGGATGACCACGTACTGCTCGGGCCGGCCGATCCCGGCGGCGAGGAGGTCGTCGCGCACCCGCGCGCCGACCGTGACGATCCGGTCGGTCATGGACGCGAGGCGGCGCTCGGTGCGGGTGTAGACGGCCCGGCGGAGGCGCGAGAGCTGACCGTCCAGGAGATGACCGTGATAGGTGTGCACGCGCGCCGCGCCGGCGCCCGACAGGCGGGCCGCGAGGCGGCCCAGCGCGCCGGCCTTGGTGGTCCGTGTGTGCACGATGTGCGGCCGGAACTCGCGCATCGCGTTCGCCAGCCCGAACAGGGCGCGGTAGTCGTCGGCCGGTTTGATCGCCCGGCCGAGGCCCGGCACCCGGTGGACCGGGATCGTCGCGTCGCGAAGCTGCAGATGGTCGCCCTCGCCGCCGTCCACGTAGCCGGTGTAGAGCCGGTGGTCGAACTCCACCGGGCTGAGCCGCTCGCACAACCCCGTGACCTGGGTGGCGGGACCGCTCACGTTCATCCGGGCGATTATCTCCATGACACGAATCCGGTCGTCCGGTTTCATGCTGGCTCCTCCCTGATCATGTCGGAGAAGCTAGCCCGCCCGTCCCGTCGCGACCGGACGCCCAGACGCCGCCGGAAGAGACTTTTCCGTATCCGTACCCAAGCCTTACAGCGGTCCGTCCGGCAATCGCGGGGCGGGCGGCGCGGCCGCTCCTACAGTCGTCCCATGGCGGAGAAGCTGGTGGTCGTGGGCCAGGGCCCGGCCGGCCTGCCCCTCGCGACACGCGCCGCGGAGGCCGGGTTCCGCGTGGTCGGCCTCGACGAGGACGAGTGGCGGGTCAAGCGGCTGAACGCGGGGGAGCCCTGCGTGGAGGGCGTCCGCGCGGGCGAGCTCGCCGCCGCGCACGCCTCCGGCCGCTACACGGCCAGCGCCGACGCCGCCGACGCGTCCGGGTTCGACTTCTGCGTGCTCACCGTCGCCGTGCGGATGCGGGACGGCGCGCCCGACCTCGGCCCGCTCGGCACGGCCGCCGGCCGCGTCGCCCCCTTCGTACGCCCGGGGGCGACCGTCGTGGTGGAGACCGCCGCCTACCCCGGCACCACCGAGGAGTTCGTCGGGCCGATCCTGGAACGCGGGTCGGGGCTGCGGGCGGGGGAGGACTTCCATCTCGGCCACAGCCCGCGCCGCGCCGAGCCCGGCGACCCCCGCTGGCGGATCGGCAACACGCCGAAGGTCGTGTCGGGCGTCGGCCCGGCCTCGCTGCGCGCCGTGACCTACCTCTACGGGCGGCTGGTGCGGGAGACCGTGCCGGTGTCGTCACCTCGCGTGGCCGAGCTGTGCGCGCTGCTGGAAGGCGCCCGCGCGCATCTGGACGCCGCCCTGGCCAACGAGCTGGCGATCTTCGCCGGGCAGCTCGGCGTCGACGTGTGGGAGGCCGCCGAGGCCGCCGCCGGCACCCCGTACGGCCGATCCGGCGCGCGGCCGGGCCCGGGCCTGCCGGACCCGTGCCTGCCGGTCGACGTGTCGTACGTGCCGTGGGCGGTCAGGCACCGGGCCGGGCGCGGCTTCCGGCTGATCGAGGCGGCCAACGACGTCAACGCGAACATGCCGGCGTACGTGGTGGACCGGATCGGCCTCGCGCTCAACCGGCGCTGCCGCGCGGTCCGGGGCAGCCGGATCCTGCTGCTCGGCCTGACGCCCGTGGAGGTGGCGAAGTCGCTGTGCCGGCTGGGCGCCCGGGTGCGGGCCGCCGACCCCCGGGCCGCCGACTCCCGCGCCGGCGACCTGCTGGTGCCCGCGGGCGTCGAGGTCGTCGAGCCGGACGCCGCCGAACTGGCGCGCGCGGACGTGGTCGTGGTGCTCGGCGCGCCCGACTGCTACGACTACGACCTGGTCCAGCGGGCGAGCCGCTTCGTCTTCGACACCCGGGGCCGCTGCCGCGGCCCGAACGTCGAGCGGCTCTGAGTCACCGGTAGCGGACCCGCGCTATCCGGCCGAGCAGGTTGACCGGCAGCAGCCGGAGGAGCGCGACGACCGCCTTGTAGCGGGCCGACGGCACGCTCACCCACGCCCCGCGGGCGAGGTCGCGCATCGCGTCGGCGGCGACGCGGTCGGCCGACAGCCACGCGAAGGGCGGCAGATGGGACATGTCGAGCTGGGCCCGGCCGTGGAACTCCGTCCGCACGAACCCCGGGCACAGCGCCATCACCCGCACGCCGCGGCGGCCGACCAGGCCGGCCGCCGAGGTGCTGTAGTTCACCACCCACGACTTCGACGCGCCGTAGGTGCCTCCGGGGAGGAACGCCGCGACCGAGGCCACGTTGACGACCCCGCCGCGGCCCTTGGAGATCATGTACGGCAGGGCCGCCTGCGTCAGCCGCAGCACCGCCTCGCAGTGCAGCCGCAGCATCCGGACCTCGTCGTCGATCGGGGTGTCGAGGAAGCCGCCGGGATGCCCGAACCCGGCGTTGTTGACCAGCAGGTCCACCCCCGAGCGCAGCCGCTCCTCGGCGGCCGCGATCCCCTCCTCGGTGGCCAGGTCGGCGCGCAGCGTCTCGGCCGTCACGCCGTACCGCTTGTGCAGCGCCTCGGCGGAGGCGGTCAGGCGCTCCTCGTCGCGGGCCACCAGGACCAGGGAGAACCCGTCGGCTGCCAGGCGCCGGGCGAAGGCGGCGCCGATCCCGGCGGTCGCGCCGGTGATGAGTGCGGTGGGCATGACGGCAGCGTACCCATCCCGCCGCCGCGCCGGGTCACGCGCGGGCGGTGCGGCAGATCAGCTTCTCCACCTGGGCGCTGAGCCGGGTCGCGCGGGGCCACCCGGCGTACAGGGTCAGGAAGACGACGGTCTCGCGCAGTTCGGCCGGGGTCAGCTCGCCGGACCGCAGGGCGGTGTCGAGGTGGCGCTCCAGCGCGTCGTCCATGCCCTGGCCCACGAGGAGGCCCACCAGCAGCAGGCGGCGTTCCCGGCGCGTGAGGACCTGGCGGGACCACACCTCCGAGAACAGGCGTTCCGCGAGCGCGCCGAAGAGGCCGTCCGGCCCTTGGCCGACGCCGTCCTCTCCGTGGGCCTGCTCCATGGCGTCCGGTCCCTCCGCGGTGAATCTGGCGGCATGCACTCAGGTTGTCGTGTTCCGGCCGCCGAGGTGTTACACCTTCCGCCGAAGAGATCTCGTTTCCGGGCGGCCGTCCGATGGGCCGAGGGCCGCTTCCGGCCGCGCTCCGGTGGGTATCGCCATCCGTGACGCGCCGCCCTGCCGGCGGGCGGGTACGGAGCCGCGCAACCTCGATGTAACAGGAGGAGTACGGATCCGGGCAAGATTCGGTCTAGTTTTCCGAGGCGTCGCGGATCTACCGTGAGAAGAACGATTTGAGAACGGGCACTACTACCTCGTAGACCCGCAAAGCGGAGGTTGGGCCCTGGTGGAAAGACCGCGGGTAAGGACCGGGGTGGTGGGAACGGTCGCAGGGGCGGCGATGGCCGCCTCCGTGCTGTCCGGCTGTGCCGGCCCCCAGTACACGTACGTACACGACGACACGGGCGACACCTACTTCAAGGTCCCCGTCTCGTGGCGTCAGGTCGACCAGAAGACGATCGACGAACAGATCTTCGGCGGCACGGAGTCGGCCACCGCGCAGCTCGCGAAACAGGCCCTCTGGACGGCCGCGTTCGACGCCCACGACCAGCCGTCGATCCTGCACCTCGTCCGGGGCCCGGCGAGCGGCGAGGACAAACCCTTCGTGTTCGCCAAGGTGGAGAAGCTCACCGAGGACAAGCAGAACGCCGCGTCGCTCAACCTGCTGCGCGTGTCCCCGCCGATGCCGGTGCCGCTGACGGAGGACCAGCAGAAGGAGCTGGAGACGGAGGGCCTGTCCGGCTTCGAACTGCTGGACGACGAGGTGCTGCCCATCGTGGACGGGGTCAAGGGGGTCCACACCGTCTACAACTACCGGGTGGCGGAGGGGCCGGTGCAGACGTTCGACAAGACCGCCTACCTGTCGGCCGACGGGACGACGACCTCCACCCTTCTCATCCGCTGCTCGCCCGCGTGCTACCGCCAGCGGGCGGCGGAGATCGCCGCGATCGTCAAGTCCTTCAAGGTCAAGCGCATCATCAATCCGTGAAGGAGCCCCTCATATGAGCACGGCCCTCCCACCGAAGCACCACGAGGGGCTTCGCGAACCGGGGTCGGGTCCCGAGGACCGCGACCCGCGCACCCGGAAACGACTGCCGCTGTGGGACAGGAGCAAGTTCCTGATCCTGCTCGCCGTCGCGTTCGGCGTGCTGCTCTGGAACGAGATCGCCACGTACGAGGGCATCATCTCCCTTTCCGACGCCTTCCTGCTGACCGTACGGAACGCGTCCTGGATCCTGTGGCTGGCGGGCCTCGAAGTGGTCCGGCAGATCCACTTCCTGATCAGTGAGCGTTCGGCCGGATACCACCGGTTCTGGACGCGCGGCGTCTTCGGCGGCTGGAACCGCTGGACGCACCGCAGGTTCAACGACTGGAACCGCTACCGCATCGCACGGGCGATCAAGTGGGTCGTCTGGATCGTGGTCATCGCGCTGGTGCTCGCCAAGGTGCAGCAGACCTCGCCGCTGCAGGCGCTGTTCAACGTGCCGGCCACGGTGTGGGGCTTCCTCCCCATGGTCCTGCAGATCATGCTGCTGATGGTGCTCGCCGTCGGGCAGTTCGTCGCGATCTTCTGGTTCCTGTCCCGCGGTGGCGTGGACGTCTACTACCCCGACGACATCAAGACGCGGTTCTCCGACGTGTGGGGCCAGGACCACGTGGTCGAGCGGGTCAAGGAGAACATCGTCTTCCTGGAGAAGCCGGACGAGATCGAGGCCAGGGGCGGCTACGTGCCGAGCGGCATCCTGCTGTGGGGCCCGCCCGGCACCGGCAAGACCCTGATGGCCGAGGCGGTCGCCGGCTCCACCGGCAAGCCGTACGTCTTCGTGGACCCCGGCGCGTTCATCAACATGTTCTTCGGCGTCGGCGTGCTGAAGGTCAAGTCGCTGTTCCGCAAGCTGCGCAAGCTGGCCCTGCGGTACGGCGGCGTCATCGTCTTCTTCGACGAGGCCGACTCGCTCGGCAACCGCGGCGCGCTCGCCCAGGGCGGGCCGGGCGGCTGGGGGCGCTCGGTCCCCGCGCCGTTCGAGGACGCCGGCTGCCACGGCTTCGCCTACCTCGACCCGCACACCCGCACCGTGCTCGGCCGCCACGCCGCGGGCCCGGCCGCCGAGGCCGCGCCCGCGCGGATGCCGCGCACCGGCGCCTTCGTCAACCGCCTGATGTACGGCGGGGGCATGGGCGGCGGTGGCGGGATGGGCACCCTGGAGGCGCTGCTCACCGAGATCTCCGGCCTGAAGAAGCCGCGCGGCTTCGTCAACCGGTACGTGCGCCGGCTGCTCGGCATGCGGCCCAAGCCGCCGCCGAAGTACCGCATCCTCATCATGATGGCGACCAACCTGCCCGAGGCGCTGGACGAGGCGCTGCTGCGCCCCGGCCGCATCGACCGCATCTACAAGGTCGGCTACCCCTCCAAGGCGGGCCGGATCCGCACATACCGCGGTTACTTCGACAAGGTCAGCCACCAGCTCACCGACGAGCAGATCGACAAGCTCGCCACGATCACCCCGTACGCCACCGGCGCGACGATCAAGGACCTGGTCAACGAGTCGCTGATCACCGCGATCCGGGACGGCCGGGAGACCATCACCTGGTCGGACGTGATGCGGGCCAAGCGGCTCAAGCAGCTCGGGCCGCCGGAGGACGTCGAGTACATCGAGCGCGAGCGGCACGCCGTGGCCGTGCACGAGGCCTGCCACGCGGTCGCCGCCTACCGCACGCGCCGCCACCTGGAGATCGACCTGGCGACGATCGAGAAGGGCGCCGACTACCTCGGCATGGTGGCCAGCATCAAGCCGGAGGACCAGTTCACCCGGTGGAAGTCGGAGTACGAGTCGGACATCATGGTGTCCCTCGCCTCGCTGGCGGGGGAGCGCATGTTCTTCGGAGAGGACAACTCCTCCGGCGTCTCCGGCGACCTGCAGTCCGCCACCGCCATCACCGGCCTGATGGAGGCCCACTGGGGCATGGGCATCGGGGTCGCCTCGCTGCCCGCGCTGCAGGAGCTCGGCCTGCGCGAGGGCAAGGCGGCCCAGCCGCAGCCCGGCACCGGCACTCCGGCGGGCCGGCGCGACGAGCTGCTGCCCGACATGCTCCCCGAGCGGATCGAGTTCAACCTCAGCCGGCTGCTGGAGAAGACGGCCGAGCTGCTGCGGGAGAACCGCCGCGAGGTGCTGTCGGTCGCGCACGCGCTGGAGCAGCACAAGACGCTCAACGGCGACGACGTGGTCGCGGTCATCGAGAACAGGCCGGGGCCGCTGATCGACGGCACCGTCTACGCCTCCGACGAGTTCTACGAGGAGATCGAGAGCTATCACACGGCCGCGGTGGAGGCCCATCACGGCCACAGCGAGGTCCCGCTCGAGCTTCCGCTGCCGAGGATGCGGACGCTGGAGGCGTCCGTCGTCGTGCCCTCCTCCGGCGGGCCCTCCTCGGGTGTGGCCGCCTCCGGCGGGGTCGCGCCGGTGCTCGCCACGCAGCCGAACGGCCTGGCGGGCGGCAACGGGCACCTGCCCCAGCCGTTGCAGCCGCCCCAGCCGGACTTCGTGCCGTGGAACGGCGCGCCGCCTCCGATGACCGCGTCGCCGTTGCCGGGCCAGACGCCGCCCGGGGAGGCGTCCGCGCCGCGGCGCCGGTCGTACGGCGCGCTGTGGGCGGTGCTCGGCCTCGTCGTCGCGGTGGTGCTGTTCGTGCTGCTCGGCGCGCTGCTGTTCGCCTCGCCGCAGGGCGCGCGGGGCGCCGCCGTCGTCGGCGGCGTCCCGGCGGGCACGGCGGTGCTGCTGACGGTCGCGCTCGTCGCGGTGGTCGGCGGCATCGCGGTGGCGATCCTGCTCGTCCGCACGCAGCAGGCGGGGCGGCGCCGGGCCGAGGAGGCCAGGGACCGGGCCGCCGAACGGGCCCAGCTTCTCGCGGCGGCCATGGACCCGGAGGTCGCCATGCGGCTGCTCGGCTACGACGGCAGGCGGGGCCCCGAGGCCTGACCCCGCGCTATCTCCGAACGGCGATCCCCGGTGGGCGTCCCCCACCGGGGATCGCCGTTCTCATATGGTTCAGTTGCTTAATTAAGTTTCTGATATATTTTGCCGCGTGCCCGACTTCCCCGAGCTGAGCGTGGCGGAGCTGACCCGCGTCCTCGAAGACTTCACGCGCATGCACATCCGCCTGCCCGCGGAGCGGCGGCTGAGCTTCACCACGCTGTCCGTGCTGCACACGCTGGCGGGCGGCGGCCCGAAGCGGCTCACCGACCTGGCCGCGGGCGAGCAGGTCACGCAGTCGGCGATCACGCAGATGGTGACCAAGCTGGAGCGCGATGGCCTGGTGGAGCGCCGCCCGGACCCGTCGGACGGCCGTGCCGTCCTCGTGCGGGTGACGGCGGCCGGCGCCGCGATCGTGGACGGGCGGCGCAGCGAGCGCATGGCCCGGCTCGCGGACCTCGCCGCCCGGCTCGGGCCCGGGGAGAGGGCCGCCATCGCGGCGGCCCTCCCGGCCCTGGCCCGGATGGTCGAGCTGCACGAGGGGGCCGTGCCGGGTGACCCCCCTTCGACGGCTGGAGGAAACGATGACGAGCCATGAGACGACCGACACCATCGGGACCCACGGCGCCGGGGACCGGGCGTTCCCGCTGGAGCCGCGGCCGATCCACGTGCCCGGCGACGTGCTCGACGACCTGCGCCGCCGCCTGGAGCTGACCCGCCTGCCGGACGACGTGGGCAACGACGACTGGCGTTACGGCGTGAACGGCGCCTACCTGCGGGAGCTCGTCACCTACTGGCGCGACGGGTACGACTGGCGGGCGGCCGAGGCGGCGATCAACGCCTACGAGCATTACCAGGTGGAGATCGACGGCGTGCCGGTCCACTTCATGCGGCGGCCCGGCGCCGGGCCCGCCCCGACGCCGCTGATCCTCACCCACGGCTGGCCCTGGACGTTCTGGCACTGGTCCAGGGTGATCGACCCCCTGGCCGACCCCGGCGCGTACGGCGGCGACCCGGCCGAGGCGTTCGACGTGATCGTGCCGTCGCTGCCCGGTTTCGGGTTCTCCACCCCGCTGCCCGGCCATCCGGACATGAACTTCTGGAAGATCGCCGACATCTGGCACGTCCTCATGACCCGCGTCCTCGGTCACGAGAGGTACGCCGCGGCCGGGTGCGACGTCGGCGCCCTGGTCACCGGCCAGCTCGGGCACAAGTACGCCGATGAGCTGCTGGGCGTCCACATCGGCTCCGGGCAGAAGCTCACGCTGTTCTCGGGCGACCGGGCCTGGGACCTCAGCGGCGGCCGGCCCATCCCCGAGGGCCTGCCCGCCGACGTCCACGCCCGGGTCGTCGCCCTGGAGAAGCGCTTCGCCGTCCATCTCGCCGCGCACGTGCTCGCCCCGAGCACCCTCGCCGCCGGCCTGTCGGACTCGCCCGCCGGGATGCTCGCCTGGATCCTGGAACGCTGGGTCACCTGGAGCGACAACGGCGGCGACGTCGAGACCGTCTTCAGCAAGGATGACCTGCTGACCCACGCGATGATCTTCTGGGTGACGAACTCGATCGGCACCTCGATCCGCACCTACGCCAACAACAACCGCTATCCGTGGACCCCCTCCCACGACCGCTGGCCGGTCGTCGAGGCGCCCACCGGCATCACCTTCGTCGGGCACGAGAACCCGCCGGGCGTCCGCACCGACCAGCGGGTGGAGCACTTCCTCGGCAGCGACAGGGCCGCCTGGTACAACCTCGTGAACCTCGCCGCCCACGACCGCGGCGGCCACTTCATCCCCTGGGAGATCCCCGGCGAGTGGGTCGACGACCTGCGGCGCACCTTCCGCGGCCGGCGGTAGGACGCGGGGTCAGAGCCGGAAGCCCAGGTCGGGGATGATCTCCGCGACGTCCATCTGGGCCTTCTGCAGCCGGCCCGAGTAGTCCCAGTTCATCGCCTGCCAGCGGGTGAACTGGTCGAGCACCCACATGCCGCTCTGCCGGCTGCCGTTGCCCGACTTGCCGTTCCCGCCGAACGGCAGGTGCGCCTCCGCCCCGGACGTCGAGTTGTTGACGCTGACCATCCCGGCCGACACGCCCTCACGGAAGCGGAACACGGCCTTCGGGTCGGAGGTGTAGACGGACGACGACAGGCCGTATCCCGGGCGGTTGGCGAGGTCGATCGCCTCGTCCAGGGTGGAGAAGGTGGTCACGCCCACGATCGGGCCGAACGTCTCCTCCAGGAACAGCCGGTCGTCCGGGCGGACGCCGTCCACGATCACCGGGTGGTAGTACAGGCCCTCGCCGTCGATGCGGCCCACCGGGCCGGGCAGCACGGTGTGGTGCGGCCGGATCCAGCCCAGGTACTCCTCGTACTGCTCGGCGAACCTCTGGTCGAGCAGCGGGCCGTACAGCACGTCGCCGTTCGGGTCGCCGATCTTCGCGCTCCGCACGGCGTCGGCGAACCTGCGCAGGAACGCGTCGTGCACGTCCTCGTGGACGATGACCGTCCCGAGGGAGGTGCACCGCTGACCGGCCGTGCCGAACCCGGAGAACAACGCGCCCTCAGCGGCGAGGTCGAGGTCGGCGTCCGGCAGCACGACCATCGGGTTCTTGCCGCCGAGTTCCAGGCAGGGCGACTGCAGGTGCCGTCCGCACAGTTCGCCGACGAGGCGGCCGACCGCGCTGGAGCCGGTGAACCCGACCTTCTGCACCGTGCCCTCGCCGAGCGCGCGGTCGAGCCCCGCGTAGGTCTGCTCCCCGTCGGCGAACACGATGTTGAGCACGCCGCCGGGCAGCCCGGCCGCGGCGAACAGCCGATAGAGCGCGTGCGCGGACGCCGCGGCGTACTCGGCGGGCTTCCAGACCACCGCGTTGCCGCACAGCAGGGCCGGCACCAGATACCAGGAGGGCACCGCGACGGGGAAGTTGCCCGCCGTGACGACCGCCGCGACCCCGACCGGCACGCGGAAGGTGAACAGGCTCTTGTCCGGCATCTCCGACGGGATCGTCTGCCCGTAGAGGCGGCGGCCCTCGCCGAGGAAGAAGTCGCAGGTGTCCACGATCTCGCGGACCTCGCCGAGCGCCTCGGCGTACGGCTTGCCGATCTCCTCGGTCACCAGGCGGGCCAGCGCCTCGGTGTTGGCCTCGACGAGGCGGCCGATCGAGGCGATCACCCGTCCGCGCACCGGAGCCGGGACGCGCGCCCACTCCCGCTGGGCGGCCGACGCGGCGCGGCAGGCGTCCGCGAAGCCCGCCGCGTCCGTGAGCGACACGTCCGCCACGGTCTGCGAGGGCCGCGCCGGGTTGACGGACGCGTACGGCGTGCCCGAAGTGAGCTCGTCACCACCGACGACGGAAACGATCTGCCGGGCCACTGCCACCTCCGCGATTGCTCCTGGTCTCAGGCCTCGGTTACACAGTATTTCCATCTCCGGTGCCCGTCAGGCCTTCCTGGTGGGCGACCGCGGCGGCCTGGGTGCGGCTGGAGACGCCGAGCTTGGCCAGGATGTTCGAGACGTGCACGCTGACCGTCTTCTGGGAGATGAACAGCCGCTCGCCGATCTCGCGGTTGGCTAGGCCGTCCGCGACGTGCGCCAGCACCTCCCGCTCGCGCGCGGTGAGCCCGGCCAGCCGCCCCGGCTCCCGGCCGGCCGAGGGCCCGCCTGGCCGCCCGGAGGCGCCGCCGCCCGCCGTGCTCCCGCCGCCTGCCGTGCTCCCGCCGCCTGCCGTGCTCCCGTTGTGCGCCGTGCTCGCACCACCGGCTTGGACGTCCGGCGCGGGGGCGGCCGCGGTCGGGTCCCGGAAACCGGCGCGCGCCCCGGACTCCCGCAGCGCGGCCAGCAGCGGACCGGCTCCCAGCGCCGCGGCCACGGTCACCGCCCGCTCCCACTCGGCGTGGGCCGCCGTGCGGTCACCCGTCCGCAGCAGGCTCTCGGCCAGCCGGCGGCGCGACCGCGCCTCCTCGTAGACGAAGCCGAAGCCGAAGGCCTCGGTGGCGCGCCGCCACACCTCCGGGTCCGCCGTGCCGTGGGCGCGGTGCCACTCGGCCTCCGCCCGGGCCAGCCAGGCGAGACCCTCCGGGCCCATCCGGGCTCGCGGGCCGTTGGGTCCGTTGGCCGCCGCGTGCCTGGCCCGTCGCAGCAGGTCGTCGCAGTGCTCGCCGGTCCGGCCGAGATCGGCGAGCGCCCACAGGCCGGTCGCCGCGATCCGGATCAGGCCGGGGTCGAACGGTTCGAGCGTCGCGAGGATCGCGTCGACGTGTTCGAGCGCGGTCTCCGGGTCGCCGTGCCACAGGGCGTGCTCGGCGGCCATCCCGCGCGCCATGTAGCTGACCAGCTCGTCGGACCAGAACGGGGTCAGCCACCGCAGCCTCTCCTCGGCCCCCGCGCGTCCCCGGCCCACCTCGACGAAGAGGGCGAACGACGACAGCTGGGCCTCCGCGCGGGTGCCGACCCGCACGCCGAAGGCAGCGGCCAGCCGCTCGGCCGCGTCCCAGTCGCCGTCCGCGTAGTGGATGAGGTAGTGCAGGAAGCGCAGATCGGTGCCGAAGGCGCTCCAGGTCAGCCCGGTCTCGGCGGCCAGCCGTACGCCGGACTCGGCGATGCGGGCGGCGTCCGCGAGATGGCCGTGCTCGTAGTGGATGCGCGCGTGGTTGAACCGTGCCCGCAGGTCGATGGACAGGTCGCCCGAGGGACGGCGGGTGGCGCGCGTGAGCAGGTCGACGGCGCGCTCGACGTCGTCGGAGGACTCCTCCGACAGCGCCAGCACGACCAGGGCGCTCGCCTCGGCGTCGCGGGCGCCTGTCTCCTGCGCGACCTCCAGCGCCCTGGCCGCCGTCGTGGTCGCCTCCTCGATCCGGTAGCTCCACCACAGCGTGCGCGCGTACGTGGCCAGGGCTCTGGCCAGCAGCGGGCTGTGCGGCGCGAGGTCCACCGCCTCCCGGGCCGCCGCGGTCGCCTCGTCCCGGTCGTCGTCCGCGTCGGCCAGGTAGTAGGCGAGCCGCTCGCCGATCTCGGCGACGAGGACGGGATCGTCCGCCTCCCGGCGCAGCCGTCGCAACTGACCCGACGCCCTGTGGGAGTCACCGGCGGCCGCGGCCGCGGCGGCGCTCGCCAGCGCGATCCGCGGCCGGCTCTCCCCGGCCGGGCGCCCGGAGGCCGGCACCTGGTCCCACAGCTCCAGTGCCCGGTCGAGGTGCCGGTGCGCCTCCGCCGGCGCCCCCAGCTGGGAGGCCAGCCGCCCGGCCTCCACCGAGGCCCGCAGCGCCCCCGGCGTGTCGTGGGCGGCGAGGTGATGGTGGGCCAGTTCGGCGGGGGAGCCGCCGCGCTCCGCGAGTAGCGCGGCGAACGTGGCGTGCAGGCGGGTCCGCTCGCCCGGCAGCAGGTCGTCGTACACCGCCTCCTGGAGGAGCGCGTGCCGGAACGCGTATCCGTCGCTGCCCGCCGTGAGCAGCCGCCGCGAGACGATCTCACGCAGCGCCTCCTCCAGCGGCAGGTCCCCCAGCCCGGCGGCCTCGCGCAGCAGGTCGTGGCCGACCCGGCGCCCGGCCACCGCGGCGATCCGCAGCACCTGACGGGCCGTGTCCGAGAGGGCCTCCACCCGCGCGAGCATCAGGTCGGCGAGGGTGCCCGGCAGCCGGCTGTGATCGGCGCTGGCGGCCAGCAGCTCCTCGGCGAAGAACGGGTTGCCCCCGGCCCGCTCGATCAGGGCGCCGAAGCCGTGTTCCCGTTCCGCGCCGGCCGGGCCGTCGTCGTACCGGTCGAGGCTGGCGAGGTACGCCGCCATGTCGTCGTCGCCCAGCGGCGGCAGCTCGACGGCGGTGACCAGCGGCAGGCGCCGCAGCTCGGCCAGGACCGGGCGCAGCGGGTGGCGGCGGTGCAGATCGTCGGTGCGGTAGGTGCCGACGAGGCAGACCCGCTCCCGCTGCAGCATCCGGGTGAGGAAGACGAGCAGATCACGGGTCGAGCGGTCGGCCCAGTGCAGGTCCTCGAAGACGAACAGCACGGGATGGCGCCCGGCCACCTCCGACAGCATGTCGAGGACCGACCCGAACAGACGCTGCTGGGCGAGGCCGCCGGTGGCCGTCTCCTCGGCGAGGCCCGCGTCGTCGCCGGGCAGCAGCCGCCGCAGGGCGGGGCGGGCGGTGACGGCCGGGCCGACCGGCCCTCCGGGCTCGGCGGCGGCGGTGCGCAGCGCGTCGGCCAGCGGGAGGTAGGGCAGGGCGTCGCCGAGCTCGGCGCACTGCCCGGCGAGCGTCACGAATCCCCGCCGCTGCGCCAGGTCGCACAGCTCGGTCACGATCCGCGTCTTGCCGATCCCCGCGTCGCCGCCCACCAGGGCGACGCCCGCGAGCCCGGCCGCGGCGCCGTCGAGCACGCCCAGAAGCTGATCGAGCTCGGAGGAACGCCCGATCAGCACCCTTTGCGGCGTACGCGTGACCACGTTCGCGAGTATGGCACGGTGCCCCGACAGAACCGTGACGACGGCGTCGGCCCCCACCCGGTGACCGAAACCCTTCCTCTCACGGTCCGATTCGTACACGCTGTCGTATACGCGGGGCCGCGGCACCCGCGTCACCGGAACCCATCGACTCGTGAAGGCACACATTGATGCGACTCGTTCGTGGCCACCTCTCCGACGACACCGGCGTCCCCGGGCCCGCCCGCTGGGCCGTGCGCGACGAGGAGGGCGACCGGCTGCTGCCGGAGGACTTCTCGCTCGGGGAGGCGCTCTCGTCCGGCCTCGACCACTTCCGCCGGTCCCTCGCGGCGGCGTCCGGCCCGGCCGTGACACTGGCACTCGCCGCGCCCGTGGACCGGTGGACGGAGGTATGGGCCGCGGGCGTCACCTACCGGAGATCGCGGGAGGCGCGTAAGGAGGAGAGCCACGAGCCCGACATCTACGAGCGGGTGTACGACGCCCCTCGCCCCGAGCTGTTCTTCAAGTCGCTCGGCTGGCGGGTCCGGGGGCACGGGCAGGCCATCGCCGTACGGCCCGACTCGTCCTGGGACGTCCCGGAGCCGGAACTGGCCGTGGTGGTCTGCGCCAGCGGGGAGATCGCCGGATACACCGTCTGCGACGACGTGAGCTCCCGCTCCATCGAGGGCGAGAACCCGCTGTATCTTCCCCAGGCGAAGATGTACCTCGGCGCCACCGCGCTGGGCCCGGGCATCCGTCCCTCCTGGGAGGTTCCCGACCCCTACGACCTCGGCATCCGGCTCGCCATCTCGCGCGGCTCCCGCGAGATCTGGGCGGGCTCGGCGAGCACCCGCCGGCTGCACCGGCGGATCGAGGACCTCGTCGAACACCTCCTGCGCGCCGACCGCTATCCGTACGGGGTGATCCTGACGACCGGCACCTGCCTCGTGCCGGAGTCGGACTTCACGCTGACGCCCGGCGACGAGGTGACCATCGAGATCGACGGCCTCGGCCGTCTGGTCACCCCCGTGAGCGCGGTCGACGGCATCGACCTGTGGCGGGACCTGCCCGGCCGGTGACCTCACCCGGCCGGGTCCGCCCGCGCGGGCCCGCGCGGAGCGTCAGTGGCCCGTGGCGCCGTCGATCCGCTCGCGGAGCAGGTCGGCGTGCCCGTTGTGGCGCGCGTACTCCGCGATCATGTCGACCAGGATGCGGCGCAGCGAGATCGGCTGGCCGGTGGCCCGCTTGACACCGGTCTCGTCCAGCGACCGGGCCGCGGCCACGATCTCCCGGGAGCGCTCGCACTCCGCACGCCACACGGCGAACGCCTCGTCGACGTCCCCGCCCAGATCCTCGAAGTCCTGGTCGGGGTCGTCGTCCGAGTAGTAGAGGAGCGGGACGTCCTCACCGGCGAACTGGATGCGGAACCACCACCGCTCAACGCCGGCGAGGTGCCGGAGGATGCCGTGGAGGCTCAGCACGGACGGCGGCACTCCCTGGTCGGACAGCCGTTCCTTCGGCACGCCGGAGCACTTGAGCGCGAACGTCTCGCGGTGCCAGTCCAGGGAGGCGGTGAGGATCTCTCGCTCGTCGCCGACGAGGACGGGAGCGGACCGGGAGTCGCCGTACCACTTCTTCGAGTAGTTCGCCTCGGGGATCTCATTCATACTCCGACCCTGTCAGACGGCACCGACAGTTCCCGGGACCGCGGCCGGAGCGGCGTTCGGCCTCCCGAGGCGTTCCGGGCCTCGGCCGCGGGACGGATAGGACGGAGAGACGGACACGCCGGGTCGGGGCGCTCGCGGTTATGGTCGTGGCGTGCCTGACGCGATCTTCGCTCATCCGCGCCTCGCGGCCGTCTACGACGCCTTCGGCGGCGCCCGCGACGATCTGGCGGCCTACCTCGGCATCGCCGACGAGCTGGGCGCGGGCCGCGTGCTCGACATCGGATGCGGCACGGGGTGCCTGGCGGTCCTGCTCGCGGACAGCGGCCGTACGGTCGTCGGGGTCGATCCGGCCGAGGCGTCGCTTGCGGTGGCGAGATCGAAGGACCCGGCCGGAAGAGTCACCTGGGTCCACGGCGACGCGACGTCGCTGCCCGCTCTCGGCTTCGACCTCGCGGTGATGACCGGAAACGTGGCGCAGGTCTTCCTCACCGACGACGACTGGACCCGGACCCTGCGGGGAGTCCGGTCCGCGCTCCGCCCGGGTGGTCACCTCGTGTTCGAGACGAGGCGTCCCGGATATCGGGCATGGGAGGAGTGGGCCGCCGACTCCGCTCCGGTCACCCTGGAAGTCGCGGGGATCGGACCGGTGCGGCGCCGTCATGAGGTGACCGCCGTCACCCTGCCGCTGGTCTCTTTCCGATACACCTTCGAGTTCCTCGCGGACGGCACGGTCGTCACCTCCGACTCCACGCTGCGGTTCCGGGACCGCGACGAGGTGGAGACGAGCCTGCTCGGCAACGGCTACCAGGTGATGGACGTGCGGGAGGCCCCGGACCGTCCGGGCCGGGAGTTCGTGTTCCTCGCGCGGCGCACGCCCTGAGGCCACCGGCACCTCAAGGCACCGGCACCTCAAGGCACCGGGACCCTGAGGCACCGGGACCCTGAGGCCACCGCGACAGGCCGCGCCACGGCCTCCGTTCCCCTCCGGCGCCACCGCTGGAACAGCAGGACCGGTGCCGTTCGCGGCGTGCCAGGAGAGGGCCAGACGCCCGTCCCGAGGTGAAGGCGTTTTTGTCGGCGGCGCTGGCTAGTCTGCGGCGCGTGACGCGAGGACGGAGCCGGGACCAGGCGATCGAGGCGCCTTCCGCCCGCACCGGTGCCGGGGAAGCGGCCGGGCGGGCGGCCGTCAGGCGCGGGCAGGCCGAGCAGCGTGAGGGCAGGGTCGCCGCGGGACTGTCGGAGCTGGAGCGGTGGCTGGCCGACCAGATCGGGCAGGGGATCGCGCAGGCGCGCCAGACGGGCCCGGCCGGCTGGGACGACCTCGCCAGGCGGCTGGTCGACGCTCAGGCGCCGGGTGTGGCGGGCATCGTCACCCGGCTGCCCCGGGTGCTCGGCGCCGAGGACTGGCCGGGTCTCCTTCTCGGGGAGTACGCGCTGCTTCATCTGCTGGCCGTCGCCCACCGCCGCGCCGACGCGCTGCCCGGGCCGCTGCGGCAGACCGTACGGACCCGGGTCGGCTTCCCCGTCACGAGGGAGTCGGTGCTGGCCGGCCCGGTGGTGCGGGACCACTGGGACGTCGTCGGCTGCCGGGACGAGGAGCAGGAGCGGCTCGTCGCCCGGCGTGTGTGGCTGGCGGGCCGCGCGACCGGCCGCCCGGCGATGGTGCTGTCGTTCTCGCCGGTCGGGCAGCCGCCGGAGTCGTTCCCGCCGCCGGGCACGACGATCGACGCCGATCTCGCCTTCTACCCGGGCGCGTCGCCGCTGCGCGCCCTGGTGGCCGTGCGGCACGGCGACGTCGAGGCGGGCCCGCCACCAGGGACGGAGATCTCGCGGGTCCCCGCGCTGATCGCGGAGGTGCTCGCGGCCGATCCCTGGACCGACTCCTGGCCTCTGGTGCTCGCCGGGGTCGTCCCCTGCCCGGACGGCCTCGCCGACGGTGAGGGGCCCGACGGTGCGGGGGTCGACCGTGCGGGCGTCGTCAGCGAGGGGCCCGCCGGTGCGGGGGCCGATGGTGCTGGCGTCGACAGTAAGGGGCGGCCCTACAGTGCGGGGGCCCATGGTGCTGGGGTCGTCAGTGAAGGGCCCGACCGTGCGGTGGCCGACCGTGCCGGGATCGACAGCGATGGGACCGGCGGTGCGGGAGCGGTGCTGGTGCCGTACCTGCCGTTGCACCCTGCCGCAGGCGTCCCGTGGCGGCTGCTGGCCGTCTCCGGCGGGCGGCCGGTGACGGTCGCCGCCGAGTGGACGCCGCGCGGGCTGCTCCCGCTGACGGTCTGGGACGAGGAGGGCGAGGTGATGCGCCTATGACGCCGGTTCCGATCGTGGCCGCGCCGTTGCCGGCGGGGCCCACCTTCAGGATCGCGACGCCTGTCCGGCGGAGCGGGCGACCGGCCGCCTCTCCCGGCCGCTCGCCCCGCTTCCCGAGCGGAGCGACCGGCCTCGGTGCAGGCCGACCGGTGGAGGCGGTATCCGGAGGACGGGCCCGCGCGGTTCCCCTGGTGAGTAGGGCCGCCCGATGACCGGCTCGTGGGAGGAACTGGTGTCCACCGCGCTGGTGGGCGCCGGCCGCCGCGCCGTCCCGCCCGAGAGCCTGCTGGAGCGGGCCGCCGAGCAGGTGGTCCGGATGCGCGCGGGGCGGCGGCCGGGGAGGGGCACGCCGCCGGCTCCGGCCGCGTCGGAGACGCTGCCGCCCGTGCCCCGTGCCGCCGCGGACCGGCTGGCCCGGATGCTCGCGGGTGAGCAGAACAGGCTGCTGACCGAGTGGCTGGAGACGGCGGCCGCGCGGCGGGTGCGCGTGCCGGCCGCCACGATCCCCGCGCTGCTCGATCTCGGAGCGCGGGACCGGTCGATCCGCGCGCACCTGGGGGCGGTCACCGGGGCCCGGGGCCGCTGGCTCGCCGGACTCAACTCCGCCTGGGCGTACCTGCTGGAGGAACCGGCGCACGTGCCGCCGGGGGAGGTGTGGGAGCTCGGCACGAGCGGAGACAGACGCGCCTTCCTCGCCGCCACACGCCGGCGCGATCCGGCGGCCGCGCGGGAGTTGCTGGCACGCGGCTGGAGCACGGAGACGCCGGAGGACCGGGCCGTCTTCGTCACGATCCTCGCCGAGGGGCTCGGCATGGCCGACGAGCCGTTCCTTGAGGCGGCGCTCGACGACCGGCGCCGTGAGGTGCGGCAGGCCGCCGCCGACCTCCTCACCCGCCTGCCGCGGTCGCGGCTGGCTCACCGGATGACGGCACGGGCGTCCCGGTTCGTGACCGGGAACGGTTCCGGGATCTCGGCGGAACCGCCGGCGGACTGCGACGGCGAGATGGAGCGCGACGGCGTGCGGGCCCGGCCGCCCGCCGGCATGGAGACGCGGGGCTGGTGGCTGCAGCAGGTGGTGGCGCACACTCCGCTGTCCTTCTGGCCGGGTCACCTCGGCATGCCGCCGGACGAGATCGCCCGGACGAGGATCGGCGACTGGGAGCGGGAGGTGCGCATGGGCTGGACCCGGGCCGCCATCCTGCAGCGGGACGCGACGTGGGCGCGTGCCCTGTTCGAGGCCGAGCCGCTGACCGACCTGCTGGCCGTGCTCCCGCCCGAGGAGCGATCTCACCGGGCGGCCGAGCTGGTGGCCGGCCACCCGGTGGACGGCCAGCTGGTCATGATGCTGGGCGGCGTGCCGCGGCCCTGGGGGTCCCGGCTCGCGAGGGCCGTGCTCAAGAAGATCGTGGAGACCACGCGGACTCAGCCGTGGAACGCCGGAGAGCTGATCCGGCTCGCGGGCGAGCGGTTCGATCCCGCGGCGTACGCCCACGCGGGAGAGGTGCCCGAGCTGGCCGCGACCCTGCGGTTCCGCTTCGACATGCTGAAGGAGCTTTCGTGACCACCGTTCTGCGCCCGCACGCGGAGGAGCAGTTCGCCGACGAGCTGGCGATCCTCGCGAAGACCGACGACCGGCCGCGACCGCCGGGCTGGCGGCTCTCGCCCTGGGCGGTGACCACCTACGTGCTGGGAGACGGCGGTCAGATCACACCGAAGTACATCGGCCCGCGCAGGATCGTCGAGGTCGCGGTCGCGACGCTCGCCACCGACCGGGCGCTGCTGCTGCTCGGCGTGCCGGGCACGGCCAAGACCTGGCTGTCGGAGCACCTCGCCGCGGCGACCTGCGGCGACTCGACGCTGCTCGTGCAGGGAACGGCCGGCACGGCGGAGGAGGCGGTCCGCTACGGGTGGAACTACGCGCGGCTGCTGTCGGAGGGCCCCTCCCGTCTGGCGCTGACGCCGAGCCCGGTCATGCGCGCGATGGCGGACGGACGGCTGGCCCGGGTCGAGGAGCTCACCCGCATGCCGTCCGACGTGCAGGACGCGCTCATCACCGTGCTGTCGGAGAAGACGCTGCCGATCCCGGAGCTGGGGGAGGAGGTGCAGGCGGCCAAGGGCTTCAACGTCATCGCCACCGCCAACGATCGCGACCGCGGGGTCAACGACCTGTCGAGCGCGTTGCGCAGGCGGTTCAACACGGTCGTGCTGCCGGTCCCGGCCACCTTGGAGGAGGAGGTCGACATCGTGACCCGGCGCGTGGCGCAGCTCGGCCGTTCCCTGGAGCTGCCGGAGACCGTGACCGGGCTGGCGGAGATCCGCCGGGTGGTGACGGTCTTCCGCGAACTGCGCGCGGGGGTGACCGCCGACGGGCGGACCAAGGTCAAGTCACCCACCGGCACGCTGAGCACGGCCGAGGCCATCTCGGTCGTCACCGGCGGGATCGTGCTCGCCGCCCATTTCGGCGACGGCGTGCTGCGCCCGGCCGACGTCGCGGGCGGCATCCTGGGAGCGGTGGTCCAGGACCCGGTGTCCGACCGCGTGGTGTGGCAGGAATATCTGGAGACCGTCGTCCGCGACCGCGACGAGTGGCGCGACTTCTACCGGGCCTGCCGCGATGCCGGCTGAGACCGCCGCCGCCTCGCCCGGCCCGAGTGAGAGCCGGGCCGAGGGCCAGGGTGAGGACACGAGCGCAGGCCGGGTCGAGGACACCAACGTGGGCCAGGGCCGGGCCGGGGACACCGGTGGGGGCAGGGCCGAATGCCGGGGTGGGGACACCAATGTGGGCGGGGGCCAGGGCCGGGCCGGGGACAGCGGTGGGGGCAGGGCCGAATGCCGGGGTGGGGACACCAATGTGGGCGGGGGCGAAGGCCGGGCCCGGGACACCGGCGGGGGCGAGGACACGAGGGTGGGCCGGGGCGGGCCGCGGGTGTGGGTGCTCGGAGTGCGGCATCACGGGCCCGGATCGGCCAGGGCGGTGCGTGACGAGCTGACCAGGATCCGGCCCGATCTCGTGCTGGTCGAGGGCCCGCCCGAGGCCGACGGCCTGGTGGCGCTCGCCGCCGACGCCGGCATGCGCCCGCCCGTCGCGCTCCTGGCGTACGTGCCAGGGCAGCCGTCGCGGGCCGCTTTCTGGCCGTTCGCGGAGTTCTCGCCGGAGTGGCAGGCGATCATCTATGGCATCGGGGCGGGCGCCGAGGTGCGGTTCTGCGACCTGCCCGCCGGCCACAGCCTCGCGCTCGACACCGATCCCGCACGCCGCGATCCGATCGGCGAACTGGCCCGCGCGGCGGGGTACGACGACCCGGAGCGGTGGTGGGAGGACCTGGTCGAGCACCGGGGCGAGTCCGGGACGCTCGACGTGGTCGCCGAGGCGATGCGGGCGGTACGCGACGGGCACGTCGCGGAGGGCACGGAGGCCCGGCGCGAGGCGTACATGCGCAGGACGCTGCGGAAGGCGGTGCGTGAGGGCTTCGCCCGGATCGCGGTGGTCTGCGGGGCCTGGCACCTGCCCGCGCTGACCCTGCCCGAGTTCACTGCGCCCGAGTTCACTGCGCCCGAGTTCACCGCGCCCGAGTTCACCGCGCCCGATCTGGCCCTGTCCCGAGCGACGCCGCCCGGATCGACGCCGCCCGGATCGGCACCCGGGCTGACACCATCCGCGCCGGGCCTGCCGGGACGTCGCGCCGGCGGGTCCGCTCCGCGGGCCGGGACCGGCCCGGCGGCGGAGGACGAGCGGCTGCTGCGCGGCCTGCCCAGGGTCAGGGTCGAGATGACCTGGGTGCCGTGGACCCACGGACGGCTCGCGGCGGGTGCCGGCTACGGCGCGGGCGTCGCCGCGCCCGGGTGGTACGAGCACCTGTTCACGGCGCCCGGCCACCCGGTGGAGCGCTGGCTCGCCCGCGCGGCCGCCATCCTGCGCGAGGAGGGCCTGCCCGTCTCCTCCGCGCACGTCATCGAGGCCGTACGGCTGGCCGAAGGGCTGGCCGCGCTGCGCGGGAGGCCGCTCGCCGGGCTGTCGGAGGTCACCGAGGCGGTGCGGGCGGTGCTGTGCGGCGGTGACGAGCTGCCGGTCGAGCTGGTCCAGCGGCGGATGGTCGTGGGGGAGCGGCTCGGGCGGGTGCCGGACTCCACGCCGATGGTGCCGCTGCGGCGTGACCTGCGCGACGAGCAGCGGCGGCTGCGGATGAAGCCGGAGGCACTGACCGGGGAGCACGACCTCGACCTGCGCAGGCCGCTCGACCTCGGCCGCAGCCGGCTGCTGCACCGGCTCGCCCTGCTGGACGTGCCATGGGGAACTCCGCGGCCGGCGCGCGGCAAGGGGACGTTCAAGGAGTCGTGGTCGCTGGAGTGGCGCCCGGAGCTCGACGTGGCCCTCGTCGAGGCCGCCGTCTGGGGGATCACGGTCGAGGCGGCGGCGACGTCCCGCGTCCGCGACCTCGCGGGCGGCGCGGGCCTGCCCGAACTGGCCGCGCTGGTCGAACGCTGTCTGCCGGCCCACCTTCCCGGCGCGCTGCCGTACGTGCTGGGGCGGATCGAGGACCGGGCGGCGCTCGACGGAGAGGTGCGCCACCTCATGGGGGCGCTGCCCGCGCTCGTGCGGACCCGCCGGTACGGGGACGTGCGCGGCACCGAGGGCCTCGCGGGCGTCACCGAGTCGATGCTGGCGCGGATCTGCGCCGGGCTGTCCCCCGCTCTGACGGGGCTGGACGAGGACGCCGCCCGCGAGATGGCGGCGCTGGTGGACGGCGTCCACGCGGCGGCCGGGCTGATGGGAAGCGGCCGGTGGCTCACGACGCTGGCCGGGATCGCCCGGCGCGACGACCTGCCGGGGCTGCTCGACGGCCGGATCGTGCGGATCCTGTTCGACGCCGGGGCGCTGGAGGACGACGTGGCCGCCCGCATGGCGCGGTCGATGTCGCCCGGCAACCCCCCGGCCCGGTCCGCGGCCTGGATGGAGGGCTTCCTCTCCGGGGGCGGCCTGCTGCTCGTCCACGACGCGCGCCTGCTCGCCACCGTCGACGCCTGGCTCACCGGCCTGTCCTCCCAGGAATTCGTGGACGTGCTGCCGTTGCTGCGGCGCACGTTCGGCGCCTTCCCGGCGCCGGAGCGGCGGATGATCGGCCGGCGGGTCCGCTCCGGCTCCCCGCCGGGCTCGGCATCGGGCTCGGGACCCGGCGACGGGGCGGACTACGACGACGCTCTGGCGGCGGCGGCCGGCCGGACCGTGCGGGAGATCCTGGGCCACGGGATGTCCGGCGCTATGGACGGGAGGCCCTGATGGGCGGCGAGGAGGAGCGGCTGCGCCGCTGGCGGCTAATGCTGGGCGGCGCGGCGGAGGGAGCGGCGGAAGGGGGCCTGGAGGGGGCGCTGGAGGGCGCGGACGCCCGGATGGACGCGGCGCTCACGGCCCTCTACGACGAGCAGGAGCGGCGCGGCGCCGGCCTCGGCGCGTCCGCGCCGCGGGTGGCCCGCTGGCTGGGAGACATCAGGGAACACTTTCCCGCCGGTGTCGTGCAGGTCATGCAGAAGGACGCCATCGAACGGCTCGACCTGACCCGGCTGCTGCTGGAGCCCGAGATGCTGGAGGCGGTCGAGCCCGACGTCCATCTCGTGGGCACCCTGCTGTCGCTGAACCGGCTGATGCCGGAGCGGGCCCGCGAGTCGGCCAGGGCCGTCGTCCGCACGGTCGTGCGGGATCTGGAGGCGCGGCTGACGCGCCGCACCCTGGCCGCCGTCAGCGGCGCGCTCGACCGTTCGGCGAGGACGCACCGGCCCAGGAGGACGGCCGAGGTCGACTGGGACCGGACGATCCGGGCGAACCTCGGCAACTACCTGCCCGAGCGGAAGACCGTCGTGCCGTCCCGGCTCGTCGGGTACGCCCGCGGGCAGCGGGGTGTCCGGCGGGACGTCGTGCTGGCCGTCGACCAGAGCGGCTCGATGGCCGTCTCGGTGGTGTACGCGGGCGTCTTCGCCGCGGTGCTCGCCTCGATGCGCGCGCTCAGGACCTCGCTCGTGGCCTTCGACACGGCCGTGGTGGACCTCACCGATCAGCTGCGTGACCCGGTCGAGGTGCTGTTCGGCACCCAGCTCGGCGGCGGAACCGACATCAACCGGGCCGTGGCCTACTGCCAGACCCTCGTCACCCGGCCGGCCGACACGATCCTCCTGCTGGTCAGCGACCTGTACGAGGGAGGACCGAGGGAGGAGATGCTGCGCCGGATCGCCGCCCTGACCGCCGCCGGGGTCCAGGTGATCGTGCTGCTCGCGCTGTCGGACGAGGGGGCGCCGCAGTACGACCGCGAGAACGCGGCGGCGCTGGCCGCGATGGGCGTGCCGGCCTTCGCCTGCACCCCGGACGCCTTCCCCGAGCTGATGGCGGCCGCCATCGAGCGCCGGTCCTACGACCAATGCCGGATAACGCCACCCGGACGATGATTTGTAAGGTCCGTATCATGACTTCGGTAATGTCCGCTCCAACCGTCTTCGGCCAGCGTTACCGCTCCCTGAGCGTCGGGATCGTGGCCCTGGTGATGCTCGTGGCGTTCGAGTATCTGGCGGTTGCCACCGCGATGCCGCTGATCGGCCGGGAGCTGAACGGCTACCGCCTCTACGGGCTCGCGTTCAGCGGCGGCATGGCGGCCAACGTCATCGCCACGGTGGTCGGCGGGCGCTGGAGCGACGCGCGGGGGCCGTTCCCCGCCCTGTGGACGGGGGTCGCGGGGTTCGTCGCCGGGCTGGCGGTCTCGGGGTTCGCGCCCGCCATGGAGGTCTTCCTCGCCGGCCGGTTCCTCCAGGGACTCGGCGGCGGCCTGTTCAACGTGGCGCTGTACGTCCTCGTCGCCCAGGCGTACCCCTCCGCCATGCACCCGAAGGTGTTCTCGGCGCTGGCGGCGGCGTGGGTGCTGCCGTCGGTGGTGGGCCCGGCCGTCACCGGCTTCGTGGCGGAGACCTGGAGCTGGCGCTGGATCTTCCTGGGCGTGGCCGTGCTGTCGGTTCCCGCCGCGCTGGTCATGTGGCGCGGCCTGCCCCCGCCGGCCGGGCAGCCGAGAGAGGCGATGGGCCGGGCCTTCCTGCCCCGGTTCGCCTGGGGTGTGTGCGCCGCCGTCGGCGCGGCCCTGCTGCAGTACGGCAGCGGCGCGGCGGGCGCAGGGGTCCTGCTGGCGGGCGCCGGGCTGGTGGTCCTCGCGCTGGCGCTGCCGAGACTGCTGCCCCGGGGCACGCTGCGCGCCGCCCGGGGCCTGCCCACGGTGATCGCGCTGCGGGGCCTGGGCGCCGGGTCGTTCTTCGCCGCCGAGGTGTTCGTCCCGCTGATGCTGGTCCGGGAGCGGCACCTGAACACGGCCGAGGCCGGTCTCGCGCTCACCGGAGGAGCCCTCGCCTGGTCGCTCGGCTCGTGGATCCAGGGGCGGAGGCCCCACGCGCGGGCGCTGACCATCCGGCTCGGCGCGACGCTGATCGCCGCCGGCATCTGCGTCACCGCCCTCGTCGTCGTCCCCGCCACTCCGGTCGTCGTGGCGTTCGCGGGCTGGCTGGTGGCGGGCCTGGGCATCGGCATGGTCTTCCCGACGCTGTCGGTATTGGTGCTGGAGCTGTCCGCGCCGGGGGAGGAGGGCCGCAACAGCGCCTCGCTGAGCATCGGCGAGTCGGTCTTCGCGGTCGTCGCCGTCGCGGTCACCGGCGCCCTGTTCGCGGCGTACGGGGGCAGGTCGTGGGTCTACGTGACGTGCCTCGGCCTGCTGGTCGTGATGGCCGGCACGGCCGCGGTCGTCGGCGGCCGGTTCGAGCACCGCCGCGAACCGGGCACCATGGAGGTCTAGGGACTCCCGGAAATCCCGCCGTGGAGCAGGCCGGGCCGGCCGCCCGGGGCATGACGCCACGGAACGGCCGCCGGCGGGGATACGGGGAAGAAACGAGGGGATCCGAGTGCCGCGTATCCGGGAGCTGGAGGTCTTCAGGATGACCCTGCCGTACGGCAGGCGTCCGGAGACCGTCCTGGTGAAGATCACGGACTACGGCGGCATGGTCGGCTGGGGCGAGGCCGTCGATCCGGCCGCGGCCGGGCCGCTGGAGCGGGCTCTGCCCGCGCTCGTCGGCCTCGACTGGGAACACCCCTCGGAGCTGGGGGACAATCCGGGCGGCGCGGCCGGCGACATGGCCTGCTGGGACCTGTGGGGCCGCATGAACGGCGTCCCGCTCGCCCACGCCCTCGGCGGCACCCGCACGTCCCTGATCGCGACGGTCAGGCTGGCGGCGGACCGCTCGCTGGAGAGCATGGTCGCCCGGGTGAACCGGCACGTCTGCGCGGGCTACGGGCACGTGACGCTGGACGTCCACCCCGGCTGGGACGTCGAGCCGCTGCGGGCCGTGCGCGCCGCCTACCCGGGCCTGGCCATCGCGGTGGACGGGCGCGGCGCCTACACCGAGATCACCCAGCTGGAGGCGCTGGACGCCTATGGGGTGGTGGCCATCGAGCGCCCCTTCAAGGACCTCCTGACCAGCGCCGACCTGCAGGACCGGGTGTCGGCCGCGGTCGCGGTCGAGGTGGCCTCCGTGGCCGAGCTCGACGAGGCGACGCGCCTCGGCGCGGGCCGGGCGCTGCTGCTGCGGCCCGCCAGGTTCGGCTCGCTCGGCGCGGTGCGGCGCGCGCACGACCACGCGGCGGAGGCCGGGTGGGGCATCGTCTGCGCCGGCGGTCTCGGCGCGGGCCTGGCCCGGGCCGCGACGGTCGCCGTCGCCAGCCTGCCCGGCTGCACCCTGCCCAGCGACGTGGCCGAGCCGCCGCGCAGCGCTCAGGTGGTGCTCCCGCCGGTCGGCGCGTCCGGCGGGGTCGTCGCCGTGCCGCTCACCCAGCCCGGTCTCGGCCACACCGTCGACGAGGACCGCGTACGCCGCCTCGCCCGCGAGTCGTTCCGCGTCTGATCCACCCGGCGTCACGCCGGCCACCCGCCTTCGTCGCGCCCCGGACGGACGAGCCACGCCGGTCCCCGGCGAGGTCACGATCTTTCAGCGCGCCGTCGCCGTGCCCGGCGCCCCGCAGCCGTCCCCGATCGGGCTCGGCGTCCCCGGCGACGGCGGCACGGGCGGCACCGGCGCGGGGGAGGGAGAGTGGCGATGCCGGAGCCGCCGCGGACCGGCTGGGAAGCCGTTCGACGGGGGCGCCGGAGGAGAGGTCTGGGCGTGCAGCGAGTCACGGATCGCCCGCGCCGTGAGCAGCCGGATCCGGTCCCAGTCGGGGTAGGCGGTGTTGACCAGCGGTGGCACGAACTGGAGGCTGGTCACCCCGGCGTGCTTGACCTTCCAGGCCAGCGGCACCAGGTGCTCCAGCATCGGCCTCGGCACGTCGGTGCTGAGAATCCTGCGGGTGGCCGCCGCGATCTGGGTGAACCGCGTCAGCACGGTCGCCGGGTCGGCCTGGCCGAGCAGCGCGCCGAGCAGGCATCGCTGACGGTGCATCCGGTCGAAGTCGTCGCTCATCGTGCGGGAACGGGCGTACCACAGCGCCTCGGTGCCGTCCAGGCGGCGGGTCCCGGCCCTGACCACCCCCTCGTCGTACCGGCCGTACACGATGTCGCGGTCCACGGTGAGCACGATCCCGCCGAGAGCGTCGATCATCTTCGCCAGGCCCCAGATGTTGACCAGCGCGTACCAGTCGATGCGCAGGCCGAGGATGTAGCCGACCGTCTCCTTGAGGACCTGCGCGCCCATGTGCCGGTGGCCGCCGAACAGTTCGGGGTGGTCGTCGGCGTACTGCCACACCGAGAACAGCAGGTCCTCCCGCCATCCGGGCCGGTACTCCGGAAGCCGGAACCCGAAGGGGAACCGGACGGCCATCGGGCTGCCGGGAGGGAACCGCACGTGCTCCAGGTTGCGGGGCAGGCCGAGCAGCACGGCGCGGCCCGTGCGGACGTCGACGCTGGCGACGTTGATGCTGTCGGTGCGCATCCCGATTCGGTCGGCGCCCCAGTCGCCGCCGAGCAGCAGCACGTTGACCCGGTCCCGGCCCGCCCACGGATCCTCGGGCCCCGCCCCGGCGGCGCCCGCCGGTCCGCCTCCGCCGGGCGTGGTGAAGATCGCGTCGAGCGTCCGCTCGGACAGGGAGACGTACCGGGCGGCGACCGCGAACGGCACCGCGACGGCGACCGCGAGCACGCCCGCGACCAGCCCGGTGAGGATCTGCCCCGAGCGCGGCAGCGCCGCGGGACGCAGGACGGCGTACGAACGGACGACCAGCCAGAACCAGGCGACGGAGCAGGCCACGAAGACCAGGGAGATCTGGCTCAGCCACCCCAGCGCCCGTCCGGCGAGGCCCGCGTCGGCCCCCGCGGCGACGCCTGCGACGCAGACGACCGTGGTCAGGTAGGCGCCGAGGAGGGTCAGCCCCGTGCGGCGGCGGCCCGCGCGCAGGTGCGCCGCGCCCGGCAGCACCGCCGACAGCGCCACCCAGGCGATGAGCGCGACGGCTCCGCGCGCCGGCCCGGAGCGACGCGTCGCCGGCGCGGCGCCCTTCCGGCGTGCCAGACCAGGGGTGACCACGGCTCAATTGAAGCGACACGGACCGCGGAAAACCCGTGACCGCCGCGAGCCGGAACAGTCCTTGCCGGATTTTGACCGGGGCGCGGCCCTACCAGGGGAAGGCGAACAGGCCGTAGTAGGCCGCGGTCAGGAGCAGCAGGGCCGTTCCGCCGAGCACGCCCGCGAGCACGCTCTTCTGCCAGGGCGTCGGCTCCCAGCCGTCCCGCAGGCCGCCGGCGACCGCGGCGAACGTCGCCACCGTCTGCGCCAGCATCGCGACGGCGAGCAGCCGTACGACCAGCCACCCGGCCTGTACGGCGGGCCAGGCGCCGGCCTGGTTCACCGAGAACAGCACGATCAGCGTGATGAAGGCGATGACCGCGGCGAGTTCGCCGAGCCCGATCCAGGCCATCCGCCGCAGCCGCCGCCGGATGGCCGGCCATCGCTGGACGTTCTCCTGGAACCGCAGGTCGCGTCCGCGCAGGCGGACGACCATCTCGGTGACCGGGGCCGCGACGTATCCCACCGCGGCCAGGCAGAGCGTCAGCCACAGGATCGTGCTGTCCCCCCACCACGGCGCGGCCGGCACGTCGGCGGCCTCGAAGCGCTGCACCGGCGTCGCGCCCGCGATGGGCACCGAGGGCCTCGCCGTGCGCGGCAGGTCCTTGATCCAGTTCGCGAGCGTGGGCAGGTAGTCCGCCGCGAACGCCCCTCCGTTGACCCGCATGGCGTGGTCGGCCCCGGCGAGGAAGCGGATGGTGTAACCGGTGTCGCCGCTCTGCCGCAGCGCCCGGGTGAGGGCCTGGGTGCTCTCCACGAAGGGGATCGAGGGGTCGTCGGTGCCGTACAGCGCGAGCACCGGCTGGGTGATCCCGCGCAGGGCGGGCGCCCCGTCGTAGCGCAGGAAGTCGAAGCCGACGCCGCCCATGACCCTGGTCAGCAGGTCGCGTACGCCGGTCGGGGCGTGCAGGCGCAGCAGTTGCTCGTTGAGCGCCCAGGCGACCTGGCGCAGCGGCGAGACGTTCGGCGAGGAGACGAGGACCACGAACGCCGCCCGGGGGTCGCGGGCGGCGGCGATCGGGACGACCCAGCCGCCCTCGCTCACCCCCCACAGGCCCGCGCGCGCCGGGTCGACGTCCGGCCGCTGGAGCAGCACCCGCAGCATGCGCAGGGCGTCGTCGGCGAGCAGCCCGAAGTCGCGGCTGCGGAAGGAGTAGCCGACGGTCCGCTTGTCGTAGGCCAGCGTCACGACGCCCGCCCTCGCCAGCCACTCGGCCTGCTGGGTGAACTCCCCGCCGTCGCCCGAGCCCGAGCCCTGCACGAACACGAACGCGGGGTGGCGTCCGGGCGACAACGGCGCCCTGATCGTCGCCCTCAGCGTCTCGTTCCTCGCGGGCACGAGCAGTTTCTCGGTGCGGAACCGCCCGCCGCCGAAACCCGCTCCGGCGATCGGCCGCACTTCGGCGGCCGGCTGCGCGGGGATGTCCCGGAACTGGGGCGAGGCGCGAAGCGGCGGCGGGTCGAAGGCCGGCGGGGAGAGCACGTGGCCGATGGTCGCGAGCATCACCATCAGCACACCGGCGATCACTCCGAGAGTGCCCCGGCCGATGTTCATGAGGCGCTCCCCCATGCGTGCTCGTATCCCGAACCCAGGTTAAGTCATTACTCGCTCTTCACGCGGTGCACGGATGTGACGATTGATGCGTCGTTTGTCGGCGGGACCTGTTAGCTTCCTGCGACATGCGTGTCCTGCACACCTCCGACTGGCATCTCGGCCGCTCGTTCCACCGGGAGAGCCTGCTCGGCGCGCAGGCCGCGTTCGTCGACCACCTCGTCGAGACCGTCCGCGCGGAGCGGGTCGACGTCGTGCTGGTCTCCGGCGACGTCTACGACCGCGCGCTGCCCCCCGTGGACGCGGTCGCGCTGTGCAACGAGGCGCTCGCCAGGCTCAAGGCGCTGGGCGCGCACACGGTGCTGATCAGCGGCAACCACGACTCCGCCGTACGGCTGGGCTTCGGCGCCGATCTGATGGAGCGGGTGCATCTGCGCACCGACCCCGCCCGGGCCTGGGACCCGGTCACGATCGGCGACGTCGCCTTCTTCGGCATCCCCTACCTGGAGCCCGAGCTCGTCCGGGGGCCGTGGGAGCTGGCCGAGCGCAGCCACACCGCCGCGCTCTCGTACGCCATGGAGCGCGTCCGCGCGCACCCGGCCGCGCGCAGGGTGGTGCTCGCGCACGCGTTCGTCACCGGAGGGGAGGCGAGCGACAGCGAACGGAACATCAGCGTCGGCGGGGTCTCCCACGTGCCGCTGAGCGCCTTCGACGGCGCCGACTACGTCGCCCTCGGCCACCTGCACGGGCGCCAGGTGATGAGCGAGACGGTCCGCTACAGCGGCTCGCCGATCGCCTACTCCTTCTCCGAGGCCGGCCACCTGAAGGGCTCCTGGCTCGCCGACCTGGGCGGCGGGCGGACGGAGTTCGTCCCGGCCCCGGTGCCGCGCCCGGTCGCCAGGCTGCGGGGCCGCATCGACGACCTGCTGACCGACGCCCGCTTCGCCCGGCACGAGGACCACTGGCTGCAGGTGACGCTGACCGACCCGGTGCGCCCGCGCGAGGCGATGGAACGCCTGCGCGGGCGCTTCCCGCACACGCTCGCGCTCGCCTTCGAACCGGACGGCGCGGCCGGGAGCGCTCCGCAGGCGCCGAGGATCGCCGGGAGGGCCGAGATCGAGGTGGCGCTCGACTTCGTCCGAGAGGTGCGCGGGGAGCAGGCCGACGACGACGAACGGCGGCTGCTGGAGGAGGCGGTCGAGGCGTGCCGCATCAGGGAGAGCGCGTGAGCGGCCGGCCCGTGCCGGGTGAGGAGGTCCGGTGAGGCTGCATCGGCTGAGCCTGGTCGCGTTCGGGTCCTTCCCGGGGACGGAGGAGGTCGACTTCGACGCGCTCGGCGAGGCGGGTCTGTTCCTGATCCACGGGCCGACCGGCGCGGGCAAGACGACGGTGCTCGACGCCGTCTGCTACGCCCTGTACGGGCGGGTGCCCGGCCAGCGGGAGAGCGCCCGCAGCCTGCGCTGCGACCACGCGCCGCCTACCCGGGGGCCGTCGGTGACGCTGGAGGCGACGATCCGGGGCAGGCGCCTGCGGGTCACCCGTTCCCCGGCGTGGATGCGGCCGAAGCTCAGGGGCTCGGGTCTGGTCGAGGAGAAGGCCAAGGCCCTGGTCGAGGAGCTGACCGAGCCCGGCGGGCGGTGGGTCGCGCGCAGCACCCGCAGCGACGAGGCCGGCGACTTCATCGGCACGCTCACGGGGATGAACGCCGCCCAGTTCTGCCAGGTGGCGCTGCTGCCGCAGGGCGACTTCGCGAAGTTCCTGCGCGCCGGGGGCGAGGAGCGGCGCGAGCTGCTGGAGCGGCTCTTCTCCGTCCGGGTGTTCGGCGAGGTGGAGCGCTGGCTCGCCGACCACCGCACGCGGTCCGGGCGGGAGGCGCAGGAGCTGGCCCAGCGGGTCCACTCGGTGCTGGACCGCATGCGCGGCGCGGCGGGAGACCTCGCGCTGCCCGAGGACGCGGACAGACCGGAGACCTGGTCGGGTGAGGTGCTGAGCCTCGCCGAGGGCGCGCTCGCCCACGCGGTGACCGCCTGCGCGGCGAGTCAGGCCGGCCTGTCGTCGGCCCGGAGCAGGCTGGAGGAGGGCAGGGCCCTCGCCGACCGGCAGCGCAGGCACGCCGCCGCCCTGGCCCGGCGCCAGGAGCTCGACGCGGCGGCGGACGAGCGATCCGACCTCGAGGCGATGCTCGACGAGGCGGCGCGCGCCGACCGGGTGCTGCCGCTCGTCCGCCAGGCCGAGCAGCGCGCGGAGGCCGTGGCCAAGGCCCGCCGGGTGGCCGCCGACGCCATGCTCCGCGCGTTCCCCGGTGCTCCGGACGGCCCGGTGTGGCCGGACCCGGAGCGGCTGGCCGTGCTGGAGCGGGAGCGGCGCGACGAGATCGCCCGGGTGCGTCAGATCCTCCCCGAGGAGGCGCGCCTGCGTGAGGTGCGGGACGAGCGGGCGGGCGCCGAGCGCGTGCTGGCGGCGCTGTCCGAGGAGGAGGCCCGCCTGGCCGGGCGGCTCGCCGCGCTGCCCGGGGAGCGCCTCGGCGTCGAGGAGCGGCTCGCGGGGGCACGCCGGGCGGCGGCGAGCCTTCCGGGCCTGACCGCCGCCAGGGACGCCGCGCTGCGGCTGCGTGCGGTCACCGGGGAGGCCGCGCTGCTCGACGGCGAGCTGACCCGGCTCTCGGATGACGAGGCGCGGGCGCGGGCCGACCAGCAGGAGCTGCCCGCGGCCCTGGCCGGCGCCGGGGAACGGCTCCGGGACCTGCGCGACATGGCCGCGCGGATTCCCGCGCTGGAGGCCGCCGCCCGGACGGCGGAGGAGCGGCTCGGCAGCGCGCGGCTCCGTGACACGCTGACCGCCGAGCTGGAGGCGGCCGAGCGGGACCGCCGCGCGGCGGTCGACCTGGCCCAGGAGCGCCGGGACCGGCTCCAGGAGGTGCGGCAGGACCGCATCGACGGAATGGCCGCCGAGCTGGCGGCCGGGCTGGTGGACGGGCTGCCCTGCGCCGTGTGCGGCGCGACCGGGCATCCCCGCCCGGCCGAGCCCGCCGTACGGGCCGCCACGGCCGAGGACGAGCGGGCGGCGCAGGACGCGTTCGACGCGGCCCAGCGCGCCCGTGAGGCGGCGGAGGCGAACGTCGCGGGGCTCTCCTCGCGCCTCGCCGACGCGGAGTCCCGCGCCGGAGACCTGTCCCAGGAGGCCGCCGGGGCCGCCCTGGACGAGGCCCGGGACGAGCTGTCGCGGCTGCGGTCGGCCGCGTCCGCGGTCGACGCGGCCGAGGCGGAGGCCGGACGGCTCGCCGCCGCCCTGGAGGACGCCCGCGAGCGGGCCGGGGAGCTGGCCGGGCTGCTGACCGAGACCAGGACCAGGCGGGACGCCCTGCTCGCCGAGGGGGAGCGCCTCGCCGCGGGACTGGAGGGCGATCTCGCGGACGTGGAGGCCCGGCTCGGCCGGGCGCGATCGGAGGCGGAGGCGGAGGAGGAGCTCGCCGCCCGCGCCGCCCGGCTCACGGCCGAGCTGGAGGAGCTGGGCGCGCTGGCCGCGCGGACCGGGGCGGAGCTGGCCGAGGCCCGCGCCCACCGGGACATGCTGGAGGCCGGCGAACGCCGGCTGGCCGAGGTGATAGACGCCGCCCGGGGCGCGGACCCCTCGCTCGCCGCCCGGATCGACCGCCTCTCCGAGGAGGCCGGCCTGCTGCGCGAGGCGGCCGACGCGGCGCGTACGGCGGCGGAGGCCGGGCGCGAGAGCGAGGCCGCGCGGGCCGCGGCGGCCCGCGCCGCGTCGGGGGAGGGGTTCGCGAGCGTGGAGCACGCCGCCGCCGCGGTCCGCACCCCGGAGGACCGGGAGGCGATGACCGAGCGGCTGGGACTGCTGGACGCCGAACGCGCCACGGTGGAGGGGCTGCTGGCCGATCCCGAGCTGGTCGCGGCCGCCGCCGAGCCGCCCGCCGGCCTGGCGGAGCTGAGCGCCGCGCACGATGCGGCCGAGCGCGAACACGGTCTGCGCACCTCGGCCCGCGACCGCGCGCGGAGCAGGCTCGACCAGCTCACCGCCCTCGCCGGTGAGCTGGACGCCGCGGTGCGCGCCCACCGGCCGGCCGAGGAGCGGCACCGCCTGGCCCGGCGCCTCGCCGAACTGGCGGGCGGCACCTCCGGTGACAACCGATGGCACATGCGGCTGTCGGCGTACGTGCTCGGCGAGCGGCTGCGGCAGGTCGTGGACGCGGCCAACGAGCGCCTCGACCACATGTCGGGCGGGCGCTACCTGCTGCGGCACGACCTGAACCGGACCGCGGGCGACCGGGGCCGGTCGGGCGGCGGGCTGGGCCTGCGGGTGCTCGACGCCTGGACCGGGGTGGAGCGCGACCCGGCCACCCTGTCCGGCGGCGAGAGCTTCATCACCTCCCTCGCCCTCGCGCTGGGCCTGGCCGACGTGGTGACGCAGGAGGCCGGGGGCGCGGAGATCGGCACCCTCTTCGTGGACGAGGGCTTCGGCACGCTCGACGAGGACACGCTCGACGACGTGCTCGACATCCTCGACGGACTGCGGGAGGGCGGCCGGGCGGTCGGCGTCGTCAGCCACGTCGCCGAGCTGCGTGTGCGCATTCCCGCCCAGCTCCGCGTGCTGAAGAACCGCGGCGGCTCCACCCTGTCGCACGCCTGACCCGGCCCCGTACGCGACGGGGCGGGCTCAGGGGGTCAGCAGGTAGGCGTTGTTCTTCCACCAGGTCCAGATGGCCGGCCGGTCGCCCGCCTCGGCGAGGACCGCGACGTCCTCGCCGTCGAAGGTCCACACAGCCAGGTAGGAGCCCTTCGAGCCGGGCTTGCAGACGAGCGTCCCCGTGACCTTTCCCTCGTGGTTCCAGGCGCCGGAGGAGTCGCCGCGGGCGCAGCCGCGCGACCTCAGGCCCTTCGACAACCCGGCGACCCACGCCTTCAGCGCCTTCCCGTCGATGAACCGCATCACCAGCGGGTTCCGCGCCGGGCCGTGGCGCACGGCCGCGCAGTTCACCGCGGCGATCACCTTGGCGTTCTCCTCCGAGAACGCGGGGACGCACCCGGTCAGCACCCGGGGGTCGATGCGGTCGACCAGCGCCTGCTGCCCCACCGTGAACCTGGCGGGCGTCGGCGTGGCCGGGCCCAGGGGGGAGGTCCCCATGATGGCCAGGCACTCGGTGAGGCCGAGCCGCCGCGCGCCGGCCACCCACGACGGCATCGTGCTGGCCGACAGCGTCTGCATCGCCGTCATCGCCGCCTGGTCCTGGAGCGGGCCCTGGTCCACCTGGTAGTCCACGAGGACCGTGGAGATCGCGGTGAACGCCGTCGCGAAGCTCCGGGTGTCCCGCAGGAGCCCGTCGATGTCGCGGCGATCGTATCCCTCCGGCACCGGGATCTCCGCGAAATCGGCGCTCATGGCGCGGAACGCCGAGGCGATCTCGTCCATCGAGGTCACGACCGCGGCCAGTTCGGGGCTGCGCGTGCCGGCGTGCGGCACCGCCCTCAGGACCTCGGCCGCCTGGAGCAGGGCCGAGTGGAGCGAGACCTGCATCTCGCCGAGGTCGCGCTGGCAGGTGTTGTCGGCCTTGAGACGCCACTCGTCGATCGTCGGTCCGGGAGTCCGGTCCACCAGCGCGATCCAGAACGCGCCCACGGTGACGGCGAAGGTGATCAGGGCGCCGGCGGACTTCCCCGCCAGCATCAGCTTCTCCCGGTGGGTGCGCGGCCGCCTCACGGGCGGTTCCTCCGGCGCCTGGTCCTGGCTCACGCGACGATCGCCCCTCGCGTGCGGTCGCGCTGTCCGCCCGATCGAGTTCGCCTCACCAATTCGTCCCTTTCCAGCCGGACCCCGACCAGCAGACGAACCACACGTAACCATAGAAGGGAGCTGGTCACGACCGGAAGAAATCGAATCGTCACCAGGAATTCCCCCTTCCTGGCTACCCCAACGAAACGTGTCCGCGAGAAAGTGCCCGACCCACTTACGGAGGGCCGAATCAAGGAAACCATTGTGCCCATTGCACAAAGGCGCGCCGATTCATCCGGTATTCGCGCTACCCGCTGATCTACAATGTAAAGGCGCTCAGGCGGAGTCGAGCACTTGGGCGATGGCCCGCAACGCCGCGGACGGATCATCGGCGAAGAAGCGCAGGCGCCGGGCCCGGCCCTGAGGACGGGGCACGTCCAACGGCTCGCGCAACTCGACCACCACGTTCGTCTGCGACGCGACCGCGACAGCCAGTTCGCCGTCCGACAGGCTCAGCAGCCGCTTCTCATCGAAGCGGCGGTCGAGACGGGCGGACGCGATGAGCTCGGCGGGCACGTCCAGAGTGAAGAACGGGCCGTATCGCAGCCGCAGGCCGTCCTGTGACACGACATGCGGACGGCGGGCGCAGACGATCATCACGCCGAGGACGCCGAGGACCGACGACACGCCGAGCGCCAGGATGGCCAGACGCGGCACGTCGGGCAGCCCGAAGCGGCGCAGCAGCAGCTCCACGGCCGCGGTCTCCACAACCAGTACGAAGGACAGGATCGCCGTCATCGGCGTCTGCTCCCTGCTGTACCCGACGGCATGCCTCACCGCGCCGCCCGCCGTGCCAGCAGGTCCATGGCCCGCCGTACGACCTCGGCCTGGGCGGGGGACAGGCCGTCCAGGAAGGCGCCGGCGAACGGGTGCGCGGAGCCGGGCATCGCCGTGCCCAGCGCGTCGGCCAGGCCGGAGGGCAGGTGAGCGACGAGGTCCGCCGCGAGACCGTCGATCCGGGGATCGGCCGCGGCGGCGTCCTCCAGCGCCGCCAGCCTCCGGTACAAGTGCTCCCCCCGGGCAACGGAGTCCGGTGTGGACATCGGGCGCATCAGCGCCAGCAGGCGGTCGCGGGTCTCCGGCTCGGCCGACGTGTCGAGGAGGGAAGACCCTGACGCCGCGTCAAGGTCAACTCGTGCTACAGCGGCAGCCAGTGGGAGGTCAGGAGGTAGCCGCCGTAGACGAGCGACGCGGTGGAGACCAGCAGGAACAGCAGCACCCAGAGCGTGCCGGGCACGTGGGTCAGCCGGGCGAGCTGGTCGGCGTCGGAGTCCGGCGCGTGCCCGACCCGGCGCTTGGCCTGCAGTTCGAGGATCGGCCGCACGCCGCCGAGCAGCAGGAACCACGCCGCGGCGTAGGCGCCGGCGGACTGCACGTCGGGCGGGGCGAACCAGGACAGCGTGAAGACCGCGCCGCCCACCACGAGCAGGGACACCGCGCCGAAGACGTTCCTGATCATCAGCAGCATGCAGGTCAGCAGCGCGAGCACGGCCCACAGCAGCAGCGTGATCCGCCCGTCCGCGACCAGCCAGGCCGCGCCGAGGCCGATCAGGGACGGCGCGACGTACCCCGCGGCGGCGGTGACGACCATGCCGGGTCCGGTCGGCCTGCCCCGGGTCAGCGTCACTCCGGAGGTGTCCGAGTGGAGCCGGATCCCCCGCAGCTTGCGCCGCGTGAGCACCGCCACGAACGCGTGGCCGCCCTCGTGCGCGATCGTGATCAGGCCGCGGGAATAGTGCCACGAAACCGGGTAGGCGACTACCGCCAGAGCGGCGAACCCGGACAGGACGACCAGCCAGAGCGGGGGCGCGACCTGGATGGCGGTCAGATGGTTCCAGAGGGCCTTGAGGGGGGTCACTCCCGGAATCGTACGGCCCGCGGGCCCGGTCCACGCCGTCCACGCCGCCCGCGCCCGCCCGGTGCGCGGGGAAAGTGCGAACGGGGGTTACCTTCTACAAGTGGCAGAGCGGCGGATACGTGGACTGCGCGGATTGAGTGGACTCATGAGGACGAAGCCGGAGCAGGCTCCCGAACACTCCATGGACCCACGGGCCGGCGAGCGCGAGGACTCCTTCAGGCACAGCGTGATCGACAACGCGGTGTACGTGGACGGCGAGCGGGTGGACTCGCCGCTGTCGCTCGGCGACGCCATCGCCTCGTTGCGTGCGCGGCCGGGCGCGATGGCGTGGATCGGCCTGTACCGGCCGGAGGAGGCGGAGCTGATCAAGGCCGCCGAGGAGTTCGGCCTGCACGAGCTCGCCATCGAGGACGCCATCGTCGCCCACCAGCGGCCCAAGGCCGACCGGTACGGCGGCACGCTGTTCGTGGTGCTGCGGGCGGCGCAGTACCTCGACAAGCCGGAGAAGGTGGCCTTCGGCGAGTTGCACGTCTTCGTGGGCCCCGACTTCGTCCTGACCGTGCGGCACAGCGAGGCGCCCGACCTGTCGAAGGTGCGCCGGCGGATGGAGTCGGACCCCGATCTGCTCCGCCAGGGCCCGCAGGCCGTGCTGTACGCGATCCTCGACGCGGTGGTGGACGGTTACGCGCCCGTGGTCGCCGGGCTGCAGAACGACATCGACGAGATCGAGGTGCAGGTCTTCGGCGGCGACCCGGCCGCGCCGCGGCGCATCTACGCCCTCTCACGGGAGGTCATCGAGTTCCAGCGGGCGACCAGCCCGCTCGTGCCGATGCTCGACGGCTTCATCGCGGGGTCGCCCAAGTACGGCGTGAACGAGGAGTTGCAGCGTTACCTGCGCGACGTGTCCGACCACGCCATCACGGTCACCGAACGTGTGGCGGGCTTCCGGCAGATGCTCCAGGACATCCTCATCGTCAACTCCACTCTCGTGAGCCAGCAGCAGAACGAGGAGATGACCAAGCTGACGGCGACGAGCATCGCCCAGGGCGACGAGGTCAAGAAGATCTCCGCCTGGGCGGCCATCCTGTTCGCTCCGACCCTGGTCGGCACGATCTACGGGATGAACTTCGACCACATGCCCGAGCTGCACTGGATGCTCGGCTACCCCCTGGCGATCGTTCTCATGGGCGTCGTCTGTCTCACGCTCTACCTGGTGTTCAAGCGCCGCGACTGGCTGTGAGACGCGAGGACGCCCGGTACGTCCTTGTCGGGGCCCCACTCGGGTCCCGCGACCAGGCCCGAAGTAGCTCTCTGTAGCCTGTTCGCCGAGTGCCGCCGGCCGGGCGGGCTCCCGGCCTCAGCGGCTCAGCGCGGTCTCCCGTTCCACACGCGACAGCTTGTCCGGGTTGCGCACGAAGTAGAGCTCGGTGACCAGACCGCCCTCGACCCGCATCGCGACGACACCGTCGATCTCCCCGTCGATGCGCATGAGGAGACCCGGGCAGCCGTTGACCTGCACCGGCTCGACCGACACCTCGGCCCCGAACCTGTGCAGGCCCGCGGCCAGCAGGCGAGCCACCTTGCCGGCCCCCACGACGGGCCGCGGCACAGCGGGCTTGACGCCGCCGCCGTCGCTCAGGGCGACGACGTCGGGAGCGAGGACGTCGAGCAGGCTCTGCAGCTCGCCGGTCTCGACCGCGCGCTGGAACGCCTGGAGCGCGTCGCGGGTCTCGGCCGCGGAGACCACGTCGCGCGGCCGCCGGGCGGCGACGTGCGCTCGTGCCCGGTGGGCGATCTGGCGGACCGCTGCCGGGCTCTTGCCGACGGCGTCGGCGATCTCGTCGTATCCGACGTCGAACACCTCGCGCAGCACGAACACCGCCCGCTCGGCCGGCGCGAGCGTCTCCAGCACCAGCAGCATCGCCATCGAGACGCTGTCGGCCAGCTCGACGTCCTCGGCCACGTCGGGTGTGGTCAGCAGCGGCTCGGGCAGCCAGGGACCGACGTAGGACTCCCTGCGCCGGCCGAGCGTACGCAAGCGGGTGAGCGCCTGCCGGGTGGCGATCCGCACCAGGTACGCACGCCGATCCTCCACGGTGTCCAGGTCGACGCCCGACCACCGCAACCAGGTCTCCTGCAGGACGTCCTCGGCGTCGGCGGCCGACCCGAGCATCTCGTAGGCGACGGTGAACAGCAGGTTGCGGTGGGTGACGAACGCCTCGGTGGCGGGATCGGTCCGGCCGCCGCCGGCGAACGCTCCGGCTGTGCCCGTCGTCCGCTCGCTCCGCTCGTTCATATTCCCCGCCCCTGCCTGTTGCCGCTCGACTCTGCCACACGTGTGCCACACGCAAGACGCCGGTCCCCGTCGCCGTGTGACACCCGCTCGCGGTGACACACCTCACATCCGCGTCCTGTCACAGGGGTCGGGTCGGCGGCGTCTGCATGGTCGTCAGGACGCCGCGTGACGACGAACGCGGCAGGCGAACCACGGAAGTGAGGATCGATGACGAACATGGACCGGACTTCGGTGCTGATCACCGGTGCCAACAAGGGACTCGGTTTCGAAGCGGCCCGGCGGCTCGGGGAACAGGGGTGGACCGTCTTCCTGGGGTCGCGCGACGAAGGACGCGGAAGGGCGGCCGCCGGCAAACTGGCCGCCGGCGGCGTGGACGTGGTCATGGTCCCGCTGGACGTGACCTCGGACGAGTCGGTGGGCGAGGCCGTACGGCTTGTGCGACGGCACACCGACCGGCTCGACGTGCTGATCAACAACGCCGGGACGCCGGGCAGGATCATCCCGCCCGCGGACGCGACGGCCGATGAGGTCCATTCCGTCTACGACACCAACGTATACGGGCCGATCAGGGTCACACACGCGTTTCTCCCCCTGCTGCGGGCGGCGGACAACCCGCGCGTGGTGATGGTGTCCAGCGGCGGGGGTTCCTTCGCGGTCGTGACCGATCCGGATCAGCCGGTCTCGAAGATGCACGAGCTCGCCTACAGCTCGTCGAAAGCGGCACTGAACATGATTACCGTCCGATACGCCCAGGCGCTCCCGGAGATCAAATTCAACGTCGCCACCCCCGGAGAGGTCGTCAACCGCAAGTTCGCCGCCACCGACATGAACAACCACACCGGCGCGATGACGGTCACCGAGGGCACCGACTCGATCATCGAGCTCGCGACGCTCGCCTCTGACGGGCCGACCGGGATCTTCATCGATCGCCTCGGCCCCATCGCCTGGTAGTTCCGGGCCCCGTGACGGTCTTGTCGAGCTCGGGACGCGTGGTGGCGCGAGCGTAGCCGATCCGCGCGTGCCCGGCCGGCTCGACGTCGGCCCCGGCGGGGCGGGGCAGCCGGGTTGTTCGGGGCAGGTCGCGCGGACCCGAGCGGGGGCTTGTTCGCGCCAATTATCTAGATATATCGTTCATGTATCTCGATAGTTGGAGGATCGCATGCACGAGGATGGAGGGCCCCCGGCGGCCCCGCTCGCGCCTCCGCCGCCACCGACACCGCCACCACCGCCGTCACCCCCACCGCCGCCGCAGGCCGGTCCGCGGCTCCCTCAGCCGCCCGCGCTGGGACCGCGCGTACGGCGGGGCGACGTCCGTGCGGCCCTGCTGCGCCTGCTAACCGAGGAGCCGCGCAACGGCTACCAGCTGATCGAGGAGATCGCGCGGCGCAGCGGCGGGGTCTGGCGGCCCAGCCCCGGCTCGGTCTACCCCGCCCTCCAGCAGATGGAGGACGAGGGACTGGTCCAGGGAGAGGACGCGGGCGGCAGCCGTGCGTACCGGCTGACCGAGGAGGGCGGGCGGCAGGCCGACGAGCGGGCCGAGCCGTGGGCGGACGTCTGCCGCGGCCTCCCCGCGGACCGGCACGAACTGCGGACGCTGTGGGGCCAGCTCGGCGAGGCCTTCGTCCATCTGACGCACGTCGCGGACGACCGCCAGGTCGACGAGGCCAAGAAACTGCTCAGGAGCACGCGCCAGGCGATGTTCCGGATTCTCGCGGAGGACGCATGAACGAGCGAAGCGAGCGGATCGACGGGCGCGGGGCGGTTCGCGTGAGCCCGCGGCCTTCGGAGGGGGTGGCATGAACGCGCGGGCCGGGGATCTCGGCGCGGCGGTGGCAGTGCGCGGCCTGCGCAAGACGTACGGCAAGGTCGAGGCCGTCAAGGGCGTCGACTTCGAGGTCGCGCCCGGCGAGGTGTTCGGCTTCCTCGGACCGAACGGCGCGGGCAAGACCACCACGATCAGCATGCTGTGCACGCTCGCCACCCCCACGGGCGGCACCGCCCTCGTCGCCGGGCACGACATCGTGACCGAGCGCGACGCCGTGCGCCGCAACATCGGGCTGGTCTTCCAGGACCCCACTCTGGACGGCTACCTGACCGCCGAGCAGAACCTGCGCTTCCACGCCGAGCTGTACGGCGTGCCGAAGGACCTGGTCGGCGACCGGATGCGCCAGGTGCTGGACATGGTCGGGCTGTGGGACCGCAGGGACGGCAAGGTCATGACGTTCTCCGGCGGCATGAAGCGTCGGCTGGAGATCGCCCGCGGGCTGCTGCACTCGCCCCGGGTGCTCTTCCTGGACGAGCCCACGGTCGGCCTGGACCCGCAGACCCGCTCGGCCATCTGGGGATACATCGGCAAGCTGCGGCACAGCGAGGACATCACGATCTTCATGACGACGCACTACATGGACGAGGCCGAGTACTGCGACCGCATCGCGATCATCGACCACGGCGAGCTCGTGGTGATCGACTCGCCGGAGGCGCTCAAGGCGAGCGTCGGCAAGGACCGCGTGCAGATCCAGACCGGCGACGACGAACGCGCGATGGTCCTGCTCAGGGAGAGGTTCGGCGTCGAGGCCGCCGTACGGGAGGGCCAGGTGACGTTCGCGGTCCCGTCGGGGGAGGAGTTCGTGCCGAAGCTGTTCGCCGGCCTCGGCGTGCCGATCCGGTCGGTGAGCGTGTCGCGCCCCTCGCTCGACGACGTCTTCATGTCCTACACCGGCTCCACGATCCGCGACGCGGAGTCGTCGGGGACCGGCAACCAGTGGATGCGCGCGATGGCCAGGGGAAGGTGAGCGGATGACGACCGACGTGGTCCGGGTGAGTGTGCCGCGGGCGGGCGGAGGCCACGACCTGCGGGCGGTCAAGGTGGTGCTGCACCGGGAGTTGCTGCGGTTCGCCAACGACCGCACGCGGATCGTGTCCTCGCTGGTCCAGCCGGTGCTGTGGCTGTTCGTTATGGGCACCGGGCTCGGCACGCTGGTGCGGGGCTCGGTCCCCGGCGTCGACTTCCGTACCTTCATGTACCCCGGCATGATCTCGATGACCGTGATCATGACGGCGATGTTCTCGGCGGGGTCCATCGTGTGGGACCGCGAGTTCGGGTTCCTGCGCGAGATGCTGGTCGCGCCGGTCAGCCGGGGCGCGATCGTGGTCGGCAAGTGCCTGGGCGGCGCCGTCGTCGCCACCCTGCAGGGCGTGATCATCCTCGCGCTCGCGGGGCTGGTCGGCGTGCCGTACTCGCCGGGCCTGATCCTCACCCTGCTCGGCGAGATGTTCCTCGCCGCCTTCACGATCACCGCGTTCGGCGTGACGCTCGCCGCCCGGATGCGCACCATGCAGAGCTTCTTCGGCGTTATGCAGATGGCGATCATGCCGATGATGTTCCTGTCGGGCGCCATGTTCCCGCTGGCCGGTCTGCCGTCGTGGCTGCACGTGCTCACGACGGTCAACCCGCTGACGTACGCCGTGGATCCCATGCGCCGGGCGGTCTTCGGCCACATCGACGTGCCGCCGCAGGTGGACGCGATGCTCAACCCCGGCGTGAGCTGGTTCGGCCACCGGCTGCCGGTGGTGCTCGAACTCGGCCTGGTCGCCGCCGTCGGCGCGGTCCTGCTGGCCGTGGCCGTGGCCCAGTTCCGGCGTACGGACTAGCTGTAGCCGGTTCCTACGGACTAGACGGTTCCGGCGTACGGGCCGACCCCGCACACCCGGGGGACGGCGGCGAGCGGGACGTCCTCGTCGAGGGCGCGGACCAGCAGCGCCTCCACGCCGAGGAGCATGGCGCGGGCCGTCTCCAGGGGCAGGTAGGCGGTGTCGGCGATGAGGCTGAGCTGGCCCGTGTCGGTGGCCGCGCCCACGGTGAAGAACGCCTTGAACCGGACGCCGGGCCAGGCGTTCGTGACGTACGTGCGGGTCTTCGCGGTCAGGTCGGCGAGGGACTCGCCGGCGATCTCGCCGGCCGCGGGCCGGGGCACTCCCGGCCAGGTGCCGATGGTCCGCCGGTCGTTGAAGAACGCGTCGAGGTCCGGCTCCCGGCCGCGGCGGCGGCCGATGTCCTCGCGCATGGCCTGCATCGCGAAGGGGTCGTAGTGCGCGTTGCGGTACGCCGTGAAGGCGGCGCGGTGCGCCTCCCGGCAGGCGTCGGCGAAGCCCTCGGAGGGCGGGTCGAGGACGAACAGGCCGTCCTGGCCGACGTTGCCGATCATGGTGCGGGTGCGGGGGTCGCGGCGGTTGCTGTGCACGAGCTGCATGACCGCCTTCGTGCGGCCGCTCACCGTGGCCAGGACGGTCGCGCACGCGCCGAGCAGGACGCTGGTCGTGCTGATGGTCCACCGCTCGGCCAGCGTCTCGGCCGCCGCGGCGAGCGCGACCGACTCCATGCCGACCTCGATGAACCGGGGGTCCTCCGGCTCGCCCGGAGGATGGTCGAACACATCGAGCGGCGCCTCCTCCAGGACGGCCCGCCAGTAGCGGATCGACCTGGCCGAGCGCGCCTGGAACGACTCCTCGCGCTCCAGGGCCGCCTGGTCCATCGGATGCCAATCGGCGGGCGGCGGCTCCTCCCCTCTGAGCAGGACCTTCCACTCCTCCGAGAGCAGGCTCAGGGCCTGGAAGTCCACGGCCAGGTGGGAGAAGGTCAGCGCCAGCGCCATGGGCCGCCCGGCCTTGAGGACGGCGGCGCAGCGCAGCGGCAGCTCGCGGTCGTGGACGAAGGCCGTCGTGCTCAGTTCGCCGGAGATCCGTTCGGCCGCCCGCAGCGCCCGTTCCTCCCCCGCCTCCACCAGGTCCACCGTGAGCCGGCCGTCGCGTCTCACCCGCTGCACCGGTCCGTCCGGCGTGCCGTGGAACGTGGTACGCAGGGTCTCGTGCCGTTCGATCAGCACGCGCAGCGTGTCCAGCACGGTGGCGAGGTCGCGCCTGCCGTACACCGGCAGCACCCAGGGGCAGTTGAGGAAGGACTGGCTGTCCCCCATCAGATGGACGGCCCGCCAGATCAGCCGCTGCCCCCAGGTCAGCGTCGCCTCGCCCTCCCGCGCGCCGTGGAACTCCACCGTCGCGCCCGCGCCCCGCGCCGGGGAGCCCTCCGGGGTCGTCACGCGCCCGCCGTGGTCCGGTCGCCGGGCTCGGCGGCCCGGGACACCAGCGCCGCGAGGGCGTCGACGCTCTCCAGCGAGGCCCAGTCGCCGCCGAGGCCGACCTCGATCCCGAAGGTGTCCTCGATCGCGTCGACGAGCCGCACCCGGGCCACCGAGGTGAGGCCGAGCGCCGACAGCGAGCGCTCGCCGGCGAGCGCCTCCTCGGCGCCGATCGCGCCCTCGGACACCTCGGCGACCAAGTCCGCCAGGGCCCGTCTGTACTGTCCGGCCGTCATGCCGCACCACCCGTCATATGACGTCCTCCGCTGTCCCGGGGGAATCATGCCGACCTGGCACGGAAGCATAGGCAAATCGGATCGGGAATGACAACGAAACAGAAAAGACGCTGACCGAAAACTTTCGGAAACGGAGCGCGCGGTCCGCGAAGGCGCCGTGACGCGGATCGGCCCGGGGCGTGACACCCGCCCCGGGCCGGCCTGACCGTCTTCTCTAGTGCTTCACGTCTTCTCTAGTGCTTCACGCGGACCCAGTCCGCGCGGCTGGACGAGCGCCGGGCCTCGTCGTCACCGGGGAAGACCACCTTCCAGCTTCCGGAGCGCGTCGCCTTGGTCCTGCCCCAGAACTTGCCGGAGACGTTCGTCCGCAGCGTCTTGACGTAGTGCCAGGAGCCGCCCGCCTTCTTGAACCACACGGTCACCTTCTGGTGGCCGTAACCCTCCCAGCCGTCGTCCCACACCTGGAGCGCGCCGCGGAAGGTCAGGTACCTGCCGTACCCGACCGGCTCGGGGGCGGCGTTGAAGCGGATCACCCGGGTGTCGGCGGCGGGCGGCGGCACGGGCCGGGGAGCGCGGACCGTCACGTAGTCGGACGAGCTCACCGAGCCCGTCGCGCCGGTGACGGCCTCGAACTCGGCCCGCCACCAGCCGGAGGTCCTGGCCCTGACGTCCGCGGCGAAGAAGCCGCGGTCACCGGTCCAAGCGGAGGTGACGTACTGCCAGCGGTAGCCGCCGTCGGGCTTGAAGAGGATCCTCACGCGGTGGTCGGGGAAGCCGCGCCAGAAGTCCCCGCCGCCGATCTCCAGCCGGCCGCGCAGGCGCAGGGTGCCACCGGCACGGACGGGGTCGGGGGAGGCGTCGAAGCCGGTGACGCGGGTGCGCCGGGCGGCGTCCCGTACGTCGACCCGGTCGCTGTCGCTCGTCGCGGGCTCGGCGGCGGCGGTGCCGTCGAACTCGGCCCGCCACCAGCCGGACCTGTCCACCCTCTCGTCGGCCGAGAAGCGGCCGCGCCCGTCGGTCGTCACCCAGCCGACCCGGCCGTAGGAGCCGCCGACCGGCTTGAAGGCGAGGTACACCCGCTGGCCGGCGTAGCCGCGCGACGCGCCGTAGGTGAGCGTGCCGGACAGTCTGACGACGCCGCCGCGGTCGGCCACGTCCGGCGAGGCGGCGAAGTCGAGGCCGGTGTTCCAGTGAACCTGGAACTCCTTGGTCGCGGTGCCGCCCCCGGTCCTCACCTCCAGCTTCCAGGCGCCCGGCTCGTCCCTGAAGGTGAAGCCGTACCTGGCCGAGTAGGCGCCGGAGCCGGCGGGACCGGTGGTGAGCGCGACGGCCCGGCCCGATCCGTCGAGGAGCCGGGCGGTGCCCGCCTCGGCCGACTTGTAGGTGAAGGTCGCCGGCGTGCCCGCGCCGGTGGCGACGATCACGGGGCTGGGGGAGACGGCGAGGTCGCTCGGCGCCGTCACCGTCGCCGCGCCCGCGGCGGCCGGGAGCGCCACGGCTCCGCACAGGGCGGCCGCCCCTCCCATGGCCACCGCCGCGATCACGGCGCGCATGCGTTCCAACATTCCGCTGAACCATCCTTCCCGGTGGTCGAACGGTGAACGCGGCCTGAGGGTGCCACGTCATTCCTCTCAAGTAGACGGGCGATAACCGGCATAGGTTGAGAGAAATGACATTCGTCATCAAATTGTGTCAATTAAGTTGATCAATTGGCGGAGGGATACCGGGAGTTCCCACTGTGCGGGACGGGGCGAGCATCCTGCGACATAATCGGCCGTGTGGTACGGGAAGCAGTGGAGACCCATTTCGCCGAAGCCGTGGGGGCGCTGACCCCGGGGCCCGCCGGGGACCCGGATCTGCCGGTCCGGCCCGGCTCGGGCCTCACCGGGGTCCGGTGCCGGGAACTGTTCGCGGTGCAACTCGGCAGCCGGCTTCTCGACGTCGCCGCCCGCCTGATGCGCGGGCGCGACGAGGGCTTCTACACGATCGGTTCGTCCGGCCACGAGGGGAACGCCGCCGTGGCCGCCGCGCTCCGGGCGACCGACCCCGCGCTGCTCCACTACCGGTCGGGCGCGTTCTACCTGGCCCGCTCCGCCCAGGCCGGGCGGCTGGCCGAGGAGGGGCTGCGCGACGTGCTGCTGGGGATCGCCGCGTCGGCCGAGGAGCCGATCGCGGGCGGCCGGCACAAGGTGTTCGGCCACCCCCGCCTGGCCGTCATCCCGCAGACCTCCACGATCGCGAGCCACCTGCCGCGGGCCGTCGGCGTCGGCTTCGCGATCGAGCGGGCGCGCACGCTGGGCCTGCCGTCGCCCTGGCCGCGCGACGCGGTCGTCGTCTGCGGATTCGGCGACGCGTCGCTGAACCACGCCTCCGCCCTCACGGGTCTCAACACCGCGGCGTACGGCAGCCATCGCGGATTGCAGGTGCCGGTGCTGTTCGTGTGCGAGGACAACGGCCTCGGCATCAGCGTGCGGACCCCGCGCGACTGGGTCGAGCGGGCCAGGCACCCGGCGCTGGAGTACTTCCACGCCGACGGCTGCGACCTCGCCGGGACCTACGACGCCGCGACGCGCGCCGTGCGCCACGTGCGTGACAACCGCGCTCCGGCGTTCCTGCACCTGCGCACGGTGCGGCTGATGGGCCACGCGGGCTCGGACGTGGAGATCGCCTACCGCACCCGCAAGGAGATCGCCGCCGACCTGGAGCGCGACCCCCTCGTCCGTACGGCGCGGCTGCTGGTGGAGGCGGGCCTCGCCCAGCCCGACGAACTGCTGGCGCGTTACGAGACCGAGCGCGACCACGTGCTGAAGCTGGCGATGGAGTGCGCGCGGCGGCCCCGGCTGTCGTCCGCGGTGGAGGTGATGGCGCCGCTCGCGCCGCGCGACCCGCGGGCGGTGGCGGCCGGGGCCCTGCGGGCGGCGCCCGCGCGGGAGCGCGACCGGGCCTTCGCCGCGCCTCCGGAGTCGGAGGGCGGGCTCACCCTCGCGCAGGCCGTCAACCGCGCCCTCGCCGACGCCATGGCGGCCGACCCCGGGGTCCTGGTGTTCGGGGAGGACGTGGCCCGCAAGGGCGGGGTGTACGGCGTGACCCGAGGGCTGGCACGCAGGTTCGGCGGCGAGCGGGTCTTCGACACGCTGCTCGACGAGCAGGCCGTCCTCGGGCTCGCGCTCGGCAGCGGGCTGGCGGGGATGCTGCCGGTGCCCGAGATCCAATATCTCGCCTATCTGCACAACGCCCTTGATCAGATTCGTGGCGAGGCGTCGACCATGCAGTTCTTCTCCCGGGGCGCGTACCGCAATCCCCTGGTCGTACGAGTTGCCTCATATGCCTACCAAAAGGGCTTCGGGGGACATTTCCATAATGACAACTCAATTGCCGCGTTGCGCGATATCCCAGGTTTGATCATCGCGTCTCCGGCGCGGCCCGACGACGCGGCGGCGATGCTCCGCACCTGCCTGGCCGCCGCCCGTGTGGACGGCAGTGTGTGCGTGTTCCTGGAGCCCATCGCGCTCTACCACGCCCGGGACCTGTTCGAGGAGGGCGACGACGGCTGGCTCGCGCCGTACGCGCCGCCGGCCCGCTGGGCGGAGACGCACGTCCCGGTCGGCCGGGCCCGTTCCTACGGCGACGGCCGCGACCTCACCATCGTCACCTACGGCAACGGCCTGCGGATGAGCCTGCGGGCGGCGGCGCGGCTCACGGCGGAGGGCATGGGCTGCCGGGTGCTCGACCTGCGGTGGCTGTCGCCCCTGCCGGTCGACGACCTCATGCGCGCGGCCGACCTCACGGGCCGGGTGCTGATCGCCGACGAGACCCGGCGCAGCGGCGGCGTCTCCGAGGGCGTGATGGCGGCGCTGCTCGACAACGGGTTCACCGGCCCGATCACCCGGGTGACCTCCCGGGACAGCTTCGTGCCGCTGGGCCCGGCGGCCGGCGCCGTGCTGCTGTCCGAGGCCGAGATCGAGCAGGCCGCCCGCGCCCTCCTCACCCGGAGCTGACCGAAGGGCCCGATCAGGGGCCTGATCGCGGGACGGCCGCCGGTCACCCGATCCGGCACAGGGCGGCGCGGGCCATGGTGTGCAGCAGACCGGCCATGGCCTCGGGGGACAGCTCTCCCGCGCTGTGCGGGGTGGAGTTGAGCAGGCCGAAGACCGCGTGCGCGGCGGCGCGCAGCCGCGCCTGCGGGCAGTCGGGGTGCAGTTCGGCCAGCACGGCCACCCACTCCTCGGCGTACAGCCGCTGGAGCCGCCGGATGGCCCGCCTGGCCTGCTCGGGCACGTTGTCGAGCTCGCGCTCCTGCACCCGGATCAGCGCCGGATGGCGCAGCGCGAACTCGATGTGCCCGGCCAGCAGCGCGTCCAGGGCCGCCTCCGCGGTGTCCGGGTCGGCGGTGGTGGCGAGCCGCGCCCCCTGCTCGCGCAGCCGCTCGCTGATCCCGAGCAGCATCTCGGTGAGCAGGGCCTCCTTGCCGCTGAAGTGCCGGTAGAGCGCGGGCCCCGACACGCCCACCGCGGCGCCGATGTCCTCGATGGACACGCCGTGGAAACCGCGTGCCGCGAACAGGGCGGCGGCCGCGTCGAGGATCTCGGCCCGCCGATTGCGGGTAGGGGACTTCACGGCACCATGGTAGACGGAGTCAGTTAACGATGACTAACATTCGAGCATGAGTACAAGCGACTGGCCGGTGCTGGAGAGCCGGTGCGACCCGGGCGGCGAGGCGTACAAGCGCGACGCCGAGGCGAACGAGCGCCTGGCGGCGGAGCTGCGCGAGCGGCTCGCGGCGGCGGCGCGGGGCGGCCCGGAGCGGGCCCGCGCCCGGCACGCCGAGCGCGGCAAGTTGCTGCCCCGCGACCGAGTCGACACCCTCCTCGACCCCGGCGGGCGCTTCCTCGAACTGTCGCCGCTCGCGGCGACCGGCATGTACGACGACCAGGCCCCGGCCGCCGGGATCATCACCGGCGTGGGCCGGGTCGGCGGCCGCGAGGTCGTGATCGTGGCCAACGACGCCACCGTCAAGGGCGGCACCTACTACCCCATGACGGTCAAGAAGCACCTGCGCGCCCAGGAGGTCGCCCTCCACAACAACCTGCCGTGCGTGTACCTGGTCGACTCGGGCGGGGCGTTCCTGCCGATGCAGGACGAGGTCTTCCCCGACCGGGAGCACTTCGGGCGCATCTTCTACAACCAGGCCACGATGTCGGCGCGGGGCATCCCGCAGATCGCGGCCGTGCTCGGCTCCTGCACCGCGGGCGGCGCCTACGTCCCGGCGATGAGCGACGAGGCGGTCATCGTCCGCGACCAGGGGACGATTTTCCTGGGCGGGCCGCCCCTGGTGAAGGCCGCGACCGGCGAGACCGTCACGGCCGAGGAACTGGGCGGCGGCGAGGTCCACGCCCGCGTCAGCGGCGTCACCGACCACCTCGCCGAAGACGACGCGCACGCCCTGAAGATCGTCAGGGACATCGTGTCGACGCTCGCGCCGAGAGGCCCCCGCCCCTGGGACGTCGCGCCGGCCGAGCCGCCGCTGCACGACCCGCACGACCTGTACGGAATCGTTCCCCAGGACACCCGCCGGCCGTACGACGTGCGCGAGGTGATCGCCCGGATCGTGGACGGCAGCCGGTTCCTGGAGTTCAAGGCCGAGTACGGCCCGACCCTGGTCACCGGGTTCGCCCGCGTTCACGGCCACCCCGTCGGGATCGTGGCCAACAACGGCATCCTGTTCGGCGAGTCGGCGCTCAAGGGCGCGCACTTCATCGAGCTGTGCGACCGGCGGTCGATCCCGCTGGTGTTCCTGCAGAACATCAGCGGCTTCATGGTCGGCAAGGCGTACGAGGCGGGGGGCATCGCCAAGCACGGCGCGAAGATGGTCACGGCGGTCGCCTGCGCCCGGGTGCCGAAGTTCACCGTGATCATCGGCGGCTCGTTCGGCGCGGGCAACTACGCGATGGCCGGCCGCGCCTACTCGCCCCGTTTCCTGTGGATGTGGCCGAACGCCCGCATCTCGGTGATGGGCGGCGAGCAGGCCGCGACCGTCCTGTCCATGGTCGGCGACGCCGACCCCGAGGAGATCCGGGCCCGTTACGAGCACCAGGGGAGCCCCTACTACTCGACCGCCCGCCTGTGGGACGACGGGGTGATCGACCCGGTGGACACCAGGACCGTCCTCGGCCTGGCGCTCGGCGCCGCCGCGAACGCCCCCCTCGAACCCGTCGGCTACGGCGTCTTCCGGATGTGAGTGATGTTCACCAGTGTGCTGATCGCCAACCGGGGAGAGATCGCCGTCCGGATCATCCGGACGCTGCGCGCGCTGGGGGTGCGCGCGGTCGCCGTCCACAGCGACGCCGACCGTGACGCCCGGCACGTGCGCGAGGCCGACCTCGCCGTACGGCTCCCGCGCGGCTATCTCGACGCCGACGGGATCGTCGAGGCCGCCCGGACGAGCGGCGCCGAGGCGATCCACCCCGGATACGGCTTCCTCGCCGAGAACGCCGGGTTCGCCCGCCGCTGCGCGGAAGAGGGCCTGGTCTTCGTCGGCCCGCCGCCCGAGGCCATCGAGGCCATGGGTGACAAGATCCAGGCCAAGGAGACGGTCGCCCGCGCGGGCGTGCCGGTCGTCCCCGGCGGCGCGGAGCCCCACGACGACCTGGCCGAGGCGGCCGGGCGCATCGGCTTCCCCGTGCTGATCAAGCCGTCGGCGGGCGGCGGCGGCAAGGGCATGCTGCGGGTCGCCTCGGCGGAGGAACTGCCCGCGGCGATCGAGTCGGCCCGCCGCACCGCCGTGGCCGCCTTCGGGGACGGCACGCTGCTGCTGGAGCGGTACGTCGACGGCCCCCGGCACATCGAGATCCAGGTCATGGCCGACGCGCACGGCAACGTGGTCCACCTCGGCGAGCGCGAGTGCAGCCTGCAGCGCAGGCACCAGAAGATCGTGGAGGAGGCGCCGTCCCCGCTGCTGGACGACGCGACGCGGGCGCGCATGGGCGCGGCGGCGGTGGAGGCCGCTCGGTCGGTCGGCTACGTCGGCGCGGGGACGGTCGAGTTCATCGTCCCGGCCGCCGACCCGGGGGGCTTCTCCTTCATGGAGATGAACACCCGGCTCCAGGTGGAGCATCCGGTCACCGAGATGGTGACCGGTCTCGACCTCGTCGAGCTGCAACTGCGGATCGCCTCCGGCGAGGCGCTGCCGTTCGGGCAGGACGAGGTGCGCCTGCGCGGCCACGCGGTCGAGGCCCGGGTGTACGCCGAGGACCCCGCCCGCGACTTCCTGCCGACCGGGGGCCGGATCCTGGCGCTGCGGGAGCCCGCCGGACAGGACGTCAGGTTCGACTCGGGGCTCGCCGAGGGCATGGCGGTGGGCAGCGACTACGACCCCATGCTGGCCAAGGCGGTCGCCTGGGCCCCTGACCGGGCGGGCGCGCTCGCGGCCCTGGACCGGGCGCTCGGCTCCACGGTGATCCTCGGGGTCACCACCAACGTCGGTTTTCTGCGGGCGCTGCTGGCCGACCCGGAGGTCGCGGCCGGGCGGCTCGACACCGGCCTGGTCGAGCGCCGGCTCGGCGATCTGCTGCGCGGCCCGGTGAACGGCCCTATGAAGGGCCCGGGCGGCGGTGGCGTGCCGGACGAGGTGCTCGCCGCCGCGGCGCTCGTCTTCCACGCGGGCTTCGCCGGCCCCTCCGGCGGCGGCGACCCCTGGGACGTGAACGACGGCTGGCGGATCGGGGTGCCCGCCTGGACGGTCCACCACCTCGGCGTGCCGGTGCGGATCGCGGGACCGGCCGGCGACGCCCGGATCGAAGTTAATGGACGTTCACTTGGCCGGGCGCGGCTGACGCGGCTCGGCGACGGCGCGGCCGTGGTGTCGCTCGGCGGGGTCACCCGCCGGTACGCGGTCGCCCGCGACCGCGGCACGCTCTGGCTCGCCGAGGGCGGCCGGGCCTGGCCGGTGACCCGGCACGAGCCCGGCGACCCGGGAGACCGGGCGGGCGGCGCGCTCGCCGGGGACGGCGTGGTCCGCAGCCCGATGCCGGGAACGGTGCTGCTGGTGAAGGCGGCCCGGGGCGACCGGGTCACCGCCGGGCAGCCTCTGGTCGTGGTGGAGGCGATGAAGATGGAACACACCCTGACGGCGCCGGGCGACGGCGTGCTCGCCGAACTGCGGGTGCGGCCGGGACAGACGGTGGACCTGGACGCGGTGCTGGCGGTGGTGACGCCGTGCGAGTGACGATCTACGAGGTCGGCCCGCGCGACGGCCTGCAGAACGAGTCGGCCGTCGTGCCGGTGGAGGTCAAGCGCGAGTTCGTCGCCCGGCTGGCCGAGGCCGGGCTCACCACGATCGAGACGACGAGCTTCGTCCACCCGAAGTGGGTGCCTCAGCTCGCCGACGCGGGCGAGTTGCTGGAGAGCCTGCCCCGGGTGCCCGGGGTCCGTTACCCGGTGCTCGTCCCCAACGAGAAAGGCCTCGACCGGGCGCTCGACTGTGCTTCCAGCCACGGGGGCGTCACCGACATCGCGATCTTCGGCAGCGCCACCGAGTCGTTCGCGCGGCGCAACCTCAACCGCACGGTCGAGTCGCAGTTCGAGATGTTCGCGCCCGTCGTCGAGCGGGCCCTGGCCCACGGCGTGCGGGTCAGGGCGTACGTCTCGATGTGCTTCGCCGATCCCTGGGAGGGACCGGTCGCGCCCGCGCAGGTCGCCGGGGTCGGGCGCAGGCTGCTCGACCTCGGCTGCCACGAGCTGTCGCTGGGCGACACCATCGGTGTCGGCACGCCCCGCCACGTCGAGGACCTGCTCGACGCCTTCGCCGAGGCCGGTGTCGGGCCGGAGCGGCTCGCCGTCCACTTCCACGACACCTACGGCCAGGCCCTCGCCAACACGCTGACCGCGCTGAGACGGGGAATCACCGTCGTCGACTCCTCCGCCGGAGGCATCGGCGGCTGCCCGTACGCCAGGAGCGCCACCGGCAACCTCGCGACCGAGGACCTGGTGTGGATGCTCGACGGCCTCGGCGTCGAGACCGGGGTGGACGTCAGGTCGCTGGCCGCCACCAGCCTGTGGCTCGCCGGAATCCTGGGCCGGCCGAGCCCCTCCCGCGTCGTCCAGGCCCTTGCCAGGGAGCTTCCCGCGGATCTCGCCGTAGCGAGGATCGGCCAGGCGGATGCATCGCAAGGCGGAGGAGGAGCCCATAGCGGAGCTATGGGCGACGACGACAACGAAGCGAGGCGCCGCGTGGTCGACCGCAGTAGGCGAAAGATCCAAGGGGAGCGACCGGAGGAGATCTGAGATGCTCAACGACGAGCACATCGAGCTGCGCAAGTCGGTGGAGGAGTTCGCCCGCGAGGTGGTCGCCCCCGTCATCGGGGACTACTACGAGCGGTGCGAGTTCCCGTACGACGTCGTCCGCAGGATGGGCGCGATGGGCCTGTTCGGCCTGCCCGTCCCGGAGGAGTACGGCGGCATGGGCGGCGACTACTTCACGCTGTGCCTGGCCCTGGAGGAGCTGGCCCGGGTCGACTCCTCGGTGGCGATCACCCTGGAGGCGGCGGTGTCGCTGGGCGCGATGCCGATCCTCCGGTACGGCACCGACGAGCAGAAGCGGCGCTGGCTGCCGGGGATGGCGGCGGGGGAGATCCTCGGGGCGTTCGGGCTGACCGAGCCCGGCGGCGGTTCCGACGTGCCGGGCGGCATGCGCACCAACGCCGTCCTCGAGAGCGGCGAGTGGGTGATCAACGGCTCCAAGGCGTTCATCACCAACTCCGGCACGGACATCACCGCCGTCGTCGCGGTGGCGGCGATCACCGGCCGCCGCGAGGACGGAAGGCCGGAGATCTCCACGATCCTCGTGCCGTCGGGCACGCCCGGCATGACGGTGTCGAAGAAGTATTCCAAGGTCGGCTGGTCGGCCTCCGACACCCGCGAGCTCTCCTTCACCGACTGCCGGGTGCCGGAGGAGAACCTGCTCGGCGAGCGCGGCCGGGGCTACGCGCAGTTCCTCCAGACGCTCGACGAGGGCCGGGTGGCGATCGCCGCGGTGTCGGTCGGCCTCGCCCAGGGCTGCGTGGACGAGTCGCTGCGGTACGCGCGGGAGCGCCGGGCCTTCGGCCAGGAGATCGGGGGCTACCAGGCCATCCAGTTCAAGATCGCCGACATGGAGGCGCGGGCGCACACCGCCCGCCTGGCCTACTACCACGCGGCCGAGCGCATGGTGGCCGGCCTGCCCTTCAAGAAGGAGGCGGCGATCGCCAAGCTCGTCGCGTCCAACGCCGCGATGGACAACGCCCGCGACGCCACCCAGGTCTTCGGCGGCTACGGCTTCATGAACGAGTTCCCCGTCGGCCGCTTCTACCGCGACGCGAAGATCCTGGAGATCGGCGAGGGCACCAGCGAGGTCCAGCGCATGCTCATCGCCCGCGAACTCGGCCTGCCCGTCTGAACCCGTCCACGCCACGGTACGGCTCCCCGGGGGACGAGCACTTGGGCCGGCGTGAGGGTGAACGCCGCAACCGCCCGTGTCAGGGAGGCATCGGTCTGCTTCGATCGCCATGCCAAGGCGGTGGACGTCACCGTGTGCCGCTCTTCCGGGTCAGCTGCCCTCAGTGATCCACATGCAGGTTTGCGACACTTTGGCTATTGTCTCGACGCCATATTCCGGATCGCCCTGGAACCACTGGAACTCATCGGATGCCGCCGCGTTCGTCGGAAAATGCAGGTATGTGTTGCTGCTGGTCAGCAGTACTGCGCCGCAGCCGTCCGCCTCGTCCAGAAACCTGATGATGTCGGACAGTTCTGGATTGATCTTCTGTGCCGCCTCGTAGTAACTGGCTCCCGACCGGAACACGGCAAAGTAGCGCGTGTAATTGCAATGCGTGTACTGCCTGTTGCTCCCGATTTTGCCGCTGGTGCACACGGGCGGCTCCGGCGAGTCGTGCGTGTACCCGTCGACAAGTGCGTTGGCCGGAGTGGCTGATGCGAGGAGTGCTGTAACCGCCGCGGCGAGCACCAGACCGAAGGCGCGAGTCATCGTTCTCATGAGCGGCAATTTAGGGCGATGGAAATGCGAATTTCTTGCATGATCCTTGAACGCTGCTTGCAGCCGTGCCGCGGCTGGTAGAGGCCCGCGGCCTCGGCCGTCACTCCACTCCAGCGCGAGAAACGGCGACTCCGGGTGGGGGAAACGGCCGGACGGCCCGCGGGCGTGAGGCGGTTCCGCCTGCCGCCGGTCTCGCGGGGGGGTCGGATTGGACGTATGTGTCTGGGTACTCCTAGAGTCCCTTTCATGACGTCTGGTGATCTCCAGCTCCGGCGGGCCGAGCAGACCGACGCGGACGAGATTTTCGCACTCGCCCGCGAGTTCGCGGTGACGTTCCGGCCCGAGCGCGCGCCGTTCGACGCGGCGCTGCCGCAGCTGCTGGAGAACGAGGACGCCTTTCTCATGGTCGCCACCGTGGACGGGACCGTACGCGGTTACCTGCTGGGCTTCACCCACATCACGCTCTTCGCCAACGGCAGGGTCGCCTGGGTGGAGGAGGCGATGATCGAGAGCGGCTACCGCCGCCACGGCATCGGCCGCAGGCTGCTGGAGGAGTTCGAGACGTGGGCCCGCTCGCGGCAGGCCGGGTATGTCGCGCTGGCGACCCGGCGGGCCGCCGAGTTCTACGGCGCCCTCGGCTACGAGATCTCGGCGACCTACTACCGGAAGATGCTCAGACCGAAGGCCTGACCTTCTCCCCGCCTACCGCGGTGCTCCCCGGGCCGCTCGCCGTCCTCCGGGTGGTCGTCCAGGCGGGCCGGCCCGGCGGCGCCTCGCGGCGTCGCCGGGGCCGATCGGGGAGGTCACGCGTCGGCCGGCAGCGGTTCGCCGGTCTCCAGCAGCGTCTTGAGGCTCGCCACGACGTTCGGCCAGCCGTGGCTGACCATCTCGGCCAGGCTCGATCCGGGCTCGAAGCCGTCGTGCACGACGGTGAGCTTCACGACCTCCCGCGCGGGCTCCTCGATCGTGAAAGTGACCTTCGAGCGGGCCTCGCCGGACAGCCGGGCGAGCGTCTCCTCGTCCCAGCCGAAGCGCTTGGCGAGCTCCGGGGTGACGGCGTGCCAGGTGTAGGAGAGCCGGCTGTAGGGCTCGGCCTCCAGCACGACCTGCTCCGGGTCGCTGATCAGCACGCCGTGGTTGTCCCAGGTCATCGGTGAGCCGGCGGACCAGTCCGTGGTGAACTCCGTGGCCCAGTAGCGGCGGGTGAAGGCGGGCTCGGTCAGCGCCTGCCAGAGCTTCTGCGGGGTGGTGCGGATGTAGGTGGTGTAGACGAAGGTCGGCGCGTCCATCGGGGTCTCCTCAAGGGCGAGTTTCAGGTCCGCCAGGGCTTGGACCCTGGCCCGGTCGTAGCGGCTGATCCACCGGTGGGCGATCTCGTGCACGGGCGCGGCGTTGAGGTAGTGCAGCTTCTCCCGGCCCCGCCGCACGGTGGTGACGAGCCCGGCCTCCTCCAGCACCGCGAGGTGCTTGCTGACGGACTGCCTGGCCATGTCGAGTCCGGCGCACAGCTCACGCAGCGTCTGCCCGTTGCGGGCGTTGAGCGAGTCGAGCAGCGCGCGCCGGCTCGGATCGGCCAGCGCCTTGAACACCTCGTCCATGCTCGCCCTCGTTCCCGGATCGCCCTCTGTTGATATGCAGCCTTTTGGCTGCCTTTAATTTGGCAGCCGGATGGCTGCATGTCAAGACGTGCGGCTGTCAGGGCCGGCACGGAAGGTGATCATGCCCGGAAGCGGGCTCGCGAAGGCCGGCGCGCACGCGCGGCGCATCGCTCATGGAGCACCGTGCGCCGCGCGTGGCGGGGGACGGTCAGACGGCCGAGGTGAGCTGGGCGTCGAGCCGGTAGCCGTCCACGGTCACGTAGACCGAGTCGCCCGGCCGGGCGTTCAGCCGCATGAGCACCGGCTGGAGCGAGTCGAACACCGGCTGCCGGTCACGCCACACCAGGACGACGGCGTTGTTCCCCGGGCCGGTGACCGACAGCAGCGTCCCCGGACGCATGCCCAGCTGGGCGGCGTACCCCTCGGGGACCGCCACCGGCTCGCCGCGCAGGTGACCGCTGGTCACGTCGATCCGCTGCCAGCGGCGCGGGTCGGAGGCCGGGCCCGAGGTCGGACGGGGGTTCGGCACCAGGTGCGGCAGGGGTACGCCCCCGCCCCGGGTGCCGCTCGCCAGCGCGTTCAGCGCGGCCAGCGCCGTGGCGGCGTCGGGCCCGTTGCCGGCTTGGGAGGGGACCGGGATGCCGCCGCGGCCGTGGTGGTGGCCGTTCGCCCCCGGAGTGCGGCGCGGCAGCGGCGCCGGCTTGCCCGCCGGACCGCGCCGCGTCGGCAGCGCGTCCGCCGCGGACGGCGAGCCCGCCTGGGGCATCGAGTCCAGCCACGCCTTCGCCGAGTGGGCGCGGATGCCGAGCTGGCCGAGCAGTTCCACGACATCGGCGTCCGCGGGCTTGCTCGCCAGAAGGTGGCGGGTCTTCTCGCGCAGCCCGGCCAGGTCGCCGACCACGAGCCAGCCGTCCTGCAGGCGGCGGTCGGGCATCAGCGTGACCAGCACCCGCCACAGCGGCGTGCCGAGGGCCGGGACCTCGACCGGGTGGGACGGGTCGGCCGCGATGAGCTGCTCCTGGGTGGCCGCCGCGCCGAGCCATTCGGTAAGCCCGAACAGATGCCCGGTGAGCGGTGCGGTGTCGGGGGAGCGCAGCCACAGCAGCACCCGCTCCTCCGCCGTGCGCTGCGCCTGGGAGAGCAGTTCGCGGTCGACGCCGAGGGTGTGCGCGAGCGCGCGGAGGCTCACCGGTTCCGCGGCGAACAGCCGCTCGGCGGCCACGGCCCGGGCGAGCGGGTCCCAGTCGCGGAACAGCCCCTCGACGACCCCGACCATCGGGTGCGCGGACAGGTCGGCCGGCTGCCGCTCCGGGGCCGCCGGAGCCTCCGGCCGCGCCTCGCCACGAGGCTCCGTACGGGACTGTGCCACGGGTTGGGCCGAGGGTTGAGCTGCGGGTTGGGACGGGGACGGGGCGGTGGGCCGGCCCGCGGCCTGGGCCGGGGGCTGGGGGAGCGCGGCGCCGGGCTGCCGGGCGAAGGGCTGGGTGGCGGGCCTGGCCTGCTGGCCGGGAGGCGCACCCGCCGGCGGCAGGCTCGCGGGCGGCGGGGCCGTTCCCGGCTGCACGGCCGCCTGCTCCGCCTGGCCGGGAGGCACGGCGTCCGGCCGCGCGAAGGGCTGCGAAGGGGCTCCGTTGACCCGCGGGGGCGGCGGGGAGCCGGGTCCCTGTGCCGCGGGTCCCTGGCCGGCCACGGGGAAGGGCTGGGAGGGCGTGCCCGGAACGGCGGGGAAGGGCTGGGAGGTGGCGCCCGGAACGGCGGGGAACGGCTGGGAGGGGGCTCCGTCGGCCTGCGAGGCGGGTCCGTGAGCGGTGGGTCCCTGGGCGGCGGCGGGGAACGGCTGGGAGGTCGGGCCCGGGGTGCCCGGGAACCCTTGCGCGGCCGCGGCGGGCTGTTGGGGGAACGGCTGCGCCGTGCCTCCCTGCACTGTGCTTCCCGGCGCGGGGCTTCCCGGCGCCGCGGTTCCCTGCGGCGTGGTCACCTGAGGAGCCTGCGGGAACGGCCCGGAGACGGGACCGGCGGCGGGCTGGGCCGTGGGGGCGCCCGGGACCGCCTGCGCGCCCGAAGCGCCCCGTGTACCAGGAACGCCTTGTGTACCCGGAACGCCCGGTGCAGCCAGAGCGCCCGGTGTGCCCGGAACAGACTGTGTGCCCGGAACAGCCGGTGCGCCTGGAACAGGCGGTGCGCCGGGAGCCGGCTGCGCCCCCGGGAACGCCTGTGCGGCCGGGGTGGAGGGCTGTTCGCCGCCCGATTCCCCCAGGTGCCCGAACACCTCTCGGAAGATCGTGGTGAGGAGGGCCTCCGGCGAGGCCGAGCCGCTGGGCGTCCGCAGGTCGACGGGTGTCATGCGGCGGAGCCGGTACCACCCGCCCAGGTGGGTGACCACCGTACGGACCGGCTCGGGCCACCCGGTCATGGCCGGGTCCACGGTGTGGACCTGGAGTGCGGGGAGCAGGTCGGTGAGAGGCAGATGGTCCCAGCGGCCGACGGCCAGCCGGGCGAGCCGTTCGCAGAGCCAGTCGACGCCGGTCGCCCGCACCGCGTGCCCGATCGTGACGGATGCCCACCACCCGCCGGGCAGGCGCGGGTCGGCCAGCATCTCGGCCACCTGCTGAGGACGGCTCCAGCGCAGGGCCGGGACCAGGTCGCTCAGGCAGATCGTTGACTCGGCGTCCATCGGTATGACCGCACCCTCCCGAGAGTGACGCATGTTGCTAATGGTGCAGCTTACGCCGCAAACCAGCAATTGGTGTCAATAGGGTAAAGTTCCCGGACTTCGGACGGCCGCCCACCTGCGCGACCGCCATCGCCCCCGCCTCGCACCCCGTCCGCAGCGCCTCCTCGGGGGTTCCGCCCGCCAGCGTGGCGGCCAGGAACCCCGCCGCGAAGGCGTCTCCGGCACCCGTCGAGTCGACCACCGCCGCCGGGGGAGCGGGCGCCCTGGCGACTATACGGCCCTCACGGGCCAGCAGCGCGCCGTCGGCCCCGAGCTTGACGACCGCCGTGCCGTAGCGGGCACTCAGCACCCGCCCGGCCGTGTCCGGGTCGGACGCCCCGGAGAGCAGCAGCGCCTCCTCCCGGTTGGGGATCACGGTGGCCGCCGGGGCGGTCTCGCGGAGGAAACGTTCACGGCCGAACTCCCGCAGCGGCCCGCAGGAGGCCGGGTCGACGCTGACCGGGATGCCCCGCCCGGCCGCCTCGCGCATGGCCAGCCGGGCCAGTTCCAGGCCCGGCCCGGCGAACATCGTGTACGCCGACAGGTGCAGGCGGCCGACCCCGTCGAGGAGATCGGGCGCCCAGTCGTCCACGCCGATGTGACCGCTCGCGCCCCGGTTGGTGAGCATGGACCGCTCCCCGCTGGCGTCGACCATCGCGATGACGACGGCCGACGGACGGCCGGGGTCGATCCGCAGGTGCGGCCGTACGCCGGCCTTCGTCAGCTCCGCCGCGTGCCACTCGCCGGTGTCGTACCCGGCCCGCGCCAGGAGGCGGGTGTCGGCGCCGAGGCGGGCGGCCCAGGAGGCGGTGTTCGCCCCCGAGCCGCCCGGCCGCAGCGTGATGTCGGCGGGTGTGTCGGTGCCGGTGGCCGGGGGCCCGTCGTGCAGCGCGACGACGTCCGTCACCACGTCGCCGATCACCAGCAGGCCGGTCGCCGGCGGAGCGCTCACCCGGCCGCCCAGGCGGCGGCGATCCGACCGGCCAGGGCCGTGTTCCCGCGTACGGCGGCGAGGTTGGCCTCCAGCGACGCCCCGCCGGTGCCCTCGACGAGGTACTCCAGCAGGAAGGGGGTGATGGCCTGCCCGGTGACGCCGCGCTCCTCGGCGGCGCGCAGGCCCTCGGCGAGCACCCGGTCGTGCAGGTCCGGGTCGAGCTGGAGGTCGGCCGGCACCGGGTTGGCCACTATGAGCGCGGTCTCCAGCCCGCCGAGGGCGTCCTGGGCCCGCATGATCCCGGCGGCCTCCTCCGGCGTCTCGACGCGCCAGTCGACCGGCTCGCCCGAGCTGTGCAGGTAGAAGCCGGGGAACTCGTCCGTACGGTAGCCGACCACGCTGACCTGCTTCGTCTCCAGCCGCTGCAGGGTCGCGGGCACGTCGAGGATCGACTTGACGCCGGCGCACACAACCGTGATCTTGGTCCGGCTGAGCGTGTCGATGTCCGCCGACTCGTCCTGCACCGCCGTCCAGCCGCGGTGCACGCCGCCGAGCCCTCCGGTGGCGAACACCCGCACGCCCGCCCGGGCCGCGAGGAACGACGTGCCGGAGACGGTCGTGGCGCCGCTGAGCCCGAGCGCGGCGGCCGGGGCGAGGTCGCGGTAGCCGAGCTTGCGCAGGCCCGGCTCGGTCGCGATGCGCTCCAGCCCGTCCTTGTCCAGGCCGACCCGGGGGACGCCGTCGAGCACCGCGACCGTCGCGGGCACCGCGCCCGCCTCCCGGACGATCTCCTCCAGTTCGAGGGCGACCTGGAGGTTCCGGGGCTGGGGAAGCCCGTGGGAGATGATCGTGGACTCCAGGGCGACGACCGCCCGGCCGGCGGCCAGCGCCTCGGCGACCTCATCGGAAACGCGCATGGTGCTCCTGTTCGTGGTGGCGGAAAATTGTCCGGCTTCGTCATATTCTGCCCGGGTCCAGCGGGCAATCTTGCGATACCTTGCGGGCACCGCGCCTCGTAGACCCGGGAGAACGCTCCATGCCACGTTCGCACTACGACGTCGTCATCGCCGGTGCCGGGCACAACGGCCTCGTGGCCGCCGCCTACCTCGCCGGGGCCGGACGCCGGGTGCTGGTCCTGGAACGGCTCGGCCACGTGGGCGGCCTCGCCGTGTCGGCGCAGGCGTTTCCCGGCGTGGACGCGCGGCTGTCGCGCTACTCCTACCTGGTCAGCCTGCTGCCGTCGAAGATCGTCAAAGAGCTGGGGCTCCGGCTCGACCTGCGCCGCCGCCGCTTCTCCTCCTACACCCCGGCCGGCGGCACCGGGCTCCTCGTGGACAACGAGGACGCCGCCCGCACCGCCGCCTCGTTCGAAGCCGTCACCGGCGGACGGCGCGACCTCGACGCCTGGGAACGGTTCTACGCGATGACCGCCCACGTCGCCCGGCGGGTCGCGCCCACGCTGCTCGACCCGCTGCCGGGCCGTACGGACCTGCGCGGAATCGTGGGCGACGACGAGGCGTGGCGGGACCTGTTCGAGCGGCCCATCGGGCAGGTCGTGGACGAGCGGTTCGCCGACGACACGGTGCGCGGGGTGGTCCTCACCGACGCCCTGATCGGCACCTTCGCCGACCCCGCCGCCGACCTGCTGGCCAACCGGTGCTTCCTCTACCACGTCATCGGCGACGGCACGGGCGACTGGAACGTCCCGGTCGGCGGCATGGGCGCGGTCACCGCCGAGCTCGCCGACGTCGCGCGGCGGCGCGGCGCCGAGATCCGTACGGGGGCCGAGGTGCTGGCCGTCGACCCCGGCACGGGGGAGGTCACGTTCCGGGACGTCTCCCCGGACGGCCAGGACGACGGCGCCGAGCACGTGGTGACCGGCGGGAAGGTGCTGGCGAACCTGCCGCCCGCCGTGCTCGCGCGGCTGCTCGGGGAGACGCCCGAGACGCCCGAGGGCGCCCAGCTGAAGATCAACATGGTGCTGTCGCGGCTCCCCCGGCTGCGCGATCCCGCCGTGACGCCGGCCGAGGCGTTCAGCGGCACGTTCCACATCAACGAGAGCCGCGACCAGCTCGCCGCGGCGTACGCGCAGGCGGCGGCGGGGCGGGTGCCGGACCTGCCGCCCGCGGAGGTCTACTGCCACTCGCTCACCGACCCCTCGATCCTCGGGCCCGAGCTGCGCGCGGCGGGAGCGCACACGATGACGCTGTTCGGCCTGCACATGCCCGCCCGGCTGTTCGCCGACCCGGCCGCCAAGCGGGAGGCGCTGGCCCGCACGCTCGCCTCGATCGACTCCGTGCTCGCCGAGCCCATCGGCGACTGCCTGCTGCACGCTCCCTCCGGTGAGCCGTGCCTGGAGGTCAAGACGCCGCTCGACCTGGAACGGGACGCGGGCCTGCCCGGCGGGCACATCTTCCACCGCGACCTGTCCTGGCCGTACGGCGAGGAGGACGCCCCTGGCGGTCACGGCGGCCCGTGGGGGGTGGAGACGGCGCACGAACGGGTACTGCTGTGCGGCGCGGGCGCGCGGCGCGGCGGCGGCGTGAGCGGCATCCCGGGCCACAACGCCGCGATGGCCGTCCTCGGCCACGCGTGACTCGGCGGGATGAACGCGGTCCGGCTTTCGCCCCCGGATCGCCGGCCGGGCGGGTGCCACTCAACGGGACAAAGCGCCCTTTAACCGGATTCTCATGACGCTCGGATAGCGTGTGGCGGTGCGTGAGGAAGCCGCGAAGCTGCTGGTGGTGGACGACGAACCCGCCCTGCGGGAGGCGCTGTGCAGCAGCCTGGAGTTCGAGGGATACCGGGTCGAGACGGCCGGCGACGGGCTGGCCGCGCTCGGCCTCCTCGACGACGCCGCGCGGAACCGCGAGGCGTACGACGCGATGCTCCTCGACGTCATGATGCCGCGGCTCGACGGGCTCACCACCTGCCGGCGGCTGAGGTCGGCGGGCAGCCGCGTCCCCGTGCTCATGCTGACCGCGCGCGACGCCGTCGGCGACCGCGTGTCCGGGCTGGACGCGGGGGCCGACGACTATCTCGTCAAGCCGTTCGAGCTCGACGAACTGCTCGCCCGGGTGCGGGCCCTGCTGCGGCGCGGCGGGCAGTACGCCGCCCAGAGCGGCGACGGCGACGTGCTCGCCTTCGGCGACCTGCGCATGGACGCCGCGAGCTGGGAGGTGACCCGCGCCGGTCACCGGCTGGAGCTGACCCGCACCGAGCACCTGCTGCTGGAGCTGTTCCTGACCCACCCGCGCCAGGTGCTCACCCGGGAGCAGATCCTCGGCGCCGTGTGGGGCTTCGACTTCGAGCCGACGTCGAACTCGCTCGACGTGTACGTCATGTACCTGCGCCGCAAGACGGAGGCGGGCGGGTTGCCCCGCCTCATCCACACCGTGCGCGGGGTGGGCTACGTGCTGCGGTCGTCGCCGTGAGGCGCCGCTCGCTCCGGTCCCGGCTCACGCTGCTGATCGCGGCGGCGGTCGCGCTGGCCGTCGCGGTGTCGGCGGCGGCCTGCTGGCTGCTCGCCCGCGCCGAGCTGCGCGACCAGATCGCCCGCTCGCTGACCCGGCTGAGACCGGCGGCCGACCAGATCGCGATCGCGCTGCGGGACTGCCGCGGCGACGAGACGCAGCGCCGCGGGCCCCGCCCCGACTGGGACCCCTCGGGGCGGAGCTGGCAGATCGTCGCGCCCGACGGCACGGTCTGCGTCTGGGCCGGCTCGGCCTACGTACGGCCGTCCGAGGCGGAACGCGCGCTGACCTCGGGCTCGATCCTGCGGGACGCGGTCACCACCGACGGGACCTCCGTGCTCGTCCACACGACCCGCTACGTGCCCCGGCTGCCCGGACCGCCGGGCCGGTTCCCGGAGCTCGCCCAGCCGCCCGCGCCGGTGACGATCAGTGTGTTCCGCTCCACCGCCGAGATGGACCAGACGCTGGGCATCCTCGCCGTGGTCTTCGGGTCGGTCAGCGTGCTCGGTGTGGCCGGCGCCGCCGTGGCGGGCCTCTGGCTCGCCCGTACGGCCCTGCGGCCCGTGGCGCGGCTGACCCGCGCGGTCGAGCACGTGGCGCGGACGGAGGACCTCACGGTCACGATCCCCGTCGAGGGGGAGGACGAGATCGCCCGCCTCGGCCGGTCGTTCAACACGATGACCGCCGCCCTGTCGAGCTCCCAGGAGCGCCAGCGTCTGCTCGTCTCCGACGCCGGGCACGAACTGCGCACCCCGCTCACGAGCCTGCGTACCAACATCGACCTGCTGCTGCGCAGCGAGGCCACGGGCCGCGCCATCGAGCCCGCAGCCAAGCGGCGGCTGCTGGCGAACGTCAAGGAGCAGTTCGAGGAGATGTCGAGCCTCGTCGGCGACCTGCTGGAGCTGTCGCGCGAGGCGGAGAGCGGCGAGTCGTCGGCCGAGATCGACTTCCACGAAGTGGTGGCGGCGGCGGTCGAGCGGGCCCGGCGGCGCGGCCCGGGGCTGCGCTTCGACGTCGGCCTCGATCCCTGGCAGGTCCACGGCGACGCCCGCGGCCTGCAACGCGCGGCGGTGAACGTGCTCGACAACGCGGTGAAGTTCAGCCCGCCCGGCGGCCTCGTCACGGTGCGGCTCGGCAAGGGGCGGCTCGGCAAGGGCGTGCTGACCGTGCGCGACGAGGGACCGGGCATACCCGAGGGCGAACTGCCGCACGTCTTCGAGCGCTTCTGGCGTTCGCCGTCGGCGCGCGGCCTGCCCGGCTCCGGCCTGGGCCTCGCCATCGTGGCCCAGGCCGTACGGGACGCCGGGGGACAGGTCACCGTGGAGAACGCCCCGGGCGGCGGGACCCTCGCCACCATCGTGCTGCCCGGGACCGCGCCGGGCGACTGACCCGGCCGCCTCGTTCCGCGGAACCGGCCCTTGCGGCCTGCCGCGCACCGGCTTGCTCGCGGGGCGTTCTCGTTCTCCGAGTCACCCGCTGAAAGCGAACACCCCTTTTCCGGGATGATCTCCGTGAATATGGTGGGCTCGACGTTGCGACGGAGGCTGCTCGGGTGGAGTCAGGGAAGCGGTTCGGACGGCGGCAGCGGCGGGTGCGGCCGGAAGCGGAACCGGCCGCGCCGAGCTCTCCGCCTCCGCCGGCGCCCCCGGCCCAGGAGGCCGGACCACCTCGTCGCCGGGGAGACTGGCTGCGGCTGTACGGCTGGCTGGCCGCCATCATGGCCGCGGTCCTCGTCGGCGGTTACATCCTCTTCGCCGCCGGGCCGCCGACCGAGGCCGAGTTACGCGACCAGGCCCGGCTCACGGGGAAGAAGAAGCTCCTGGTCGGGGTGAAGGACGACACCCCGGGCATCGCCCTGCGCGACCGGACCGGCGCCTTCTCCGGCTTCGACATCGACATCGCCTACATGATCGCCGGGGAGCTCGGTTTCCGGCCCGACCAGGTGGAGTTCCTGTCCATCGAGACCGAGGACCGGGCCCGCCGCCAGGCCACCGACGCCGACGGGAACTTCGTCACCGTCGACCTCGTGGTGGCGACGTTCAGCATCACCGCCAAACGGCTGCAGGATTCGTCGGTCGGCCTCTCCAGCCCCTACCTGTTCACCGAGCAGTCGGTGGTGACACGGGCCGATCACGCCCGGGTGACCTCCCTCGGTCAGCTCGCCGGTGAGAAGGTCTGCACGCTCGGCACCTCGACCTCGGAGGGCCCGCTGGCCGAGAGCGGCGCCAGGGTGACGGCGGAGAACAAGATCAGTGCCTGCTTCGAGGGGCTGGAGGCCCACCTGTACGACGCCGTCAGCACGGACGCCGCGATCATGGCGGGATTCGTCGCCAAGTCCGGCGGGAAGCTGAGACACCACGACATCGGGCTGGAGACGACCGAGATGTGGGCGGTGAACACGGGCACCAACACGGCCCTGCGCACCCTGGTCGAGCTGGCGTTGTACCGCTCGTACGCCGACCCCCAGAACAGGATGTGGGAGGAGGCCTACGACCGGCACATCCGTCCGATGCTGGCGGCCAATCCCGGGGTGAACGTGGCCCAGAGCACCCAGCCGTGCCTGAAGGCGCCGCAGGTGCGCCGGTGGCCGTGGGAGCGAGCCCTTTCCGCCGATGGCTGCTGAGGCCGGGGAGACGGGAAGGATCCGCGCGCCGCAGCGCAACCAGGAGTGGGTGCTGACGCTCCTGCCCGCCTTCCCGCTGGTGCTGCTGGTGATGCGGCTCTGGTACGCCAGCAGGCAGGATACGCAGACCCTGCTGCTGCTCGTGCAGTACGTCAGCCCGCTCGGCCTGCTCACGACGGTGCTGCTGACGCTCGTGTGGGTGCTGCCCGCCGTGGTGCTGGCCGGACGGGTGCTCGGGCCGCTCTACCGGCTCAGCACCCGGCGCTCCTTCTGGGTGGCGCGGTCCGCCGACCGGGTGCCCGACTGGGTGGTCGCGGTGGCCGTGGGCGTCGGGCTGCTCGGCTGGCAGCTCCGTTTCCTGCCGACCCTGCTCATGCTCACACTCGCGGTGGCCGGGCTGACCGTGCGGGAACGCCGCCCACTGGACCGGACGTGGATCCGGGCCGTCTGCCTGGTGGTGCCGGTGGTCTCCGGCGTCCTCGTCCTCCTGCTGTTCCGCCCGGCGATCATGCAGGCGCTGGCGCAGCGTGACGTCGCGACGCTGATCCTGCTCACCGCGCCGCCCGTGCTCGCCCCGCTGGTCACCGGGCCGGTCCCCGCCTCCGCCGCGCCACTGGTGGTGCACGGCCTGACCTGGACGCTCGCCGTGCTCTTTCCGCTGGTCGCCGGAGTGGTGGTGCTTCGCTCGCCGATCCTGCCGCTCACGGCCATGGAGATCGCCACCAAGCCGAACGGCGGGGCCGAACAGGTCACGATCGGCTACGTGATCGCCAGCGACGACCGTCTCGTCACCATCCTCGAACGCTCCGGCGCGGTCCGTTTCGTACGCAACGACCTGCTCGTCTCCCAGGTGCTCTGCCCGGAGCCGGGCGCGGTCCCGCACACCACCGTGGACCTCCACCAGTGGAACGTCGAGCGGAGCGCCCTTTCCTGGCTGGCTCCCGCGCCTGTGCCGATCCCGCCCGACTCCCGCTGCGAGGGCCGTCCGGCGTCACCGGCCGACCTCGCCCCCGGCGAGGCGGCGGTCTCCGTGGGAGGCCCGCGCCGCTGACGACCCCTCACGTGATCGCGGGTGCGCCAAGAGTCCGGCGGACGGCGTCGCGGAGCCAGCGGTGGGCTCCGTCGGCGGCGTGACGGGGGTGCCAGGCCATGCCGATGGTCAACGGCGGCAGCGGGAGGGGAATGTCGAGGAGGCGGAGGCCGAGGGCGCCGGCGGGGTCGGTGAGAGGCGAGGGGCCGGCGCCGGGGGGTGCGGTGGGGATGAGGCAGACGACGTCGCTGCGGGCGGCGAGGGTCATCGCCGCCAGGTGGCCGGGAAGGACGGCGACGACCCGCCGGTGGAGGTTCCGCTCGGCCAGGGCGGTGTCGAGGGGGCCGGTGAACCGGCCGCGGCGGCTGACCGCGACGTGCTCGGCGGCGGCGAGCCGGGCCGGGGTCAGGGTTCCTTCGGTGAGGGGATGACCGGGCCGGACGGCCGCCGCCATCCGGAGGGTGACCAGCTCTTCCACCAGGGTTTCGGGGTCGACGTGGTCGATGGATCCGATCTCCAGGTCGATGCGGCCGTCGCGGAGGGCCGGCCCGGCCTCCAGCTCTTCGGCCCGGAACCGCAACGAGACCCCTGGCGCCTCCTGCCGGGCCCGTCGCAGCAGTCCCGGAGCCAGCGCCGCGCCGACGAGGTCGGCGGTCTGCAGGGTGAAGGTGCCGCGCAGGGTGGCGGGATCGACGTCGGCGCCGGGGGTGAGCAGTGCTTCGAGGCGGCGCACCACCGCGGCGGCTTCGTCGCGCAGGGCCTGGGCGCGGGGGGTGGGGACCATGGCCTGCCCGGCCCGGACCAGGAGCGGGTCCTGGAGGATGCGGCGGAGGCGGGCCAGGGTGCGGCTCATGGCGGCGGGGGAGGTGCGCAGGCGGGCGGCGGCGCGGGTGACGCTCTGCTCGGCCAGCAGGGCGTCCAGCGCGACGGCGAGATTGGCGTCGATGATCGGATCTGAGCTGTTCACCAGCGTAATTCCATTTCAGGCAATGATTCCATGCTGAAGTTCCCATTGTGGCAACACTGTGGCCCTCCGCAGGATTGGGGGCGTTCCGATCCGACGCGACCCACGAGGTTCTCATGATCGTCATTACTGCTCCGACCGGGAACATCGGCCGCCGGCTGCTGTCTCTGCTCCTGGAGTCCGCCCCCGCCCGTGGTGAGGAACTGCGCGTGGTCGTGCGCGACCCCGCCAGGCTCCCCGGCCCGGTACGCGAACGCGTCGAGGTGGTCACCGGCTCGCACGGCGACGCCGAGGTCGTCGACCGGGCCTTCGAGGGCGCCGACGCCGTCTTCTGGCTCGTCCCCCCGGACGCCTCCCTGACCCCGGCGGACGCCTACTGCGGCTTCACCCGCCCCGCCGCGAAGGCGCTCGCCGCCCACGGCGTCGGCCATGTCGTCGGCGTCTCCGCGCTCGGCCGCGGCACCCCGGTCGCCGGACGCGCCGGACTCGTCACCGCGTCCCTCGACATGGACGACCTCATCGCGGGGACCGGCGTCGCCTACCGGGCCCTGGCCTGCCCCTCCTTCTTCGAGAACCTTCTGGAGGAGGCCGGTTCGATCAGCGAGAAGGGCGTCTTCACCGACGTCGTCGCCGCCGGCCGCAGGGCCCCCCTCGTCGCCGTCGCCGACATCGCGGCCGTCGCCGCCCGCCTGCTGCTGGACCGCTCCTGGACCGGCACCGGCGACGTCCCGGTCCTCGGGCCACGGGACCTGTCCCCGAACGACCTGGCCCGCATCATGACCGAGCAGTTCGGCCGTCCCGTCCGCTACGAACGCCAGTCGCTCGACGACCTGCACGCCACCCTCGCCGGTTACGGCCTCAACGAGGCGTTCGTCCAGGGCGTCGTCGACATGAAGCGGGCCAAGGACGACGGCCTCGACGCCGGTGTCACCCGTACGCCGGACACCGCCTCCCCCACCACCTTCGAGCAGTGGTGCGCCCGGACCCTCAAGCCCGCCGTCCTCGCCTGACGCCTGCCGGCGCATCCGTGATGCCCACCAGACCGAGGCCACCTGCCACCACAAAGGGAGCACATCATGCCCGCTGAGACGACCGAACCGCCGGTCACCGCGTTCATGCTCGTCAAGACCACGCCCGAATGGCTCGCCATGACCGTCCGGGAACGGGCGGACGCCTTCGCCACCCAGGTCGTCCCCGCGATCGAGGCCAGGACCACCGGCGTCCGGTCACGCTTCTACGACACGGAGTTCTACTCCACGCGCGTCACCGACGTCTGGGTCTGGGAGGCGGACGACCACCACGCCTATCAGCTCCTCATCGACGCGCTGCGCGAAACACCCTTCTGGGACCGCTATTTCGAGGTCGTCGACCTCCTCGTCGGCGTGGAGAACGGCTACGCCCGCACCTACGGCCTCGACCCCGTCGCCACCGTCACCACCTGACACGCCGGCACAGCCGCGTGTTCACACGAGAGCGAATCCGAGTGCTTCGGCGGCCTGTGCCTGAAAGCCATCGCGGCTGGCGAAGCCGAGCTTGTCTCCCTCTTCCTCCAGAAGAGGAATCGCCGCGATCTCCGCCAGAGCGAGGTGGATCGCGTCGAGTGCACGCAACGCATGGACATGGACGATCTCGGTGGCGCGCTGTTCGACTGCCTCACGTGGAGCGGCGAGCAGCGTAACAGGGCCGTCTTCGCCAAGGTCGGACGATAGAACCGCGAGAGTTCCGTCCAGATCCATCAGCCGTTGTGTGCGTGCCGCACGCACCAGGACACCGGTCACTTCGACCACTGTCAGCGTCCCTGTCACCAAGAGATGATCAGGGTCGTCCAGCAGCTCACGAGCCCGACCATGACCAGGCTCGTCACGAAGGTAGGCGCAGGCGAGGACGGAGGAGTCGACATAGGTGAGCACGGCGGCGGTCAGCGACCTTCGGCCCAGAGCCGGTCGAGTATGGGGCCGATACCCTCGGTCGTTTCCAGAGCGCGCTCGCGGTCAGCGCTCGTCACTCGTGGCATCTTGGGCACACAACCTTCCGCGAGGACACCCAGGCGGCGGGCTCGGGCGCGCAGTTCCGCCCGTGCGTCGAGCGTCTCATCGGCGACGCCTCTCGCGAGGATCTCTCCGGCGGTCGCGTTGATGGATCGGCCGGTGCGGTGAGCTCGGCGCGTGATGCGCCGATGCAGGTCGTCATCGATTCGAAGCAGCAGTTGTTTCACCGTTCGATGCTATCACCAAAGACTGTCCTAGTGATATCACTTGTGGCCGCTGACCCCGCTTGTCTCCTCTTGGCTGCGGCGCCGAGAGCGGCCTGTGAGGGCGCTCCCGCAGCGTCATGGACATCGAGGTCGGGTTCTCATGCGGCGTTAATCGAGGGCTCAGGGCGGTCCCATCGGGGGCCGCGAGCGTGGGGCCATGAGCGTAACTATGGTGTCCGGGCCGGAGGCGGGGGCGTCCCGCCGGACCCGGCTGGTCGAGGTGGTCGTCCCCGTCCACAACGAGGAGCGTGTGCTGGCCGCGAGCGTGCGGCGGCTGCACGGCTACCTCGCCCGCGAGTTCCCGTACGGCTTTCGCGTGACGATCGCGGACAACGCGAGCACCGACGCCACGTGGCGGATCGCCGAGCGGCTGGCGGGCGAACTGCCCGGTGTGCGGGCCGTCCACCTCGACCGCAAGGGCCGGGGCCGGGCCCTGCGGAGGGTGTGGGAGGCCAGCGACGCCGACGTCGTCGCGTACATGGACGTCGACCTGTCGACCGACCTGGACGCGTTCCTGCCGCTCGTCGCGCCGCTGCTGAGCGGGCACAGCGACCTGGCGATCGGCACCCGCCTTTCTCCCTGGGCCAACGTGGTGCGCGGCCCGAAGCGCGAGATCATCTCCCGGGCCTACAACCTGCTCCTGCGGTCGCTGATGGGCGTGCGCTTCTCCGACGCGCAGTGCGGCTTCAAGGCCGTCCGCACGGAGGTGGCGCAGGCGCTGCTGCCCGCCGTACGCGACGAGGAGTGGTTCTTCGACACCGAGTTGCTGCTGCTCGCGGAGCAGCACGGCCTGCGCATCCACGAGGTGCCGGTCGACTGGGTGGACGACCCCGACAGCCGGGTGGACATCGTCAGGACGGCGGTCGGCGACCTGCGCGGCATGTGGCGGGTCGCCCGCGCGAGCCTGCGCCGTCCGCCGGCCCGCCCGGCCACCACGTCCATCAGGAGGCAGATCCCGGCGTTCGCGGTCATCGGCGTGATCAGCACGGCCGCCCACCTCGCGCTGTTCTGGACGCTGCGCGCCGTCCTGCCGGCCGTGATCGCCAACGCGGTCGCGTTGCTGGTGACGGCGGTGGCCAACACCGCCGCCAACCGGCGCTTCACCTTCGGCGTACGCGGCCGGGCGGGGGCCCTGCGGCACCACCTGGGCGGGCTCGTCGCCTTCGTCGCGGGGCTCGCGCTGACCAGCGCGGGCCTGGCCGCGCTGCCCGCCGGGGCGCCGCGGGCGGCCGAACTGGCCGCCGTGGTCGTCGCGAACGGCCTCGCCACGCTGCTGCGCTTCCTGCTCCTGCGATCCTGGGTCTTCGCGCCCGGCAAGGACTCCCGATGACCGTGCTCGCCACCATGACCCCGATCGGCCGGCGAGCCCCTGCCACTCCGTTCCTGCGCTGGGGCGGGTGGGCCGTCCTCGTCCTCGCGGCCGTCCTCCACACCTGGGCGCTCGGCCGCAACGGGTACGCCAACGACTACTACGCGGCCGCGATCTACTCCGGCACCCGAAGCTGGAAGGCGTTCTTCTACGGCGCGCTGGACGCCGGGTCGTTCATCACCGTCGACAAGCCGCCGTTCGCGCTGTGGGTCATGGGCCTGTCGGCCCGGATCTTCGGCTTCGGCACGTGGAGCATGCTGCTGCCGCAGGCCGCCGCGGGGGTCGGGTCGGTGGCCCTGGTCGGCTCGGCCGTACGGCGGTCGCTGCGCGGGCTCGGCGAGCGCGCGGCCGGGGTGGCGGCCCTGCTGGCGGCGCTGGTGATGACGCTGACGCCGATCACCGTCGCCATCGACCGGGACAACAACCCGGACACGATCCTGGTGCTCCTGCTGGTGGCGGCCGGGTGGTTCTGCCTGGAGGCGACCCGCACCGGGCGCCTGCGCACGCTGCTGACGGTCGCCGTGCTGGTGGGCCTCGCCTTCAACACCAAGATGCTGCAGGCCTACCTGGTGCTGCCCGCGTTCGCGCTCGCCTACCTGTACGCGGCGCCGGGGCGGCTCGTACGGCGGATCGGGCGCCTGCTCGCCGCCGGAGCGGTGCTCGTCGTCTCCAGCGGATGGTGGATGGTCCTGGTCGACCTGACCCCGGCCTCCTCCCGGCCGTACATCGGGGGCAGCACCGACAACAGCGTGTGGGACCTGGTGATCGGCTACAACGGCCTCGGCCGCGTCTTCGGCGGCGCGGGCAACGGCGGGCCGGCCCGGCTCCCCGCAGCGGCGTCCGGCGACCTGCCCGAGGGCCTCACCCGGGCCTTCGGCGGCGGCCCGGGAGGTGGCCCGGGAGGCGGGTTCGGCGGCACGGCGGGCGCCGGGCGGCTGTTCAACGACGTCATGGCCGGGCAGATCTCCTGGCTGCTCCCGTTCGCCGCGGTGGCGCTCGTCTGCGGCCTGCTCCTGGCCGCCCGGCACACGTACGGGCCCGCGACCCGGCCCGTCCGCGCCGCGCTGCTGCTCTGGGGCGGCTGGCTGCTGGTCCACTACGTCGTGTTCAGCTTCTCCAGCGGCACGTTCCACCCCTACTACACGACCGCGATGGCTCCCGCGATCGCCGCGCTGACCGGCGCCGGCGGCGTGCTGATGTGGCGGGCGGCCCGTACATCCCGGGCCTGGCGACCGGTCCTGGCGGCGGCCGTCGCCGCGACGGGTGCCTGGTCGTTCGCCGTGCTGCGCCGTACGCCGGAGTTCGTGCCCTGGCTCGCCTGGACGATCGCGGGCGTGACGGCGGTGGCCGTGCTCGCCCTGGTGGCCTCAGCGTTCGTCCCCGTGAGGCCAGACGCGGACCCCGGCGCCGGGCGCGGACGCCGTACGGCCACGCGGGTCACGGCGGTGGCACGGGTCACGGCGCTCGCATCGGCCGCGGCGGTCCTGGCCGGGCTCGCCGGACCGGCGGCGTACGCCGTGACGCCGCTCGGCACGGCGGTGAACGGCACCAACCCCACCGCAGGTCCCACGACCGGACGCGGCGGCGCCCCCTTCGGCGGGCGCGCCGGCCTTCCCGGTGGCCTTCCCGGTGGTCTTCCCGGCCAGGGCACACCGCCCGGGGGGCCGGAGGACGGGACGGACGGACGGCTGGGCGGACGGCTGGGCGGATCTGGAGGGATGGGCGGGGCCGTGGACGCCGAGATGGCCGCCTACCTGAAGCGGAACAAGGGCGGTGCCACCTGGCTGGTCGCCGTGGGAAGCGCGCAGAGCGCCTCCTCGCTCATCCTGTCGACCGGAGAGCCGGTCATCGCGATGGGCGGCTTCACCGGCTCCGATCCCGCGATGACCGTGGACCTGCTGAAGAGGTACGCCGCGGACGGCAGCCTGCGGTACGTCCTCCTCGGCGAGGGACGCGGACCCGGCGGCGGGGCCGACTCGTCCGTCACCGCCTGGGTGAAGGCCAACGCGACCCTCGTCCCGGCGTCCGAATACGGCGGAACCGGGACAAGCTCCCTTTACCGCCTGAGCTGAGCGCGTACGAGCACCGATACACAGCGCCGATATCGGGACCGGACGTGTTCGGCCGCCACCTTCGCGGGTACGGGAAGGGCCTCTCGATGACGAAAGGACGACCACCCATGGACACGGAGGCCTTCATCGCCCTCCTGAACGAGGATCTGGAGAGCGAGTACCGCTCGATCGTGCAGTACGTCCAGCACGCGGCGACGATCAAGGGCGCGCAGTACCTGTCGATCATCGAGGAGCTCAAGCAGCACCTCGGCCAGGAGCTCAACCACGCGAGCACGCTGGCCGAGCAGATCGACTTCCTCGGCGGCGTGCCGAGCGTCCGCGTTCCCGAGATCCCGGTCGCGACCGACAGCGCGCAGGCGTTGCGGCTCGACCTCGAACTGGAGCAGGAACAGCTGCGCCGCTACCGCGAGCGGGTGGAGCAGGCCCAGCAGCTCGGCCTGAGCGACGTCGCCGAGGCGCTGCGCCCGCTGCTCCAGCAGACGCAGGACCACGTCATGGACCTGCAGACGGTGCTGGGCGAGTGACGGACCGCCTACCGGCGGATGAGGCGCGCGGGCTCGCGGCCGGGACGGGTCGCGTCGCCCGCGCGTCCGGCGCGTCCGCCAGGGCGGCGGTGCCTCGGCGAGGGGTCACGAGGTGTGCGCATCCGCAGGGGCGGCCCCTCCGCCGAACATCGTGACCGCGGTCTCCCGCCCTGTCGCCTGGTTCTCCGCGACGTAGGGCCGCAGTTCCTCCTCGTACGCGGCGAACGCGGTCGTGTGATCGCCGCCCGCCGAGGCGAGGGCGCGTGCCAGGGCCCGGGCACCGACCAGTGCTTGTGAGGTGCCCATGCCGCTGGTCGGCGCGGCGCAGTACCCCGCGTCGCCGACCAGCGCTACCCGGCCCGCCGACCAGCGGTCCAGGTGGACCTGGCAGGACGAGGAGAAATAGAAGTCGTCGGCCTCGCTCATCGCCTGTAGCAGCCGGGGCACCTCCCAGCCGCGCCCGGCGAAGGCGGCGCGCACCGCCTCCTCCTGCTCGTGCCGGGGCCGCCGGTCGAGCGCGGGGGAGGCGGTGGAGAAGGAGAGGCTGACCGTGAGCCGGTCGGCGTCGCCCGTGCTCAGCAGGAAGATCGCCCGGTCCACGCCGTGCTGCAGTATTCCGCTCCGGCGGAGTCCGAGGTGGTTGACGGTGCTGAAACCGGCGCCGGAGAGGCCCAGGTGCCGCAGGGCGCCGGCGGGCGAGCCGAAGGCCAGCCGTCTGACCTTCGAGTGCACGCCGTCGGCGCCGAACACGAGGTCGAACTCGCGGGTGGCGCCGCGTTCGAACTCGGCCGTGATCCCGGACTCGCGCTCGGTCAGCGCGCTGATCGAGTCGTCGAACACGTACGTCACGTCGCCCGCCGTGATGCGGTGCAGGATCCGGGTCAGCTCCCTCTTGGGCACCTCCAGCTCGCCGGCGAAGGCCTCGGCGGGCAGCCGCCCGATCTCGGTGCCCTCCTCGTCGACGAGGAGGGTGCCGCTCATCCTGGTGTCGTGTTCGCGGAGCTCGGACAGGATGCCCATCTCGTCGAGGACCTCGAACGCCGCGCCCCGGAAGTCCACGGCGTACCCGCTGTCGCGGAGGTCCGGTGCGCGCTCGACCACGGTCACCTCGTAGCCGTCGCGCCGCAGGAAATAGGCGAGGGCGGGTCCGGCCACGCTCGCCCCGGAGATCAGAACCTTCGTCGCTGTCATGGCACGACCGTAGCCGGGTCTTGTCCATTTGGTCAAACCATATGGATAAGCCAAATGGTCAATCGATCCCGTATGCTGCTCGGCATGGGAAACCGAGAGGATCTGCTGGCCGGCGCCAAGCGGTGCCTTGTCGAACGCGGCTGGGCGCACACGACCGTCCGTGACATCGCCTCGGCCGCCGGAGTCAGTCACGCCGCCATCGGCTACCACTTCGGCTCCAAGGACGCCCTGCTCACGCAGGCCCTGGTGGAGGCGGTCGACGAGCTCTCCGAGGAGCTGGCCTCTCGCACTCCGTCCGACAGGCCCGAACAGCGCTGGCAGGTGCTGATCGACAGCTTCACCACGCACCGGGCGCTGTGGGTGGCCCAACTCGAGGCCGCGGTGCGGGCCGAGCGGTCACCGGAGGTACGCGAACACCTCGCCAGGGGGCAGCGGGAAGGACGCGAGGGGCTCGGCGGCTCGGTGCCGCTCGCCCTGTTGAGCGGTCTGATGCTGCAGTGGCTGGTGGATCCGGACCACGCGCCCGGCGGCGCGGAGGTGATCGCCGGGCTTCGCTCACTCGCCACTCGGCTCTGAGGGCTCCGGGCGCCCGACGCGGCGCCACGGGGCGCGCGGCCCGGCGGGCGGGTGGCGTGGAGTGTGGGTCCGTGCGGCGGGCGGGTGGCCTGGCGCGTGGGTCAGCGCGGCTGGTGGAGGGTGTAGTCGTCGAGGGCGCGGACGATCAGCGCCCTCGCGTCGTCCCTGAAGGCCGCCGCCTCCCAGAACTCCTCGAACGCCCGGGCGTAGAAATCCACCTCGCCGGCGTCGCGCAGCAGCAGGTCCCTGGTGCCGGTGGCCACCCCCACCAGGGCGTTGTCGTAGATCCAGAACGAGTTCGTCAGCGCGGACGGCAGCGGTGCCTCGAACGGCAGCAGGCCGAACTCCACGTTCGGCAGCGTCGTCACCGCGATCAGCCGGTCGAGCTGGCCGCGCATCACGTCGGGTGGCGCCAGCCGGTAGCGCAGCACCGACTCGGGCATGACGAACCGGAACCGCCGCGCGGGGTCGTACAGGATCTCCTGGCGCCGCATGCGCACCCGGATCGCGTCGTCCACGTCGGCGGTCGACTTGTACAGCCGCCTGAGCTTCCCGAAGACGTGCCGGGCGTACTCGGTGGTCTGCAGCAGCCCGATCACCGCCCCGGGCTCGAATGCCCGGAACAGGAGGGTGCGCGTCTCCAGGTCGCGGATGTCCTCCTGCAGGGCGGCCAGGCCGTTCCGGTGCCGCTGCCGCCAGGAGTCCTGCCGCTCCTGGAGCCCGGCCACCTGCCTGACCAGCGCGTCGATCGTCTGCGGGTCGGCCTCCACGGCCTTCCCCCACGCGGCCACGTCGTCCTCGGAGGCGGTCTGGCGGGCGTTCTCGATGCGCGAGACCTTCGACGGCTGCCAGTGGAGCCGCTCGGCGAGGTCCTTCCCGGACAGGCGGGCGTTCTCCCGCAGCCGGCGTAGCCGGACCCCCAGGTCCATGCGGGCTTGATGGAAACCGCTCACTTCCACCTCCGCATGCGGGCGGTCCTGCGATTGCGCAATCCTAGTGCGGGAGCGGCACGAGGCAGTTCAGGGCGGGACCGGCACGCGGACCGCGCGCAGGCGTTCCCCGAGCGCCTTGGCCTGCGCGTCGAGGAGCGGGCTCGCGGCCACGCCCCTTCCCAGCAGACCGTGGATCACGAAGTTGAGCGCGTGCAGGTTGGGCAGCGCGAACCGCTCCACCGGCAGCCCGCCGATCTCCGGCAGCAGTTCCCCGAGCCGCTCCACGGTCAGGAACGCCGCGAGCCACGGGTAGCGGGCGGGGTCGCGCACCCAGACGCCGAGATTGGCGTCACCGCCCTTGTCGCCCGACCGCGCGCCCACGACCCGGCCCAGCGGCCGGACCGGCCCGGCCGTGAGATCACCCGCGTACGGCGGTGCCGCCTGGTGATCCGTGACGCCGCCGGTAGGGCCGTACGCGTCAGGGGAGACCAGCGGCCCTGGCGGCGCGTACGGCACCTCGATGCGGACCCCGCCGACGGTCACGACCGGGAGCACGGCACGGGCGTCGACCGAGGAGGGCCAGTAGACGCCGTAGGGGGAGGCGTCGGCGGGCGGCGTCAGCCCGAAGAAGCCGGGGTAGCTCGCCAGGCCGGTCTCCACCACCGCCGAGGAGAACGCCCGTCCCGCCTTGCGGGCGTCGGAGTCCATGACCGTGATCCGCAGCAACGCGGTGCCACCTGTCTCCGCGGCCGTCCCCGGCTCGTACGCGTGCGGGCCGAGGGGGGTCAGCTCCACGTGGACCTGGTCGAAGGAGTCCCGGGGCACGCGGGCCCAGATCGCCTCCTGCGCGACCCGGGCCTTCGTGGCGATGTCCAGGCCGGTCAGCACCAGCGTCATCGTGTTGCGGTAGCCGCCGACGTAGGTGACCGCCACCTTCAGCGTCTCCGGCGGGGCCTCACCGCGTACGCCCGTGATCCTGACCCGGTCGGGCCCCTCCTGCTCCAGGTGGACGGTGTCGAACCGGGCCGTCACGTCGGGGCCGAGATAGCGGGGCGAGGCGATCTCGTAGAGCAGTTGCGCGGTCACGGTGCCGGTCGAGACCAGCCCGCCGGTGCCCGGGTGCTTGGTGATGACGCTCGACCCGTCCGCGTACAGCTCGGCGATGGGGAAGCCGCAGTCGGGGAGGCCGGGCACCTCCTCGAAGAAGGCGTAGTTGCCGCCGGTCGCCTGGCAGCCGCACTCGATGACGTGCCCGGCGACGACGGAACCGGCCAGCGGGCCGAGGTCGCCGGGCCCCCAGCCGAACCACCACATGCCGGGCCCGGTGACCAGCGCCGCGTCGGTGACCCGCCCGGTGACGACGACGTCGGCGCCGTGCTCCAGCGCCACCGCGATCGGCCGCCCGCCCAGGTAGGCGTTCGCGGTCAGCGGAGTCTCCCGCAGGATCTCGCCGGTGCCGGCGTTGACCGGCGGCCCGGCGAGCGGCATGAGATCGTCACCGGTGACGTGGGCGACGCTCGCGCGCAGCCCCAGCCGGTCGGCCAGGGCGGACACCGCCTCCGCGCAGCCGGCCGGATCGAGGCCGCCCGCATTGGACACCACCCTGATGCCCCGGTCGAGGCAGGTGCCGAGGACCTGCTCCATCTGGGTGAGGAAGGTGCGGGCGTAGCCGGGGCGGCCCTTGAGCCGGTTGCCGGCGAGGATCGACATGGTGAGCTCGGCGAGCCAGTCGCCGGTCAGGACGTCGATCGGCCCGCCCTCGACCATCTCCCGCGCCGCCGAGAGCCGGTCGCCGTAGAAGCCGCCGCAGTTCGCGATCCGCAGCGGTCCCGGTCGCCCGGCCCCGGCCGTCATCGCGCGGCTTCCGCGCCCGCGATATCGGAGGGGACCCAGGCGGCGGGGCGTTTCTCGGCAAAGGCCCGGATGCCCTCCCGCCCCTCCTCCGAGGTGAACCGCTCGGCCGACAGCGCGGCCATCTCCCGCAGGCCCTCCTCGATCGGCATCAGCGGCACCTCGCGGACGAGCCGCTTGGTGATCGCCAGCGCCTCGGGGCCGCCGCGCAGCAGCATGCCCGTGTAGTGCGCCACCGCCGCGTCGAGGTCCTCCTCGGGTACGGCCCGGGTGAGCAGCCCGATCTCCACCGCGCGTGCGGCGGTGAAGACCTCGCCGGTGAGGAGGTACTCGGCCGCGGCCCGGGGCTCCAAGCGGCGCAGGCAGGTGGCCGCGATCATCGCGGGGACCACCCCGAGCCGCACCTCGGTGAACGCGAATGACGCGCTCGCCGGGGCGATCGCGAAGTCGCACGCCGCCACCAGGCCGAGTCCGCCAGCCCTGGCCGTGCCGTTGAGGCGGCACACGACCGGCTTCGGGCTCTCCCAGATCCGCAGCATGACGCCGGGGAACGACGCGGTCACCGGCGCCCCGCCCGCGCGCTGCTCCTTCAGGTCCGCCCCGGCGCAGAACACGGGCCCGGCGCCGGTCAACACGATCACCCGTACGGCGGGCTCGTCCAGCGCCCGCGACAGGGCCTCGTCGAGTTGCGCGAGCAGCCGGGACGACAGGGCGTTGCGGTTGTGCGGCGAGTCGAGCGTGATCGTGGCCACGCCACCCGCCTGCTCCCACCGCACGAGATGCCCCGGCTCGCCGGTCGTGTTCATCTCTGCTCCGCCTCCCCCCTCGGAGCCGCGCCCGGATCGGAGCCCGAGTCCGGGCCGGGAGCCACGACCGCACCGCCACCCGCGGCCGTGCCCGGGTCCATGCCCGGAACCGCGCCGCCCGGAACCGCGCCGCCCGGAACCGTGCCCGAGTTCGCGCCTGGGTTCGCGCTTGGGTCCGCGACCGGAGCCGTGCCGCCCGGAGCCGTGCCCGTGCCCGGCTCCGGGCCGCCGGCGTCCGTGGGGAGGCCGCCCCGCGTGTCCGTCTGGGCGTTCTGCCCGGTGCCGTCGCGGCCCGCCGCCAAGCCATCCGCCGGGTCGGCGGCGGCCACGGGTGCCTGGCCGGAGGCCGGGGCGCCCGTAGTGTCCGCGAACGGATCCCACGGCTGGACACCGGCCGACTCGTGATCCTCGTTGCGGGTCTCGGCGGGGGCTCCCTCGCGGGCCTCGACATCGGGCCTGGTCTCGGGCCTGATATCGGGCTTGGTCTCGGGCGCGGGTTCGATGTCGGCGAGGGGCACGCCCGCCTCGACCCGCGCGCCGGGCACCACGTGCAGGGCGGCCACGGTGCCGGAGGCGGGGGCCACGATCAGGTGCTCCATCTTCATCGCCTCCAGCACGACCACCGGCTGCCCGGCCTCGACCACGTCGCCGGGCTTCACCTCGACACGCAGGACCGTACCCGGCATCGGGGCGGGCAGTGCCCCCGGCGACACCCGCGCCGCGGGCTCGGGCAGCCGCTCCACCGGGGTGAGCCGGACCGGCCCGAGAGACGAGTCGACGTGCACGAGCCGCCGATCACCGGGGCCCGGATAGACCGCCACGTCGAACGCGTGCCGCAGGCCTCCCGTCTCCAGCACCACCCGGCCGGGCTCGGCGGACACCAGGGCGACGTCCTCGAAGCCCTCGGCCCGCAGCCCGTCCCTGCTCAGCCGGTAGGCGATCTCCAGGCGGCCGCCGTCCTCCGTGTCGTACGCCGTGCGCCGGGGCTGTGAGGGCACGTTGCGCCAGCCGCTCGGCAATCCGCCGAGCACCCCGTCGCGCCGCGCCTCCGCCCGGTTCGCCGCCGCCCCGGCGAGCGCCGCCGCGAGGGCCGACAGGCGTACGGCCCCGGGCCCGGCGAGCGACGCCGGAACGGGCCGCCGGTCGAGGAACCCGGTGTCGAGCGCGCCGGACAGGAAGTCCGGATGCCGCAGCACGCCCACGAGGATGTCGCGGTTGGTCGTCAGCCCGTGGATGCGGGCCCGCGCGAGCGCGTGCGCCAGCCGCCGGGCCGCCTCCGCCCGGTCCCCGCCGTACGAGACGACCTTGGCGAGCATCGGGTCGTAGTGGACGCCCACCTCGCCGCCGGAGACCACGCCGGAGTCGAGCCGCAGCCGGGCGCCGAGGCCGAACTCCCCGTCCACGCCGGGGATCTCGAAGCGGTGCAGCACGCCGCTCTGGGGGCGTCCCTCGGCGTCCTCCGCGTACAGGCGGGCCTCGATCGCGTGGCCCACCGGGCTCGGCGGCAGCGCGGCGAGCCGCGCGCCCTCGGCCACCTCGATCTGCAGCCGGACCAGGTCGACCCCGTAGACGCACTCGGTCACCGGGTGCTCCACCTGCAGGCGGGTGTTCATCTCCAGGAAGAAGAAGCCCTCGTCCGACACGAGGAACTCGACGGTGCCCGCGCCGGTGTAGCCGATCGCGCGGGCGGCCCGGATCGCGGCGTCGCTCAGCTCCCGGCGCAGTTCGGGGGTGACGGCGGGGGAGGGGGCCTCCTCGATCACCTTCTGGTGGCGGCGCTGGATGGAGCACTCCCGCTCGCCGAGGGCCCAGACCGTGCCGTGCTCGTCGGCGAGGATCTGCACCTCGATGTGGCGGGCGCCCTCCTGCAGCGGCTCGGCGAACAGCGTGCCGTCGCCGAAGGCCGACAGGGCCTCGCGGCGGGCCGACGCGACCGCCTCGGCGAGCCCGGCCTGGTCGCGCACCACCCGCATGCCCCGTCCGCCGCCGCCCGCCGACGCCTTGACCAGCACGGGAAACGTGAGCTGGGGCGGGGCGTCCGGGGACAGCGGGATGGTCGGCAGGACCGGCACCCCGGCCTCGGCCATCAGCGCCTTGGCCTCGATCTTCGTGCCCATCGCGGCGACGGCCTCGGGGGAGGGGCCGATCCAGGTCAGGCCGGCGTCGAGCACGGCGCGGGCGAAGCCGGCGTGCTCGGACAGGAAGCCGTACCCGGGATGCACCGCGTCGGCTCCGGAGCGGCGGGCCGCCTCGATCACGCGGTCCGGGTCGAGGTACGCCAGCGGGGCGCCGAGCCGTACGGCCTGGTCGGCCTCGGCCACGTGCGGCGCGTCCGCGTCGGCGTCGGAGAAGACCGCGACGGTCTCCACGCCCAGCTCACGGCAGGTGCGGAACACCCTGCGGGCGATCTCCCCGCGGTTCGCCACCAGCAGCCGCCCGATCATGACCCACCCCCGCGAATATGGAAGCCGAAGAGCATGCCCGTCACATCCGGAAGACGCCGTAGCCGGCCCGCCCGGGGTCCGGCGCCCCCGCGACCGCCGACAGGCACATCCCGAGCACCGTGCGGGTGTCGCGCGGGTCGATGACCCCGTCGTCGTAGAGGCGGCCGGACAGGAAGAAGGCCGCCGACTCCGCCTCGATCTGCGTCTCGACCGCCGCGCGCATCGCCGCGTCGGCCTCCTCGTCGTAGACCTGCCCGCGCGCCTCGGCCGCGGCCCGGCCGACGATCGACATCACCCCGGCGAGCTGGGCCGGGCCCATCACGGCCGACTTCGCGCTCGGCCAGCTGAACAGGAAACGGGGGTCGTAGGCCCGCCCGCACATGCCGTAGTTGCCCGCGCCGTAGGAGGCGCCCATCACGATCGTGATGTGGGGCACGGTCGAGTTGGCCACCGCGTTGATCATCAGCGAGCCGTGCTTGACGATGCCGCTCTGCTCGTACTCCCTGCCGACCATGTAGCCCGTCGTGTTCTGCAGGAAGACGAGCGGCGTGCGGGTGGCGTTCGCGAGCTGGATGAACTGCGCGGCCTTCTGCGACTCGGCGCCGAACAGCACCCCCTGGGCGTTGGCGAGGATCCCGACCGGGTGGCCGTGGACGCTCGCCCAGCCGGTGACCAGGCTCGGCCCGTAGAGCGGCTTGAACTCGTCGAAGTCGCTGCCGTCCACCACCCGGGCCAGGACCTCGCGGGGGTCGAAGGGGACCTTCAGGTCCTCCGGCACGATGCCCAGCAGCTCGTCCTCGTCGAACAGGGGAGCCGGGTAGTCGCGGGCGGCGGCGTGCCCGGCCCCGCGCCGGCCGATCCGCCGCATGATCCGCCGGCCGATCCGGAGCGCGTCGTGCTCGTCGGCCGCGAGGTGGTCGGCCAGGCCGGAGGCGCGGGCGTGCATCTCCGCCCCGCCCAGCGACTCGTCGTCGGACTCCTCGCCCGTCGCCATCTTCACCAGCGGCGGGCCGCCGAGGAACACCTTCGCCCGCTCCCGCACCATCACGACATGGTCGCTCAGGCCGGGGACGTAGGCCCCGCCGGCGGTCGCGTTGCCGAAGACGAGGGCGATCGTCGGGATCCCCGCGGCCGACAGCCGGGTCAGGTCGCGGAACACCTGCCCGCCGGGGATGAAGATCTCCTTCTGCGTCGGCAGGTCCGCGCCGCCCGACTCCACCAGGTTCACGTACGGCATGTGGTTGCGCAGCGCGATCTCGGTGGCCCGCAGCGTCTTGCGCAGCGTCCAGGGGTTGGACGCGCCGCCGCGCACGGTCGGGTCGCTGGCCGTGATCACGCACTCGACGCCCTCGACGACCCCGATCCCGGTCACCACGCTCGCGCCGACGGGGAACTCGGTGCCCCAAGCGGCCAGCGGGGACAGTTCGAGGAAGGGCGCGTCGGGGTCGACCAGCAACTCGATCCGCTCCCGGGGGAGCAGCCCGCCGCGCTCGCGGTGCCGCTCGACGTACTTCGGCCCGCCGCCCGCGACGGCCTTCGCCTGCTCGGCCTCCAGTTCGGCGAGCTTCGCCAGCATGGCCTCGCGCCTCGCGCCGTACTCGGCGCCGGAGGGGTCCAGCCGGCTCACAAGCACGGTCATGGCGCCACCGAACCGACTTGTGTCACGGTGAGAACCTCCGGTTGGTCCGCGATCACGTCAACGAGCCGAGTCTGCCACCGGGCGGTGACATTCGTGCCGCACACTCCTGGCCGGCCGTGGTCAGGCCGTGGTTCGGCCCTGGTTCAGCCGTGGTTCCGCGGGGTCAGCCGCAGTGGGACCACGCGCTGCTCCAGGAGGCGCCCCCATACCCGCCGCCCCAGATGACGCACCTGCCCTTGGCGGGCAGCCGGAGCGGCCCCGCGTACACGGTGTAGGCGCCGGCGTCGGCGGCCGACGCGCCCCCCTTCACCTTCAGCACCACGCTCATTCTGATCTTAGCGGGCATCGTGTAGCGAGAGAGCGTGATCACGCAGTTGCGGCCGGTGGAGGCGTTGTAGAGCAGGTATGTCGTCGCCTGCCCGCCGTACGAGTGGGAGTCGACGACGGCGAAGCCGGTCCCGCACACGCCCTTGGCCGTGTACGGGTTGGGTTTGGGCGCGGCGGTCTTCGTGGGAGTCGCCTTCGCCGTCGGGCTGGGTCTGGGCGTCGCGGTGGCCTTGGTCGGGGCCGGGCTGGCCTTCGCCGTCGGAGGGACCTTCGTGGGCTCCGCCGCCGGTCCGGTCGCCGTGGGGGACGGCCGCGTCCGGCGGCCGTGCGCGGGCGAGGCGGCGGGCTTCGCGGTCGCGCCGGGTCTCGCATCGGGTCTCGAACCGGGCCTCCGGGTCGCGGAACCCGGCGACGGACTCCCGGTCCGGTGTCCCGAGGGAGTGACCAGGCCGGACGGCGGCGGGATCGGCGGTTCGGCGGGCGCGGACGCCGCCTGGCCGGGCGCCTCCGTCGCGGTGGTCTCGCTCCCGGCCGCCCGCACCGAGACCCAGGACGGCACCAGGAAGGCCGCGGCCACCAGGGCGGGCACCCCGATCCCGGCCGCCGTCCAGGTCAGCACCGTACGCCGGGGTCTCCTCGCCGCCGCGGGCACGGTGACGTGCCCGGGGGGAGCCGCGGCCTGCGCAGGGGGCAGCGGGGGCGGCGGGGGAGTGAGGTGGGCCTGCCCGGTGAGGCGCGCGACGACGTCCTGGGCGGAGGGCCGCGGCGCGGGGTCCTTCGACAGGCAGGCGGCGACGATGTCCCGCAGGGGCGCCGCGAGGTCGCCGAGGTCGGGCTCGTCGCGCAGGATGCGGGTGATGACCGAGGGGATCGAGTCCGCGCCGAAGGCGGGCCTGCCGGTGGCGGCGAACACCATCGTGACGCCCCAGGCGAACATGTCGGCCGGGGCGCCCGCCGTGCCGCCCGACAGCACCTCGGGGGCCAGGTAGGCGGGAGTGCCGATGGACGCGCCGGTCGCGGTGGCCTGCGGCGAGTCGAACGCCCTGGCCACCCCGAAGTCGATCACGACCGGCCCCTCCGGGCCCATCAGCACGTTGGCCGGCTTGAAGTCGCGGTGGGTGATGCCCGCGCGGTGGATGGCGGCCAGCGCCGTCGCCGTGCTGATGGCGAGCCGTTCCAGCGCCGCTCCCCGGCGCGGGCCCTCCCGGTCCACCAGTTGCCGGAGCGACGGGCCCGGCACGAACTCGCTGACGATGTACGGCTGGTTGCCGGCGAGGTCGGCGTGCAGCACGGGGGCGGTGCAGAACGGCGCGACCCGCTGCGCCAGCGCCACCTCGCGCAGGAAGCGCTCCCGCGCCTCGGGATCCGCCGTCAGCCGCGTGTGCAGCAGCTTCACCGCGACCTGTTCGCCCTGCGGGCCGTGGCCCAGGAAGACGACCCCCTGGCCGCCCTCCCCGAGCCGGTCGACGAGCGTGAACGGGCCCAGGCGGGCCGGGTTCCCAGCCTCCAACGCCACCATCGCCCCCGATTACCCCGGTAACCCCACCAACGGTGCCAAACGCTACCGGATTGGGAACGACCGTCAGATGGCCTTGCCGGGGTTGAGGATGTTCAGCGGGTCGAAGACCTGCTTGATGCCCTGGTGCAGTTCGGCGGCCACCGGGCCGGTCTCCAGGCCGAGCCAGCGCTTCTTCAGCAGCCCGACGCCGTGCTCGCCGGTCAGCGTCCCCCCGAGGGCGAGCGCGGCGCGGAACACCTCGTCGGCCGCGGCCCAGACCTCGGGCGGCGGCTCGGCCAGGCCGCGGTCGAACACGAACACCGGGTGCACGTTGCCGTCCCCCGCGTGGGCGACCGTCGAGATCAGGACGCCGTGCCGGGCGGCGGTCTCCTCGATCGCGGTGATCATCTCGGGGAGCGCCGACCGGGGCACGCACACGTCCTCCACCAGACACTGGCCCAGGCGCTCCTTGGCCGGGTAGGCGAGGCGCCGGACGCCGACGAGCTCGGCGGCCTCCTCCGGCGTGGACGACACCGCGACGAACGACGCCGCGGCGCACAGCTCCGCCATCCGGGCGGCGGACTCGTCGGCCGGGCCCTCCGCCTGCGCGATGAGCATGGCCCTGGTGGACGGCTCCAGCCCGATGTTCTTCCAGTCGTCGATGGCCCGCAGGGTCGTACGGTCGAGCAGTTCGAGCATCGACGGCTGGCAGCCCTCGGCGATGATCGCGGCGACGGCCGCGGCGGCGTCGCGCAGCGAGGTGAACTCGGCCGCGACGGTGGACAGTTCGCGCGGCGCCCGCCGCAGCCGCAGCGTGGCGGCGGTGATCACGCCGAGCGTGCCCTCCGAGCCGACGAACAGGCCGGTCAGGTCGTAACCGGTGACCCCCTTCATGGTGCGGCGGCCGGTGTTCAGCACCCGCCCGTCGGCCAGCACCACCTCCAGCCCGAGCGCCGAGTCGCGGGTCACGCCGTACTTGACGCAGCGCAGGCCGCCCGCGTTGGTCGCCAGGTTGCCGCCGATCGTGGAGATCTCGTACGACGAGGGGTCGGGGGCGTACATCAGCCCGTGCGCGCGGGCCGCCCGGTCGAGGTCGGCGGTGATGACCCCGGGCTCCACGACCGCGATCTCGTCCTGCGGCGACAGCTCCCGGATCGCGGTCATCCGCGCGAGGGAGAGGACCACGCAGCCGTCCACGGCCGTCGCCCCGCCCGCAAGGCCGGTGCCGGCGCCGCGCGGGACCACCGGCACCCGGTGCGCGCTCGCCCAGCGCAGCGTGGCCACGACGTCGTCGCGCGACTGCGCGAGCACCACGCCGAGCGGCTTGCCCGGCGGTGCGAACGTGCGGTCCCGCGCGTACGCGTCCATGACGTCGGGGTCGGTGAGGACTCGCCCGTCCGGCAGCGCGGAGGCCAGCCCGGAGGCCGGCGCGGAGGTCGCTTCGGTCACGTCTGGACTGTACGACATGACCCGATATCGGGTCGCAACCGGAATTACTAACGGATATTGGTACACATCACATTTTGACAACCATGCATGGCGGCTCTTTACGATCCCTTTACCCCCTCGTCTAAGGTCCCGCATGCGCGCTCATCCCGGCGCGCTGTGCATGGTGTCCGGGGAACCCGGACGGGAAGGGATCTCGTTGTCCAAGAGAATCCGGCGTCTCGCCGCGATCGTGCCCGCGCTCGGGCTGGCGGCAGGAGGTCTGGCCGCGGCCGGTGCGGCGGCGGCGCCTACGGCGGGCTACCAGCCGTCGGCCACCGACCATTACATCAACTACGCACCGCCGCGTGTGCAGGGCGACTTCACCACCACCGAGGAGAAGGTCCCGCCGAAGGGGGCCAAGCGCACCGCCGCCCTCGCCGCGGCGATCGACCACAAGTTCGCGGCCGGCAACCCCGTCGCGGCGCGCGTGCTGGCGCAGCACGAGAAGCAGGCGATCAGGACCGGCAAAAACCCCTTCGACTTCATCTACAAGAAGGCGAAGACGACCCGCACCGCCAAGCTGCTCACGCTGCTGGTCGAGTTCAACGACCAGGCCAACGACGACTTCTCCGGCTGGTCGCACCCGAAGACGACCGACGACGTCAACGACTGCGTGACCGAGCCGGCCGGCACCAAGCTGAACGGCCCGCTCCACAACCACATCCCCAACCCGGCGACGGCCGGCGGCGGGGGCAAGGACAACAACTCCATGTGGGTGGCGGACTTCAACACCGCCCACTACAACAACATGCTCTACACCTCCAAGGGGATCACGACCCGGGTCCGGCCGGACCTGAAGGACCCCCGGGACGGCAAGAAGGGCATCGACATCTCCGGCTCCACCATGAAGAACATGTACGAGGAGCTGTCGAAGGGCGCCTACACCGTCACCGGCGAGGCCGTCGGCTGGCTGAAGGTCCCGCACTCCGAGGCGTGGTACGGCGCCGGCAAGTGCGGCACCTACCCGCAGGACATGACCGGCCACCCGGACAACCCGCGCGGCGCCGCCCAGCTCGCGGTCGACGCGGTCGACACCCTGGTGAAGACGAACCCCTCGTTCCCCTGGGCCGACTACGACGTCGAGGACGTCTCCGACGCCGACGGCGACGGGAACTTCGACGAGCCCGACGGTGTCATCGACCACCTTGTGCTGATCCACGCGGGCGAGGACAAGTCCGGCGGCGGCGGCAACGAGGGCACGTTCGCCCTGTGGGCCCACTCCAGCGACGTGGCGGGCGGCTACACGATCCCCGGCACGACCAAGAAGATCTCCAACTACATCCTCCAGCCCGAGGACTCCGGCGTGGGCGTGTTCGCCCACGAGTACGGCCACGACCTCGGTCTGCCGGACCTGTACGACACCACCGGCGCGGGCGACTCCGACGTCGACTTCTGGGACCTGATGTCGAGCGGCTCGCACTCCGGGCCGATCTTCCAGTCCCTGCCGACGCACATGAGCATCTGGGACAAGTGGGTGCTCGGCTGGGCCAACCCGAAGATCATCGAGCCGGGCGCGGCCAAGCAGCTCGCCGTGATCGGGCAGGCCTCCCGGACGCCGAAGGGCACCGAGGACGGCGTACGGATCAACCTGCCGGACAAGCTGAACATCATGTCCACCCCGCACAGCGGGTCGAACATGTGGTGGTCCAACAGCGACCAGAACTGGGCCGACCAGAAGCTCGTCCGGACCGTCGCCGTGCCGGCCGGCACGGACGTGAAGTTCCGCTGGTGGAGCGACTGGGGCATCGAGGCCGACTGGGACTACGGCTTCTTCGAGGTCTCCGCCGACGGCGGCGCCACCTGGGCCGAGCAGAAGATCTTCGACGAGGACGGCACGCTCGTCAGCACCGGTGACGACTACACCGACCCCAACGGCCGCATGAAGGACTACGGCGGCAAGAAGTACGGCCTGACCGGCGAGAGCGGCGGCTGGCACCACCTGTACGCCGACCTCGCGCCGTTCGCCGGCAAGACCGTGCAGATCCGCTTCCGGTACAACACGGACGCGGCCTCCGTGGAGCGCGGCTGGTTCAACGACGACTTCTCGGTCACCAACGGCGCCACGGCGGTCTGGACCGACGACGTCGAGGGCGGCGCCAACGGCTGGACGACCGTCAAGGGCACGTTCACCGACACCACCGGCGGCGGCTGGACCATCCACCCCGGCCGGGTGCAGGCGGCGCAGTACTACCTCGCCGAGTGGCGCAACTTCGACGGGTTCGACCAGGGCCTGAAGTACGCGTACGACACGACCTGGCTGCGCGACGGCGCGTGGAAGGTCGAGAAGATCGCCTACAACGCCCCGGGCCTGCTCGTCTGGTACCGCGACACCTCGCAGGGCAACAACAACGTGTCCGACACGACGTTCGACCTGCCGTCGGTGGGCCCGAAGGGCCAGCTGCTCCTCGTCGACTCGCACTACGAGCCGCTGCGCCGTACGGGCGAGGCGGCGGCGCACGACCCGAGCACGCTGAAGAACCTCCCGTCGCGCCCGCAGTCGTCGAACGCCGCGTTCAACTTCGCCGGGACGTACCCGTTCAAGGAGTGCGTCGAGGGCGAGCCGTTCACGGAGTACTGCACCTCGTTCGGCAAGCAGTCCGCGGTGAAGGAGTTCACGGACGCCAAGGGCTGGTACCCCGGCCTGGAGCTTCGCGACGGCAGCCTGTACTACCGCCACCGCGACGCCTCCGTGGTCATCCCGTCCAAGGACAACCAGCCGTACTCGACCAGGATCGTCAACCCCGACGGCACGCCGGCGACCGACCTCTACGGCACCGACATCGGCGGCGCGATCCTCGGCAGCGGCAACCCCGGTGACGAGGGCAAGCAGCTCGGCGTGCAGATCAAGCTGGTCAGCCCGCTTCCGCTCAACCTGGGTGCGGTCGTCCAGATCACTCCCGCCAAGAAGTAACGGCCACCGGGTGGCGTGACGCCACCCGGCAGCCCGTGGTGTGGCCACAGTGCGTGGTCACGGTGCATGGTCACGGTGCATGGTCACGAGCCCTGCCACGGTGCATGGTCACGGTGCCCGGCCGCCGTTCGCTCATGGACGGCGTGCCGGGCACGTCCATGCCGGGGGGCGTCCCGGCGTCCCGATCCGGGGCCGGGAACGGCCGGCGGCGATGCGCGCCCACGCCCGGCGGCCCCTAGCATGTCAGCGTGCGGAGCAAGGCGGATCACACCGCGGCCATCCACCGGGACCGGAAGGCCGCCGTCGTCGTGAACACCAGGTCCAGGCGAGGCCGCCGCCGTTACGCGGAGGTGCTGCGGCTGCTGAAGGACGGGGACTTCCGGCTCACCGGCGTCCATCCGGTGACCGACCCCTCCCGGCTGCGCGACGTGCTCACCCGCGCGCTCGACGCCGGGCCCGACCTCCTCGTGGTCGGCGGCGGAGACGGCACGCTGAGCAGCTCGGTCAGGCACGTGGCCGGCCGTGACGTCGCCCTCGGCGTGCTGCCCCTCGGCACCACCAACAACTTCGCCCGCAGCCTCGGGCTGCCGCTCGACCTCGCCGGGGCGATCGGCGTGTTCAGCGGAGGCAAGGTGGCCGACATCGACCTCGGGATGTGCGGCGACCGGCCGTTCGCCAACCTCGCGAGCTTCGGCGTGTCGGTCGAGGTGGCGGGCACCGTCAGGCCGTGGGTCAAGCGTATGCTCGGCCGGGCCGCCTACCCGCTGACCGCGCTCACGATCCTGCCGGGGCACCGACCGTTCCGCGCGTACATCACCGTGGACGGCAAACGCCACGAGCTGCTGACCCACCAGCTCAACATCGCCAACGGGCGGTTCCACGGCGGCTGGCAGATCGCCAGGGACGTCAGCATCGACAACCGCAGGCTGGTGGCCTACCAGCTCGGCTCGGGCAAGCGGCTGCGGCTGCTCGGGGAGACGCTCGTACGGGCGACCACCGGCAAATGGACCAGCCTCGCGGGCGGCCCGTTCGTCACCGGCCAGGAGATGCTGCTGGAGACCGACCCGCCGCTGGCCGCCGACATCGACGGCGAGGTGCGGCTGCGTACCCCGCTGGTGCTGAAGACCATCCCCAACGGCCTGCGGGTGATGGTCCCGCGCGACTTCGTGGACACCTGATCCGCTACGCGTCCTCCTCGGCGGCGAAGGCCCGGTAGGCGGGCCGCAGCAGGTCGAGCAGCGGGATGTGCCTGGCCTTGACCGGCGGCGGGTCCAGCGCGCGCAGCAGCAGGTCGGAGGGCGAGCCGGGATCGGCCGGCGGGCCGAGGCGGGCAGGCGAGACGCCCGAATCGTAGAAGTCGCCGACCCGCTCCGCGAACGGGACGTCGGTCACGTCGAGAGGCGCCGGCGTCCCGCCGCCCGTCCCGCCGGTCTGCCCGCCGGTGTGGCGGAGGGCGTCGAGCAGCGTGTCCCTGGCCATGCCCCGCCAGGCCAGCACCAGGAACGGGTCCGCGTCGAACGCCTCGGCCAGCAGGTAGAGCACCGCGGACAGGTGCTTGCAGGGGAACCCCCAGTCGGGGCAGGAGCACTCCATGTCCAGCCCGCGCTCGCCGGGGAAGAGCGGCAGCCCGCACTGCTCGAAGACGTCCTCGATCTCCGGCGGCATCTCCCCGGCGAGCAGCTTGGCGCGGTGCACCGCCCGCGCGCCCAGCGCCCCGGTCAGCTCCGCCCACTCGCCCGCGCCGTACGCCGTGATCCGTACACGCACGTCGTACGGCTCCGGGCGGGAGCCCTGCACCCTGGCCTTCACCAGGCCGGGACCGAGGTCGAGGTCGAGCACCTGGCCCCGCCGCGCGTACGCGCGCCCCCGGCTCAGCCTGCCCGCGTCGCAGACGCGCTCCAGGATGTCGACGAAACGCCGCGACCACCACTGCTCGCCGATGGACCCCCGCTTCGAGCGCGCCCTGATGCCGCCGTCGACCCTGATGGGCCGCGCGGCCTCGAACCAGCCGTCCCGTCCGGCGGGCACTCAGCTCACCGCCTCGGGGGACAGGCGGAACAGCTCGCGCAGCTCCGCCGTGGACAGCCCGGCGATCCAGTCCTCGCCCGTCCCGACGACGCTCTCCGCCAGGGCCTGCTTGCGCTCGATCATCTCGTCGATCCGCTCCTCCAGGGTGCCCGCACAGATGAACTTCCTGACCTGCACGTTCCGGGTCTGCCCGATGCGGAACGCCCGGTCGGTCGCCTGGTTCTCCACGGCCGGGTTCCACCACCGGTCCACGTGCACGACGTGGTTGGCGGCGGTCAGGTTGAGCCCGGTGCCCGCCGCCTTGAGCGAGAGCAGGAAGATCATCGGCTCGTCGTCGGTCTGGAACCGCTCCACCAGCGCGTCACGCGCCTTCTTCGGCAGCCCGCCGTGGAGCCACAGCACCGGGCGGTCGAGCCGCGCCGTCAGGTAGGGCTGCAGCATCGAGCCGAACTCGGCGTACTGCGTGAAGACCAGCGCCTTGTCGCCCTCGCTCACGATCTCCTCGGCCAGTTCCTCCAGCCGGGCGAGCTTCCCCGACCGCCCGGCCAGCCGCGAGCCGTCCTTGAGCAGGTGGGCGGGGTGGTTGCAGACCTGCTTGAGCCGGGTCATCGCGGCCAGCACGTTCCCGCGCCGTTCGATGCCCTCGCTGCCGGCGATCCGGCCCATCATGTCCTCGACCACCGCCTGGTAGAGGCTCGCCTGCTCCGGGGTCAGCGTGCACCAGACCTTCATCTCCATCTTGTCCGGCAGGTCGGAGATGATCGTCTTATCGGTCTTGAGGCGCCGGAGCACGAACGGGCCCGTGGCCCGCTTGAGCGCGGCGGTCGCCGTCTCGTCGCGGTGCCGTTCGATCGGCTCCTGGTAGCGGTCGCGGAAGGCCCTCGCCGGTCCGAGCAGGCCGGGGTTGCAGAACTCCATGATCGACCAGAGCTCGGCCAGATGGTTCTCGACCGGCGTGCCGGTCAGCGCCAGCCTCGTCCGCGCCGGGAGGGAGCGTACGGCCTGCGCCTGCCGGGCGGCCGAGTTCTTGACGGCCTGCGCCTCGTCGCAGACGACCCGGGCCCAGGTGAACCCGGCGAGGACGTCGCGGTCGCGCAACGCCGTGCCGTAGGTGGTGAGGACGATGTCGGCCGCGGCGACCCGCTCGGCCAGCTCCGCGCCGCGCAGGCGGCCCGAGCCGTGGTGGAGGTAGACCTCCAGCGACGGTGCGAACCGGGCGGCCTCCTTCTGCCAGTTGCTGAGCAACGACATCGGGCACACCAGCAGCGTCGCCCCCGCCCGCTCTTCCTGCTCACGCTCGTTGACCAGCAACGAAAGGGTCTGTGCGGTGTTGTGGCAGAAGATGCCTCCGGCGACGAAGTTGTGGTGCTCCGCCACCTCGAAGTCATAGACGTATCCCTCGTAATCGACCTCTTCCACCGAGACGACCCGCGTGTAGAAGACCTCGCGTTCCGCCCGCATGGCGAGCTCATCACGGATGGCGCGCAAGGCGTCCCGATCCAAGGCGCGATAGGCGGCGGCGACCTTCCCGGTCCATCGGTTCGCCGGTTGTATCGAATGTTCGCGTTCCGCTGCGCCGGACAACATCCGGTCCATCGCCTGAACCGCCATGGCCGCGCTCTTCGGGGAGAGCTCCTGGGTTCCCGTGAAGTAGACGGTACCGACGCCGAAATGACGCATGGGAAGGCCGGTGGACGCCTGAGCGAGTACCAGGAGATCGCTTCCTGGTACGCCCTCCACGTTCGAGTTGGCCGGCTTCGCGGATAGGTTGTCCAGCTTGGCCTGCTTCACCGGGTCGGAGAACCCGATGAGATCGCGGAACAATCGAAGCCCAGGACCGCCGATCATGCCGATTTGATAAGGTCGCCTGATTCCAGCGCCGTTGGTGGCCGCCTTCATCTTCTCGGTCGTCCGCAGCCAGATCCCGAAACGGCGGAGCATGATGCTCAGCTGGGACATGAGCCAGCGCGAGGCGGACGCGACCTCGATCATCCGCATTCCCGCGAGGACACTGCCTTCGGCTGTGAAGAACTCCCTGAGGAAGAGCCGGACAGTGTCGTCGTCAGCGGCCATGATGAAGTCAGGAATGCGCTTCGCGGCGGAGAGACGGCCCCACTCGTAGCCCCGTGCGGCAAGGAACGCGGCATAGTCGACGCTGCACAGGCGCAGATCGTGAACATTCCGTGTAGATCGGATGGTCGGATTGTTCACGGACAGCCCGTGGCGGGCGCCGATCCGAAGAATACGCTCACGGAGGGCGTCGAGAACGGCGCGGTCCTTCTGGGTGATTCGCAGATCCGCCTTGCGATTCTCGTGGCCCTCGCTTATCTGCCAGGCCAGGAGAACGGTGAGGTCCGGATCGACCGGCTCCCCCTCCCAGCGGATGCGGCGGGGCACGCAGATTCGGTCGCCGGGCTGGATGGCGCGGGTCCAACCGTCGACACCGAGCAGACGATGCCGCCTGGTGATCGTGATCTCGCTGCCGTCGTCCAGGCGGACCCGGCGAAGCCGTTCCCCTACATGCTGGCGGTACAGGCGAGTGAACGGGGCCTGTACCACCCGGCCTTCGGCGTCGATCGCATTAGTGGAGAGTGGGGACGACGGGGTAGCCCACTCACCACCGTCCTCGAAGAGAATGTCGACGGCGTAGTTCTGCCAGATGTCGCCCGCAGAGGTGAGCACCCCGTTGACGAAGACCGGCGAATCGGGCATTAAGCACTTACCGAGTCCCATATCGTCCGCGAGAATGCCGCCAAGTCCGATTTGGGACATGAAGGTGAGCCAGGCCAGACCCCGCTCCTGGTACGGCCGGAGCGTGCCGTGGAAGGCGGCGGGGGTCGCCACGGGTTCGAGACGGCGGTCGGCCTCGCCGGAGAGCAGGTCGCCGAGCAGGCCGTCGGCGTCCACCCGGACCAGGGGAAGGTCGTCGTCCCCGCCGTGCACCACCTCGCGGACGACCTCGCCGACCGTCATCTGGCCCGATCCGCGCCGCTCCACCGCCTTCAGCGCGGCCCCGAGCTGCCGGGCGTCCAGCTCGACCCACTGCCCCCGCAGCCGGACCAGCGGCACCTTGAGCCGGGCCAGCTCGGCCAGCTCCGCCTCGCTGATCGTCTCGTCGCCGACGGCCAGCTCGGCCCGGAAGTCGACGAGCTGCGCCAGCCCGAACCCCTGGTCGGCGGCGGCGCCCGGCCCGGAGCGCGACCGGGCCGTCAGCTTCAGGCCCAGCCGGGCGCGGCCCGCCCACGCGGGAAGCTGCACGCCGAACCCGGCCGACTGGAGGAGCGGCGCGGCGTGGCGCAGGAAGTGGAAGGCGCCCTCGACGTCGAGGTCGACGTGCGCCGGCCGGGCCTCCCGGAGGGCGTCGTCGATCCTCGGATAGAGGCGGGCCGCCCGGCCCAGACCGGCGAGCAGCGTCTCGTCCGGCCGCCCGGGAAGGCCCGGCAGACCGGGCAGGGTCTCGCCCGTCCAGACGAGGGAAGCGGGCAGGTAGAGGCTGGGGTCCTCGGCCGACTGGAGCGCGAACTCCACCCGCCACCTGCCGCCGCCCGCGTGGGCCGCCGCGTCCGTTCCGGTCGCAGCGCCCGCGTGGGCCGCGGCGTACCCGGCGGCGACGGCCGGGCCCGCGACCGGTGCGGAGCCGGGCCGGGGACCGGACACGGGCCCCGGCTCGAACTCGGGCTCGAACTCGAACTCGGGCTCGGGCTCGGGCTCAGGTTCGGGCTCGACGAGGCGGAAGCACACCCTGACCGGGCCGTCGAGCTGGTGGGCCGCCCGGAACCACTCCTGCAGCGGCCGGGCCAGCGCCTCCGCCTCCTCCTGGCCGGCTCCGGGCAGGTCCGCCTCCTCGCCGGTGAGGGCCACCGTCCACCGGTCGGCCAGGGGAGCGCGCCGTCCCGGACGGTGCCCGCCCAGCAGGCGCTCCGGCAGCGCCTGCCGTACGGCGGCGTCGGCCAGGCCCGCCAGCGCCTCCATCAGCACGTGGGCGGACGGGCGCTCCTCATCCACGGCCCGGCAGACCGGCGGCATCGCGGCGGCGAGCTCGCGGAAGCGGTCGGCGTGCGGGCCGGTCAGCACCGGCCGCCAGCGGGCCGCGTAGCCGCCGTCCTCGGTGACGAGCTGGGGCAGCACCCTGCCCCGCCGCACCAGCTCCCGGGCGTGGGCCGCGACGACCGCGAGATAGCGCAGGGACGGCCCGGGGAGCATGTCGGCGAGGCGGTCGTCCGGTTCCGGCGACTCCACCGGTGTGTGGGCCGCCTCGCCGAGCGTGGTGAGCAGGCGCATCGCCGCGCCGGCGTCGACCAGCAGGGCGGGCACCCGCCACGGCCTGATCCCGGCTCGGCGCGCGCGGACCTGCAACCCGGTCTCCGGTGAGGGCAGGGGACCGGACGCCGAACCGGGCAGGAGGAGCACCACCTCACCCGGCACGGCCTTTCCTGCCGCCTCGGCCGCCGCCTCCCCCCAGCCCGGCAGCGCGGCGACGAGGGCGCTCGCCGGGGCGGCGAAGGGATGGGGCCGGACCTTGGCCCTGGAGGTCACCGGCTCCGCGCCGGCCGTCTCCTCCGCCCAGAGCACAAGCCGCCCGCCGTCCCAGGCCGCGTGTAGCACGAGCACACCGTCTCCTCCCGCCACCCCGGAACGCTAGCAGCGCCTCCGGCGCCGTATGTTCGCCGGAACCTGAGCCTCCAGCGACGACCGGCGACCGGAAATTCCGTGATTACTGATGATCTGGGGCGGTTTGTCGTACTGCTGGGGCCGGCCGTCAACCGGGGGGAGTGCCGTCGACCGTGGTGTAGCGGCGCAGGGCGTCGGCGTCGAGCGGAGCCCCGGGAAGGGGTGATCTCCGGTCGGCGCGCAGGCCGTCCAGCATGATCTCCACCATCCGCGCCATGGCCTCCTCGCCGAGCACGGCCGGTGGCGTGTAGACGTGCAGGGTCATCAGCAGGGCGATGTCGCCGGGACCGATGTCGGGGCGCAGGGCGCCGTCCGCCTGCGCCCGCTCGGTCAGCCGCAGGACCGCGGCGGCGACCCCCTGCCGGATCTCCCGCAGGTCGGCGCCGACGCGCAGCCGCTGGTGCAGGAGAGGATCGAGCTTCGCGGCGAGCACGCCCAGCCGCAGGGCGACCGCGCCGCGCAGGAAGCGGCACAGCGCGTGCCACGCGTCCGGCTCCTCCCGCCCGGCGATCTCCACCAGGTCCGCCAGGCGGCGGAGGCTCTCCTCGCCGACGGCGCGCAGCAGCGCGTCCCGGTCGGGGAAGCGGCGGTAGAGCGTGCCGACGCCCACGCCCGCCCGGCGGGCGACCTCCTCCAGCGGCACGTCGACGTTCTGCTCCAGGAACAGCTCACGGGCCGCGGCGACGATCAGATCCCGGTTGCGGCGCGCGTCGGCGCGCAGCCCTTTCTCCACGGTCACCTCAAGAGGATCTGGACGATTTTCCTCCGGTTAGGATACCGTCATCATGCGGAGGAAATTCCTCCGGTTAGGGGGTGTGCCATGAGCGCGGTGCTCATCTCGGGGGCCGGGATCGCGGGGCCGACGCTGGCCTACTGGCTGGCCAGGCACGGGTTCACGGTCACGGTCGTGGAACGCGCGGGAGAGGTGAGGTCCAGCGGCAACCCGGTGGACGTCAGGGGAGCCGCCGTCGCGGTCGCCGAACGGATGGGCGTCCTGCCCCGGCTGCACCGGGCCGCCACCGGCACGACCGGGGTCAGCTTCGTCGACGCGGCGGGCAGGCGGGTCGCCCGGATGGACATGCGCGCCGTACAGCGGCCGGGCGAGGTCGAGGTGCCACGCGGCGACCTCGCGTCGATCCTGTACGAGGCGAGCCGCGACCACGCCGAGTTCCTCTTCGACGACTCCATCACCGCGCTCGCCCAGGACGAGCACGGCGTGGACGTCACCTTCGAGCGCGCCGGCTCCCGCCGCTTCGACCTGGTGATCGGAGCCGACGGCCTGCACTCGGTGACGCGGCGCCTGACGTTCGGCCAGGAGAACGGCCTCGTGCGCCACATGGGCCTGTACGTCGCGACGACACCGCTCGGCGTCGAGGCGGTGGCCGGGAACGGCCGGGACATCCTCATGCACAACGCCCCCGGCAAGGCGGTCGCCGTCAGCCCCATGTCCGCGGGCGCGTTCTTCCTCTACCGGAGCCCGGCGGAGCCCGGGTTCGACCACCGCGACACCGGGCAGCACAAGCGGATGCTGACCGCCGCCTTCGCGGACGTGTCCTGGCGGGCGCCGGAACTGCTCGAACGGGTGCGTACGGCCGACGACCTCTACTTCGACTCCGTCAGCCAGGTGCGCCTGCCCCGCTGGTGGAAGGGCAGGGTCGCGCTCCTCGGCGACGCGGCCTCGTGCGTGTCGCTGTTCGGCGACGGCTCCACGCTGGCGATGACGGGGGCGTTCACCCTCGCCGAGGCGCTGGCCGCCCATCCCGGCGACCCCGGCGCGGCCTTCGGCCGGTACGAGGCCGTCCACCGGCGCCTGGTCGAGCCCAGGCAGCGCGCCGTCGGCCAGGCGTCGGCGCTCCTGGCCCCCGCCACGCGAGGCGGCATCCTCGCCCGCAACCTCGCCACCCGCCTGTGGCCCGCCGTAGTCGCCGCCACCCGGCTGAAGCAGGCCCTCGCCCGATGACACGCCGCGTGAAGTTCATGCTGGTATGGCGTGAATACAGGTAAGGGCCGTTCCTTGTATACGCAAGAATGCGCCGGAGTGTTCAGATGTGGCGATTTTTCACTATTTTGGGCTGCTGCGACCTGCACTTATTCGCGGAAAGTGCCGTCCTGATCACAGTGCTATTGCCCAGGCTTTACCATCGTTCCTCATGCGACTGTTCAGGCGTAGAGAGAGGATCGGAGACGAAGAGATTCTCACTCAGTACGGCAGCAGGGACCGCCCCGTCAAGGGTCGGCCATTTAAGGACGAGCCGGTAAAACCGCACGTTGCCAACGCCGTCTCCTTGATGCGCGGCAAGCTGACAGTCGACGAGGCCGTACGTTGCTTCCCGAACAGGAGGTCGCCCGCCGCCACCGGCGATGGTGCCAGGTACACGACGGCGGGAACACTCCGTGAGGCATTATTTCGCGTCAGGTTCACCCCGAACGCGTGGAACCCGGTTCACGTTCCGGTTGAGAATCTAGACTCGAAGCGTCCGTGGACAGATGATGACAGGGATCGCTTCAACGCCTGCTTTGGAGATCCGGAGTGGAGGGAGGGTGACGATGAGTGATCAGATCCATCTGAGGATCGGTGCCGAGCCCTGGCGGCCGGCCGACTCAGCCAAGATCGACAAGGTGCTCAACCACTACGACATCCCACTCGCGGGGATCCTTCGCCAGCACGGCAGCTACTTCATCTTCGAATGCCTGGAAGGCCACACCAAGGACACGAACATCTGGGCGTACGCCAAGATAGACCGTGCCGAGCGGAAGGCGATCCGGAAGTCCAAGGGTGACGATCTGCAGAAGCTCTTCAACCACATCCTGAGTTCGCGTACCTTCACTGCGGCTCTGGCGATCGATCACAGCGTCGAGATCAGCGCGGAGGTCCGGGTGGTGCAGCCCAAGGCGGCCCCGGCCGCAGCGGCGCAGCCGGTGCAGGCCCCCAAGGCGGCGGCCAGTCAGGCGATCCACATCAAGGTGGACCGTGTACAGAGCGCCGGGACCTTGGCCGCCGCCTGCTGATCGAGCGATCGCCTCGGTGCCGCTCTCGCCGTCGATGACGGCGGGCGTGCGGTGACGGCGCACCGAGGTCAGGTCATGGTCAGGCCATGGCTCCGGGGCGGAGGCCGGAGGTGCGCCAGGTGGCGCCGGAGGAGGTGACGGCGAAGGCCTCGTAGCCGTGCAGGCCCTCCACCCAGTCTCTGGCCGCGGCGCCCATGGCGAAGGCGCTCGTGGCGTACGCGTCGGCCAGGGTGAGATCGGGCCCGACCACCGTCACCGAGGCCAGCCCGGTCGCCGGTCGGCCCGTGTGCGGGTCGACGACGTGCGCGCCGCGTTCGGCGGTGCCCGAGGTCGCCACGGCGAGGTCGGTCCCCGACACCACGGCGGCGAGTTCGCCCGGCCGGAGGGGGTGGGCGACGCCGACGCGCCAGGACCGGCCGGGCGCGGGCGAGCCGGACAGCCGGACGTCCCCGCCGCCGTTCACGCAGTGGTCGGCGGCGCCCGCCGCGCGAAGGATGGCCGAGGCGCGCTCGACCGCCCAGCCCTTGACGAGGGCGGAGGGATCGAGGCGGCCCCGGGGATGGAGGGTGAAGTAGCCGTGGGAGACCAGCGCGACCGACTCGCAGAGGCGCAGGACGTCCGCCACCTCCGCCGGGCAGCCGGCCAGGGTGATCTCGCCCCGGCTCAGGCGGTTGACCGCGCTGTCCGGCTTGTACGTCGAGAAGACCTCGTCCACGTGGTGCAGCCAGGCCACCGCCTCCGCGACGTACGGCCCGGGGTCGGAGTGGCGCCCGTCGGAGTCGGGCCCGTCGGAGTCGCGGATGTCGAAGGAGAAGACGGTGCCCATGACGTGCTCGATGTGACGCATCAGAGGCCGGCCTTGTCGAGGGCGCTCTGCAGCGAGCGGATGTAGCCGTCGCTGGTGTAGGTGGCGCCGGAGACCACGTCGATCTGGGCCGACCGGGCCGACAGCGCCTCCTCGTCGAGGATCGGCAGCGCCTCGTTGTTGATCTCGATGTCCCGGTGGTTGTTCTGCGGGGCCACCAGCACCCTGATCCCGGCCATCCTCCCGCCGGAGATCACGATCTCCACCTGCACGGGCCCCCACCGGGTGTCGGCGGCGTCACCGGTGACGGTCTTCTCCCCGCTGGTGGCGCCGGCGGTGGCTCCCGCCCCGCTCCAGCCGCCCTGTGTCTCCTGGGACTGGGTCTCCTGGGACTGGGTCTCCTGGGTCTGCGCATCCCGGGGCCCGGAGGAGTCCGGGAATCCCCGGCCGAAGCGGCCCCCGTCCTCGCCCCTGTCGCCGTCGCCGTCGCCGTCGTCGTCCCCGGGACCGGAGTCGCCGGGACCGGAGCCGGTCCCCTCGGCCGCGGCGGCGGGGCGTGTGGCGGGCGAGGTCACCTCATGGGGCTTGAACGACAGCAGCAGCACGAGGCCGACGGCGGTCGCGAGCACGGCCAGAATGGCTCTGCGCATGGAACTTCCAATCCGGGGATGGTTCAGAACTCGAACGATTCGTGGTGGACGCGGCGGCGGGGGACTCCGGCGGCGCGCAGCGCGGCGACGACGGCGGTGGTCATCCCGTCGGGCCCGCAGACGTACGCCTCGTGGTCGCGCAGGCCGGGCACGAGCGCGGCCAGCGTCTCGGGCCTGAAGGGGTCGCCGACGAGGGCGCGGGGGCCGACGCAGTAGTGCAGGGTCGCGCCCCGCGTCGCGGCGATCTCCTCCAGTTCGGCGCGGAGGACCAGGTCTCCCGCGTCACGGGCCCGGTAGAGGAGGGTCAGGTCGCCGGGGGCGGCGGGCAGGGCCTCGAACAGCGCGCGCAGCGGGGTGATGCCGATGCCGCCCGCGACGAGCAGGACCTTGCGCGCGCGGCGCGCCCGCCCGGTGAGGGCGCCGTACGGCCCCTCGGCGAGCACGCGGGTGCCCGGCCGCAGCCCGGCGAGAGACCGGCTCTGGTCGCCCAGGTCCTTCACGGTGATCCGCAGTTCGCCGTTCCGCGGCGGGGCCGACAGCGAGTAGGGGTTGGCGGACCACCACAGGTCCCGGGTCAGGAACCGCCAGCGGAAGAACTGGCCCGGCTCGGCCCGCAGCCGGTCGAGCCGCCGTCCCGTGACGTGGACGCTGACGACGCCGGGCGCCTCCCGCACCACCCGCGCGACCCTGAGCCGGTGGCGCAGGGCCAGTCGTGCGGGCGTGAGGAAGCGGTACCAGACCAGCAGCGCGGCGACGCCCAGATAGAGGGCGTACCACGCGACCTGCGCGGGCCGGTCGCCGATGAACTCCTCGCCGGTGGCCAGTTGGTGGCCGAAGGCCAGCCAGGTGGCCAGATAGGTGTAGAAGTGCAGGTGGAACCACGTCTCGTAGCGCAGTTTCGGACGGATCCGGCGGGCGGAGACAACGCCGACGCCGACCAGGAGCAGCAGCGCCACCGTGGCCTTGAGCACGTCCGGATAGGTCAGGTTGAGCGTGACCGTCTCGCGCACCACGTCGGTGTGCTCGGCCACCGCGTAACCCCAGGTGATCAGGAGCAGGTGGGCGACCGACAGGCCGACCACGTAGCGGCCGCCCATCGAGTGCCAGCGGGCGAGCCGGTCGGCGCCGACCCCGCGTTCCAGCGCCGGGACGCGGGCCATCAACGCCAGCAGGACGGCGATCGCGTACCCCGCGAGCAGCCCGGTGATCCGGCCCGCGTTGGTCAGCCAGCCGTCGAGGCCGGCGACCGCGGGCGTGTGCGCCCACCACAGGCCGGCCACGGCGACCGTCCCCGCGGCGATGACCGCCAGAACCGCCTCCGGGCGGGCGAGCACCCCTCGTGGCGGCGGCTGCGCGTGGCCCGTGGCCGCCGCCCGGCCGGCGAAGGTCGTGGTCAAAGGTGCCTCCCTTTCCTCGTGCGCGACTCACGCTGCCAACCGAACCTCTTGTTTTCCTATGAACAGGGGCACGCCGGGAGCCTTCATAGGATTCTCAGAACGTTCTCAGAGGAAGCGCCGGAGCAGTGGGGAGGACCCTGGCATCATCATGCGTACGACATCGAACGGCCTGCCTGATCTGGTCCGCCCCGACGGGACGCCCGTGCGCGTCCTCGTGGTCGACGACGAGCCCGACCTCGTCGAGGTCCTGGGCGCTGTCCTGAAATACGAGGGGTGGGACGTGCGCACCGCCGGCGACGGCGCGTCGGCGGTGCGCACCGCCCGGGAGTTCCAGCCGGACGCGGTGCTGCTGGACGTGATGCTGCCCGACTTCGACGGGCTGGAGGTCCTGCGCCGCCTCCGGACGGAGGCCCCGGACGTCTGCGTGCTGTTCCTCACCGCCCGTGACTCCGTCGAGGACCGCATCGCGGGGATCACCGCGGGCGGGGACGACTACGTGACCAAGCCGTTCAGCCTGGAGGAGGTGCTCGCCCGGCTGCGCGGGCTGCTGCGCCGCGCCGGGATGGCGCGTACGGCCGAGGGCGACCGGCTCACGGTCGGCGATCTCGTGATGGACGAGGACGCCCGCGAGGTGACCCGCGGCGGAGAGCTCGTCGAGCTCACCCCGACCGAGTTCGAGCTGCTGCGCTTCCTCATGCGCAACCCCCGGCGGATGCTCAGCAAGGCGCAGATCCTCGACCGGGTCTGGTCGTACGACTTCGGCGGGCAGGCGCACGTGGTCGAGCTGTACATCAGCTATCTGCGCAAGAAGATCGACGCGGGCCGCCCCGCACTGATCCACACCGTGCGGGGCGTCGGATACGTCCTCAAGCCGTGAGGGTACGGCTGAGGCCGCCGCGCACGCTGCGGGCCCGGCTGGTCGCCGGGACGCTCGTGCTGCTCGTGCTGGCCTGCGCGGCGGCGGGCACCGCGTCCTCCCTGCTGCTCGAACGGTTCATGGTGGACCGGGTGGACCAGCAGCTCGGCATGCAGGCCGGCCGGTACGCGGCCAGCCTGGAGCACGAGGAGCGCGAGGAGCACCCCCACGGGTACGACGGGCGGAACCCGTTCGCCGAGCGCGGGGACACCCGGGGGCAGGCGCCCGGCACACTCGGCGTCCGGGTCGTGAACGGCCAGGTGGGCACGCCCGCCGTGGTGGGCCGGGCCGACCCGTCCCTGCCGGCGGCCGACGAGAGGGCGCTGGCCTCCGTGCCGCCCGACGGCGCCGGGCACACCCTGGACCTGTCGCGGCTCGGGCGGTACCGCCTGATGGCCGTGCGGAGCTCCGGCGGGGACATCCTCCTCACCGGCCTGCCGCTGGCGGACGTGCACGACACGGTCCGGCGCCTGCAACTGGCCGAGATCGCGGTGTTCGCCGTCGTCGTGCTCGTGACCGGCGTCGCCGGGGCCGTGTGGGTGCGGCTCTCGCTGCGCCCGCTGGACCGGGTCGCGGCCACCGCCCGGCGCGTCGCCCGCCTGCCGCTGTCGGACGGCGAGGTGGCGCTGCCCGACCGGGTCCCCGACGAGGACCCCCGTACGGAGATCGGCCAGGTGGGGCTGGCCTTCAACCGCATGCTCGGCCACGTCGGGCAGGCGCTGGCCCACCGCCACGCCAGCGAGGAACGCATGCGCACCTTCGCCGCCGACGCCAGCCACGAGCTGCGCACCCCGCTCGCGACCGTCCGCGCCCATGTCCAGCTTGCCCGGCGCGATCCCGCGGAGGTGCCCGGGAGCGTGCGCCACGCCTTGGAGCGCGCCGACGCGGAGTCGTCCCGCATGGGCAAGCTGGTCGACGACCTGCTGCTGCTGACCCGGCTCGACGCGGGCCGGCCGCTCGCCCGCGAGGAGGTGGACCTGACCCGGATGGTGATCGACGCCACCGGCGACGCCCGCGTCTACGCTCCCGGCCACCACTGGCGGCTGGACCTGCCCGAGGAACCCGTGACGGTCCCCGGCGACCCCGACCGGCTGCACCAGGTGGTCGTCAACCTCCTGGGCAACGCCCGCGCGCACACCCCGCCCGGCACGACCGTCACCGTGGCGCTGCGTGAGCGGGCGGTACGTGAAGGGGCGGTACGTGAAGGGGTGCCGGGCGGGTCCGGCCCGGGTTCCGGACGGGTCGAGCTGACCGTGACCGACGACGGCCCGGGCATCCCGGCGGACCTCCAGGGCGAGGTCTTCGAACGGTTCGTCCGCGCGGACAAGGGACGCTCGCGCGCCTCCGGCGGCAGCGGCCTCGGGCTCGCGATCGTCCGGGCGGTCGTGGCCGCCCATGGCGGGACGGTCGACGTCGAGAGCCGCCCCGGACGCACCGTCTTCCGGGTGAGCCTGCCCTCCGCGTGACACCCTGCTGACCTCGAACCCCCATTCGAGGGGGTCGCATGAAACATATGTTGCATATGAGGAATACTTGGATGAATGGGGGGCAGGGGGGTCTTTCTGAGCGGGGGTCCCCGCGATAAGAGAGGTGTGCAATGACCGCGACCGCTATCGAGCGCCGCAACCTGGACGGGCTCGCCCATCCGTGGCCTGACGACCGTTACGAGGTCAGGTGCGACAGGGAGAGCCCGTACACCGGTAGCCGTGACCGCTACCACTACGCGAAGAACGCGGTGGAGTCCGCGAAGGCGCTGGAGAGAGCGGGGCTGGCCCGCCGTGTGGTGGTCGTCAGGCTTGCGGACGAGACCGTGATCTACGATCGTGTCGGCGACGTGAACCTGCCGCCGGAGGCCTGGTGACGAGGCCGGCGGACGTGGCTTGGTGAACCGTTTCCGACGTGTCACACGACACAGCGCATGACGACGATCCCCCCGGGAGGAGGCCTCCCGGGGGGATCGTCGTGTGGTTGCCGCCGTCAGGCGCCGGTCATGAGGGCGTGCAGGTGACGGCGGGAGCGCCGCCTCCGCCCCCGCTGGTCAGGAGGCTGAAGACGGTCGAGCCGCCCACCGGGAGGGCGCCGTTGTAGCTCTCGTTGCCGAACGCGTAGATGCCCGGCAGGCCGATCACCGGGAGTGACACGGCTCCTCCGACCCGGTTGACGACGGTGCCGTCGGTGTAACGCACCGACACGCGCCAGCCCTTCATGGCCGACGATCCGCTGTTGCGCACGGTCACCTGCGCGAGCGCGCCGTAGCTCTGCGAGCCACCCCACACGCTGCTGATCACGTAGGTCGCGGTGCAGCCGAGCGAGTCGGCGGCGGCCGGAGCGGCCGTGGCCGCCGCGGTCCCCACGGACGCCAGGGCCAGCGCCGCCGCGGCGATTGTCGTCCTGATCATCGTGCTTTCCTTCCCTCGGTCATGTCCGTATGGATGGTGCCGACTTGCCAGGAGAAAGGTGGATGCCCGCCTTCCCCAGAGAGGGGTCCGACTGGGGAAGGCGGGCGACTGGGGCGAGCCCGGGACGGGGGCTACGCGGGTGTGCAGGTGACGGGGGACGGGATGGAGCCGGTGCCGCTACCGGTGAAGCCGAAGCTCGTGGTGGCGCCGGGGGCCAGGTTTCCGTTCCAGGACAGGTTCTTCACCGTGACGTTCGACCCGCTCTGGCTGAGCGCGCCGCTCCACAGCTGGGAGATGCTCTGGCCGCTCGGCAGCGTCCAGCCCACCGTCCAGCCGGTGATGGCCGTGGTGCCGGAGCTGCGCACGGTGACGTCCGCCTGGAAGCCGCCCTGCCACGAGCTCGTGATCTTGTACGTGGCGGTGCAGGCCTTGCCGTACTGCGTCGGGCTGACCGACGGCGACGGCGACAACGGCGGCTCGCAGTCACCGGTGTTCGACGGCGGGCAGGTCGGCGTCGGGCTGGGCGACGGCGACGGGGACGGGGACGGGGACGGGGACGGGGACGGGGACGGGGAGACCGACGGGCTCGGCGAGGGGGAGGGGCTGCCGGACGGGCTGGCGGACGGGCTCGGCGACGGGGACTGCTCCGTGCCGGGCGCGTTGCCCCAGATCTTGTTGGAGCCCGAGTAGAGCGTGATGTTCTCCACGGTCACCGGCGTGGACCCCGGCGTCGTCGCGACGCCCTTGTACGACCAGTCGTTCGACGGGTCCCACGAGCCCGAGCTGGCGATCCGGAACTGGACCTCGCGCCGCGACTGCGACTGCCCCTGCGGCGCGACGACCTGACCCGAGCAGTCGATCGTGACGTAGTAGATCTTCCCGGAGAACTGCGTCGGGCCGGTCGGCGGCTTGCACTGCGTGTACGCCGAGCTCAGCGTGATCTGGCCGGGCGTGGTGTCGCCGTCGAGGGTGAAGTAGTAGCGGAACGACCCGTCGCTCAGCGCCCGCGCCGGCCAGGCCGAGTGGTTGACGACGAGCGCCTTGATCTCGGTGAAGGTCGAGCCCGTGGCGTTGACCGACGCCTGGAGGTAGATCTCCGGTCCGTCCGGGGTCTCCGTGCCGGGGAAGCCGGCCAGCGGAGTGCCGCCGTACTCCTTGACCAGCCGGACCAGCGCGCTGGTGAAACCGGCGTTGTAGTCGGTGGCGACCTCGTTCATCGTGTAGTCGCTGCGGCTGTCGGTGTAGGCGTCGTTGGCCGACGTCGGGCCGCCGACGAGCGCGCCGTACAGGATGTGGCGGCTCTGCGCCGGCTCGCTGAGGTTGTCGGACCAGGAGCCGTGCGCGGTCCGGTGGTGCGGGTTGCGCGGCGGATTCGCGCCGAAGCCCACCACGAACGATGACTTGCGTGGGTTGTCGCCGAGCGCGTAGTTGATCTGGCGGACGGCGAAGTCGTGGTAACGCGCCTTGCGGGTGGCGTCGGTCAGCCAGTCGCTGTAGACGAGGGCGACGAAGGCGGTGTTGGCCGCGTAACGCAGCGACCCCCACTGGTCGAGCACGGCCTGGCCGCCGGGGGAGTAGGCGACCTTCTGCCCGTTGACGCCGACCGTCCACCAGTCGAGCCAGCGGTTGGCGTCGTCGGCGTACTGCTGCTTGCCGGTCAGCTTCGCGAGCAGCGCGTAGCAGCCGTACGACTTGTCGTCCCAGGCGATCGTCCACTTGTACGACTTGGTCGTCGACTGCGGCTCGGTGCCGAGGTTGGCGTAGTACGACTCGGCCTTCGCGAGGTAGGAGGAGTCGCCGGTGGCGCGGTAGAGCCAGATGGCGCCCCAGACCAGCTCGTCGTTGTACCCGCTCCAGGACTTGTAGTAGCCGGCCGCGTCGGTGATGCAGTCGCTGTACTTGCCCCGCACTGTGTCGGCGAAGGTGTACAGCTGCTTGGCGTGCGTCAGCAGCTTGTCGGCGTACGTCGCGTCGGTGGGCCGGAAGACCATCGAGGAGGCGGCCATCGCGGCGGCGGTCTCGCCGGCCAGGTCGGAGCCGCCACAGGAGGAGTCGATCTTGTAGGCGGGCCGGGCCATCGGCAGCACCTCGGCCGGTCCCCACCACTTGTGGTCGTCGCCGCCGTTGCCGACCTGCCCGTACAGGACGTTCGGGGAGGGGTGGGCCTTGACGAAGTAGTCGTTGACGAAGCGCAGGTTGTTGAGCAGATAGGAGATCTGCCCGGACGAGGTGTAGGCGTCGCGGTACTCGACCGCGCCCCACGCCAGCATCGTCGTGCTCGCCGCCATCGGCAGGCCGAACTTGACGTGGTCGCCCGCGTCGAACCAGCCGCCGGTCAGGTCGAGGCCGACGTCCTTGCCGTCGTTCAGGGCCGAGTCGCCACGCCAGGAGACGCGGTTCGTGGACGGCAGCTTGCCGGACTGCTGGGCCTCGTAGAAGAAGAGCGACTTCTGCAGGGCCTCCGCGTAGTTGTACGCCGGGGCCGCCGCGGCGGTGGAGGGGACGGCGGCCGGGACGACCGCCGAGGAGATGATCAGCGCCGCCAGAGCCGGGAACGTACGCCGCATGAAGGTGTGCCTCGCATAGGTGGGGGGGTCGGGGGCGCGGCGGCGGGTCAGGCGCCGCCGCGCCCCGGCTTACTGGGGGTGCGGTGAAGGGTCAGGCGACACCGCACCCCGGCCTACACGGCGTGCTCAGCCATTCGGGAAGAGCAGGCCGTACTGTCCGAGCGCGGTGGCCACGTCGGTCTGCGCCCAGAAGCGGTGGTAGCGGAAGACCGGCGCGGAGCCGCCGTTCAGGTACGACTGGACCTTCGGCCAGTCCGGGTCGTTCTTGTACCAGGACCGGATGGAGATGAAGGTCGAGTTGCTGTTGATCGGGTCACCGTTCGGCATCTTGCCGCTCCAGCCGGACGGGACGTAGATCGGGTCGTCGAGGCGGTTGTAGTCGGTCTTGGTCTCGTTGACCGACACGCCCTTGGCGTCCTGGTTGTTCTTCCAGATGCCGTCCAGGAGAGCCTTGGCCGTGGCCTTGGCCTGCGCGTTGCCCGACTTGGCCGCGTAGAACATCAGGGCCTTGGCGTACGAACCGGCCACGCCGATGTCGTCGGTGTAGTCCCGGATGGTCACGTGCAGGCCGGTGTTGGCCGGCGGCATCCCGGTGCCGCTGAAGCTGGCGTCCGGCTGACCGGTCCACACCAGCGTCGAGGGGATCTGGAAGGTGCCGTCGGAGTTCACCGTGGTGCCCGCCAGCGCCCAGGCGACCCACTTGTCGAGGATGGTCTTGGCGTCGGCGTTGCCGCTGGCGTAGTAGAGCTCCGCCACGCGCTCCATCGTCCAGGCCTGGAAGCCGAACCACTGGTTGGACGGCGGGTCGTGGTAGACCGGCTGCCAGTCGTAGGCCATGCCGAAGAACTTCGGCAGGCTCGACGGCGGGGCGGCGTAGTGGCCCTCCCAGCTGTTGGTCGCGCCGCCGGCGATGCCGCCCTCGGCCGACTGCAGCCACTTGTAGAACTGCAGCTGGCGGGTGAGGCTGGTCGACCAGTCGGTGACCGCGGTCGAGCCCTTGGGCTTCAGCGCGCTGACGTTCGACAGCGCCCAGGCCGCCAACGGGTTCTGGTAACCCGAGTGGTTGTGGCTGGAGCCGATGCGCCACGCCCAGCCGGCCGACGTGTCGGTCGCGCCGCCCCAGGCGTAGTACCAGGACAGCAGGTAGTTCGACGCGTTCTTGCCGGTGCCCGCCGCGCAGGAGGTGCTGGTGCAGTTGGGCTGCTTGAAGTACTTGTCGTACATCGAGTAGCGCAGGTAGTCGCCCATCTTCGCGGCGTTGGCCACGGAGGTGGAGATCTGCGACTGCTTGCCCTGCTCGGTCGCCCAGGTCAGCGCCCAGTAGGCGGCCTGGACGGCGCGGGCGTCGGCGTCCGGCGCGTTGGTGTACTTCCACTGCTTCGCGTACGACGCGTCACCGGTGAACAGGTCGAGGAACCCGTTGGGGCCGCCGAACTTGAAGGTGTCGCAGGACGGCTGCGGGATGGTCTCGAAGACCGACTCCTCGGGGCCGCGCTGGTAGGTGTTGATGTACGCCGGCTTGGTGGTGCCGTCGCCGCAGCGGCCGAAGCCGTAGGTGTTGTCGACGTCCAGCAGCCAGTGCATGCCGTAGATGTCGGAGGTGCCGTACGCGCTCTTCAGCTCGTTCGCGATCGGGTCGGTGCCGACGCTGACACTGCTGTCGAGCTTGGACGGGTACCCCGAGATGTCGTTCCACTCACCCGCGTACGTCGCCGGCTTGCTGGGGTCGTACTTGTCGTTCGTCGGCTGGTCGGCGCGCGCCGGGATGATGTACTTCTCCATCGACTGCCACGCGGTGTTGAACTTCGACCAGTCGCCGGTGACCTTGCCGTACATCGCCTCCAGCCACAGGTAGTAGCTGTAGGCCTCGGACGTCGTCTCGTGGCCCTGGTCCGGCGCCTCCACGAGCAGCGTCTCGACCGAGTGGTACGGCACGCCCTGCGGCGAGAAGTACCCGTTGGCCGGGTCGTGGATCTTGTTGTACATCGTCAGGAAGTTCTTGACGTACTGGTTGTCCGTGCTGGGGCTCGTCGACGGCGACGCGGAGGGGCTCTGCGACGGCGACTGCGAGGGCGACTGCGAAGGCGACTGCGACGGGGACTGGGACGGCGACTGCGAGGGCGACTGGGACGGCGACTGCGACGGGCTCACGACGGCCCCGCAGGTCACCCCGTTGACGGAGAACGAGGCGGGCTTGTTGTTGCTGCCGGTCCACGTTCCCTGGAACCCGACGTTGGTCGTCGCGCCGGATCCGAGGTTGCCGTTCCACGACATGTTCGTGGCCGTGACGGTGGCGCCGCTCTGGCTCCAGTTGGCCGACCAGCCGTTCGACAGCTTCTGCCCGTTCGGGAAGTTGAACTTCAGCGTCCAGCTGCTGATCGGGTCGCCAAGGTTCTTGATGTCCAGGCTGGCGGTGAAACCGCCGGAGCCCGAACCCCAGGAGTTGAGCGCGTATTGGACATCACAGGCCACGGCGGCGGACGCAGGCGTCTGCGTCAGCCCGACGAGGAGGCCACCGGACACGGTGGCGGCCGCCAGCAGGGCGATCCGTCTCCGCGATCGTGGGAGCGCTCCCGTGCTAAGAGCTCTCGTTCGCATTTGCGGGGGGTCTCCAAAAAGAATAGGGGTGGGAAGCATCGGCTGAAGAAGTGCCAGGTAGCGGATTCGACAGCCGATGCGGGCAGGGGTGGATCTGAACCGATACGATGGGAGCGCTCCCACATCAGGATTGTGGATTGGGCCCCCGGTATGTCAATGACGCGTTGCCGGAGCCTCACCCCGTGGCCGTACGGTGCCGTGAGCCGAGGCCCCTTGCTGGCCTTTTGCCCGCCTGTGACAAAAAACGTGTGCGTACCGAACTGAAACTTTCATCTGTTCCGGTCTCTCCGTTCACCCCGGGGACGGTGGTGGTTAGGGCTCTTGGCTGCGGGTAGGCGCTTCCCAACCTGGAAGGGAGGCAGGCCATGACCATCCAGAAGGAGTCGCCGTCCACGGGCGATCTCGTCCGCCGGCTGTCCGAGGACGTCTCCCGGCTGATCCGCGACGAACTGCGACTGGCGCGGCTGGAGATGACTCGCAAGGGCAAGCGCGCCGGCATGGGCGCCGGCCTGCTCGGCGCCGCCGGCGTCGTCGCGTTGCTCGGCGGGGGTGCCCTCGTGGCTACGGCGATCCTGGCGCTCGCGTTGATCCTGCCGGCCTGGGCCGCCGCGTTGATCGTGGGCGCCGCGCTGCTGGCGATCGCCGGGCTGCTCGCCCTGGTGGGCAAGGAGCAGATGTCCCGGGCGGCGCCGCCCACTCCCGACGAGGCGATGCGCAGCCTCAAGGCAGACATCGACGTCATGAAGGAGAGTGCGCGCAGATGACCGAGACCGACCCCGGTGCGGCCCGGCCCAACGCCGGGACCGTGGGAGTGCACAGACAGGACGTGTCAGAGCCGGTCACCGACACCGAGTCGCTCAACGCCGTACGGCAGGCCAGGCCCGGCCCGGAGCCCGTCGCCGCGGCGCGGGACACGACGGGGGGCACCGAGACCGAGACCGGGAGGAAAGGCGGCGAGCACGACAAGGGCCACGACGAGATCTCGGAGGTGCGCCGGGACATCGAGCGCACCCGCGACGATCTCGGGGACACGATCGAGGCCCTGGCCGCGAAGGCGGACATCAAGGGCCGGGCGCAGGAGCGCATGCACGCGACCATGACGGCGGCGCGGGCCAGGGCCACCGGAGTGGCCGGGCGGGTGCGTGAGGCCGCCCCGGCGCACATGCGTGAGGCGGCCGGCCGGGCCGGTGAGCAGGTCAGAACCGGTCCGGGCCTCGTGGCCGCCGCCGGCGCGGTCGCCGCCGCCGGGGGCGCGGTGCTGCTGCTGCGCCGGATGACCGGGGGCAGGGGCCGTACGGCGAAGACCGCCGGGCTCGGCGTGCCGATCTTCCTGAGCGGGCCGGGTCTGCTGGGCAAGCGGGGCGTGACGGGCAGGCGGAGCCTCTCCGCGAAGGCCGGCCTGCCCGCGCGGATCCGCCTGTACGGCAGGACCGGCATGCGCGGCCGCCCGGCGATGTCCCGCATGGGGATGCCCGGCAGGAGCATGTTCGGCAAGGGCATGTTCGGCGGGAAGGGCATGTTCGGCCGCGGGGGTGTCTTCGGCGGAAAGGCCATGTCCGGCCGGAGCGCGTTCGGCAAGGGCATGTTCGGCGGGAAGGGCAAGTTCGGCGGCGCGAGCATGTTCGGGAAGAGCATGCCGGGCAAGGGCATGGCGGGAAAGAGCGCGTTCGGCAAGGGCATGTTCGGCGGGACCCGTGCGATGCGCGGAGGCCGGGTGTTCGCGACCGCGAAGCACAACACGTTCACCCGGAGGTTCGCCCACCGATGACCGACCCCGAGGACGAGCAGGGGCCGCTGGAAAGGCTGTCGCGCCGCGACTGGATCGGAGTCGCCAAGCGCACGGCAAAGGAGTTCAAGGAGGACAACGTCCAGGACTGGGCGGCGTCGCTGACCTACTACGCCGTCCTGTCGATCTTTCCCGGTCTGATCGTGCTGGTGTCGATCCTCGGCCTGCTGGGCCAGGACGCCATCGGTCCGCTGCTCGACAACCTCAAGTCGCTGACGCCGGGGCCGGTCCAGGAACTGCTGCAGACCGGCCTCGCCAACGTTCAGCAGCACCAGGGCACCGCCGGGGTGTTCGCGATCACCGGTCTGCTGCTCGCGCTGTGGGCCGCCAGCGGCTACATGGGCGCCTTCATCCGGGCGACCAACGCCATCTTCGACATCCGGGAGGGCCGTCCGTTCTGGAAGGTCACCCCGCTCCGGGTCGGGCTGACGCTCCTGCTGGTGATCCTGATGGCGGCCTCCGTGCTCGCCGTGACCTTCACCGGCCGCCTCGCCGAGATCGCCGGGGGGATGCTCGGCCTCGGGCCCGCCGCGGTCACGGTCTGGAGCATCGTGAAGTGGCCGGTCCTGGTGCTGCTCGCGGCCGGCATGATCACGCTGCTTTACTACGCCGCGCCCAACGTGCGCCAGCCCGGCGTGCGCTGGCTCAGCCCGGGCAGCCTGCTGGCCGTCGTGGCCTGGGTCGTGGTCTCCGCGGGCTTCGGGCTGTACGTCGCGCGGTTCGGCTCCTACAACAAGACGTACGGCACGCTCGCGGCGGTGGTCGTCTTCCTCATCTGGCTGTGGCTGTCGAACATCGTCATCCTGACCGGGGCCCAGCTCGACGCCGAGCTCCAGCGCGGGCGCAGGATCGCCGACGGCGAGTCCCCCGCGGAGCCGTACGTCGACCCCCGGGACCCCCCGAAGGAGCCGGCCCCCGAAGAGGGCCTGAGCGAGTCCCGCACCGGCTGACGACGCATCGCCCACGCCCGTATGGTTACGGCCGTGGCGGCATGGGCCCGCGCCGCCTGTCGCGTCCTGCCACCGCTGAGGGCCGCCGGGCCGCCCGGCCGTGACCTGGGGGAGTGGGCGTGACCGGATCGTGGGCGTGGGATCTGCTCATCGGCGTCGCAGTCGCGCTGCTGGTCACCTGGATCGCTCTGATCGGCATGCTGGCGGTCGTCCGGCCGCGCGGGGGACTGCTGCGTGAGGCGCTGCGGCTGCTGCCCGACGTGCTGCGTCTGGTGCGCCGTCTGGCCGCCGACCCCGATCTGCCCCGCGGTGTGCGCGTGCGGCTCGGCCTGCTGCTGGCCTACCTGGCCTTCCCCATCGACCTGGTGCCCGACTTCATCCCCGTCCTCGGATACGCCGACGACGCCATCGTGGTCACCGCGGTCCTGCGCTCGGTCGTGCGTCGCGCCGGTCTGCCCGCCGTACGCCGCCACTGGCCCGGCACCGACGACGGCTTCGCCACCCTGGCCAGGCTGACCGGACTGGACCGGCCGCCCGCCGCCCCATGACCCGTCGGCGTACGGTCCGCGCCGAGGATCGCGTGTCGTCGCCGCCATGACGGCCCGGGAGAACCGCCGGCTGATCAGACTTCACTTACAAGAGCGAGTCATCGATGTAAACAGCCATTGTGCACGAACGTCCGCCGTGATCTCGATTTGGTCTGGCGCGAGAATTTCCGGATATATGGGCTCATTCTTGGGCGGTGGCAGATTCCTGCCGTGAGAGCACCCCCCACCCAAAGGCAGAGCCCATGGTCAAACGCGCCCTCACCGCCGCCGCCCTGTCCTTCGCCGCGTTACTCGCGTCGCCTCTCCCCGCACACGCCGTGACCCTCGAACAGAAGCTCGCGGCACTGTCGACCTTCACCCAGCCCACCGCCTCCAGCGCCGCCAGCTGGCGCTCGGCCTGGCAGGACCAGGCGGCCTGGGCCGCCTACGCCTTCGACTGGTCGACGGACCTGTGCTCCAGCAGTCCCGACCAGCCGCTCGGGTTCGACTTCAGGATGCCCTGCCGCCGGCACGACTTCGGTTACCGCAACTACAAGGCCGTGAACCAGTTCTCCGGCAACAAGTCGCATGTGGACGACGGGTTCTACTTCGACATGCGGCAGGTCTGCGCCGGATACTCCGGCGTCAGCAAGAGCACCTGTGACGGCCTCGCCTGGACCTACTACCAGGCGGTCAAGCAGTTCGGCGCGCTGAACGTCACGCAGGACCAGATCGAACGGGTCCAGAAGGACGCTCAGCAGGCCGCGAAGAACGCCCAGGAGTGACCCCGGCCGGGCATCCGCCGTACGCCGGCCGCGGGAAGGCGGCGGCGGTGCCCGGCCTCCGCGTGGCACGTCCACGACCCCGTGCGTGATCCAGAATGGGTCTCGTGGACGGCTGCGTGTTCTGTGAGATCGTGGCGGGGGAGCGGCCCGCGCGGGTGGTGCTGGACGACGAGGTCGCCGCCGCCTTCCTCGACACCCGCCCGGTGTTCAAGGGGCACGTGCTCGTCGTCCCGCGCGGCCACGTCGAGACCCTCCCGGACCTTCCGCCGGAGGAGGTCGGGCCGTTCTTCGCCCGGGTCCAGGCCGTCACGCGGGCGGTCGAGGCGGGCACCGGCGCGGCCGGCACGTTCGTCGCGATGAACAACCGGATCAGCCAGAGCGTCCCCCACCTGCACGTCCACGTCGTGCCGCGCAACCGCAAGGACGGTCTGCGCGGCTTCTTCTGGCCCCGCGTCAAGTACGACGGCGACGCCGAGATCGCGGACTACGCCGCCCGCATCCGCGCCGCGCTGGACGCCGGCGACTGAGTGAGATGCCGGACCGGACGGTGTCCGTGCGCACCCTCGCCCGCCTCATCCTGCCGGCCGCCGTCGTACCGTTGACTTCGCCCTGGACGTGCGGCGGCTGTGAGCTCCCGGCCGGTCCGCATCATGCATCGGTCTGCCTGGGGTGTCCCGCCCCAGCCCGGGTGATCCAGATCGTGCGCTCGCCGTCATCGATCGCGTACCAGATACGTCCACCCGAGGTTGCTTCGTACTGCCACTGCTCCAGCACCAGGCCGACCATTTTCACGGTACCGAGGGAGCCCTTGAGCCGGTGCTGACGGCTGTCCACACGACGCGGATTGGCAGTGATGGCCACCCACGCTCGGTCGAGATTCTCAGCGGCGTGGCGAAGGAGATGCGTCCAGCCTTCAGCCGCGCGACGATCAGCGAACCGTACTGTCCAGGGATTCGGCCGTGGGACGTCGTCACCGCGCCCCGGCATCACGAGCTCTCGGATGGACGAGGGACCTCGGGACCGTCACCAGGGAAGGGACCCTGCAATTCCCGGGCCAGTTCCGGATCGCTCCACACCACGGCAGTCGATCGCCAGGCCGTCAACGCACGCGCGAACGGGAGCAGCTCTCCCGTGTCCGCCCCGGCGATGAGGTGGTTGAGCAGCTCGCTCACACAGGCAGGACGCTCAGTGTCCGGAAGCCAGGTGAGCCAGGGGAGTTCCTCGGCCAGGACATCTTCGGCGAGGCTGTTGTTCCGACGCGCGACGATCGCCAGAGCGCGGGCAGCGATGCGCAGGCTGGCCGCACCCGCCTCGAAACGCTCCGCGCGCATCAGTACGAGGTCTTCGTCGTCGCGTCGCTCAAGGATGACGACGGCGCTGTCGAGTGAGGGAAGCACCTGCGAAGGACCGCGAAGGAAGGCGCTGTAGGGAACAGTTCTCGTACTCATGTGACCAGCATATCTGAAGTAGTTCAGATATGCTGGTCGCCTCCCGGCTCCCGCTGATTCCGCACAGCTGGATCCGCAGGACCTGTAGCGCCGGGGCCGACGCTCAAGCCGTGCGGGCGGCGGGGGGTAGGCTGCGGCGGCGTGGAACCGGTCGTCACGGCGCTCGTCGTCGCCGTACTCGTCAGTGTGCCGGCCGTCGTGCTCTGGCGGGTTCTGCGCGGGCGGCGCGACCTCGGCAGCAGCCCCGCGGAGCGGGCGACCTTCGAGACGCTGCACACCGCGTCGCTGGCCGCGCCGCCGCTGCGGGCCGGGCTCACCCAGGCCGGCGCGCTCAAGGCGTCGCGGCATCTTCGTGAGCTGCTCGGCTCCCCGGCCATCGCCATCACCAACGGCGAGGAACTGCTCGTGTACGACGGCGCGGGCGACCACCATGCCGCCGACGCGTTCGAGCACGCGGCGGAGACGCTGAAGGACGGTCGCACCCAGGTGCGGGCGCTCGCCTGCGCGCTGCCCGAGTGTCCCGTCCGGCACGCCGTGGTCGTCCCGCTCACCACCGACGACCGGGTGGTCGGCTCGCTCGCGGCGTACGGCGACCACGCCTCGGCCGGGCTGGTGCGGGCGGCGCAGGAGGTCGCGCGGTGGGTCGACTCCCAGCTTGAGCTGGCCGAGCTCGACCGGTCCCGGACGATGCTGATGGAGGCCGAGGTGCGGGCGCTGCGGGCGCAGATATCCCCGCACTTCATCTACAACTCGCTGACCACGATCGCGTCGTTCGTCCGCAGCGACCCCGAGCAGGCCAGGGAGCTGCTGCTGGAGTTCGCCGACTTCACCCGATACTCATTCCGGCGGCACGGCGACTTCACGACGCTGGCCGAGGAGCTGCGGTCCATCGACCGCTACCTCACCCTGGAGCGGGCCCGGTTCGGCGACCAGCTTCTGGTGACGTTGCGCATCGCCCCTGAGGTCCTGCCGGTGGCGGTGCCGTTCCTGTGCCTGCAGCCGCTGGTGGAGAACGCCGTACGGCACGGCCTGGAGGCGAAGCCCGGCGCCGGCCGGATCACGATCATCGCCGAGGACGACGGCGCCGAGTGCGGCATCACGGTCGAGGACGACGGTGTCGGCATGGACCCCGAACGGCTGCGGCGCGCGCTGGCCGGGGAGGACCGCTCGGGGGCAGGCGGCATCGGGGTGGCCAACGTGGACGAGCGGCTGCGCCAGGTCTACGGCGACGAGTACGGGCTGGTCGTCGAGACCGGCCCCGGCGCGGGCACCAAGGTCACCGTGCGGATCCCCAAATACCACCCCGGGGTGTCGGTGCTCTGACACCGTCTCGTGACACGCGCAAACGTTGACTTCCGGTCGTCCTGGTCATCACCCTCTAGAGCATCGGCCGGTGAAAGGGGTGATCGTGAGCGGCCTGCGGGTCCTGGCGGTGGACGACGAGCAGCCCGCGCTGGAGGACGTCGCCTACCTGCTCAGAGCGGACCCCCGCATCGGCGAGGTGCTGACCGCCCGCGACGGCGCCGCGGCGCTCAAGCTGCTCGACCGCGCCATCGCGGACGGCAGGCCGGTCGACGCGGTGTTCCTCGACATCCGGATGCGCGGGCTGGACGGAGTGGTGCTGGGCCGGCTGCTGACCCAGTTCACCCGCCCGCCGAAGATCGTGTTCGTCACGGCGTACGACGACCACGCCGTGGACGCCTTCGAGCTCAAGGCCGAGGACTACCTGCTCAAACCCGTACGGCCGGAGCGGCTCGCGGAGGCGATCCGCCGGGTCTGCGGCAGCCGCGGCGAACCGGGGGAGGGGCCGCAGGCCGACACCATCCCGGTCGAACTGGGCGGAGTGACCCGGTTCGTGGCCAGCACCGAGGTGCGGTACGTCGAGGCGCAGGGCGACTACGCGCGGCTGCACACCGCGACCGGCAGTCATCTGGTCCGCATCCCGCTGGCGACGCTTGAGGAGCGCTGGGCGTCGGCCGGGTTCCTGCGGGTGCACCGCAGCCATCTCGTCGCGGTCCGGCACATCGACGAACTGCACATCGACTCGGGCAAGTGCGTGGTGCGCGTGGGGGACACGGAGATCCCGGTGAGCCGGCGGCACACCCGGGAGTTACGCGACCTGCTCGTCCGCCGGGCGCGCAAGGGCCAGGCCCGGTGACGGGCAGACCGCGCCGGGTGACGGTGACCAGCCCGCGCACGGCGGCGGCCCGCCGGCGCCGCCACCCGCTCACCCGGGAGATCGACGAGCAGACCCACCTGGGTGAGGTCTACATGCGCTCGCTGGTGCGCACGCAGTTCCGGCTGGCCCTCTTCGTGTGCACGGTGCTGGCGTGCGTGGTGGGCGGGCTGCCGCTGCTGTTCCTGCTGGCCCCGGAACTGCGCGCGGCAGACCTGTTCGGGCTGCCGCTGCCGTGGGTGGTCCTCGCCGGGCTGATCTATCCCGCGCTCGTCGTCGGGGCCTGGCTGTACGTCCGGCAGGCCGAGCGCAACGAACGCGACTTCGCCGACCTCGTGGAGCGCCGGTGAGGACCGTGCGCCGGGTGAGGACCGTGCCGGTGAGCACGGTGCGCCGGTGAGCACGGTGCGCCGGTGAGCACGGTGCGCCGGTGAGAGAGAACGGAGCGTAGGTGGGCCAGATCGCCGCCGTCGGCGTGGTGCTGCTGGCGACCGTCCTCATCGGCGCGTTCGGCATCCGCATGTCCCGCACCACCTCGGACTTCTACGTCGCGTCCCGCACCGTGTCGCCGCTGTGGAACGCCTCGGCGATCGGCGGGGAGTACCTGTCGGCGGCCTCGTTCCTCGGCGTGGCGGGGCTCATCCTCACGTTCGGCGCCGACATGCTGTGGCTGCCGGTCGGCTGGACCGGCGGCTACCTCGTGCTGCTGGTGCTGGTGTCGGCGCCGCTCCGCCGTTCGGGGGCCTACACGCTGCCCGACTTCGCCGAGGCGCGGCTGGAGTCGATGGCCGTGCGGCGGCTGTCGAGCGTCCTCGTCGTGCTGATCGGCTGGCTCTACCTCATGCCGCAGTTCCAGAGCGCCGGGCTGGTCTTCCGTACGATCACGGGGGCGCCGCCGTGGGCGGGCAGCCTGCTGGTGGCGGCGGTGGTGGCGGCGAACGTGCTGTCGGGCGGCATGCGGTCGATCACCTTCGTGCAGGCGTTCCAGTACTGGCTGAAGCTCACCGCGCTGGCCCTGCCGCTGGTGTTCATGCTGATGGCCTGGTGGTCCGGCGGCGCGCCGGGGCTCGCCGCCGGAGACGAGTGGGCGCTGCCGCTGCACGGCCGCGACCACCCGGTGTACGAGACGTACTCGATGATCCTGGCGACGTTCCTCGGGACCATGGGACTGCCGCACGTGCTCGTCCGCTTCTACACCAACCCCGACGGCCGGGCCGCGCGCCGCACCACGCTGGTCGTGCTCACCCTGCTCGGCGCCTTCTACGTGATGCCCGCCGTGTACGGATACCTCGGCCACGTCTACGGCATGCCGGCGGGCGACACCGTGGTCCTCACCCTGCCCGGGCGGCTGGTCGGCGGCCTGGTGGGCGAGTTCCTCACGGCGCTGGTGACGGCGGGCGCGTTCGCGGCGTTCCTGTCCACCTCGTCGGGGCTGACGGTGTCGGTCGCCGGGGTGATCGCGCAGGACATCCTGCGCGGCGGGGTGCGCTCGTTCCGCTACGCGACCGTGCTCGCGGTGGTCGTGCCGTTCGCGCTGGCGGGCGCGGCCAGATCGCTTCCGGTGGCGACCGTGGTGGGGCTCGCGTTCGCCGTGGCCGCCTCGTCGTTCTGCCCGCTGCTCGTGCTCGGCATCTGGTGGCGCAGGCTGACCACGACGGGGGCGTTCGCCGGACTGCTGGCCGGGGGAGGGCTCGCCTGCGCCGCCGTGGTGGTGACGATCAGCGGCGGCCCGCACACCGGCTGGGCGGGCTCGCTGCTGGCCGAGCCGGCCGCCTGGACGGTGCCCGTGTCGTTCACGGTCATGGTGACGGTGTCGCTGCTGACGCCCTCACGGGTGCCGCGCGGCGTGGCGCGCACGATGGTCCGCCTGCACACGCCGGAGACGCTGAACGTCGACCGCGGCGACTGGCGTCCTCGTCACATGTGACCGGTTTCCCCGCGCCGGCCGGCCGTTCGGCGCGCGCAACCGACCATTCGTCGCATCGTCGTGCCATGTGAACGATCGGGCGGTACGGCTGGGCGACGCGGCGGCCCCCGGGGCTCGTCGGCGGGCGCACCACGCTCCTACGTTGTGGTGATTCAGATCACTTGCCCAAGGAGATCTTGTGACCGTCCAGCACGATCCATCGGTCTATGAACGTATACAGGCGGGTGAGCAGTTCCAGGAGCTGCGTCGCCGCTACCGGTCCTGGGCCTTCCCCATGACCATCGCCTTCCTGGTGTGGTACCTCCTCTATGTGCTTCTGTCCGGCTTCGCCCGGGACTTCATGGGCACCAAGCTGTTCGGCAACATCAACGTCGCCCTCGTCTTCGGCGTGCTGCAGTTCGTCTCGACGTTCCTGATCGCCTGGGCGTACTCGCGGCACGCGGCGGCCAAGCTCGACCCGATCGCCGACGAGCTGCGCGCCGGGGCCGAGAGCCGTGACGAGGTCGGAGAGGGCGCCAAGTGAGTCACGAGACCCTGTCCACGATCCTCTTCGTGGTCTTCGTCGCCGGCACGCTCGGCATCACGTTCTGGGCGAGCCGCAACACCAAGAGCGCGTCCGACTTCTACGCGGGCGGCCGCTCGTTCAGCGGCCTGCAGAACGGCCTGGCAATCGGCGGCGACTACATGTCGGCCGCGTCGTTCCTCGGCATCGCCGGCATCATCGCGCTGTCGGGCTACGACGGCTTCCTCTACTCGATCGGCTTCCTCGTCGCCTGGCTGGTCGCGCTGCTGCTCGTCGCCGAGCTCATGCGCAACTCCGGCAAGTACACGATGGCCGACGTGCTGGCGTTCCGGATGTCGCCGCGCCCTGTCCGCACGGCGGCCGGCGTGTCCACGATCGTCGTCAGCATCTTCTACCTGCTCGCGCAGATGGTCGGCGCGGGCTCCCTGGTCGGGCTGCTGCTGGGCGTCACCTCGCAGACCGGCAAGGTCTGGACGATCATCGCGGTCGGCCTGCTGATGATCGTCTACGTCGTCTTCGGCGGCATGAAGGGCACCACCTGGGTGCAGATCGTCAAGGCCGTCATGCTGATGGTCGGCGCCGCGCTCATCACCCTGCTCGTGCTGGGCAAGTTCGGCTTCAACCTGTCCGGCCTGCTCGGCGACGCCGCCGGCGCGAGCGGCAAGGGTGAGGCGTTCCTCAAGCCCGGTCTCAAGTACGGCACCGAGGCACAGGGCATCTGGGGCAAGATCGACCTGATCAGCCTCGGCCTGGCCCTGGTTCTCGGCACCGCCGGTCTGCCGCACGTCCTCATCCGCTTCTACACGGTGCCGACCGCCAGGGACGCCCGCAAGTCGGTCCTGTGGGGCATCGGCATCATCGGCGTCTTCTACCTGCTGACGCTGGTCCTCGGCTTCGGCGCGGCGGCCCTGGTCCACGGCAAGATCGACAAGTCGGGCAACACGGCGGCGCCGCTGCTCGCGCAGGAGATCGGCACGCAGGTCTTCGGCGACGTCGGCGGCACGGTGCTGCTGGCGGTCATCGCGGCGGTCGCGTTCGCCACGATCCTCGCCGTCGTCGCCGGGCTCACGCTCGCCTCGTCCTCCAGCTTCGCCCACGACCTGTACGCCCACGTGTTCAAGCGCGGCCAGGTGACCGACCGGCAGGAGGTCGTGGTCGCCCGGATCGCCGCCTTCGTGATCGGCGCGGTCGCGATCGCGCTGAGCATCTTCGCCCAGTCGCTCAACGTGGCCTTCCTCGTCTCGCTGGCCTTCGCGGTCGCCGCGTCGGGCAACCTGCCCGCGATCCTCTACAGCCTGTTCTGGAAGAGGTTCAACACCGCGGGTGCTGTCTCGGCCATCTACGGCGGCCTGATCACCGCCCTGGTGATGGTGATCTTCTCGCCGGTCGTCTCCGGCGCGAAGACGGCGATGTTCCCCGACGTGGACTTCCACCTGATCGCGCTGTCGAACCCCGGCATCTTCTCGATCCCGATCGGCTTCCTGTGCGGATACCTCGGCACGGTCCTGAGCAAGGAGTACAGCGCGTCGAAGTACGCCGAGATCGAGGTCCGGTCGCTCACCGGCATCGGCGCCGAGCAGGCCACCGGTCACTGACGCGAGCTCATTGACGCGGGTCACCGAGGTGAGCCGCCGAGGTGAGCCGCCGAGGTGACGCACTGACATGGGACGCCGGCCGCACCCCGCCGACGCCCCCGTACGCCCGGCCGCGAGCCACCCGCCCGCGGCCGGGCGTATGACTGCCCTGTCCCTCGCGTCATGGTGCTGGAGCACCCGCTCTGGTTAGGGTTCGGTCCGTGGACCACCCCCTCCAGACCGCCAAGGCCTGGTCCCGTTCCCGGAGAAGGGCACGCCCGCAGGACGGCGACGCCCGCACCCGCATCCTCGACGCCGCCGAGGAACTGTTCGCGGGCGGCGGCTACGAGGCGACGCCGACGGCGCGGATCGCCGAGCTCGCCGGGGTGCCCAAGGGACTGGTCTTCCACTACTTCCCGCGCAAGATCGACGTGCTGGTCTCGCTGGTGGACGAGCGCACGGTCGTCACGGAGGAGGAGGTCGAGGCCCTGCCCGGCGACGCGGCGGGCACGCTGTCGCGTCTCGCCCGCGGGCTGCCGCTGCGGGCGTCCCCCGCGATGCGGCGCATCCTGTTCCGGGAGGCCGACACCCACCTGTCCGTACGGGAACGGCTGGGCCGTCTCAACAGCGAGATCATCCGCAGGGCCAGGTTCGCCCTGGAGCTCGCCCTGCCGGGCGGGCGCGGCGACGCCGCCCGGGTGGAGGCCGCCGCCGCCACCTTCGCCGCGGTCCTGCTCTACCAGGAGAGCATCTGCCTGCTCACCGGCCACCACATCGACCCCGACGCGGTGGCGGAGCTGATCGCCAACGCGCTGCACTGATCCGCCACTGATCTGCCGCCGATCCGCCACCGTCCGGCGACCGGTGAACCGCACTCATGAGCCGTACCGATGGGCCGCACCGAATGAGCCGCGCCGCTCGGCGGCGCCGGCTCGCCGGACGTCCTCAGGCCGGCACCTTCTCCTGGCGCTCCTCCGGCTCCTCGCGCTCCTCGCGCTCCTCCGGCTCCTGGCGCTCCTCGGGCGACTCCCGCCCGGGGTTCCCGTGCGACGGCGCCTCGTCGAGCAGCGCGACGAGCTCGTCCATCGCCTCGCGCAGGTGGCCGGTCACACTCCACACGTCCGGCACCCGGGTGGGGCACACGACGACGCCGAAGTCCAGCCGGTCGTCGTACGACGCGCAGGTGATGCTGATCCCGCCGGTGGCGTCGGTGACCACCGACAACGGGTGATAGGAGAGCATCCGCGCGCCGCACAGGTAGAGAGGCCGGCGCGGGCCGGGCACGTTCGACACGACGAGGTTCACGCCCGCCCCCGCCACTCCCGCGAGCCGGAACACGAGCGGCGTGGCCAGCGCGGCGAACGCGTTCGGCACCATCGCGCACACGTCGTCCAGCCAGCTGCGGTGGGAGACGGCGAAACGCCGCTTGGCGGCGCCCAGCGCGGCGCGTACGGCCGCCAGGCGCTCCCCGGGACGGGCGACGTCGGTCGCGAGCGGCGTGATCATCGCCGAGATGCGGTTGCCGACCCGCCCGTCCGCCGTGCCGTCCGCCGTGCCGGGCGATGCCGCCGTGGCGCGCAGCGCGACCGGCACGGCGGCGACCAGCGGCCGGTCGGGCAGCGCGTCGTGCGCGAGGAGCCAGCGTCGCAGCGCCGAGGCGCACAGCGTCATGACCACGTCGTTCGGGCCCATGCCGAAGGCCCTGGCCACCCTTCTGACCTCCGCGAGCGGCACCGACCCGAACGCGACCGCGCGCGCCGCCGAGATAGGGCCGTTGAACGGCGTGCGCGGCGCGGCCAGCGGCGGCGTCTCCGGCAGCCGGCGCGGGTCTCCCGCGAGCGCGCGGGCCGCCTGGGCCACCAGCCGCGCGTCGGGCAGCGCCGACAGCACCGGGATCGCGTCCAGGTCGGCGGCGGCGCGGGCGAGCGAGCAGAGCGCCTCCACCGGCTGCACGATCGTCCGGGTGATCGCCCCGGCGAGCATCGCGAGCAGCCCGGGCGGCTGCGGCGGCGCGGGGCTCGGGGACGCGGGCACGGGCGCCTCCACGAGGCGCGGCTGCGGTGAGGGGTCGAGCAGCGCCGTCAGGATCTCCGACCCCGTCACGCCGTCGATCGCGCAGTGGTGCACCTTCATGTAGAGGGCGACCCGCCCGCCGGTCAGGCCGTGGATGAGGTGCGCCTCCCACAGCGGGCGTCTCCGGTCGAGCCGCCGCGCGTGGACGTCCGCCACGTACGCCGCGAGCTCCCCTTCGCCGCCCGGCGCGGGCAGGGTGGTCTCGTGCACGTGCGCGCCGAGGTCCACGTCCGGGTCGTCGATCCAGTACGGCCGGTCCAGGCCGAAGGGCACGTCGGCCAGCCGCATCCGCAACGGCGCGGCGAGGTGCAGCCGCTCGCGCAGCAGGGCGAGCAGGGCCTCGCGGGTCAGGATCCCCGAGGGCGAGGAGGACGGGTCGAAGACGGCCACGCCGGCCACGTGGGCCGCGGTCGTCGCCGACTCCACGGACAGGAACTGCGCGTCGAGTGCCGTCAGCTGGCGCATCTCGTCATCCTCCTGGCACTCCTCCCCGGCGCTCGGCGATCACTCGCCTGCGTACCGTGACCATCATGGCAGTGGCGCGTTACCGCCGCATTTCTCCCGGGTGCCGCCGGGGGATGTCGAGGTGTGGCCGTGACCCGGGCCAGACGATCGCGGCCGGTCAGGATTCCCTTGCAACCGGTTACAGCCGCCGCCCCACGAATGGTGATCCGATATGACATGGTTGTTCGAAAGCGCCGGTACAGGCGCATCACTTGGCCATGCGCCACGTGCGGAGCGAGGAGAGGACAGAGATGATCTCGGCTGGAGCGGGGACGACCTTCACGGACGGACGACCGGCTCAGCCGCGGGGCGGACCGACGGTCCTGCGCATGATGCTCGGCGGGCAGTTACGCCGCCTCCGTGAGAGCAGGAACATCAGCCGGGACGAGGCGGGGCGGGCGATCCGCGCCTCCAACTCCAAGATCTGCCGGTTGGAGCTCGGCCGCATTCCCTTCAAGCAGCACGACCTGGCCGAACTGCTCACCCTCTACGGCGTCACCGACAGCGCCGAGCGGGAGACGATGCTGGAACTGGCGCGGCAGGCCGCCGTGCCCGGCTGGTGGCACCAGTACAACGACCTGCTGCCCAGCTGGTTCGGGCCGTACGTCGGGCTGGAGGAGGCCGCCTCCACCATCCGCACCTTCGAGGCGCAGTTCGTCAACGACCTGTTGCAGACCGAGGAGTACGCCCGCGCGGTCTTCCGCGTACGCCACAGAAGGGCGTCGATGTCCGACATCGACCGCCGGGTCAGCCTCCGCCTGCGGCGTCAGCGGCTGCTCGACCACCCCGACGGGCCCCGGCTGTGGTCCGTCATGGACGAGGCGGCGCTCCGCCGTCCCGTCGGCGGCCGCGCCGTGCAGCGCGGCCAGATCAAGCGCCTGATCGAGGTCTCCGCGCGACCGGACGTGACCCTGCAGATCCTGCCGTTCCGCGCCGGTGGTCACGCCGCCGCCGGGGGTTCCTTCACGATCCTGCGGTTCGCCGAGCCCGATCTCTCCGACGTCGTCTACCTGGAGCAACTGAGCGGCGCTCTCTACCTCGACAAGCAGGAGGACGTCGACGACTACACCGTCGTGATGAGCGAGCTCAGCGTGCAGGCCGAACCGGCCGGGAACACCGAGTCCCTGCTCCACGCGATCCTCCGGGAACTCTGAGAGGGCGGTTGGTGCGCCGACGCCCCTTGCGCTGGTCAGCGCGTGACGGCTGCCGGCTCAGGGGCGCGGCCGGGTGGGCAGGCGGGCTCGGTCTCGATGAGGATGCCGCGGCCGGCTGGTCGGTCAGCGCCCGGGGGGTTGGTCGGCCACCGGGACGAGCTCTGACCAGGGCCCGACCCCGCCTGCGATGGCGCGCACCTGCACCCACAGGCGCCAGCCGTCCCGGCGGGTCAGCGCGGGTGCCTCCTTCAGCCCGGACGTCTTCCGCACCCTGGCCACCTCGCCTCTCTCGTCGCTGATCAGCACCTCGTACGCCGCCGCGCCCTGCGACGCCTGCCATGTCACCAGGACCGACGCCCCGCCCCAGTACGCCACCACGCCCCGGGGCGGGTCGAGCAGGGAGACGCCGATGGCCGCCCAATCGCCCGTGGTCGTGCCGCGCAGGGCGCGCACGCGTCCCGTGTGCACGCCCGGGGTGATCTCCTCGACGCGTACCGGCACCGATGCCGTCAATCGTCCGGTCACCTGCGTCGGGGAGGCGAGCGGCTGCCCGTCGGGGGCGTGCACCTCGACCTCGTAGCCGGTGGCGCCCCTGGCCGCGTCCCAGGCCAGGGAGAAACTCCCCGCCCCGTACGACAGATGCTTCACCGCGACGAGGCCGGGCAGCGGCCCGTCGTCGCGGGCCGGGGCGTGGGAGGCGGAGTCGTTCAGCGAGGTGGCCACGGCTGCGGAGGCGGCCGTGGCCGCTCCGGCGGCGGTGACTCCGCCGGCCGCCGCGATGGCCGTCGCGGCCGCGTCGGCCGCCGCCGCCACTCCGCCCTCCACGAGCTCGTCGCACGCCAGCTTCAGGCCCACCGCGAGCGCCTGGGGGCCGAACGCCATCGCGAGCAGCAGCGCCGCCTTGTCCGGCCGGCTGAGCAGGTCGCGCACGACGGTCGCCGACGAGGACGCGACTCCGGACGCGAGCACCTCCGGCAGATCCTCCCAGCGGGTCGTCACGGGGACGCCGACGGTCAGCGCGGGCAAGGTCACGGACAGGAACGGCCCGGCGGCGCCGCGCACGGTCAGCTCATACGTGCCGGTCAGCGTGAACACCAGCGACGTCCCCTCCAGCGCGGCGCTCGGCGCCAGGTGGAACGTCGTGTCGAACGCAGCCTGTACGGCCTCACTGATCCGCCCGCACGGCGATCCGCCCGTTCCGCAGATGTCCTTGAGGGTCTGGACGACGTCCACGAGCGCGCGCGGCCACGGAAAACTCGGCCAGTCGTCCACGGTGAGCTGCGTCGCCCGTCCCGGGCCGCCGGCGTAGGTCAGCCTGAACTGCGCGTCACGGAACGGGGCCGGGCCACGCGCCGCCGTGACCGTCCCGGAGAACCTGGTCCGGCCGTCGTCGCGCCGCACCGTCACCTCGGCGCTCACGAACGGCGCGCCCAGGAAGTTCACCCCGGTGATCAGGCTCAGGCTGGGCGTGCGCCCGGTCCGCAGCTTCAGTGACGGTCCTCCCGTGTACGGCCCCACGGCCGGCGGCGGGCCGCCGCCGGCCAGCGAGACGGGCCCCAGGTCGACGGCGGACGGCAGGGCCAGGGTGGCCTCGACGGCGGAGTAGGACGCGTCGCCCGCCTGTTCCTTGACGACCCTGATCAGTCCGCGCACGGTCACCGGGTCGACGAGCGTCACGCGGATGGCGGCCGCGACCGTGAAGCCGTCGTCGAAGGGCGGGGTCGCGGCCCCGGCGTACGCGCCGCCCGGGTCCGCCGCCGCCACGTAGTAGGAGAGCCGGGTGCCCGCCAGCAGTGTCACATCCACGTAGGCGCCGGGCCAGGACGCCCCCGCGCCCGTCAGGCACTGGGTGAGGAAGTCGCCGATGGACAGGTCGGCGGCCAGCGTCACGTGGAACAGCACAGGGGCGCCGTCGCGCAGGACCAGCGTGCCGGTGAGCGCGGGCCGCGTGTCCTGCCCTCCCGGCGCGGGCGCCGGTCCCAGCCGGAGCCCGCCACGCAGGACGAGCCGGGTGGAGCGCGGGGTGTCCGCGGTCGCCCATCTGTAGCCGACCTCCAGCGACAGCGCGCTCAGGGTGATCCCGGGAAGCCCGAGCGGCTCGGCGATCTGCTGGCCGCTCGTGGCGATGCCGGTCATTCCCGTGTCGTCCACGGTCAGCCGCACGTCGAAGGCGTACGCGGCGGAGGACAGGGCGAGCAGCCTGACCTGCCCGACGAGGGTGAGCCGGTGCGCGTCCGTGCCGCGGTAGGTCAGGGTGAGCCCCGCGAACGCGACTCGCCCGAGCAGCGTGATCGTGGGCAGGCCGGCGGTGAAGGCCGTGGCGGCCGGGGTGAGGCGGTCGACCTGGGCCGTGACGTGGACCACGGGCGTGCTCCCGGAGTCGCCGATCTGCAGCAGACGGGTGAAGACGCCCGGCCGGGTGAAATCGACCGAGGCCGTGAAGTACGCCCCGGCGTGCAGCGAGAGGGTGGACTCGTCGAGTCCGTCCAGCGGGCGCGGGCCGGTGGGGGCGAGCTCGCCGAGCACGGCGTTCGTGGCCGTCGCGAGGTCGCCGAGCGACCGGCCGCCCGCGTCGCAGACGATCAGCCGCGCCTCGGTGACGTGCAGGACGTCGTCGACGGCCGCCAGCGCGGGAACCAGGTCGCCGAACCTGAACCCCGGCCCGATCGACAGCGCGACGGCGTACACGCCGGTGCCCTCGGTGTAGACGAGAGCGCCGGCCGTCGTCGCCGTGCCGTAGTGCACGGAGCCGGACAGCAGGAGACGGGATCCCGGCACGTCGAGACGGAGGACGGCGGAGCCGCCGAAGACGAGCGAGGGAGCGCCGGGTGGCGCGCTCTGCGTCCACGCCGTGGCGGCCGAGGCCAGTCCGCCGGTCACCGCCGGCAGGTCCACCGTCCGGGCGTCGGCGACCACGCCGTCGAGGACCAGCGCACGATCGGGACCGCCCAGCTTGAGGCGTACCGCCGCGTTGATGCCGGCATAGGCGAACGCCGCGCCGATGTGGGCTTCGGCGGGGGCGTCCCGGTCCGGCACCTCCACCGCCACCGTCAGCGCGGCCAGCAGCAGGTTCGCCCCGCCGACGGTCACCGGCCACGCTTTCAGGGCGATGTCGCCGGTGAAGGCGAACCGGCCCATGGCGGGGACGGCGGTCACGGTGGCGCGCCGGACGGTCAGTGTCGCCGGCAGGCCGCGCGCCACCGCGCCGGCGGGCAGCGCGAAGCCGGAGCCCGCGGTGTTGGCCGCCGCGACGACGTCGACGGACAGGCCGTCGAGCAGCGTGCCGGTGAACACCCAGTCGCCGTCCGCCGGCCTGGCGGCGCCGACTCCGATCGGCACCCCGCCGATGGTCACCACGGCCGAGATCTCGCCGTGGACGGTCGAGGGAGAGATCGGGTAGGGAACGGCCAGCGCGACCCGTATCCGGGTCAGCGGAACCGGTCCCACGGGCCAGGGGTCCGACGTACGGACGACCACCCCCACCTCGTCGACCGTGCCGCCTGGCCCGCCGAACCGCACATGCGCCTCCCCGACGTCGAGACCGCCCGCGAACGGCAGCCTCGCGGGAACACCGGAGGGCAGCGCCGCCGGTCCCAGCCAGGTGTCCAGCTCGGCGAAACCGCGCACGTGCACACGGTCGGCCTGGGCGATCCACAACGTCCACGGCCCCTCGCCCGGGTTGCGGCGCATCGCCGCGTCCACCCGCCGCCCGGCCAGCACGACCACGCCGGAGACCGCGCCCGCGACCGCCTCCGTGGCCGACGTCGCCAGCGCCAGGCGCACCCCCGTGACCGTCAGCCCCGGCAGGATCTCCCAGTCGGCCGCCTGCTCCGCCATGACCGACAGGCCCACGATCGTGGTCGCCGCGAGGTCGGCGGAGACCGTGAACACCGTCACCGACAGCCCGCCGAGCGTGTCCAGCGCCGTGGGAAGCCCCGCGGGGCGCACGCCGAGCACGGCCAGCGCCTGCCCCAGCGTCGGCAGCGTCACGGGTTCGGCCAGCTCCAGGGTGAGCGTGCCCTCCTCGGCGGGCAGCGGCAGCGTCACCTCCAGCCGCGTGGAGCCCAGGCCGACCGTGCCGGACAGCAGGCCCCGGACGGCCCATGAGCCGTCGTCCCGGTGTATCTCCACGTCCGCCGTCCAGCCCGACACCGTGATCGCGCCCCCGGCGAGGGGCCAGGGGCGGGTCTGCGCGAGCCGGAACCACACCTCGGCGAGCGCCTGGTTCCCGGGGTCGACCGCGATCGCGATCCGCGCGGGGGTGCGCAGGTCGCCGAGCTCGCGCAGCGAGGGGGGCAGGACCTCCAGCGCCTCGGCCTGACCCACGCCCGCCAGGCGTGCCAGCACGTCCACCCCCGGCACGTCGCCGGACGCCGTCAGCCACCACAGGCCGTCCTCGCCGGCCTCCGCCAGCACGGTGTACGGCCGGTCGCGGACCAGCAGGGTGCCTTGCAGGCTCGCCCCATAACCCGTGATCGGGTCACGCCCGCGCCACGCCGCCCTGTTGACCGTGACCGTGAGGACGGGCGCGGTGACGACCAGGTCGAGGCCGCGCACCGGCGTCCACCGCGCCGCCGTGGCGAAGTTCAGGGTGAACGCCGCCTGCGACGGCTCCTCGCCGGACGGGTCGAACAGCAGCTCGTAGCGGCTGACCCGCGCGCCCGCGAGGTCGAGCAGCGCGGCGGGCAGCCAGGCCGCAGGCACGTCCGCTTCGGCGAGCAGGCTCAGCGCGGCGCGGGCGCCGAGCGTGACGTCGTCCGGCGGCGTGAGGACCAGCCGGAGCATCGTCTCCCAGCCCGACGGCACGTCCACGACGGCGTCCAGGACCTGCTCGCCCAGCCGGACACGGCCGCTGATCGTCATGACCGGCTCCGCGGTCAGGGCCACCACGCCTTCGGTGAGTGTGAGAGGCGCCTGCCCGATCCGCGTGATCCGCAGCGCGCCGAGCGGGCGGTCTCCGGTGAGGGTGAACGACGCCGATCCCGCCGCCCCGACCGTGATCGGGCCGCCGACCCGGACGGTGAGGGGATCGCGGGCACCGGCGTGCCGCAGGGCCGGGTCGACCGTCAGCGTCGCCCACAGGTTCAGGCCCGGCCGGAGCTGCGCCGCGGCGCGGTCGTCCGCGTGCGCGTACGTGGTGCACAGCAGCACCACCTCGGTCAGGGGCACCGTCTCCCAGGGGCCGTCCCCGAGCGCGGGGAACGCGTCGGGCAGCGCCCAGCCGGCGTCCGGTGTCACCGCCCAGGTGGCGCGGAGACCGCCGTCCGCGACGACGTCGAAGGTCAGCGTGGTCGGCAGCGGGCGCCCGCCGCCGAGCACCGTCGACCGGCCGTCCAGGACGAGCGCGCCCGCCGCGAGGGCGGGCTCGCCCGCCTGGATGACCGGCGCCGGGCCGAGTGCGCCCGTCAGGACGCTCAGCACGGCGCCCGGGTCACCGTCGCTGCCGGTGGGCAGCGTCGCGGCGTTCAGCGGGTAGGAGAAACCCGTGTCCGGGGCCGGGAGCGGGGTCCGCGCCGCGACCAGCCGGTCGCGCAACGCCGCCAGGACGAGGTCGGGCACGGGGCCGGGCATCGCAACAGCTCCTCAGGGGGTGATCGCCTCGCCGTTCGGCGTCACGAAGGCGACGGGGTCGCCGCCGCCGAACGGCTGCCGCCGCATCGTCGCGGTGGTGAACTCGTAGGGATCCACGACGGCGGCGGCCGTGGCCTTCGCCGAGGCGTTGCGGACGTTGAACAGCAGCACGTCTTTCTGGCCGACCGTCGCGGGTTCCGGCGCGACCACGGTCGTGAGCGACAGCCGTCCCGTGTCCTCGTCCCAGCGGTAGCCCGCCCGCCAGACGATGCCGCTGATCGCCCTGTGCTGTCGCGAGAGGGTCTGCTGGTGCGGGAGCACGCCGTAGACGATCGTGGTGTACACGAAGGTGACGTCGTCGACGTCCGCGGGGTCGAAGGGCCCGCTGTCGCCGGAGGTGACGTCGAAGGAGTCGCGGAGCAGGCCGTTGGTGCCGCGGCCCGTCGCGGCACGGATCGGGTCCCACTGGTGGGACGCCAGATGGTCGCTGATCCGCCGCATGGCCGCCCTGCCGAGGCAGCCTTCAAGATCCCGCATCTCGTACGCGCTGAGTACGTGGACGCTGACCCTGGTCCCCGTGCCCCGCCACTGCTCCCCGCGCACCACCAGCGTCTCGCCGAGATCCTCGTCGTCGGGGAGCGCGAGCAGCACGTACTCGCCGATCGCGCGCGCCGAAAGGCCCCTCTCGTCCAGCCCGGCGAGCGGCCCGCCCCCGCCCGTGAGCTCGTCCAGGGCGATCCGGTACGGCTCACGCCCGCGGACGTCGGCCCTGTCCACCTCGACGACCCTGGCGGGATCGCGGCCTTCGAGGACCTTCGTGATGCGGCCTCTGGTGAGCAGCCCGGGCGTGACCGGCGCCACGATCGAGGCGCAGGTGGACGCGCGGGGGTCGGGGGCCCCGGGCACGTACAGCGAGCCGTTCGGCAGCGGGTGGACCGCGTAGGAGGCCGGGACGTTGCCCAGCGACGGGTCGCTCAGCCAGGCGTTGAACGCGTAGAACGGCGAGCTGACGCCGGACGCTTTCAGATCCTTCGGGCCCATGATGTCCACGAACCGATAGTTGTCCTTCTCGCGCGCGTACGGTTCGCGGTCGGCCAGCCGCCCACCGAACACCTGCGGCGGGATGGGCCTGCCGTGGTGGGTCATGCGCATGAACTGGATGTAGCCCACGTGGCCGTACCCCTCCCGCCTGGTCGTGCCGGCGGGAGGGTCGAAGAAGGCGCGCATGACGAACGGCTCGCTGAAGTCGTCGTCGAAGCCGACCCAGTGGTCTCCGACGCGGAAGTGCCACCGCCCCAGGAGCACCGGCCCGCTGGTCGGGGTGACACCCCGCAGGTGCCAGCGGCCGTCGATGAGTTCCGCGTCCAGCGCCACGCCCCGCCTCCGTCCCGGTCAGTGGGTGTCGGTGTGCATCCAGGGCCCGATCGGATACCTGTCCTGCGATTTGACGGTCTCGGTCGGCCACAGGGACGTCTGACGGTCGTAGATCGTGGTGCTGACACCCGTGCCGTACACCTGGACCTTCAGCTCCCCGCCGGACGCGGTGGCCTTCTGCAGCGCGGTGACGGTCTCGTCCACAGGCCGTACGACGATGTCGCCCAGGACCCGCGCGGTGCCGAGCTGGGTGGCGAACGCCTTGCTGCGGACCCGCGACGCCACCTCGGTCAGGTACACCTGCGCGACCGAGTTGGGCACGGACTTCCCCTTCCGGTCGGTCCACGCGCCGGCCAGGCGGCGCATCACCTCGGGTGTCGGGTGACGGTGGAAGCGCGCCTTCACTCCCGAGCTGATCAGCACGATCAGCGGACGCAACGTCGCGAGCAGGTGAACGTCCATGCTGGAGGAGCTGCCGTGGTGGTTGGCCTTCATGACGGTGCAGTAGCCGGGCCACGGGTACTTGGCGACCCCGGCGGTGTACGTCTGGGTCATGGGGAACGCCGACTCCAGGACGGGTCCGAGAACGCTTTCCACGTCCGCGTGAACCGAGTAGTACCGCTTGCCCGACTTCTGCATCGCGTTCTGGCCGATGTTGCCTCCCTGAGGGCCGCCGTTGCCCGCGATGTCGCCGCCCGCGAAGTACCGGAAGGATCCGTACTCCACCATGACGACGACCGACCGGTCGTTCTGGTCCACGGCCGAGCCGACGGAACGGATCTCGGTGACCTGCTTGGTGGCCGGGTCGTAGACGCCCTGCGCCGCGGCCAGCACGCGGACCCTGATGGGGATGTCGTCCGCACCGGCCCCCAGATCGATCACAGCGGGGACGCCGTTCTCCAGCCCTCCGGTGGTGAGCGTGTGGACCACGGTGTGGTTCCTCGTACGGATCGTCTGGGCCTGGTCGAGGTCCTTGAGAAAGGCGTCGTAGCGGGCGGACGCGGGGGCCCGCACACCGAAATGACCCGCATGGAAGACCGCGCCGGGCTGGTACCTCGCCGTCAGGCCGGGCGCCTTCCCGCCCTTCGCCTTGGACGACGCGGGCTCCTGCTGCTTGAACAGGCTGCGCAGCCCGGCCATGTGGTCGTCGTGATGGTGGCTGACCAGGACCGTCAGATTTCCGAGGTAACCCGTGCGCCGGCCCTCCAGGACGCCGTGTGCGCGCAGGTAGTCGATCACGTCACCGCCGTACTCGTCGTCGCCGCCGTCGATGAGCAGAGCCTTGGCGACGGTGCCGTCGAGGGAAACGCCGTGCTGGATCGCGTAGGGAACATAGTCGATCTTCTCGGAAGGCAGTACGAGGCCCGACGTGGCCTGGATCGCGTCGGCCACCTTGCCGAGATCGCGGTTGACGATCAGGGTGGAGTCGCCCTGCCCCACGTTGATCTGATGGATCTCCAGTCGTGCGCTGACGGCCACCGGCCACCTCTTCGCTAGGTGATCGCTCGGCTCACCGTACGTCCGTCTTCTCCCGATGACCATAGGTGAACCGTCGGCGCCCGCCGACGACGCGCTGTGGGGAGGCCGGGAGATCGTGGGACCCGAGAGCGAAGGGGTGGTCACCGGCCGCCGAGACGGGCCAGCAGCCGGTCGAGCGGCCAGGTGTTGACGACGTCGTCCGGTGTGAGCCAGGCCCGCTGGGCGATGCCCACGCCGTACCTCTGGTGGGCCAGATGCGGGATGGCGTGGGAGTCGCTGTCGATGGAGAACGTCACGCCGTGGTGGCGCGCGAGCCGCACGAGATCGGAGGGCAGATCGGCCCGGTCGGGGTAGGAGTCGATCTCCATGATCGTGCCGGTCCGGGCGGCGGCGCGGAACACGGCGTCCCAGTCGGCGTCCACCGGAGGCCGCTTGCCGATCTTCCGGGTCGTGGGGTGACCGATGACGTGGACGTGCGGGTTCTCGCAGGCCGTGACGTAACGGCGGGTCATCTCCTCCCGCGACTGGGTGAAGTGCGAGTGCACCGAGGCCACGCAGACGTCGAACCCGGCCAGCACCTCGGCCGGCCAGTCCACCGAGCCGTCGGGGGCGATGTTCAGCTCGCTGCCGTGCAGCAACCGCATGTCCGGATATTTCGCCTGAAGGTCGGCGATGCGCGCCCGCTGGGCGAGGGCCTTGTCGAGCGTCATCCGCTGCATGACCAGGTCGGGCGCGTGGTCGGTCACCGCGTAGTAGGAGTAGCCCCGGGCGGCCGCGGCGGCGACCATGTCCTCCAGCGAGGCGATCCCGTCGGTGAGGTCGGTGTGGGTGTGCAGGTCGCCCCGCAGGTCGCCCAGCTCCACCAGACGCGGCAGCTCGCCGCGCAGCGCGGCCTCCACCTCCCCGCCGTCCTCACGCAGCGTGGGAGGCACCCACCGCATGCCGAGCGCCTGGTAGATCTCCTCCTCGGTCTCCGACGCGATCAGCCGCTCCCCGTCGAACAGGCCGTACTCCGAGAGCTTCCAGCCCTTCCTGACCGCCATCTCCCGGATGCGGACGTTGTGCTCCTTGCTGCCGGTGAAGTAGACCATGGCGGCGCCCCACGACTCGGCCGGGATCAGCCGCAGATCGACCTGCAGGCCGCGGTCGGTCCGCACCGAGGTCTTCCGCTCGCCCTTCGCGATGACCTCGGTGACGTACGGCTGCCGGGCGAACAGGTCCATCAGGCCGGGATCGCCGACGGCGAGGACGTCGATGTCGCCGATCGTCTCGCGCATCCGCCGCAGCGACCCCGCGACGGCGATCCTCTCGGCGGGCAGCGAGGCGACGACCCGCTCGGCGAGGTCCGTCGCGATCCCGAGGTGGACCCGGTCGCCCGACCGCTCCATGTGCTCGATGCCCTTGAGCAGGTTCTCCTCGGTCCTGGCGCCGAAGCCGCGCACGCCGCCGAGGCGGCCGGCCCGGATGGCCTCGGCCAGGGCGGCGGGGGAGTCGATGCCCAGCTCCTGGAACAGGAACAGCGCCTTCTTCGGGCCGAGCGAGGGGATCCGGGTCAGCCTGCGCACCCCCTCGGGCACCCGCGCGCGCAGGTCGTCGAGCTGCCGGAAGCTGCCCCGCGCGAGGAACTCCTCGACCTTCTTGGCGATGGCCTCGCCCACCCCGGGGATCGACCGGACGTCGGTCTCGCCGAGGTCTCCGGGGAACCCCGCGATCGACTTGGCCGCCTTCTGGTAGCTGCGCACCCGGAACGCGTCCCCGCCGTTCAGCGCGAAAAGCTCGGCGTACTCCTGCAGCGCCGCGGCCGCCTCGTCATTGGCCCGTCCCATGTCCGCCAGCGTACGGCAGCCGTACGACAGGAACCGGGGCCAGGCGCATGGTCAGAGGGCATGGTCAGAGGCCGGTCACACGCGGGAGAACGGCTCGGCGTACGTGAACGGTCCGCGCGGCGCGGACCGCCCGAAGACGCGCACCTGGAAGAACTCGCCCCAGGACGGGTCCGGCGCCGCGACGCCGTGCGCCGAGGCGGGCTCGAAGCCGAACCGCCTGTAGTAGGCGGGGTCGCCGAGGAGCCCCACCAGCGGCTCGCCGAGCGCCTCGGCCGCCCCGAGCACGGCGTGCACCAGCGCCGATCCGACTCCCCGCCGCTGGTGGGCGGGATGCACGGACAGCGGGCCGAGGCCGACCACGGGCACGGTCCCCACGTGGGCCCTGGTGCAGAGGACGTGACCCGCGATCCCGCCGTCCCGCGCCGGCGCGACGAGCGACAGCTCCGGCAGCCAGCCCGGGTCCGTACGCAGCTCGTCGAGCAGGACCGCCTCGACCGGCGGCACGTGCGGCCGGCCCGGGTGGCGGGCCTCCTGGTGCGGAGCGAAGGCGGCGGCGACCACCTCGCGCACGGCCTCGGCGTCGCCGGGGTTCTCACGTCGGATCAGCACCCGTACAGCCTGCCGCCCGTCATCGGCCCCGGCAACGCATTTCGGTCGTGACCCGCATGCCGCTCCGCGGCGGGCGGCCCGCTAGTACTGCGGCGACCTGGCCTGGTACGGCTCCTGCAGGAAGGCGATCTCCTCCTCGGTCAGCGTGAGGTCCACCGCGGCGAGCGCGTCGTCCACGTGGTGCTCCTTGGTCGCGCCGATGATGGGGGCGGTCACGCCCGGACGGCCGAGCAGCCACGCGAGGGCGACGGTGGCGGGCGAGACGCCCCTGTCGGCGGCGGTCCGCGCCACCCGGTCCAGGATCTCCTCGACGGCCGGTCCGCCGTACAGCTGCCGCTGCCGGGCGCCGTCGCCGGTCTGCCGCGCGGTGTCGGCCGTCTGGCCGGCGCGGGCGAGCAGGCCGCGGGCGAGCGGGCTCCACGGGATGAGTCCCACGCCCTGGTCGAGGCACTGCGGGATCATCTCCCGCTCCTCCTCGCGGTCCAGGAGGTTGTAGTGGTTCTGCATCGAGACGAACCGGGTCCAGCCGCGCCTGTCGGCGGTGTGCTGGGCCTTGGCGAACTGCCAGGCCCGCATGCTGGAGGCGCCGATGTAGCGGGCCTTCCCGGCCTTGACGACGTCGTGCAGGGCCTCCATCGTCTCCTCGATCGGCGTCTCGTCGTCCCACCGGTGGATCTGGTACAGGTCGACGTGGTCGGTGCCCAGGCGGGTGAGGGAGGCGTCGACGGCCGACATGATGTGCTTGCGGGACAGGCCCCCGTCGTTCTGGCCCTCGCCCATCGGGAAGTAGACCTTGGTGGCGAGCACGTAGTCGTCGCGCCCGGCGAAGATCTTGCGCAGCAGCCGCCCGGTGACCTCCTCGCTGACGCCGGCCGAGTACATGTCGGCGGTGTCGAAGAACGTCACCCCGCCTTCGGCGGCCCTGCGGACGATGGGCTCGGCGAGATCCTCCTCCAGGGCCCAGCCGCCCCACTTGGAGGGCTCCCCGTAGCTCATCATGCCGAGGCAGAGCCTGCTGACCTTCAAACCAGTGGTGCCAAGTCGTCCGTATTCCATGTGAGCACCCTATTCACCCCACGGGCCCCGGCCGGTCGGCACGGCCGGGCTGAACCGTACGGGCAGGGCCTCCAGGCTGCGAACCCACAGCGAAGGGCGCCATCGCAGCGCGTCCGGTTTCACGGTGAGGTAGACGTCGGGCAGCCGGTCGAGGAGGACCTCCACGGCCGTCTTGGCGATGATCCCGCCGAGCTCGGGCGCGGGGAAGGGACAACCGTACTCACCGTGGCCAAAGGCCAGGTGCGCCCGGTTGGCGCCGGAGCCGGCATGCGCGGCCGGTTGCACCTGCGGATCGGCATTGGCCGCGGCGACACCGAGCACCAGCATGTCGCCACGGCGGATGCGCCGCCCGGCCAGCTCGCAGTCCTGCACGGCCCAGCGATTGGGCATGTTCGGCGTGGGCGGGTCCTTCCACAGCACATCGTTCAGCGCCTCGCCGACGCTGCTGCGGCCGCCCTGCAGGCTCATCGAGAAGTGGTCGTCCATCAACATCAGCCGCAGGGTGCTGCCGATCCAGTTGGAGCAGTTGTCATGGGAGGAGATCATCGTCATGATCAGGTCCTGGACGATCTCCTCGTCGGCGAGCCGCGCGTGGTGTGCCAGCATGTGCGAGGTGAGGTCGTGGCCCGGCAGGGCGCGCTTGTCGGCGATGAGCCGGCTCAGCTTGTCCAGAATCCGGGTGACCGCCGGGAGGGCCTCCTCGCCCCCGCTCAGCACGTGGTTGACGTCCTTGACCAGCTCCGGCAGGTCGGTCTCCGCCAGCCCGAACAGCCGGGTGATGACCTGAGCCGGAATCCGGTCGGCGTACTGGGAGATCAGGTCGGTCTGGCCGTCCCCGGAGAACTCGTCGATCGCGTGGTCGGCGATCTGCTCGCAGATCAGGGCGAGCTCGGTGCGGTCGACGCTGTCCAGCGCGTCGCTGATGGCGCCGATCCGCCGTTGGTGCTCGGCCCCCTCCGTGTACATCACGGACGGTTGCCACGTCACGTACGGGCGCGCCGGCCAGTCAGGGGGGAGGAGGTCCTGCAGGTTCCAGCGCCTGGGGTCGCGGCTGAACAACTGCGGCTGGCTGGTGACATGGTGCAGCTCGCGATAACCGATCACGTACCAGACGGGCATGCCGTCGAGGAGAACGGGGACGACGGGGCCGTGCTCGCGGCGCATCTCCTGGAACAGCGCGGTCGGGTCGTCGCCGATCAGTGACGCGTGCAGTGGTACGGCATCGGCGTGGTCGGCGTATCCCTCCAGCGGCTCCCGTCTCCGCTCGGCATGCCGCGATGCGGGCGAGGCGGCGTACGGGTCTGGGGGTTCGGGCAGGGGAGGGGAGTTCGTCACGGCATGCTCTCTCGGGCGGGCAACTGGTCGTAGGTGCGGGTGAGGTGCTCGATGAGCGTGATCAGCACGTGCTTGGACGAGGACCGCTCTCTCGCGTCGCATTCGATGAGCGGGACCTCGGGCGACAGTGCCAGCGCCTCGCGCACCGAATCCAGGGTGGGCCCGTCGGTGAAGCGGTTGACCGCGACGACGAACGGGGTCCGGTGGTGCTCCAGCCGGTCGATGGAGTACCAGGAATCCTCCAGGCGGCGGGCGTCCACCAGGACGACCGCGCCCAGGCTGCCGGCGAACAACTGGTCCCACACGAACCAGAACCGCTGCTGACCGGGCGCGCCGAACAGGTAGAGCACCCTGCTCTCGTTCAGCGTGATCCGGCCGAAGTCGAAGGCAACCGTGGTGGTCGACTTGGTCCGTACCCGGCTGGCGTCGTCGATGCCCACGCTCGCCTGGGTCATGAGCTCCTCGGTGCTCAGCGGGCGGATCTCGCTCACCGAGCCGACCATGGTCGTCTTTCCCGCCCCGAACCCGCCGACGATCACGATCTTCAGGGCGTCCGCGGCGGTCGTGCGCAGCGGCGTTCGCGTGGTGGCCGCCATCTGGTCAGAGGTTGTGGAGTGCAACGAGCACCTGCCTGAGGATTTCGGGATCCGGTCGTCCGGCCTGTGCGGCGATCGACGGATGACGGACGGTGATGCGACCGGTGTCCAGCAGGTCGCACAGCAGGATCTTCACCACGCTGACCGGCAGCCGCAGCTCCGCCGAGATCTCCACCACCGCCGTCGGCCGCTGGGCCATCCGCAGGATCTTGATGTGCTCGGACTGCATACCGGGGGTCGGGGCGCACTCGCTGACGATGAGGGAGACGGAGTCGAAGGTCTTCTCATCGGCGCTGGTACGCCCACCGGTGACCGTGTAGAGCCGGTCAGGGTCTTCTTGGTCGATGGCTCGCCGTGTCATCCGCGGTCGTCGCTGTTCTCCGCTTGCCGCGGTGCCGCGGTGAGGTACACCCCGATCTGCTCCACCAGTTCGTTCATGTTGTGCGCGATGAGCCCCACCTCGCCGTCCTCCTCGGCCACCACGGCCAGGTGGGCGCCGTCCCCGGCCGGCACGATGAGCAGCAGTCCGCCGGCGAACTCCACCATCGCCTGCCCCGCTCCGATGCCGTCCCCGAACTCGGCGGAGGCGCTCAGCGAGAGGCTCTGGATCCCGGCGGCCAGGGCGGAGAGCTGGTCGGCCCCGTCCCGGCCGAGGCCGGCGGTGAAGCTCATCTTCAGGCCGTCCCTGGTCAGCACCAGCACATGCCTGATCCCCGGGGTCTTCTTCTTGAGGTTCTCCAGTAGCCAGTCGAAGTCACTGTCGGTGGTGTGCGAAGCGTCGGTTGTGCTCATAGAAACGACGGGGTGCCCCTTCGGCGCGGGAGGGACGCCCCCTGCCTCCTCATCTGTGAATCCAAAGACGTCCGGTGGTCGGCGGACGCGTGTCAAGAGTCGCCCGGGGCCGGGGGAGGGGCTGAAGGGGAAGTACGCCCACGGCCGCCGGCCTGGCGGAACGCGGCGAACCTCGCAGCCGAGTCGGGACCCTCGCGCGCGGGCTTGGCCGGCGACGCCTGCCGCGCCCTGGTCGCCTCGGCCAGCGTCTGCCCCCGGCGCCGCCTGGGCAGCAGGTCTTCGGACGCGTCGGCCGGCCCCTCCTGCGCGGGTACGGCCGGTGCCTGCACGGCGGCCTGTACGGCGGCCCGCACGGGGTGGCGGACCGACGCCTCGGCGTCGGGCGGCACGGTGGCCGACAGGGGCTGCGTGATCAGCAGGCGCGGGATCAGCATCACGACCCCCATGCCACCGCGGGCGGACGACCGGAAGCTGACCGTCAGGCCGTACTTGTCGACCAGGCGTCCCACGACCGCCAGGCCCAGCCGGGTACCGGACAGCGTCCGCAGGTCGAGCGGCTCGGACACGAGCCTGGTGGCGTGCTGCCGCTCGCGCGGGCGCATCCCCAGGCCACTGTCCTCGATCGTGATCACGACGCCGGCGTCCTCCTCGTCCACGTACACGTGGACCTCGGTGCCGTGCGCCGAGAACGTGGCGGCGTTGTCCATCAGCTCGGCCAGCGCGTGCATCACGCCCTCGGCCGCGTACCCCGCGACGGCGACGGTGCTGGTGGAGTGCAGCCGGATGCGCCGGTAGGCGCTGATGCGGCCCATCGCGCCGCGCAGGACGCTCTCCATGACGATCGGCCGGGTCCATCGCCGCCCGGAACGGCCGCCGCTCAGCAGCGCGATGTTGTCCGCCAGCCGGCTCATCTGGGAGACGCGGTGGTCCAGGTCCAGCAGGTCGGCGAACACCTCCTCATGCTCGCCGTACTGCTCCTCCAGTTCACGCAGCCGGGCGAGCAGGCTGGTGGCCTGTGCCTGCACCCGGGCCGCGGCCCCGGCGCACGCCGCCATCACGGCGGTGCCCCTGCGCTCGCTCTCGGAGAGCTGCCGCGCCGTCTCGCGCAGCAGGTCGCGTAGCGGGTCCAGCCCCGGCTGGCGTATCTCGGCCAGTGCGGCGCTCACCGACATCCGGTCCGTCTGGATCCGCCGGAACAGCTCCGGCAGCGTGTCGTCGATCAGCCGGGAGATCTCGCTCTCGGTCGCGTCGCGGGACACCTGGGCGGCGGCGCGCTCGCGTCCGAGCAGTTCGAGCTCGTGCCCGGCCGCTTCGAGCAGGTGCCGCAGCGGGCCGTCCGGGGGCTGCGGTATCCGGGAGAGCGCTTCGGCGACCGAGGCGCCGTCCCGCACCTGACGTCCCAGCGAGGGCAGCGACTCCTCGGCCGTCCGCAGCGTCTCCCGCTCCAGCCAGGCGAACCGCGCGCCGGCCCACTCGGCCCGCTCACGCAGCCGGCGACCGGTGCCGGCGTAGTGGACGGCGGCCGCGACGGCGCCGGACAGGAGTACGGCCGAGACCCCGCCGACGAGCGCCATAAGCTCTCTGGCCTCATAAGGGGCGATGGACATCGCCCACAACCACGCGCAGGCCGTAATGATCACGGTGCCGAGAAAGGCGAGGACCACCAGTTCCTTTGGTGAAAACCTTCTCCGCGCCCGGTGGGGTGCATCTACTGACATCGGCGTCCTCGGGGTGGCGGCAGAGCATGACAAGGCCGCGTCGAACCTGCTGTTCTCCCTGTAAGGCGGGACGGCCATGCGGTGCCGTTTCACAGCAGGGCGGTGAACAGGCACATACCGTAGCACCACGTCACGACTAAGAACAGACAGTCACTCTGGAACCATGTGTTTCAGTTCTAATCAACCCCGAGTCAATACATCCCTTGACTAATACTCACTTTTTGGGACATTCAAGGCTATATAGTGATGATCTTCCGCGGGGGTCCGAGATATGCGGCCTTGTCGTCCCGACGGGCTGGAAGAAGATCGTCCAGCCGCGGGCCCTGTCGCGGCGAAGATCTCGTGCAGCGCTGTCGTTGTCGTCTGGCGAACTGCTCAGCCTGGGGCCGAGGGGTGGGCGAGCGGCAGGCGTACGACCAGTGCGGCGCCGCCGCCGGCCGCCTCCTCGGCGTGTACGCTGCCGCCGTACATCTCGGCGATGTTCCGGACGATCGCCAAGCCGAGGCCGGTGCCGCCGCGGTCGCGGCACCGGGCGTCGTCGAGCCGCGTGAAGCGGCCGAAGACGCGCTCGCGCTCGTGCGCGGGGATTCCCGGCCCGTCGTCGCTGACCACCAGTTCGCCCAGGTCTCCGGCGCGCCGAATCTCCACCCGCACCAGGAAGCGCGCGTGACGCTGGGCGTTGTCGAGCAGTTCCGCGAGCAGGCGGCCGAGCCTCGCGGGCACCGAGGAGACGACCAGCCCGGGCTCCGCCTTCACCTTGACCTCGTGCCTGCCGGCGCACCGGGGCACCTGCGCCCGGACGACCTCCGCCAGGTCCACGGGCACCGGCTCGACCAGTCGCGCGGCCTCCTGGAGCTCGCAGAGCAGATGGAGGTCCTCGATTATCGCCTGCAGCCGGTTCACATCGCTCAGGGCGCGTTCGAGCAAGCTGTCCAGATCGATCTCCGCACGGTTGAGCTGGGCCTCCTCAAGCTGGGCCCGCAGCCCGGCCACCGGAGTGCGCAGCTCATGGGCGGCGTCCGCCTCGTACCGGCGCTGCACGTTGATCGCAGCCTCCAGCTTGCCACGCATGACGCCCAGTGACCGTTCCAGGCTGCGTTCGAGGCCATCGAGCTCGCCGACGCAATCTTGCAGCTGGGCGCGCAACTCCATGTCCACCGCCTCCCGTAAGGGGACGTATCCCCCTTCTCATCCCGTTGAGACGTATATAGGAATTTATCTATGGACTTGTCTGGTCCCACGAGATGATTGGCGGTTCTGTCCCACCACATGCTTGACGGCACCCATGGAAACGTGACCGGGCTCGCGTGGCCGGGACGGCGGCTTCCTCCCCGGTGACGATCACGAGGAGCGGCTTCGCGCGCTGGCCGACCCGGAGCGCAGGACGGTCACCTCCGCCGGTTCCAGTACAGCGGTCGGGGAGCGCGGGCCGTGACGCTGTCGCGCGTACGGCCGCCCACGCATTCGATCTTGCCGCCGGCGGGCGGGGATGACATCGTGAGTGGCATGAACGAGAGAATCGAGTTCGTCTCCGGCCGGTGAGCCTGGCCCGCGAGCGCGGTGCGCTCGACCACCGGCTGTCCCTGTTCGATCACGCGTCCCGCCTGCACGCGCTGACACCCGACGCGCCCCTTCCCAATGGCGGGCGCCCCTACCCCGATGACGCCGACCACCGAGGTCCCCGGCCTGGCGGTGGCTCCTTCTCCGTCGAGCAGGCCAGAGCCGCGCTGGCCGCGGTGCTCCGCGCCCACTTCGACGGCCCCGGTCGCTCCCTCGACGAGCTGCACGAGGACCTCCGCGCCCTGGACGTCCCCGCGTGGGCGATCAGGCCCGACGTCCTGGACGGCCTGCCCTGGCTAGCCACCGAGCCTGCCCGCGAGACGGGCGTCTGGCTGGCCCGGCACGCGAGGGACCGCCGTCCCGCGCTGACCGGTTTGTGCCTGCTGGCGGGCAGGGCAGGCCCGGAGGACGTCCCCCTGGTCCGTACGCTCGGCCTGCTGCGCTGTCTCGGGCCCGTGGCCGTGGCCGTGCTGGAGTCGATCCCCGGTTCGGCCGGGGCGCTGGTGTGGCTGGCGGAGCGGTCGGCACTGCTCACCCTCAGCCGTGCCATCGAGGCGATGTGCCGGGCGGAGGATCCCGTCGCCGTCGCCTGGCTGCTCCGGCACGCCACGGGCCAGGATCCCACGGCCGGTGGCCACGCGCTGCGGGTGGCCCAGGCCGTACGCCTCGCGGACGTCCTCGAAGACGGCGAGACCGTCGACCAGATTGTCCTCGTGGCGGGCCGGCTCCTCCAGGCGATGGCCTGGGAGGACTTCTCCGCGCTGCGTGATTACGACGACGCCTGCCGGGCCCTCGCGGCCTTCGCCGTACGCGCGGCGGCCGTGCCCCCGGAGCTGGACTCGCTGGCCTCGGCCGTCGCTCTCGCGGAGGACCTGACCAGCGGCCACGCCGCGTGCCTGCCGTGGCGGCCCGGCGTCCGGGAGGCGACGCTGGAGCGGCTGCGCCGCCTGCTCACCTCGGCGCGCGCGGCGGAGGCGCTCGCCGGGGCGGCACGGTCGCCCGACCCGGTGACCCGCCGGCGGGCGGCCTGGGCGCGCCGGTCGATCGCCGCCCTGCCGGTCGTGCCGCGATTCCCCTCGCGGCTTGCGGCGGACGGGGGAGACCGGCTGACGGTGCATGTCGTCGTCCCCGATCCGGCGCTGCCGGGCCGCGTGGAGACGAGGCCGCTGGTCAACGGCCGGCCGGTCGTCGCGCGGGCGTTCCGTAAGGGCCGGCCGTACGAGCCGGAGCACCTGCTGGGCGGGCTTGAGGCGACCGAGGAGGGCCGGGAGGTACGGCTGGCCGAGGCGTACTGCACCGAGGGGTGCTGTGGATCCCTCTATGTCACGATCGTCCGTGACGGTGACACGGTCGTCTGGCGCGGCTGGCGCGACCCCGATTCGCCGGCGGTCGAGCTGGAGCCGTTCCGCTTCGCCGCCGGTTCCTACGACGAGGTCGTCGCCCGGGCCGTGGACGATCACGGCTGGGAGTGGCCCGCCCGTACGGTCGCCCGTGAGGTGCGCCGCTCGCTGCGCGAGGATCCCGGCCTCCTGGCGGCGTGGGAGTGCGAAGCGGGCGGAACCTACGCGGAGGCCGACCGGCGGGACGAGATCCAGGTCGTCTTCTGGCATCCGCGCGAACCGTCGTCCGCCGGGGGAGATCGGCCGGACGACGAGCCGTGGGTGCAGCTCCAGTGGACCGTCCTCATCGACGACACGGACGCGGGTGACCAGGCGGCGCGTCTGGTGGACTGGCTGCGCGGCAACGACCCCAGGCCGCACGCCAGGATCGTCGGCGGCAGCCCGGAGTTCGCCGAGAGGCTCGGTCTCCCCTGGCCGGACTGGGACGACGACTATGAGGAGTGAATGCCGTCCGAACGCCGTGCGTCAGGAAGACCGATGAGCGTGCCGGTCACCCGGCGGTGCAGCTGATCGGGGACGGGACCCGGTTGGCGCCGGACCAGCTCGCGTTGAAGCCGGCCGTCGTCGAGGCGTTCGGTGCCAGCGCGCCGTTGTACGTCTCGTTGGCGACCGTCACCGCGGCGCCCGACTGGGTGAAGCGGCCGCTCCAGGACTGCGTGACGCGCTGGCCGTCGGGGAAGGCGAAGGTGACGGTCCACGACGTGATGGCCGCCGTCCCCGAGTTGCGCACCGCGAGCTCGCCCTGGAACCCGCCCTGCCACTGGTTCACGATCCGGTACGTCGCGGAGCACGCGCGCGGACCGGCCGACGGGCTCGCGGACGGGCTGACGGACGGGCTGACCGACGGGCTGACCGACGGGCTCGGCGACGGGGAGGGGCTGCGTGACGGCGAGGCCGAAGGGCTGGGAGAGGGGCTGGGCGACGAGCCGCCGGCGGGCGGGACGCGGAGGATCCGGTCGTCGTTCGCCGCGGGGGTCCCCCTGCCGTCGCGGTTGCTCGTGCCGACCCAGAGCCACCCGTCCGGCCCGACGGCCACGGCGCGCAGCCGGCCGTACGTGCCCTGGAACTCGGCCACCGGGTTGCCGGTCCTGCTGCCGCCGCTGACCGGCACCGTCCACAGCCGCTTCCCGGCCAGGGCCCCGGCGAAGAGCGTGCCGTTGGCGTACGCCAGGCCGCTGGGCGACGCCTCGGACGTGCTCCAGGTGACGATGGGGTTGCGGAAGCGCGAGTCGGTGCAGACGCCCTCACAGGTGGGCCAGCCGTAGTTGCCGCCGGGGACGATGTAGTTGAGCTCGTCCCAGGTGTTCTGGCCGAACTCGCTGGCGTACAGCCGTCCGCCCTCGTCCCAGGCGAGCCCCTGGACGTTGCGGTGGCCGTAGCTGTACACGCGCGAGCCGTACGGGTTGTCCGGCGGCACGCTGCCGTCGGGCCGCATCCGCAGGATCTTGCCGCCCAGGCTGTTCAGGTTCTGCGCGTTGGCGGAGGTGCCGGCGTCGCCCGTGGAGAGGTACAGCATGCCGTCGGGGCCGAACGCGATCCGCCCGCCGTCGTGGAACTGGGCCTTCGGCACGCCGGAGAGGAGCACCTGCTGCGTCTGCGGGGCGTTCAGCCTGAACCTGACCAGCCGGTTGTCGGACGCGGCGGTGAAGTAGGCGTAGACCCACTGGTCCTCGGCGTAGGTGGGGGAGACCGCGATGCCGAGCAGGCCCGCCTCTCCGCCGGGCGACACGTTCGGGACGGTCGCCACCCGTACGGGCGACGAACCGGGACGCACCTGCATGATGTTCGCCGTGTCGCGTTCGGAGACGAGGGCGCTGCCGTCCGGGAGGAAGGTCAGTCCCCAGGGCGTCTGCAGGCCGGTGGCGGCGACCTGGGCCCGCGTGAAGTCGAACCCGCCGGTCGCGGCCACCGCCGGCGTCGGGCCGGCCGTGACGAACGCGGCGCCGGCGGCCAGCGCGGTGACGGCGGTCGCGAGCGCCACGCTGGGACGTGCCCTGAGACACGCGCTGAGACGCTCGGTGAGACGCTTGGACATCGATGCTCCCGGGACGGCGGGCCGCCGTGCGGCTCGTGAACCCCGCGGCTGCCTTCGATCGCGTGCAGCCGCCTGCCACTGCGGGACCATGGAATCCACACCGTCGCGCCCGGATCAACCGCGAGGCGGATGTCTTTCGGTATCGCCCCCTCTGATCAGCGCCTACGACGGGCGCCCGCACGCGGGGCGCCCCGGGGTGCGGGAAACTTTCATGGCGGCACAAGGCTCCGGCAAGTCCCTCACAAGTCACTCAACGTACAAATGCGACGTGAACGACTACGAAATCCGGCGGCCGGTGGTCGCCGACGCGGTGACCGTGCACGAACTGGTCGCCGAGCACGACATCGAGGTGACCGGCAGGCCCGATTGGACGCTCGATGACATCGCCGACACACTGAAGGAGCTCGACCTGGACCACGACAGCTGGCTGGTCCGCTCCGACGGGCGGCTTCTCGGCTGGGGCTACGCCAGGCGCAACGGCGCCAGCGAGAACGTCGACATCGACGTGCAGGCGCGGGAGCCCGGTGCGGCCGCCCTCCTGTGGGACATGGCGCTCGGCCGGGCCGCCGATCTCGCCCGCGAGGCGGGGCACGACCACGCGGTGGTGGACATCAGCCTCTACGAGCAGGACAAGGCCATGCGCGAGGCCGCCGAGCGGCGCGGCTTCGCCCCCGCCACCAGCTTCCACCGCATGCGGGCCGACCACTCCGGCGTACGGCCGGTGTTCCTGCCGGGGGTCGGGGTCGAGGCCGGCGCCCCCGGGTGCGAGGCGGTGCTCCGGACGGCCCATCGGGTGCACCAGGAGGGCTTCGCCGAGCACTTCGGGTTCGTGCCGAAGACGTTCGAGGAGTGGACCGCCGAGATGGAGTCGTCCAGCGCGAACGACTGGGGGCAGCTTCTGCTGGCCCGCGTCCACGGGGAGCCGGCGGCGATGCTGCTCGGGACCGACCATTTCGTGTCCGACGAGAACTGCGGATATGTCCGCACGCTCGCGGTGCGGCCCGGTTTCCGCGGCTACGGCCTCGGGAAGCTGCTGCTCAGCAGAGCCTTCGCCGCCGACGAGCGGCGGGGGCGGGTGGGGACGATCCTGCACGTCGACTCCAACAACGTCACCCCGGCGCTCGGCCTGTACGAGTCGGTCGGCATGCGGCCGGTCCTGGTCATCGACGTCTGGCGGGCCGTCGTCCGTCCCGGCCGGTGAGACGGTCCTTCTCACAACCTCGTCATCGATACAGTGAATTGGGAGAAATCAGGCAGAAGCTAGGAGCGATCGAGTGCTGCACGAAAGGCTCGAGGGCGTTTACGACAACATTCTGCGCCGCAACCCGGGGGAGGCGGAGTTCCACCAGGCCGCGCGCGAGGTCCTGGAGAGCATCGGTCCCGCGCTGGGCAAGCATCCGGAATACGCGGAGCAGAAGATCATCGAGCGCATCTTCGAGCCCGAGCGGCAGATCATCTTCCGCGTGCCCTGGGAGGACGACCGGGGTGAGGTGCACATCAACCGCGGCTTCCGGGTCGAGTTCAACAGCGCGCTCGGGCCGTACAAGGGCGGGCTGCGCTTCCACCCCTCGGTCTACCTCGGCATCGTCAAGTTCCTCGCGGTGGAGCAGATCTTCAAGAACAGCCTGACCGGCCTGCCGATCGGCGCGGGCAAGGGAGGCGCGGACTTCGACCCGAAGGGCCGCTCCGACCGGGAGATCATGCGCTTCTGCCAGAGCTTCATGACCGAGCTGTACCGGCACCTGGGCGAGTACACCGATGTGCCCGCGGGGGACATCGGCGTCGGGCAGCGGGAGGTCGGCTACCTGTTCGGCCAGTACAAGCGCATCACCAACCGGTACGAGTCCGGCGTCATCACCGGCAAGGGGCTGAGTTACGGCGGCGTGCAGGTGCGCACCGAGGCCACCGGCTACGGCTGCGCCTTCTTCGTCGAGGAGATGCTCAAGGCGAAGGGCACGTCGTTCGAGGGCAGGCGCGTGGTCGTCTCGGGCTCGGGCAACGTCGCCGTCCACGCGATCGAGAAGGTGCGCGAGATGGGCGGCGTCGTCGTGGCCTGCTCCGACTCCTCCGGCTACGTGGTGGACGAGAAGGGCCTCGACCTCGATCTCCTCAAGCAGGTCAAGCAGGTCGAGCGGCGCCGTCTCAGCGACTACGCCGAGCGCCGCGGCGCCGATGCGGCGTACGTCGCCGGGCGCAGCGTGTGGGAGGTGCCCTGCGAGGTGGCGCTGCCGTCGGCCACGCAGAACGAGATCACCGGCAAGGACGCCGAGGCGCTGGTGCGGGCCGGGTGCGTCGCGGTCGGCGAGGGCGCCAACATGCCCACCACGCCCGAGGGCATCCGGGTGTTCCAGGAGGCCGGAGTGGCCTTCGGCCCCGGCAAGGCCGCCAACGCGGGCGGCGTGGCCACCAGCGCCCTGGAGATGCAGCAGAACGCCAGCCGCGATTCATGGACGTTCGAGTTCTCCGAGCGGCGGCTCCAGGAGATCATGAGCGACATCCACGCCCGCTGCCTGGAGACGGCCGACGCGTACGGCATGCCGGGCGACTACGTGGCCGGCGCCAACATCGACGGCTTCAGGAGGGTGGCGGACGCGATGCTCGCCCTCGGCCTCATCTGAGCACTCACCGAGTGCTCATCGGTTGACCCGGCGGGTGCGCAGGAGGGGAAGCGCGAACCCGCCCGCAGCCAGCGACACCGCGGCCAGCCACAGCGATGTCACCGTGGCGGCGTGCGTGGACGGGGCGAGGCTGAGGAACAGCGTGCCGAAGACGGCCACGCCGACGACCTGGCCGAGCTGGAGCATCATCGCCAGCAGGCCGCTGGCGTCGGCCGCGTCGGCGGGCGCGACCCGGGCCAGCGCCACCGCCATGAGCGGGCTGAACGTGCCCGCCATGCCGGCCCCGATGGCCACGAAGCTGATCTCCAGCAGCGGCTCGCCGTGGCCGCCGCCGGCCAGCGCCGCCGCCAGGGCCAGCTCGCCTGCGGCGGTGACGACGGCGGACGCGACGATCATCGGCCGGTGCAGGCCGGCCGGCAGCCGCTTCCAGTTGAGGCTGGTCAGTCCGAAGGCGGCGGCCGCGGGGATGAACAGGCAGCCCGCCCGCAGGGCGCTGTCGCCGAGGTCGCCCTGCAGGTGGAGGGCCATGGCGAACAGCCAGCCGCCGTACGCCGCCATGACGAGGAAGATGCCGGACGCGGCGACGGCCACCCCGGGGGCGCGCAGCAGGCGGCCGGGGACGAGCGGATGCGCCGCACGCCGCTCCACAAGCAGGAACGCGCAGAACGCGAGAACCGACAGGCCCATCGCGACCCACCCCCACAGCGGCCAGTCCTCCTCGTGGCCGAGCACGAGCGGCACGACCAGCAGGCAGACCGCGAGCGACAGGGTGACCAGGCCGGGCACGTCGAGCCCCTGTTCACGCCGCACGTGTGCGGCGGGCAGCGTCCGGGCGCCGACGGCCAGCAGCGCGAGCCCGATCGGCACGTTGACCAGGAAGACCGGCCGCCAGGCCGTGCCGAACAGGTCGGCGGTCACCAGCAGCCCACCGAGCACCTGGCCGACGACCGCGCCGACCGAGATGACCGTGGCGTAGACGCCGAGCGCCCGCCCTCGTGTGGCGCCGTCGAAGGTGATCTGGATCAGGCTGAGCACCTGGGGCACCATCAGGGCGGCTCCCGCGCCCTGCACCAGCCGGAAGGCGATCAGCACGCCGGTCGACGGGGCGAGCCCGCACATCAGCGACGCGGCCGTGAACACCGCGAGCCCGGTGAGGAACAGCCGCCGGTAGCCGAGCAGCCCGCCGAGGCGTGCCCCGGTGATCAGCAGCATCGCGTACGCCACGGTGTAGCCGGAGATGACGAGTTGCAGTCCGGAGCCGGTGGCCCCGAGGTCGGCGCGCATCGTGGGCGCGGCGACGTTGACGATGGTGGCGTCGAGGACGGCCATGAACTGCCCCGCCAGGATGACGGTGAGCAGCAGACTCGGCGAGGTTCGCCGCGCGGCCGGCGCGCGGGTGGTGACAGTGGTCATGGCGGCAACGATGCGGCCGTCGCGATACCGGTAACGAGAGCCTGCCGATACTGGTACTGACACCACCTGGCAACGCGGTCGCGCACTCGCCAAGATGGGGAGGTGACGACGGGGATTCGCACCAGGAACACCAGGCGTGAGGAGCTCGCGGCCTTCCTGCGCAGCAGGCGCGAGCGGATCCGGCCCGAGGATGTCGGCTTGCCGCCCGGCCTGCGCCGCCGTACACCGGGCCTGCGGCGGGAGGAGGTCGCCCAGCTCGCGGGTGTGGGCGTGACCTGGTACACCTGGCTGGAGCAGGGCCGCCCCATCAACGCGTCGGTGCAGGTGCTCGACGCCATCGCCCGTACGCTGCGGCTGGACGCGGCCGAGCGGGAGCACCTCTACCGGCTGGCGGACCTGCCGGAGATCGCCGATCCGGCGGGCGACGGGGAGGGCCTCGACGCCGAGGTGCACACGATCCTGCGCCGGCTCGACCCGCTGCCCGCGTGCGTCTACAGCGGGCGTTACGACCTGCTCGCCTGGAACGCCGCCTACGGCACGATCTTCGCGTCCGTGGTCGATCGGCCACGGCTCGAGCGTAACGTCCTGTGGCGGGTGTTCACCATGCCGGACTGCTGCTGCCCGCTCGTGAACAAGGACGAGGAACTCCCGCAGATGGTCGCGACGTTGCGGGCGGCCTTCGGCAGGCATGTGGGAGAGCCGGCTTGGACGGGCTTCGTCACCCGGCTGTCGGCGGCCAGCCCGGAGTTCGCCCGAATGTGGGCGATGCATGAGGTGGCCAGACCGGGCGTCCGGATGAAGCTGTTCAAGCACTCGTCGGTGGGCCTGATCCGCCTGACGTCCACCAGCATGGCGCTGGCCGCGCCGCCGGAGACCCGCATCGTGGTCTACACGCCCATGGACGACGAGAGCAGGCAGCGGATCGAATGGCTGGCGGCCCATCCGGAGGTCGCCCACTGCCCGCTGCATGGGGAGCCCGTCCACGGGTAAAGCCGCAGTCATGGCCTGTCGCATCAGCGAACTCGTCGTCGACTGTCACGACCCCGAGCGGCTCGCCGCGTTCTGGTGCGAGGTGCTCGGCTTCGAGGTCCTCCAGCGCACGGACGGGTGGATCGAGATCGGCCCGCCGGGCGTGGGCTTCGGCGGCCTCCAGCCGACGCTCGTCTTCGCGCCCGTGCCGGAGTGCAAGCGCGGCAAGCTACGCCTGCACATCGACGTCAACCCCACCGACCGCGACCAGGAGGACGAGCTGGAGCGCCTGCTGAAGCTCGGCGCCGTACGGGCCGACGTGGGCCAGACCGGCGAGGAGCGGTGGCATGTGCTCGCCGACCCCGAGGGCAACGAGTTCTGCCTGCTGCGCCGCCGCCTGTGACCTTCCGGCGGGCCGATGCGGTAGCGTCCGGAGCGTGGCGAGGATCTTCACGCTGGACGAGGCCGGGTCGCTGATGCCGGAGGTGCTGGAGCACGCCCGCGCGTTCGTCGCCGTCCGCGCCGACCTCGCGGAGCTCACCCACGACCTGCGGCAGGCCGGGACCTCCGCTCTGGGCGGCCTCGCCGAGGCCAAGGGCCTGGAGGCGCGGATGGACGAGATCCTGAGCTGGTTCGACGCCGAGGAGATCGAGATCAAGGGCGTCGCCCCGCTGCTCGTCGACTTCCCCGCCGTGCTCGGCGGCGTGTCCGTACGGCTGTGCTGGCTGGAGGGGGAGACCGCCCTCGGCTGGTACCACCGCAGCGACCTCGGCTTCCCCGGCCGCCGCCCGCTGCCCTGACCCCAGGGGTGAGGCGGGCGGGGAGGGCCGGGGAGGCTCAGTCCGACAGGTCGTCGAAGCCGTCGAAACCGCCGAAGGCGGCGCCGTACCGGACGCAGACCATGCGGGCCACCGACTCGTGGGCGCCGAGAGGCTCGGCGCAGCCGGCGCCGATGGCCTCGGCCGCCGTCGTGATCCGCTCGCTGTCGGTCTCGGGACCGATGACGTACGGCACCATGGCGAGGCGGTTGGCCCCGATCTTGCGCAGCCGCTCGGCGGCGTCGCGCACCGTCGGCACGCCGTCCAGCGCGGCGGGGACGACGGGAAGCGTCAGGCGGGCGGCCAGCAGGACGGCCGTCGCGTCGGCCCCTCGCGCGGCCTCGTCGCCCCCGGCGGTCGCGACGATGATGCCGTCGACGGGCGAGGAGACGTTGAACAGCCGCATGCGATCGGCGCGGGCCAGGCCCGCCTCGGACAGCCGTACGTGCAGGGCCTCGGCCAGCAGCGGATGCGGGCCGAGCGGCTCGGTGATCCGCACCGCGGCCCCGCTCTGCGTCACGGCGTCCCGCACGGCGCGCCGGACGCGGGGATGGGGTCCGGTCACGAGCGGCACCACCACCGCCGCCGGTCCGCCGGCCGGCCGCTTGGCCGCGATGTCGGAGAACTCCTTGACGAGATCGGTGCCGCCGTCGGCCAGTGAGACGATGCGAAGGTCGAGTTGCGGATTGTCGATCCGGACGATGGAGGCGACCTCGGCGGCCACGTCGCCCTGGCCCGCCGGATCTCCGGCCCTGCCCGGCACGGCCAGGACCAGGGCGGGCGCGTCGGCCGGCAGGTCGGCCGGCAGCGGCCGTCGGTGGCGGCCGGTCCCGGGCCGGGAGGATCGCTCCCGGGTGGGGAGCTTGGGCGGGTCCTCGTGACCTTCGTTCACATCGGCGGATTCTAGGGCGAAACCGGTCGAAGAGCAGAACCAACGCGCGGCTTGTTGCGGCTTGGTGATCTAGACGTTTTACGTCTCGGTTACTTGACGCTGCTGGTGGCCGTCGCTTTGATAAGGGCCGTCCACGCCGAAAACGATTACAGCTCCCCGCGCGCTGCCACGCGTGGACGAGTACCCGAGAGTCTCCCCAGAGTGAGGTGGCCGTGACCGAGGGTCCCACGATCACCACGATCGCGCAACGCGCCGGCCTGTCGATCGCATCGGTGTCGCGGGTGCTCAACGGGCTGCCCACCCGCGAGGACACGGTGCGCCGGGTCATGCGCGCGGCCGACGAACTCGGCTACGTGCCCAACTCGGTGGCCCGTTCGCTGCGCAACCGCCGCACCCACCAGATCGCCTTCGCGCTGTCCGACATCGGCAACCCCGTCTACGTGGCGATGGTGCGGGAGATCCAGGCCGTGCTGAAGGCGGCCGGATACCGCCTGCTGCTCCACTCGACCGAGGGCGACCCGGAGGACGAGGTGTGCGTGCTGCGCGGGCTGCGGGAGCGCTACGTGGACGGCCTCATCATCAGCCCGCTGCGCGGCGTCGGGGCGGAGCACATCGAGGCCGTCACCACGGCGCGGGTCCCCGTGGTCGTCGTCGGACCGGTGCCGGAGGGCACGCCGGTGGACAACGTGCGCGGCGACTCGCGGACCGGCGTCCTGCTCGCCATGAACCACCTGCACGGCCTCGGCCGGAGGCGGATCGGCCTGCTCAACGGCCCGCTCGGCACCGCGCCCGGCGCGGCCCGCGCCGCCGCCTACCGGGAGGCGCTGGAACTGCTGGGCCTGCCGTACGACGAGAACCTGGTCGAGGTGGGCGACTTCACGCGCGACCGCGGCGCCCGGGCCGCGCGGGCGCTGCTGGCGCGCGCTCCCGGTCTCGACGCGCTGATGTGCGCCAGCGACCTGATCGCGCTCGGCGCCCTCGACGTGCTGCGGGAGCAGGGCAGGGACGTCCCCCGCGACGTCGCCGTGGTCGGCATGGACGACACCGACCTCGCCTCGGTCGCGTGGCCGTCGCTGACCAGCGTCTCGCTCGGCTGGGCCGAGCGTGGCAGGGCCGCCGCGAGGCTGCTGCTCGACCGTCTGCGGGACGGCTCGCTGCCGCCGCGCGTGGTGACCGTGGAGCCGGGCCTGATGGTCCGGTGCTCGACCGGAGGCGGGCCGGCGACCGCGTTCGCCACCCGTGCCCGCGCCCGTGTCCGTGCGCTCGCGCTCGCCGGGGGAGACCGGCCGTGATCTCGGTGTTCGGCAGCGCCAACATGGACCTCGTGGCGTACGTGGCGCAGGCCCCCAAGCCAGGGGAGACCATCACGGGCCGCGCCTTCCGCACGATCCCCGGAGGCAAGGGGGCGAACCAGGCGATCGCCGCCGCGCGGGCGGGCGGGCAGGTCGCGTTCCTCGGGGCGGTGGGCGACGACGCGTTCGGGCCGGGGCTGCGCGCGGCGCTCGCCGGGGCGGGCGTCGACACGCGCGGGGTGCGGACCGTCCCCGGCCCCTCCGGTGTCGCCCACATCGTCGTGCAGGACGGCGGCGACAACTCGATCATCGTCGTGCCGGGGGCGAACGGCGCCCTCACCGGTCCCTCGGCGGAGGACGCGGAGACGATCGGGCGGTCCCGCGCCCTGCTCCTGCAACTGGAACTGCCGATGGAGGCCGTGGTCGCCGCCGCGTGCCTGGCGGGCGCCGTGACGGGCGCCGTGACGGGCACGGAGGTGATCCTCACCCCCGCCCCGGCCGTGCCGCTGCCCGCCGAGCTGCTGGACGCGGTCGGCGTCATCGTGCCGAACGAGCACGAGGCGGCGGTCCTCACCGGGCGGGACGACCCGCGCGACGCGCTGGAGGCGCTGCTCGACCTGGTTCCCGAGGTGGTCGTGACGCTCGGCGCCCGGGGCGCGTTGTACGGCTCCCGCGACGGCGTCCGCCTCCACGAGCCCGCCGTACCGGTTCGGGCGGTGGACACCACGGCGGCGGGGGACACCTTCGCCGGCGCGCTCGCGGTGGCCAGGACCGAGGGGCTCGGCCCCGAGGGGGCGCTGCGCTTCGCCTCGGCGGCGGCGGCGCTGTCGGTCCGGCGCGAGGGCGCGAGCACCTCGATGCCGCACCGGCCCGAGATCGACCGGCTCGTGCGGGACCGAACGTAAAATCTCCGAATACGGAGCGTGATTGACGGGTAGCTCTGCGTTGTCATGTGTCAGTGCTTCGCAGAGAAGAGGTATCCGTTGATCAGATCGTTGGAGCGCGCCGGGATCGCGGCGCTCGTGACCGCCGCCCTGTTCGCGGCCCCGCTGGTTCTCGCGGCGCCCGCCGCCCACGCCGCCGCCGGACGACCGGCCGGGGACGACGTGTACCGCACGTGGTTCACGAGCCACTCGCGGTGCGTGGCGGCGGGCCAGGGCGGGATCGACCGCGGCCACTGGGAGCACTACACCTGCTCCGAGGGCGACTGGTTCTGGCATCTGTGGACCAACCGCTGAGCTGAGACGCGACCCGGCCCCGGCGCCCATCCGCCGGGGCCGGATCACCAGAGCGGAGATCACAGGGGAGGATGAGGGGCGACCGGCCGACTGATTCGTTAGGAGTGCGCATGCAGGTCCACGACCTGTCCGGTGGCGGAGACGTCCTCGCCCGCGTCGAGGGGGTCGCCCGCCGTGCCCTGGAGCGGTACGGGCTGTCCCCGGACGCCGTCGTGACGTTGCTGAACGTGTCGGAGAACGCGACCTTCACGGTGGACGACGGGGAGACGCGGGCGATCCTCCGGGTCCACCGGCTCGGCTACCAGTCCCCGGCCGCCATCGCCAGCGAGCTCGCCTGGCTGGAGGCGCTGCGCGAGGAGGCGGGCGTCGTCACGCCGCGAGTGCTGCCGGCCCGCGACGGGTCCCGCGTCGTCACGGTCGAGGATCCGGGCGCCGAGCCCCGCCGCTGCGTGATGTTCGAGTTCCTGCCCGGCGCAGAACCGGCCGAGGACCGGCTGGTGGAGGAGTTCGAGCGGCTGGGCGCGCTGACCGCCCGCATGCACCGGCACGCGCGCGGCTGGGCGAGGCCGGCCTCCTTCACCCGCTTCCACTGGGACCTCGACGCCGCTTTCGGGCCCTCGCCCCGCTGGGGCAGGTGGCAGGACGGTGTGGGGGTGGACCGGGAGGCGCACGCCGTGCTCGCCCGCCTTGAGGCCGAGCTGCGCCGCAGGCTGGGGCGGTACGGCAGGGGCCCGGACCGGTACGGGCTCATCCACGCCGACCTCCGCCTGGCCAACCTGCTGGTGGACGGCGAGGCGGAGGCGAGCGTCATCGATTTCGACGACTGCGGCCTCGGCTGGTACCTCTACGACCTCGCCGCCGCCGTCAGCTTCATCGAGCACCGGCCCGAGGTGCCGCACATGGCGGAGTCGTGGGTGCGCGGCTACCGCACCGTGCTCGACCTCCCGAAGGAGGACGAGGCCGAGATCTGGACGTTCATCATGTTCCGCCGTCTCCTGCTCGTCGCCTGGATCGGCTCCCACCAGGCCGCCGAGGTGGCCGCCCGGCTCGGCGCCGGCTACACACGCGACAGCTGCGAGCTGGCCGAGCGCTATCTGAACGGCTCACTGGGCGGCTCACCGGCCGGGTGACTCCGCGATCACGCCGAGGAAAGTATTCGAAAAGGAACCGGTCAGTTCGGGCGAATCCGGGATCAGAAGGACATTGCGCCGGGTACGGGGAGCGTCGTTCACACATCGTCACCGCGGAGGTGCCAGGTGCTGGACCGGATCGCCGATCCCAGGGGGCGGCGCACGCCGTACGGACCTCCCGACGCGGTGGAACGGCTGGCCGCGGCCCTGCCGGGGCGCATGCGCGACGCGCTTCCCCCGGTCATCCGCCTGGGCAGCCCGTGGCCGGTGCGGGTCGACGTGTTCCTGGAGGACGGCGTCACCGAGGACGAGGTCGAGCGCTGGGTACCCGCGGCGTCGGCGGCCGGCTCCCACGGGGACGCCGTCGACCTGGCGGTGCGCGGCGGGCGGGTGGTGGGCGTACGCGGCCGGGCCGGTGACCGGGTCAACCACGGGAGGCTGGATCCGCGCGAGTGGCCCGCCTGGCGGCCGCGCCCGGGACGGCTGACCCGCCCGCTCGTACGCGAGGGCGGGCGGCTGGTCGAGTCGACGTGGGACGCCGCGATGGACCGCGTCGTGACGCGGTCGAGGCGGCTGCTCGCCGCGCCCGGCGGCTGGGGCCGGATCGCGTTCCACACGGGGCCCCGGCTGTTCCTGGAGGAGCACTACACGCTCGCCGTGATCGGCAAGGCGGGCATCGGCACCCCGCACATGGACGGCGACACCCGGGGGTGCGCGGCGGCGGCAGCGGCCGCCCTCGCGGCGAGCTTCGGCACCGACGGCCAGCCCGGTTCGTACACCGACGTGGACCACTGCGACGCGCTCGCGCTGTGGGGCCACGACTGCGCGGCCTGCCACCCCGTGCTGTGGGAGCGGATGCTCGACCGGAGGCTCGGCCCCGGGCCGCCCGCGATGATCGTGGCCGATCCGGACCGGACGCCCGCGGCCAGGGAGGCCGACGTCCACCTCGCCGTGCGCCGCGGCACCAACGTGGCCCTGCTGAACGGCCTGCTGCACGAACTCCTCGCGAACGGCTGGCACGACGCGGCCTACGTCGCCGCGCACACCGTCGGCGTCGAACGGCTGTGGCGGACCGTCGAGGCCTACCCGGCCAAGCGGGCGGCCGAGATCTGCGGGGTGCCGGTCGCCCGGATCGAGCAGGCCGCCGAGATCCTGGGCGCCGCCGAACGGCTGGTGTCGACCGTCGGCCCGGCCCTCCTCGGCTCCAACCAGGCGACGGCCGCGGCCTGCCAGGTCGACAACCTCCACCTGCTGCTGGGCATGCTGGGCCGGCCCGGGGCGGGGCTGTTCCAGCTCGGCGGCCCGGGCTGCGACGCGCTGGAGACGGGCTCGGCGGGAGACCTGCCCGGCCTGCGCAACTGGGCCGACCCGGGACACGTCCGCGAACTGGCCGGGCTCTGGAACGTCGACCCCGCCGTCATCCCGCACTGGGGGCCGGCCACCCACGCGACCCAGATCCTCGGGTACGCCGAGGAGGGCTCCGTCGGGCTGCTGTGGATCACCGCGTCCGACCCCGTGAGCGCGACTCCAGGGCTCGAACAGGTCCTCGCCCGCGAGGACCTGTTCGTCGTCGTCCAGGATCCGTACCTCACCGAGACCGCGCGGCTCGCCGACGTCGTGTTCCCCGTAGCCGCCTGGGGAGAGAAGACCGGGACGGTGACCGGCGCCGACCGGACGGTGCACCTGTGCGAGAAGGCGGTGGAGCCACCGGGGGAGGCGAGGGCGGACCTCGCCGTCCTGCTCGACTACGCGCGGCGGATGGACCTGCGCGACCGCGACGGCCTGCCGCTCGTCGGCTGGACCGACGCCGAGTCGGCGTTCGAGGCGTGGAAGGCCTGCTCGGGGGGCCGCCCCTGCGACCATACCGGCATCACCTACGACCGGCTGCGGACCGGCGGCGTGCAGTGGCCCTGCACGCCGGCCGGCTCCTACGGCGCGGAACGCCTGTACGCCGGGGGGAGGTTCGCCACCGAGCCGGGGCGCTGCCAGGCGTTCGGCGCGGACCTGGCCACGGGCGCGGAGTACGGCGAGGAGCGGTACCGCGCCGACGACCCCCGGGGGCGGGCGTTCCTCCACGCCGCCGACTACGAGCCGTCTCCGGAGGTGGCCGACGACGAGCATCCGCTGGTTCTCCTCGTCTGCCGGGCGCCGCGCCGCTCTCCCGCCCCGCCGCACCTGGAGGTCCATCCGGGCGACGCCGCGGCGTACGGCGTGGAGGAGGGCGACCTCGTGCGGGCCGAGTCGCCCCGGGGCGCGCTGGAGGCCGTCGCCCGGCTGTCGGGCGTGCGGCCGGGAGCCGTCGTCCTCCGGCTCGACGGCCGGTCCGAGGCGGTGGCGCGGGCGGCGGCCGAGCTCACGCTCACCTCGTGGGACCCGGTGTCGCGGCAGCCGCTGCGCACCGCGGTGGCGGTGCGCCTGGTGCGGGTCGCCCCCAGGCCGGGGGAGCCCGCCGGAGCGCTCACGGCCGTGGAGGGCGTCTGCTCCGCCGCCGCGCCCCTCGGGCACGGCGTCGCCGTACGCGAACGCTACGAGGAGGTCTGACGTCCGCGATCACCGGAGAAGGGTGGGGGCCATGGGCACTGACACCGCGCGTACGGCCGGCGGGAAGGCCGTCTCCGGGTGGGCCGATCGGTGACCGTCCACCTGGCGGACTATCTGGAGCTCCTGCTACGGACGGAGCACGAGCTGTCCGGCGGGTTCCACGCGCTGTGGCGCGGCCATCCCCGGGAGCCCGACCTGTGCGGCGTGTGCGAGCGCCTGGCCGCGCAGTGCCGGGCGCACGCCGAGCGGCTCGAGCCGTTCCAGCGGCGATACCAGGGCCCTCAGCAGATGGAGCATCGGATGGAGCCGTGGGCGCCGGATCCGGCGATTCTGGACGCGACGAGGACGGAGCTCCAGCGGGCGGGCCCCGAGGGGGTGGGTCTCGTGACGGCGGTACGCCTGCGGCTGACGCCCGCACGCGCGGCCGGAGGAAAAGGCGGTAACGGCGGGGACGGCGGCGGTCTGGTCCTGCTGCGCGAGCTGCACCGGTTGTACCTTCTCGCGACCGAATGCGAGCTTTCCTGGAGCGTGGTCGCACTGGTCGCCCGCGGGCTCAAGGACGACGATCTCCTCGACCTGGCCGGTCGCTGCACCCCCGAGACGGCCGTTCAATTGCTCTGGCTGCGGACCCGGATGCGCCGGGCCGCGCCGCAGGCCCTCGTCGTCGCGTCCTGGTGAGCCCGCATATCACGCGGATTCATACAAACGCGGAGAAGAATCGTCCGGAGGGCGCGGTCTCGTTCTCGTCTGTCGCCATTGTCGCAATTCACGACAGGGCTCAGGCAGGGCTGATTCGCCGACAAATGTCGTCATGTAGGGATTATCAAGACCATGTCTCGGGATCGTTGCAGAAAATAGATTGCGCTCAGATGGTGATAATTGGTAGAAAATGATTACGACGAGGCGCGTCGCACAGGCCGGTACGGATGGGCGTGCCCACAGACGACGCCGGTGCTCATGGCGGGGGCCGCACCGGCGGTGCGGAACGCCGGGGAAAGCGCGTCCGGCACCGCGGTCGTTTCATATATATCGGTGCCGACGCCTGCCGCGGCAGGCGTCGGCACCACCGATGTCCGTCCCGCTGTCCGTGTCGACGGCCTGGCGCCGCCATGTGCGTGTGCGGACGCGCGCGGGCGTCACCGTCGAGGACGTCGCTGCGCGAATGTCCTGGGTGATGCCGGTGCGGGAAGTAGCCGCACCGGAGACGTCGCCACCTGGGATTCGATTGCCGATGAGGCGGAAGGACGGCCTGCCAGGCCTCGGCGGTACCGCCGCAGGGGTGCCAGGATATGGGTGGTGGGCGATACTGGGATTGAACCAGTGACCTCTTCCGTGTCAGGGAAGCGCTCTCCCGCTGAGCTAATCGCCCGTGCCCGGATGTCGTCCGGGCTCCGAGCGGAAGACGGGATTCGAACCCGCGACCCTCACCTTGGCAAGGTGATGCTCTACCACTGAGCCACTTCCGCAGCCATCGCTCGGGTTTCCCCGGCGACGCGTGCTCAACTCTAGCGGATCCCCGGGGGTGCCGGTGCCAACTGTTCCCATCCGGAGAGCGATCCGAGAGCGACCGGGGGGCTCGGCGTCGCGGTGAGCCGTTGACCCGCCGGAGAGGACGTGCGCAGGATGAGGCGCAACCGTACGCGAAGGGAGTTACCCGCCATGGCGAAAGTGCTCATCATCACGGGCGACGCGGCCGAGGACCTGGAGGTGATGTATCCGTACCAGCGGCTTCTGGAGGAGGGCTACGAGACGCGCATCGCGGCGCCGTCGGCGAAGCGGCTCCAGTTCGTCGTGCACGACTTCGTCGAGGGCTACGACACCTACACCGAGAAGCCGGGCCACACCTGGGCGGCCGACATGGCCTTCGCCGACGTGGACCCGGCGGAGTACGACGCGCTGGTGATCCCCGGCGGGCGCGCGCCCGAGTACCTCCGCGGCGACCGCGACGTCCAGGAGATCGTGCGGCACTTCGCCGACGCGGGCAAGCCTATCGCCGCGCTCTGTCACGGTCCGCTGATCCTGGCCGCGGCCGGGGTGCTCAAGGGCCGGGAGAGCAGCGCGTACCCCGCCTGCGCCACGGACGTCGAGAACGGCGGCGGCACCTGGGTCGACAGCGAGGCGCACGTCGACCGGAACCTGGTGACCGGGCGGGCCTGGCCCGACCACCCCGCCTGGATGCGCGCGTTCATGAAGGTGCTGAGGGCCGCCGTCCCGGCGGGCTGATCACGACACCTACTTTCGGGGACGGATCCGCTATCGGGGCTGTCATCCTGTGAACCCGAAAAAGTTCAACGGCGGTCGCCTATGACACCCATGGCGCGGCCGGGTTTGGACGGTTGGAGAATGAGGCCCCTTTACTCCTCGCGGTTCACTTCGGCGAAGGCCACGCCGGCCGCGTAGGCGTGGTCCGCTTCTGCCGGGGCGGGCAGGCCCGATTGCGGCGCTATGCCACGGCCCGCTGGTGCTGGGGGCGGTGGTGCTGAAGGGCCGGGAGAGAAGCGCGTATCCCGCCTGTGCCCTGGACGTCGAGATCGGCGGCAGCACGTGGGTGGACAGCGAGGTGCACGTCGACCAGAACCTCGTGACCGGGCGGGCCTGGCCGGACCACCCCGCGTGGATGCGCGCGTTCCTGAAGCTGTTGCGCGCCGCCGCGCTCGCAACGAGTTCGATTGTCTGCCACCAGAGCTGGTGGCGCTCGCCGCACTCGCCGAGTCCGTACAGGCCGCTGGCGCCGGGCCTGTCGTCGATATCGGACCGGCCCCGGCCCTGTGAGGGTGCTCCTGCGAGACGTGGACAGAACGCCCTCGGTGCCGATTCGTCGCCCAGGACCGTCGAGCGCGACCGCAGAGCCTCGGGCGCCGCATGTCGTCATCGATTGCGCCTTGAACACCGGGTTCGTCCTTGTACGAACCGTGTCGGCTGGATAGAACCTCCCGGCCGCGTCCGGCCCTGCTGTTGGTGGTGCTCCCCCACAGGGGCCGGAGCCCCCCCGGTGCGTGTCCTGTCGTGAGCGAAGCGCCCGCTGTGTGATCGCAGGTGATCTCTGTTGATTTTTGCGGGAAATGGAAATTTCCTATATGTATTCTGGTGACATGCAGAGAAAATCTATTTTTTTCTGACCAAGTTCCCCGCTTGTGGAATGTTGTGCATATGTCCGCATGGCTGATACAAAAGCGCGTGGCAACCCACATCTCCACGAAGGGGAATCGGTGAGAAAGTCGCGGAGTGTTCTCCCTGTTTTACGGGGAGTTTCCATGCGGTCGTCGGGGAGGAGGAAAACCCTGGTGGCGGCTCTGGTCCTGGCGGTACTCGCGACGGGCTTGCCGGCGACGGCAGAGGATGCCTCCTAAGCGTCCGGCGCGGTTCCGCAACCGGTGCCGCCACCGCTGACGCAATTTCCGAAACCAAGGGATGCGGACGCCCCTTTACGGGAGGCGATCGCGGAGGCGAAAAAACAAGGCAAGCCGGTACCGGTGCCGTCGAAGGACACCGAGACGAGCTGGACCTGGGCCTATCCCGATTCTCATCTCACGACGGAGACCTGGGCGGGACCCGCTCGCGTCAAGCAGCCGGATGGCACGTTCCGCTGGGTCGACACAACGCTTGAGGAGCGCGACGGCGCGCTCTATCCCAAGGTCGCGAAGGTGGGCGTGCGGATTGGCAATGGCGGTGACACCCACCTCGCAACTCTGGAACGTGCCGAGAAGGGCCAGTCGTTCGCAGTGGACTGGCCTGCGAGACTGCCCAAGCCGCGGATCGAGGGCAACAAGGCGATCTACGACATCTCCACATCTGATCTCAAGGCGGATCTGGTCGTCACCGCGCTGGCCACCGGCTTCCGGCACGATGTGGTGCTTCGCGAGCGACCCACCGGCCCTGTGGAGTTCCGTCTCCCGGTGCGGTCGGAGGGCCTGAAGCTGAGCGAGACCAAGGCGGGCGGGCTGAAACTGACCGACGCCAAGGGCAAGGTCGTGGCCTCTGCGGCCGAGCCGTTCATGATGGAGGCGCCGAGCACAGACGCGAAGTCCGCGCCGAACATGCGCGGCCAGATCGACACGCGAGTGGTCGGCAAGGCCGGTGACCAGACGCTCGTCATCAAACCGGATCCCAAGTTCCTGGCGGACAAGGACACGACGTACCCCGTCACCGTCGATCCGACCGTCTCACTGACCGCGACGATGGACGCCTGGATACAGTCCAGGACGGGTGCCGCAGACGCGACCGACTCGGTCCTGAACGTCGGCACCGGCACGTACTACCAGTCCGAGCGCCGCTGCTCGGGCAGCGTGTGCTCCTACACCAACAAGATCTACCCGAACTTCCTTCGGGGCTATGTGGGCTTCGGCGACGATGCCGGCGGCTTCGCCGGCAAGTACGTGGAGTCGGCGACGCTGCAGTTGCTCGGCTCCTACGCCGGCTCATGCGTGGGCCGTACGCTCACCGCATCCCCGGTCACTTCCTCCTGGGACGCGGACGCGCTGTCGTGGAACCTGCGACCGTCCACCACGAGCACGGGGGCGGTCACGATCACCCCCAGCTGCGGCTCCGACACGGTCACCAGTCTCAACGTCACCCAGATGGCCAGGAACTGGTCGGCCGGAGGCGGGTTCTACGGCGTGGAACTCAAGTCGACGGAGGACACCCGGTCCAGCTGGCCCGACGAGTCGAACCCGATCTCGGCCCAGTACTGGTCGTTCTACTCCGTCGAGTCCGGCCAGTCGCCGCCGAAGCTGAGCGTCAACTACCTGCTGCCACCGGAGATTCCCACAGTGACGGGGGAGTCGATCGACTCGATCGCCGGTACCGACGCCATCTCCCGCACCAGCGACGTGAAGGTCAACTACTCCTCGACCTCCATAGACGGCAAGAAGCTGGACTACCTGGTCTCGATCTCCGACCCGACTACGCCCATCCCGGTTCCCACCACAACACCGTCGCCGAGCCCCAGTCCGTCGCCGACTCCGTCTCCGTCCCCGGCGGGCACCGCCGTTCCCGGGCTGGTCGCCGCGTACGGGATGAACGAGGGCACGGGAACGGCGGTGGCGGACCAGTCCGGCACCGGCAACGCGGGTACGGCGAGCGGCACGGCCTGGGCGGTCGGCAAGTTCGGCCAGGCATTGTCGTTCAACGGCACCTCCAGCAGGGTGAATGTGAACAACTCCGCCTCACTGCAGCTCACGAACAAGATGACCATCGAGGCGTGGGTCAAGCCCTCCAGCGTCAGCGGATACCGCACGGTCATCATGAAGGAGGCGTCGAGCGATGCGTCCTACGCCCTTTACTCCAGCATCAACGGTGGCTTCTTCCCCGGAATGGGGATGTCGGGACCCACGAGTTACCTGCAGATCGGCGGAAGCATCGCCAGCGTCACCGGCCCGACCGCGCTGCCGACGAATACCTGGAGCCATATCGCCAGCACCTACGACGGTACGGTCATCAAGACCTACGTCAACGGCACCGTGGTCGCCCAGAGCACTGTCAGCGGCAACCTCGCGTCCAGCACCGCGCCTCTGCGCATCGGAGGCAACAGCATCTACGGTGAGTACTTCAGCGGGTTGATCGACGAGGTCAGGGTCTACAACGTCGCTCTCACCCAAGGGCAGGTCCAGTCCGACATGAACACCGCCGTCGGCAACACGGCGACGGTGGACAATCCGCCGACCGCTCCGGGGACGCTTAACGCGGTCGCCGGTCCCGACACCGTCGACCTGTCCTGGGCCGCGGCCACCGACGACCGAGGCACGGTCACCTACCAGGTGCACCGCTCGACGACCGCCGGCTTCACCCCGTCGGCGGCCACCCGCGTCGCCACGGTGAACGGCCTGACCTACAGCGACAGCGGCATGGTCCAGGGCCAGTACTACTACCGGATCGTGGCGGTTGACAGCGCCGGCCAAATGGGCCCGGCGTCCAACGAGGCCGCGGCAAGGACCTCCGCGCAACTCTTCCCGCCTGTCACGGGGTCGCCTTCGGGTCAGGTGGTGAGCAACGAGTTCCAGCTGGGCAGCCCCGACAGCTTCAAATTCAAGATCAAGGCCTGCCTGAGCGGCATCCCGGTCCGTATCTGCAACGAGACGCCCTACTACCGCATCACCACGGACGCTCCGTTTGCTCCTAGCAGCCTCTCGGTAAGTCTTGAGGATCCGCAGAAGCCAATTCTGTCGGGTATGGCCGCCAGGCCTTCCGGCGGGTCCGTGACAGCCAAATTCTTTCTCTACAGCAACGCAGGACTGCCGGTAGGGGCGGTGCCCCTCGGCGTGGTCCAGGTGGCAGGTGGAGAGCGGGCCGAATTGGCCGTACCGGAAAACCTCCTACAGCCTGGCGCTTTTTATACATGGAAGATGCAGGCGTGCGTACAGGCGATCTGCTCGTCCAGGACGGAGGCGGAGGGTTTCACCGTCGAAGGTACGGATGAAGCAACCGAGGACGCCGCGGATGCTGTACAGCGGGTAACTCTCCGAAGCGACGCCTTCGCCATCATGACAGGCCCGGCCAGCGCGACGGCCTGCGGAGGGGGCCCCTGCTCCCTCACGGAGAGCGGCACGATCAAAGTAGGTGGATCGGGTGACGATAAGACGGTCACTGTTCTGGGGATCAACGTCGCGGACATACCAGGAAGCTCTGTCTTCACGAATACTGTGCTCGATTTAGGATCGCCGGTATGCGCAGGAGCCCCCTGCCCGGCGAACCTGAACCTGTCGGTACGCCCCTTGGATACTGAGGTCACGACTGACACCAAGGGTTCCCAGGTGAGTACGCTGCCGGGCGGCGAGGCGCAGGCAGCGCCCGTGCAGGCGGCGACATTCACGGTGACGGGCCAGGAGCTCTCCTGGTTTGCCATTGATAGTGACTCCGCCATCCCCGTTGTCTTCGGAGACGCCGCCGCGCCGGTGTCGCCCACCGTCTCTGTCGCGTACATCCCGCCCGGACCGCCTGGACCCATTGTCAATCTGAAGGCCACGCCAGGCGATGGCGGCGGTACCGTCAGCTGGGGTGTGCCAGAGACGAATGGTTCTATGGCGATGCTGGAAGGCTACGATGTCGAAGTCCTCGACCAGAGCGGTGAGGTCCTTACGACCACCGATACGGGCGACCCGACGGCGCTTGTCGACGATCTCGTGAACGGGGTCACCTACACGATCCGGGTACATGCGCGGACGACTGTCGGGACAGGAGAGTGGGTGTCGACCTCGTTGACCCCTCGCGCCAGCAGAGCCGGCTCCATCGACTATGCAGAGACGATTAAGAGCTTTTACGAGGCTCAGGACGCGGTCCTCGAAGGTCGTGTGCCGGAAGTCTGGGCATTGCCGCAAGCCTCTCCATCCGCTCCGCTGGCCGCCAGACTGGCGTTACTCAACACACAACTCGTGAGCGAGAAGCAGAGCATGGACGCGGCCGGCATGCGTCGCACCGACTCCACCATCTCCTTGGCCAGCGCCGTGGTACAGGCGACGGACGACACGACCGTGCTGGTGGATGCGCGTGTAGACCGAAGTTGGAAGATCGTCAGTAAAGACGATCAGGGGCAGGAACAGGTCACGGTCCGCCAGACGAGCGAAAGGGAGACTTTCGCCTTCCAGCGGGACGATCGACTCTCCTACGAGATGGGGTCGGTCGATCTCCAAGAGGACTCCAGCGACCTGGTCGCAGGGGACGTCCTGGCCGAGTTGGAGGCTGCCGAGACCGCCCAGGAGAGTCCGATCCGCCAGGGCGACTCCGGCAGGTCCCTTCAGAAGAAGTCCGGCCCTTCGGTCACGGCAGACAAACTCGCCTCACCGAACTCCGCTGCGGCCTCTCCCGACTCCCCCTCCGGGTGCGGTGGTTACTTCGACATTGTGCGCCGGGGGTCCGCGCCGATCCTCAGACCCGTCAAGGGAGCCGCGATTCAGACCGCCGTACGTTCTCGCTGGCTCAAGCCGGAACTGTGCGTGGACAGTACGACGTGGCCTATCTACAGATTCAGCGCCATAACAAAGATGTACACGAATTCCTCCTTCTGGAGTCCCAAGAAGAAGAACAGCAAGGGTAAATGGGTGATCGACAAAACCCAGCAGCAGAAGAACAAGTACATCTACGACCACTCTCGGCTCGACCTCTCCAGCAGCGCCTGTTTTGCGGCGAACACCACAAGCTTCACAGTCGGGGGCGAGGTCTCGGTAGAGAAGGGTGGAGGCAGCTTTGGAGGAGGGGCCGCGGTCGCCGGTCAGATTACTCAGAGCGGCAACGAGTTCTGTCAGCCCTATGAGGCTGAGGGGCTGGTGGCGGCCGGCATCCACGAACTCTCGTTCGCCAGCGGATCAGTCGTCGCACGATGCTGGGGATCGGGAGGAAACACCTGTGACATCAAGGCCTACGGACATAGTGCTTTCCCTGAATTTCGCATGAACTACTGGGTGTCGCCGTCTCAGGATCGGCAGTGTCATCCCGTGAACCCGAAGAAGCTCAACGGATGCAAGAAGATGAAGGTGCTGCACGGTCGTAAGGCGGACACCGGATTCCTGCAGCGGAACGGCAACCGTTACTGAGAGCGGTAGCGGCCCTGGAGAGGGCGGCCGGAGGGACGGATTCCTTCCGGCCGCCCTGCCCGAGCTTCAACAGTGAGGAGCCTGACGGAATTGTTATGGCGCATCGTGATTATGACGGCTGCTATGTTCGTGATTGCGAGCTGTGATACTCAAGCGGAGACGACCCCGCGGCCTGCCGCGCACCAAGCGGTGCCCTGCTCGTCGTCGAGGTGTGCGCACGTGGAAAAGGTATTGACCACGGGCATGATGATCGCGAACCCCGAGTATGTGGTGCAGCCCTGGCCTGGGGGCCCCGTCATCGACGACGGCGAGATCACCGTCACAGTGCTGGTGCGGCCGCGATCCGTCCCCGATGAAGCGGCGCGGCGGGTGTTCGAGGTCGTGCGGCAGGACTCGGGTGAGGTTCGCTCTCCGCGTCTGCCCTACACGGACATGACGCCGCTCCTTTTCGGCGCCGCGCATGAGGTGTCGCATAACGCCCTGCTGCTTCTCGACAGGCTGCCGAGCAACGTCCTCGTGACGGCGGTCGTCGAATTGAAGCGCCCTGTGCCCATGGAGGAGATCAAGAAGACGACCGACCTGATGTCGCTGGATCTCGTCCTGTCGCCCATGACGCCTCTGACGCGGACGGGCCCCGACGCCTGGACGGTGAGGCCCCTGTACTGGCCCAGCGGCGTGACCTGTGAGGAGCGCGATCGGCCTCGATGCGACGACAACGACCAGCTCTCTCAATTCCGCAGTTGGGTGGCCGCGCTCAGGGACGACGATGGCGTCATGCTCAAGACGATGGGTCTCGATCTGCCGCGGCTGCGATCCGCCGCCTCGGCTGGGCTCGTATACGGGTGGATCGCTTACGGGCAGCCTGAGGTTATCCGGCCCAGCTTGACAGGGCCGCTGGTGAAAGTGGCCCAGATCGCAGAGATGGCACCTGTCCGCGACAAAAACCAGGTAGTCGTGCCGTTGCCACATCGTCGCTGATCGCCGGGGCGGGACAGATGCTCGCGGTGCTCGCACAGCGCGAAAGCAAAGGATGCGAAAGCAAAGGATCCGGATGCCCCTTGACGGGAGGCGATCGCGGAGGCGAGAAGCAAGGCAAGCCGAGACCAGTGCCCTCGGAGGACACCGAGATGAGTTGGACCTGGTCCGGAAACCCCGAGGAGTATTCCGTATGCGAGGCCGTCTGCTTGGTGCACTCATTGTCGCCCTGCTGGTCACCTGCGCCTGTGGCGGTTCGGAGGCATCGAGCGCTCCGCGTCCGTCGGCACCGTTTCCCAATCATGGGGAGCTGATCGTGAAAGCCGCCGCTGTGATGACGAACCCGGGACGACGGCTGGATCTGTCCAACTGGTACAGGGAGCCGCAGGGGAGTGGCTACCGGATAGGGCCGACGGGTGAGTTATGGTCGGGCTTCCGGGGACCGGCACGTATCTCCCCCAGCTCTTACGCCGTCACCTTGGACGCGGCAGGGAAAGTGGTCCAGGTGCCTGAGCCGTCGCCGGATCCGATTTCCCGTGCGCTCCTCGGGCTGGGAACGGGAGCCGGCTTCGGCACGGGGGCGAAGGGGGACGGCAGCGCCTGGGTGCTGAAAAGACTCCCGCCGGGCCTGACCGTGGAAGCGATAATCGAGTTCAAGAAGCCGGTGACGGAGAAGACCCTGGGCGTGGAGAACGGCCCTCCGGAGCGTGTGCTCCTGTCGAGGTCCCGCAAAGCTGGCTCGTCGCTCTACTGGGATGGCGACGAGGGGTGCGCGCCAGGCTCTCGTTGCGTGGAGTGGTCGTCCGTGGACCAGTTCAGAAGTTGGGTCGCGCGGCTCGCCGGCGCCGACGAATTGAATCTGCGGAAATTCGGACTGGAACTAGGAGAGCTGAGAAAGGCGGCCTCGGACGGACTGATCTATGGAGTCGTCACCGAATCGTCGCCGAGGCGGGTGCGCGAGATGAGCCGCGACGAGAACGTGCTGGGAGTCTGGATCACTGACATATGGCCCTGCCCCAGGAAGGAGCCCTGCCCCTGAGCGTCCGGGTGGCCGGCAACACCGGGAGTTCCGTCCCAGACCGGCCAGACCGGCCCGGACCGGCCACCGGCATGGACACACCGAAGGCTCTGCGTACGTGCTCCTCCAAGAGGTTCTCGGTCTGATCCTGCCCGAAAACGGGCAAGAAACTTGTTAGTCGGCATCCGCGCTGCGTTAGGGTCCTGCTCTGTGTCCACGGCACGGCATCCCTTCGAGGATCTGATCGGCCATCTCACCCGGACCACCTCGCTGGGTCCGGGTGAGGCGGCCCGCGTGGTGGCCGACGTCCTGGCGTACTTCGGCGAGCCCGCGGAAGAGTACGTGCGGCGCCGCCACGGCGAACTCAAGTCGAGGGGGCTGACCAACGACCAGATCTTCCCCAGGATCTCCGCCGAGCTCGCGGGAAGGCGTGTCGCGGCACCGGAGCTGACCCTGCGCCAGCTCCGGAGGATCGTTTACGGATAGGAGCGGTTATGTGCGGAATCGTCGCTTACGTCGGGCCGAAGGATGCGGCGCCCATCCTGCTCGAAGGTCTCCAGCGGCTGGAGTACCGGGGCTACGACTCGGCGGGCCTCGCCGTCGTGAACTCCAGGAGTCTCAAGACGCGCAAGGTCAAGGGCCGGGTCGCCGACCTGGCGGCGGCGGTGCCCGCGAAGTTCAAGGGCACGATCGGGATCGGGCACACCCGGTGGGCCACGCACGGCGCGCCCAGTGACGTGAACGCGCACCCGCACCTCGACCAGGAGCAGCGGATCGCCGTCGTGCACAACGGCATCATCGAGAACGCCGACGAGCTGCGCCGCCGCCTGGAGGGCGAGGGCGTGAAGTTCGAGAGCGAGACCGACAGCGAGGTGCTCTCCCACCTCGTCGGGCGGATGGTCAAGGAGACCGACTCGCTGCGGGAGGCCGTGCTGCGGGCGCTGAAGAGCGTCGTCGGGACGTACGGCATCGCCGTCGTCGACGCGCAGCGCCCCGGCGAGATCGTGGTCGCCCGCAACGGCAGCCCGATCGTCCTCGGCCTCGGCGAGAAGGAGATGTTCGCCGCCTCCGACGTCGCCGCGCTCATCCGCTACACCCGGCAGGTCGTCCACCTGGAGGACGGCGAGCTCGCGGTCATCAAGGCCGACGGGTTCAACACGTTCACGAGCGACGCCCGGGAGACCGCCAAGGAGCCGTTCACGGTCGACTGGGACGCCGGCCACTACGACAACGGCGGCTACGAGCACTACCTGCTCAAGGAGATCTCCGAGCAGCCCGACACGGTCGCCCGCACCCTGCGCGGCCGCATCGACGACCGGTTCCACATCGCCCACCTCGGCGGCCTCAACATGGACGCCCGCGAGACCCGGTCCTTCCGCCGCGTGAAGATCATCGGCTGCGGGTCCGCGTACTACTCCGGGCAGATCGGCGCGCAGCTCATCGAGGAGCTGGCCCGCATCCCCGCCGACGCCGAGCCGGCCTCGGAGTTCCGCTACCGCAGCCCGGTCGTCGAGCCCGACACGCTGTACGTCGCCATCAGCCAGTCGGGCGAGACGTACGACACGCTCGCCGCGGTGCAGGAGCTCAAGCGCAAGGGCGGCCGGGTGCTCGGCATCGTCAACACGGTCGGCAGCGCCATCGCCCGGGAGACCGACGGCGGCATCTACCTGCACGCCGGGCCCGAGGTCTCGGTGGCCTCCACCAAGGCGTTCACCTCCACCGCCGTGGCGTTCGCGCTGCTCGCCCTGCACCTCGGCCGCGTACGCGACCTGTCGCCGGCCGACGGCCGCAGGATCTGCGACGGCCTGCGGCGGCTGCCCGAGCAGATCAAGGAGATCCTCACCCTGGAGGACCGGATCAGGGAGCTGGCCAAGAAGTACGCCGACGCGCCGGGCATGATGTTCGTCGGCCGGGTCCGCGGCTACCCCGTGGCCCGCGAGGGCGCCCAGAAGCTCAAGGAGATCTCCTACGTCCACGCGGAGGCCTACCCGGCGAGCGAGCTCAAGCACGGCCCGCTGGCGCTGATCAGCCCCGAGCTGCCGACCGTCGCGGTCGTGCCGGACGACGAACTGCTGGACAAGAACCTCACCACGCTCGGCGAGATCCGGGCGAGGCACGGCCGCATCCTCATGGTCGGCCACCGCACCTCCGAGGCGGCCGACGACTGCATCGTGGTGCCGAGGAACGAGGTGGAGCTGGACCCCATCCTGCTCACGATCCCGCTCCAGCTGTTCGCCTACCACGCGGCCGTCGCCCTCGGCCGCGACGTCGACCGCCCCCGCAACCTCGCCAAGAGCGTGACGGTCGAGTAGCTCCGCCACGTCCCGTCCGGCTCGCGTCGCGGACGCGAGCCGGACGGTGCGCATCTGTCACCGCGCCCTCCGATCGGCACCGACGACATGAGCGCCGCGCCCGCCCACCCGCCGATCGCCACATCCGTAACGTCCGTTATGTCCTGAGATGGGGTGGTTGCTCATAGTCTGTCCGCATAAGGGGCTCTTCGGGGGGAGGGTGCCGGCATGCGACGCCGTACGGTTCTCGCACTGGGGGTCCTGGCCCTGGCGGGCGGATGCGGCACCCCGGCGCCTCCGTACCGCGGGGAGATCTCCCTCCTCGTCCCCGGCCCGCCGGAGTGCTGGGGGGACGGCGTCGCCCGGAGCCTGAAGTCCCTCATCGAGGCCCGCCGCTGGGCCGGCAGAGTGCTGGTCACGCGGGACGCCGGGGGCGGCGGCGCGTCGGCCGTCGGACGCTTCGCCGTCGGACGGCCGGACCGGCTGATGGTCGCCGACCCCCTCCTGCTGGCCGACTGCGCGCTCGGGCGCGCGCCCGATGAGGCGGGGCCGTTCGCCGCCCGGACCGTGCCGCTGGCCAGGCTGGCGGGGGAGTGGCAGGTGCTGGTGACCTCCCCCGATTCGGGTTACCGCACGTTCGAGCAGGTCGCGGCGGCCCTGCTGCGCACCCCCGAGCGGGTGAAGGTGGCGGGCGGGCCCGACCGCGGGCCCGGCCACCTGCTGCTCGGCCTGACCGCCCGGGGCCTCGGGGCCGATCCGCGGCTGGCGGCGTACGAGGCCTTCGACAGCCCCGCACGGGCCGTCGCGGCGGTGGCCGAGGGGACGACCGCGCTCGCCTTCGGCGGGCGCGGCGACGTCGCCGCCCACGTCAGGGCCGGACGGCTGCGCCCGCTCGCCGTCTCCGCTCCCGAGCGCCTGCCCGGCCTGGACGCGCCCACGCTGACCGAGTCGGGGGTGCGGGTGGCGTACGCGAACTGGACCGGCCTGCTCGCCCCCCTCGGGGTGGCGGCCCGCGAGCGCGACGCGCTGACCGGCCTGTGCCGGGCCGTCGCGGACTCGCCCGCCTGGCTCCGCCTGTGCGAGCGCAACGGCTGGACGCCGATGTGGCTCGCCGGCGAGGAGTTCCGGCAGTGGCTCACGGGCGAGGCGCGTCGTACGGCCCTGCTTCTCGATGATCTCGGAATCCGGTGACCAACACAACTTGTAGGGTCGCTTGCGAGATCGCCCACTAGATGTAGGATCCATCGCGTCGCTGGTTCACCTCGGTGAGGCAAGAGGGAACCCGGTGGGAATCCGGGGCTGCCCCGCAGCGGTGAGCGGGAACGACCGCCGTCACAGAGCACTGGTGCGTGAGCGCACCGGGAAGCGACGGCCAGTAGGTCCGGCGGGCGTGTGTCCCGCCGGTCGCCCGCGAGCCCGAAGACCTGCCCGCGACCGCGCGCGGAGTCACCGCGCGTGCCCGCGCCGTGCCCCGAGGGAGGGCCCGCCGCCCGCAGGCCGTGCCGTCGCACGCGTGCGCCGCGGCGTCCCCTCCCCTCCGGCCGGCCGGGTCAGGAGACGAGGAGGAGAGGGCGACCGATGACGATCACCGACCCGGTCTCCGCGCCCGCGCGCCCCGCCACGGGGCCGCGCGGCGCGGAGGAGACCGCGGACGTCTGGCGGGCCATCGAGGAGGCGGCGGCGGGGGTCGTCGCGGACCCGGACAACTCCCGGCGGGCGGCGCGGCTGCTCGCCCGGGTGATCGAGGAGGAGACGGCGGGCCAGGGGGTGCGCGCCTTCTCCGAGTCGGTCGCGGCCGCCCACACGGCCGGGCTGCTGGGCGACGCGGTCGCCGCGTTCGTGGCCGACGAGGCCGAAGCGCTGGACGCGCTGATCGACCCGGCGGCCGACGACCGGTTCGAGTACTTCGGGCTGCGTACGGTCTACGACCGCTACCTGCTGCGGCATCCGGTCACGCGGCGGGTGCTCGAACGCCCGCAGCACTTCCTGCTGCGCGTGGCCTGCGGCCTGTCGGCGAGCGTCGGCGAGGCGGCCGAGCTGTACCGGCTGATGTCCGCGCTCGCCTATCTGCCCAGCTCGCCGACGCTGTTCAACTCCGGGGCGCGCCGCCCGCAGCTGTCGTCGTGCTTCCTGCTCGACTCGCCGCGCGACGAACTGGAGAGCATCTACGAGCGGTACGGCCAGGTGGCGCGGCTGTCGAAGTACTCCGGCGGGATCGGCGTCGCCTGGACCCGGGTGCGCTCGCGCGGTTCGCTGATCCGGGGCACCAACGGCCTGTCCAACGGCATCGTCCCCTGGCTGCGCACGCTCGACGCGTCGGTGGCGGCGGTGAACCAGGGAGGCAGGCGCAAGGGAGCCGCCTGCGTCTACCTGGAGACCTGGCACGCCGACATCGAGGAGTTCCTGGAGCTTCGCGACAACACGGGCGAGGAGTCGCGCCGCACCCACAACCTCAACCTGGCCAACTGGGTGCCCGACGAGTTCATGCGCCGGGTCGAGGCGGACGGCGTGTGGTCGCTGTTCGACCCCAAGGAGACCCCCGAGCTGACCGACCTGTGGGGCGAGGCGTTCGACGCCCGGTATCGCGAACTGGAGGCCTCCGGGCGGTACGTCCGGCAGGTGCCCGCCCGCACCCTCTACGCCCGGATGATGCGCACCCTCGCCCAGACCGGCAACGGCTGGATGACCTTCAAGGACGCCGCCAACCGCGCCTCCAACCAGACCGCGCTGCCGCGCAACGTCATCCACCTGTCCAACCTGTGCACCGAGATCCTGGAGGTCACCAGCGACGGGGAGACCGCCGTGTGCAACCTCGGCTCGGTCAACCTCGCCGCCCACCTGACCCCCGAGGGAGACGCCGTCGACTTCGGCCGGCTGCGCGCCACGGTCCGCACCGCCGTACGGTTCCTCGACCGCACGATCGACCTCGGCTTCTACCCGACCCCCGAGGCGGAGGCGGCCAACCAGCGGTGGCGGCCGGTGGGCCTCGGCGTCATGGGCCTCGCCGACGTCTTCTTCGCGCTGCGCCTGCCGTTCGACTCGCCGGAGGCGCTGGCGCTGTCCACCCGGATCGCCGAGGAGATCGCGCTCGCGGCGTACGGCACCTCGGCCGGCCTGGCCGCCGAACGCGGGCGCCACCCGGCGTACGAGGAGACGCGGGCGGCGGGCGGCGTCCTGCACCCCGACCACTACCCGTGCGCCCCGGCGCATCCGGAGGAGTGGGCGGCGCTGCGCGCGAGGATCGCGGAGACCGGGCTGCGCAACTCCCTGCTGGTCGCGATCGCGCCGACGGCCACGATCGCCTCGATCGCGGGCTGCTACGAGTGCGTCGAGCCGCAGGTGTCCAACGTCTTCAAGCGCGAGACGCTGTCGGGGGAGTTCCTCCAGGTCAACCGGTATCTCGTCCGCGACCTCCAGGCCCTCGGGCTGTGGACGCGGGCGATCCGCGACGCGATCAAGCTCCACGACGGCTCGATCCAGGACATCCCCGCGATCCCCGGCGAGCTCAAGGCGCTCTACCGCACCGCCTGGGAGCTGCCGCAGAAGGCGCTCGTCGACCTCGCGGCCGCGCGGCAGCCGTACGTCGACCAGTCGCAGTCGCTCAACCTCTTCATGGCCGCGCCCACGATCGGCAAGCTCTCGTCGATGTACGCCTACGCCTGGCGGTCGGGCCTGAAGACCACCTACTACCTGCGCTCGCGCCCGGCGACCAGGATCGCCCAGACGACCGTGCCGGCCGTCACCCCCGCCGTGCCCGATGAAGGGGCGGTCGCCTGCTCCCTTGAGAACCCCGAGATCTGCGAGGCGTGCCAATGAGAACGATGCTGCTCGACCCGGGCATGGACCTGACCCTCCGCCCGATGCGCTACCCCGGGTTCTACGAGAGGTACCGCGCGGCGATCCGGAACACCTGGACCGTCGAGGAGGTCGACCTCGCCTCCGACCTCGCCGACCTGGCGACGCTGGAGCCGGGGGAGCGGCACCTGATCAACCGGCTGGTGGCGTTCTTCGCGACCGGCGACTCCATCGTGGCCAACAACCTCGTGCTGAACCTCTACCAGCACGTCAACGCGCCCGAGGCCCGGCTCTACCTGAGCCGCCAGCTGTTCGAGGAGGCCGTGCACGTCCAGTTCTACCTGACCCTGCTGGACACCTACCTGCCCGACCACGACGAGCGGGTGAAGGCGTTCGCCGCCGTGGAGCACATCCCCTCGATCCGCGACAAGGCCGAGTTCTGCTTCCGCTGGATCGACTCGATCAGCGAGCTGTCGCGGCTGGAGACGCGGGAGGACCGGCGGGCCTTCCTGCTCAACCTCGTCTGCTTCGCCGCCTGCATCGAGGGGCTGTTCTTCTACGGCGCCTTCGCCTACGTCTACTGGTTCCGCTCCCGGGGGCTGCTGGGCGGCCTCGCCACCGGCACCAACTGGGTGTTCCGCGACGAGTCCATGCACATGGAGTTCGCCTTCGAGGTGGTGGACACCGTACGCCGGGAGGAGCCGGACCTGTTCGACGACGAGCTGGCCGGCCGGGTCGTGCGGATGATGGAGGAGGCGGTCGCCGCCGAGCTGGCCTTCGCCCGCGACCTGTGCGGCGACGGCACCGGCGGGATGACCGCGGACAACATGCGCCGCTACCTGGAGTACGTCGCCGACCGCCGGCTCGCCCGGCTCGGCCTGCCCGCGCGGTACGGCACGGCCAACCCCTTCCCGTTCATGGAGTTCCAGGACGTGCAGGAGCTGGCGAACTTCTTCGAACGGCGGGTCTCGGCCTACCAGGTGGCCGTCGAGGGAGAGGTGGCCTTCGACGAAGCCTTCTGATCCCGTTTAAGGGGGTTCCAATCCCGGGCAAAGGAAACCCCATGACGACGAACGGGGGCGCCGTCACAGCGGCAGCGTGGAACTGGGCGACATTGGCGATCGCGGTGGGGACGGCGATCGTGGCGGTGGAGCTGGCCCGGCGGGTGCTCAGGTCGCGGCTGATCGGCGACCGATGGGCGCTCGCCGGGCCGTTCGCGCGCCGCTGCACCTGGCCGGGCTTCGCCTCGGCCGTGGTGGGCACCGTCAAGGCCGTCTACGACCCGGACATGCCGGGATCGGGCTCCCACGGCTTCCAGCGGGTGCTGTCGCTGCTCCTGATCGCCTGCGTGACCTGGCTGCTGATCCAGGCGGCGTACGCGGTGACCGACGTGGTGCTCGACCGGCTCACGCGGATCGAGGGCGAGCGCAACCGCCGGGCCCGGCGCATCCGCACCCAGATCGCGCTGGTGCGCCGGGTGTCGGCGGCGGTCGTCGTGGTGATCGCGCTGGGCGCGATGCTGTTCACCTTCCCGCAGGTGCGGGCCCTGGGCGCGGGGCTGCTGGCCTCCGCCGGGATCGCCGGCGTGGTGGGCGGCATCGCGGCCCAGTCCACGCTCGGCAACCTGCTGGCCGGGCTGCAGCTCGCCTTCAGCGACGCCCTGCGGCTCGACGACGTGGTCGTGGTGGAGGACGAGTGGGGCCGTATCGAGGAGCTGACCCTCACCTACGTGGCGCTGCGCCTCTGGGACGAGCGGAGGCTCATTCTGCCGGTGTCCCACTTCACCAGCCATCCCTTCCAGAACTGGACGCGGCACGAGAGCCGCATCCTCGGCAGCGTGTACCTCCTGGTGGACTGGTCGGTGCCGGTGGAGGAGGTGCGGGCCGAGCTGTACCGGGCGCTGCGCGACAACCCGCTGTGGGACCAGAAGGACTGGACGCTCCAGGTCACCGACATCACCGCGAACGGGCTGGTCGAACTGCGCGCGCTGATGAGCGCGGCCGACTCGGCCAGCGCCTGGGACCTGCGGTGCGACATCCGCGAGCACCTCGTGACGTTCATCCGCGAGAAGCACCCGGAGAGCCTGCCGCGCCTGCGCGTCGAGACCCCCGTGCGCTGAGTGCCCGGCACGACCTCGGCCGGCGAGCGTCCGGGCCGGGGTCAGGGGGCGTGGGAGCCGCGCAGGACGCGGGTGCCGCCGGCGATCAGCGCGGTGGCGAGGATCCATCCCGCCGCGATCAGCCCGTACGCCAGCCACTGGGTCCAGCCGACCGGCTCCCAGGCGCCGCGCTGCTCGAACAGGCTCACCGGGACCAGCAGGTCGAGGGTGTAGACGAAGGCGCTGAAGTGCCGTGACTCGTCCAGCCCGATCTGGTGCGGTTGCCAGCGCGCGAACACGGCCGTGCCGGCCGCGAGGAGCAGCACGGCCCACACACCGGCCAGCCAGGGCCGGTATCCGTACCCGACCAGCCCGTCGAGCAGCCGGCCCCACAGCCGCCCGGGGAACCGCAGTGTCCGGCGCCGCGCCCGCTGCCGGGCCAGCAGCACCCGGCGGGCGTCGGACTCGTGCCCGATCCTGCGGTAGTAGGCGGCCAGCTGCTCGTACGGCTGCGGCCGGTAGCCTCCCGGGTCGCGCCGCAGCCAGGTCAGCCGGTCCGCCAGGGTGGCCGGGCCACGCAGCGACTCGTACGTCAGCCCGTTCAGCCGGACCCCGGCGGGATAGCTCTCCGGCCGGTCGAACAGCACCCCGAAGCGGGAGTAGCCGAGGTTGACCTCTCCCTCGACCGACTTGGGCAGCAGGATCAGCTCGTCGGCCTGCAGGTGGCTCAGATGCAGCGCGCGGCCCGGCGCCCGGACGACGGCGCCGTGGAAGGACAGGACCCCGCCGATGCGCGCGCCGCGCAGCCGTACGGTGCCGTCGGAGGTGAAGCCCGCCCCGAGCTCGGCCGCGGCGGCCTGCAGGTGGTCGGCGTGCACGGCGGGCGTGGCGTCCGCCGCGACTGCGGCCCCTTCGAGGTAGAGGCCGCTGGCGAAGCGGGCGCCGATCAGCCGCAGCCCGCCCGTGGCGCGCAGGTCGCGCAGGAAGGCCCCGCCCTCGACGGCGAGCCCACCGGCCCACAGCGCGACCGACTCCCAGACCCGCGGCTCCTCCGAACCCTCCGGTCCGTTCCAGCGGGACGACTCGGGCGGGGAGGTTCCCGGCTGCCCGCCCCGGTACGGCGCGGCGCCGGGCGTGCCCAGACGCAGGCCGGAGAGCCGGAGCTGCCCGGTGATCCGGGCGTTGTCCAGGCGCACCCCCGCGTGGACGGCCGACCGGTCGAGGTCGAGCAGCCCGTCGACGGTGGCCCGGCTCGCCCGGAAACGGTAGATGTCGCAGTGCCGCAGCCGTACGCCCCGGGTCTTCGCGTCGTTCAGCGAGACGGTTCCCGCGATGTGGCAGTCCAGCAGGTGGATCTTCGCCTCGACCGTCGCGTCGGACAGGTTGAGGTCGCCGACGATCCGGGCGCCGGCGAGGCGGACGCCCGGCACCCAGGCGGAGCCGTCGTCCCGCCTGCTCAGCAGCAGAGCGGTGATCACCTCGGCCCGGACGATCCGGGAGCGGCCCCAGGAGCCGCCCGAGCCCGCGTCCACGTCGCGGCCCTCGCGCAGGTCGACCCAGGCTCCGGTGGGATAGGCCTGCCACAGCCGCCGCTCGGCCGGGGTGAACCGGTGGAAAGGCCGTGATCTTCCCATGCGCCGACCCTATCCCGTACGTGATCGCCGAAGGGCTGCCACGCCCCGCGAGGCGGCGCCTGACGCCGGTGGCGTCAGGCGCCGCAGTCGCAGCAGCAGCCGTCCCCGCAGGAGCACCCGTCGCCACAGCACCCGTCGCCCGAGCAGCAATCGCAGCATCCCGAGCAGTCGGGGCAGTCACAGCCGTCGCAGAAGCAGCGGTCGGTCCACGGCGCCTGCCGGTAGGGGCTCCACGGCGGCCGGTAGAGCCCGCATGTGACGAAGGTCGTCACCCCGGCCACCGCCGTACACGTGATGCCCGGCGACTCCGTGTGCCGCGCGGCGGGCGCCGCGAGGTGGTGCGGGCGGGCGGGACCGTGCGGGCGCGTGGCCGGAGGGGGAGCCCCGAAGGTACGGGTGACGGCGCGGCGGGTCTCGCCGCACAGCAGCGCCTCGACGAGATGGCGCTCCTCCAGGTCGAGGTCGGCCACGGCGAGGCGCAGCCCGTGCAACGCCTCCTCGCACACCCGCCGCGCCTCGTCCGGCGAGGTGCCGGTCGCGTCGAGGGGGTTGAACGCCCCGCGCGCCCGGTCCTCGGCGAGGTCCTCCACCGCGTCGAGCACGTGCGCGAGGCGGCCGAAGAGACGGCCGGCCTCGCGCAGGCTCTCGGCGTTGCCCGGCCGCCCCGCGAGGACGGCCGTGTGCGCGAAGGCCGCCGCCGCGGCGGTCTCGGTGGGCTCGGTGAGGCCGAGCAGCGTACAGCCGGCGGACGCCTCCAGCAGCGCCTGGCGCCCGGCGACCTCGGTCAGGACGGCGGTGTCGAAGCCGATCGCCTCCCCGCCGCGCCGCGCGGCCGAGGTCCAGGAGGCGGCGGCCGCGCGCAGCGGGGCGCCGCGCACGCGCCGGCCGGCGATCCCGTCCCCGTCGGCCGCGTGGTCGCGGATCTTCTCCGCGGCGAGGGCCAGGGAGACCACCGCGGCCAGGCGGGCGCCCCGGTCGGCCGACGGCACCACCTCCGCCGGTCGGAAGCCGCGCAGCGCGCAGGGCCCGGCGGTCCGGCGGCTCGCCCCGGGGCGTACGCCCGTCTGCGCCTCGGTCAGGACGGACAGGACGAGACCGTCGTAGTTGGTGGCGGTCCGGGCCAACTGCCCATGGCGGTCCCTCAGCGTCAGGCACAGGCCGCACAGGTGCGCGCGCCACGCTTCGTGAACCGACGGGCAGGAGTGCCGGGCACACGGCCGGAGGATCCCGAACACCCATACTCCCTGAGATCGCGCGTACGGGGTCGTCCCGTCGCGCGGTGATTATGCCATCAGGGGGCGGACCCCGATGGCAGGCGGAAGGGGGCGACCCGCACAATCGAGGAGTGGACGCTACCGACGGGTACGAACTGGGTCTCGACGAGCATGTGGCCACCCTGACGATCAACCGGCCGGAGAAGCGCAACGCCATGAGCGCCGCGATGTGGCGGGCCCTGCCGGCCATCCTGGCGGACCTGGCGGCGGATCCGAAAGTCCGGGTCCTCATCCTTACCGGGGCAGGCAAAACTTTCTGCTCCGGTGCCGATATTTCGGAAATCAATGAGCTTGGAGATAACGGTGATGACACTGGCCTGACCATCCTCGCGGAACGCGCGTTGAGAGCCTTTCCGAAACCCGTCATCGCGATGATCGAGGGCTACTGCGTCGGCGGCGGATGCCAGCTCGCGCTCGCCTGCGATCTGCGCTTCGCCTCTGCCGAGGCCCGTTTCGGCGTCACCCCCGCCAGGTTCGGGGTCGTCTACCCGTTCAGCTCCACCCGGCGGCTGGCCGAGATCGCCGGACCCGCCACCGCGAAGCTGATGCTCTTCTCCGCCGAGCTCATCGGCGCGGACCAGGCGTTGCGTACCGGCCTCGTGGACGAGGTCTGCCCGTCCGGCGCGCTGCGCGAGCGCGTGTACGGCCTGGCGGCCACCATGGCGGCCCGGTCCCGGCTGACGCTGGCGGCGGCCAAGCGGGTCGTCGACGGCCTGGCGGACGAGGCCGAGGTGCTCGCCTGGCAGCGGGAGGCCCGGGAGAGCGGCGAATTGGCCGAAGGTCTCCAGGCATATCGGGAGGGGCGTTCCCCTGGATTCTCTTGGGATGCAAAATAGGCATAAACGGGACTCGCAGTGGTAATGACCCTGTGAGGTGTGAGATGTCGCAGAATCCATTCGCCAGGTTCGCCCGATGGCTGGGCCTCGACAGGAATCCGCTCCGACGCCGGTGCGACCGGGTCGAAGCGGTGGTCCGGCTTGCCGCGGTGCTGGGCGTCGTGGCCGCGGTCGTGTTCGGCGTGCTGCTGGGCATGCGCGAGTACGGCGACGGGCTGAAGACCGAGGCCCGGCAGGCGCACGACCGATACCAGGTGGTGGCCACGCTTAGCGGTGACGTGGCGACGCCCCGGCTGTCGGTGGCCGGAGCGGCGGTGGGGCACGCCCAGGCCGCCTGGCAGGCTCCCGACGGCACGCCCAGGTCCGGAGTGATCGAGGTCTCGCCGAGCAGGCGGGCCGGCGAGACCGTGCGCATCTGGACCGACGCCACCGGCGTGATCACCCCCCGGCCGCAGGACAGGGAGACCACGGTGGTCGCCGCGATGACCGTCGGCACGGGCGTGCCGCTGGCCGCCGCGGCCTTCCTCGCGCTGCTGGTGACCTGCACCCGCATGGTCAACCAGAGGCGGGCCCGCCGGGCGTGGGAGGCCCAGTGGACCGTCGTCGAGCCCATGTGGCGCATCAACGGCCGCTGAACAGACCCGGCCGGGCTCCGGCCGACCCGCGCGTCAGCGGCCGACGATCTCGTTCAGCGGTCGACGATCTCGTTCTTGCCGATGACCACCACGCCCTCGCGCGTCACCGTGAAGCGCTGGCGGTCGTACTCGGGGTCGAACCCGATGCGCGCGCCGTCGGGGATGACGACGTTCTTGTCGATGATGGCCTTGCGGACGATCGCGCCCCTGCCGACCTTGACGCAGCCCATCAGCACCGAGTCCTCGACGTGCGAGTGGGAGTGCAGGACCACGCCGGGGGAGAGGATCGAGCGCAGCGCCGTGCCACCCGAGACGATGACGCCGGGCGACACCAGCGAGTCCAGCGCGTGCCCCACCCGGTCGCCCTCGTTGTGCACGAACTTGGCCGGGGGCAGCGGGTCGTGGCCCGAGTAGATCGGCCACCGGTCGTTGTAGAGGTTGAAGACCGGCTGGACCGAGACGAGGTCCATGCTGGCCTCGTAGTAGGCGTCGAGCGTCCCCACGTCACGCCAGTAGCCGCGGTCGCGCTCGGTGGACCCGGGCACCTTGTTGTGCGCGAAGTCGTACACCTCGGCGCCGCCGCTCTTCACGAACATCGGGATGATGTTGCCGCCGAGATCGTGCTTGCTGCCGGGGTCGAGCGCGTCCTCGCGCAGCGCCTCGATCAGCGCCTGGGTCCTGAAGACGTAGTTGCCCATCGAGGCGAAGATCTGGTCGGGCGCGTCGGGCAGGCCCACCGCGTCCTTCGGCTTCTCTCGGAACGCCGCGATCCGGCGGCCCGAGGCGTCGGCCTCGATGACCCCGAACTGGTCGGCCAGTTCGATGGGCTGGCGGATCGCGGCCACGGTCACGTCCGCGCCCGAGTCGATGTGCTGCTCGACCATCTGGCGCGGGTCCATGCGGTAGATGTGGTCCGCGCCGAAGACGATCACGTGGTCCGGCAGTTCGTCGTAGATCAGGTTGAGGTTCTGGAACAGCGCGTCGGCCGACCCGGAGAACCAGTGCGGCCCGAGCCGCTGCTGCGCGGGGACCGGCGTGACGTAGTTGCCGAGCATCGACGAGAGCCGCCAGGTGCGGGAGACGTGCCGGTCGAGGCTGTGGTTCTTGTACTGGGTGAGCACCACTATCTGCAGATAGTGGGCGTTCGCCAGGTTCGACAGCACAAAGTCGATGAGGCGGTACATCCCGGCGAAGGGCACGGCGGGCTTGGCCCTGTCCGCGGTAAGCGGCATCAGCCGCTTCCCCTCACCACCCGCCAGCACGATCGCCAGGACCTTCATAGGCAGGACCTTAACCCGCCGAACGCCCAACAAACACCATGCGCACCGGCAAATAGTGAACATTTCGGTCGAGGCCGGGCATCGCATGACCTCCCGGGCGCCGTGCCCGGCGGTGCCCGGCCTAAGCTCCTCGTATGCGTGTCGATCTGCTGAGCCGTGAGTATCCGCCCGAGGTGTACGGCGGCGCCGGAGTCCATGTCGAGTACCTCGCGCGGGAGCTTCGCCGGCTGGCCGACGTCCGGGTGCGGTGTTTCGGCGCGCCGCGCGAGGAGCCGGGCGTCCGGGCGTACGAGGTGCCCGGCGGCCTGACCGGCGCCAACGCCGCCCTCCAGGTGCTCGGCGTGGACGTCGAGATGGCGGCCGGCTGCGAGGGCGCCGACGTCGTGCACAGCCACACCTGGTACGCCAACTTCGCGGGTCACGTCGCGAAGATGCTGTACGGCGTGCCGCACGTGGTCACCACGCACAGCCTGGAGCCGCTGCGCCCGTGGAAGGCCGAGCAGCTGGGTGGCGGCTACACGCTGTCGTCGTGGGCGGAGCGGACCGCGCTGCACGCCGCCGACGCGATCATCGCGGTCTCCGAGGGCATGCGCCGCGACGTGCTGACGGCCTACCCCGACGTCCCCGCGGACCGCGTACAGGTGATCCACAACGGCATCGACACCGAGGAGTACGCGCCCTCGCGCGGCACCGGGGCCCTGCTGCGGCACGGCATCGACCCGGCCGTGCCGTACGTCGTCTTCGTCGGCCGGATCACCCGGCAGAAGGGCCTGGTCCACCTGCTCCACGCGGCCCGGTCGTTCGCCCCCGACGCGCAGATCGTGCTGTGCGCGGGCGCGCCGGACACGCCGGAGATCGCCGAGGAGGTCACCGGGCTGGTCCGCGAGCTGTCGGCCTCCCGCAAGGGCGTGATCTGGATCTCCGAGATGCTGCCCCGGCCCGAGGTGATCGAGATCCTGACCCACGCGGCCGTGTTCGTCTGCCCTTCGGTGTACGAGCCGATGGGCATCGTGAACCTGGAGGCGATGGCGTGCGAGACCGCCGTCGTGGCGACCGCGACGGGCGGCATCCCCGAGGTCGTCGCCGACGGAGAGACGGGCCTGCTCGTCCCCATCGACCAGGGGCGGGACGGCGAGCCGCGCGATCCCGAGGCGTTCGCCGCGGCACTGGCCGAACGGGTGAACGCGCTGCTCGGGGATCCCGGCCGTGCGGCCTCGATGGGCGAGGCCGGTCGCGTGCGCGCGGTCGAGCACTTCTCCTGGGCCCGCATCGCCGAGCGGACCCAGGCCCTCTACGCCGGTCTGGCCTGACCGCCGTCTAGTAGGTGTAGGGCAGGAGGCCGTCCAGCCGGCATCCGTCGGTGGTCTTGCCGTTGTTGCAGTGGTTGAGCTGCAGGCTGTCCAGCAGGTAGGCGAAGGTCTGGCCGGACGGGCTCACCACGGAGAGCCGCGCGGTGGCCGCGCCGCTCGGAGCGACCGCCGAGACGCTGTACTCCTGCCAGTTGGAGTTGAGGGCGTAGGTCGAGCTGTCGCTGTTGGAGATCAGCGCGTTGGAGGAGTTGTACCAGGACAGCCGGAGTTTGATGTTGCCGGAGGTGGCGGTCGTCACCCGGGCGAAGAACTTGTACCGCTGTCCCGCCGTCACCGCCGGCTTGCGGGTGAGCGACAGGACCCCCTCAGACCACGACTGGACGTTCATGGTCAGGGACCGGCGGCCGTCGAAGTACCTGGCCGACACCTGGGCGTCCGACCCCGGTGGGGTGACCTGCATCCAGCCGCCACCGGAGAGGGTGAAGCTCGCCGGGTAGCCGGACGGCGCCACGGACTCGATCCCGCGTTCCTCGGCGGTGAGCAGGTCGTTGCTGTAGCCCACGTCGCAGCAGACGGGCGAGGTGAACCACGGGGTGGTGGCCACGTTCACCGCGAGGCCGTAGTTGGGGAACCTCGCGGTGAGCTCGCTGGGGTCGTAGTAGCTGTTGAACTCCTGGTCCAGATTCCAGTTGTCCCACTGGCTGGACATGACGTCGGAGACGTCGACGGTGTCGGGCACCTCAGTGGCCTTGGCGTGATCCGCGTCGGACAGGTGGACCAGTTCGTGCAGTATGGTGCCGCTGTCCCATTCGTCCGAGGTGGCCACGCAGACCTGGCCGCAGTGCCCCTGCGCCGTACCCTCGCTGAAGTCTTCGAAGACCACGTACCGGCGGTTGGCGTTGTCGTAGCCCGCCGCCGCCAGGTCGTCGGCGACGACGTCGGCGGCGATCTCACTGCCGATCGTCCCGCCCTCGATCTTCTCCGGGATCACCAGGGCATGGGCGTAGCCGGAGTAGGTGCTGGTGTCGTAACCGGTCCGGCAGCTGAAGTTGATGTGCTGGTCGTAGTTGGTCGACTCGTCCACCGACCAGTCCATCCGGTCGACGATCTTGGCGATCTGCTCGACGACGTCGTTGTAGCGGTTCCCGTACCCCTCGTGCCAGGCGTAGATCACCTGAACCGCTGGGATGCTCGCACTGGCGTTGGTGGGGTCGGACAGTGTCGTGGCGCAGCCTCGCTTCGGGACGTTCGCGTCCACCGGCTGGGCGTAGGGGTAGGCGGGCTCGGTGCCGGTGGTGGCGAAGTCGGCGTGCGCCGGCCCCGCCGTCAGAACCACGAGACCCGCCGCGACCACCGCAGACGCCAAGCGACTAAGCCGTGATAACGACAAAGAAGTTCCCTTTCCTGGATGACCGTACGGCGACCCCGGCCACGAGCCGTGGAAGTTATCCGGGAATCGCCCGCCGCGCTTACTGACGCGACTTTCGGTGACTTGTCGATGAGGAGGCCCGGCCCCGGCGGCATGGCCGCTCGGCGGGAACGGGACGTGCCCGACACTAGGGTCGGACGGGGTGTTCAGGTTCGCCCTCGGCGCCTGAACAACTAACAACGAACATCGGCTCTGGTGCTCGCGTATTCACGGAAGGTGAGTTTCGAGGTCTCGCCGCCGCGGTGAAGAATGCCCGGGGGCGATATCGGGGTGGGAAAGGGTGGCGATGCCACGTCAGGAACGCCCGCTGGGCGCCGAGGACACGCCGTTGCTCCGGTTCGCCGGCGACCTGCGGCGATTACGGCAGCAGGCCGGGCAGCCGCCGTACCGCGAGCTGGGCAGGCGGGCCCGCTATTCGGCGGCCGCGCTGTCGGAGGCCGTGGCCGGGCGGAGGCTGCCCAGCCTCGCGGTGACGCTGGCCTTCGTCGCGGCCTGCGACGGCGACGTCGACGCGTGGCGGGACCGGTGGCGGGACCTGGCGGCGTCCGACGCCAAGGTGGACGAGCAGGCGCCGTCGCCGTACGTCGGGCTGGCGGCCTACCAAGTCGAGGACGCCGACCGGTTCTTCGGCCGGGAGGCGCTGACCGAGGCCCTGGTGCGCCTGGTCGACGAGCGGCCGTTCGTCGGCGTCTTCGGCGCGTCCGGCGCCGGCAAGTCGTCGCTGCTGCGCGCCGGGCTGGTCGCCAAGTCCAAGCGCACCGCCCTGGTCCTCACCCCCGGACACGACCCCGTGACGGAGGTGGCGACGGTCGTGGCCGGGCTCGTCGACGAGCCGCTGGCCCCCCTGCGCGAGCAACTCGCCGCCGACCCGCACGCCCTGCGCCGCCGGCTGTCCGAGGTGCCGGGCGAGCTGCTCCTCATCGTCGACCAGTTCGAGGAGGTGTTCACTCTCTGCGCCGACGACGACCGGCCGTGGTTGGTGCGGGCGCTGACGGCCGCGGCCTCTCCGCGCAGCAGGGTGGTGCTGGGCGTGCGCGCCGACTTCTACGGCCACTGCAGCCGCCACCCCGAGCTGGTCGCCGCCCTCTATCGCGCTCAGCTGCTGGTCGGCCCGATGTCGGCCGACGACCTGCGCCGCGCCGTCACCGAGCCGGCGGCGCGAGCGGGTGCCTCCGTGGAGGGCGCCCTGCTCGCCCGGCTGATGTCCGATGTCACCGGGCAGCCGTCGGCGTTGCCGCTGGTGTCGCACGCGCTCGCCGAGACGTGGCGGCGTCGCCGCGGGATGACACTGACCCTGGGCGGGTACGAGGACGTCGGTGGCGTGGAGCACGCCCTGGCACGCACCGCCGAGCAGACCTTCCAGCAGCTCGCGGGCGAGGAACGGGACGCCGCCCGGCTGATGTTCCTGCGCCTGGTCACTCCCGGCGACGGCACCGAGGACACCAAACGGAGGATCCGGCGTGACGAGCTGGCGGAACCGCGCGGCCCGCTCGAGCGGTTCGCCGCGGCTCGGCTGGTCAGCCTCGACGACCACGGCGCCGAACTGGTCCACGAGGCGTTGCTGCGCGCGTGGCCGCGGCTGGCCGCCTGGATCGCCGAGGACCGGGACATTCTCCGGTCGCACCACCGGGTCATCGAGGCGGCCGCGGCCTGGCAGGGGCATGGACGCGACCCCGACCTGCTGTGGCGTGGGGAGCACCTGGCCCTGATCCACCGCCTGCGCGACCGGCTCAACCCGATCGAACACGACTTCCTCGACGCCGGTCTGACGGCTCAGGGGCTCCGCGCGACCGAGCTCCGCCGGCGGCGACGCCGGCTGAGGATGCTCATCGCGGCCCTTTCCGCGCTGGTCGTCCTGCTGGCGGGAGCCGTCGGCCTGGGCGTTACGGCGAAACGCGAAGCCGACCGCCAGAGGAACGACGCCATAGGCCTGCGCGCCGCGGATGCCGCCCGTACCCTCCTGCTCACCAGGCCACGCGATGCGGCGGCGCTCGCCCTGGCCGCCTACCGGATCAGCCCGACGCCTGAGACCCGTGCAGCGCTGATCCTCGCCGATGCCGCAACGGGGGCGAGCATCCTCGGTGAGGGTTACATCGACTCGCCGGGCCGGATCGCCGTCACCACACGGGCCGACGGGTCCGCGGCGCCCCCCGGCTATCGGCTCTGGCGTCGGGACGGCACCGGCTGGCGGCCCGCGGGTGTGCTGCCTGGCGGCTCCTTCTACTACGCCACCAGCGCCGACGGGAGCCACATGATCACCTGGAACGGGACGGCCTCCACGTCTGTCCTGTGGGACGTCTCGGACCCGGACCATCCCCGCGAGATCGCCATTCCCGCCGGCCTCCCGGTGGTGAGAGGCATCACCCGGGACGGCAGCCTGGTGATGGCCGTGGGAACGGACCGTAGGGCCTTGGTGTGGCAGGTCGCCGGCGGAGCGGTCCGCCGGCTCTCGGCCGGCGATGTGGAGGACGCGTCGGTGGCCCCGGACGCTTCGGCGGTGGTGCTGACCCGACGCGTCAGCGGGGCATACGCCGCCGAGCTGTGGAGCCTCGACGGTGTGCGGATCGCGACCCTGATGCGCACTCCGGACGTGGTGTACCCGATCGCCGGTCCCGCCGGCACGGTGGCCGTGCTCGGCAAAACGTCGGGGAACCTGACCCTGCTGAAGGCCACCGGCCCGAGCTCCCCGCGTACGGTGGTCGAAGCCGGCGGCGTGAAGTTTCCCGCCAGGGTCGCCTTCGACCCGCAGGGCCGGATGGCCGCCGTGGTGGACGACGCCTCGATCCGTATGTGGAATCTCGCCTCGGGAGCGGAAGTCATGTCCCTCCGCCTCGAAGGCCTGGACCTCACCAACCCCCGGTTCCTTCCCGAGACCGGCGAACTGCTCCTCACCAGCATCCAGAAAGGCGCGCTGTGGCGGCTGGACCCCGACGTGCCCCGCGTGATCGACGACATCTGCGCCGGCCCGGTGGAACTGGACTGGGATCGCTACCTGCCGGACACGCCGCGGTTCCCGCTGTGCCCGACCACCCCGAGCCCCACCGCCCGGCGACGTTGAACCGCCGGGCGCCCCGCACATCGAGCCATGCACCCAGATAGACAGGCAATCTACGACTCAGGACACCAGGTCGCCCTGGCGGGCTGGGGGAGGATCACCGTCACACCGGCGGACGTCCCGGGCCGGGTCAGCACCTCCGGGGCGTCCTCCAGGCCGATCGTCCGGGTCACGAGCAGGTCGGGGCGGAGCACGCCCTCCGCGATCAGCTCCAGCATCGGGGGATAGGCGTGGGCGGCCATGCCGTGGCTGCCCACGATCTCCAGCTCGTGCGCGATCACCCGGCCCATCGGCAGCGCGGTCTCCCCGGGCAGCAGGCCCACCTGCACGTGGCGGCCCCTCCGGCGCAGGCCCGCGATCGACGCGGCGCACGTCGCGGCGTCGCCCAGGGCGTCGACGGAGACCTCGGCCCCGCCGCCGGTCGCCGCCCTGACCAGGGCCGCCGACTCCTCCGGAGTAGAGCCGCCGCGGAGCTGGACGCACTCGGCCGCGCCGAACCGCCGGGCCAGGTCGAGCGCGGCCGGCGAGACGTCCACGGCGACGACGCGCGCCCCCACGGCGGCGCCGATCATCACGGCGGAGAGCCCGACCCCGCCGCAGCCGTGCACGGCGAGCCACTGGTCGGCCCGCACCCCGCCCTGCTCCACGACGGCCCGGAACGCGGTGGCGAAGCGGCAGCCCAGGCTCGCCGCGGTGGCGAAGGACATGCCCGCGGGCAACGGGACGAGGTTCACGTCGGCGTGGTCGATCGCCACCAGTTCGGCGAACGACCCCCAGTGGGTGAAACCGGGCTGGGTCTGGCGCTCGCACACCTGCTGGTTCCCGCTCAGGCACTCGCGGCAGCTCCCGCAGGCGCAGATGAACGGCACCATCACCCGGTCGCCCGGCCGCCAGCCGGTCACCTCCGGGCCCGCCGCCTCCACCACGCCTGCCAGCTCGTGGCCCGGCACGTGCGGCAGCACGGTGATGTCCGCGTCGTGTCCCATCCACCCGTGCCAGTCGCTGCGGCACATCCCGGTCGCCTCGACCCTGATCACCACGCCGTGCGGCGGCGCGACCGGGTCCGCCACCCGGCGCACCTCGGGCCGCCCGCCGAACTCCTCGTACACAACCGCGCGCAATCCCCGCTCCTTCCGTCGGCCGCAAACGTACTGCCACGTTCCAAGATCCCTACCGGCGCGTCCCCCCGGAGCGGGCGCCGGCCGTACGCTGAAGCCGTGATTGCGATCGACCGGGTCAAGATGGCCTTCACCGACCGGCACGGAGGCGTGAGCACCGGGCCGTACGGCACGCGCAACCTCGGCGGGGCGGTGGGGGACGACCCGGCGGCGGTCGCCGAGAACCGCGCGAAGACCGCCGCCGGGTTCGGGCTGGACCAGGTGGTGTTCATGCGCCAGGTCCACGGGACGGACGTCGCCTACGCGGGCGCGCCGTTCGGGGCGGACCCGCCCGCCCTGGACGGGGTCTTCACCGACCGGCCCGGGCTCGGGCTGGCGGTGCTGGTCGCCGACTGCGCGCCCGTGCTCCTGGCCGACCCGGTGGCCGGCCTGGTGGGCGGCGCGCACTCGGGACGGCCGGGCACCGAGGCGGGGGTGGTGCCCGCCCTGGTCGAGGCGATGGCGGCCGGCGGGGCCGAGCCGGCCCGGATGATCGCGGTGATCGGGCCCTCGGCCTGCGGGCTGTGCTACGAGGTGCCGGAGGACCTGCGCGAGCGGGTGGCCGCCCGGGTGCCCGAGACCTGGTCGCGGACCCGGCGGGGGACGCCCGCGCTCGACATCCGGGCCGGGATCGCGGCCCAGCTCACCCGCGCGGGGGTGGCCGACGTGCGGCACGACGCCCGATGCACGATCGAGACGGCCGATCTCTACTCCTACCGCCGGGAGCGGGTCACCGGCCGCTTCGCCGGATACGTCTGGCTCACCGGCTCCTGACGGCCGTCCGGGCCGGTCGGTCCTGGGCCTGGTCGGTCCTGTGCCTTGGTCGGTCCTGTGCCCGGTCGGTTCTGAGCCCGGTCAATCCTGTGCCCAGTTAGTCCCATGCCCGGTCAGTTCCGGGCCCGCGGGTCCAGGCCGCCGTACGCCTTTCGGAGCAGCGCGTGCAGGGCCGCGCGCTCCTCCTCGTCCAGCGCGGCCAGCAGGTCGTCGCGCACGGCCCCGGCGTCGCGCAGGGCCGCCTCCAGCGTGGCCCGGCCCGCGCGGCTGACCGCGACCCGGTAGCGCCGCCGGTCCTCCGGGTCGCGGTCACGCTCCACGAGGCCGAGCGGGACGAGCGTGTCCATGACCGCGACGAGGTCGCTGGGGTCGATGCCCAGCCGGGCGCCGAGCTCGCGCTGCGACGCGGGACCGAAGTCGCGGAGCGCCGCCAGCACGGCCAGGTCCCACAGGCCGATGCCGTGCCCGCGCAGCCGGTCGCCCATGCGGCGGCGCCCGGCGACGCCCACCTTCGACAGCAGGAACGCGGTGATCCCGAGCAGGGAGGGGGGAAGTTGCGGCACCTCGCTCACGAGAGCAGGATAGGGCACCTCCAATAGTTGGTACTCACCAAGGGATTCGCCGTGGACGCTCTCTACCCCCGTGTGCTCGCCTCCCGGTTCGCCGAGTGCTTCCGCTTCTACGACGGCCTGCTCACCGCGGTGGCGGGCGCGAGCCTCGTCAAGGGCGACGAGGCGGGGCCGTACGCCAACTGGGACCGGGACGGGGAGGCGGTGCTGGCCCTGCTCGACCGGGAGATGCTGGCGCGGGCCACCGGCATCGCTCTCGGCTCCGCTTCCGAAGGTGAGGGCGGCGGGGGGCGCGACGGGACGATGCTGGTCCTCACGGTGGACGACGTCGACAGGGCCGCCGCCGTCGCGGCCGCCTGCGGAGGCCGGGTCGTGGCGCCGCCGGTCGCCAGGCCCGAGTGGGGGCCGACCTGCCGCACCGCCCACCTGCGCGACCCCGACGGCAACCTGCTGGAGATCCAGTCCTACTGAGCGCTTCAGGGAGGCGCTCCCGGGGGCGCTTGCGGGCCACTTGCGGTGGCTTGCGGCCGCTTGCGGCAAGCGGGTGTCAAGAGACGTGCAGGCGGGCCCGCCTATCACTGAGTTGCACCCTCCCGGCGGCGACGGCCGGACCGGGAGATCCGAACAGCACCCGCACCCGGATATCTCAGGAGATCGTCATGAAGCGCACCCTGCTCGGTCTGGCCGCCGCCACGATCGCCGGTCTGGCCGTCACCGCCCCCGTCACGCTCATGGCCGGCCCGGCCGCCGCGACCGGCGACTTCGGCCCGGACACCTGCCTCCAGGGCTACGTCTGGCGCGAGGCCCGCACCGGCGACGTCGTCTGCGTCACGTCGGCGACCCGGACGCAGACCCGGGCCGACAACGCCGCGAAGGCCTCCCGCTGGACCTCCGGCGCGTTCGGCCCGCACACCTGCACGACCGGCTACGTCTGGCGCGGGGCCTTCAGCGGCGACGACGTCTGTGTCACCCCGGCCGTCCGGTCGCAGGCCGCCGCCGACAACAGCAGGGCCGCCGACCGCAAGGTGTCGGCGCGGCTCTGGATCAGCCGCTACACCGTGCCGCCGGTGGACAACGGCGACGGCACCTCCACCAGCACCTCCGTCGACGACATCCCGCGCCTGAAGATCAACGGCGACCACTACAACCTCGGCCAGGTGCGCCTCTACATCCGGTACAACACCGGCAGGCTCTACTGGAGCGGCACGGTGAACGCGAGCGCCCACAGCGGCTACGCCGGCGGCAGCTTCGGCAAGAAGACCGGTGTGTTCGACTGCGCCGCGGCCGGCCGGCCGGCCAACGCGTACGCCCAGGCGCAGGACGTGATCTCCGGGCGCTGGTCGCCCCGGGTCGCCGTCAGGGTGGGCTGCGCCGTTCTGTGACGGTACGCCCGCCGCGGCGGATGATGTTCCGAGCGCCGTGATCGGGGTAGTCGGTGGGCCTGCGGGGACCGCCGGAGGCCGGCCCGCGACCCGGCCCCCGGTGGTCCCCACCCCCTGACGACGTGAGGACTCACATGGGAACCGCGACCCCGGTACCGGAGACCCGGAGCATGAGCGGCGAGGAGTTGTCGGCCGACGACGCCTACGTCACGTTACGGCGGTATGGCGGCTGGCACCTGATCCGGGACTCGTTCGTGCGGTTCAGGTACGGCGACGGCACGAGCAGCGCCCGCGCGCTGGCGTTCCAGGTCTGCCTTGCGATCATCCCCGGCGCCATCGCGATCGTGGGGCTGAGCTCGGTGGTCCACCAGGAACACCTGGGCCGCCTTCTTGAGCTCACCCTGCGGAGGCTGACCCCCGGCGCCGGCTCGCAGGTGATCCGGGAGACGCTCGACCAGAGCCACCACGCCTCGGGCGTCGGGGGGAAGCTCGCGCTGTGGTTCGGTCTGCTGACCGCGTTGGTGGCGTTGACCACGGCCATGGGCCAGTTCGAGCGCGGGGCGAACCGCATCTACGGCATGGAGCGCGACCGGCCCTTCAAGGCCAAGTACGGCCGGGCGCTGCTGATGGCGGTCACGGCCGGTGTCTTCATGAGCGTCGGGTTCGTCATCCTGGTCGGCGGCGGGGCCGTCGGCGACGCGGCGGCCCAGGTGTACCACTGGAGCGACACGACGCAGCGCCTGTGGGGCTGGCTGCGCTGGCCGATCGGCTTCCTGCTGGCCGTCCTGTCGATCTCGGTTCTCTTCGGCTCCTCGCCCCGGCGCAAGCAGCCCGGCCACACCTGGCTGGCGGTCGGCGCGACCGTCGCGGTGCTGCTGTGGACCCTCTTCACCTGGCTGCTGGCCCTCTACACCGCGAGCAGCGGCACCTTCGGCGCGACGTACGGCCCACTCACCGCGGTCATGGCACTGCTGCTCTGGTCGTTCCTGAGCTCGATGGCCCTCTTCCTCGGCCTCGCCTTCAGCGCGCAGCTGGAGGCCTGCCGGGCGGGCTGCGGCGAGCCGGCCGCACCCGACCCCGGCACCGCCGCCCCGGTCCAGGCGCGTGAGCGGCAGCCGGTGGGGAGCGGCCGATGAACTGGTTGCGCAGGCGGTTCGACCCCCAGAGCAGGCTGGGCCTGCGGCTCACGGTGGCCGTCGCGGCACTGACGCTGATCGGCGTGCCGTTCACGGTGCTGCTCGTCTTCGTGAAGACCTCCTTCGGCCCGCTCACCCGCATCGACGAGGGCGCGGCGCACAACCTGCACGCGTACGCGTACACGAACCCGGCTTTCGCCCAGTTCATGAGGCTGGTCAGCGACGTCTTCCAGCCGTGGACCTGGCGGATCGCCGTGGGCGCCGCGGTCGCGTGGCTGGTCTGGCGCCGCGCCTACCACCTGGCCCTGTGGGCGGGCACCACGATCACGGTCGGCGGGCTGCTCGGCCTCGCGCTGAAGATCGTGGTCGCGCGGGCCAGGCCGCACCTGCCCGATCCCGTCGCGATCGCCCCCGGCGCGTCGTTCCCCTCGGGGCACACGGTCAACGCCACGCTCGGGGCCGGGATCCTGCTGCTGCTCGTCCTGCCGCTCGTACGGGAACGCGGTCGCGGGATCGCGTGGACGCTCGCGGTGCTGATCCCGCTGCTGGTCGGTTTCAGCCGGATCGCGCTCGGCGTCCACTGGTTCAGCGACGTCGTGGCCGGGCTGGTGGTCGGTGTGGCCGTGGTCGCGGCGACCTGCGCCGCTTTCGAGACCTGGCGAAGAGAGGTCGGACGCCGCCCCGCCCAGCCGCTGCGGGAAGGCGTCGGGCCGGAGACGAAGAGGGAAGTAGCCCCCCAAGGAGGACGAGTTGGTCACCGTTCGTGAACGCCGCCCCGCCGCTCATACACCGTCGTCCTCGACGGTGGCCGAGGTGGCGCGGCGCATCCTGCTTCCGCTCGCGCTCATGGCCCTGGTCACCCTGGGGCTGGGCCTGCTGCTCACCCGGGTCCTGGAGCACTCGTCGCTCATCGCCCAGGACGAGGCGATCAGCCGTGAGATCGCCCAGGAGCGCACGCCGTTCTGGAACACGGTCACCCATTACGGCTCGATGCTGTCCGACACCCCGGTGATCATCGTGATCACGGGGATCATGGTCGTCCTCTTCCGGCTCGCCTACGGGCGCTGGCGGGAGGCGGCCTTCCTGGTGGCGGCCGTCTGCGCGCAGTCGGCGATCTTCCTGCTCGCCACCGTGTTCGCGCAGCGGGCCCGCCCGCACGTGCAGCACCTCGATCCCGCGCCGCCGACGTCCAGCTATCCGTCCGGCCACACCAGCGCGGCGGTGGCGTTCTACTGCGGGGTCGCCCTCGTGCTGACCCTGCACACGCACCGGCACACGATCCTCAAGGCGCTGTGGTGGCTGCTCGGCGCGGGGGCCGCCCTGACGGTCGGCCTGTCCCGGCTCTATCGGGGCATGCACCACCTGACCGACGTGAGCTGGGGCTGGGTGCTCGGGATCTTCTGCGTGTTCGTGCTCGCCCAGGCCCTCCTGATCCGGCCGGTCATGGCGTCGCGGCGGTCGTCGTCGAAGCGGACCGCGAACGACCCCGCCCCGGCCTGAGCGCGGGGCCGGTCAGCGGGGCCGGTCAGCGGGGCCGGTCGGCAGGACGGGCCGGTCAGGCGGACAGGCCGGTGAGGCGGCAGGCGTCCGCCCACCGGCCCGGGTCGACCGCCGGCACGGTGACCGGCCCGGCCGGCTCGGCGCCGCCGCGCAGCAGTGCCCAGCAGTCCTCGACCGCGCCGGCCAGCAGGTCGCGCAGCAGTGTGTCGGGGTCGGGCACGCACGCCTGCGCGATGCCCCGGACCGCGAGCTGCACCGTGTTCGGCGCGGCGTACCTGCGGAAGCCCTTGGGCGAGACGCGGACCCCGCGCCCGAAGTCGCGGGCCCAGCGGGCGGCCTCCGGCACCTGCGCCAGGGCCTCCCTGCTGCGCGGGTCCAGGTCGCGGGGCGACCGGCCCTCCACCTCGGCGAGCACGTGCTCGGCCGAGAAGATCGAGACGGCCATCGCGAGCTGGCGCTCGTGCGCGACGACGGGCAGCGCGGCCGTGGCGGCGCACAGGGCGATCCGCGCGTCGAGGCGCGGATCGTCGCCCGTCAGGCCGATGACGGACGGGATCAGCCCGGCCAGCCGCGGCCGGGCGGCGTCCGAGGTGTGGTCGTTGACGAGGCGGGCGAGCCCGGCGAGCAGCGGATGCGTGCACGACGGGTGGTCGCTCCACCGTTCACCGGCGAGGTAGGACGCGAACTCCATGAAGCAGGCGCCCTTGCTGGGATTGCGATGCTTGCCACGAGACAGCAGGGGCATCGCTTCGGGCATGTCACCGTGCACGGCTACTCCACCGAAATCGCCTGTCGTGTCTCTTTCAGTGTGCGCCCGGCGCCGTGCATTGAGAAGAACCCGGCCCGGACTGTCTGGATAGGATCAGAGTCCGGGTGGGTCGGGTCGGAACCAGAGGTGGAGACGGGATTTGAACCCGTGTAGACGGCTTTGCAGGCCGTTGCCTCGCCTCTCGGCCACTCCACCAGAGTGAGGCCCGGATGTGCGGCCCCTCGGAGCGGAAGACGGGATTCGAACCCGCGACCCTCACCTTGGCAAGGTGATGCTCTACCACTGAGCCACTTCCGCGTCCGCCTTGCGGCGACGTCGCTACTGTACCGGGTTTTCCGCTCGTGTGCGTACTCAGAACGGCCGTGCCGCCGGTCTGCGGAACGCGCGGTCGGCTCCGCGCTCGATCGCGGGGAGGGTCAGGAAGATCTCCAGGATCCGGGTGAACCGGTGCACCTCGTTGCGGTGGAAGGCCGGTCCCTCGGCCCTGGCGAGCATCAGCGTGAGCGCCAGCGGAGGCAGCGGCGCGACGACCACGTGCAGGCCGGACGGCAGCGTCGAGGCCGCCGGCCGCGACGGCGTCTCCTCGGGGAAGGGCACCTCCTCCGGCGCCCGCCAGCTCGAGTAGACGGTGACGCGCGGGTCCCCCTCCGTCGCCGCGGCGGCCCAGTCGGCGCTGAACAGGACCGGCATGGAGTCGATCAGCGTGGCCAGCGCGCGGTCGCCCGCGGTGCTGAGGAACTTGAGGATCTCCAGCTCCGGGTAGGTGCCGGGGGCCTCCCGCGTGCTCCAGACCCCCTCGATCCGGACCCCCTCGACGTCGTCGAGGGCGCGTACGAGGTCGTCCCGGGGCGCGGCGTCCGGCCAGTAGACGGTGAAGTCGTCGAGAGCGCGCCCGTCGCCCCGATCGAGAACGGTCACCTGGGTGATGTCGGCGCCCGCGGTTCCGAGGGCCCCGGTCACCTGGCCGAGCGACCCCGGCCGGTCCGGCAGGGCGATTCTCAGGCGCAGCAGCATGACGACCTCCCCACGATTGGTCCAGGTCAGATTAACCGGGACAAAAGCCCCCCGTCCACGATCTTGTACGGCCCACGGCCGGCGGCGGGGAGAATGTATGGGTGAGAATCGGCGCACTCGAGGTCTGGCCTCCCGTGGTGCTCGCACCCATGGCGGGCATCACGAACATCGGTTTCCGCACCCTGTGCCGGGAGCAGGGCGGCGGCCTGTTCGTGTCCGAGATGATCACCTCGCGGGCGCTGGTCGAGCGGGTGCCGCTGACGTTCCAGATGATCCGGTTCGGCCCGCACGAGTCGCCCCGCAGCATCCAGCTCTACGGCGTCGATCCCGCGATCATCGGCAAGGCCGCGCGCATGATCGCCGAGGAGGATCTGGCCGATCACATCGACCTGAACTTCGGCTGCCCGGTGCCCAAGGTCACCCGCAGGGGCGGCGGCTCCGCCCTGCCGTACAAGCGGAACCTGCTGCGCGCCATCCTGCGGGAGGCGGTGGCCGGAGCCGGGCCGCTGCCGGTGACCATGAAGATGCGGATGGGCATCGACGAGGACCACCTGACGTACGTGGAGGCGGGCCGGATCGCGGTGGAGGAGGGCCTCGCCGCCGTCGCCCTGCACGCCCGCACGGCCCGCCAGCACTACGGCGGCACCGCGCACTGGGACGCGATCAAGCGGCTGAAGGACGAGGTGCCGGAGATTCCGGTGCTCGGCAACGGCGACATCTGGAGCGCCGACGACGCGTTGCGGATGGTCGCCGAGACCGGCTGCGACGGCGTGGTGATCGGCCGGGGCTGCCTGGGCCGGCCCTGGCTCTTCCGCGACCTCGACCTGGCCTTCGAGGGGTCGTCCGAGCGGACCCGGCCCGCCCTGGGCGAGGTCGGCGCGATGATGCTGCGCCACGCCGAGTTGTTGTGCGAGGTCATCGGCAGCGAGCGGCACGGCCTGGCCGACTTCCGCAAGCACGTCGGCTGGTATCTCAAGGGCTTCGTCGTCGGCGCCGAGACCCGGCGCGCCCTCACCTCGGTCGCCGGCCTGTCCGAGATGGCCGAGCGGGTCGCCGAGCTCGACTCCGCCCAGCCCTGGCCGGACGAGGCCGACGGCCCGCGCGGCAAGAGCGGCGAGAGGTCCAAGGTGTCGCTGCCGCACAACTGGCTCGACGACCCCGACGACATGACGATCCCCGGCGCCGGCGCGGAGGACCCCACCTCCGGCGGCTGAGCCGCCGGGCGGGAGCGAGTGGTTCAGAAGCCGGACAGGTCCGGTGCCCCGGCGACGGGCCGCAGCATGCGGGGGAGGACGGCGCGCAACTCGGCGGCCGACTCCGGTGGCAGGTCGAGACGGATCTCGAACACCTGCTCGGTCTCCAGCAGGTCGGCGGCCTCCGGGGTCAGCTCCAGCCGGAGCGTGGAGCCGTCCAGCGTGACGGCCCGCACGCCCTCGCCGGTCCCGCGCACGCCCTCGCGGCCGACGTACCAGGTGTCCCGGGAACTCGTCACCATGAGGAACCCGGATTCCGGATCGCCGTCCCGCTCCGCGAGATAGACCAGCTGACTGCCGCGCTCCCGGTCGTAGGCCATGGCACGGGCGGTCATGGTCGTGTCCGGCACGTAGGTCAGCTCTCCGCTGATCGGCAGCGGCCGAAGCGGGCGGCGGTCACCGAAGTCGTGGCTCCACCCCTCGTACCGTTCGCCGTAGCTGAAGGGGAGAGGAAGGGGCGGGGCGGTCGGCAGCGCGGCGAGCAGCCAGCCGGGCGGAGTCTCGCGGGAGAACGTGGTCAGCTCCGCCAGCGCCGCCGCCGCGGGCACGTCCGCGAACGGCGGCTCCGAGGAGCCGGCCCGGCAGCTGTATCGCCTGCTGCCGGGCTCGAACGCCAGCTCGCAGGTGAACCAGGTGCCGGTGTCGGCTTGACAGGACAGCTCGCGCAGCCGCCGGAACGGCTCCCGCATGCCCTCGGCGGGGATCTCCCGGCCGTCGCGGAGCAGGGTGGTCACGGCGTGCGAGCCGACCTCGGCATGTCGTGCGACGAGCCGTGTCCACTCCGGAGCGGCGGCGGCACGGGCGAGGTCGCCGATCGCCATGCGCATGGCGTGGCCCTCTTCGTGACGGGTGGACCAGTTGCCGGTCTTCATGTCATCCCTCCTGGCCGGTGCCGTCGGTGCCCTCGGTGAGCCGGTCGTGGAGCCGGCGGACCTCCCGGAGCAGGCCGCTGTTCCCCTTGCGCGCGGCCACGTCGCGCACCTCGGGGATCTCGCCACGGGCGCCGCACCACTCGGCCGCCAACCTCGCGAGTGTGACGAACCCGGTCAGGCCACCCCGCGGGCGCTCGCCCGGCGCGGGCAGCAGCGCGGGCAGCGCCGCGGCGGCGATCCGCCACACCTGATCGTGCCCGCCCCGCCTGGCCGCCTCGCCGAGCGCGGCGACCATGTCGATCATCCTGACCTCGCCGCTGACCAGCAGCAGCCCGGCCTGGCAGCCGATCTCAGCCGCGGGCAGTTCGTCCCGCGCGGCGACCTCCAGCAGCACGTCGACCGGTTCCCCCGTGTTCCGGTCGCCAAGGGCACGGGCGAGGACCGCGGAGAACGCCGGCCCCGCGGGTCCTTCGGCCCGGGCGAGGTGGCGGGCCTGCGCGCGGACGACGGGCCCGTGCCAGTAGTGCTGCAGCAGGTGCGGCGCGAGGTACGCGGCGGCGACCTCGCGGTGTGAGGGCAGCGTCGAGGGCCACCAGTGGACGTGCTCGGGCTCGGCCCAGTGGCCGGGCACGCTCAGCACCAGGTCGATCAGCGGCAGGCCGGTGGGCGCGGCGACGGCCGCGGGGACCAGGCGGACATGGTGGGTGTGACTCCGGTCGCGCCAGTCGTGGGGGCCCTGGTGGCCCCATGCGCAGGTCCACTCCATCGTGACGTGCGCCTCCGGGCAGGTCCACCCGGCGACGATCTCGCCCGCCGCCGACGTCAGCCGGGCCGCGCGCTCGGCCGCCTCGGGGTCGGGGGTGCGCGGAAGGCGCAGCAGCGCCTGCTGGAGGTCGGCGGCGAGCGGCTTGGCGCCGGCCGCTTCGATCACCTCCAGCCGCCGGACCAGCTCGGCCGCCGCCACGTGGCCGGTGTCGTGCGTGGGCGTGGCCAGCAGCACCGGCGGCAGGGTGTCCTCCTCGACGGCCCGCAGGATCTCCGCCCCGCGATGCAGCAGGAGCAGGTCCGGGCCGGCCAGGCCCCTGCCGGGCAGGAAGCGCCGCCAGGCGTGCCGAGTCCGGGCGTCTCCGTTCAGGGCGGTGGCGGCGCCCCTGAGCCACTGCTCGGCCCGGGGCCAGGTCTCCTGCGCGTAGGTCCAGGCGTGCTCGTCGGTCAGCCGGTCGCGCGTCGCGGCCACGAGTCCCGGCCGGTCGCGGCCGGCGAGCACGACGAACCCGGCGAGCAGCCGCTCCCACGACTGCCAGGAGTCCGTCCACTCCGTGATCGTCTGGCTGAGCTCCTCGGCCGACCGGATCGGGGGCTCGACGGCACGGGCGCGTTCGGGCGCGGGAGGCGGCGACGGCGGCGTGAACACGGCCTCGGCCTCGGCCACCGCGCCGCCCGCGAACGCCGCGGCGGCCCGCCTGCCGAGCGCGGGCGGGAGGAAGCCGATCGCCTCACGGAGGGTGGCCCGGCCCTCCTCGGGCATGTCGTCCGCGTACGTCATGGCCAGCCCGGCGGCCGTCTCCTGCAGCTCCGCCGAGTCGGCGGCGAACGCGCGGGCCAGCGGCGCGGCGATCACCTCGGCCAGCGCCGGAGTGCGCTTCACGGAACGGGCGAGCCACGACAGCCCGGCGCGCACCAGAGTGCGTTCGGGGCGGAACAGCAGGCAGTCCCACGCTTCGGCGAGGTCGTCGGCGGGCAGCTCGGCACAGGACCGCAGGCGCTTCACGGCCAGTTCGGCGACCGGTCCGGGCGCCGCGGGCAGCAGATGGAGGTAGTCGCGGACGTGGCAGGAGGCTTCGGCGGGCGAGGGGGCGAGCGCCTCGTGCAGGCGGACGAAGAACCGCAGGTCGGCGGGCGTGCCACCACGGAGGAAGCGGCGTACGCAGCCGTCGATGAGCGCCTCGCGCTTCACCCGGCCGGCCTCGGCCAGATTCGGCAGCGCGCCCAGCCAGCCCTTCCCCGGTTCCCTGTCCCACTGCAGCGTCCGGCCGACGCCCTCGGCCTCGAACAGGCGCGGCAGCAGGTGATCGAGCAGCGGGTCCTCGCCCAGGCGCGCCGGGCCCCGGTCCACCCATCCGGCCACCAGCGGATCGTGCGGGGGCGGTTCGATCCCGGTCTCGCGGAGCAGGGCCAGCGCGAGCTCCACGCCGCGGTCGTCGGCGGAGCGCAGGCGGAGCACCAGCCGCTCGGCCAGGTCGGCGCGCCAGGCGGCGGGCCGGTCGGCGAGCACCGCCAGGACGAGGTCGACGTCGTTGTCGGCGCCGCCCCACCGGGGCGCTAGGTCGCGCCGGTACAACCAGGACGTCACGGCCGCCGCGCCGCCCAGGCAGCCGGCGCCGGCCACACGCAGACCGACCCGGTAGCCGGACAGGCCGTCGTCCCACCGGTCGACGCCGCGCAGTTCCTTCAGCAGCCCCGGCAGCCTGGCCGCGACCTCCCTGCGACCCTCGTCGCCCAGCGTCCTGACCCTCTCGGCCAGCCGTTCGGCGCGCCTCGCCTCGATCAGCTTCCTGATCTCGCCCCAGTGATCATCCATGCCTGGGGACACTAGACAGCCGTACCGACAAATCCCCGGTCCCGCCTCCGCGAGCCGTCACCGGTGAGGTCGGCGCGAAGATGCTGTTGTGCACGCCCGCCCGCCTACGTCCTCCGATCCGCCCGGAGACCTCCCGCTGACTCCCGCGGACCACTTCGATCTTCTGCTTGTCATGGCCATCCGCAGGTCCGGTGTGCTGTCGAAGAACATCATGATCGGGTGGCGGTCCTCGTACCAGGAACCGCTCCTCTGGGCGGCCGATGCGGTCGTCGGTGCCACGACATGGTGGCTGGACGGGCACGCGGCAGGCCTCGATCTTCTGCACGAGAGGTCAGCGTCATCGACCTCGACTGAGGGTGGAAAGCGCGAAGGCCGGACGCCCGATTCCATCGGGAGGCCCGGCCTCACTTCCGACGCCCACCGGGGGCGCGGCAATGAAAAGTATGCCTCGCTGAGTGTGAGCAGGCAAGTCTTCCTGAGTGATGGGCGTGGCGAGGGTCGGAGGCGGGCGGGGGTCAGAGGCGGGTGAGGCCGGTGACGTGGAGGACGGCGTGGCCCTCCTCGTCGGAGGCGGCGAGGTCGACCTCCGCGGCGATGCCCCAGTCGTGGTTGCCGGCCGGGTCGTCGACGATCTGGCGCACCCGCCACAGCTCCTTCTCCTCCTCGATGAGCAGGAGGGCCGGGCCGCGGGCGTCCGGGCCGGTGAGGACCTCGTCGTGCTCCTCGTAGTAGGCGTCGAGGGCCGCGCCCCAGTCGACGTCCGGATAGAGCTCGGTCAGCTCCTCCTCGCGGTCGAGCGCGGCCAGCTCCACCAGGCGGAACATCGCGTTGCGCACCAGCACCCGGAAGGCGCGCGGGTTGGCGGTGACCGGGCGGGTCCTGGTCTCCAGCTGCTCCTGCCCGGCGGCCAGGGCCTCGGCCGGGTTGGCCAGCTTCTCCCACTCGTCGATGAGGCTGGAGTCGACCTGGCGCACCAGTTCGCCCAGCCATTCGATGAGGTCCACGAGGTCGTCGGTCTTCAGGTGCTCGGGCACGGTCTTCGACAGCGTGCGGTACGCGTCGGCCAGGTAGCGCAGCACCGTGCCCTCCGAGCGGGCCAGCTCGTAGAACTGGATGTAATCGGTGAAGGTCATCGCCCTTTCGTACATGTCGCGCACGATCGTCTTGGGGCTCACGACGTGGTCGCCGACCCAGGGGTGCCCGCGCCGGTAGGTCTCGTACGCGCCGAAGAGCAGGTCGGCCAGCGGCATCGGGTGGGTGATCTCCGCGAGGCGCTCCATCCGCTCCTCGTACTCGATGCCGTCGGCCTTCATCTGCGCGACCGCCTCGGCCCTGGCCTTGTTGAGCTGGGCGTGCAGGATCTGCCGGGGGTCGTCCAGCGTCGACTCGACGATGGAGACCAGGTCCAGCGCGTACGTGGGGGAGGCGCGGTCGAGCAGTTCGAAGCTCGCCAGCGCGAACGTGGCCAGCGCCTGGTTGAGCGCGAAGTCCTCCTGCAGGTCCACGGTGAGCCGGGCCATGCGGCCGTGCTCGTCGGGCTCGGCGAGCTTCTCGACGATGCCGCCGGCCAGCAGCGACCGGTAGATCGCGATGGCGTGGCTGATGTGGCGGCGCTGGGCCTTGCGGTCCTCGTGGTTGTCGGTCAGCAGCCGCTTCATCGCCTGGAAGCAGTCGCCGGGACGGTTGATGATCGACAGCAGCATGGCGTTGCTGACCTTGAAGCGGGAGGTCAGCGGTTCGGGCTCGGCCGTCTGGAGTTTCTCGAACGTGTCCTCGCTCCAGCCGACGAACCCCTCCGGCGGCTTCTTGCGGGCGTAGCCGCGGCGCCGCTTGGGATCGTCGCCGATCTTCGCCAGCGCCCGCTCGTTCTCGATCACGTAGTCGGGGGCCTGGCAGACGACGTAGCCGACCGTGTCGAAGCCCGCCCGCCCGGCCCGCCCGGCGATCTGGTGGAACTCCCGCGCTCGCAGCCGCCGCACCTTCGTGCCGTCGAACTTCGACAGCGCGGTGAACAGCACGGTCCGGATCGGGACGTTCACCCCCACGCCGAGGGTGTCGGTGCCGCAGATGACCTTCAGCAGCCCCGCCTGCGCGAGGCGCTCCACCAGGCGGCGGTACTTCGGCAGCATCCCGGCGTGGTGCACGCCGATGCCGTGCCGTACGAGCCGGGACAGGGCCCGGCCGAACCGGGTGGTGAACCGGAAGTTCCCGATCAGGGCGGCGATCTGTTCCTTCTCCGCCTTGCTGCACATGTTGATGCTCATGAGCGCCTGAGCGCGCTCCATCGCCGCCGCCTGGGTGAAGTGGACGACGTACACGGGGGCCTGCTGGGTGGACAGCAGCTCCTCCAGCGTCTCGTGCAGCGGGGTGACCCGGTAGGAGTAGATGAGCGGCACCGGCCGCTCGGCGTGCTTCACGACGGCGGTGTCGCGCCCGGTGCGGCGCGTGAGGTCGGTCTTGAAGCGCTCGACGTCGCCCAGGGTGGCCGACATCAGCACGAACTGCGCCTGCGGCAGCTCCAGCAGCGGCACCTGCCACGCCCAGCCGCGGTCGGGCTCCGCGTAGAAGTGGAACTCGTCCATGATCACCGTACCGACGTCGGCGTCCGCGCCGTCGCGCAGCGCGATCTGGGCGAGGATCTCGGCGGTGCAGCAGATGACCGGCGCGTCGGCGTTCACCGTGGCGTCGCCGGTCATCATCCCGACGTTCTCGGTGCCGAACAACGCGCACAGGTCGAAGAACTTCTCCGACACCAGCGCCTTGATCGGCGCGGTGTAGAAGCTGATCTCGTCCCGGGCGAGCGCCGCGAAGTGCGCTCCGGCGGCGATCAGGCTCTTGCCCGAGCCGGTCGGGGTCGAGACGATCACGTTGTTGCCGGAGACGACCTCGATGAGGGCCTCCTCCTGAGCGGGGTACAGCGTGAGCCCCCGCTCCGCGTTCCACGACGCGAACGCGTCGAACAACGCGTCGGGGTCGGAGCCGGAGGGCAGGCGGCGGAGGAGGCTCATGCTTTCGGTCACGCTTCTTATCCTGCCCAAGCCGCGTGACTGTTTCGACCGGCACGTGGTACGGCAAGCTGCGGCACAACTACGTCAAAGGGGCGTGGCGCAGCCAGAATCCGCAGGTCAACCCCACAAACTGGCCGCGTGGGGGAGAATTTGGCCGGGCTCGTCGCGCGGCGCCGGGACGCGCTCGGCGACGTGCTGCTCGCGCTCGCCGTGCTCGCCTTCGCCGTTCCCGCGATCCTCACCGGCCGTTCCTTCTCCCTGATGCCGGTGCCGGAGGCCGTACGGCTGGCCGTGACGTCGGCCGCGGCGGCGGCCGTGCTGACGCGGCGCCGCACGCCGTGGCCCCTGGTCACGGGCACGTCCGCGTGCGCGCTGTTCGCGGGCCAGCTCGTGCCGCTGACGCTCGCCGCGTACGCGCTGACGGCCGAGCGCCGGGGACGCCACCGGCTCGGGGCGGTCGCCGCGCTGGCCGGGGTGTACGTCGTGGTCGACCGCGTCAACCCCTACCGCGATCACGCGCCTCTCCTGGCGGTCGTCTGGGCGGTGGCGCTGGTCTGCCTGCCCGCGCTGGCGGGCCACTGGGTGTCGCGCTACCGCGCGATGATCCGGGAGCTGCGGGAGAGCGCGCGGGCGGGCGAGGAGCAGGCGGCGGCGCTGGAGCGCCGCCGCATCGCGTGGGAGCTGCACGACACGGTCACGCACGCCGTCACCGTGATGGTGCTCAACGCGGGCCTCATCCAGGACGCCGACGACCCCGGGGAGATCCGCAAGCTGGCCGGGAGCATCGAGGACAAGGGTGTGCGGGCGCTGACCGAGCTGCGCGAGCTGCTCACGGCGCTGCGCAGCAGCGACCTGCCGCCCTCGGCGGAGAGCGTGGAGGGGATCCCGCGCCTGGTCGAGGAGGGCCGGGTCACCGGTCTGCGCGTCGCGCTGCACTACGAGGTCCCGGAGGAGGCGTTGTCCCGGCAGGCCGGGCACACCTGCTACCGGGTGGTCCAGGAAGGGCTGAACAACGTGCGCAAGCACGCCCCCGGGACCGACGTGCAGGTGGTCTGCGAGGCGCGCGGCGACAGGCTCAACGTGTCGGTGGTCAACAGCGGAGGGGCCGTCGCCGCCGGCGGCGGGAACCGGGCGGCGCCGGCCCGGGTGCCCGCCCACGAGGGGTCGGGCTACGGGCTGACCGGCCTGAGCGAGCGGGTGGCCCAGCAGGGCGGGCGGCTCACGTACGGGCCCACCGCCGAAGGCGGATTCGCCCTCAACGCCAGCATCCCCTACCGCTCGCCGGAGCGCCCGGCGAACTGAACCGGCACACCGGGCCCACCTACTGGGCCGGCGCGGTGTTCGGGGGCGCTAGAGGCCCAGGTCCTCGATCTCCTTCAGCAGGGCCGGCCGGGAGCCGCCGGGAGGGGTGCCGCCGGGCTCCTTCTCCACGCTCCGTGCTCCGCGGTCGCGGAACAGGTAGCCGCCGAGGATGCCGCCCACGAACCCGAAGACGTGTGCCTGCCAGCCGATGCCCTCGGCCGGCAGCAGACCGGTGAACTGGTAGGCGAAGCACAGGCCCATCACCAGGCCGATGACGATGTCGATCAGGTGCCGGTCGAAGGCGCCGCGGACGAGCACGTACCCGAAGTAGCCGAAGACCAGGCCGCTCGCGCCCGCACCGACGGTGGCGGCGTCGGCGGTGAACCAGGAGCCGAGCCCGCTGGCGACGGCGATCAGCCCGGTGACGCCGAGGAAGCGCCGCACGCCCCGGTAGGCCGCGAGGAACCCGAAGATGAACAGCGGCCCGGAGTTGCCCTCGATGTGCGCCCAGCTCCAGTGCAGGAGCGGCGCGGAGACGATGCCGGGCAGCCGTTCGACGTCCCACGGCCGGATGCCGAAGCTGTAGCTCAGCGAGTAGCCGGAGGCCCAGTTGGCCACCTGCACGGCCCAGATCACGGCCAGGAAGCCGACCATGACCCAGAACGCCTTACGGGCCTCGGCGACCATGATCTCCGCGGTGCGGCCGTCGCTCACGGAACCCTCCCTGTGCTGGGGATCACGCTACTGGGGACCACCACGGTACTGGGGATCATGGGAAACATACCGCCGACTGCCGCGCGAGTCACCGGGTGCGGGGGCCGCGTCGTGACGCGGCCCCGCCGGAAAGGGTCAGGCGCGTTCGATGACGACGACCGGGATCTCCCGGCTGGTCCTGGTGGCGTACTCGTCGTACGCCGGCCAGGCGGCGGCCATGGTCCGCCACATGTCCGGCCGTTCCGCCGCGGTCGCCGTACGGGCCCGGGCCCTGAACCTGTCCCCCTTGATCTGGAACTCGACCTCGGGATCGGCCTGGAGGTTGAGGTACCACAGCGGGTGCTCGTCGGCCCCGCCCTTGGAGGCGACGACGAGATAGGCGTCGCCGTACGGCTGGTAGATCAGGGGGGTGCTCCGGGGCTGCCCGGACTTCCGGCCCCTGGTGGTGAGGATGGCCGTGGTGGTGCCCTCCCAGTCGTGGCCCTCCTCACCCGCGGTCTCGACGTAACGCCTGACGTGTTCCTGTCCGAAGAGCATGGGGTCACCTTCCCACAGGGCCGGGGTCAACCGCCGGAGGCGTCCGCCAGTTCCAGGGCGACCTCCAGGCCGGCCCCGGTCCGCTGCTCGTCGGTCGTCGTCTCCTCGCGGATGAAGAACCACGCGGCGTGTATCGCGAACAGCGCCATGGAGCGCTTGAGCCGCACCGGCAGCGGATCCCCCGGCTCGTACAGGGACTGCATCAGCGCGCCCATGCGGTCGCGCATCAGGTCGACCTTGACGTGCCCCTGCAGCGCCGTCTTGTTACGGTCCATGAACTGCATGACCTCGTGGTGGCGCCCTCGGGTCATCTGCGCGGAGTAGCGCAGGATCAGCTCCCGGCGGGTCTCCGCCGTGGGGGGACGCCCGGCCGCCCACGCGATCAGCTCGTCCAGCGCGGCGATGCGGTCCTCGACCAAGCTGGCGACGATGTCCTCTTTTGTCCGGAAGTGGTAGTACAGTGCCGCCTTGGTCACGCCGAGGGCCTCGGCTATCTCCCGGAGCGACGTCGCCTCGTACCCCTGCTCGGTGAAGAGCCCGATCGCGACCTCCTGGATGCGGCTGCGTGTGTCGGTCTGAGTGCCCATGTCCTGCTGACCCCTAATTAACTTGACGGCCGGCAAGTAAGGACAATACCTTAAATCCGCACTAGCCTGTCGGCAAGTAAGTAGCTATCCAGAACCTTTACTCATGGGGGCACCACGATGACCGAGGCTCCGCCCGCGCCGGGGCGGTCCAAAGAAGTGATGGCCGTACTTCCCGGCCTGATGCTGGCGATCATGCTGGCGATGCTCGACAACATGATCGTCGGCACCGCGATGCCGAGGATCGTCGGCGAACTGAACGGCCTGGAGTACTTCACCTGGGTCACCACGTCGTACGTCCTGGGCACCACGGTGTCCACGCCGATCTGGGGCAAGCTCGGCGACCTCTACGGCCGCAAGAACATCTTCCTCGGGTCCATCGTGCTGTTCCTGGTCGGCTCCGCGCTGTGCGGCATGGCGGGCTCGTCGCTGTTCGGGGGCACCGAGCACGGCATGGCCGAACTCATCGCGTTCCGCGCGCTGCAGGGCCTCGGGGCCGGGGGCCTCATGGTCAACGTCATGGCGATCATCGGTGACCTCGTGCCGCCCCGCGAGCGCGGCCAGTACCAGGGCATCATGGCCGCGATCATGTCGCTCGCGATGATCGCCGGGCCGCTCGTCGGCGGCTTCATCACCGACCACCTCGACTGGCGCTGGGCGTTCTACGTGAACCTGCCCCTCGGCGGTATCGCGCTGGTCTGGCTGTTCTTCCGGCTGCACCTGCCCAGGCACCGCACCGAGCACCGCATCGACTGGCTCGGCGCGACCGTCCTCACCATCGGCATCACCGCGATCGTGCTGATCACCTCGTGGGGCGGGCAGGCGCACGGCTACCCGTGGGGCTCCTGGCAGATCCTGTCGCTGGCCGGGCTCGCGGTGGTCTCGCTCGCGCTGTTCATCCCGATCGAGCGGCGCGCGGCCGAGCCGATCATGCCGCTGCACGTGTTCGCCAACCGGAACTTCTCGCTCATCTCGGCGCTCGGCTTCCTGCTGGGCTTCGCGATGTTCGGCGCGATCAGCTTCATCCCGCTGTTCCAGCAGATCGTGCAGGGCTCCACGGCGACCAACTCCGGCCTGCTCCTGCTGCCGATGATGATCACGTCGATGATCGTGTCGCTGTTCGTCGGCAAGGCGATCACCCAGACCGGGCAGTACCGGATCTATCCGGTCATCGGCGGGGCGATCATGGCGGTCGGCATGTGGCTGCTGTCGCTGCAGGACGTCAACACGCCGTCCTGGCAGACCGGCGCGTTCATCGCCGTCTTCGGCCTCGGCATGGGCTTCCTGATGCAGACGACGATGCTCATCGCGCAGAACAGCGTCGAGCAGAAGGACCTCGGCGTGGCCAGCAGCGCCTCCACGTTCTTCCGGTCCATCGGCGGTTCGTTCGGCGTCGCGATGTTCGGCGCGATCTTCAACAACCGGCTCACCGACACCCTGAGCGACAAGCTCGGCCCGGCGGCGGCCAAGCAGGTCGGCAGCGGCGGCGCGGGCATCACCCCCAAGGCCCTCGAGCAGCTTCCCCCGCAGGTCAAGGGCTTCTTCCTGGACGCCCTCGCCACGGCCATCGGGTCGGTCTTCCTCTGGGCGGCCGTGGTCGCCGTGCTCGTCCCGGTGCTCGCCGCGTTCGTCAAGCACGTCCCGCTGCGTACCGGCGCTCCGAGCGCCGCCGCCCCCGGCGGCGAGAAGGCGGAGCCGCTGACCGCCGCCTTCGAGTGAGCCGGCCGACAGCTGGGAGCTTGAGCCGAGCTTGAGTCCGAGCTGAGATCCGGCCGGTACGGCCCTCGCCCCCGCGCGGGCGGGGGCCGTACCAGGTTCCGGGGCCGGTCAAGCGGACCGGTCGGGCGGACCGGTCGGGCAGACCGGTCAGGCGGAGTGCTCGGCGCGGTCCGCCGACCAGTCGGTGTGGAAGACGCCCTCCCGGTCGGTGCGGCGGTAGGTGTGCGCGCCGAAGAAGTCGCGCAGCCCCTGCAGCAGCGCGGCCGGCAGCCGGTCGCGGCGCAGCCCGTCGTAGTAGGCGAGCGCCGAGGAGAAGCCCGGGGTGGGCACCCCGATCGTCGCCGCCGTGGCCACGACCCGCCGCCACGACTCCTGGGCCTCGTCCAGGGCCTGCGCGAACGTGGGGTCGACCAGCAGCGTCGGCAGGTTCGGGTCCGCGTCGTAGGCGGCCCTGATCCGGTCGAGGAAGCGCGCCCGGATGATGCAGCCGCCCCGCCAGATGGTGGCCATGTCACCGAGCCGCAGGTTCCAGCCGTACTCCGCGCTCGCCGCGGCCATCTGGTCGAACCCCTGGGCGTACGCGACCACCTTGGAGGCGTACAGGGCCCGCCGCACGTCCTCGACGAGGCCGGAGTCGCCGGCGGTGCCGGACGGGCCGGTGAGCGAGCGGGCCGCGGCCCGCTGCTCCGGGTGGCCCGACAGCGCCCGGGCGAAGACCGCCTCGGCGATGCCCGTCACCGGGACGCCGAGGTCGAGGGCGCTCTGCACGGTCCAGCGGCCGGTGCCCTTCTGCTCGGCCTGGTCGACCACCACGTCCACGAACGGCTTCCCGGTCGCGGCGTCGACGTGGCCGAGCACCTCGGCGGTGATCTCGATGAGGTACGACTCGAGGTCGCCCCGGTTCCACTCGCGGAAGACGTCGGAGAGCTCCTTGGGGTTCAGCCCGAGGGCCTGCCGCAGCAGGTCGTACGACTCCGCGATGAGCTGCATGTCGGCGTACTCGATGCCGTTGTGCACCATCTTCACGAAGTGTCCGGCGCCGTCGGGGCCGATGTGCACGCAGCACGACACGCCGTCCACCTTGGCCGCGATGTCCTCCAGCAGCGGGCCGAGCGTCGCGTACGCCTCGGGGTCGCCGCCGGGCATGATGCTGGGGCCGTTCAGGGCCCCCTCCTCGCCACCGGAGATGCCGGTGCCGACGAAGTGGATGCCCCGCTCGCGCAGCGCGGCCTCCCGGCGGCGGGTGTCCAGGTAGTGGGCGTTGCCACCATCGATGATCATGTCGCCCGGCTCCATGACGGCGGCGAGCTCCTCGATCACCGCGTCCGTGGGGGCGCCGGCCTTGACCATGATGATCGCCTTGCGGGGCCGTTCGAGCGCGGCGACGAACTCCTCGATCGTGCCCGCCGGCACGAACGCGCCCTCGTCCTTGTGCTCCTCCATGAAGCGGGTGGTGCGGCTCTCTGTGCGGTTGTGGACCGCGACGACATGACCGTGGTGCGCGAAGTTGCGGGCGAGGTTGCGGCCCATGACCGCGAGGCCCGTCACTCCGATGTCTGCCTTGTTCATGGCTAAAGTCATACCGCTCCCGGGTGGGGGCGCTCGGCCGCGGGGTGGCGTGTCCGCGACCAAGCGTCGTGAGCTGGGCTTTCGTCCCGATCCTCAGTAGCCGTAGCCGCTTCCGGCGCCGCTTCCGGCGCCGCTTCCGTGGCGGTGCGCGGCCGAAGGCGAGGGTGAGGGGGAGGGCGCCGCCGAGGGGGAGGCGGCGCCGCCGGCGGTGGCGGGGCGGATCAGGCCGAGCAACCCGTGCCGCGCCCTGGAGATCCCGGCGGAGAACCACACCGCGTCGGTGCCGCCGTTTCCGGCCGTGCCCGGTTCGAGGTCCCACAGGCCCTCCAGGGCGATCGCCCCGCCGTCCGCGCGGCGCAGCGGGCCGAGGTAGCGGCCGGTCCGGGGGTTGTACGCGTTGATCCACCCGTCGCCGAAGTTGCCCACGAGCAGCGCCCCGGCGTACGCGCCGAACCCCTGGGGGGCGAGGGTCATCGCCCAGGGCGCGTTGAGCGGGCCGCGGGAGGCGAGGCGCCGTACGAAACGCCCGTCGGCGGTGAACACGCTGACGAACCCGTTGCCCCGCCCCGCGACCGGCTTGCCGGTGCCGGGATCGCGCCGCGCGTACGCGACCATGACGGAGTCGCCGACGATCTCCACGTTGAAGGGGGAGTAGCGGGCGGGCAGCGACGGGTCGCGGAACTGGCGGTTCGACAGCCGCACCCGCCGGAAGTCCTCGTCGAAGACGTGGACGCGGCGGTGGGAGAACGACGGCGCGAGCAGGAACGTGCCGCGGTTGGTGTTCATCAGCGCCAGGCCCTTGTAGTCGGCGCCGCGGGTGAACGCGGCGATGACCGCGTTGCCGGGGTCGGCCTTGGCGCTCCAGGCGGTGATGGCACCGCTCGGGCTGGAGAAGATGAACGAGGCGGGCGCGGTCCCCGCCTTTCCCTTGATCGTGAAGGCGTTCCCGGCGTACGCCACCTGCCCGGTGGGGGTCCCGCCGGGGATCGCGACCGTGGTGGGGGCCTTCCTGACCCCGCCCACGCCGCCCGCGCCGCCGGTGTCGCCGGTGTAGACGGTGGCGGTGCCGGTGCCCGCGTTGGACACCCACAGGGTCGCGCCCATGGCGAGGCCCCAGGGGTTGACCAGCTTCGGGTCCGTGACGGCGGCCTTGCCCGCCACGTCGGAGACCAGGGGGACCTCGGCGAACCGGGTGGACGTGCGCGCCGTCTGAGCGGGCGGGCGGGCAAGGGGACGGGCGAGTGGGTGGGCCTGGTGGCCGGGACGGCTCTCCGCGTGGCGCGAGGCGCCGGCGGCCGAGGCGGGATGGGCCGGGGCCGCGCCGGCGAGCGCCAGCGTGAGCGGCGCGGCGCAGAGCGTGACGATACGTGCCCGCATGGGGCCTCCTGAAAGTGGGTCAGACCTGCGAGGGGTCGGACTGCGAGGGGGTCGGAACGGTGTCGGCATGCCCTTACGCCCGGAGATACGCCCCCCTGCCGCTCCGGGTTCAGTCCCTTTTCCGTCGCAGGTGGGGGCGCGCGCATCGGGGTTTCTGGCCTATCCTGACAAAACCCGCAAACTAAGCGGGTTTTGTATAGAGATGGCCGTCCGATGGCGAGGACGCTTGGCCTCCTCGTCGGGCCGCTGGTAATTGAGGACAGCCAGGAAGGGACGGCGTCCAGCCGCCCACCGTCGTCGCGCACCCACGGAGAAGAGACGTGTTCGCACCGAAGCCGGAACGGTCAGTCGTCGCGATCCCGCCACCCGGAGACGGGCCCGGCTACTGGGCGGGCGCGCCCAGCGCCGTGAGCCGGGACGGGTGGATCTATCTGGCCTACCGGCTGCGCCGCCCGATCGGCTCCGGCCGGGGGTACGCCGTGGAGATCGCCCGGTCGGCCGACGGCGAGCGGTTCGAGCGGATCCTCACGATCACCAAGGACGAGATGAAGACCGAGTCGCTGGAGCGGCCCACGCTCGTGGCGACGCCCGACGGGTCGTGGCGCCTCTACCTCAGCTGCGCCACGTACGGCACCAAGCACTGGCGGGTCGAGATGATCGAGGCCGCCGACCCGGCGGAGTTCGACCCCGCCGACGCGCGGGTCGTGCTCCCCGGCGACCTCAAGACCGGCGTCAAGGACCCGGTCATCCTGCACCACGGCGGCGTGTGGCACCTGTGGGCGTCGTGCCACCCGCTGGAGGATCCCGACGAGGCCGACCAGATGGTCACCGACTACGCCACCAGCGCGGACGGGATCGCCTGGACCTGGCAGGGGACCGCGCTCGACCGGCGGCCCGGCCAGTGGGACTCCCGCGGCGTACGGGTGAGCGCGGTCACCTTCAGCGGGGAGACCGTCATCGCCTACTACGACGGCCGCGCGTCGGCGGCGGAGAACTACGAGGAGCGCACGGGCGTGGCGATCGGCCCCGACCCGTCCACCCTCACCGCGACCGGGACCGCGCCCGTCGCCCAGTCGGAGCACGGGGCGGGCGGGCTGCGTTACCTGTCGGTCGTGCCCGTGCCCGGCGGCCACCGGCTGTACTACGAGCTGACCCGCGCCGACGGGGGCCACGAGCTGCGCACCGAGCTGCGCTGACCACTGACGGCTGCCCACCGCCGCCGACCATCTCCGCCGACCACCGCCGGGCGGGTCCGGGGGCGTCGGCGGACGGCCGGTGAGGCCGGGGCCGCGGGAGCCGGATGTGGGAGCGACGGCGGCCGGAGCACGAGCGGGGCTCGCGCTCCGGCCGGGTGTCACCGCCCGGCCGGCGGGCCGTCCACGCCTCTGACGCGGCCGTTGCGGGCCTGCCGCTGGCCGTCCGGCCGGGCGCCCACCAGGCCGCCCGACCGTTCCCGGGGACGCAGCCAGTCGCCGAAGTCCTCCTCCAGCAGGTCGCGCAGCAGCGCGATGTCGGCGGCGAAGTAGGCCAGCAGCTCCTGGCGCTGCTCCCAGGTGAGCGGCCGCCGGGGCTGCGCGTCGCGCTGCAGCATCCGCTCCAGCGGACTGGTCAGCCGCTGGCCCAGGAAGGGGTCCCCGAGCCGGGCGATCCGGGCGAGGACCCGGTGCCTGCGGCTCTGCCGCGGATGGGCGGTGACGTTCTCCCTGGGCACCTCGCCGACGAGCCCCTGCTCCACCCCCAGGAAGGCGCAGATGCGGTCCAGCGTGTCGGCGGGCCGGTCGACCAGGTCGCGGTAGCGGAAGACCAGCACCTGCTCGCGGGGGAACAGCGTGAACAGGTGCGCGAGCTGCTCGCCGTACCGGCCGAGGCCCACATAGTGCCAGAACGGAGACCAGCCGTCCGCGACGCGCCGCTTCTCGGCGGCGCACGCCTCGATGACGTCGCCGATCGGCTCCAGGCCGGCCGACCACAGGTGCGTCCAGTTGGAGTGCGCCCGTTCCACCGGGTCGCGCAGCGAGACGATCAGCTTCGCGTCGGGGACGGTCTCCCTGATTCGCCGCTGGGCGTCCAGGTCGTACAGGTAGAAGGGGGTGGACTCGCCGGCGAGCGTCCCGGGCGGCGCGTCCGCGAAGAGCGCCTCGTAGTCGGCGCGCCGCCACACGTGCTCGCGGTAGGTCTCCGCGTCGCCCGGCCCGCCCTTGGCCGGCGGCGGGCCGTCGGTGAGGAAGAACTTCGGTTCCTTGACGGGTGACATGAAGAGCCCCGGGTGGCGGGCGAGCGCCGCGTGCAGGGCGGTGGTGCCGGCTTTCGGCACACCGATGACCAGGAAGTCGGGCAGAGCCATGGAAAAGTCCTCCTACTTTCCCGATTAGATTAGTTGGTTTTTGCCCCTTCCCAACGTGAAATCACCACAAATGGGTGTACCCGCTTAGCCGGCGACGAGCCGGATGCGGGTCGCCGGCCACCCGCGCCGCAGGGCGGCCGGGCGCCGCCCGCCGTCGAACCAGATCTCGAACCACACCTCGTTGCGTCCGCCCTCCCGGACCAGTCCCCACCGGTCGGAGAGCATGTCGAGCAGCGGCATGCCGCGCCCGCCCTGGCTCGACGCGTTCGGCAGCGGGTGACCGGCGCAGGGCGGCCCGGCGGAGCCGTCGTCCTGCACGCCGATGCGCACCCGGTCGGGCAGGCACGACACCGTGAGGGTGAACGTGCCGCCGTTCCCCGAGCGGGAGTGGACGACGGCGTTGGTCGCGATCTCGCTCGTGAGCAGGACGCAGTCGTCGTGCCGGGGGTGGCCGCGCCCCAGGGCGGCCGACACGAGCCTGCGCGCCCGCCCCACCTGGTCCCGTCCGCCCGCGAGCCGCGCCACGCGGTTTCCCTCGCCGTCCCCCGAGATCTCCATAGCACTCCTTCAGCGTGGGAGCCGAGTCAGTCGCCGCAGAGTTGACGTCCGCGCGGGCGCCCGCGATGTCACGGGAAAGTAGGAGTGTCCTTGCCCCGAGTCGCCGGAAAGTGTCCGGTATCGGGGGGTGGTAAGCATCCGGGAAAGCGACCCGGAAAGACGCCGCCCGGCGAAGCGGCCGGTCGCGGGACCGCACGGGCTCCGAAAGCTTGCCGGCTCCGGAAGCTCGGTTCCGAAAAGACAGGGCGGCGGGACCGGTTCCCCGGCCCGCCGCCCTGCGACGCGTACGGTCAGGTCAGGAGGCGTCGTGCGCCGCTCCGGCGGAGCCGTTGACGACGAGCACGCGCTCGCGCTCGGGCACCTCGATGGCCGGGAACGTGCCGGTGTCGACGATCCCGTGCTCCCGGTAGGCCGCCTCGATCAGCGCGTGCGCCTGGGGTTCGAGCTTCCACAGCGCCCGCCACTCCTTCGCCACGAGGAGCGGGATGCCGACCTCCTCGACGATGTCGGCGGCCCGGGGGACGTACTTGCGCGCGATCTGCTGGTCCCAGTACTGCCGCGCGGCGCGCATCTGGGTCGCGCGCTGGGCGGTGTCGACGACGGGCGCCGGCTCGGCGGGGAGGTCCTCCTCCTCGTCGTCGATCAGCTCCGCGATCCTCGCGGCGGGCAGCGCCACCGGGGCGGGCGGCTCGGGCTCCGGCCCCCACGGCACCGGCGGGGCGAGGTCGATCAGCGCCGAGGTGTTGTAGAGGGCGCCGATCTGCGACAGCAGCGCCTCCTGCCGCTTCTCGTCCACGGCCAGCCCGGTGTACTCGACGGCCTGGTCCATCGCCTTGTCGAGCCGCGCCATCGCGGCGCGCATCTTGCGGTCCGGCGCCCCGGCCTCGCGCAGCGCCCGGACCCGCTTGGCGGCCAGCGCCACCCGGGTGAGCCTGCGGTGCGCGTCCACCTCGCTCGCCGTACGGTCGCTCACCTCGGCCAGGCCGACCCGGACCAGGATCCGCTCGGGGGTCAGCCGCCAGTTGATGCGGCCGCGGCCGGTGATGCGGACCCGCTCGATCGCCATGCCGCGTTCCCACAGCCAGGCGGCCACGAGCGGGGCGGCGAGCCGGAACACGGCCTCGGCGACGCTGCGGGCGTCCATGCTCGACAGGACCGCCGACAGGCAGGTGAGCGCCCAGACGGCGACGCCGTCGATGCCGGCGGAGTAGTTCTCCCGCATGTTGCGCCGGGCCCGTACGGCGCTGGTGATGACGGCGACCTCGATGAAGGCGAACAGCAGGAGCCGCAGCGGCCCGTCGAAGCCGAGCACGTCGCCGGAGAAGCGCCACATGCCCTGCGCGGACACGCCGGTCGCGATGCTGGCGGCGACGATGGTGAGGACGTCCTCGGTGGGACGGCCGGCCGCCCAGCGGCGGAACAGGCGGATGAGGGCGCGGAGCGCGAAGAAGGCCAGGACCAGCAAGACCAGGGCGATGACGCTGATGATGACTGTCTCGACCGGATGGGCCGACACGAAGGCGGTTAGTTGGTCAATGGGGGGCATCAGTCACGGTCTCTCGATGTCCGATGGTTTTTCCCGAGATCATCCCAGAAGGGCAGGCCTCCGCGGGGGGAAACACGCCTGACTCGCGCCACTTGGCTCATGTCCGGTCACAGAGACGCCTTTTCATTCACCGTCGTCCGCCCGGCATCACCGGACACTCAGGAGGCGGGGCCGGCGAGCCAGGCGTCCACGTCGCGGCGCAGCGCCCGCTTCGTCGCCTCCGGCGCGAAGGACGCGTCCACGGAGGCGCGGGCGAGCCCGGCCAGCGCCGCGTCGTCGTAGCCGAAGACCTCCCGGACCCTGGCGTACTCGTCCGTCAGGGTGGTCCCGGTGACGGACGGGATGTCGGTGTTCAGCGTGACGGCGAGCCCCGCCTCGCGCAGCCGTGGGAACGGGTGGGCCGCGAGGCCGTCCACCAGGCCGAGCACGACGTTGGACGACGGGCACACCTCCAGGGGGATGCCCCGCTCGCGCACCTCGGCGGTCAGATCCGGGTCCTCCAGCACCCGGACGCCGTGGCCCAGGCGCTCGGCCCGCCCGACCGTGATCGCCTCGCGGACGCTGCCGGGGCCCTCGATCTCGCCCGCGTGGTGCACGACGTGCAGGCCCGCGTCCGCCGCGTCGGCGAAGACCTCGGCGAACGGCGCCAGCGGGTAGGACTCCTCACCGGCCACTCCGACGCCGAGCACGCCGTCCCCGGCATACCGGGCCGCGAGCTCCACGGTGCGCCGGGCCCGCTCGACCGGCCGCCGCCGCGAGTGGTCGAGCAGCACCCCGCACTCCACGCCGTACGCCGCGCGCCCCTCGGCGAGGCCGGCGAGCACGGCCTCCAGCGGCATCTCCGGGGAGCCGAGCCGTTCGCCGTGCGAGGCCGCGGTGAAGGTCACCTCCGCCCACCGGGTGCCCTGCGCCGCCTCGTCCGCGCAGAACTCCACGGCGATCCGATGGAAGTCCTCCGGCCGGACCAGGCACTCCCGTACGAGCGAACCATGGTCGGCGAACTCGCGGAAGCCGGCGAAGGGCCCGGCGGGGCGGGCGGGCACGGGCAGGCCGTTGGCCGCCGCGATCTCGGCCAGCGTGTCCGGCCGGACCGTGCTCTCCAGGTGGACGTGCAGGTGGGCCTTGGGCAGCAGGGCGAGATCGCGCACGGCGGCAGCGTAGGCGCGCGGGCCCCGCCGCCGCACCCCGGTTTCCGGCCGCGCCCGGCTGCCCGCGCCCGGATACCGGCGCCCGGATACCGGCGCCCGGATACCGATGCCCGGGTGCCGATGCCCGGGTGCCGGCGCTCAGGTGCGGGTGCCCGGGTGCCGGTGCTCAGGCGCCGGTCCTCAGATGTCGAGGCCGAGGCGGGAGATGGGCTCGACGAGCTCCTCCTCCTCGTACCGCAGGTGCGACAGCAGCACGTCCGACAGCAGGTCCACCTGCGCGCGGACGCCGTCGAGCCGGTCCGGGTCCTCGATCATCGCCACGAGCGCGGCGTCCAGGCCGGTCAGCACCTCGGCGATCACCTCGTGCTCCTGCTCCAGCCGCTCGACCACCGGCGCCAGCGACCCCTGCGCCGCCGCCAGCATCGGGAACATGTGCTCGTCCTCGATCGTGTGGTGGGTGGTCAGCAGCCGGCAGTACGACGCGCAGAAGGTGCCCAGCGTCCAGTAGTTCTGCCGCATGGTGAGCTCGTTGATCATCGAGCGGAGCGCCGCGGCGTCGGAGCGGCCCGCGGCGACCTGCTCCAGCGCGTCCCTGATCTGGGTCAGCTCGCGGCGCAGGTGATCGTGGATGAGCACGAGCCGCTGCCCGGCCGCCCGCTGCTGCGGCGTCAGCGCGGCGGGATCCCGCTTGGGCAGCCGCGGCCGGGTGGCCTCGTCCAGGGCGGCCGGCGCCGAGGCCGCGGCCCGCCGGTCGGCGGGGGCCACCGCGTCCTCGTCCGCCCGTCCGGCCCGTCCGCGCTCCCGTGCCACCGCCTCGCGTACGGCGGGGGCGACCTCCTCGGCGAAGACCTTGAGGTCCCTGTCGTCGTCCACCGCGAGCACGAAGACGCTCATGCCGTGGTCCCGCACGAGACCGGCGAGCCGCTCGGCCCACACGGCGGGCGGCCCGTCCAGGAACCCCTCCCCGGCGGCGCCGGAGAACCGTCCCTCGATGTTGTAGACGCGGCGGATCCCGGCGGGATCGCGCCCGGCCCGTTCGGCGGCGGCGTCCAGGATCGCCGTCATCGCGCCCAGGTCGTCCGGCGCGGCGTACCCCGACGAGGGCACCCAGCCGTCGCCGAGCCGGCCGGTCAGCTCCAGCATGCGCCGCTTGTACGCGCCGATCCACAGCCCGATCGGATGCGGGGGGAACGGCCCCGGCCGCGCGCCCTCCAGCCGGTAGTGCCGGCCGTCGAGCCGTACGCCCTCGCCGGGCGTCCACAGCGCGCGCAGGACCGCGACGGCCTCCTCCAGCGCCTCGACCGCGTCGCCGGGGTCGCGGCGCGGACCGCCCATGGCCGCGACACCGTCCCAGAACGCCCCGGCCCCGAGCCCCAGCTCCACCCGGCCGCCGCTGAGGATGTCGAGCGACGCGGCGGCCCTGGCCAGCACCGCTGGTGGCCGCAGCGGGAGGTTCACCACGTCGGGGAACAGCCGCACCCGCTCCGTGCGCGCCGCGAGCACCGACAGCAGCGTCCAGGTGTCCAGGAACGACGGCTGGTACGGGTGGTCCTGGACGCCGATGACGTCGAGGCCCAGCTCGTCGGCCAGCACGGCCTGCCGCACGATCCGGTGGTGTCCCGCCGCGTCCGGCCTGAGGAAGGCCCCGAACCACAGGTCATGCCCAAAATCGGCCATTAATTCGCTACCTTTCCGCGTCCCGACCCGGGAGCCTACCTTTGTGAGAAGATCCGGCGACATGACCCCGGCGGCCCCCGCGGGCAGCATCCTGTCCGTCGTCGCCGGCTCACGCGCGTACGGGCTGGAGACGGGGGAGTCGGACGTCGACCGGCGCGGCGTGTTCGTGACGCCCACGGCGAGGTTCTGGCGGCTCGACAAGCCGCCCGACCACGTGGAGGGGCCGCTGCCCGAGCAGTTCTCCTGGGAGGTCGAGCGGTTCTGCGTGCTCGCGCTGGAGGGCAACCCGGCCGCGCTGGAGTGCCTGTGGTCGCCGCTCGTCGAACTGGTCACCCCGCCGGGGGAGCGGCTGCTGGCGATCCGCCGGGCGTTCCTGTCGCGCCGGGCGGAGCGGGCCTTCGCCGGCTCCGCGGACCGGCAGTTCCGCCGCCTCCGCCCGGACGACCCGCCGCGGCCCGGCGGCGACGCGAGGCGGTGGAAGATGGCCATGCACATGATCCGGCTGCTGCTCGGCGCCTCGTCTCTGGCCCGGCACGGGGAGCCGCTGGTCCGCGTGGGCGCCCACCGCGACCGGCTGCTGGCCGTACGCCGTGGGGAGACGCCCTGGCCCGAGGTGCTGGAGTGGCGCGGGCGCCTGCTGGCGGAGCTGGCTCGGCTGGACGACCGGTCCGGGAGCGCGCTGCCGGACCGGCCGGACCGGGCGGCCGCCGAGGAGTTCCTGATCGAGGTGCGGAGGTCGGCTCTGTGATCGTCCCGAAGGCGAGCGTCCCGAAGGCGAGCGTCCCCAAGGCGAGCGTGACAAGAGGGGAGCGTGACGAGAAGGGACCGTGGCGAGAGGTGGGCGTGACGGGAGGGGAGGCGCCGTGACCGCCGTCCTGCCGTCCTGGCTGCCCGAGGTGGCCGCGGGCGAGCGGCATCCGCTCGCCTTCGCCACCGTGAGCGGCGCGCACCTCTACGGATTCCCCTCGGTGGACTCCGACGTCGACCTGCGGGGCGTGCACGTGCTGCCCGCCGAGGAGGTCGTCGGCCTGCGCACGGGCGAGGAGACCGTGATCAGGACGTGGGTGCGCGAGGGCGTGGAGGTCGACCTCGTGACCCACGACCTGGCCAAGTTCTGCCGCCTGCTGCTCGGCCGCAACGGGTACGTGCTGGAACAGCTCCTGTCGCCCCTGGTCGTGCGGACGTCCCCGCTGCACGAGGAGATGCGCTCCCTCGCGGCCGGCTGCCTCACCCGGCACCACGCGCATCACTACCTGGGCTTCGCCCGCACCCAGCGGCGGCTGTTCGACCGTACGGGGGAGCTGAAGCCGCTGCTGTACGCGTTCCGGGTGCTGCTGACGGGCATCCGCCTGATGCGCACCGGCGAGCTCGTCGCCGACCTGACCCTGCTCCTCGACGGCGCGCCGTCCTACCTGGCCGGCCTGATCGCGGCCAAGCGCGCGGTGGAGCACGGCGCGCCCCCGGACGACGCGCCCGGCCGGGAACGTCTCGCGGCCGACCTCGACGCCCTCACCGCGGCCCTGGAGGACGCCGGCGCCTCCTCCGCGCTGCCGGACGCCCCTTCGGCCCACGACGCCCTGCACGATCTCGTCGTACGGACCCGCCTCGCCGGGCGGTGAGAAGGGCCCAGGAAAGGCCGGAAAAGCCGGAGAAAGGCCGCCGAAACGGGACGGGACACGCGAACAATGTGGGGTGCCGCCCCGCGTCGCGGGCTCATCACGGATAATGGGCCAAGCCGCCATCACACCAGGAGAACGCTTTGACCACCCAGACCGGCAAAGACAACCTCGACCTGGCCGCGAGCGCGGAGGCACTGGCCGACAGCGCGCCCACCGGATCGCTGCGTCACGCGGCCGCCAAATCGGTCGCGATCACCTTCGCCACGACCCGTGACGCCGCCCAGGCGCGCGACACGTTGAACGGCCTCGCTCCCGACGACGTACGGCGGGCCGCGCTGGAGCTCTTCGACGAGCTCTTCGCCCGGGCCGACTGACTCGCGGGCCTTGGGAGACCGACCGTCCGGGGGCCCGGCCGGTCGTCCCGTCGCCGTGCCCATGGCCGCCCTCCGGCTGACGGAGGCCGTGCGTGCGAGACCAGATCGTCAGGAGCCGGCCGGCGCCGGGGAGCGCCGCCGAGGGCGAGCCGGCCCCTGCCCCCGTGACGCTGCTGACCTTCGGGCACGGCATCGCGCCGCGTGCGGAGCTGATCCCGCTGCTGCGCGGCGCGGGTGTGCGGCAGGTGGTGGACGTCAGGACCGCCCCGGGCAGCAGGCGCAACCCCGACGCCGCCCGGGCGGCGCTGGCGGGCTGGCTGCCGGACGCGGGGATCGGCTACCGCTGGGAGAGCCGGCTGGGCGGGTTCCGCAGGGCCGCTCCGGACTCGCCCGACGTCTTCTGGGAGAACGCCTCGTTCCGGGGATACGCCGGACACACCCGGCAGCCGGAATTCCTGGCCGCCGTCGCCGATCTGCTGGCGGGGGCGCGCACGGCCCGGACGGCCGTCATGTGCGCGGAGAGCCTGTGGTGGCGCTGCCATCGGCGGATCATCGCCGATTTCGTGATCCTCGCGCGGGGAGCCCGGGTGCTGCACCTGTCGCATGACGGACGGCTCGCCGAACACGTGCCGACCTCCGGCGCCCGCCTCCGCGACGACGGTCTCCTCGTCTACGACCAGACCTGACCCGCCGCCCCAAGCCGCTCCGACCGCCCCACCGGGCGGCGGGATCGTCCGGTGTGCGGCCCGGATACGCCGATGGCCTCCTCGATCGAGGAGGCCATCGGCGGTGGTGGGCGATACTGGGATTGAACCAGTGACCTCTTCCGTGTCAGGGAAGCGCTCTCCCGCTGAGCTAATCGCCCTTGGTGAACCAAGAGGTGGAGACGGGATTTGAACCCGTGTACGCGGCTTTGCAGGCCGCTGCCTCGCCTCTCGGCCACTCCACCGGGTTGATCTCCGAGCGGAAGACGGGATTCGAACCCGCGACCCTCACCTTGGCAAGGTGATGCTCTACCACTGAGCCACTTCCGCGTCCCGGCTCTCGGCCGGACTCACGCGAAGCACTTTATCCAATCTCCGGCGACTCCCCAAATCAGCGACGTTCGCCCTGCTCACGCCGTGAGTCCGGATGACCCTCGGGTGTCGTGGGAGCCGGACTCCGGCTGATGGGGCCGGGACGGGAGGGGCTGGAGAGAATCCCCGGATGTAAGGACCTAATCTAAAATACGGTGGTTACCAAACGAAGGGGTGGGACGATGCACGACGACGAGGTCGTGGCCGTCGGTCCCGGGCCGCTCGCCTTCGCCGACGTGGTCCGCGTCGCGAGGGACGGAGCGCCGGTGCGGCTGACGGACGACGCGATCGCCGAGATGGCCGCGTCGCGGGGGAGGATCGAGGAGCTGGCCGAGGCCGACACCCCGGCGTACGGTGTCTCCACGGGCTTCGGCGCGCTCGCCACCCGGCACATCGACCCCTCGCTGCGCGCCCGGCTCCAGCGCAGCCTCGTCCGCTCGCACGCGGCGGGCTCCGGGCCCGAGGTGGAGACCGAGGTCGTCCGGGCCATGATGCTGCTGCGCCTGCGCACGCTCGCCACCGGGCACACCGGCGTACGCCCGGTCACGGCCCGGGTGCTGGAGTCGCTGCTGAACGCCCGGCTCACCCCGGTCGTCCACGAGTACGGCAGCCTCGGCTGCTCGGGGGATCTCGCGCCGCTCTCCCACGTCGCCCTGACGATCATGGGTGAAGGGGTCGTGCGGGACGCCGGGGGACGCCTGCGGCCGGCCGCCGAGGCGCTCAAGGAACACGGCGTCGAGCCCGTCGAGCTCGCCGCCAAGGAAGGGCTGGCCCTGGTCAACGGCACCGACGGCATGCTCGGCATGCTCGTGCTGGCGCTGCACGACCTGTCCACGCTCCTCACCACCGCCGACATCGGCGCGGCCATGAGCGTGGAGGCGCTGCTCGGCACCGACTACGTGTTCGCGGCCGATCTCCAGGCGTTGCGGCCCCACCCCGGCCAGGCCCTGGCCGCGGCCAACATGCGGGCGCTGCTCGCGGGATCGGGCGTGATGGCCTCGCACCGCGACGGCTCGTGCACCCGCGTCCAGGACGCCTACTCCCTGCGCTGCGCGCCGCAGGTCGCCGGGGCCGCCCGGGACACCCTCGCCCACGCGTCGGCCGTGGCCGCCCGGGAGATGGCGAGCGCGATCGACAACCCGGTGGTGCTCGCCGACGGCCGGGTCGAGTCCAACGGCAACTTCCACGGCGCCCCCGTGGCGTACGTGCTGGACTTCCTGGCCATCGCGGCGGCCGACCTCGCCTCGATCTCCGAGCGGCGCACCGACCGCATGCTCGACGTGGCCCGCAGCCACGGCCTTCCGGCGTTCCTCGCCGACGATCCGGGCGTCGACTCGGGCCACATGATCGCGCAGTACACCCAGGCGGCGATCGTGTCCGAGCTCAAGCGGCTGGCGGTCCCGGCGAGTGCGGACTCGATCCCGAGCTCCGCGATGCAGGAGGACCACGTCTCGATGGGCTGGTCGGCCGGGCGCAAGCTGCGCCGCGCCGTCGACGGGCTCACCCGCGTGCTCGCGATCGAGGTGCTCACCGCCGCGCGGGCGCTCGACCTGCGCCGGCCGTACGAACCGGCGCGGGGGACGGGCGCGGTCGTCGCGGCGCTGCGCGAGGCGGTGGCCGGACCCGGGCAGGACCGCTTCCTGGCGCCGGAGATCGAGGCGGTCGTCCGGCTCGTCGCGAGCGGCACCGTGGCCGCCGCCGCCGAGTCCGCCGTCGGGCCCCTCGCCTGACCGGCCCCTACCGGAAGGCCGTCACCCCTGCCCGGGCGCGGAGCCCGCGCTCGCCGCGAAGGGGAAGACGGCCGTGAGATCCTCGCCCGCCAGGCCTGCCGCGACCGCCTCCGCCAGCCGGTCGCGGGCCGCGGCGGCCACCGACTGGACCACCCCCGGCCCCTCGGTCGCCAGCCGCAGGTCCTTGGCGGCCAGCCCCAGGGCGTACCGCGTCTCGAACGGGCCCGACTCGGCCACGGGTCGCAGCCGCTCCGCCAGCGCGGCCAGCGGGGTCGCCCCGAGGACATCCAGCAGGGCGGTCCGGCCGACGCCCAGCGCGTCCGCGTACGCCAGGGTCTCGGCCAGGTTCACCTGGGCGGTCACCACCATGCTCATCACCGCGAGCTTGGTCGATGCCCCCGCTCCCGGCCCGCCCGCCTCGTGCACCGTGCCGAAGACGGGCAGCACGTCCGCCACGCGGTCGAGATCCTCCCGCCGGCCGCCGGTGAGCACGACCAGCGTCCCTTCGGCGGCGGGGCCCACGCTGCCGAGCACCGGCGCGTCGACCAGCCCCACGGCCTCGGGGAGCAGCCCGCGCAGCCGCCGCACCGCGTCCGGGCCGATCGTGGACATCTCCACCAGCACCGACCCCGGCCGCAGCCCCGGCAACGTCGCCCGTACCACCTCGAAGACCGCGTCGGGATCGCTCAGCATGGTGATCACGATGTCCGCCCCCGCGACGGCCTCGGCCGGGGAGGGGGCCGCCTCCGCGCCCGGCACGTCCCGTGGCGTACGGTTCCACACGGCCACCTTGTGACCGGCGGTGACGAGGCGTCCGGCCATTGGGACGCCCATGCGTCCCAGCCCCAGAAAAGCAATCATGTCCTGGGACGTTATGGGAGGAACAATCCATTCCACCAGCGACTAGATTGCATGGCACTCATCTCCCTCGCTCATGGATCGGAGCATGTTCGACACCGACGCGCTTGTGCTGCTCGACGTCGTGGCCCGCACCGGGTCGTTCACCGCGGCCGCCCTGCAGCTCAACTACACCCAGTCAGCCGTGTCCCGGCGCATCGCGACCCTGGAGGCCCAGGCGGGCGGCCCGCTGTTCGCGCGGCTGCCCCGGGGGGTACGGCTGACGCCGGCGGGCCGGACACTGCACCGCTACGCCCGTGAGGTGCTCGAACGGCTCGGCCGGGCGGGGGAGGAGCTCGCCGCGATCCACCAGGGCACGGGCGGGCGGCTGCGCGTCGGAGCCTTCGCCACCGCGAACGCCGTGCTGGTGCCCGCCGCCCTGCGGGAACTGCGCGCGGCCCGCCCGGAGGTGACCGTCACCATGGTCGAGGGCCTCAGCACCCACCTCATGGACGGCCTGGGCCGGGCCGAGATCGACATCGCGGTGGTCAGCGACTACCCCTCCGGCCTGGGAGCCGGGCCGGAGGTCGAGGTCACCCGCCTGATGGAGGACGAACTGCTCGTCGCGCTCCCCGGCGACCACCCGCTGGCCGGAAGGGGGACGGTCGACCTGCGCGACCTGCGGGACGAGAGCTGGATCGAGGGCGCCCCTCCCGGCACGGTGACCATGCTCGGCGCCGCCTGCGCCCGGGCGGGCTTCGCGCCGAGGGTCGACCTGCGGATCGCGGAGTGGACCGGCAAGCTCGGCTACGTGGCGGCCGGGCTCGGGGTGACGCTCGTCCCGGCCATGGCCGTGCCCGCCGTACGGCCCGACGTGGCGCTGCGCTCGCTCGGCGAGTTCGCCCCGCGGCGGACGGTCTACGCGGCCCTGCCGCGCACCGCGCCCCTGCCCGCCGCGTCCGCGCTGCTCGGCCTGCTGGGCGAAGGGGCCGGTCTCCGGGCGGTGGGACGCGCCTGACGGAAGACGGCCCCGCCGCCGAGGGGCCGGACACGGGTGAGGGATTGCGACAATGGACGCGTGCACGACCCCTTCGCCCACATCGGGGGACGCCTCGCCACCGGTCTGCGTGAGGTGACCACCGATCTGGCCGCCCTCGACGGCTCCGGCTGGTGGGCGGTGGTGGTGTCGTACGAGGGGAAGGTCGTCTGCGCGCGGTTCGACTCCGTGCGGCCCGCCCCGCTCCCGGCGCCGGACGGCCCCTGGCGCGGCCCCGCCCGGGACGCCTGGACGACCTCGCTCGACCGGGAGGGCTACGAGCGGGGCGTGCGGCGCATCAGGGACCACATCGAGCGGGGAGAGGTCTACCAGGCCAACCTGTGCCGCGTCCTGTCCGCGCCGCTGCCGGTCCCGGGCGCCGACCCCCTGGCCCTCGCCGCACGGCTGGCCGAGGGCAACCCCGCGCCATACGCGGCGGTGGTCGACGTGCCGGGCCTCACGGTGGTGTCGGCCTCGCCCGAGCTGTACCTGTCCCGGCGCGGCGCGATGATCGAGTCCCGGCCGATCAAGGGGACCGGGGTGACGGCGGACGACCTGCTCGACAAGGACTACGCCGAGAACCTCATGATCGTCGACCTGGTCCGCAACGACCTCGGCCGGGTGGCCGAGGTAGGCTCGGTGACCGTGCCCTCGCTGTACGCGGTCGAGGAGCACCCCGGGCTCGTCCACCTGGTCTCCACGGTGCGGGCGCGGCTGACGGGCGGCGCCGGCTGGCCGGACCTGTTCGCCGCGACCTTCCCGCCCGGTTCGGTGACCGGCGCGCCGAAATCCTCCGCGCTGCGGATCATCGGTGAGCTCGAACCAGAGCCTCGGGGGCCGTACTGTGGGGCCGTGGGCTGGGTCGACGCCGACCGGCGCGAGGGGGTGCTGGCGGTGGGCATCCGCACCTTCTGGGCGGAGCACGAGACGATCCGGTTCGGCACGGGGGCGGGCATCACCTGGGGTTCCAACCCACGGCGGGAATGGCACGAGACGGAGCTGAAGGCCGCGCGGCTCATCGGTCTCGCCTCGGGTGACGGCGACAGCGGCTAGGAACGAACGGAGCGGGGAGATGGCTGTACCGATCTGGGTGAACGGGGACCTGTACGAACCCGACAAGGCCGTGGTCTCGGTCTTCGACCACGGGCTGATGGTCGGCGACGGCGTGTTCGAGACGATCAAGGCGGTGAACGGCGAGTCCTTCGCACTCACCCGGCACCTCGACCGGCTCGCGCTGTCGGCGAAGCGGATGGACCTGCCCGAGCCCGACCTGTCCGCGATCGCCGACGGGGTGCGCCGCGTCCTCGCGGCCGCGCCGAAGTGGGCGCTGGCCCGGATCAGGATCACCTTCACCAGCGGGCCGGGGCCGCTCGGCTCCGACCGCGGGACCGCCGGGACGAACGCGATCGTCATCGTGGGCGAGCAGGCGCCGTTCCCCGCCACCGCCGACGTCACCGTCGTGCCCTGGCCCCGCAACGAGCGCGGCGCGCTGGCCGGGGTCAAGAGCACGTCGTACGGCGACAACGCCAAGGCCCTGGCGTACGCCAAGGAGCGCGGCGGCGCCGAGGCGATCTTCGAGAACCTCGCCGGGAACCTGTGCGAGGGCACCGGGAGCAACATCTTCGTCGTCACCGGCGGCCGCCTGGTCACGCCGACGCTCGCCTCCGGCTGCCTCGCCGGGGTCACCCGCGCGCTCACGCTCGAATGGTGCGGCGGGGAGGAGGCCGACCTGCCGATCTCGGCGCTGTACGAGGCGGACGAGGCGTTCCTCACCTCCACCACCCGCGACATCCAGCCGATCAGGGCCGTGGACGGCAGGGTGCTGCCGCAGGCGCCCGGGCCGGTCACGCTGGAGGCCATGAAGGTCTTCGCCGAGCGCGCGGCGGGCGACCTCGACCCGTGACGGGTGTCGGCGTGTCGGCGTGTCGGCGTGACAGTCAGTAGGACCGCTGGCTCTGCGCGTTGAACTCGGTGAGCCGCACCTTCTCGGCGGGATCGGTCAGCGGGTCGTCGAGGCGCAGGACGTCCAGCCCCTTGGTGATGTCGCTGGAGTAGACGTAGCCGTTGTAGTAGTAGGCCGACCACGACCCGCCGAGCTGGAGCTCCGGCGCGAGCGGGCCGCGCTCGAAGTAGGCGATCTCCCGGGGACGGGCGGCGTCGGTGAAGTCCCAGACCGAGACGCCGCCCATGTACCACGCCTGGACCATCACGTCCCGGCCCGGAACGGGCACCAGCGCGCCGTTGTGGGCCACGCAGTTCTCCTTGGCGCCCTGTGTCCGGGGGATCTTGAAGTAGCCCCGGCGGACGAGCCTGCGGTCCGTCGTCAGTGTGTAGACCGCGTCCGCGCCCCGGGTGGGGCTCACGGAGGACAGGCAGGTGGGGGCCATGCCGCCGCCCATCTCGTCGCTGAAGACGACCTTGGTCCCCGCGTTGTCGAAGGTGGCCGAGTGCCAGATGGAGAAGTTCGCCTCGTCCCGTACGGTCTGGAGCACCTCGGGGCGCACGGGGTCGGAGATGTCGAGCAGCACGCCGTCGCCGAAGCACGCCGCGGCGGCCAGGCCCTTCTCCGGGTAGGCCGTGATGTCGTGGCAGCCGCCGGCGAGGTCGTCGTCGTCCGCGCCGCCGGGCTCGCGGGCGGCGAACAGTTCGGGCGTGGCCACCACCCGCGCCTTGCCGGGATCGTCGACGGGCACCTTCACGATCGAGATGTTCCGGTGCGGCGGAGGGCAGTTGGCCGAGCCCGGCTCGGGGCCGGGGGAGGAGACGTAGAGGTACAGCGTGCCGGCGTCGCGGCCCGGAACGATCGTGTGCGTGTGCGACCCGCACTCGGTGCGCACGGCCTTCAGGTATCGCGGGTGGGCCTTGTCGGAGATGTCGAAGACGCGGATGCCCTCCCACTCGGCCTCGGCCATCGGGTCGCCGGCCTCGCTCTCGCAGGTGTCGTCCGTACGGGCCTGGTCGACGGACAGGAAGAGCAGGTCGCCGGAGACGGAGATGTCGTTCTGCCCGCCGGGGCACACGACCCGCGCGACCACCTTGGGATGCGCCGGATCGCCGATGTCGTGCACCGTGAAGCCCCGGTAGTTGCCCACGAAGGCGTACCGGCCCTGGAAGGCCATGTCGGTGCCCCAGTCCTCCGGCCCGTCGAACGGGGCCGTCAGGGGGACGTTCGCGACCACCTTGAGGTTGGGGCTGTGGCGGATCTCGTCCTGGCCCGGAAGCGTGGAGGGAGCCGCCTGCTCGGGCCCGCCTCCGCCTGTGCAGGCCGCCGTCAGGAGGAGGGCGGTCGCCGCCAGCACGGCCTTCGGCCGTGACGCCCGTACGGCGTCCTTGAACCCGCGGTAGATCTCCACGTATGGACGCTATGTCGTACGGGCGGCCCGTGCGGACCGCTTCGGTAACGGTTGGGGTGAGTCACGGGGCCTCGCGTGCCCCGGGGGTGGTTCAGGAACTCCAGAGCATGTTGGTGAGCTCCTCGTCCAGGTCCATGAAGTCGGTCTCACGGCCGGCCGGGACGAGTTCGTAGGTGCGGTGCAGGAACTCGGTGAGGGGGGCCAGGGGCACCTCGAAGAGGGCCTGCCCGAAGGGCGAGGTGAGGCTGATGTTCAGCGTGCGCTCGCCGTCCGACCGGGCCGGCCACACCTGGACGTCCCCGTCTCCGACGCGCCGCACGATGCCCACGGTCAGCAGCTCGCGGGCGAAGATCCACTCGACCGGCTCGTCATTCCCCACATGGAAGGCCATCCGGATGGCGTACGGATCTTCAGCCGTGTAGCTCAGGCCGGCGAGCAGGGGGACGGTCGTACGGTCGGGGACCACGAGCCGAAGGCCCAGCTCGGCAGAGACGGTGGTGCTGTTCATCGTCAGCCAAACCTTTTCGTCGTCGGGTCCCCTGTCAGGGGCTATCACTGCGTCTCACTGTTGATGCGGGGCTCCACCGCGCGCTCGCGCTACGAGGACGAACGAAGAGACCCGTAGGAAAGATTCCGCCTCCAGGCCCTTCTGTAACGCACATCACAGCTTGACATTCGGTCATCTACCAGCTCAAACATCACCAACAGGCTCGTCCTTACCTCTGCTTTGCGTGTCGGCGGGACCGCGCAGGCGATGCCGTTGCGGGCGATTGATCTCAGGTCGTGCGTATGGGTCGAGCATGGAGCATCACGATGCTATGACACCACACCCCCACGCTGGGGATGGTCTGGCGAACCTTTCGAAGGTGTTGACGAAGGCGGGACGATCCGGCTCGCCCGGGCTCGGCCGTCCCGTCCTTTCGCCATCACCCCCTCGGGTGCGGTATGGTTTTCCCCGTCGGCGCCGCGAGGCGCGGATGATCCCGGGCGATTAGCTCAGCGGGAGAGCGCTTCGTTCACACCGAAGAGGTCACTGGTTCGATCCCAGTATCGCCCACCACGTTCGTCCAGCTCAGAAGGCCGGGCCGCTGTCCAGCGGGTCGGCCTTTCGCATTCCCTGGGAGACGACCGTTCTCAGTGCGTGGGCGTCCGCCTGGATCGATTGCGCTCAGCCGGAGCCGTACTGCCGGAACTCCGCGTGCTCGACGACAGTGTGGAACTCGATCGAGATCGGCCGGCCTTACTTCTGAGCGCCTACGCGAGCTGCTGTGATCGTGCGCCAGCCGGAGTGACAACGACCATGGACGCCGTAGAACCGTACGGCCCTTGGAGCCGACCGGCGGCCACACCACGTGATCAAGGCTAACGCGCCCGCCAGCGGCAAAACCCGGGTGTATCTCCGGCCGGCCAATGTCAGGGCTGTACGGAGTTGAGATCAGCGGGTGTCGATGGATGCGTCTTGACACCGAACTCAACTGAGTTGACCATCGTTGTGTTAAGCCTTCACGCAGATCCGGGCCGTCGGGCTCGGTGGAGTATCGAGCCCGCCAACGCCCCGGGAGACGGTAGCGGGGCGTAGCCCGATCGACTCAAGGAAGTGGGAGCGACCATGATCACCCCCTTTGACGACGAGGATGGCACGCGGGAAACCTGAGCAAGGCCGGGCCGTTCCGCGCGCACCGGCCGTACGGCTGTCAACCGCGGCCGTCCGCCAACGGCGAGGCACTCGTGGTCGCGACCACGCCCGGCAAGCCCTGCCCGCTGAGTGCGGTCGGCGAGATCTGACCGGCTGGCGACCACGTCGCACACGGATACCGGTGCGACCCGCGGGCCGCCGCCGTCACCGCGCTGCTACTCACCCGTCCGGGGCTGACCTTCCTGGGCATCGGCGCCCCTCGTAGGCCTTTCCTCACCGCCCCGAACAGTTCGCCGCCTCCGCGGCGTACGCCCCCTCCAGCCGGCTCTCCTGGGAGCTCCGGCCGGTGGAATCACCCACCCATCACTCCGGGAGAGACCAGTGGACATCGTGAGGGCCGACGACCTGCGCGTGCTGGGCGACGACGGGCTGGAGCTGTACGCCCCGGTCGAGCACGAGGCGAATTTCCAGTACCAGGAGATCTTCGAGCACGAATGCTACGACCAGTTCTCCCTCTCAGAGAGCCCCACGATCGTCGACGTCGGCGCGAACATCGGCATGTTCACGGTCTTCGCCAAGCGGCAGTGGCCGGGCGCCTCGATCCTTGCCTTCGAGCCGGTGCCGCGAACCGCCGACTACCTGTGCCGCAACATCGAGCTGCACGGGCTGTCCGGGGTCCGCGTCGTCCGGGAGGCCATCGGTGAGCGTGTCGAGGACACGACCTTCGTGCACTACCCGAACATGCCGGGCAACTCCACGCGCTATCCCGAGGACAAGGCGTTGCAGGTCAGCGTGGTCAAGGAGCGGCATCCCGACTGGGATGTGACCGCGCAGTACGAGCCCGAGTACCTGACCGTGCCGGTCCGCCGCCTGGAGAGCCACCTGTCCGGCCTGGCGCACATCGACCTGATGAAGGTCGACGTGGAGGGCGCCGAGCTGGAGGTGCTGCGCGGCATCGCCGACGGCCAGTGGGACCGCATCGACAACATGGTGCTGGAGGTCCAGGACCTGCACGGCCGAATGGCCGAAATCAGGGAGCTGCTGGAGGCGCGCGGCTTCCGCTGCGAGATCCAGCCGTCCCCGATGGTCTACCCGGAGATCTTGACCTATCTGTTGCTGGCGCAGCGCGGCGCCTGACCCGGTGCGTCCCGGTTGCGCAAGGAGACGTGCTGGTCACAGGGGCGGTGAGGCCGTGGGGAGAGCCCGCAGCCGGGCGGCCCTGGCCCAGAGCGCGGGCCATCCGCCGTTGCCCAGCCACCGTTCGTGGGCGCGCAACCCGCCCACGGCGACGTGCTCCCAGAACGCCTCGATGTCGGCACCCAGCTCGCGGGCATCGGGCAACGCGCGCTGCCAGGGGCCGTCGGGGTCGTTCATATCGCTGCCGGGAAACCCGGGCACATCGGTCCTGCCGGGCGAGGTGACGCGGGTCGTGTGCGACGCGGCACCCCAGGAGGTGACCGCGACGACGAGCGCGCAGAGCAGCGCGGTGTCGGCCTGCAGGGTGACACTTAGGGCGAGTGCGGGGTCCCCGTCTCGGGCAAGCCGGCCGAGAGCCGCACGGATCCTGCGCGCGACCAGCTCCGCCGAGCGGGCCGGTGCGATCACGGGATGGCGGGCGAGCGTGCGCAGGAGGCCGGGCAGCGGCGCGTCGGTCACAAGGAGGCCGAGCAGCTCGGCCTCCTTGTGACCGACGTCCAGCGCGGCCAGCGCGTTCGCCAGGGGGCGGCTCGCGGTGGCCCTCCACAGCCTGGCCAGGCCCACGCCGACCAGCGCGTCGCGACACACCGGGGTGATCCGGTCCGGGCCCAGGCGCCGCAAGGCTGTCGCCGCGGACAGGCCGCCGTGAAGGACTTCCAGGGTCCGGGCCGCCTGTACGGCCTCGGGGGCGGTCATGGCGTCCTGGACGAGCAGGATCAGGGGCTCGCCGACCTCACGGAGTACACGGTCGTGCGGCCGCCTGCCCGTCGGGCGGCCCGAGGGGGCCCGGGCTGCACGCACCGTGGGCTCGGGCTCGGGCTCGGGTACGGCGGGCGGCGGGATCCGCGCCGCCCAGTGCCGGACCCGCTTGTCCAGCGCCGCTTCGGGGTCTGTGTTGAACCTGGCCTGGAGTTCCGCGACGCGCCAGCCACCGCGCACCGGCCGGACCTCGAGGTTGGCGATGATGCGGCCCTCCCGGTCGCGCAGCGCCGCCAGGCCGCACCGGCCCTTGGCCGCGTCGCCGACATAATGCGGCCCGGCGATGCAGTTGCCCATGTAGGACGCCCAGTCGGCGAGCGTGCGAGGGTCGCGGGCCCAGTCGATCCTGACCTTGGTGCCGGGGACCAGGCGCCCGTCCCAGGCGGCCAGCGGCGCCGGCACCCGGAACGTGCCGGTCGTGGCCACTGCGATTCCGACGCTGTCGACGAGCCCGTTGACCAGTTCGGTCCAGTCGCGGCAGAGCTGCGGTGGGGACGCGCCGAGCGAGACGAGCTGGGCGGCGCCGGCGACCGCCGACGCGATGGAATCCAGGCGCGGGATGAACGGTTCGGGGCGGGCGGGCCGCGGGTTGTAGTCGACGCCGGGAACGGTGTCGGTGTAGTCGATGACGGCCGCGTCATGCCCGTGCAACCGGGCGAGGGCGTCGGCCAGGTCGGCGTACCAGAGCAGGTCGCGTCCGGTCTCGCTGTCGGCGGGCCGGCCCGCGAGCGGGTCGCCGCCGAACAGCGGGGGCTGCTCCCACCGGTCGGGCGGGCGGGTGTATCCGGCCGCGGCCCGCCACTCTCGCAGACCCCACCCATCCCACTCACTCGTCGAGTCGGGGACCGCGTGCAGGAGCTTCGTGACGGCCTCCATGACCACGATGCCGTAGTCGCGCGCCCTGGCCAGCCGCTGGGCGACCAGGTCGTCCGACCGGCCGCGGAGCAGGTCCCGGACAAGGCAGCCCGGGCGGGCCGGAAGCCCCGTCAGCCCGGGTACGTGGCGGGCGGCGTGCCCTGCTGTCCAGTCATTCATCAGGGAGGCGGCGGCGGTGAGTTCGGGCTCGCATCGGGCCAGCCCTTCGTGCACGCCGTGGTCGGCCACCGCGGTGGCGGCGCGCAGCAGCGCGGTGACGGCGATCGCGTCGTGCAGCGCCTTGTCGAGATACTTGTGCCAGTGCCAGGTCTGCGGGATCCAGCGGGCCGCCTCGGCCACTGACGGTTCGTGGCCGATGTCCAGGCGGACGTCGGAGAGCAGCAGGTCGTCCTCATGGCGGGTGTACCGCTGAGACAGGTCGTCCACCCGGCTCTGGCGGGCCTGGGTCGCCAGGGTCCGCTCGCGGCGGCGCGCCGCGTCCCGGCGCGCTGTGACCTGCGTCCACAGGTCGAGCAGCAGGTCCAGCCGCCGTCTCGGCGGGAACGATCCCAGTACCCTGCCCAGATGATCGGCCAGCACGGACGGCCTGACCCGCGACCTCGCGCCCTCCAGCCCTTCCAGGCTGAGGACGCGTTCCAGCTGCTCCGGGCCGAGCAGATCGCTCGCCGCCGACGCCAGTTCCAGGGCCGCCCACCGCCCCTCCGTGACGGCCTCGACCGCCGCCGCACCCACCGGCTTGGTCGCCGCGGGCCCGAACAGCGCCACCAGCACCCGTCGCGCGGCCGCCGAGCCGCTCCACGCCGTCGATCCCCAGCACCCGTAGCGCCGCCAGCACCGCGTCTCGCCGGTCACCGCGCGCACCCGCGGCCCGGGCGGAGACGAACCCGTCCCCGAGGTCGATACCGGCCCCCGCGACCTCCACCCCGCCCAGCTCCACCAGCCTGGCCAGTTCCGCGACGGCACATCCCGGATCAGCCCCCGCCGACCCCACCACGACCGGCGCCCCGATCGCCGGCTCTGGACCCGGACCAACGGACCACACCCGTTGCCCGCGCCCGGTCACCACACCATGCGCAAGCCGTGCCACACCCACATGATCCGGAGAACGCCCCGCGTCGGGCAACGCATTAAGGACCAGCACCGCGGCATCCGGAGATTCTGGAAGAGAGGGCGGCAAGGCTGGCGCGCCAGGCCCGCGACGCGGCGTCGGCGAAGCATTTCCGGTAGCAATTCGCTGCGTCCTCAAAGCATGTGGACAGAACCGGGGGCGCGAACTCCCGGTTCGGCTTGGAGGCGGATGTGCCGGTCTCAGCGCCGTGGCGAAGCGTCGTCCCCGCCTTCGTGCCGAGGTACGGATGAATATTCATTTGCCGTGAGTCGTCAATGAGCAGGGAGGTAGAGGCGGGGTTGTCGGCCGCTACCGCAGCAGATCACGGAGCGTGGGGAAATTCAGACGACCACTTCGTGGCGGGGGATGTGTCCACATGTATCGCGCCGTTGCCTCGCGGCCGGTGCAGTAGGACGTTGTGCGCATGCTGAGCGCTGTGTCGAGGCGGTTGGGTGTGGCCGGTGTCGCGGCCGCGCTCGCGATCGTGGTGACTACGGGGTGGCCGGGCGGCTTCGCCACGGCCAGGGCCACGGCCGGGCTTCTCGCCAGTCCGTCGCCGTACCCCACCGCGAGTCCGTCGCCGTACCCCACCGGCGGTCCGGAGTTCGTCTACGTGGCGAACGCCCACGGTCCGGTGACGGCCTATCCGGCCGGTAGCACGGGCGCCGTAGCTCCAGTACGGCAACTGGCCGACCCGGGCGACCCGAACACCTACTGGGGGCCGTGGGGGATCGCCTTCGACATCAGCGGGAACGCGTACGCGCAGAGCTTCCTGTCGGACGCGACCACCTTCGTCTACTCACCGGGCGCCACGACGCCGGGCCGGATGTTCCGTGTCGCGGGACCTGATTCCCGGGCGGTGGCCGTGGACAGCGCGGGGTACGCGTACGTGACGACCGGCCAGGCCGAGGCGGTGATCGCGGTGGCCGCGCCGGGTGCCAGGGGCACGGCCGCGAACCTCTACACGGTGCCCGCGGTACGCCAGATCCCGCTGGACGAGACGTTCCACCCGTGGCCGGGCGTACTGACCACGGACACGTCCGGACACGTGATCGCCGGAGTGGTGCGTGCGAACGGCAACGCGGTGGAGTTCTTCAACGGGGGCCCGTCCGGCAGCGCCACACCGGTGCGGGTCATCGCCGGGCCGCACACCGGTCTGGGCAGCTGCTCCAGCACCTGCGACCAGCTCGCGGTCGCCTACTCCGCCTTCACCGGCCGGCTCTACGTGGCCGTCAGCCAGGGCCAGCAGACCCGCATCAACGTGTACGCCGGCAACGCGAGCGGGGACGCCGCACCGGTACGTGTGATCTCCGGGCCGGCGACCGGCCTGGCCGGAAAGGTGATCACGGGCATCGCCGGCAGCCAGGTCGACGGCACCATCTACGTGCTCACCAAAGCGGCCCCGTTCAGCAGCCCCGGCAGCATCCTGGCCTTCGACCGGCTGGCCGGCGGCAACACGCCGCCGCGGCGTACCTTCACCGACAGCGGCACCGGCCTGGCCGACGGACTCGGCATCGCGGTGTCGTTCGTCCACTGACCCCGGCCCGATCCAGCCCGGGCGACCTGCTCCGGCGGCCGGGATCAGCAGGTGATGGTGTAGACCGCGGTCGTATAGGTGGTGTAGTCCCCGTAGCCGGAGGTGCTGTACGCCTGGAACTGGGCGGAGGCCTGGTAGGAGCCGGACTGGCAGGCGACCCCGGCATCGCAGGAGACCGACCAGTCGGTGGTCCCGCAGACGTTGCTCGCCACGGTGCTGCCGGAGCGGCGGAGCTGGACATCGGCCTGGAGGTAGTCGACCGATGAGGAGCAGGTGATGGAGGCGTTCACCGCGACGGCGGCGCCACCGGTCCGGGTGAAGTAGAGGCTGGGCGAGCAGCTGCCTCCGAGCAGGTTGGCGGATGCGACGGATGGCGTGGCGGCCCCGGCGGACGCGCCGGGCACCACGCCGAGCAGCGTCGCGACGACGGCGGCGAACAACACGCCTGCTGGCTTCATGGAGCTCTCCTGACGTAGAGGGAACGGGCGGACAGCTCCGCCGTCAGGAGCACGTGGAGGAACCGGGTGTCACCGCGTGGCATGGGTGATCGTCTCCAGCGTGAGGCGACGGGCTGCGTGGCCCGGCGCCGTGGTCGGATTCCCGCGGGCGCCGGCTCCCCAACACTCGGCGATCATCGCGCCTGTGTACATATGCGGGGGAGAAGGTAATCCCCCTTTCCCAACCGGGTGGCCGGAGCCCCGCGGCACCTGGGCGGACGCCGTACGGAGACCTTCCGCCGGCGGCGGACCGCTGAAAATTGCAGAGCCCACCGGCCGGCATCCGAGGTGTGAAAAAGGCCGGTCCGTCGTGAGGCGGACCGGCCTTCTTCAGCTGGGTGACGTCATCGGCACCCGATCAGGTGCTGGACTCAGACGCGGGTCCACTTCTGGTTGTTGGCGCCGGTGCACGACCAGATCTGCACCTTCGTGCCGTTGGCGGTGCCGTTGCCCGACACGTCCAGGCACTTGTTGGCGCCGACGGCGGTGATGCTGCCGTCGGAGTTGAAGCGCCACTTCTGGTTGTTCTGGCCGTTGCAGTCCCAGATGATGACCGCGGTGCCGTCGGCGGTGCCGGCGCCGTTCACGTCAAGGCACTTGTTGCCGTAGACGCGAAGCTCGGACGCGCTGGTGGAGGTCCACTTCTGGTTGTTCTGGCCGTTGCAGTCCCAGATCAGCACCGTGGCGCCGTTGGTCTGCGAAGCGCCGTTGACGTCCAGGCAGCGGTTGGACGCCACGCCCCTGAGGGAGTTCGTGCCGCCCGAGGGGCCCGTCGGAGTCGAAGAGGGCGTCGAGCTGGGAGTCGTGCTGGGAGTCGCCGAAGGCGTCGAGTTGCCGCTGAACTGCGTGAAGAAGTTCCACGTCACCGCTCGGGTCCAGGAGTTCTCACCCGGCTCGTAGTCGCCGGACTTCCCGTCCACCGGGTTGGGCGTGTGGCCCGCGTCGAACGCCGCCCACGCGACCGGATAGCCGGCCCGGCACCCCGAGTAGTAGGTGACGATGTGCGTCAGGCTGCCCTGCGCCGGCTCCGGCGGGTTCTGGGGCGTGCAGCCGTTGTTCCTGACGAACCTGTCCCGCAGCGACCGGCCCTGGGAGATGTTGAGCACCGGGTCGCGGAGGCCGTGGAAACCGAGGTACGCGACGGGCTCGGTGCCGCCGCTGCACCCGCTGAGCTGTCCGCCGGAGTAGACCGCCACCGCGCGGAACACGGTGGGCCGGGAGCAGGCGAGCGAGTAGCTCATGCCGCCGCCGTAGCTGAAGCCCATGGCGAAGCGCTGGGTGGTGTCGATGCACAGGTCCGACTCGAGCCGCCGGATCATGTCGTCGACGAAGACGACGTCCTCGCCGCCCGAGTTGGCCCAGCCGTTGTTGAAGCCCTGGGGCGCGACGAAGATCGTGGTGTTGTTCGACAGCGCCCTGGTCCCGTAGTAGGACCAGACGTACCCGCTGGTGCCGCCCGAGTCGACGTCGTTGGCGGTGCCGCCGTTCCAGTGGAACCCGAAGACCAACCGGTACGGGTTGGTGTTGTTGTAGTTGTCGGGGATCCTCAGGATGAAGCTGCGGTTCTTTCCGCTGGTCGTGATCGACTGCGTGCCGCTCCTCAGCGTCGGAGTCTTGCCGCAGCCGGCCGTCGCCGCGGCGGCGACGGCGCTGTGGGTGGTGGACGCGGTGCCGCCGAGTGCCACACCCGCCGTTCCCAGGGTGAGAAGCGCCGCCGCGGTGACCGCGGTGAAGATGGATTTGTACCTCAAGTCACGCAACTTTCTGTGCTGTGTCGAGTGTCGGATGAGGTGTCCCGGAGCCTCAGGCACATTACGGTCCCAGTCAACAAATCAGTCAAGAGCATAAGAATGCTCTTTTCACCGCCGACAGCGCCGGTTCTCCCGGGTCGCAGGCCGTAGGTTTCGGCTTCACAGCCGGTTGATCTGGTGATTCTGGTCCCTCGTGCGATTCCACCGTGATCGCGATGAGTGCTACTCATCTCCGCAGGCATCCGCGAAAAGACGGCCGTTCGGTGAAACTAAGTCGTACTCTTTCAGGCCGCTGCGAGGGTGGCCCGCCGCCGCGGCCCGGGGTCCGGGCCGCGGCGGGACGGGGTCTAGCGGTAGCCGGCCGCCACGATCTCGGCCTGGATCGCGTTCTCGGTGGCGTCGGAGGGGTACCCGGCGACCATCGCGCCCTCGTAGAAGGTGCCGGCGCTGAGGTTGGCGCCGCCGTCGGGCTTGCAGCAGTCGCCGCCGCTGCCCAGGATGATCGCGCCCTGCTTCTTCATCGGGCTGTAGCCGCCGGGGAGCGAGCCGTCGTACAGCGTGTAGAGGCTGCCGGACTGGGCGTTGCTGCCCTTCATCGCGAACCGGGACGTGCCGTTGTTCTTCAGGGTGGCGGTGACGAACTTGCTGGTGAAGGCCCTCTGGTTGGGGTTCCACGACTGGCTGCCGCCCGGGAACAGACCCCATTCGAGGTCGGCCTGGACCCACGGGCCGCTTCCGGAGCAGCCGCCGAACCAGCACTGCTTGCTGAAGTTGATGGCGTCCATGGCTCCGGCGGCGTCGGCCTTGCGGGTGGTCTCGCTGTTGCCGTAGTCGAAGCAGCAGCCGCTGTTGACGTGGGTGCCGCTGGTCACCATGTACATGCCCTCGGGCGCGCTGCCGGTGGGGACGCCGGTCAGGTGGCCGTCCCGCCAGTAGCTGTTGCCGGGGTTGATGTACAGCGAGTACGCCTTGTTGCCCCCGACGGTGAGCGACTCGGTGGTCGCGACCGCCGGCTTGCTCTGGGGAGAGCCGGGGACCACGCTGGATCCCTGGTACCACAGGTCGTTGCCCCGCCCGGACTGGTCGTACACGACGGTGACGACGCAGGTGGTGCCGGAGCAGAACGAGTCCTGGGCCGCCGCGTTGGCGACGCCGCCCGCGGTCAGGACGGCGATGTTGCGGGTGGTGTTGTCCGAGGAACGCCGCACCTGGTACAGGTTGCCGTTGTAGGCGCCGTACAGCGCCCGCGTCGTGCTGTGCGCGGCCACGCACGGCGTGCCGCCCGAGGCGTAGATGTCGCACGGGCGCGCGCCGGGCGGCGGCGGTGTGGGCGACGTGGTGGGGGTCGCGCTCGGCGAGGCGCTGGGCGACGTGGTGGGCTGCCCCCCGGTGGTCCACTTCTGGTTGCTGGCGCCGGTGCACGACCAGATCTGGACCCTGGTGCCGTTGGCGGTGCCGTTGCCGGACACGTCCAGGCACTTGTTCGCGCCGACCGCGGTGATGCTGCCGTCGGAGTTGAAGCGCCACTTCTGGTTGTTCTGCCCGTTGCAGTCCCAGATGATCACCGCGGTACCGTCCGCCGTGCCCGCGCCGTTCACGTCGAGGCACTTGCTGCCGTAGACGCGCAGCTCGGACGCGCTGGTGGTCGTCCACTGCTGGTTGTTCTGGCCGTTGCAGTCCCAGATCAGCACCGTCGCGCCGTTCGACTGCGACGCGCCGTTGACGTCAAGGCACCGGCCCGACCCCACGCCCACCAGTGGCGTGGTCGCCGCCGAAGCGGGCGCCGACCAGCTCAAAGCGGCGGCCAGGAGGGTGGTCAGCACCGCCACAGCAGACGAGATGACGGCCGCCCGGGAGCGCCGTCCGTGCGGCGCGCGGTCCGGTAAGGGAACGGATGAGGGTTCCATCGTGGGTACTCCTTGGGGGGATAGGGCCGGTGCGGCCCCGCGCTCGGAGAACCGCGGGGCCGCACCGGAGACCGCGTGAGCAGGGAGCAGAGATCGGGGAGCAGCGGACAGGGCGGGATCCGCCCGCAGGCCGTCGGCGTCACGACGGATGCGAAGCGGCGTATGCGAATCGATTCGCCATCGCACCGGATCCGCTGCGAGATGGTGCGGTGTACAGCGAAGCACACACGACACACGGACCGCCTGTCAAGGCCGGTCCGGGCGGCTCATGGCCTGCCGGGGTCAGTCGGACGAGAAGAGGCGCTGCTGGATTTCCCTGCGGTAGTCGTCCAGGGTGTTGTCGATGTGAGTCGCGGCGGCGTGGGCCGCCGCTTCCGCGTCACCGGCGCGAATCGCCTGGTAGATGGCGTCGTGCTCCTCGACGGCCTTGGCAGCGTGCCCGCCGACCGAGCCGCGCAGCCCGATGAGGCTCGACTGGGCCTGCAGCCGCCGCGCCTCGCGTACGGCGATCTGGAGGAACATGTTGTGCGAGGCCGTGGCGATGGCGGTGTGGAAGGCGTCGTCGCCCTCGTCGAACAGGTCCTGGCGCCCGGTGTCGAAGCCGTGGCGGCACACGGCGGCGGCCTCCTCGACGGCTCTGAGCTCGGCGGGAGTGGCGCGGCGGGCGGCCAGCCGGCTGGTCTCCATCTCCTGGGCGCGCCGGAACTCGAACAGCATGTAGACGTGGTCGAGGTCGGTGGGGAGGAAGAACGACGCCAGCCGCCCGGCGCCCAGCATGCCCTCGTCGTCGGCGACGTACAGGCCCCGGCCCTTCTGGGCGCGCACCCGGCCGAGCGCCGACAGGATCTTCACCGCCTCGCGCACGACGGTGCGGCTGGTGCCCAGCTGTCCGGCCAGGTCGTTCTCCGTCGGCATGCGGTCACCCGGACGCAGGCCAAGCCGGGCGATCAACTCCAGCACCTGCTCCGCGGCCACCTCGTAGCCCGGCCGGTATCCGCCCTCACGCGGGGTGTCGGTCACCGCGCCTCCTCCTCGCCATCCCTGCAGAAGTATGACCGATCGGGGCGCCCTTCCCGCCCTCCCGGAGACGGATCCGATCAGTACGACACATGTGAACGGTTCATTTTCGGCAGCCAGGAGCGGGACGCGTGCGTGGAGGGCGTTACCGCAGGTGAGTGATGGAAAACGGTTCACTGTACCCGGGACCTGAATGTGCGCTGTGTGAAATGAGTGGGCTTAAGGTCTTGACGGGTCCTTGGTGCTCCGATCGTAATTGGTCCGGATCCGCACAGCCGGCCGTCGTCGTACACCTCCGCGTCCGACGACGGTCTCCTCCTCAGGAGGGCGTCACCTGCCGGAGGAGGGCGTGACCTGACCGCACCCCTACCCCCCAAGGAACCACCGTGCAACGATCTTCGCCCGTCACGGCGCTGAGGCCGGTCCTGACCGGCGTCGTCGCCGCGGCGCTGGCCGCGGCGTTCGCCCTCGTCGCCCCGGCCGCCTCGGCCTTCGCGGCCACCACGACCCTCTACGCGTCCCCTTCGGGCACCGGCACCGCCTGCACCTCGGCCGAGCCGTGCTCGCTGCCCGCGGCGCAGACGGCGGTGCGGTCGTTGAACGGCTCCATGTCCGGCGACATCGTCGTTCAGCTGGCCGACGGGGTGTACCGGCTCTCCTCCCCGCTCCGGCTGACCTCCGCCGACTCCGGGAACAACGGCTACACGGTCAGGTGGCAGGCGGCGGCGGGCGCCCATCCCGCCATCAGCGGGGCCCGGGCGGTCACGGGCTGGTCACAGGCGGACGCCGGGAAGAACATCTGGCGCGCCAACGTCGGCACGGGGATCGACACCCGGCAGCTGTACGTCAACGGCGCCCTCGCCACGCGCGCCCGCACCCAGGTGAACCGGAACGACTTCACCGCGACCACCACCGGGATGAGGTTCAGCAGCAGCGCGCTGAGCTATCTGAACAGTCTGGCCAACCAGAACCGGGTCGAGATGGAGAGCGTCGGCTCGTTCACCGACCGGTACGTGACGGTGCAGAGCATCAGCGGCAACTTCATCACGATGCAGCAGCCCGGCTGGAACAACAACACCTTCGGGTACGACACCTTCAGCCAGCCGCACCGGGCGGGCGCGCTCTACCTGGAGAACGCGTACGAGTTCCTGGACTCCCCAGGTGAGTGGTACATCAACCCCGGGACCGGCGTCCTGTACTACATCCCGGCGTCCGGGCAGAACATCAACAACGTCAGCGTCGAGCTGCCGGTGCTGCAGTCGCTGGTCGACGTCGGCGGCACCTATGACTCGCCCGCGCACCACATCACGTTCAGCGGCATCACGTTCACCGGCACGACCTGGCTCGGGCCCAGCAGCAACCAGGGCTTCGCGGACCAGCAGACCGGCTCCTACATCGCGGGCAACTACAACTGGCCCGCCGACAGGCTGACCTCCTGCCAGGAGGGCTGCCAGGCGTTCGAGTCCGCGCGGCCGAACTGGTACCAGATGCCCGCCGCGGTCCAGGTCTCCGCCGCGAACAACATCACGTTCACCGACTCGCAGTTCGTCAATCTGGGCCAGACGGCCATCGGCATCGGCAACGACGCGAACGCGCACGCCAGCGGTGTGGGCCTGGGCGCGAGCGACATCACGGTCACCCGGTCCGAGATCGCCCGCAACTCGGCCGGCGGCGTCGTGGCCGGCGGGGTGCGCGCCGACGCGCACCACCCGAGCGACCAGCGGATGGTCAACCGGAACATCACGGTCAGCAACAACCGGATCCACGACCTCGGCCTGGACTACCGGGGCATCGTCTCGGTCCTGACCACCTACGTCACCACCTCGGACGTGTCGCACAACGAGGTCTACAACCTGCCGTACACCGGCATGTCGATCGGCTACGGCTGGGGCGCCAACGAGCCCGGCGGCAACAACAGCTACACCAACCGCGGGCTGTACAACTACCAGCCGCGGTACACCACGGCCACCACCGCGTCCGGCAACAAGCTCGTCGGCAACTACGTGCACGACGTCATGCAGCAGATGACCGACGGCGGGTGCATCTACACGCTGTCCTGGAACCCCGGCGCTGTGATCAGCGACAACTACTGCCTGCGGACCAACGGCTATTTCGGCGTCTACTTCGACGAGGGCTCGAAGTACTACACCGTCAGGAACAACGTCCTGTCGAACACCGGCACCTGGGCCACGGCCAACTACTGGGGCGGTGAGAACATGGGGAACTTCACCGTCACCGGCAACTGGTCGACCAACAGCAGCACCAACATCACGAACGGCGACCGCGGCAACGTCGTCAACAACAACGTCGTCGTCTCCGGCGGCAACTGGCCGTCCGGTGCGCAGGCCGTGATGGCGGCCGCCGGGCCCCAGAGCGGCACGTCGTCGCCGTCGGCCTCCCCGTCGGCCTCGCCCACTCCGCCCGCCGGGAGCACGAGCTCGCTCAAGGGCGTGGCGTCGGGCCGGTGCCTGGACGTCAACGGTGCGTCGCAGTCGAACGGAGCGACGGTGCTGATCTGGGACTGCAACGGCCAGAACAACCAGAAGTGGACCTCCACCAGCGCGACTGAGCTTCGCGTCTACGGCAACAAGTGCCTGGACGTGAACGGCGCGGGCACGGCGGACGGCACCGCGGTGATCATCTGGGACTGCAACGGGCAGAACAACCAGAAGTGGCGCCTGAACTCCGACGGCACGATCACCGCGGTCGGGGCGAACAAGTGCCTGGACGTGTCCGGCAACGGCACCGCCAACGGCACGAAGGTGCAGATCTGGTCGTGCACCGGCGCCAACAACCAGAAGTGGACCCGCGTCTGACACCCGCGACGCTCCCGGAGAGCTTCCGACGCATGTGACCTTCGAGGCTCCGCCGGGGTGACCCCTCACCCCGGCGGAACACGGCACGGCGGCCGCCGCCGACTCCCATCCCGCAGGAGCAGTAGTGTCCCCACCGCAAGCCCCGGAGCCGGCTTCCCGCCGGGCCCTCTTCGCGTACGACGCCGGACCGAGGCGCTTCGCAGCCGTCCTCGCCGGGATCGTGGCCGTCCTCCTGGTGATGGCCGGCGCGGCGGGGTGGCCGTCCACCGCGTCCGCCGCCGACAACCCCTACCAGCGCGGGCCCGCGCCCACCGCGGCGAGCATCGCCGCGGACCGCGGTCCCTTCGCCACCGCCCAGGTGACCGTGCCCAGGGGCAACGGATTCGGCGGCGGGGTCATCTACTACCCGACCGACACCAGCCAGGGCACCTTCGGCGCCATCGCGATCGCCCCCGGCTTCGGCACCGCCTGGAGCTACTACGCCTGGCAGGGCCCGAGGCTCGCCTCGTTCGGGTTCGTCGTGATCGGGATCGAGACCAACACCCTCAACGACTACGCCGACGCCCGGGCCGCCCAGTTGCTCGCCGCGCTGGACTACCTGGTCAACAGCAGCTCCGTACGGGACCGGGTCGACCGGGGCCGGCTGGCGGTGGGCGGCCACTCGATGGGCGGCGGCGGGGCCATCCTCGCGGCCAACCAGCGGCCCTCGCTGCTGACCGCGGTCGGGCAGGCGCCGTACGTGCCCGACGGCAGCCTGTCGGGCATCAAGAGCCCCACGATCATCTTCGCCGGCCAGACCGACGGAACGGTGACCCCGCAGTACGCGCAGAGCGCGTACAACACGATCCCCGGCAGCGTGGAGCGCGCGTACGTCGAGATCGCGAACGAGGGGCACGGCTTCCCCGCCGGGGGCGGCGGCGGCAACTCGGGCGCCTTCGCGCGCACCATGATGGTCTGGCTGAAGCTGTTCGTCGACAGGGACACCCGTTACGCGCCGTTCCTGTGCCCGTCGCTGACCAACGCGAACGGCGTCTCGAAGTACATGGCCAGCTGTCCGCTCGACCCGCCCGGCGGCGGTCCGACGGCCAGCCCGACCTCGACCCCGACCTCCACACCCACCTCGACGCCCACCTCGACTCCGTCGGGCACTCCGCCCGCGGGGGGCACGAGCGCGCTCAGGGGTGTGGCGTCGGGCCGGTGCCTGGACGTCAACGGCGCCTCCCAGGCCAACGGCGCGACGGTGCTGATCTGGGACTGCAACGGCCAGAACAACCAGAAGTGGACCTCCACCAGCGCGGGCGAGCTGCGGGTCTACGGCAACAAGTGCCTGGACGTCAACGGCGGCGGCACCGCCGACGGCACCGCGGTGATCATCTGGGACTGCAACGGCCAGAACAACCAGAAGTGGCGGCTCAACTCCGACGGCAGCATCACCGCCGTCGGCGCGAACAAGTGCCTGGACGTGTCCGGGAACGGCACCGCCAACGGCACCAGGGTCCAGATCTGGTCGTGCACCGGCGGCACCAACCAGAAGTGGACCCGCGTCTGACCACGAACCGAACCGGAGGCGGCACCCCTCCCTAAACCCCGTCCACCGGCAACAGCGCGGCGGCGCGCGCCTTTGCCCGACTGCATCTCTCATGTCAGGAAGGAACCCCCCTTATGTCCCGACGTCCGTGGCCGGTGATGCTGGCCACGCTGGCGCTGCTGGCTCCTCTGCCGATGGCGCTCAATGTCCCGGCGGCGAACGCGCTGACGATCCCGGCCTCCGACTACCAGCAGGTCGCCCTGGCGACCGGTGGCGGGGAACTGGGTGAGGCGATGTCGCTGGCGGTGCTGCCGAACCGGTCGGTGCTGCACACCGCCCGTGACGGCACGCTGCGGATCACCGACGTCAACGGCACCACGAAGGTGGCCGCCAAGCTGAACGTCTACACCCACGACGAGGAGGGGTTGCAGGGGGTCGCGGTCGACCCGAACTTCGCGACCAACCGCTACGTCTGGCTGTACTACTCGCCGCGGCTGAGCACCCCGACCGGCGACGCCCCCTCCAGCGGCTCACAGTCGCAGTTCGACCAGTGGAAGGGGCACCTGAACCTCTCCCGCTTCACGCTCAAGTCCGACGACACGCTGGACCTGAGCAGTGAGAAGGTCGTGCTGGAGGTCGCCAACGACCGTGGCATGTGCTGCCACGTGGGTGGTGACATCGACTTCGACGCGGCCGGGAACCTCTACCTGACCACGGGCGACGACAGCAACCCGTTCGAGTCGGCCGGATACTCGCCGCTGGACGAGCGCACGGACCGCAACCCGCAGTACGACGTGCAGCGCACCGCGGCCAACACCAACGACCTGCGGGGCAAGCTGCTGCGGATCAAGCCGCAGGCCGACGGGACGTACACGATCCCGAGCGGGAACCTGTTCCCGCCGGGCACGGCCAAGACGCGCCCGGAGATCTACGCGATGGGGTTGCGCAACCCGTTCCGGATGAGCGTGGACAAGGCCACCGGGGTGGTCTACCTGGGCGACTACGGACCGGACGCGGGGTCGACCAACTCCAACCGCGGGCCGCAGGGGCAGGTGGAGTTCAACCGCATCACCAGCGCCGGGAACTACGGGTGGCCGTACTGCACCGGGTCCAACAGCACGAACGAGACCTACAACGAGTGGAACTTCGCCACCAACAGCACCGGCGCCAAGTACAACTGCTCGGGCGGGCCGACCAACAACTCCTTCCGCAACACCGGGCTCACCACGCTGCCGGCGGCCAGGCCGGCCTGGATCCGGTACGGAGGGGACGCCGGTTCACCGCCGGAGTTCGGCGGCGGGTCCGAGTCGCCGATGGGCGGGCCGGTCTACCGGTACGACCCGAACCTGAACTCGTCGGTGAAGTTCCCCCAGGCGCTGGACGGGCGTTTCTTCGCCGGTGAGTACGGCCGCAAGTGGATCAAGGCCATCGAGGTCCGCTCCGACGGCGGGTACGGCGAGATCAGCGCGTTCCCCTGGTCGGGGACGCAGGTGATGGACATGGCCTTCGGCCCGGACGGCGCGCTGTACGTCCTGGACTACGGCACCGGCAGCAACAACCAGGCGCTGTACCGGGTCGAGTACATCGGCAAGGCCAACCGCAACCCGATCGCCAAGGCCTCGGCGGACAAGACCTCCGGCGCGGCGCCGCTGACGGTCAACTTCTCCTCCTCGGGCAGCTCCGACCCCGAGGGCGGCGCGCTGAGCTACTCCTGGGCGTTCGGGGACGGGACCACCTCCACGGCGGCCAACCCGAGCAAGACCTACAACACCAACGGCACCTACACCGCGACGCTGACCGTCCGTGACCCGCAGGGGCTGACCGGCACGGCGAGCGTGACCGTGAACGTGGGCAACACCGCGCCGTCGGTCGCGCTCACCTCGCCGGTGGAGGGACAGTTGTTCTCCTTCGGCGACACGGTGCCCTTCCAGGTCTCCGTGTCCGACCCCGAGGACGGGACGATCGACTGCTCGGCGGTGACGGTCACCTACTTCCTGGGGCACGACAGCCACGCCCACCAGATCACCTCCAAGTCCGGGTGTTCCGGGTCGATCGCGGTGCCGGTCGACGGTGAGCACGACTCGGCGGCCAACATCTACGGGGTGCTGCAGGCGACCTACACCGACAAGGGCGGCCTGACCACCACCGTCGTCCGGACGCTGCAGCCGCGGCACCGCCAGGCCGAGCACTTCGGCGCCCAGCAGGGCGTGCAGACGGCCGACCACACCACCGCCGAGGGCGGCAAGACCGTCGGCTTCACCGACGACGGCGACTGGATCTCCTTCACCCCCTACAACGTCTCCAACGCCACGCGCATCACCGCACGGGTGTCGTCCGGTGGCGTCGGCGGCCGGCTGGAGGTGCGGGCGGGCTCCGCGACCGGCACGCTGCTGGGCACGGTGAACGTGTCGCCCACCGGCGGCTGGGAGACCTTCGCCGACGTGTCGGCGAACCTCAGCGGCGCGCCGGCCGGGACCACCACGCTGTATCTGGTGTTCCGCGGGGCGACCGGGCAGGGATACCTGTTCGACCTGGACGCCTTCACCCTCGACACCGGCACCTCCAGCTCTCCCTCTCCGTCGCCGTCCCCGTCCGCGTCTCCGTCGGCCTCGCCGACTCCGCCCGCGGGTTGGACGAACTCGCTGCGGGGTGTGGCGTCGGGCCGGTGCCTGGACGTCAACGGTGCCTCGCAGACCAACGGCGCCACGGTGCTGATCTGGGACTGCAACGGCGGGAACAACCAGAAGTGGACCTCCACCAGCGCGTCCGAGCTTCGCGTCTACGGCAGCAAGTGCCTGGACGTGAACGGCGGCGGCACGGCGGACGGCACCGCGGTCATCATCTGGGACTGCAACGGCCAGAACAACCAGAAGTGGCGCCTGAACTCCGACGGCACGATCACCGCGGTCGGCGCGAACAAGTGCCTGGACGTGGCGAGCAGCGGCACCGCCAACGGCACGAAGGTGCAGATCTGGTCGTGCACCGGCGCCAACAACCAGAAGTGGACCCGCGTCTGACGCCGTCTCGCAGGCCACTTTTTATCAACCGATCCACCACCTGATGCGACGCCCGGCACGGCCCCGCCCTCGACGAGGAGGGACGGGGACCGCGCCGGGCGCCGCGACGAAAGGACATCCATGCTGCGACATCTGACCCCCGCCGCGCCCGGGCGCGGTGCGGGAGGCGACCGGAAGGCGTCGGTGCTGCGACGCCTGTCGGCGACCGCGGTGGCGTTCACCACCGCCGCCGCCGCGATGGTGGTCCCCGCCACCCACGCCCAGGCCGCCGCCTTCAAGGTGCTGGTGTTCTCGAAGACGGCCGCGTTCCGGCACGACTCCATCCCCGCCGGCATCCAGGCCATCCGTGAACTCGGCGCCGCCAACGACTTCGCCGTGGACGCCACGGAGGACGCGAACGCGTTCACGTCGGGCAACCTCGCGCAGTACAAGGCCGTGGTGTTCCTCAGCACCACCGGCGACGTCCTCAACGCCACCCAGCAGACCGCCTTCCAGTCGTACGTCGACGGCGGAGGCGGTTACGTCGGCGTGCACTCGGCGTCCGACACCGAGTACGACTGGCCCTACTACGGGCAGCTGATGGGCGCCTGGTTCAAGGACCACCCGGCGATCCAGCAGGCCACCCTCAAGGAGGAGGACCGCGCGCACGCGGCCACCGCCCATCTCGGCCAGACCTGGACGCGCACCGACGAGTGGTACAACTACCGCACCAACCCGCGCGCCAACGTGCACGTGCTGCAGAGCCTGAACGAGAGCAGCTACAGCGGCGGGAACATGGGCGACCACCCGGTCACCTGGTGCCACCCGCAGGCGTCCGGCCGGTCGTTCTACACCGGTCTCGGGCACACCCAGGAGTCGTACGCCGATTCCAACTTCCGCACCCTGCTGCTCGGCGGCATCCGCTACGCGGCCAAGGCCACGAACGCCGACTGCCGTCCGGAGACCGGCTACACGACCCTGTACAACGGGTCGACCTCCGGCTGGACGCAGGCCGGGCCCGGCTCGTTCACCAACAGCGACGCCACGCTGACCTCCCAGGGCGGCATGGGCATGCTGTGGTACAACGCCAAGGAGTTCGGCTCCTACTCCCTCAAGCTCGACTGGAGGATGACCGGCGACTCCAACTCCGGCGTGATCGTCGGGTTCCCGGCCACCAGCGACCCCCAGACGGCCCTCGACACGGGGTACGAGGTCCAGATCGACGCCACCGACACCGCGGACAAGACGACCGGGGCGATCTACGGCGTCAAGTCGGCCGACATCGCCGCACGTGACGCGGCGCTGAACCCGCCGGGTCAGTGGAACACCTACGAACTGCTCGTCGAGGGCGAGCGGCTGCAGGTCTTCCTGAACGGCAGCAAGATCAACGACTTCACCAATACGAACCCGGCGCGATCCCTGCAGCAGGGATACATCGGCATCCAGAACCACGGGTCCGGCAACGTGGTGGCCTACCGGAACATCCGCATCAAGGAACTGAGCGGCCCGTCGCAGTCCCCCTCGCCCTCCCCGTCCCCCTCGCCGTCCGCTTCTCCGTCCGCGTCGCCGACCCCGCCCACGACGAGCACGACCGCGCTGCGGGGTGTGGCGTCGGGCCGGTGCCTGGACGTCAACGGCGCCTCGCAGTCGAACGGCGCGACGGTGCTGATCTGGGACTGCAACGGCGGGAACAACCAGAAGTGGACCTCCACCAGCGCCACTGAGCTGCGGGTCTACGGCAACAAGTGCCTCGACGTCAACGGCGGCGGCACCGCCAACGGCACCGCGGTCATCATCTGGGACTGCAACGGCCAGAACAACCAGAAGTGGCGCTTCAACTCCGACGGCAGCATCACCGCCGTCGGCGCGAACAAGTGCCTGGATGTCAGCGGCACCGCCAACGGCACAAAGGCCCAGATTTACACATGTAACGGTCAGAACAACCAGAAGTGGACTCGCGTCTGACGCCATCAGTCCCATCCGGGGAGCGGCGGGATATGCGGAGGCCTCCTCCGCCTCGCCGCACCCGGCCTGATTTTCGGCGCGGTCCTGATGGGGGCCGCGCCGATTTTTTGGTAAGGCGGAGGCATGTGCTGATTCGGGGGATTTTCTCCCGATGGTGCCAGGAGTCCCTTTTCCCATGTCAGGAGCACGCGGCTGTTCGCCCCGAGGGTGGGTCCGCAGGTATGAAAAGGGGTCCGGCACGGCCTCGACATGAGCGTGAAAGTTTCATACTCATTTCGTCCACGACCCTGGACGGAAGATCTCCGATGGCTGTGGAGTGGAGGGTCCTCGGTCGCCATGACACGGTCATTGTCCTGTGAAAGGGCAACTTCCGCAGGAAGGTGGCGAAACTCTGGTGCAGAACGGGAGAAGAAGTCTCCATGGCACGAAAATAAGCGTGCTTGACAACAGAAGTTTGGTAGACCTATTTTCTTCCCGAATCGGTTCGTCCGCTCCCTGTGACCAGGCTGAATCCCTTCCCGAGTCACCCGCCGTCCACCGGAGCGGAACGCGCACCGGCCGGCCGCCAGGTCCTCCTCCCCGGCGGCCGGCCGGGTGAACCGCGCGCCCGGCTCGGCACGAGTCCCGCCCCCCGTTTAGGAGATCCCCGTGCATGACTCCCCACCCCCTACGGCGCGGGGGCTCGTCCCGGCCGGCCCGGCACGACGTCCCGGAGGGCGGGCCGCGTGCTGAGGATGACCGGCATCGGCAAGAGCTTCCTGGGCGTCCGGGTGCTCGGCGGTGTCGACCTGGAGGTGTCCGCCGGCGAGGTCCACGCGGTGGTGGGGGAGAACGGCGCGGGCAAGTCGACGCTCATGAAGATCCTCGCCGGCGTACACGCGCCGGACGAGGGGACGATCGAGATCGACGGCCGGAGCGTGACGTTCGGGCATCCGATCGAGGCGCAGCGGGCCGGGGTGGCGATCATCTATCAGGAGCTCACCCTGCTGCCGGAGCGGACGGTCGCCGAGAACGTCTTCCTCGGCCGGGAGCCCGTCCGGCGGGGACTGGTCGACCGGGCGGCGATGGAGTCGGCGACCGACGAGCTGCTGAAGTCTCTCGGCGAGGAGTCGTTCGGGCCGCGCGATCTCGTCCGGCGGCTCTCGGTCGCGCGGCAGCAGGTCGTCGAGATCGCCAAGGCGCTGTCGCTGAACGCCCGGATCGTGGTGATGGACGAGCCGACCGCCCCTCTCGCCGACCACGAGGTGGAACTGCTCTACACGCTGGTGCGGCGGCTCACCGCGCGCGGCATCGCGGTCCTCTACGTCTCCCACCGGCTCCGCGAGATCTTCGACCTCGCCGACCGGATCACCGTGCTCAAGGACGGCGCCCGGGTCACCACCGCGGAGGCGTCGAGCCTGGACACCGCGGGCCTGGTCCGTCTGATGGTCGGCCGGGAGCTCGACTCGTACTATCCGCCCCGCGCGGCCGGACCACCCGGAGAGGTGATCCTGAGCGTACGCGGCGGCGGCAACGCCCGGCTCCACGACATCGATCTCGACCTGCGCGCCGGGGAGATCGTGGGGGTGGCCGGGCTGCAGGGCTCGGGCCGCACCGAGCTGGCCAAGGCGCTGTTCGGCGCGGAGCCCTTCACCAGCGGCGAGATGACGCCCCGCCGTCCCCGCTCGGTCCGCGAGGGCATCGCCGCGGGGATCGGCCTGGTCACCGAGGACCGCAAGGCCGAGGGGCTCCTGCCCAACCAGCGGGTGCGCGACAACGCCCTGCTCGTCGCCCGGGCCACCGGAGCGCCTCGCACCGGGGTCGAGCGGCTGCTCGAACGCGTGCGGCTCAGCCCGCCCCGGCCCGCCCAGGAGGTCCGGCTGCTGTCCGGGGGCAACCAGCAGAAGGTCGTGCTGGCCAAGTGGATGACGGTGGCGCCGCGCGTGCTGCTGTTCGACGAACCCACCCGCGGCGTCGACGTCGGCGCCAAGGCCGCCATCCACGACCTGATGCGTGAGCTCGCCCGGGACGGCATGGCCGTCCTGATGATCTCCTCCGAGCTGCCCGAGCTCATCGGCATGAGCGACCGCATCGTGGTGCTGCGGGACGGCCGCCTCGTCGGAGAGCTGCCCGCGGGCTCCACCGAGGAGGCCGTGATGCGCCTGGCGGCCGCGTCATGACCCAGCAGCTGAAACTCGGGCGCGTGCCCGCCGGAGGCTCCTTGCTCCGCAGAATCTCGGCCGACCGGCCCGCGCGGCCCGTCTACGTCGCGCTGGTCCTGCTCGTCGTGCTCGGCTGGCTGGTCTTCGCCCTGGACGGCGGGACGTTCCTCGCCCAGGAGAACATCGTCGGCATCCAGCAGCGGTCGGCGGCGCTGGGCATCGTCGCGGTCGGCCAGACGCTGGTGATCCTGGCCGGCAGCCTGGACCTCTCGGTCGCCTACCTGATCAGCCTGACCTCGCTGGTCACCGCCGAGATCATGGCGGGCGCCGACACAGGAGTCCCGGCCGCGGTCGCCGCGGCGCTGGCGGTGAGCGCGCTGATCGGGCTGGTGAACGGCCTGATCGTCACCCGGCTCCGGGTGCACGCCTTCATCGCCACCCTCGGGGTCGCGCTGGTCGTCAGGGGCGCGCTGGACGCGCGGTACGACGGACCGGCCGGCAGCGTGCCCGAGTCCTTCCAGCATCTCGGGTACGACCGGATCGGGCCGCTGCCGGTGTCGGCGCTGCTGTGGGCCGCGGTGGCGGCGGGCGCGTGGCTCCTGCTCAGCCGGACCCGGCTGGGCTACCGGATCTACGCCGTGGGCGGGGACGCCGAGGTGGCGCGCCTCTCCGGGGTGCGCACCGAGCGGGTGGTGGTCATCGCCCACGTGCTCTGCTCGGTCTGCGCCGGGATCGCCGGGCTGCTGCTCGCCTCCCGGCTCGGGGCGGGCGCGCCGACGGTCGGCACCGACGGCGGGTACGACCTGGAGTCGATCGCGGCGGTGGTGCTCGGCGGGACCGCGCTGGCCGGAGGCCGCGGCGGGGTGGCCGGGACCGTCGGCGGAGTCCTGCTCCTGGCCGTCCTCGACAGCATCTTCAACCAGCTTGAGGTCAACTCCTTCGCCAAGGACGTCGTACGGGGCGTGATCCTGGTGGCCGCCCTGGCGATCTACGCCCGCGGAAGGCGGACCAGATGAGACGAGCGCTACCGATCTTCGTGGTGCTGGCCGGGCTGCTGGTCGCGATCGCGGTCGTCAACCCGTACTTCCTGGAGCCGCCCGCCTTCCTCGCCTTCGTCAAACGGGCCGCGCCGCTGGTGATCCTCGCGGCCGGGCAGTACTTCGTCATCGTGTCCGGCGAGTTCGACCTGTCGGTCGGCTCCCTCGTCACCGCCGAGGTGGTGATCGCCGCCCGGCTCATCGACGGCTCGGCGGAGGCGACCTGGCCCGTGCTGGCCCTGATGATCGCGTTCGGGCTGATTGTCGGGCTGGTCAACGGGGCCGTCACCACCCTGCTCCGCGTCCCGTCGTTCATCACGACGCTCGGCATGCTGCTGATCCTGTCGGGAGCGGTCTTCCTCTGGACGGGCGGTTCGCCCCGGGGCGCGCTGTCCGAGCAGTTCCGCCAGCTGGGCCGGGGGAGCCTCGGCCCGGTGCCCTGGTCGGTCCTGATCCTCGTCGTGGTGGCGGCGGCCGCAGTCTGGGCGACGCGCGCCCGGTTCGGCCACACGCTCGTCGCGGCCGGGGACAACGACCGCGCCGCTGCGCTGTCCGGGGTCCGGGTCGCCCGGGTCCGGACGGTGGCGTTCATGATCTCCGGGCTGTCCGCGGCGGTCGCCGCGATCCTGCTCGGCGGCTTCGCGGGAGTGTCCGCGCAGGTCGGCAAGGGCCTGGAGTTCCAGGCCATCACCGCTGTGGTGCTCGGTGGCGTGGCCCTCGGAGGCGGTCGCGGTTCCGTGGCCGCCGCGATGGCGGGCGCCTTCACTCTGGAGGCGCTGTTCACCCTGCTCAACCTGTACGGCATCTCGGGGGCGCTGGAGCCGGCCGTACAGGGCGTGATCATCATCGCCGCGGTGGCGCTGGGAGCCGTGCGCTTCCCACGCGCGAGAGCCGCGGCTGCCTCATAAGGGAAGGAAGACGATGCTTTCATATTCGCGGCGGTTCCTCGCCGCCGCCGCGCTCGCCGTGCTGACGCTGCCGGTGGCGGCGTGCACCAGCGACAAACCCGCGCCCTCCGCCTCCGCGGCGCCTTCCGGGGCGCCCGCCGGATCCGCCGGACCGGCGGACAAGGGCACCGGGGAGCAGTCGAAGTTCTTCGTGCAGGCCGACTACGACGCCCAGATGGCGATGCGCAAGGCCCAGCCGACCGGCCCGTCGGACAAGCCGTGGGAGCAGAGCATCGATCCCCAGCTCATCGACACCGCCGAGTACAAGAAGGCCGGGCCGTACCACCTGTGCTTCTCCAACGCCGCGGTCGACAACCCGTGGCGGCAGGTCGGCTGGAAGACCATGCAGGCGGAGGTCGCCCAGCACAAGGAGATCACGAAGTTCACCGCCCTGGACGCCGAGGGCAAGGACGACAAGCAGATCTCCGACATCGCGGAACTGACGGGGAAGGGCTGCGACGCGCTGATCGTCTCGCCCAACACCACGGCCACGCTGACCCCCGCGGTGTCCGGGGCCTGCCCGAAGGTGCCGGTCATCGTGTTCGACCGGGGCGTCCAGACCGACTGCCCGGTGACCTTCATCAAGCCGATCGGCGGCTACGCCTTCGGTGCCGCGGCGGCCGAGTTCCTCGTCGACAAGGTGCCGGCCGGCGGGAAGATCCTGGCGCTGCGCATCCTGCCCGGCGTGGACGTGCTGGAGACCCGGTGGTCGGCGGCCAAGGTGGCGTTCGACAAGAGCGACCTCCAGGTCGTCGGCGTGGAGTTCACCGACGGCGACGCCGCGAAGACCAAGAGCGTGGTCAGCGACTACATCCAGCGGTACGGCAAGCTCGACGGAGTCTGGATGGACGCGGGCGCCACCGCCGTCGCGGCCGTCGAGGCGTTCGAGGACGCGGGCCAGCCCGTGCCGCCGATCAACGGCGAGGACCAGCAGGACTTCCTGAAGAAGTGGAGCGACGCGAAGCTGACCGCGATCGCGCCGACCTACCCGACGTACCAGTGGCGCACCCCCGTCATCGCGGCGCTCAAGATCCTGAAGGGCGAGCAGGTGCCGAAGGTCTGGAACCTGCCGCAGCCGGCGATCACCCAGGAGAACCTCGCCACCTACCTCAAGCCCGGCATGCCGCCGCTGCACTACGCCCTCTGCGGCTGCGAGGACCTGCCCGGCTACCCCGAGAAGTGGGGCGGCACGTCGTGATCGGGGTGAACACCTGGGTCTGGGTCTCGCCGCTCACCGACGAGGCCCTGGCCCGCCTCGCGCCGAGGATCGCGGACTGGGGGTTCGACGTCGTCGAACTGCCGGTCGAGCATCCCGGAGACTGGGACCCGGAGCGGGCGGCGGCCCTCCTGGACGGGCTCGGGCTCGGCGCGTCGGTCGTGCTCACGATGCCGCCGGGACGCGAACTCGTCGACGCCTCGCCGCAGGTCGTCCGGGAGACCCAGGACTACCTGCGGCACTGCGTGGACGTGGCGGTGACCGTGGGCGCGCCGGCGGTCAGCGGGCCCGCGTACGCCTCGGTCGGCCGGGCCTGGCGGATGAGCCCGGACGAGCGGCGCGCGATCTACGGCGAGCTGCGGGAGAACCTGAAACCGGTCGTCGCGTACGCGGCCGAACGCGGGATCAGGATCGGCGTCGAACCGCTCAACCGGTACGAGACCAGCGTCATCAACACGGTGGAGCAGGCACTCGACGCCCTCCCGGAGGAGTGCGGGCTCGCCCTCGACACCTACCACCTGAACATCGAGGAGAAGGACCCCCTCGCGGCCGTCCGCCTGGCGGGCGGCAGGATCGCGCACCTCCAGGTGTGCGGGACCGACCGCGGGGCCCCGGGCGCCGACCACTTCGACTGGCCGGGCTTCGCCGCGGCCGTCCGCGACGTGGGCTACGCCGGCCCGCTCGTGATCGAGTCCTTCACCGCCGACAACAAGACCATCGCCACCGCGGCGTCCGTCTGGCGTCCCCTGGCCCCCAGCCAGGACGCCCTCGCCACCGACGGCCTCGCCTTCCTCCGCACCCTCACGACCTGACCGGAGGACGCGACTGGAGAACCCCACGACCCCCCGCAACTCCGACCCCTTCCGGTAACCCCCCAGGAGATCCTTCATGCGAAGATCACGCCTGATCCCCGCACTGGCCGCGGCCATGCTGGGGCTGCTGCTGTCCGCGGTGCCACTGGTGGCACACGCGGCGGCGCCACAGTTCAAGGTGCTGCTGTTCAGCAAGACCGCGAGCGGCGCCTACCGGCACGACTCCATCTCCGCCGGTATCGCGATGTTCCAGCAGCTGGCGACGGACAACAACTTCCAGCTGGACGCGAGCGAGAACTCCTCCGTCTTCACCACGTCGAACCTCAACAACTACGACGCGGTGATCATGCTCCAGACGTCGGGCATGGTGTGGGACACCGACGCGCAGCGTCAGGCCATGCAGGCCTACGTGCGCAGCGGCCGCGGCGTCGTGGCGATCCACAACGCCGTCGACATGAACATCGAGTCGCAGTTCCCCTGGTGGGACCAGACCGTGCTGGCCGGCGCGCACATGACGCAGCACTCGTCGATCGTGCAGGGCACCGCCAAGGTCGCCGACAAGGTCCACCCCTCGACCAAGGGCCTGCCGGACCGGTGGACCCGCACCGAGGAGTGGTACAACTTCGACAAGAACATGCGCGGCTCGGTGCACGTGCTGGTGACCGCGGACGAGACCACCTATGACGCGGGCTCGTACAAGATGGGCGCCGACCACCCGATCTCCTGGTGTCACAACCCGGAGGGCGGCCGGGTGTGGGCCACCGCGATGGGCCACAACGCGTCCTCCTACTCGGAGCCGCTGTTCAAGCAGCACCTGCTGGGCGCGGTGAAGTGGGCGGCGGGCGCGGAGCCCGGCGACTGCGGCGGCACGATCACGGCCCGCTTCCAGAAGGTGACCCTCGACGGCGCGCCGGACCAGCCGATGGAGCTGGACGTGGCGGCCGACGGCCGGGTCTTCTACATCTCGCGCTCGGGCAAGGTCAACCTGATCCCCGCGGGCGGAGGCAGCACTCGCGTCATCGGCACCCTGTCCGTGTACGATGGCGGCGAGGACGGCGGCATCGGGATCGCGCTCGACCCGAACTTCGCCAACAACGGCTGGATCTACATCAACTACTCGCCGTCCAACGGCGGTGAGGTGAACCGGGTGTCCCGGTTCACCTTCAACGGCACCAGCCTCGACCTGAGCAGCGAGAAGAAGATCATCGAGGTTCCGGCGTTCCGCAACGTCGACGAGCCGGGTCACACCGGCGGCTACATCGCGTTCGGCCCGGGCGGCAACCTCTACATCGCCCCTGGTGACGACACCAACCCCAACGCATCCAGCGGCTACGCCCCGATCGACGAGCGGCCGGGCCGGGAGCACTACGACGCCCAGCGGTCCGCGGCCAACACCAACGACCTGCGCGGCAAGATCCTGCGCATCCACCCCGAGTCCGACGGCACCTATACGATCCCGTCCGGCAACATGTTCGCGCCGGGCACGGCCAAGACGCGGCCCGAGATCTACGCGATGGGCTTCCGCAACGCGTTCCGCTTCGCGGTCGACAAGGTCACCGGCTGGCTCTCGGTGGGCGACTACGGCCCGGACGCGGGCAGCGCCAACTCCAACCGCGGCCCCGAGGGCACGGTCGAGTGGAACCTGATCAAGCAGCCCGGTTTCTACGGCTGGCCGTACTGCACCGGTAACAACACGCCGTTCAACGACTTCAACTTCTCCACCAACACCTCGGGGGCGAAGTTCAACTGCTCGGCGCCGGTCAACGACTCGCCCAACAACACCGGCCTGACCAACCTGCCGGCCGCCAAGCCCGCGACCGTCTGGTACAACTACCACGCCTCGGCGGAGTTCCCTGAGATCAACTGCTGTGGCGGCGCGGCCCCCATGGGCGGCCCGTTCTACCGCTACGACGCGACCAGCGCCTCCGACCGCAAGTTCCCCGAGTACTTCGACGGCTCGACCTTCCTGTACGAGTGGAGCCGCAACTTCGTCAAGGAGATGCGCCTCGACTCCTCGGGCAACCTCCTGAAGATCAACCCGTTCGTGGCGAACATCGCCCCGCACGCGCCGATCGACATGAAGTTCGGCCCGGACGGCGCGCTCTACATGGCCGACTGGGGCAACGGCTTCGGCCACGCCAACACCGACGACGCCATCTACCGGATCGACTACGTCGTCGGCAACCGCGCCCCGATCGCCAAGGCGAGCGCCAACCCCGACTCGGGCGCCGCGCCGCTGACGGTCGCGTTCTCCTCGGCCGGCTCGTCCGACCCCGACGGCGACGCGATCACCTACAGCTGGGACTTCGGCGACGGCACCACCTCCACCGCGGCCAACCCGACGAAGACCTACAACACCAACGGCACCTACACCGCCAAGCTGACCGTACGGGACGCGAGCGGGAAGACGGGCAGCATCACGCTGACCATCGCCGTCGGCAACACCCGTCCCAAGGTCGTCTTCTCGGCGCCGCCGGACGGCGGGTTCATCAACTTCGGCGACCGGGTGTCCTACACGGTCAACGTCACCGACCCCGAGGACGGCACCGTCGACTGCTCCAAGGTCAACGTGTTCACCGCGCTCGGCCACGACCAGCACGCCCACGACACCGGCCAGTTCACCGGGTGCTCCGGGACGGTCACGACGACCGCCTCGGGTCACGACGAGGCGGCCAACGTCTACTACGTCCTGGGCGCGGACTACACCGACAAGGGCGGCCTGAAGGGCAACGCCGGCATCACCCTGCAGCCCAAGCACAAGCAGGCCGAGCACTACAACGGCTCCAGCGGCATCCGGGTCGTCGACGAGGCCGGCGCCGAGGGCGGCAGGCGCGTCGGTGACATCTCCAACGGTGACTGGATCTCCTACACGCCGGTCAACCTGTCGGGGATCGACTCGGTGTCCTTCCGCGTGTCGGCGCCGTCCAGCACCGGGGCCTCCATCGAGCTGCACGCCGGCTCGCCGACCGGGACGCTCGTCGCCTCCAGCTCGGTGCCGTCGACCGGGGGATGGAACAACTACGTCTCCCTCCCGTCGGTGGCGGTCACCAACCCGGGTGGCACCGGCGACCTCTACGTCGTGTTCAAGGGGTCGACGGCGAACTCGTTCGACTTCGACTCGCTGACCTTCAACGGCAAGGGTGTCGGCCAGGACGGGGGCACCTCCTCGCCCTCTCCGTCGCCGTCGCCCTCCGTCTCGCCGTCCGCTTCTCCGTCCGCGTCGCCGACCCCGCCCGCGGGTTGGACGAACTCGCTGCGGGGTGTGGCGTCGGGCCGGTGCCTGGACGTGAACGGCGCCTCGCAGACCAACGGCGCCACGGTGCTGATCTGGGACTGCAACGGCGGGAACAACCAGAAGTGGACCTCCACCAGCGCGTCCGAGCTGCGCGTCTACGGCAACAAGTGCCTGGACGTGAACGGCGCGGGCACGGCGGACGGCACCGCGGTCATCATCTGGGACTGCAACGGCCAGAACAACCAGAAGTGGCGCCTGAACTCCGACGGCACGATCACCGCGGTCGGGGCGAACAAGTGTCTGGACGTGGCGAGCAGCGGCACGGCCAACGGCACGAAGGTGCAGATCTGGTCGTGCACCGGCGGCAACAACCAGAAGTGGACCCGCGTCTGATCGCGGAGTGACCTTCGACCCCCAATAAAAGCGGGGCCGGCCGATTCGGCCGGCCCCGCTTCTGTTCTATTGAGGGGTTACACGGGTGCGGTCAGGCGCAGCTGATCGCGTTGTAGGCGGCCTCGTACGAGGTGGTGCCCTGCTTGCCACCGATCGTCGCGGTCCCGGTGACGGTCACCGTGCCCGCCGCGAGCTGCCCGGCCCGCGTGTTGAAGGACTGGTAGGCCTGCTTGGCCGGGGCCACGCCCTCGACGGTCTTGGCGCCGTACGGGGTCGTCAGGGTCACGGTCGCCGGCACCTCGGCGTCGTTGACGGCCGTGACCGCCACGTACGCCGACGTCCCCACGCAGCGGGAGGAGGCGGTCACGGTCAGCGGGACGCGCGGAGCGGGCGTGGCGATGGTCAGCTTGACCGCCTTGGCCTCCTCCACGTTGCCGGCCTTGTCGGCCGAGCGGTACCGCAGCTCGTGCTCGCCCGGGCCGGAGACGGTGACCGGGCCGGTGTACGGCGTCCAGTCGCCGGCGTCCAGCGCGTACTCGGTGCGCGCCGTGCCGGACGTCTCGTCCGTCGCGGACAGGGTCACCTGCACGTCGCCGTCGTGCTCGCCGCCGTCGTTCGCCGGCGGGACCGTCGAGGTCGTGACCGGCGCCGTGGCGTCGATCCTGGCCGTGACGGTCCTGATCTCCTCCACGTTGCCGGCCTTGTCGGCCGAGCGGTACGCCAGCGCGTGCGCGCCGTCGCCGGACAGGACGACCGGAGCGGCGTACCGCGTCCAGGCGCCGCCGTCCAGCCTGTACTCGGTGCGGTCGAGCCCGCTGCCCTTCGCCTCGTCGGCGGCGGTCAGCGTGACCTTGACCTGACCGGTGAACCAGCCGCCGGCCGGCCGCGCCGGGTCGGTCGTCACGCTCGTCACCGGGGCGGTCCTGTCGGCCGGCTGCTTGGCGATCAGGGCCTTGGCGAGGTCCTTGAGCGCCTGGATCAGCGCGGCCTGCTCCGGGTCCGACTTCTTCAGCGGCAGCGTGGCGGCACCCAGCAGCAGCGCCGAGGCGGCCTGCCACTGGGACTTGCGGCTGAGCTGCTCGGCCAGGTCGATCGCCGTCTTCACCGAGGTGGCGGTGCCCTTGCTCATCTTGCCCGTGCGCAGCGCCTGAGCGTAGCGCGCCCGGACGAGGTCGAAGCTCGGCTCCCAGGTCAGCTTCGGCTGGGCCTGGGTGTTGAACTTGCCGAGCCGCACGCTCGCGGCCGCGTCGATCTCGGCCTGGTCGAGGAACTGGCTCGGCGTCAGCTTGAAGGCGTCGAAGCCGCGGGCGATCTCGTTGCCGTAGATGTGGCCGTTGTACCAGTAGGCCGACCAGTATCCGCCGAGCGCCAGCGACGTGGCGTTGATCGGGCCGCGGTCGAAGAAGGCGATCTCCTTCGGGTTGCGGGAGTCGGTGAAGTCGAACGCCGACAGCCCGCCCTGGTACCAGGCCTGGACCATGATGTCGCGCCCGGGGACCGGGACCAGCGAGCCGTTGTGCGCGACGCAGTTCTCCGTGGTCGTCTGCGGCGCGGGGAGCTTGTAGTAGCTGCGGAACTGCAGCTTGCCGCCGACGATGTCGTAGATGGCGTTGGCGCCCCACGACGGCTCGTCGGTGACCCGGCACCGCGCGCCCGAGCCGCCGCCCCACTCGTCGGTGAAGACGACCTTGGTGCCGTCGTTGTTGAAGGTGGCGGAGTGCCAGTAGGCGTAGTTCGGGTCCGAGACCGCGTCCAGCCGCTTCGGGTTCGACGGGTCGGAGATGTCGATCAGGATGCCGTTGCCCGCGCAGGCTCCGGCGGCCAGCCCGATCTCCGGGTACGCCGTGATGTCGTGGCAGTGGTTGGTGACCGGCCGCGGCGACCAGTTGGTGCCCGACGGGTGCTGCTGGGTGGGTGGGGTGTTCTGCAGCCCGTCGATCGCCCCGGTGGCCGGGTCGGCGAACAGCCGGGGCCGGCTGACGACCGCCGCGTTCTGCGGGGCGGCCAGCGGCACCCGGATGACCTCGATCCTCCACAGCGAGGTTTCGGGGTCGTCCGCCGCGGTGTTGGCGCAGCCCGCGAGCTCCTGACCCGAGCGCACGCCCGCCGTGCCGGAGACGTAGACGTAGACGTTCTCCGGCTCGTTCTTGCTGGTCACGAGCGAGTGGGTGTGCGAGCCGCGGCAGGTCTGCACCGCCGCGACCTGCACCGGCCGGCTGACGTCGCTGATGTCGAAGACGCGCACGCCGCGGAACCGGTCGGGGTTGACCGTGCCGCTCGCGCCCTGCGTGCCGCAGTCGACGCGGCCGCGGGTCTCCTCAACCGACATGAACAGCAGGTTCCCGTACACCGACAGGTCGCCCTGCCCGCCGGGGCAGATGACCGACGTCTTCAGGACGGGGCTGCCGCCGTTGGAGATGTCGTAGATGTTGAAACCCTGGTAGTTGCCGGAGAAGGCGTAGTCGCCGGCGAAGGCCAGGTCGGAGTTGGCGTAGGAGGCGTTCCCCGGGTTGGAAGGCTGGACGAACCCTTCCGGTTTGTCCAGATGGGTCAGCAGTTGAACGTTGCTGGCGGCCTCCTGGGCGTCCAGCCAGCCCGCGCCGAGACCGACGCGGGGGTCGGTGTCGGCCGTGGCCGCCGTCGCGGTGGACGCCAGCCCCAGGAGCATCGCTCCCGTAGTGGTGATGATTCCCAGCCTGCGTAGTCGAGCGCGTCCCCCACGCGCCAAACGGCTACTCGTCACGGGCCGTTTCCCTTTCTTTACGGCACCTCCTCCCCTGAGCCGGCGCGTGGCCGGTGGACGACCAGGGACCTGGCCGGTGCCTCCGTACGAGGCCGGCGTGGGGGGAAGATCCCATTGGTGGTTCCCGCGAACTGTAACGGAAAGGATTTTGATGTTCCATAGGACGACATATCTGATTATTCCGGACACGCAGCTCACGGCATTTGAAAGCGGTTACCGTGATGCATTCGTTGCATAAGTTGCGGTATCTGACCAGGGCTGTGGGGGTGCCGGCGAAAGTCCGGCGATCGTCCAGCACGGACGGGGGGCGACGAGGTGGGACGCGCCGCCGCGCCCGGCCGGACCCGATCGGCTTCGCGGCACCGGCCGGTGAATCTTGGTATGTGAAACCCCCCTCCCGAAGAGGTTGAACCGTAAATTACAGTGATCGCGCAGTCAACTCCCAGACACAAGAAGTCAGGAGGCCCTGTGAAATCACCCCATCGTGCCGTCAGGCTGGCACTCGGCCTGACGACCGGACTGGCGCTGACGCTGGCCGGTGCCCCGCCGGCCTCGGCGGCGACGTGGACGCTGAACGACATCCATCAGCAGACGTGCGTCACATCGCGCTACGGTCACCCGGGCACGTACTTCCTGGCCCAGGTCACCGGAACCTGGTCGGCGAACATCACGCTCGGACTGAGCGACCTGCCCTCCGGTTCCACCGTCATGGGCGGCTTGATCGGCGGCCCGGGATCGAACAGCGACCCGACGCTCGTGAACGGTTTCGTCGGGGTGTCGATCGCGCCGGCTCCCGTCGGCACCTACACCGCGCACCTGGTGGCATCCGACGGAACGGTGACCCAGACCAACCCGATCACGATCCACGTGAAGGACAGCTGCCCCTGATTCGCGGAGGACGTCCAGGCCGCGCGGGCCGCCGGAGCAGTCCGCTGTCTCCGGCGGCCGGCCGAGGACCGTCGCGGGGTCGCCTTCGGCGGGCCGGTGACCTCCCCTTATGCCGATCGTTGATCCGGCCGCCTGGGACGTCTTCGCCGAACCGGGCGGCGCGGCCGAAGGTTTCCCTTCCCCACCTGCGGGTATGCGCGCGAATCTGCTCATCGCCGCTCGGGGAGGAACGCGCCGCATGGATGCCAGCAAGCCCGCCAAGGTCGTCAAGGACGTCGTGGAGAACGCCGCCGAGAAGGTCGCCGAGTTCCTTACGCCGGACGTTCCCGGTTCGCCGGGCAGCGCCCCCGCGCCCCTGAAGGAGCCGACGACGCCGCACGACCCGCTGCCGCCCAAGAAGGAGCAGGGCGCTCCCGCGACCGTCACGCCGACCGGGGCGGAGACCGGCGCGCCCGCCGCGGCCAAGGCCCAGCAGGGCGCCCACCTCACCACCGCGCAGGGGGCGCGGCTGCGCGACACCGACCACTCGCTGAAGGCGGGGGAGCGCGGCCCGACCCTGCTGCAGGACCACCACCTGCGCGAGAAGATCACCCACTTCGACCACGAGCGCATCCCCGAGCGTGTCGTCCACGCCCGGGGCGCCGGCGCCCACGGCGTGTTCGAGGCGTACGGCACCGCCGAAACGGTGACAAAGGCCGGTTTCCTCAAGAAGGGCAGGAAGACCGACGTCTTCGTGCGGTTCTCCACCGTCCTCGGCTCGCGCGGCTCGGCCGACACGGTCCGCGACACCCGGGGCTTCGCGACGAAGTTCTACACCGACGAGGGCACCTTCGACCTCGTCGGCAACAACATCCCGGTCTTCTTCATCCAGGACGGGATCAAGTTCCCCGACGTCATCCACGCGGGCAAGCCCCACCCGGACCGGGAGATCCCCCAGGCGCAGAGCGCGCACGACACGTTCTGGGACTTCGTCTCCCTGCACACCGAGGCGCAGCACCACACCATGTGGAACATGTCCGACCGCGCGATCCCGCGCTCCTTCCGGACGATGGAGGGCTTCGGCGTCCACACCTTCCGGCTCGTGAACGAGGCGGGGGAGACCGCGCTGGCCAAGTTCCACTGGAAGCCGAAGCTCGGCGTGCACTCCCTGACCTGGGAGGAGGCACAGATGCTCGGCGGGATGGACCCCGACTTCCACCGCCGCGACCTCTACGACGCGATCGAGGCCGGCGCCTTTCCCGAGTGGGAGCTCGGCATCCAGGTCTTCCCGGACACGCCGGACGAGACCTTCGAGGGGGTCGACCTGCTCGACCCCACCAAGATCGTGCCCGAGGAGCTCGCGCCGGTGCAGGCGATCGGGCGGATGACGCTCACCCGGACGCCGACGAACTTCTTCGCGGAGGTCGAGCAGGTCGCCTTCCATCCCGGCCACCTGCCGCCGGGCATCGACGTCACCAACGACCCGCTGCTGCAGGCGCGGCTGTTCTCCTACCTCGACACCCAGATCACCCGGCTCGGCGGGCCGAACTTCGCGCAGATCCCGGTCAACCGCCCGCGCTGCCCGGTCAACGACATGCTCCGGGACGGCTTTCACCAGCACGCCGTCCACGCGGGGGTCGCGCCGTACCGGCCGAACTCCCTCGACGGCGGGAACCCGTTCGTCGCGGGCGACGCCGAGAACGCGTTCACCGACACGCCCGTCCAGGTCGCCCAGGCGCGGAAGGTGCGGGCCAACCCCGCGTCCTTCGGCGACCACTACAGCCAGGTGCGCCTGTTCTGGCTGAGCATGTCGCCGGTGGAGAAGGAGCACATCATCCGCGCCTACACCTTCGAGCTGGGCAAGTGCTACGAGCAGGCGATCAAGGAACGCCAGCTCCAGTGCCTGGCGAACATCGACCCCGTGCTCTGCCGCGAGGTCGCCACCGGGCTGGGCCTGCCCGTGCCGGAGCCCACGCTGCCGCTCGCCGACCCGGCGCCCAGCGCCGCGCTGTCGCAGGTGGGCAAGGAGTGGCCGGCCGATGGCCGCATGGTCGGCATCGTCGCCGACGCCGCCGCCGACCTCGGCGCCGTACGCGAACTCCGCACGGCCGTGTTCGCGGCGGGCATGGTGCCGCTGGTGATCGCCCCGCACGGCGGCATGCTGGACGACGTGCCGGTGCAGCGGACCTTCGCGACCGCCCGGTCGATCGAGTTCGACGCGCTGCTGCTGGCGACGGCCCCGGCGCCGGCGCCCGACGCCCTGCCCGCGCGCGACGCCAAGGCGGGCGCGGACGGGTCCGCCGCGGTGGACCCGCGCGTGACGCTCCTGGTCGACGAGTGCTGGCGGCACGCCAAGGCCATCGGCGCCTGGGGCGCCGGCGCGGCCGTGCTCACGCAGGCCGGGATCACCGGCGCGCCGGGAGTGGTGACCGGTGACTCCGCCACGGAGGTCCTCTCCGGCGTGCGGCGGCTGATGGCCGCCCACCGGGTCTGGGAGCGGTTCCCGGCCTCGGTCGCCTGACACCGCGCCCAGGGCGCGTCCGCCCGCGGACACCCGGGACGACGAGGCATGCCCCGTCGTCCCGGGGGCAATCTGCGTTCCATGAACGTCGCAGCAGATCCCGTCCTGCAGGCCCTGGTCTTCGCCGTCGACACGGCCAGGGGACAGATGAGCGTCACCCTCGCCGTGAACGGCGCGGTCATCACCGGCATCCTCGTCTCCGCCGAGGAGTACGCCGCCACGGTCGTCGCGCAGATCCGCCGATCGCGCGCCGGGAACGGCGAGGGGGAGGGGCTCGAGGACTTCTTCACGCCCGTCGCCGAGCAGGCGAGGGAGCGCCGCGAGCGCCATGCCGCCGTGCTCGCCGGCGGGAGCGCCCCGGAACCGGAACTCCCGGCCTACCTGCACCTCGTCGACGCCTTCACGGTGACCGGAGACCATCTGCCGCAGGGCCCGGGAGCGACCTGGCGGATCCGGGTCGACGACGTCGGCGGATGGAGCGTCAATCCGATCAGCGCCCCCGGCCGGCGCGACTCCTGACCTCCCGGATCTCCCGCCTCCCGATCTCCCCGCCACCGGCGCCGGGCCACGCGTACTCGCGTGGTCCGGCGCCGGTCGGCTGTCCGGCCTGCCTGCCAAGGCGTGACGGCACTTCCCAAAACCGGGTAAACAGACTAATTTAGTAGGGAATGTAACGCTGCTCCGCCCACGCGACGGGGGGTTCCCGGCAGCGGTGAACACGCATGGAGGTCCCATGACGCAGACTCTGCCCGGCCCCGCTCTGAACGCCGACGGCTTCAGGCGCGCGCTCGCGGTGCACGCGGCGGGCGTCGTAGTGATCACAGCGCAGAGCGGGGGGGTTCCGGTGGGCCTGACCGCCACCTCGTTCTCCTCGGTGAGCCTGGACCCGCCACTTGTCTCCTTCTACGTGGATCAGGCGTCCACCACCTGGCCCTCGCTGCGTGAGGCGGACCATTTCGCGGTGAACGTGCTGACCAGCGACCAGGCCGATCTCGCCGCCCGGTTCGCGCGCAAGGGCACCGACCGGTTCGCCGAACCGACCCGGTGGCGTTCCGGACCGCTCGGGGCGCCGTTGCTGGAGGACGTCTCCGCGCACCTGATCTGCCTGCCGTACGAGCGGGTCGGCATGGGCGACCACATCCTCGTCGTCGGCCTGGTCACCCAGGCCGACCTGCACGGGCCGCGGCGTCCTCTCCTCTACCATCAGGGCCGCTTCGGCCGGTTCGTCGAGCACTCGTGATCACCCGGGGACTCCCGGCCCCCTCTTCCTCTGGAGGATCATCCATGGTCTACGGCAACTCCCGTCCTGACGCTCCCGTGGTGGCGTCATGAGCTCTCTTGTGGCACTGGTCGGCAATCCACGCGGTGGCTCCCGCACGCGCCTCGCGGCGGTGGCGGCGGCCGAGGCGCTGGGGTCACGGATCGGGTATGGCGTGCCGCCCGAGGTCGTGGACCTGTCCGCGCTCGGGCCGCACCTGTTCACCCCCGGCCCTTCGCCGAGCGTGGAGGTGGCGCTGGAACTGGTCGCGGGATCGAGTGTGCTCGTGGTGGCGAGCCCGACCTACAAGGCCACCTACACCGGGCTGCTCAAGGCGTTCCTCGACCGTCTCCCAGGTGGCGCGCTGACCGGGACGGTGGCCCTGCCGCTGCTGGTCATGGGCGACGCCCGTCACTCGCTGGCCGTCGAGCTGCACCTGCGTCCCGTGCTGGTCGAACTGGGCGCGCTCGTGCCCACCCCCGGCCTGGCGCTGCGGGAGTCCGAGATCCCCGACCTCGACCGGGTCCTCGGCGAATGGGCCGACAGGGTCGCCCCGCAGGTGACCGCACAGCTGGCTGCGCAGGCGCCGCCGGCGGTGCGGGGAAAGGTCACGGCGTGACGGTCCCGGCCGGCGCCCTGGGGGACGCGGTGGGAGATGCGGTGGGCGACGGTCTGGGAGGCGGTCTGGGAGACGGGCCGGGGAACGCCGCGGAGGCGCTCCCTGACCGCTATCCGGGTGACACCCACTGGTACGACCTGCCCGACGACGACGCCGCGCCCGAGGAGGGCGAGCACGAGACCGGAGCCCGGTGGCTCCGGTGGCGCTCCGGCTCACGGCGCCGACCCGGACAGTAAGAAAAATTGGTATTACCTACTGGGTTTGTGGGATAGTAAACCCCATGGGCAGGGACCCGATCCGCTCGTCGAGTGAGCGGGCAGAGACTCCGCTGACGGCGGCCATCATGGCGGGACGGTGGATCCGCGCGGCCGCCGTGGACGACGAGCGCGGAAGGCGGTGGCGGGCCAACCCCGACCCGTACGGCAGACCGGCGACGGCCGGCGGGCCGGTGTCCCTGCACTCCGGGGCGGCCGGGATCGTGCTGTTCTTCCTGGAGCTCGCCGCCGGAACCGGCCACGAGGCCTACCTGGAGGACGCCCGCGCCGGCGCCCGCTACCTCGCCGCGACGTGTCCCGAGCAGGGGGACATGTCGCTGCACCACGGCCTGGCGGGCGTCGTCCTCGCGCTGGCCGAGGCCGGCTGGGCCCTCGGCGAGGAGCGGTTCGAGGCCACGGCGGTCGCGGTGGCCGACCGGATCGTGCGGAGCGCCCGCGCGTTCGACGGCGGCGGGATCGGCTGGTCGGGGGATCCCACCCTGCGGGGTGACGGCGGCGTCGTCCTCGGGCTGCTGCGCGCCGCCACCGCGCTCGGCGTGCCCGCCTACGAGGAGATGGCGGTCGAGGCGGGCCGGCGGATCGCGCGGCTGGCGGGACCCCGCGAGGAGACCGCGACGTGCCCGGTCCTTCCCGGCGAGGCGGCGGCGCCCGGCTTCCTGACCGGTGCGGCCGGAACGGCCTTCCTGCTCGCCCGCCTGTACGCCGCGACGGGCGACCGGTCGTTCCTCGACGCGGCGTACCGCGGCGCGGGCGTCGTCAGGGCCGCGGGCGTGGCGACGGGACAGGGCGCCGTGGTCGGCGACTACCTAGGCTACTGCTCGGGGTCCGCCGGAGTCGCGCGCATGTTCTACGAGCTCTACCGGGTGACCGGAGACAGCGGCGAGCTCGAATGGGTGAGGCGGCTCGCCGCGGGGGTCAGGGAGTCGGGCGCGCCCTTCCGCCAGACGGCGGGCCTGTGGAACGTCGCCTGCCAGTGCTGCGGCACCGCCGGGCTGATCGAGCTGTACGTGGGCCTGTGGGCGGCGACGGGGGAGCAGGAGCACCTGGAGTTCGCCCGCAGGCTCGCCGACCACCTGATCGGCAGGGCTACGGGCTACGACGAGCGGGGATACCGCTGGTACCAGGCGTACCGGCGGCAGCGCCCCGGCGAGGTGTCGGCCGACACCGGCTACCTGACGGGGGCGGCGGGGATAGGGGCGGCGCTGCTGCACCTCGACGCGGCGGGGCAGGCGGACCGGCCGCGCCGGGTCATCCTGCTGCCCGACAACCCGTTCCCGCCCATCCCCCTGCCGGCCGTCGCCCTGCGGAGGCCGGCGAGCTAGTGGAGTGTCCGAGGCGCCGACAGCGCGGAGGTGACGTGTGAATCCACGCTTCCCGACCACGACCACGACCACGACGGGCGACCGGGAGACGGGCCGCCGCGCGCCCGGAGCGGGGGAGCCGCCCGCACCACCAGCGCCGGCGCCACCGCCCACGTCGCTGACACCGTCCGCACCGCCGCCCGGCATCCGGAAGGCGCTGCCGGCCCGCCTGTTCGCCGTGCACGGCACCAACGCCGAGATGCGGTGGGAGGCCCTGCGGGGCGAGGGCGACCTGACGCCCGAACGGCTGTTCTTCGTCCGCAACCACACGTCGACGCCGCTGGTCGACGCCGCCTCGTGGCGGCTCACCCTGTGGGGGAGCGGGCTGCGCCGTGGCCCGGTCTCGTTCACCTACCGCGACCTGCTCGCCATGCCGGCGGAGGAGGTGACGGCGTTCGTCGAGTGCGCGGGCAACGGCCGGAGCCTGTACGGGGAGCAGCAGAGCCAGGACGTGACCGGCACCCCCTGGAGGCTGGGAGCGGTGGGGGTGGCGCGCTGGCGGGGCGTGCCGCTCGCGGCGCTCCTCGGCAGAGCGGGGATGACCGGTGACGCGGTGGCGCTGATGCCGCGCGGGCTCGACCCCGACTACGTCGACGGCGGGGAGAACCTCGGCCGGGTCCGCCGCCCGCTTCCCGTGACCAAGGCGCTGGACGACGTCCTCGTGGCGTACGAGATGAACGGGCGGCCGCTGCCGCCCGACCACGGTTTCCCGGCGCGGCTGGTCGTGCCGGGGTGGGCGGGGATCGCCTGGATCAAGTGGCTGGGAGACGTCGAGGTGTCGGCCGAGCCGCTGGAGTCGCCGTGGAGCAGCCGCCTCTATCGCATGCACGGCCCTGGTCACCCGCCGGGGGGAGGCCCCCCGCTGACCCGGACGGGGGTGAAGAGCGCCTTCGAACTCCCCTGGCCGGCCCGCCTCCGGGCGGGACGCGGCCATCTGCTGCACGGCCGGTCGTGGTCGGGCAACGGCCGCGTGGTCCGGGTGGACGTCAGCGACGATGAGGGCGTGTCGTGGCGGCCCGCGCGCCTGCACGGAGACAGGAGCCCGCACGGGTGGGTCAGGTGGACCTTCCGCTGGGTGCCGCCCGGCGTGGGCGAGGCGGGGCTGCTGGCCCGGGCCGTGGACGAGACGGGCGCCGTGCAGCCGGAGCGGGCGGCGTACAACCACCTGGGGTACGCGTTCGACGCGGTGGTGCGCCACCCGGTCGTCGTGACCTGACCGGCGGCGGGGGAGGCCGCGGCCGGACGGGCCGCGAAGATCTACTGACAGGGGGCGTGGGTGCCCGCGTAAACGGGCAAAGAATCGTATATGTGGCGAAATCTGGCGCAGATTCGCACGTCACATGGCGCGGTGCTGGTCGACCTGTTGCTCGCCGCCGCCGTCATCGCGTTCACGATCCCGCCGACGGTGATGGGTCACTCCTTCTCGCTGTGGGACGGAGTGCCGCAACCGGTGGAGCTCGCCGTCGGATCGGCCACCGCCGCGACGATGCTGCTGCGGCGTTACACCCCCTGGCCGGCGATCGTCGCCGGCGTGCTCTGCGCCTGCCTCGTGGGCGAGACGGTGCCGATGGTCCTCGCCGTCTTCTCGCTGACGGCGGAGCACCGCGCGCGCTCGTGGACATGCGTGGCGCTGGCGCTCATGGCGGTGTATCTCGTGGTCGACTACGAGAACCCCTACACGGACCGGATCTTCTACCTGAGCGTGGTACGCGCGGTGACGCTCGTCTACCTGCCCGCGCTGGTCGGCACCTGGGTGTACGACCACCGGCGGGGGATCCGCGAGCTGAGGGCCGGGGTGCGTGAGCGCGAGGAGTCGGCCGTCCTGGAGGAGCGGCGCAGGATCGCCCGGGAGCTGCACGACACGGTGACGCACGCGGTCACCGGCATGGTCCTCAACGCCGGTCTCATCCGGGATCCGGTGGATCCCGCCGACATCCCCGATCTCGCCGAGGGGATCGAGGACAAGGGCGTCGAGGCGCTCGGCGAGCTGCGGCAGCTGCTCACCATGCTCCGCCGGGAGGACGTGCCGGTGGTGGAGGGGGCCGAGGCGATCGCACGCCTGGCCGAGGACGCGAGGGCCGCCGGGCTGCGGGTCGACGTCCGGCTCGACGTCCCCCCGGGGGCGCTGCCGCCGGAGGTGACGCACGTGTGCTACCGGCTCGTCCAGGAAGGGCTGAACAACGTGCGCAGGCACGCCCCCGGCTCCGAGGTCCGGATCGCCGGCGCGATCGAGCAGGGCCATGTGGACATCTCCGTGGTCAACACCGCGGGATGCCCGATGGGTGGCGCAGGGGCTGGCGCAGCGGGCGGCAAGGGCGGCCCGGCGGGCGGTGCTGGGCCCGGCAGGCGGGCGGCGACCAAGACGCCGCTGCTCGGCGGAGGCTACGGCCTCCCCGGCATCAGGGAGCGCGTCAGCCTGCTGGGCGGCAGCCTCACCGCGGGACCTACCCCCGACGGCGGCTTCGTCCTCGCGGCCCGGCTGCCGCTCGAACCCCCCGAAAAACAGGCCGACCTCCGTCAGAGACGGAGCGTCCGCGGCTGACCGCGCGTGCCGACCGCGGCCGACGGTCGCGCGGGCCGGTCGCGCGGGCCGGTCGCGCGGGCCGAGCCGCGACGCGGGTACGCGCGGCCGGTGACGCGGTGGGCCCGCCCGCGGAGCACGTGCCTTCCCTTCACCGGAGAGGCGATCTCCCCGTGCCCTTCCTGTGCGCCCGGACGCGCCACACGACCAGGGCGATCACGACGGCCCCGGCGACCACGGCCGCGGCCACGCCGCCGACGGCCGACTCCACCCGCCGGTACGCCGCGCCGGCGAAGTAGCCCAGGAGGGTGTAACCGACCCCCCACAGCACCCCGCCCACCACGTTGAACAGCAGGAATCGCCGGTACTCCATCCGCGAGACCCCGGCCAGCGTGGGAATCAGGGCCCGCAGGAACGCGACGAACCGGCCGAGGAGCACCGCCTGGGGCCCCCACCGGCGGACCAGCTCCCGGGCCCGCTCCACCCGCTCCCGGCGGCGGCGCAGCGGACGCGCGCCGAGGACGCCGGGGCCGATGCGACGGCCGATGGCGTACCCCACGCTGTCGCCCGCGACGGCGGCCAGCACCGCCACGAGCGCCAGCCAGTACACCGAGAGCCTGCCCTGGCCGGCCAGCACGCCCCCCAGCACGACGGCCGTCTCACCCGGGATCACGAACCCCACGAACAGCGCGTCCTCGGCGAAGACCAGAGCGGCCACGACCCCGTAGACCGCGATGCCCGACAGGCCCGAAAGCCAGTTGATGATCGCATCCACGTGTCCTCCAGACGGCCCCCGACCGACATGGTCACACGGTCGTGCTCAGGGGGCCGCCCTCCGCCCGCGCGTCGGCGAGGCGCCGCCGCCCGGCGCGGGCCTTCTCAGGCGACCGGCACGTCGGCGGGCACGCGGACGGCGGTGAAGGTCGTCCGGCGGCGGAGGCGGAAGCCGAGCGCCTCGTACAGGCGGATGGCGTCGGTGTTGCTCTCGGCGGCGTGCAGGAACGGGATCTCGCCGCGGGCCCGGATGCCGGCGGCGACGGCCAGCACCAGCCGGGCCGCCAGGCCCTGCCGGCGGAAGGCCGGGTCGGTGCAGACGGCGCTGATCTCCGTCCAGCCGGGCGGGTGCAGCCGTTCCCCGGCCATCGCGACCAGCGCGCCGCGGCGGCGGATGCCCAGGTAGGTGCCGAGTTCGATGGTGCGCGGCCGGAACGGGCCGGGCTGGGTGCGCTCCACGAGGTCCAGCACGTCGGGCACGTCGGCCGCCCCCAGGCGGACGGCTTCGTCGTCCCGGACGGGGACCACGCCGTCGCCGACCAGTTGCACGCCGGCGCCCTGCATCACCACCTCCCACCCCGGAGGAGGGGTCACGCCGGTGACCGGGATCGTCGCGCCGGGCCCGGCGAGCACGGCGAGGTCGTTCCAGTCGCCGGGGCCGGGATCGTCGGGCAGGGTGTGGAAGGGGGAGACGTCGCCGGGGTAGCGCAGCGCGTTGCCGTGCCGTTCGGCGAGGTGGGCGTGGGGTCCGGTGAGCGACGCCCAGACGGGGTTGTCGAGGGGGTGCCGGTCGCTCATCGCGCCTCTCCCCGTGTCATGCCGGTTCCTGCCGTGCCGTGCTGATGGGGGGACAGGTATGCCTTCGCCATCGGACCTCCCGCCGTTCGTGCGTCTGACGATGCGTCCATAAACCTACTAAACAAGTAGGTCTTGACGGTATATCGGGCTTGCCCCCAAGATGAGGACGAGATCAGGCGCGGCCGCCGCGAGGGCCGATCCCGGCCCCGGGCCCCGCGCCGCCGGCAGACATCCATCCACTCGCCACCCCGGAGGCACGATGACCGCTCCTGTCGTGCTGGAGGAGACGACGGCGGAGTCCGCCGCCCTGACCGTGGTCAGGGCGCGTCACCCCGGACGCTGGATCGCCGGCGCCGCGGTGGCGGTGCTGCTCGCGATGGCGGGCAACGCGCTGGTGACCAACCCGGCCTGGGACTGGCCGGTCGTCGGCGAATACCTGTTCCATCCCTCGGTGCTGCACGCGGTGCTGTTCACCGTGGAGCTGACCGCGCTCGGCATCGCGCTCGGCTTCCTGCTGGGGACCGTGCTCGCGCTGATGCGGCTGTCGCGCGTCCCGCTGCTCGCGTCGGTGGCGTGGGGCTACGTGTGGCTGTTCCGCTCGGTGCCGCTGATCCTGCAGCTGCTGTTCTGGTACAACCTCGCCGCCCTGTACAAGCAGATCTCCTTCGGGGTGCCGTTCGGGCCGGCCTTCCTCTCCGTCGGCACGATGGACCTGATCGGGCCGGTGACGGCCGCCGCGCTCGGCCTCGCGCTGCACCAGGCGGCGTACGCCGCCGAGATCGTGCGCGGAGGCTTCCTGTCGGTGGACCCGGGCCAGCTGGAGGCGGCCGCGGCGCTCGGCATCCCGAGGGCCCGGCAGATCCTCCGGATCCAGCTTCCGCAGGCCATGCGGTCGATCGTGCCGGCGGCCGGCAACGAGATCATCGGCCTGGTCAAGGGCACCTCGGTCGTCTACATCATGGCGCTGCCCGAGCTCTTCTACCAGGTGCAGGTCATCTACAACCGGACCGGCCGGGTGATCGCGATGCTGCTGGTAGCCGCGATCTGGTACCTCGTCCTCACCACGGTGCTCTCGGTCGGGCAGTACTACGTGGAACGCAGGTTCGGCAGAGGCCTCGCGCGGCCGGGGCCCTCGGCGCGGATGCGGCGCCTGCGCCAGGCCCTCGCCGTACGGCGGGCCGCCCCCCGGCGAGCCGGCGGCGGCGAAGGGGGACCGCGATGAGCGGCGAGTTCATGGTCGACGTGCGCGGCGTCCACAAGAGCTACGGCTCGCTGGAGGTCCTGCGCGGCGTGGACCTGCGGGTCCGGCCCGGCGAGGTGACGGTGATCATCGGCCCTTCGGGGTCGGGCAAGTCGACGCTGCTGCGCGGCATCAACCACCTGGAGAAGATCGACCGCGGGTACATCGCCATCGACGGCGAGTTCGTCGGCTACCGGCGCTCGGGGAACCGCCTGCACGAGCTGAAGGAGCGCGAGATCCTCCGCCGGCGCACCCACATCGGCTTCGTCTTCCAGAACTTCAACCTGTTCCCCCATCTCACGGTCCGGCAGAACGTGACCGAGGCCCCGCTCTCCGCCCAGCGCCGCCCCCGTGACGAGGTCGAGGCGCTGGCGGCCGAGCTGCTGGAGCAGGTGGGGCTGTCCGGCAAGGCCGACGCCTACCCGCGGCAGCTGTCCGGGGGACAGCAGCAGCGCGTCGCGATCGCCCGGGCGCTCGCCCTGCGGCCCAAGGTGGTGCTGTTCGACGAGCCCACCTCGGCGCTCGACCCGGAGCTGGTGGGCGAGGTGCTGGAAGTCATGAAGACGCTCGCCCGCGGCGGCACCACCATGATCGTCGTCACGCACGAGATCGGCTTCGCCCGCGAGGTCGCCGACACCGTGGCCTTCATGGACGCCGGCCGGATCGTCGAGCAGGGCCCGCCCCCGCGGGTGCTCGACCGGCCGGAGCACGACCGCACCCGTGCCTTCCTCGGCAGGGTGCTCTGACTGGCGAGCCCCGCGAAGAGGCGACGCGTAAAGACCCCAAGAAGCCCCGAGAAGCCCCGAAGGAAAGCGCATGTCATCCGCACCCCGGTCAGCCGTACTCGCCGTGTCCGCACTGCTGCTGCTCGCGGCCTGCGGCACGGCCTCCGACAGACCCGCGACCGGCACCGCCGCCGCGGCCGCCGAGGCGGCGCCGGTCGGCTTGAAGATCGACACAAGCCCGCGGCAGGACCGGATCCGGGCCGCGAAAGTGGACGCGATCGCCGCGGAGGTTCCCTCCGCCGTCCGGGCCAGGGGAGAGTTCCTGGTCGGCACCTCGACGTTCGAGCCGCCGCTGTCCTTCGTCGCCGACGACAACGTCACGCCGATCGGGGTGGAGGAGGACATCGCCTCCCTCGTCGCCGACGTGCTCGGCCTCAAGCCGCGCATCGAGCCCACCTCGTGGGAGAACCTGTTCCTCGCGGTCAGGTCCGGCAAGTACGCGGCCGGGTTCTCCAACGTCACCGTTACCGAGGAGCGCAAGGACGTCTACGACTTCGCCACGTACCGGCTGGACCAGCTCGCCTGGGAGGTGCCGAAGGACAGCCCCGTCACCTCGATCACCAAGCCGGCCGACGTCGCCGGGCTCACCGTGGCCGTGGGATCCGGCACCAACCAGGAGAAGATCCTGCTGAGCTGGGACAGGCAGAACCGCGCCGCCGGGCTGAAGCCCGTCCAGATCCAGTACTACAAGCAGGCGGCCGACACCTACCTGGCCCTCAGGTCCGGCCGGATCCAGGCGTACTTCGCGCCCAACCCCACCTCCGCGTACCACGCCGCGGTGAGCGGCGAAACCAAGATCGTCGGCACCTACTCCGGTGCGGGCCCCACGCTCCAGGGGCTCATCGCCGCCATGACCCAGAAGGGCAACGGCCTGGCCAAGCCGATCAGCGACGCTCTCAACGCCCTGATCAAGGACGGCTCCTACGGCAAGGTCCTCGCCCGCTGGGGCCTGTCCACCGAGGCCGTCGCCGAATCCCAGGTCAACCCGCCCGGCCTGCCCCGCGAGCAGTAGGCAACCCGTCCCGTCCCGCCGGTGTCCGTCAGGAGGGTCCCGCGGCGGGGGCGACCGCCGCGGCGGCCGGTTCGGCGGCCCGGAGGCGGGGGAGGACGTACTCGCCGACCCGGTACGCCTCCTCGAGGTGGGGCCAGCCGGACAGGACGAACTCGCCGACGCCCAGCGCCGCGTACTCGCGGAGCAGCGCGGCGACCTCGTCGTAGGAGCCGACGAGGGCGGTTCCGGCGCCCTCGCGCACCAGGCCGACGCCGGCCCACAGACCCGGGTGGATCTCCAGGTCGCGCGTGTCCCCGCGGTGCAGGTCGACCATGCGGCGCTGTCCCACCGAGTCGTAGCGGGCGAAACGCCGCTGCGCCTCGGCGACGCGCGCCGGGTCCATCCCGGCCAGCAGCCGCTCCGCCTCGGCCCAGGCCTCGGCGCCGGTGTCGCGGGCGATGACGTGCACGCGCAGGCCGTACCGCAACTCGCGGCCCGCCGACGCCGCGAGGTCGCGCAGCCGGGCGATCCTCTCTGCGATCGCCGATGGCGGTTCCCCCCACATGAGGGCCACGTCGGCGTGGCGGGCGGCGACCCGTTCGGCGGCGGGGGAGGCACCGCCGAAATAGACGTCCGGCGCCGGGTCGAGCGGCTCGGCGAGCCCGCCTCCCTCGACGCGGTAGTGCTCGCCGTGGTGGTCGAAGGGGGTGCCCGCCCAGGCGCGGCGCAGCACGTCGAGGAACTCGCCGGTCCTCGCGTAGCGGGCGTCGTGGCCGAGGAAGTCGCCGTACGCGCGCTGCTCGACCGGATCTCCGCCCGTGACGACGTTCAGCAGCAGCCGCCCGCCGGAGACGTCCTGGAACGACTGCGCCTGCTGGGCCAGCAGGGTGGGCAGGGCGTACCCGGTGCGGAAGGCGACCAGCGTCTTGAGGCGCTCGGTGTGCTGGGTCAGCGCGGCGCACACGATCCAGGGGTCTGGGCAGCCCGCGCCGACGGGGGTGAGCGCGGCCTCGAACCCGGCGTGCTCGGCGGCTCTGGCCACCTGCGTCAGGTACGCGACGGTGGCGGGACGCGCGGCGGGGCGGAAGCCGTCGGTGGTCATGATGGCGGAACGGACGTCGTGGCCGTCGCCGGTCGTCGGCAGGAACCAGTGGAAGCGCATCAGGTCACCTCGTCAGCGGATGAGGACCGGCGTACGGTATCGATCAAAACCACGTCAAACAGACCGATTTAGTCGGGAATGCTACCGGATCCGCCTGGTGACGGTGACCGTCCTCCGATCTTCCCCGAACGTGTGTCGCGAACGTATCGGGAAGCGCATACGCCGCCGCAACGGCCCGGCCTCTTCAGTGGGAGCGATACGCGGCGCGTCGCTGAGAGCGCCGGTTCCCCACCGGAAAGGACCGTGTGCATGAACTCGGATTCGGTACGTGATGTCGGCCGGCGGCAGCTGGTCAAGTGGAGCGGTCTGGCGGCCGCCGGTGTGGTCGCGGCCGGCGGAGCGCCGGGAACGGCCACGCCGCCTCGGCACCGGCCGGGTCGTCCCACGGCGGCCCAGGACGGGCGCGACCGGATCCCGCCGGACACCCTGCCCGGCGGAGCCTACGACCGGTACGTGGCCCGGCTCGCCGCCGAGGGCAGGTTCTCCGGCGTGGTGCTGCTGTCACACCGGGGCCGGACGGTGCTGTCTCGCGGCTACGGCATGGCCGACGAGAAGAGGAGGATCCGCAACCGCGAGGACACGGCGTTCGCCCTCAGTTCGGCGGGCAAGCCGTTCCACGCGGTGGCCATCCTGCAGCTGGCCCAGCAGGGCAGGCTGAAGCTGACGGACACGGTGGGAACCCATCTGACGGGCTTCGCCGAGGACATCGCCGATCGGGTGACCATCCACCACCTGCTGTCCGGCACCTCCGGGCTGGACATGCCAGCAGAGGACGTGCAACGCGTCTTCCGGAGCCGGGACGAGGTGCACGAGTATCACGAGCGGCGGGTCCGGCAGGCGAGACTGACAGGCGTCCCGGGCCTTCCCGGCACCGGCCACCAGGAGGCGGAGACCACCATCCCCGCGCTGATCGTGGAGGCCGTGTCCGGCACGACGTACTGGGACTACGTCCAGGAGCACATCTTCAGGCGCTGCGGCATGACCGGCTCGGCGTTCCACACCAGGCCGCAGTGGCTCACCGGCGGGCACATCGCCCACCCGTACATGGAGGTGGCCGGCGGCGGCGTCGTGGACGCCCTCGGCAACCTGGACAAGGGCAGCCCGTACCCGTACATCCTGGGCAAGAACCCGGGCCGCGCCTTCATCGACGCCCCCGGGGACGGCGGCTTCGCCACGGCGCCGGATCTGGTCCGGTTCGCGCGGGCGCTGAGCGACGGCACGGTGCTGGACCGGCCCTGGGCCGACGTGCTCACCGCGGCCAAGACCCCCCTCGGGCCGGCGTCGTTCGCCGCGTACGGGATCGCGATCGACATCGTTGAAGGCCAGTGGGCGTACCAGCGTTCCGGCGGCAACCCCGGTGTCGGGGCCAACTGGAGCATCTACCCCGACACCGGCTGGGTGGGCGTCATCCTCACCAACCACGACGGCGCGCCGCTGGTCGACATCATCGGGCAGGAGCTGCGGGCCGTCACCGGGGCCTCGCCCGGCGGTGGGACGGGCGGCGGGGCGGGCGGCTGAGGCGCCGGACGACGCCGGCGTTCCGTGTATCGCGGACGTATGCGGAATCGCATACGCCACCGCAACGGCTCTCCGTCTCCAATGGAGGCATGAACCACCACGCATCCCCGTCAGCGTCGCCCCGCCGCACGAGCCGGATCGTGCTCGCCGGCCTGGCGATCCTCGGCCTGGCGAGCGCCGTGTTCGCCGTGCGGCGGCCGCTCGTGATGACCGCTCCGGCATGCCTGGCCGGACGGTGGCACGGGTGCCTCGACACCGAGAACGGCGTGCTGTTCATGATGCTGGCCGGGCTGCCGGCGGCCGCTCTGGTGACGTGGGGTCTGGCGCTCCTCCGGCAGGCCGCCGGCGTCACCTCGGCGTGGCGGAGGTCGCTGGCCGAGGTGGGGATGGTCTACGGGACGGTGCCGTTCGTGTGGCTCACCCTGATGCCGGGCCCGGGGGCCGGCATCGTCCCCGGCCGGGTGAGCCTGATCCCGCTGCGGGACCTGGTCACGATGGGGCCGATCGGGATCGGCGGCAACCTGCTGATCTTCGCGGCGCTGGGGTTCTTCGCGCCGCTGCGCTTCGCGGCGCTGGCGTCCGTGCCGCGGATCCTGGCGCTCGGGGCGGGCTGCTCGGCCGTGGTCGAGACCCTGCAGTACGTCCTGCGGCTCGACCGGGTGTCGTCTGTGGACGACGTGCTGGTCAACGCCGCAGGCGCCGTGCTCTTCGGGCTCGTCTCGCGCCGCTGGTGGCGCGCCGCGGCGGAGACGCCGCCGGACCGGCCTCGCCCCGCGCCGGCACCGGCGCCCGCACCGGCAGACTGAGCCGTATGCGCGTGCTGATAGTGGAGGACGAGCCCTACCTGGCCGAAGCCGTCCGGGACGGTCTGCGGCTGGAGGCGATCGCCGCCGACATCGCCGGCGACGGCGACGCGGCCCTGGAACTGCTCAGCGTCAACTCCTACGACATCGCGGTCCTCGACCGCGACATTCCCGGCCCCTCCGGCGACGAGGTCGCCCGGCACATCGTCGCCTCCGGCAGCGGCATCCCGATCCTCATGCTCACCGCCGCCGACCGGATCGACGACAAGGCCTCCGGGTTCGGGCTCGGCGCCGACGACTACCTCACCAAACCGTTCGAGCTCCGGGAGCTCGTCCTGCGGCTGAGGGCGCTCGACCGCAGACGCGCGTACGCCCGGCCCCCGGTTCGCGAGATCGCGGGCCTGCGGCTCGACCCCTTCCGCCGGGAGGTCTTCCGCGGCGGACGCTACGTCGCGCTCACCCGCAAACAGTTCGCGGTGCTGGAAGTCCTCGTCGCCGCCGAGGGCGGGATCGTCAGCGCCGAGGAGCTGCTGGAACGGGCCTGGGACGAGAACGCCGACCCCCTCACCAACGCCGTGCGCATCACCGTCTCCGCACTGCGCAAACGGCTCGGCGAACCATGGGCCATCGCCACGGTGCCCGGTGTCGGCTATCGGATCGACACCGGCATCGCCACGGGAACGGGCCCCGGCAGCACGCATGGATAGGCGCCCAGGGCTCAGCACCAGGCTGAAACTCACCCTCAGCTACGCCGGATTCCTCATGCTCGCCGGCGCCCTCCTGCTGGCGGTGGTGTGGGTGTTCCTGCTGCGCTACGTGCCCGACGGCGCGCTCGGCACCGGGCCGGGGGCCGGCCCGCCCGGGGCGGCGCCCCTGCGGTTCATCCCCAACCGCACCGACCTCCAGCGCGCCTTCGTCCCCCGCGCGGGCCAGGCACTGGCCTTTCTGCTGACGTTCGGCCTGCTGGGCGGATGGCTCCTCGCCGGCCGGATGCTCGCGCCGCTCACCCAGATCACGGACGCGGCCCGGCGGACGACCGCGAACGGGTCGCTGTCCCACCGGATCCGCATGAAGGGCCGCCGGGACGAGTTCCGGGAGCTCTCCGACGCGTTCGACTCGATGCTCGACCGGCTCGAGTCCCACGTCGCCGAGCAGCGGAGGTTCGCCGCGAACGCCTCCCACGAACTGCGCACGCCGCTGGCGATCTCGCGGACGCTCCTCGACGTGGCCCGCCGGGACCCCACGCGGGACCGGGACGAACTCCTCGATCGCCTGCACACCGTCAACCAGCGGGCGATCGACCTCACCGCGGCCCTCCTGCTGCTCAGCCGCGGCGACCGCGGCGACTTCACCCGGGAGAGCGTCGACCTCTCCCTCGCCGCCGAGGAGGCCGCCGAAACGCTGCTCCCGCTCGCCGAACAACGCCGGATCACGCTGAACGTCACCGGCGGGGCGGCCCGGACCGAGGGCTCCGCCGAGCTCCTGGCGCGGATGGTGACGAACCTCGTCCAGAACGCGATCGTCCACAACCTCCCCGCCGGCGGCACCGTGACGGTCCACACCGAGGCGTACGGCGGCACCAGCCTGCTGCGGGTCGAGAACACGGGCCGCCCGCTCCCGCCGGAACTGATACCGACCCTCATCGAACCCTTCCAGCGCGGCACGGAACGCGTGCGCACCGACGAGCACGCCGGCGCCGGTCTCGGCCTGGCCATCGTGCACAGCGTCGTCCGCGCCCACAACGGGAGCCTCGATCTCGCCCCCGGCCCCCACGGCGGGCTCCTCGTCACCGTACGGCTTCCCGGCGCGCCGTAGGCACGGCCGCCCGGTTCGCCCCCGGCCGCCGCCGCGCGGACGTGCCACTCGTCGTCACCGGACCGCCGCTCCTCGCGGAAAGGCCGGAATCCCCGGCGAAAGCGTGTTGACAGGTTACCCTAGTTTTCCTACTTTATTTATAGGTATTGAGCGCCGACGCCAAGCCCCGGCTCGTCGGCCGGCAACCCTCGCACCGCGCGGGGTGCCCCGGGGAAAACCTGGCGGCGTGGCAGTCGCGCCGCAAGCGCGGGCCCCATCGGGGCTCCTGGTCATGGGGGCGTGCGCGGCACGCTCTCCGGGAGGCGGCATGGCCACTCACGGGGAGTTTCGGGCGGGCACAGGCCGGGACACGCCGCCTCCCCACTCCGCCGTCCCGTCTTGAACACCGAAAGGCTCTCCCCGATGTCCACGAACACGCGCTTATCCATCGGCGTCTCGCTTCTGGGGGTCCTCGCCCTCGCCGCCTGCGGCACGACGGGCAAGGACACCGCGGCGGGCAAGGCCCCCGCCGGGCCGGTCAAGGGCGGCACGCTGACGTTCGCCGTCAACACCGAGCCCTCCACCTGCCTCGATCCCCATCAGAGCCCCGCCGACGTGGCCGGCCTGTTCACCCGGCCCGCCCTGGACTCGCTCGTGTCGCTCGACACCGAGGGCAAGATCCACCCCTGGCTCGCCACCAAGTGGACCGTCTCGCCGGACCAGAAGACCTACACCTTCACCCTGCGCGACGGCGTGAAGTTCTCCGACGGCACGCCCTTCGACGCGGCGGCGGTCAAGGCCAACCTCGACCACATCGTGAACCCCGCCACGAAGTCGCAGCTCGCCGCGGGATACATCGAGCCGTACAAGGGCAGCGAGGTCGTCGACCCGCACACGGTGAAGGTCCACTTCAGCAGGCCGTACTCGCCGTTCCTGTCCGCCCTGGCCACGGCGTACTTCGGCATCGAGTCGCCGCGGTCGCTGAAGCAGCCGCAGGACGCGCTGTGCAAGAAGGTCGTCGGGTCCGGGCCGTTCGTGATCGACGAGTACGTGGTGCAGAAGGGCATCACCTACCACCGCAACCCCGGCTACGCCTGGGCGCCGGAGGGCGCCGCGCACACCGGGGAGGCGTACCTGGACAAGCTGGAGATCAAGGTCATCACCGAGGACTCCGTCCGGCTCGGCGCGCTGACCAGCGGGCAGGTCGACGGGATCGCCAGCGTGCCGCCGGTCAACGTCAAGCAGGTGCAGGGCGACCCCCGGCTGACCGTGACCACGCGGCAGGCGCCGGGCGGCAACTACAACTACTACCCGAACACGACCTCCGGGCCGTTCGCCGACAAGCGGGTCCGGCAGGCGTTCCGCGACGGCATCGACTTCGCGACGATCGTCAAGAACCTCTACTTCGGGGCCTTCCAGCCCGCGGCGGGCCCCATCTCCCCGTCGACCGACGGGTACGACAAGACGCTCGAAGGAAAGACGAAGTACGACCCCGCGGCGGCCGCCCGGCTGCTGGACGAGGCCGGCTGGTCGGGGAAGGACGCCGAGGGCTACCGGACCAAGGACGGCAGGCGGCTGACGATCCGCTGGGGGTTCCTCAAGGCGTTCGCGCGTGAGCAGCGCGACACGCTGGCCGAGCAGATCCAGGCCGAGGCCAAGAAGATCGGCTTCGAGATCCAGTTCGTCTCCGGCACGGTCAACGAATGGCTGGAGAAGTATCCCAAGGGCGACTACGACCTCATCGACTTCAGCTGGCAGCGCGCCGACGGCGACACCCTGCGCAACCTGTTCGACACCTCCGCCATCCCCACGGCCGCCAAGTTCGGCCAGAACGCCGCCCGCCTGTCCGACAAGGACGTGGACGGCTGGCTGAGCGACGCGCTGGACACGACCGACCAGGCCAAGCGGGCCGAGCTGTACGCCAAGGTGCAGCAGCGGGTCACCGACGAGGCCGCGGTCTTCCCGGTGTACGTGTTCAACTACCTGCTCGGGACCGGCAAGAAGGCCCACGGCATCGGCTGGGAGCCGCAGGCGTACCCGACCTTCTACGGCGCCTGGGTCGAGCAGGCATGACCGCCGTCGCCGTACCGGCCACCCGGGCCCGCGCCCGGGTGGTCCGCCCGGTGCTGGTGCGGCTGGGCACGTCCGTCCTGGTGCTGTGGGGCGCGGTGACGGTCGCGTTCGCCGGCCTCCACCTCACCCCGGGCAACGTCGTCGACCTGCTCATCGGCAGCAGCACCGTCACACCCGAGGTCCGCGCCCGGATCATCGCCGACTACGGGCTGGACCGGCCGCTGCCCGCCCAGTACGCCGCCTACCTGGGCCGGGTGCTGCACGGCGACCTGGGCCAGTCGTACCAGCTGCACCAGTCGGTCGCCTCGGCGATCGGCGAGCAGGTCGGCTCGTCCGTCCAGCTCATGCTCTCGTCGTTCGTCCTGGCGGTCGTGGTCTCGGTCACGGTCGCGGTGCTGACCGCGGGCCGCCGGTGGGCGCGGGCGGTGTTCTCCGGCATCGAGCTGGTCGGCATCTCCATCCCGTCGTTCTGGGCCGGGATCCTGCTGCTCACCGTCTTCTCGTTCGGGCTGGGGATCTTCCCCGCCACCGGCGGGGACGGCCTGGAGAGCCTGGTCCTGCCGTCCGTCGCGATGGCGATCCCGGTCGTCGCGACGCTGAGCCAGGTGCTGCGCGAGGGACTGGAGCTCACGCTGGAGGAGCCGTTCGTGCTCACCGCCCGCTCGCGCGGCATGTCCGACCTGGGCGTGCGCCTGCGGCACGCGCTGCGGCACGCCCTGCTGCCCACGGTCACCCTGGCCGGGTGGATGGTCAGCTTCCTGTTCGGCGGGGCCGTGATCATCGAGTCGGTCTTCTCCCGGCAGGGCATCGGGCGGCTGACCCTCGCGGCCGTCGGCAACAAGGACCTGCCGGTCGTGATGGGCGTGGTGCTGATCGCCTCGCTGCTCTACGTCGTCATCAACATCCTGCTCGACCTGCTCTACCTGGCCATCGACCCGCGACTGCGAGGTGCCTGAGTGACCACGTCCACCCTTGTCGCACCCGCCGTGGTCGTGGGGCGCGGACGGCGGCGGCGGGTGCCGCGGGCCGGTGTCTGGGCCGCCTCCGCGTTCCTGCTGGCCGTGACCGTGGTCGCGGTGGCGCCCGGCCTGGTCGCGCACGGCTCGCCCGACCTCACCGACGCCGTCGCGGCGCTCCGGCCGCCGGGCGGCGGGCACCCGCTGGGCACCGACGCCAACGGTCGCGACATCTTCACCCGGATCGTGTACGGCACGAGGCCGTCGGTGCTGGCCGGGCTGGCCGCCACCGCGATCGCGGTGACCGGCGGCACCCTCGTCGGGCTGCTGGCCGCGCTCGGCGGCCGGGCGCTCGACGAGGCCGCCATGCGCCTTGTCGACATCCTGCTCTCGCTGCCGGGACTGCTGCTGGCCCTGCTGGTCATCGCCGTCGTCGGCCCGGGGACGCTCAACGCGGTCTTCGCCATCGCCGCCTACACGCTGCCCGGGTACGCGCGCCTGGTCCGCGCCCAGACCATGGTCATCCGCAGGTCCGGGTACGTCGAGGCGGCCGTCTCGCTCGGGCTGACCAGGGCCGGGATCGTCACGCGGCACGTGCTGCCCAACGCGTTCGCCCCGCTGCTGGTGGTGGCCACGATCGAGGTGGGCACCGCGCTCGTCGCGGCGTCGTCGCTCAGTTTCCTCGGCCTCGGCCCGAAGCCGCCCGCCCCGGAGTGGGGGGCGATGCTGTCGGCCGGGCGCGACTACTTCTCCGTCGCCTGGTGGGTCGCGGTCTTCCCGGGGCTGGCCATCACGCTCACCGTCCTTTCCGTCACGGTCGTCGGCCGCCATCTGCAGCGGCGCGTCGAAGGGAGACTGTCGTGACCGAACAGCGGGTCACCCCGATCGTCGAGGTGTCCGATCTGCGGGTCTCGTTCGGCCAGGTCGAGGCCGTCCGCTCGATCTCGTTCACGGTGAGCCCGGGGGAGTGCGTCGCCATCGTGGGGGAGTCGGGCTCGGGCAAGAGCGTCACCGCCCGCACGCTGATCGGGCTGACCGGCCCCGGCGCCGAGGTCACCGCCCGGTCGCTCGTGGTGGCCGGCCGCGACGTCACGGCCTACGGCGAACGGCAGTGGCGGGCGGTGCGGGGCGGCGAGGTCGGCTACGTCCTGCAGGACGCGCTGGTCTCGCTCGACCCGCTGCGCCCGGTCGGCAAGGAGATCGCCGAGACCCTGCGGCTGCACCGGACCGTGCCGCGCGGGGACGTGCGGCGGCGGGTGGTCGAACTGCTGGGCGAGGTGGGGGTGCCGGAGCCGGAACTGCGGGCCGCGCAGTATCCGCACCAGCTCTCCGGCGGGCTGCGGCAGCGGGCCCTGATCGCCTCGGCGGTCGCCTGCGCGCCCCGGCTGCTGATCGCCGACGAGCCGACCACCGCCCTGGACGTCACCGTGCAGGCGCAGATCCTGCGGCTGCTGGCCGAGCGCCGGCGGGCCGGGGCGGGGCTGCTGCTGATCAGCCACGACCTCGCCGTGGTGGCCGAGCTCGCCGACCGGGTGCTGGTGATGAAGGACGGCGTGGTCGTCGAGGAGGGTGTCACCCGTGACGTGCTGGGCGCCCCCCGGCACGCCTACACCCGCCGGCTGCTGGCCGCGGTGCCCTCCGCGCACGGCAGGGGCACCCGGCTCACCGTGCCCGAGGACGGCTCGGCGCCGCGTCCGGCGCCGGCCGTGCTGCCCGGCGGGGTGGTGGTCAGGGCGTCCGGGCTGGCCAAGTCGTTCACCGGGCCGGACGGGCTGCCCCGGGCGGCCGTCGACGGGGTGTCGTTCGAGCTGCGGGCCGGGGAGACGCTCGGGCTCGTCGGCGAGTCGGGCTCGGGCAAGACCACGACGGCCCGCCTGGTGCTGGGGCTGGTGGAACCCGACGCGGGCGAGGTGGAGGTCGACGGGAGGTCCTGGCGGGGGCTGGGGCCCGCCGGGCGCCGGGCCCTGCGGCGGCACATCCAGGTGATCTACCAGGACCCGCTGAGCTCCTTCGACCCCCGCTTCACCGTACGGCGGATCCTCGGCGAGGCGCTCGCCGTGGGCGGCGAGCCGCGCCGGACCCGCCGCGACCGGGCCGTCGAGCTGCTCGCGCGGGTAGGCCTGGACGAGTCGATCCTGGACCGCAGGCCGCTGCGCCTGTCGGGCGGGCAGCGGCAGCGGGTGGCGATCGCCCGGGCGCTGGCCCCCCGGCCCCAGGTGATCGTCTGCGACGAGCCGGTCTCCGCGCTGGACGTGTCGATCCAGGCGCAGGTGCTCGACCTGCTCGCCGACCTGCAGGCCGAGCTCGGCGTGGCCTACCTGTTCATCTCCCACGACCTCGGCGTGATCCACCACGTCAGCGACCGGGTACTGGTGATGAAGGACGGCCGGGTGGTGGAGTCCGGCGACGTCCGAAAGATCTTCACCCAACCGGCCGCGCCGTACACGCGGGAGCTCCTGGCCGCGATTCCCCGGCTGGACCGGACACCCCGGCCGGACGAGGCCCCGCAACCGGACCGGACGGCCCGGCTCGATCATCGGGCGCACGACCGGGAGGCCGTGGCATGACGTACGACATCGCGATCGTCGGGGCGGGCGTGCACGGCGCGGCCGCCGCGTTCCACCTCGCCCGGCGCGGCGTCTCCGTCGCCGTGTTCGACCGGGGCCCGGTCTCGGGCGGCCCAACCGGGCGGTCGGGCGGCATCTGCCGGGCCTACTACACCGACCCGTTCCTGGCGGAGACGGCACGCGACGGCATCGCGTTCCTCGCGGGCTTCGAGGAGCGCACCGGCGGGCACCAGTCGGGGTTCCGCCGGACCGGCGCGTTCTACCTGCACGGTCCCGGCGACGCCGGGGCGGCCGCCGAGACCGCCGCGCGGCTCGGCGAGCTCGGCGTCCGCAGCGAGCTGGTCGGCGCCGGGGCGCTGCCCGCCCGGCTGCCCGGCCTGGACCTCGACGGCGTCGCCGTCGCCGTCTGGGAGGCGGACGCCGGGTACGCCGACCCGTACGCTGCGACGGTCGGGCTGGCCGCCGCGGCGCGGCGGCACGGCGCGGTGTTCCACCCGCACCGCCCGGTCGTCGCGCTCGCCGAGGAGAGCCGCGGGGCGGCGGTGACCACCTCCGACGGCGTGGTCCACCGGGCCGGGCGGCTGCTCGTGGCCGCCGGGCCGTGGACCGCCGCCCTGCTGCGGCCGCTAGGCGTGGACCTGCCGCTGACCGTGGAGCGGCACGTCGTGGCGGTCTCCGAGCACGACCCCGCCGACGCCGGCGGGCTCGTGCCGCACGTCCTGATCGACCTGCCCGGCGGCTACTACACGACCCCGCAGCCCCGCACGCAGTACCTCACCGGCGGGGTCGTCCCGGCCTCCGCGGCCGATCCGGACGACGTCCCGGGCCCGCGCCCCGACGAGCTGGAGGCGCTCGCCGCGGCCTCCGCCGTGCGCTCCGCGGCCCGCCGCCGCGCCCGGGTGACCGGCGGCTGGGCCTCGCTGTACGACGTGAGCCCCGACTGGCAGCCGGTCACGGGCCAGGTCGGCGAGCACGTCTACGTCGACGCCGGCACCAGCGGTCACGGTTTCAAGCTCGCGCCCGCCTGGGGCGACCACGTCGCCCGGCTGCTGCTCGGCGACCCCGATCCCCGCCTCGCCGCCTTCGGCCCCGGCCGCTTCGCCACCGGCGCGAAGCTGGCCGCCGGGTTCGGGACGGCCAGGATCCTCGGCTGACATCCACGACAAGGAGCCAACCCCCATGACCACCCACGCGCCCGCGTACGCGAGCCCCGCCGACGTCGCCGCCCACGGGCCGTACGGACCGGGCCGGACCGACCGGCCGGGACCCCTCTATCCGTTCCAGGGCCGGATCACCGCCGGCGGGTCCGGCGAGTACCCCGCCGAGCCCGGCCGCTACCACCTGTACGTCTCCTACACCTGCCCGTGGGCGCAGCGCGTCGCCATCGTGCGCGACCTCGCCGGGCTGCGGGACGTCGTGTCGCTGTCGTACGTGGACGACGACCGGGACGCGCGCGGCTGGGCGTTCCGCGAGCGGCGCGGCCCCGACCCGGTCAACGGCTTCACGCTCCTGTCCGAGGCCTACGACGCCACGGAGCCCGGATATCCGGGCCACATCTCGGTGCCGGTGGTGTGGGACCGGCGGACGAACCGGATCGTCAGCAACGACTACGCCGTGATCCCCGCCGACCTCGGCACCGCGTTCGCCGAGTGGGCCGGCTCGGGCGTGGACCTCTACCCGGCGGACCTGCGGGACGAGATCGAGGCGCTGGACGAGGAGATCGCCCGTGACCTCGGCCAGGGCGTGAACCTGGTCGCCAGGGCCTCCACGCAGGAGGAGTACGAGTGGCGGCGCGAGCAGGTCACCGCAGCGCTGGACCGGCTCGACGCCCGCCTGGCCGACCGGCGGTACCTGTTCGGCGACCGCCTCACCGAGTCCGACGTGCAGCTGTGGGTGGTGCTGGTCCGGTTCGACCTGCTGCACAACCCGCTGGCCGGGATCGGCGAGCGGCCGCTGACCGGCTACCCCAACCTCTGGGCGTACGCCAGGGACCTGTACGGCATCCCGGCGTTCCGCGAGACCACCGACTTCGCCGCGTTCCGGCTGCCCGGCCGGCCCGCCGGCTCCGGTGGCGGGCCGGTGCGGATCGAGGTCGCGCCGCACGAGGCGGACTGGGCCGAGCCGCACGGCCGCGAGGCGCTCGCCGGGGAGCACGTGTGAGCACCCCGCGCGCGGCGTCCGGAGACGCCGGGGTTTCCGGAGGCGCGGGGGCCGGGCCCCCTGCGGGGGCGGTGCGCTGGGGGGTCACGCTGCCGCTGGCGGGGCTCGGGCTGCACCGGCACCGGGAGATCGTCGAGGCGCTGCCCTCCCTGGGCTACGGCGACGTGTGGACCGGGGAGGGCGGCGGTTACGACGGCCTCACCGCGCTGACCGCGGCCCTGGCCTGGTCGCCGGGCCTGCGGGCGGGTACGGGGGTCCTGCCGGCCCAGACCAGGGGCCCCGGCGTGCTCGCCCAGACGGCCGCCTCCATGGCCGAGCTGGGCCAGGCCGAGGTGCTGCTCGGCATCGGCTCGTCCGTCCCCGCCCACGTCACCGCGCTGAACGGGCGCCCGCACGGACGGCCGTACGCGCACGTGCGGGACCTGCTGCGGTTCCTGCGCCGGGCCTTCGACGGGGAGCACGTCGTGGAGACGTACGAGACCTTCTCGATCGACTTCGAGCTCCGGCGACGTCCCCCGGTGCGGCCGAAGGTCATCGTGGGCGCGCTGCGGCCCGGCATGCTGAAGCTGGCCTTCACCGAGGGGGACGGCGCGATCACCAACGTGCTGGCCGCCCACGAGGTGCCGAGGATCGTCGAGGCCGCCGGGCCGCCCGCCGAGGGGCAGGAACTGGTCGTCAAGATCTTCGTGACGCCGACGGACGACGCGGCGTACGCCAGGGCGGCCGGACGCGCCTTCCTCGGCTGGATCCTCAACCAGCCGCCCTACCGCGCGTTCCACGACTGGCTCGGCCGGGGCGACGCGCTGGCCGCGTCGCGGGCCGCCTGGGACGCGGGGGACCGGCGGGGCGCGGCCGAGGCGCTCCCGGACTCGGTCGTGGACGAGCTGTGGGTGCACGGCTCGCCGGAGGAGTGCCGCGCCCACATCGCGCGGTACCTGCACCCCGGCGTCACCGCGGTCGAGCTCCACGTCACCCCGTCCCCGGAGCTGGACGCGGCCCCCGGCGCGCTGCCGGAGGTGCTGGCCGCCCTGCGGGTCCCGGACGACCACGCCGCGTCCCCGGGACGGAGCTGACCCGCGGATTTGTTAGGGTGCGCGGATGCCCTCCCAGCGCACCCTCCTGCCGCGTTCGACCCCGGCCGCCTCGGGGATGTCGTCCCGCGCGGTCGCCGCGCTGCTGGACCGGCTGGAGGCGCGATCCGCCGAGTGCCACTCCGTCATGGTCGTCCACCACGGTCACGTCGTCGCCGAAGGCTGGTGGGCGCCGTACTCGGCCGGACGCCCGCACCTCCTCTACTCGCTGACCAAGTCGTTCACCTCGGTCGCCGTGGGGCTCGCGATCGCCGACGGGCTGCTCTCGCGGGACGACCGGGTGGTGGACGTGCTGCCCGGCCACGTTCCGGCCGGCATCCCGGAGCAGGCACGCCGCCTCACCGTTCACCACCTGCTGTCCATGACGGCCGGGCACCGCACGGACAGCCTCGCCCAGGCCTGGGAACTGGAACCGGGCGACCTGGTGAAGGGCTTCCTGCGCGTGCCGTTCACCGAAGCCGAGGGAACACGGCACACCTACGACAACACGACCACCTTCGTCCTGGCCCGGATGGTGGAACGGGTCACGGGCCGCGGCCTCCCGGAACTGCTCGACGAGCGCCTCTTCGGGCCGATGGGCGTGGACCACGCCGAATGGGACCGGGTGGCGAGCGGCGCCGCCTTCGGATTCCACGGACTGCACCTCACGACCGAGGCCGTCGCCGCCTTCGGTGAACTGCTGCTGCGCGGAGGCCTCTGGGGCGACCGGCGGCTCGTCCCGCGCGAATGGGTGGAGCTCGCGACCGGACGGCACGTCGACACCCTGCCGTTCGAGGACGGATCGGGGGACGCCGACTACCTCTGCGGTTACGGTTACCAGTTCTGGATGTCGCGTCACGGATACCACGGTGACGGCTCCTTCGGCCAGCAGTGCGTGGTCGTGCCGTCGCACGATCTCGTGGTCGCCGTGACCGGGGCCCATACGCAGGCGCAGGCGGTGCTCGACGCGATATGGGAGTGCCTGCTCCCCGGCACCGGCCACGCGGGAAGCGCCGGGGACGACGAGATCCTCGCCGACCGGCTGCGGCGGCTGTCACTCGCGCCGGTGCCGGGTGCGGCCGCCCCGGAGCGCTCCGCCGAGGCGAGAATCGACGCCTCCGCCGAGGGTTCGGCCCTGCCCGGCGGAACCACGGTGACCGTCGATCCGGTGGACGGTGGATGGCTCCTGCGATTCGGGTCGTTCCTCGCCGTAGAGGCCGGCCACGGCGGATGGCGGGAGAGCTCGCCGCTCGGCCGCCCCGTCGTCGCGACCGGCGCCTGGCAGGGCGACACGTTCGTCGCCGACCTCTACGTCATCACCACCCCGCACCGGGTCCGGCTGGTGGTCGACGCCGGCGCGGAAACGGCGGTGGCGACGTGGAACATCGTGCCCCTGACCAGCCCCGATCTGGTGTCGCATCTGCGGTCGCCGCTGATGACGCGGCCCGACGTGGCGTAGGAGGCGCCGGCCGGGCTCGACGTCAGCGAGGCCGCGGCCGGCGAGCCCGGCGCTCAGACGCCGGCGTCCGCCCACGCCTCGGCGAGCAGGTCCTGGGAGCGGACGCGGTCGGCGTGGTCGTGCGTGATCGTGGTCACCAGGAGCTCGTCCGCGCCCGTCGCCTCCTTCAGCACGCGCAGCCCCTCCACCACCTTCTCGGGGGTGCCCGCGAACCGGGTGTCCACCCGGTCCGCGACGAGTGCCCGGTCCTCCTCGCTCCACTCGTGGGCATACGCCTCCTCGGGAGAGGGATACCGGACGGCGCCCCCGCCGGACCGGATGCTGCGCACCCACAGCCCGTACGGCTCGCCCGCGCGGCGGGCCTCCTCCTCGGTGGGCGCGACCAGGACGTCGGCGGACACCATGACGTGCGGCTCGGGATAGTCCCGGGACGGCTTGAAGGCGTCCCGGTAGGCCTCGACCGCCTCCAGCACGGTGGCCGGGCTCACGTGGTAGTTCGCCGCGAAGGGCAGCCCGCGCTCGGCCGCGACCTGCGCGCTCTGGCCGCCGCTGCTGCCCAGGACCCACAGCTCCACCTCGGCGCCCTCCCCGGGCTGGGCGTGCGCCTCGTGCCCCTCGTCGGAGCGGTAGCGGCCGGCGAGCAGCGCGATGATCTCGTCGACCTGGACGGCGAAGTCGGGCGTCTGTGCGCCGGGCTGCTGCAGCAGCGCGCCGGCCAGGGCGAACAGCGGGTGCTTGGCGAGTGCGGCGAACGAGAACGGCGGCGGGATCAGCAGGCCCCGGACCGTCCGCGCCCCCGGGGCAGGCGGGTCGGCGGGCTGAGGATCGGCGGGCTGGGGCGCGGCCGGCGGGGTGGTGAGCAGTTCCCGGGCGCGCTGGCCTGAGCGGCCGAGGCCCAGGTCGATGCGGCCGGGATGCAGCGCGTCCAGGGTGCCGAACTGCTCCACCACGGTGAGCGGGGTCTGGTGGCCGAGCTGGACCGCGCCGGAGCCGACCCGGATGCGGCGGGTGGCCGCGGCCACCGCGCCGATGAGGACCGCGGGCGCGGAGCTCGCCACGCCGGGGGTGAGGTGGTGCTCGGCCAGCCAGTAGCGGTGGTATCCGGCGTCCTCCGCCCGGCGGGCGAGGTCGACGGTGTTGCGCAGGGCGTCCCGCGCGGTGGCTCCGGAGGAGATCGGAGCGAGGTCGAGAACAGACAGGCGGGTCATGCGGGTCCTCCGGTGGGGAACGGCCTGCTGGGGATCTCCGCGCGCAGGACGGGAGCGATGTCGCTCTGGAACAGTTCGAGCGACGCCCGGTGCTGCGCGCCGGTCAGCCCGTCGGCCTCCGCCTGCACGTGCAACACCTCGTGGCCGAGCCGCTCGTGGTAGCGGTGCACCTTGTCGATGATCTGCTGGGGGCTGCCGACGAGGATGGAGCTGCGTTCGACGGCGTCCTCCAGCGTGTGGAACACCGGGTCGAGCCCCCGCTTCTCCAGGAACGCCACCCGGGCGTCGAAGATGGGCCGGTAGGTCTCGACGGCGTCCTGCGATCTCGGTGTGGCGTAGTAGCCCGCGCTGCCCGCTCCCACCAGCGCGCCGGCCGGGTCGTGTCCGTAGTGCTCCCACCGCTCCCGGTAGTACCGCACCAGTTCGGCGTACGGCTCGACGGGATTGGTGACGTTGGCGGAGAAGAGGGGGTCGCCGTATCGGGCGGCGAGGTCCACCGACTCCCTGCTGGTGGCGCTGCCGTGCCAGACCCGCACCGGCCGCTGGAGCGGCCGGGGGAGCACCTCGGCCTCGGCCAGGGGCGGCCGGAAGCGGCCCGACCAGGTCACCCGGTCCTCCCGCCAGAGCCGCCGGAAGAGCTCGTAGCCCTCGCGGTTGCGGTCCCACTGGTCCTCGCCGGTGACGTGGAACAGCTCCGCCTGGGCGGTGCCGTTGCCCTTGCCGATCATCAGCTCCAGGCGCCCGCCGGACAGATGGTCGAGGGTCGAGTAGTCCTCGAACGCCCGCACGGGGTCGAGCAGGCTGAGCGTGGTCACCGCGGTGAACAACCTGATCCGGCGGGTCAGCGCCGCGACGTGGCTCAGCACCACGGGCGGGGACGAGGACAGGAACGGCCGCTCGTGCCGTTCCCCGAAGGCGAAGCCGTCGAAGCCGAGTTCCTCGGCGAGCACCGCGCTCGCCACGATCTCGCGGAAGCGCTCCGTCGGAGACCTGAGCTCGCCGGTCAGCGGATGCGGCAGGTGGAACCCGAGCGTCATGGCCAGGAACTTCACGCCCGGACCACCTCCCCGCCCGCGAGCCGCGCAGGGCCGCCCGGAGCGGTGACGCCGCTCACGACGCCGTCGCGTAGCGGTTGGCGGGGCGCGTCAGGCCGAGCCGCCCGCGCAGGTCCCCGGTGTCGTACGCGGTGCGGAACGCGCCCGCCGCCCGCAGTTCGGGCACCAGGCCCCTGGTGATCGCCACCAGGTCGCGGGGCAGCTCGCCCGGCCGGAGGCGGAATCCGTCCAGCCCCGCCTCCCGCCAGCTCAGCAGCAGGCGGGCGAGCGCCTCCGGGGTGCCGGTGAAGATGTGGGCGTCCGAGACGAACTCGCCCCCGTCGAGGTCGTCGAGCCGCGCCTTCCGGTCGGCCGCGCCGCCGGTCTCCAGGAAGACCACCAGGTCCGCGAAGATCTTCAACGGCGGCCCGGCCCGGCCGGTCGCGGCCTCGGCGGCGCGCACCTGCTCGACGATCGCGGAGGCGTCCTCCCGGTCCCGCGGCGTGACGTACACGACGTCGGAGGCCCGGGCGGCGAACTCGTACGGCTGCCTGTCGTGGGCGAGGGAGGTGACCAGCGGCTGCCCCTGCGGCGGGCGCGGCGTGATCGAGGGACCCTTCACGCTGAACCAGGCGCCGCGGAAGTCGATGTAGTGCAGCTTGTCGCGGTCGACGAACCGGCCGGTCGCGACGTCCCTGATCTCGGCGTCGTCCTCCCAGCTGTCCCACAGGCGGCGGACCACCTCCACCGCGTCGGCGGCCTCGCCGAGCAGGTCCGCCACGTGCCGGGTGAAGGCGGGATCGGCGCGGTCGGAGAAGTCCAGCGGAGGCAGGACCCGGCGGCCGAAGTGCGCGGCGTGGTCGGGGCGGCCCGAGACCTGGGGCCGCCAGCCGGCCCGGCCGCCGCTGATGTGATCGAGGGAGGCGATGCCGATCGCGACGTGGAACGGCTCGGTGTGGGTCGTGCCGGTGGTGGGCACGAGGCCGATCCGCGAGGTCAGCGGTGCGACGGCGGAGGCGATCAGCACGGCGTCGAGCCGTCCGCGCACCTGGTCGAGCCGCTCGTCGGGTTCGTTCAGGCGGGTCGACTGCAGGCCGAGCGCGTCTTCGAAGGTGACGAAGTCGAGCAGACCGCGCTCGGCCTCCGCGGCGAGGTCCGCCCAGTAGGCGAGGGTGAACAGCCGGTCCGGTCGCGCGCCCTCGGCCCGCCAGGCGGCCGGGTGCCAGCCGGCCCCGTCCAGTGCGACGGCGAGGTGCAGGGTCATCGGTTCTCCTTCGTACGGGGGGCCGGCACGGGGGCGGCCGGGTCGCGGAGGGGCAGGTCGCGGAGGGCGGAGTCACGGGTGCCCAGGTCACGGGGGGCGGAGTCACCGGAGGCCGGGTCGCGCGGGGCGAGGCCGAGGTGGTCGCGGAGGGTGGGCCCGGTGTACTCGGTCCGGAAGACGCCCTTCTCCTGCAGCAGCGGGACGACCTTGTCGACCAGGTCGTCCAGCCCGCCCGGGGTCAGGTGGGGCACGAAGATGAAGCCGTCGGCGGCGTCGGTCTGCACGAAGTGGTCGATCTCGTCGGCGACCGCGCGCGGCGTGCCGATGAAGGTCTGCGGCGAGGAGACCTCGATGGCGAGCTCCCGGATCGACAGGTTCTTCTCCTCGGCGAGGGCGCGCCACTTGGCCACCACCTCGCCGCGGTCGCGGCGGAAGGCCGCGTGCCCCCTGGTCACGCCCTCCTCCAGGTCGGGCTCGATGTCGGGCAGCGGGCCGTCCGGGTCGTACGCCGACAGGTCGCGCCCCCAGACGGCCTCCAGGAAGTAGATCGCGGTCTGCGGGCCGACCTGCGCGCGGCGGATCTCGGCGGCCCGTTCCGCCGCCTCCGCGTCGGTGTCGCCGAGCACGTACGTCACCGCGGGGAGGATCTTCAGGTCCTCCGGCCGCCGGCCGTACGCGGCGAGCCGGCGCTTGACGTCCCGGTAGAAGGCGCGGCCCTCCTCCAGCCTGCTGTGCCTGCTGAAGATCACGTCGGCCGAGGACGCGGCGAACTCGCGGCCCTCGTCGGAGTCGCCGGCCTGGATGATCACCGGGTGGCCCTGCGGGCCCCTGGGCACGTTGAACAGCCCCGAGATGTCGAAGTGCCGGCCCTGGTGCCGGAAGGCGGTGACGCCGCCGGGCCGCAGGAACCGCCCCGCCTCCGGGTCCGCGGCCACCGCGTCGGGGGCCCAGGAGTCCCACAGCTCCCTGGCGGTCTCCAGGAACTCCTTCGCCCGGCTGTACCGGTCGGACTCGTCCAGGAAGCCGCCGCGGCGGAAGTTCTCGCCGGTGAAGGCGTCGAAGCTGGTCACCACGTTCCACGCGGCCCGGCCGCCGCTCAGATGGTCGAGCGACGCCAGTCTTCTGGCCACCTCGTACGGTTCGTTGAAGGTGGAGTTCACCGTCGCGGCCAGTCCCAGGTGGGTGGTGACGGCGGCCAGCGCGGCGAGGACGGTCAGGGACTCCGGACGGCCCACGACGTCGAGGTCGTGGATGCGGCCCTTCGCCTCGCGCAGCCGCAGTCCCTCCGCCAGGAAGAAGAAGTCGAACTTGCCCCGTTCGGCGGTCCGGGCCAGGTGGCGGAACGACTCGAAGTCGATCTGGCTGCCCGACGCGGGATCGGACCAGACGGTCGTGTTGTTCACGCCCGGGAAGTGCGCGGCGAGATGGATCTGCTTGGTCATCGGGCGCTCCAGGTGACGGAAACCTAGTAACACAGTAGGGATTAAGGGTTTTTGCGTCAATCGTCACCGCCGAACTGATGGGGGAGCGGGCCCTCGGCGGCCGCGAACGCGTCCCGGCGGTCCGGAAAGAGACCCCGGTTGGCCTCTTGACGGGCGGTTGACCTATCCTCTCCGTCACGTCATCGAACTGCTCCAGGGTTGGGCGGGCCGTGAGACGCGGTGACGGACGCGGCGACCGCGACCGGGCGAGCAGTGGCCGGGCCGGCGCTTACGAAGGGGTGGCGTAGTGGCGCTCAGTGACGACGCCGAGCCGGTGACGGCGACCGGCGCCGACGTGTTCACCGCCGACGAGGAGATCGGCCGGGACCTCGCGAAGGTGGACTGGCGGGCGACTCCCCTCGGACCGCCGGACGAGTGGCCGCAGAGCCTGCGGACCGCGGTGAGCATCCTGCTGTCGTCCCGGTTCTCCATGTGGATGGCGTGGGGCCCGGAGCTCACCTTCTTCTGCAACGCCGCCTACCGCCGCGACACCCTGGGGCGCAAGTACCCGTGGGCGCTGGGCCGGCCGGCCAGCGAGGTGTGGGCGGAGATCTGGGACGACATCGGTCCCCGGATCGGCACCGTGCTCGCCACGGGACAGGCCACCTGGGACGAGGCGCTGCTGCTGTTCCTCGAGCGGTCCGGCTACCCGGAGGAGAGCTATCACACGTTCTCCTACAGCCCGCTGCGCGACGACTCCGGCGCCGTGGTCGGCATGTTGTGCGTCGTCATGGAGGACACCGAGCGGGTGGTCGGCGAGCGCCGCATGGCCACCCTGCGCGATCTCGGCTCCGACCCCAGCGTGGTCCGCACCGAGCAGGAGATGCTGGCCTTCACCTGCCGTCAGCTCGGCAACAACCGGCGCGACCTCCCGTTCACGCTGACCTATCTCTTCCAGGACGACGGCGGCGCGCGGCTGGCGGGCGTGACCGGCATCTCCGCCGGGCACCCGGCCGCCCCCCTGACCCTGCCCGCCCGCGACTCCGGCGAGGCGGTGTGGCCCATGGCGGCGCCGGCCCGGGGGGAGTCGGTGCTCGTGGAGCTCGACGCCGCCGGGTTCGCCGGGCTGCCGTCCGGTGACTGGCCGGAGCCGCCCGTTCAGGCGCTGCTGGTGCCGCTGCTCCAGCAGGGCAGCGCGCCGTACGGGTTCCTGGTGGCCGCGCTCAACCGGTACCGGCTCCTCGACGAGGGCTACCGCGGGTTCCTGGAACTGGCCGCCGGGCACGTCGCCGCGGGCATCGCGAGCGCCCGCAGCTACCAGGCGCAGCAGCGGCGGGCCGAGGAGCTGGCCGAGCTCGACCGGGCGAAGACCGTCTTCTTCTCCAACATCAGCCACGAGTTCCGCACCCCGCTGACTTTGATCATGGGCCCGGTGGAGGAGCTGCGTAACCGCCTGCAGGGAGCCGACCCGCAGGTGCGCGAGGAGCTCGAGGCCATCCGCCGCAACGGGTTGCGGCTGGGCAAGCTCGTCAACACCCTGCTCGACTTCTCCCGCATCGAGGCCGGCCGGATGCAGGCCGGCTACGAGCCCGTCGACCTGGCCGCGGTCACCGCCGAGCTGGCCAGCCTCTTCCGCTCCGCCATCGACAAGGCGGGCCTGGACTTCGAGGTCGACTGCCGTCCCCTGGACGAGCCGGTCTACATCGACCGCGGCATGTGGGAGAAGGTGGTCCTCAACCTGCTCAGCAACGCGCTGAAGTTCACCTTCGAGGGCTCGGTCGGCGTGTCGGTGCGCGGGGAGGACGGCCGCGCGGTGGTGACCGTCACCGACACGGGCATCGGGGTCCCGGCCGACGAGGTGCCGCGGCTGTTCGAGCGGTTCCACCGCATCGAGAACGCCCGTTCGCGCTCGAACGAGGGCAGCGGCATCGGCCTGGCTCTCGTGCAGGAGCTCGTCGGCCTGCACGGCGGCACCATCACGGCCGAGAGCGCCGAGGGCGAGGGCACCCGCTTCACCATCCGCCTGCCGTTCGGCGTCGCGCACCTGCCCGCCGAGGCGATCACGACGACCGCCGGCGGCAGCATGGCGTCCGCCACCGCGGACCCCTACGTCCAGGAGGCCCTGCGCTGGCTGCCCGCGGACGACGCCGCCGCGGCGTCCGGCGGGGACACCATGGAGCTGACCGCCCAGGACCCCTCCGCCGCCCGCCCCGCGGGCGCCCCGGCGCGGGTGCTGGTGGCCGACGACAACGCCGACATGCGCGGATATCTCGTCCGGCTCCTCACGGGTGCGGGTTACCACGTCGACACCGTCGGCGACGGGCAGGACGCGCTGGACGCCATCCGCGCCGACGCCCCCGACCTCGTGGTGAGCGACGTGATGATGCCCCGCCTGGACGGCCTGGCGCTGGTCGCGGCGTTGCGGGCCGATCCGCGCACCGCGGCCGTCCCCGTGCTGCTGCTGTCGGCGCGGGCCGGCCAGGAGGCGTCGATCGAGGGTCTGCAGGCCGGCGCCGACGACTACCTCGTCAAGCCGTTCGCCGCCGCGGAGCTGCTCGCGCGGGTGCGGGCCAACATGGAGATGGCGCGGCTGCGCCACCACCAGGCCCGCTGGCGCACCGCGCTGGTCGACTCGCTGCAGGAGGCGTTCTTCGTCTGCGACGAGGACGGCGCGGTCGTCGAGGTCAACAACGCCTTCGCCGAGATGCTCGGGTACGGCCCCGAGGGGCTGCCGTACCGGCCGATCCATCCCTGGTGGCCGGACCGCGAGCTCGACCCCGCCGCCCACCGGCAGGTCGCCGACGCCTTCGCGGGCCTCGTCGGCCCCGGCCAGGGCAGCTACGCCATCCCCGTCACCCACCGGGACGGGCACCGGCTGTGGATCAGCGTCACCTTCAACAAGGCGCAGGACCCCGACACCGGCCGCCAGGTCGTCGTCGGCACCTTCCGCGACGTCACCGCCGAGCACTACGCCATCCAGCGGGAGAGCGCCCTCGCCTCCCTCAGCACGTCCCTGTCCCAGGCCGGGAGCCTGTCCGAGGCGCTGTCCGGGGCCCTGGGGGAGCTGCGGACCCTCTGGCGCGCCCGGCACGTGCTGGCCGCCGTCTTCGAGCACGAGGGCGACCCCACCCTGACCGCCACCGACACCTCGCTGCACTGGCGCGCGCTGCCCGCCGGACGCCGCGAGGCCCTCACCGGCCTGCGCCGCCGGCCCCTGCTGACGCCGGTCGCCGACGGCGGCGGAGTCGGCGTGCTGCTGGAGCACCCGGACGGCCCGATGGCGTTGTGGGTCGAGCTGGGCGGCCAGCGGCCCTTCTCCCGTGAGGACGAGCTGCTCCTGTCGCTGCTCGCCGGGCACCTCGCCCAGGGGCTCGTCCGCGCGCACCAGATCGACCAGCAACGCGAGACCGCGATCGCGCTGCAGCGCGCCATCCTCGGCCCCGCCGACCTGCCCGAAGGGTTCGCCGTCCGCTACGAGCCCGCCACCCGTCCCCTGGAGGTCGGCGGCGACTGGTACGACACCATCGCCCTGCCCGGCGGGAACATCGGCATCGTCGTGGGCGACTGCGTCGGGCGCGGCGTGGAGGCCGCCGCCGTCATGGGACAACTGCGCAGCGCGTGCCGCGCGCTCCTCCTGCAGGACGCCAGCCCGGCGCGCACGCTCATGGCCCTGGACCACTTCGCCGCCGGCGTCCCCGGCGCGAAGTGCACCACCGTGTTCTGCGGCGTGCTCGACCCGGAGACCGGGGTGCTGACCTACTCCAGCGCCGGGCACCCGCCGGGCATCCTCGCCCACCCCGACGGCACCACCCGCCTGCTCGAAGACGGTCGGTCGATCCCCCTGGCCGTACGTCCCGGCGCGGCACGCCCGGAGGGACAGGCGGTCATCCCCGCGCGTGCCACGCTCATGCTCTACACCGACGGCCTGGTCGAGCGCCGCCGCAGCCCGCTGAACGCGGGCATCGACCAGGCCAGCCGGGCCGTGCAGGACGGCCGGGACGCCGCCGTCGACGACCTCGCCACGCAGGTGATGGTGCGGCTGGCGCCCGCCGACGGCTACGACGACGACGTCGCCCTGCTGCTCTACCGCCACCCCGCGCCGCTGGAGATGGCCTTCCCCGCCGAGTCGTCCCAGCTGGCGCCCGTCCGCAGGGCGTTGCGGAGCTGGCTCGCCCAGTGCGACCTGCCGGCCCAGACCGTCCAGAACGTCCTGGTCGCCGCCGGTGAGGCGTGCGCCAACGCCATCGAGCACGGTCACCGCGACGCCCCCGGCGACGTCGTCCGCCTGCGGGCCGAGGCCTTCGTGGACAACCTGCGCCTCGTCGTCGCCGACACCGGCCGCTGGAAGTCCCCCAAGGCCGAGGAGAACACCCACCGCGGGCGCGGTGTCGCCCTCATGCGCGCCATGATGCAGCAGGTCACCATCACGCCCGGCCCGTCGGGCACCATCGTCGACATGCACACGAGGATCGCCTGATGACCACGCCCCTCACCCTCACCTCCGGCCGCCGCGCCGACGGCGCCGCGCTGCTGACGGCCACCGGCGAGATCGACATGAGCAACACCGACGCCCTCGCCGAGGCCCTCGGCAAGATCCCGGGCCCTCTCGTGCTGGACCTGACCGCCGTCGAATACCTCGACAGCGCCGGCCTGAGCGTCCTGTTCGCCCACGCCGACCACATCACCCTCATCGCCAACCCGCTGCTTACCCCCGTCCTGGACATCTCCGGGCTCTCCGGTCTCGCTCCCGTGCACACCGCCGAGCACGAGGTCCCCATCTCGTCGTAGGGGCGGCCGCGCGCAGGTGAACGGCGCGTCGCGAGCCGGGAAGGCGCCGGTCAAGACCGGGCAAAGCCCCTCCGGGCCACTCCGCGCGGGCGTTAGCGTCGCGCCGACCAGCCACGCAGCCGCCTCGCCGCCGTCTCTTCAGTCGCCGTGCGGCCGCCGCGTGCGGCCGGTCGCCGTGACCGTACGGGGGGCCGGGCGCCGCCCCGCCATCTCGGGGGGCATGCGTGACTGGTGCAGGGGTGACCGGTGCGGGGGTGACGCGTGCGGGCGTCCCGGGAGCAGGGGTGACAGGACCGCGCAGGACCGTCGCGGTGACCGGGGTGTACGCGATCCTCTGGGGGCTCGTCCTCGCCGGTTGCGCGGCCGTGCCGCCCGCGCCCCGAGCCGTGCCGTCCTCTCCGTCGCTGTCCCCGCCGCCGTCCCCGTCGCGGTCGCAGGGGGCGGCGCCGCCGGAGCGGGAGAGACAGGAGCCCGAGGGAGCGGGGCGGGCCGACGTCTACGCGGCCGACCGGCCCGGGATGCTGAGCCCGGTCGTCAGGGGCTTCCGCTCCCTGGTGTACGTGCCCAACAGCGAGAGCGGCACGGTCGACGTCATCGACCCGGAGACGTACCGGATCGTGCGGCACTTCACCGTCGGGGCGCTTCCGCAGCACGTGGTGCCGTCCTGGGACCTGAAGACCCTGTGGGTGAACAACAACCGGGGCAACACTCTCACCCCCATCGACCCCCGCACCGGCAGACCGGGCCGCCCGGTGCCGGTGGAGGACCCGTACAACCTGTACTTCTCGCCGGACGGCGCGTACGCGCTGGTCATGGCGGAGCGGAACAACCAGCTCGACCTGCGCGACCCGCACAGCATGAAACGGCTGCGCTCGCTGCCGCTGCCCTGCCGTGGCGTCAACCACGGCGACTTCACCGCCGACGGCTCGGTGTTCCTGGCCAGCTGCGAGTTCAGCGGCGACCTCGTCGTCGTCGACTGGCGCACGCCCAGGTTGATCCGCCGGGTCCACCTCGGCCACATGAGCATGCCGCAGGACGTGAAGCTGTCGCCCGACGGCCGCGTCTTCTACGTCGCCGACATGGAACGGCACGGCGTGTGGCTGGTGGACGCGTCGACGTACGAGGTCGTCCGGTTCATGCCGACCGGGCGGGGCGCGCACGGCCTCTACGCCAGCCGCGACTCGCGCCACCTGTACGTGTCGAACCGCGGCGAGGGATCGGTGTCCGTCGTGTCGTTCGCGAAGCGGAAGGTGGTCGACGTCTGGCGGATCCCCGGCGGCGGCTCGCCGGACATGGGCGGCGTCTCGGCCGACGGCACCAAGCTGTGGCTGAGCGGCCGCTACCACGGGGTCGTCTACGTCTTCGACACCCGGACCGGCAGGGTCGTCCGCACCATCCCCGTCGGCGCCGGGCCGCACGGGCTGTGCGTGTATCCGCAGCCCGGCCGCTACTCGCTCGGCCACACCGGCGTCTTCCGGTGAGCCGTCCTTCCGGTGTCCTGCGCCGTCTCCCGCTTCCGCCGGCGCTCACGCGCCCGCGGTGACGGCCCTCAGCTCGTCGAGCGACTCCCGCATGAGCCGCGGCAGGTCCGGGCCGCCGGCGTCGCCGGCCCACCGCTCGAACGCGATCTTGAAGACGGCGATGCCCGCCTCCGCCGCCAGGCTCGCGGCCGGCTCGGCCACGCCACGCCCGCGCAACGCCCCGGCGAGGGACGTGGCGAGCGACGCGAGTTTGATCAGTTCGCGTTCCCGCAGCTCCGCGTGCGCTGCGACGACGGCCTGACGCCGCCGCGCGTACTCCCGGCGCTCCTCGAACATGCCGCCCGCGACGTCGAGGGCCGCGGCGATCGCGTCCATCGGCGCCGTCGCCTCGGGCGCGCCGGCGACGGCGTTCACGAGGAGCTCCTCCAGCGCGCGCGAGCCGTGGAACAGCACCTCGCGCTTGTCGGCGAAGTGCCGGAAGAACGTCCGCTCCGTGAGCCCCGCCCGCCTGGCGATCTCCGCGACCGTGGTCTGGTCGAACCCGCGCTCCGCGTAGAGCTCCAGCGCCGACCGCGCCAGCCGGCCACGCGCGTCCGGCTCCCATCGACCCATGCCCTGATCGTAGCGCGATGACAGTCACTGACATCGTGACGTATGCTGACGACAGTGACTGACATCGATTCTCGTGCGCGTCCGTGCGCCGAGGACGGTCACTCCGTCGGGAGGTTCTCTCATGCGCGTTTTCGTCACCGGGGCGTCGGGCTGGATCGGCTCCGCCGTCGTGCCCGAGCTCGTCGGCGCGGGTCACCAGGTCACCGGGCTGGCCCGGTCGGACGCCTCGGCCGGCGCCCTCGCCCGGGCCGGGGCGCAGGTGCGCCGCGGCACGCTCGACGATCTCGACATCCTGCGGGCCGGGGCCGCCGAGTCGGACGGTGTGATCCACCTCGCGTTCAAGCACGACATCGCCTTCTCGGGCGGCTTCGAGGAGGCCGCCGACGCGGACCGGCGCGCCGTGGAGGCGCTCGGAGACGCGCTCAAGGGCTCCGGACGGCCACTGGTGATCGCGTCGGGGACGCTCGGCGTCGCGCCGGGAGGCGTCGCGACCGAACGGGACGGAGCCGGAGGGCGGGGGAACGAGCCGGGCGCCGCCGCGCTTCCGGGCGGCGGCCTCCGGGGGCGGATGGGGACGGCGCTGCTGACGCTCTCCCTGGCCTCCCACGGCGTACGGTCGTCGGTCGTGCGCCTTCCTCCGACGGTGCACGGTGAGGGGGACCCCGGCTTCATGGCGGTCCTGGTCGGCATCGCCCGTCAGAAGGGCGTCTCCGGCCACGTCGGCGACGGGTCCAACCGCTGGCCCGCCACGCACCGGCTCGACGCCGCGCACCTGTTCCGCCTGGCGCTGGAGAAGGCCCCGGCGGGGTCGGTGCTGCACGCCGTCGCCGAGGAGGGCGTGCCGATCCGGGCCGTCGCCGAGGTGATCGGCCACCACCTGGACCTGCCGGTGGTCTCGGTCGCCCCGGAGGAGGCGAGCGCGCACTTCGGCTGGCTGGGCGGTGTCGTCGGGGCCGACAGCCCGGCGTCGAGCGCGGTGACCCGCGACCTGCTCGGCTGGCGGCCGGTGCAGCCCGGGCTCCTCGACGACCTCGGCAAGGGCCACTACTTCTCCTGACGGCAGGACCGGGCGGGAGATCTTACGGGTCGCGAACGGTCGTGCCCGGAGCGGGGCCCGCGCGGCCCCGACGGTCTACCCTCGGCCCGTGAAGGTGCTGCTGACCGGCTCGGCCGGGTTCATCGGAAGTCACGTCGCCGAGGCGCTGACGGCGGCCGGGCACGAGGTGGCCGGCCTCGACCTGCGGGCGGGTGGCGTCGAGCGCGGAGACGTGCGCGACGGGACGACCGCCGACCGCCTGCTGCCGGGCGTGGACGCGGTGGTCCACCAGGCGGCCAAGGTCGGCCTCGGCGTCGACGTGGCGGACCTGCCGGACTACGCCTCGGTGAACGTGCACGGCACGGCCGTGCTGCTGGCGGCGATGGCACGGCACGGCGTCGGCCGCCTGGTGCTGGCGTCGTCCATGGTGGTCTACGGGGAGGGCGCCTACGAGTGCGGCGAGCACGGGCCGGTCCGGCCCCGCCCCCGGGCCGCCGAGGACCTCGACCGGGGGATCTTCGAGCCGCGCTGCCCCGGCTGCGCCTCGCCGCTCACGCCGGCGGTCATCGGCGAGGACGCGCCCGCCGATCCCCGCAACGCCTACGCCACCACGAAGCTGGCGCAGGAGCATCTCGCCGCCAACTGGGCCAGGGAGACCGGCGGCGTCGCCGTCGCCCTGCGGTACCACAACGTGTACGGCCCCCGGATGCCCAGGGACACGCCGTACTCGGGGGTCGCGGCGATCTTCCGGTCGGCGCTGGAGGCGGGGCGGGCCCCGCGCGTCTTCGAGGACGGCGGGCAACGGCGCGACTTCGTCCACGTCCGGGACGTCGCGCGGGCCAACCTGGCGGCGCTCGCCGCGGGGCGGGAGGGCGCCCTGTCCGCGTACAACGTGGCGAGCGGACAGCCGCACACGGTGGGGGAGATGGCCGCGGAACTGGCCGCGCGGCGGGGCGGGCCGCGCCCGGTCGTGACGGGGGAGTACCGCCTCGGCGACGTGCGGCACATCGTCGCCTCGCCCGGCCGGGCGAGGGCGGAGCTGGGTTTCCGCGCCCGCGTCGGATTCGCCGAGGGCATGCGGGAGTTCGCCGTCGCGCCGCTGGGCTGAGCCGGGCGGGCGGGATGGCATCCTGGTGTCCCGTCGGGCATGATCCGTCAGACACGACCCGTCAGACACGATCTAGGTGAGCGAGTGCGATGAGAATCGTCGAGGACGACCTGTCCGGGCCGGAGATCGCCGAGTTCCTCGAGGAGCACCTGCGGGAGATGCGGTCCATCACGCCCCCGGAGAGCAAGCACGCCCTGGACCTCGACGGCCTGCGCCGTCCGGAGGTCACGTTCTGGTCGGTGATGGACGGCGGCGCCGTGGTGGGCTGCGGGGCGATCAAGAGGCTGGACGACTCCCACGCCGAGCTGAAGTCGATGCGGACGGCGGCGGCGCGCAAGCGCGCGGGGATCGCGTCCCTGCTGCTGCGGCACATCCTCGCCGAGGCCGGGCGGATGGGCTTCACCCGGCTGAGCCTGGAGACCGGCGCGGAGGAGCACTTCCTGCCCGCCAGGAAGCTGTACGAGAAGTTCGGGTTCACCTACTGCGAGCCTTTCGGCGACTACCGCCCCGATCCGCTCAGCGTGTTCATGACCAGACAGCTCTGAGGAGCGGTCACCTCCGGGAGAAGACCTCGGCCTGCCGGCGGACGCCCGCCGCCTTCATCCGGTGGGAGACTCCGTCGCAGGTCAGGGCGCCGCGGTGCCGATCACGCAGCGCCTGGTGGATGGCGGCCAGCCGTTCGTGCGCGGCCGCGAGGTTCGCGCACATCGACCGCGCCCGCTCGCACAGGGTCTCCCTCCGGGCCGCGGTCTCCGCGCGCAACCGCCGCGACTGATCCAGCAGCGCCGCCCGGCGCTCCCGGTCAGCGGAGGCCGGCGTCCTCGTGGCGGTCGTCTCCGCGCCCGGAGCGGGCGGGAGGAGGTCCATCGAGGAGCCGCGCAGCAGCACCAGTCGCGGCCCCTGCGCCGGTACGGCCGGGGCGGCGCGCACCACGGTGGGGCGTCCGGGCAGTCCCTCCGGCCAGAGCAGGATGCAGAGCTCCATGTCAGGCCTCTTTTCCCCGCGGGACGTCGTCGTGGTGGCCGCCTCGGCCGGCGGAGTCGAGGCCCTGAGGTCGCTGCTCGGCGGCCTGCCCGGCGATCTGAGGGCGGCCGTCCTGGTCGTCCTGCACATCTCGCCGCGGGCGGGCAGCGCTCTCCCGGGCATCCTCGACCGGTCGGGACCGCTGAAGGCCGCCGCCGCACAGGACGGCGAGCCGCTGCGGCACGGGCACGTGTACGTGGCCCCGCCCGATCTCCACCTGCTGAGCCGGGCCGCGTACCCTCGCCGTCGTCCTCAGCGGCACGCTCGACGACGGCGCCCGGGGGTGCGCGCAGGTGGAGAGCCGGGGCGGCCTGGTCGCGGTGCAGGACCCCGAGGAGAGCCCGTTCGACGGAATGCCGCGCGCGGCCATCGCCGCGACGGCGCGGCCGATGGTGGCCGGCCTGGCGGACATCGCGGAGTGGATCGTCCGGCAGAGCGACGGTGCCCGCGAGGTGAAGGGGGAGGCGGTGGACCGAGAGCTCGAACGGGAGCTGTCGCCGTTCTACTCGGCCGGGGCGCTGCCCCGGCCGCCCGGCGACCTGAGCGCCCTGACCTGCCCCGACTGCAACGGCCCGCTGTACGAGGTGCCCACCTCCCCCCAACGGGCACTACCAGTGCGTCGTGGGGCACGCCTGGTCCCTGGAGAGCATGATCGACGGCCAGGGCGAGGCCGTCGAGCGGGCCTTCTGGGTGACCATCCTGCGGCTGGAGGAACGGCAGCACCTGATGACGCGGATGCTGTCCACGGCACAGCGGCACGGGGAGACGGTGACGGCGCGGTGGCTGCGGAGGCAGGTCGAGCAGGACCGGGACACCGTGAAGGCGCTGCGCCGCCTGCAGAGCCAGAGCGGCTGGGAGGCTCCGGTCGCGGTCACCGAGGGCGACCGGCGGCGGTAGCGGGGACGCCATGCACACCGGCGAGGAGCGGGAGTTCGACGACCTCCTGCTGATGCTCAAGGAGACCCGGGGGTTCGACTTCACCGGGTACAAGCGCACCACGCTCAGGCGCCGCGTCGGCCGGCGGCTGCAGGCGCTCAAGCTGGAGAGCGTGGAGGAGTACCGCGACTACCTGGAGCTGGAGCCGGCGGAGTTCACCACCCTGTTCGACAGCCTGCTCATCAACGTCACCGGGTTCTTCCGCGACCCGGCCGCCTGGCAGGTGCTGCGGGAGCGGGCGATCCCCCCGATCCTCGCGGCCAAGGGCGGCCGGGCGATCCGGGCCTGGAGCGCCGGGTGCGCCAGCGGCGAGGAGGCGTACAGCCTGGCCATACTGCTGGCGGAGGAGCTCGGCTTCGACGAGTTCCGGGACCGGGTGAAGATCTACGGCACGGACGTCGACGAGAAGGCCCTCCACGCGGCACGCGTGGCGGTGTACGGCGAGCGTCAGATGGCCGGCGTGCCGCCGGAGTTCAGGGAAAAGTACTTCGAGCCGGTCCAGGACGGGTCGGCCTTCCGGCGGGACCTGCGCCGCCAGCTCATCTTCGGGCGCAACGACCTCACCAGGGACGCCCCGATCTCGCGGGTGGACATCCTGCTCGCCCGCAACACCCTGATGTACTTCAACGGAGAGACCCAGATCGACGTCGTCCGCAGGTTCCACTTCGCGCTCTGCGACCCCGGCTACCTCTTCCTGGGCAAGGCCGAGATGCTGCTGAACCACAGCGACAGGTTCGATCCCGTCGATCTCCGCATGCGCCTGTTCAGGAAGCGGCCGCAGCCTCCGGCCGCGACCCGGCTGGGCTGGGACCATTCCGCGCAGCCGGAGTCGCAGACGCGCCTGGCTCGGCTCCACAGCGCGGCCAACGCCTCCGGGCCGGTCGCCCAGCTCACGCTGGACGCGTCGGGCGCGCTCGCCCTGATCAACACCCGCGCCGAGGTGCTCTTCGGCCTCCAGGCCCGCGATCTGGGGCGCCCGTTCCAGGACCTGGAGGTGTCCTACCGCCCGGTCGAGCTGAGGTCGGTCATCGAACAGGCCGAGCTCGACCTGCGTACGGTCGAACTGCAGGACGTCGCCTGGAACCGCCCTGGCGCGCAGGAGCCGGGCGTCTTCGACATCGTCGTCGTCCCGCTCATCGACACGACCGGCGAGCTCATCGGGGCCACGGTCAACTTCCACGACGTCACCCGCAACCGGAGGCTCCGTGACGAGCTGGAGCAGACCAACAAGGAGCTGGAGCACGCGTACGAGGACGAGGAGCTCCAGCCCACCAACGAGGAACTGGAGACGACCAACGAGGAGCTCCAGTCCACGAACGAAGAGCTGGAGACGATGAACGAGGAGCTCCAGTCGAGCAACGACGAGCTCCAGCAGATCAACGACATGCTCAACGCCCGGACGGTGCAGTTCGACCGGGCCAACCGCTTCGTCGGCTCGGTGGTGCGCTCACTGGGGGACGCCGTGATCGTGCTCGACCGGGACCTGCGGGTGCTGCTGTGGAGCTCCGGGGCGCAGGAGCTGTGGGGGCTGCGCCCTGAGGAGGCGGCCGGCCACGCCCTGCACACACTCGACATAGGGCTGCCGGTCGAGACGTTGCTGCCCGGCCTGCGGCGGATGCTGGACGGCGGCCCGCCCGGCGGGCCGCAGCCCCCCACGATGAGCATCGACGCGGTCAACCGCCGGGGCCGCACCGCGAGGCTGTCGATCACGGTGACGCCGCTCCACGAGAACGACGCCTCCGTCCACGGCCTGATCCTCGTCCTCACCGCGGAGTGACCACGAAGCGACCGTACGGCCGGGGCGGACCGCGGGTCCCCGGTCAGGGGATCACGGCGACGCCGCCCACGATGCCGGCTCCGTGCCTGCGCTCCAGAATCGTCTCCGGCGGCTCGGGGCGCCACTCCTCCAGCGGCACGACGCCGGGCTCCAGCAGGCGCAGGCCGTCGAACAGGTCCCGCACCTCGGCCGTGGTGCGCGGCACGGCGCCTCCGCTGGTGGTGGCGGAGTAGACGTCCCGGCTTCGCCTGACCGCGTCCTCGTCGAGGTCGCCGGGCGTGCCGTGGGAGATCACCAGGTGGCTCCCCGGGGCGAGCGCGCGGAACGTGCCGACGATGCGCGCCGCCTCCGCGTCGTCGACGACGAAGTGGAGGACGGCGAGCATGATCAACGCGACCGGCCGGCTGAAGTCGAGGTGGCGGAGGACCGCCGGATGGGTGAGCACCGCCTTGGGCTCGCGCATGTCCCCGGCGACCACGATGGACCGGGGGTTGTCGGCGAGCAGGGCACGGGCGTGGACGAGCACGATCGGATCGTTGTCGACGTAGACGACCCGGGAGTCCGGTGCGACGGCCTGCGCCACCTGGTGGACGTTCTCCTGCGTCGGGAGACCGGTGCCGACGTCGAGGAACTGCCGGATGCCCGCCCCCGCGAGGTGCCGTACGGCCCGTACGAGGAAGGCGCGGTTGGCCCGGGCCACGTCGCGGGCGTTCGGCAGGATCTCGATGATCTTCTCGGCCGCCTCGCGGTCGGAGGCGAAGTTGTCCTTGCCACCGAGGTAGTAGTCGTACATCCGGGCCACGCTCGGCGTGGAGGGGTCGATCACCCAGTCCGGTGCCTGCTCGTCGTGCACGCTCTGCCCCCAAGCGTCTCGATCTTCGACCATCATAGGGACGCTCACGGGGACTTTGACCAGTCCGTCAGATAATCCGGAATACCGGCACCGCCACCGGTCAGCGGATCACGTTGTCCGGCCGGTCCAGCCAGATGTGCTGGCCATCCGGGGTGACGGTCAGCCCGAACCGGTCCCGGCCGGGGCTTCCCCACTCAACCCAGCGGAAGAACGCCTCTTCGACCTCGTCCCACAGATTGCGCTCACCGAACTGCCGGACCTCCGATCCCGTGATCCAGGCCCCGGACCGACCGGCCCACAACCAGATCTCGAACGCCTCGCCCGTGCCGAGACTCACCGAGACATCGGGCAGAAGTCCCGCAATCGCGACATCGGCCCCCAACCCCGCCCGCAGCACTCGGCGGGGATCCACCGTCGCCGCGCGCCTGCCATACCCGCCCTCATGCTCCGGCGGAGCGGGAACGCGCTGAGCCCGCATCATCATGTAGTGCGCGCCCCCGGCGAACCGGCCGGTCGCCGTGCCGTCCCGTCCGGCTGTCAGCCACAGCTTGTGGCCCGGCTCGAACCCCGGCATCCAGGGCAGCACGATCGCTCCGCCAGGGCGGGTCTGCTCCACCCACGCATACGGCACCTCCCGCACGCCGCAGGTGACATGAACCCGGTCGTACGGAGCCTGCTCCGCCCAGCCGTCCGCGCCGTCTCCCAGTACCAGTCGCGGGCCGAAACCGGCCTGCTTGAGGCTCGCCGCCGCCGCCTCGTGCACCGCCGGATCGATCTCGACGCTGACCACGTTCACTTCACCCAGGCGATGGGACAGCAGCCCGGCCGTCCACCCGGTTCCCGTGCCGATCTCCAGGACGCGGTCACCGGCATAGGGGCTCAGCAGTTCGAGGAAGTCCACGACAACCCCGGGAGCCGACAGTGAGGACGAGTACACACCCTCCCCGCCGCCCACATCGGTCGCTCCGTCGTCGAGCTGGGTGATGATCGGGTGGTCGGCGTACACCGCATCCCACCAGGCATCCGGATCGGTGTCCCGATCGATACGGTAGCCCGGCCCCGCGTACGGCTCCGCCCAGGCCACCGCCGGGACGAACAGATGACGCGGCACGGCGTGCAGCGCCGCGCGCCATCCCTCATCGGTGAGCTCTCCATTGGCCGCCAGCGCGTCAGCGAGCGCGTCGATACGTCCGCGGAGATTCACTTGCCCCGAGTCCCTCCGCCTTTCCTCTGACCGTCCCCGCTTTCCTTCGTTGGCTTCTCCGGAATGAACGGCTTGTCCTGCTTCTGTGGCCCCGCATGCTTCGGCGGCTTCTTGTCCTCGTCATTGCCCACGCTTCTTCCCCCTTTTGATCAATTCTGCCTGGGACACCTTCACTGTGCGCCACGTTTTGCCTCCGTGCCACCCGGTCGGCGAAACGCACACGGCGACGAGAGTGGCAAGTGAGGGAGTTCGAGTATCAGATGGGGCCGGTGATGACCGCGACGATCGTGGTTCCGGGAGGGAACGTGCGCTTCCCGGCCAGATCGAAGATGCCGTACATCATCTTGCCGGTGTAGAGCCGGTCCAGGCGCAACCCGTGCCGCTTGTCGAAGTCCTCGACGAAGGACAGCAGTTCCGGCTTCGTCTTCGCGTATCCGCCGAAGTGATAGTCCAGGTTCACGTGCCATCTGCCGCGTGGGGCGCCGTGAGCGTCTTCCTGAAGGCGCCGGATCTCGTCGTTCAGCCAGCCGGCTCCCTTGAGCACAGAGAAGCCGATCGCCTCCTGGTCGCCGTGCAGGCCGGCGGCGATGCCCGCGAGTGTGCCGCCCGTCCCGCAGGGGCAGCAGATGAGATCGAAGTGGTGCGTGATCTCGTCCGGGATCTCGGCGCATCCCCGCACCGCGAGTCCGTTGCTTCCGCCCTCGGGAACGAGGTAGAAGTCGCCGAATCGGCGGTGGAGAGCCTCTATCACATCGCTTTCCATTTTTCTGCGATATGTCCGGCGGTCCATGTAGGCCAGGCTCATTCCCTGTTCCACCGCGTAGGAGAGCGTGGGATTGAGGGGGAGGTGTTCTTCGCCGCGGATGACGCCCACGGTCCGCAGACCGAAAAGGGCGCCGGCCGCGGCCGTCGCCCTGATGTGGTTGGAATAGGCGCCCCCGAACGTCAGGATCCTCCCGTGCCCGGACCGCCGGGCGGCCTGGATGTTGTACTTCAGCTTCCGCCATTTGTTGCCGGGGATCTCGGGATCGATGAGATCGTCGCGCTTCAGCAGCAGGCGAACGCCTCGCGCTCCGAGGCGGGGATCGATCAGTTCCTCCACCGGCGAAGGCAGGCGAGGCGGAGAGCCGGCGTTCTCCGCGGCGCGTTCGACCGGTTCGTCAGGCAACCGGGACGACCGGTTCGTCGTCGGTGCCCTCGTAGTCGAACCAGTCGAAGGCCGCGCTGCCCTCGGTCACGTACATGCCGATGACCCGTCCGGTGAAGCCGGTCGCCACCTCCGTGGACAGGTAGCGGCCGTCCAGTTCGGCGAGCAGGACGCCGTCCGCCGAAAAGGCGATCGTGTCCGGCCCGCGGGCGCCCACGCCGACCGGCCCGGCGCCGGCCTCGGCGGCACTGGTCACGGACGGCGGCAGCGGATCGGCCGTACGGCAGTGGACCGTGAGGGTGAGCGGTCCAGGAGCCACCGGGCGACGCGCCACGACCTGGCGCAGCGGGCCGATCCTGGCGATCACGGACGCCTCTCCGCCGGACACCTCGAGGTCGTAGTGGTGGGCCTCGTCGAGCCGTACGGACAGCCCGGCCCGGCCGGGATCGGGGTCGAGACGGGCGCTGACGCGGCAGTCGTGGTGCTGCTGGCGCCGCCCGAAGAACGTGTGGCCGGGACGGTCCAGGGTGGGACCGGTGGCGTGCAGCGTCAGCCGGCCGGGGCGCTCGGTCAGCGACCAGGAGTCGTCGGGGCGGGAGCGCACCGAGATCCAGCAGGGCGCCGGAACGGGGGCGTCGAAGTCGTCGCGGACCGGGGGCGGGGGGAGCGGATGCCAGGCGGCGGGGGCGGGGTGACGCTCCTCGACCGGTCCCACGACCGGCCAGCCGTCCACCCACTCCACCGGGACGAGGAAGGTCTCCCGGCCGAGCACCTGGAACTCGGGGGAGTAGCCGCGGGGGCGGGCCCCGAGCAGGATCATCCACCAGGTGCCGTCCGGGGCGCACACCAGGTCCGCGTGGCCGGTGCTCTGGATCGGGCGGGACGTGCCGCGGTGGGTCAGGATCGGGTTGACCGGGCCGGGCTCGAACGGCCCGCGAGGGGAGCGGGCGCGGGCGATGGAGACGGCGTGGCCGCGTTCGGTGCCGCCCTCCGACAGCAGCAGGTACCACCACCCGCCGGTCTGGAACAGGTGGGGCGCCTCGGGGTACTTGCCGCCGGTGCCCGCCCAGATGTCGACCGGGCCCTCCAGGACCTCGCCGGACGCCGGGTCGATCCGCGCCAGCCGGGGGCCGGAGGTCGTGAGCCAGCAGTGGCCCTCCTCGTCCCAGGCCAGGCTGGGATCGACCCGGGGCAGGTCGATCCAGACCGGGTCCGACCACGGGCCCTCGGGGCGCTCCGCGGTCACCAGGAAGTGGCCGCGGTCGTCGCTCACGTTCGTTGTGATCATGTAGAACAGGCCGTCGTGGTGCCGGATGGTCGGGGCGAAGATCCCGCCGGAGGCGAGGGTCCCGGGCGGCAGGTGAAGCTGGGACGGCCGGTCGAGCACGTTGCCGATCTGCCGCCAGTGGACCAGGTCACGGCTGTGGAAGATCGGCACACCCGGGAAGTACTCGAAGCTGGAGCAGACCAGGTAGTAGTCCTCACCCACCCGGCAGACGCTCGGGTCGGGATGGAACCCGCCGATCACAGGATTCCGGTACGTCCGCATATGTAGGGTTCGCCCTTCCGTGCTCCGTTGTGCCGGGAGTGCGCCCGGGGTGGATCGAAGGCCTGGCTGGACGGGACCATAGGCAGATGATCCGCAACGCGTCAAGATCCACCCGGCGGCGCGCAGCTCTGGCGGCGCGCGGGCCGGACGGTCACTGGGTCGTCACCTGGGCCTCGATGCCGCAGCTCACGGAGCCGGAGAACATGCCGCCCGCGCCGTTCGCCGGGGAAGGCCTCGTCTTCGCGGGCAGCACGCTGCGCCAGACCCTGCGGGTCTCCGTGGGCGGGCGGCGGATGCGGCTGCGGTTCTCCAACGCCTTCGGCGGCGCCGCGCTGCCTCTCACCAGGGTCGCGGTCGCACTTCCCGGTGGCGGGCGGGCGGGGGCGGCGGAGATCCGGCCGGAGACCTCGCGGCAGGTGACCTTCCACGGCCGTCCGTCCGTCGTGGTCCCGGCCGGGGCGCAGGCGGTCTCCGACCCGCTGAGCTTCGACCTGGCGCCCCGGTCCGTCCTCTCGGTGACCGTCCATCTGGCCGACGGGCAGCGCTCCGCCGCCGTCACCTCGCACCCGGGCTCCAGGACCACGTCGTACCTGCTGGCCGGGGACCACACCGAGGCCGCCGATCTGCCCGGTGCGGCGGCCGTCGATCACTGGTACCTCCTCAGTGGCGTGGAGGTGTGGGCCAGGCCCTCGGTCGCCGCGGCCGTCGTGGTGGGCGACTCGCTGACCGACGGCAGGGGCTCGACCACCAACATGAACGACCGCTGGCCGGACCGGCTGGCCGACCGCCTGCACGCCCGGCGCGCGACCTCGGGGGTGGCGATCGTCAACCAGGGGGCCGGCGGCAACCGGGTGCTCGACGACGGCCTGGGCCCGAACGTCCTGGCCCGGCTCGACCGCGACGTGCTCGCGCAGAGCGGGGTGCGCTGGCTGGTGCTCTTCGAGGGGGTCAACGACGTCGGCACGGCCGAGGCGACGGAGGCGGCCCAGAAGCAGGTGGCCGAGGACCTCGTCGCCGCTTACGACCAGGTCGTCCGCCGCGCGCACGCCCGGGGCGTCCGGGTGTACGGCGCGACGCTGACGCCGTTCGGCGGCAACGACGCCTACGACGACCCGGGCGGATTGCGGGAGCGGTCCCGGCAGGCGGTCAACGAGTGGATCCGGGCGAGCGGCCGTTTCGACGCCGTGATCGACTTCGACCGCGCCGCCCGCGACCCGGCCGCTCCCCGGCGGCTGCTCCCTGCGTACGACGTGGGCGACGGCCTGCACCTGAACCCGGCCGGTTACCAGGCGCTCGCGGACGCCGTCCCCGCCCGGTTGTTCCGCGACGAGCCGCTGCCCCGTGCTTTCGGCTACGACTGAGGTTTCGGGTACGACCGACCTCGCCACCGCCGGGCCCACCCCGGAGGGGCGCGGTAACACGATCAGGGTAAAGTACGCGAATTGGCTGATTTGCCCAGATCGGTGAGGTAAAGGGTGTCGGGGGTTCAGGCAGTTCTGAAGCGCGTCGCACTCGACACCCGGCCCCTGGCCATCCCGGCGTACCGGCGGCTGCTGGTGGGCCAGGGCGTGTCGTTCGTCGGCTTCCAGCTCACCGCCGTGGCCGTGAGCGGCCAGGTCTACAGCATCACCCGGTCGTCGCTCTGGGTGGGGATGCTCGGCCCGGTGAGCCTCGTCCCGCTGGTCGTCTTCGGCCTGTGGGGCGGCGCGGTTGCCGACGCGATGGACCGCCGGCGGCTGCTGCTCGCCGGGTCGGTCGTGGCCTGGACGTCGACCCTCGCCCTGCTGCTGCACGCCTGGTCGGGGCTGGGCAGCGTGCACCTCATCCTCGCGGTGATCGCCCTGCAGTCGATCGGCTTCGCCGTCACCTCGGCGACGCGCGGCGCGATCATCCCCCGGATCGTCCCCACCGAGCGGGTCGCCGCGGCCAACACCCTCAACTTCCTGGTCAGCAGCATCGGCACGGTGGTGGGGCCGCTGCTGGCCGGGGTGGTGCTCGCCCGGGGCGGCTACGCGCTGGCGTACCTCATCGACGCCGTCCTGTTCGGCGCGGGCTTCTACGCCGCCGTACGGCTGCCGTCGCTCGCGCCCCTCGGCGAGATCTCCCGGCCGGGCCTGCGGTCGGTCGCCGACGGGCTCGCCTACGTCGTGAGCCGGCCGGTCGTGCTGATGTCGTTCGTGGTGGACATCATCGCGATGGCCTTCGCGATGCCGCGGGCGCTGTTCCCCGAGATGACGGCGGAGCGCTTCGGCGGGTCGGCTGTGGCGTTCGGCTGGCTGTCGGCGAGCATCGCCATCGGGGCGGTCGTCGCCGGGCTGCTGTCGGGCTGGATCGGCCGCGTACGCCGGCAGGGGGTGGCGCTCACGCTCGTGATCGCCCTGTGGGGGGTCACGGTCTCCGCGGCGGCGCTGGCGCAGCCGCTGTGGCTGGTCGTCGCGCTGCTGGCCGTGGGCGGCGCGATCGACCTCGCCTCCGCCGTGTGGCGGCAGACGATCCTGCAGACGTACGCGCCGGACGAGATGCGCGGGCGGCTGCAGGGCGTGTTCATGGTCGTGGTGGCGGGCGGCCCGCGCCTCGGCGACCTGCGGGCGGGCGCCACCGCGGACGCCTTCGGGCTGGTGCCCTCCTGGGCGGGCGGCGGTCTCGTGTGCGCCCTCCTCGTGCTGGTCGCGGGGTTCGCCGTCCCGGCCTTCCGCCGGTACGAGGCCGGGACCGCCCTGCCCGAGACGGCGGCCCGGCAACCACAGCCGAGCGCGGACTGACCACACCTCCGCCGGACCGCGCCGGTCCGCCGGGACGGGCGCCGTTCAGCGGGCGCGGTTCAGCGGGCACGGTTCAACGAGCACGGTTCAACGGGCGCTGCTCAGCGGCGGGCCACACCGCGTACGCAGAAGGAGATCGGGTTGCGCACGCCGCAGGCGAAGACGAACCGGTCCAGGGACTCGACGGTGAAACCCGCCGCCTCGATCGCCGCCACGCTGTCCCGGCCCGTGTGGCAGCCGCCGGTCAGGCGCGGCCACACCGTCGCGTCCATCAGGTCCTGGGCGCGGGCCCAGCCGGGACTCCCGGCACGGACGTGTTCGAGGAAGCGCAGCCGTCCGCCCGGCGCGAGCACCCGGCGTATCTCCCGCAGCCCGGCGCCGGGGTCGGGCAGCGAGCACAGCACGAACGTGACCACCGCCGCGTCGAACTCCCCGTCGGCGGCCGGGAGCCGTTCGGCCAGGCCGCCCGCGACCTCGATCCGCGCGGGGGCCGCCCGGGCGGCGCGGCGGGCGGCCGCCCGCAGCACCGGCTCCGGCTCGACGGCCAGCACACCGGTCACGGACGGCGGATAGTGGCCGAAGTTCAGCCCGTTGCCGGCGCCGACCTCGATCACCCGGCCCGACAGCCCGGCCAGCAGCGCCTCCCGCTGCCCGGCGAGGCCCCGCCGGTCGAGCACCTGGCTGAACCAGATGTAGAAGCGCGCGAACAGCGGATGGCTGATCCCGGTCCCCGGCATGGTCGTCCGCATGGCGCCCCCTTCGCGAGGTTCATTCCCCGGGCGCGGCGGCTGTCGCGACGCCGCCGCGGGCGATTACCGAACCGGGGCGAACGGCCCGTCGTCGTGACCGGTCATCGCGGGTACGGGCGCAGTGAGGAGAGGAGCACGTCATGACCGCTGCCGCGGAGCCGGCCACCCGGCTGCCGCTCATCGGCGACAGGGCCCCCGGCTTCGAGGCCGACAGCACGCACGGGCCGGTCCGGCTCGCCGACTACGCGGGGCGGTGGCTGGTGCTGTTCAGCCATCCCGCCGACTTCACCCCGGTGTGCACCACCGAGTTCGTCGCCTTCAGCGAACTCGCCGAGGAGTTCGCGGCCCGCGGCGTCGCCCTGCTCGGCATCTCGGTCGACTCCGTGCACAGCCACCTCGCCTGGACCCGGGCGATCGAGGAGAGGCTCGGCGTGCGGGTGCCGTTCCCGGTCATCGCCGACGCCGGCACCCACGTCTCCCGCGCGTACGGCATGCTCCATCCGAACGCGTCGGCCACGGCGGCGGTCCGGGCGGTCTTCGTCATCGACCCCGAGTCGGTCGTCCGCGCGATCCTCTACTACCCGATGAACGCGGGGCGCATGGTCCCCGAGATCCTCCGGCTCGTCGAGGCGCTGCAGACGGCCGACCGCGACGGCGTCTCCTGCCCGGCCAACTGGCGGCCCGGCGACGACGTGCTGCTGGGCGCGCCGCGGACCCAGGCCGAGGTGGAGGCCAGGCAGGCCGACGAGAGGATCAAGCTCGTCGACTGGTACCTCGCCGGCCTCCCCGGCCGTCCCGTCTGAACCGTCCGTCTGAACCGTCCGTCTGAGCCGTCCGTCTGAGCCGTCCGTCTGAGCCGTACGGAGCCACGCCGGGCCCGGCGCGCGGGTGATGTTCCGGTAAAACTCGTTGAGTGACTCAAGACGTGACGAACTGGGCGGGCAACATCACCTTCACGGCCGGGCGGACCGACCGGCCCTCCTCGCTGGAGGAACTGCGCGGGCTGGTCGCCCGGAGCGGGAAGGTCCGCGTCCTCGGCAGCGGCCACTCCTTCAACCACATCGCCGACTCACCGGGCGCGCTCGTCTCGCTGGACGGCCTGCCCCCCGAGATCGACATCGACTCCGCGTCGGCGGCCGTCCGGGTCGCCGCGAGCGTGCGGTACGGCGAACTCGGGCGGCGCCTGCACGAGAAGGGCTACGCCCTGCCCAACCTCGCGTCCCTGCCGCACATCTCGGTCGCGGGCTCCTGCGCGACCGGCACCCACGGCTCGGGCGACGGCAACGGCGGGCTCGCGACGTCGGTGCGCGCGGTCGAGATGGTGACGGCCGAGGGCGACCTCGTCACGCTGAGCCGGGACGCGGACGGCGACCGGTTCGGGGGCGCCGTCGTGTCGCTCGGCGCGCTCGGCGCCGTCGTCGCCCTGACGCTCGATCTCCTGCCGGCGTTCGAGGTCCGGCAGCGCGTGTACGAAGGGCTTCCGGCGGAGGTGCTCGACGACCGGTTCGACGCCGTCATGTCCGCCGCCTACAGCGTGAGCCTGTTCACCGACTGGCGGACCTCGCGCGTCAACCAGGTCTGGGTCAAGGAACGCCTCGCCCCCGCCTCCGGCGGCCTCGGCGACGCGGAGCCGGACGGCTTCTTCGGGGCGGCCCCGGCCGACGGCCCGCGCCACCCCGTGCCCGGCGTGTCCCCGGTGCACTGCACGACCCAGATGGGGACGCCCGGCCCCTGGTTCGAGCGCCTGCCGCACTTCCGGCCCGACTTCACCCCGAGCAGCGGCGAGGAGCTCCAGGCGGAGTACATGGTGCCCCGGCAGCACGCGGCCGAGGCGTTCCGGGCGCTCGGCGCGATCGGCGACCGCATCGCCCCGGTCCTGCAGATCTCCGAGATCCGCAGCATCGCCGCGGACGACCTCTGGCTGAGCCCGAGCCAGGGGCGCGACACCGTGGCCTTCCACTTCACCTGGGTCAAGGACCCGGCTGCCGTGACGCCGGTGCTGACCGCGATCGAGGAGCGCCTGGCGCCGTTCGGGGCGCGACCCCACTGGGGGAAGCTCTTCACCCTCCCGCCGGACGTCCTGCGCTCCCGCTACGAGCGCATGGACGACTTCGCCGCCCTGGCACGGCATTACGACCCCCAGGGCGTCTTCGCCAACGAGTACGTCGAGCGGTACGTCTTCGGGCGGCGATAAGCCCGATTCGCGGAGATAGGCCGGGGTACGTGTGTGCCGCGGCCGCCGCCGCCTCCCCTCACCCGTACGGCCCCGGCCGTACGGGTGAGGGGAGGCGCCATGCGGATCGAGGACTACGCGCTCGTCGGCGACATGCACACGGCCGCCCTGGTGGGCCGGAACGGCTCGGTCGACTGGCTGTGCCTGCCCCGCTTCGACTCCGGCGCCTGCTTCGCGGCCCTGCTGGGCGGGCACCGGGCCGGGCACTGGCTGCTGGCGCCCGCCGCGGGAGGCACCTGCGCCGGGCGCCGCTACCGCGACGGCACGCTGGTGCTGGAGACGACCTGGGACGCGCCCGGCGGGTGCGCCCGGGTCCTCGACTTCATGCCGCCGCGCCAGGAGGCACCCGACGTCGTCCGGATCGTGGAGGGCGTGCGCGGCCGGGTGGAGATGCGTACGGAACTGCTGCTGCGCTTTGACTACGGCGAGGTGGTGCCCTGGACGCGCGAGCGCGGCGGCGAACTGGCCGTGATCGCCGGCCCGAACGCCGCGTGGCTGCAGTCTCCCGTGCCGCTGACGCAGGAGTCGCGCCCGCGCGCCGCGACCGCCTCGTTCACCGTCGCGGCGGGGGAGCGGGTGCCGTTCGTGCTCACCTGGCAGGAGTCGTGGCGGAGCCGCCCGCACCGGCTGGAGGCCGCCGAGGAGCTGGCGAACACCGAGCGCATGTGGCGGGAGTGGCTCGGCCGGTGCCGTCACCGGGGTGAGTACGCCGAGGCGGTGTCCGGCAGCCTCGTCACGCTCAAGGCCCTCACCTACGCCCCGACCGGCGGCATCGTCGCGGCGCCCACCACGTCCCTGCCGGAGCTGATCGGAGGCTCCCGCAACTGGGACTACCGCTACAGCTGGCTGCGGGACGCCGCGTTCACCCTCCAGGCGCTCATCGGGGCGGGGTACTCCGAGGAGGCGACCGCCTGGCGTGACTGGCTGCTGCGGGCCGTCGCCGGAGACCCGGCCGACCTGCAGATCATGTACACGATCGACGGCGGCCGCCGGATGCCCGAGCGGACCCTCGACCGGCTGCCGGGATACGAGGGGTCCCGGCCGGTGCGGGTCGGCAACGCCGCCGCCCGGCAGTTCCAGCTCGACGTGTACGGCGAGGTGATCGACTGCCTCTACCAGGCCAGACAGGCGGGGCTGGGGCCGGAGGAGGACGCCTGGGACCTGCAGCGCGCGTTCATGGACTATCTGGAGGGCGCGTGGCGCGAGCCGGGCAACGGGCTCTGGGAGGTGCGCGGGCCGCGCCGCCCGTTCGTGCACGCGAAGGTCCTCGCGTGGGTGGCCGCGGACCGGATGGTCGCCTCGGTGGAGCGGCAGGGGCTCGACGGCCCGGTGGGCCGCTGGCGCGCCCTGCGGGAGGAGATCCACCGGGACGTGTGCGCCCACGGGTACGACCCCGGCCGCAACACCTTCACCCAGTTCTACGGCTCCAGGGGGCTGGACGCCGCGCTGCTGCTGATCCCCCGGCTCGGCTTCCTGCCGCTGGACGACCCCCGCCTGGCGGGGACCGTGGACGCCGTGTGCCGCGAGCTCACGGAGGACGGATTCGTGCTGCGCTACCGGCCGGAGGCCGACGGGGTGGACCGGCTGCCGGGCGGGGAGGGGGTCTTCGTCCCCTGCTCCTTCTGGCTCGCGCACGCGCTCGCCCTGCTGGGCCGGCGCAGGCGGGCGCGGGCGCTGTTCGAGCGGCTGCTGTCCCTGCGCAACGACGTCGGCCTGCTGGCGGAGGAGTACGACCCCACCCGCCGCCGCCAGGTGGGCAACTTCCCTCAGGCCTACAGCCACGTCTCGATCGTCAACACGGCGGAGGCCCTGACGGCGGCGGCGCCATCTGCCTGACAGATGTACTTCATCTGCAATCCGCGCGTCTCGCGGTCTCCCCTCCGTGCCGTCCCCGGTTGCATGATGCAAGAGAGGGGTCTCGGGCCCCCGGCCACCTGGGAGAAGAGGTGACACATCATGGTGCAACCAGGTCTGGCTCGACGCCCGGACGTCACGGAGCTGCGCCAGACGTACGACCGGGCGGGATCGACCGCCCCGGCGCAGGTCATGGACGCGGTGACGCTCCTCGCCGGCCTCTACCTCGCCATCTCGCCGTGGATCGTGGGATTCACCGGGTTCGGCGGCCTGACGGTCAACAACCTGATCGTCGGGCTGGTCGTCACGGCGCTCGCGCTGAGCTGCGCCTCCGCGTTCGGCCGGACGTACGGCGTGAGCTGGGTGACACCGGTGCTCGGCGTCTGGGCGATCATCGCGCCGTGGGTGATCAGAGGACAGCCGGCGACCACCGCGACCATCTGGAACAACGTGGTCACCGGAGCGATCATCTTCCTGTTCGGCCTCGGCGCGCTCGCGTTCGCGGCCAACTACCGGCAGCACGAGCACGGCCGGCGGAGAGGAGTCGGCGCACCGGGCGGTGAGTGGTAGCCGGCGCGCCGCCCGCCGCGTCAGGTCCGAGGCGGCGTGGGCGGCGCGGGCCGGCCGCGGACGACACGACCAGCAAGATCGCTGTCTGAACGGCATCGCAGGGCGTGAGGGGGCCGAAGCCCGCTCACGCCCTGCCATCGCGAGCGCTCGGTGTTATCGGGTGACGCAGACGTTCGGTGTTATCTGGACGTAGGACCCGCTGCGCAGTTCCCAGAACCGGGCGCACCACCGTTCGCCCCAGCCGCCGGTCATGAACTGGTTCCAGCCGAAGCCCTGGCCCGTGGAGAAGTAACCGTTGCCGCTGTCGGCGATGTGGCCGTGCGGGCCGAAGAACTCCCAGTGCCCGTACGGAGACTGGCCGTGGACGGTGGTGGTCATCCGGAACACGTCTGGGTCGAGGTACTCCTCGAACGACACACACACCGTGAACCACACACCCGGACTGTTCTCCTGGCACTTGACGTACTCGACCAGGGCGGTCCTGTCCGAGGTCGGCGCCGACGCGACGGCCCCCGTCGTGACGGCCGCCTCAGCGGTGGAGGCGAGCGCCGTGCGGGCCGTCGCCGCCAGGCCGGCGAGCAGGAGCAGGAACGCCATCGCACTGAGCGTCAGCCGGCGACACATCGTCGAGTTACTCATTTTCGTTTTTCTCCCCGTCGTCACGCATGGGCAGTGGCCCGAAATGCCGATGCCGGCGGCTTTCTGTCCTTTCTTCAGGGGAACTCGGGCTCGCTCACTGTCGCAGGAGGAAAACACCCGTCGCGAGGCTTGTAAGTCCTGCCTGAATTGCGCCGCTCAGCGCCCTGCCCGGTCGTTCTGGATCGCCCGCCTCGCCCGTGGTCTTCGCGCGAGAAGGCGCGAAGGTCGTCGGGTGCGACATCCAGGTCGATGCCGACAACGAGACAGTGGAACTCGTCCGGCGCCCGGTCACGCCGCGAAACCGTACGGTACGCGGGAAGAACGCACGCGCGCGATCACGGAGCGGAGTCCGGCCAGGCAGCCGGAATTCGACGAAGCGGCTGCGATTCAGCAAGAAAGATTTCCCGTTTTCTGGGGAATGTCATCGGCCGCAGACATGGTTCGGGGACGGTGGCATATATCCCCATAGAAGGGCGATAAGGCATGCGAATTCGTCACATGCTGGTGGCCGTCGCGCTCGCGGTCGCGGGGTTGGCGGGCCTGCCCGCGCCTCCAGCGGCGGCGGTGCCGGGCGGCACCGCGGGCGCGCCACCCGTCCAGTGCACAGGCGACGGGCTGAGCGGTAACCGGGTGCACCTTCTGTACACCTACGAACCGGGGACGAACCGGTTCTCCGAGCGCGAGCCGGCCATCCGCGCGGCCGCCTGGACCGCGCAGCAGAACATCAACGACAGCGCCCGGCGGGACGGGGCGCAGCGCTGGCTGAGGTTCCTCGGCGGCGACACCGGCTGCCACGTGATCGTCAACTCGGCTGAGGTGCCGGCCGGCACCACCAGCGGCGGCGGCCTCCTCAATCTGCTCAAGAGCTGGGGGTACAACGCGCCGCAGCGGATCTACGTCATCGTGGCCGAGAACCACCGGGCCGGCTGCGGGGGCACGGAGAACGACGGCGTGAACGGCGACACCACGCCCAGCACGTCGAACCTGCACAACACGAAGACGTTCTGGATCACCTTCCAGCCGGCGTGCTTCAACGGGCACACGCTGACGCACGAGCTGGCGCACGCCCTTGGAGGCGTGCAGTCCGGCGCGCCGCACTACGGTCCCGGATACCACTGCACCGACGGCAACGAGACGCTGTGCCAGGACACCGCGACCATCGCGTGCCCGGACCCGCTGGCGGTGCGCATGCTCGACTGCGGCCGCGACGACTATTTCGCGGTGAACCCGCAGGGCTCCTACCTGACCACCCACTTCAACGCCGCGCTGCACAGCCTCTACCTGCAGGCCGGCGCCACGGTGCCCGCCATGACGACGATCCCGGCACTCCCACCGCAGGTGCTTCGGGCCACCGACGTGGAGGGGGCCTCGATCGCGTTCAGCTTCCTGCCGAGCATGCTCCCGAGGGGATCGGGATACACCTCCGACTACCAGATCCTGCGCAACGGGTCGGTCGTCGCGACGGTGCCCGGCTGGCAGACCACGGCGCGGGTGACCGGCCTGCCGGCGAACACCGCCGCGACCTACACCGTCCGCCAGCGCGTCACATACGGGAGCGTCACGCGCACCTCCGCGGACTCGCAGCCGGTGACGGTCACGACCAACGGCAGCACGTCTCCGGCCGGCGAGATCGAGGCCGGCTCCGTCATGATGTTCACCAACGACCTCGTCGACGTCACCGGTCCCAATCTGGCGATGGACCTGTACTCGTTCAACGAGAGCGACAACGCCGAGATCAAGCAGTGGCCCGCGAACGGCGTGGAGAACCAGCAGTGGAAGCTGACCTCGGCGGGCTCGGGATTCACGGTGGCCAGCAACTTCAGCCTCAAGTGTCTGACCCCGCTGGGCGGCGCGACCGCGGCCGGCACGCCGGTCGTGCAGACGCCGTGCACCGGCACCACCGCCCAGCAGTGGACGTTCCCCTCGATCTCCGGCCTGACGTACCAGATCCGGTCTGTGGCGGCCGGCCGGTGCGTCCAGTCCGAAGGCGCGGGCACCGGCGGAGGTGTCAGGCTCGTCCTCGCCGCGTGCGACACCGGCCAGCCGACACAGCGCTGGACGGCTAACAGGGTCGCCTAGAAGTCTGACGGGCTCCCCGGCGGCGGCGCGGCTCGTCGCCGGCGAGTTCGATCCCTGGGGACGGACCGTCCGGACCCACGTCCTAGGGGGGCGAGTGCACACAATTCACCTGACCACCGCCGACCTGGCGCGGGTGCGGGTCGGCCCGACGCTGGGGCCGATGGCCGAGACCCTGTTCAGCCTGACCACTCTGCGCGGGCGGGGGGAGGAGGCGCTGTTCGGCGCGTGGCGGCGCCGGGCGCGTCGCGCCCCGGACGTCCGGTTCCCGGTGCTGGGCGCCATCGCGCCCGCGGTGCCGCCGTGCTTCGACATGGCCGTCCTCGCCGGCCCGGGCGGCGACTTCAGCGAGGGCAGGGAGAGCTTCCTCGCCAGCCCCCGCCGCGCGGTCGAGGCGGAACTGGACTTCTACGCCGGGCGCCACGGACGGGTGCCGGCCGCCCTGGATGGGCTCGCCGACTCTTCCGCTGCCCGGCGGGAGGTGCTGTCCGCCGTGGAGACGTACCACCGGGCCGCGGTAGGCCCCCACTGGGATCGCGTCCGCGCACACCTCGACGCCGAGCGGGTACGACGCGGCATGATCCTGCTCGACAGGGGAGTGGAGGGCCTGCTGTCCGGCCTGCACCCGGCCATCCGGTGGACGCCGCCGGCCGTTCACATCACCGCGCCGGGGCCCGGCGGCGATTTCGTCCTCGACGGGCGGGGACTCCTGGTGGTGCCCTCGTTCTTCCTGCGCGCCCCGGTGGTGATGTACGCGGCGGACGGACCCGCCGACCCCATCCTGATCTACCCGGCCGCGCTCGGGGCCGACCGCGCGGCGGACGTCTGGACGACGGGCACGTCCGCCCGCGCGCTGGCCAACCTCCTGGGACGCACGCGCGCGTCGGTGCTCACCGCCATCGCCGACGGCGTCCTCACCACCGGCGCCCTGGCCCGGCGGATCGGCATCACGTCGGCGGCGGTCAGCCAGCACACCGGCGTCCTGCGCGAGGCGGGCCTGATCACGACGCGCAGGCACCACGGCGGTGTCCTGCACACCCTCACCCCGACCGGACTGGCTCTCCTCGATCGGCGCCGCCCACCGGCACCCTGATCGCGCACCCGCTGTCGCCGCGCCCAGGGCGAACGTACGCGGGGTGGCTGTGGCGCATATCACGATTAGGTGCCGTCAGTGCGAGGACCTGCGGAAGCATGGTGCAGAAGGTGCAGAAATGGACCTGTTTGCCGGTTTTTCGGTCGTGTCCTACTCGTGATCTACTATGCTTCCGGTCAGTGCGCCGGTGCGTGGTCCTCAACCCGAGGACGACCGGCGACCGCCGAATCCCGGATGTCATCGAACCCGGGAACCGGGGACCCACGTCTCTTCTGGGGTGAATCCGGACCATCCGGTAGGGCTACTCCTGGCCCGAACCCGTCAGCTAACCCGGTAGGCGGCCAAGGAGAGGAGAGCGCGTGGAGTGTCCGCTCCACCTGCCCACCCGGTCCGGCCTCCGTCGCCGGACCACATGCCCGCCCTGGAACGTCTCCAGGCTTCCGGGGTGACGGCGCGCCCGTGACGGGCTGCCACATCTCCCGTTTCTGAATCCCGTCCGACCCCGCCCGCCCGGGGACCGCCGCGGCCGTGTCCGCCGGTGCGTCCGCCGGCGTGACGGTCGGTGTGACGGTCATGCCCGCATGCCGTCGTGCCCGGCGGCGGGTTCGTCATGTTCTGACGCGCGCCATAGGAGCCTTCGATTTCTACCGATCCGATAGCACAGCAGTTGCTCGACGCCGTACGCCCGGAGCTCGGCTACCGGGAACGGCCCGGGAAGCCGACCAAGTTCGGCGAGTGGTACGCCGACAACATCGCCATGGACTCCGACTTCAAGGCGGCTCCCTGGTGCGACATGTTCGTCTCGTGGGCGGCCAACCGGGCGGGCGTGCAGGACCACGTCGGCGAGTTCGCGCTGACCACCCGGCACGCCAAGTGGTTCGAGCAGCAGGGCGCCTGGAGCCGCAAGCCGGAACCGGGGGCCGTGGTCTTCTTCGACTGGTCGGGGTCGAAGCGCATCAAGGACATCGACCACGTCGGCATCGTCGAGAAGGTCGTCGGCGGCAAGGTCCACACGATCGAGGGCAACGTCGACGGCGTCTGGCTCAAGCGCAAGGTGCGCGACTCCAGCAAGATCGTCGGGTACGGCCTGCCGCGCAAGGTGAAGGTGATCCCGAAGGTGACCGTCACCGTCCAGCCCGTGGCGGCGGACGCGGCGGTCCAGGGGGCGGTGGTCCAGGGGGCAGTGGGGCAGGGGGCGGCGGCGTCGGCCACGCGGAGCATGGCCGCGGGTCACGGGCAGCCGCCGGGCACGGCCTTCTCGCCGAGCGACGCCGTCCTGCCGGCCGGGCTGCTGTTCGCGCTCGTGTCGACCGCGGTGACCGGTCTGCGCTTCAGGGCAGCCGCGGCGGCGACGTCCGGCGGACGGCACCGCAGGGGTGGCCCGCGGCGGGAGGGGCACGGCGGCGAGCGACGCGGCCAGGAGGTCGTGGGAGCCGGGGTGTCCGGCCCCGCCGCGGCGCAGGAGCCGTTCCACCTCCCCTATTTCGGCTGACCGGCCGGAGAGGCGCCTGGGAACACTCTGGGAGTTTGAGATCGTTTGCGGGTGTCTGTGAAATTCGGTGACTCACGCGGCTAGGGTGGGCAGCCACCCGCGGAAGCCGTGGAGCTTTCCCCCGATACGACCGCTGGGAGTTGTCTCACATGTACGGGCGCGTCCCCTCACAGACGAGCCAGGATGATCAGTTTCGTCAGGAGATCCTCTCCAGCGACGAGCCGTCCGGCGCGAAGAGCAGGAAGCCCCTCGTCATCGTCGCCGTGATCCTGGTCGCCGTACTCGCGGCGGCGGGCGCGGGCTTCGCGTTGCGCGGCGCCACGGACCCGGGCCCCTCCGCGGGCGGTGCCGGGCAGCAGACGGCGCCGGCGCAGGAGAACGGCGCCGGTGATCCCGCCGAGGCGGGACCGGACTCCGGGACCGGCGCCGAGGACGGTGCGGATGACGGCGCGGATGACGGCTCGGCGGGCGACGCCGAGGGTGGTGGCGCGGACGGCGGCTCCGGAGGCTCCGCGCAGGCGCCCGCCGGAGACGGCACGGGCACCGGCTCCGGCGCCGGTGGGTCCACCGGTCAGGCGCCCGGCGGCACGGGCCAGGTGAAGACCGGGCCGGCCGGAAAGGCGGGCGGTGACACGAAGGGCGGCGCGGGCACCGGCTCCGGCGGAGGCGACGACACGCCCTCGACGGCCGGTGGCTCCGGCGGCCTCATCCCGGGGGAGTGCGCCGCCTCCGGATGCTGAGTCCGCGTGACGACCGCGTACCCGGCGAGTGCGCCGCCGCCGCGAACCCGGCCGGCTTCCGGCGGGCGTACCGGATCACCAGGTCCGTTCAGGCATCGGGTCAGGAGGACGGATCGGGCCAGCCGAGCGGGAACGAGACGGTCGTGGGCGGTTCGCCGGCCGCGTCGGTGAACTCGCGCATGGCGGTGATCAGAGCCTGGCGCCGGGGAGCGGGCATCCGGGCGAGTATCGCCGCGATCTCCGCCTTGCGCCGGGCCGTGACCTCGTCCACGATGCGCGAGCCGACGTCGGTCAGCCGCAGCAGCGTCTCCCGCCGGTTCTGCGGGTTCACCTCGCGCTTCAGCAGCCCGGCGGCGGCGAGGCGGTCCGCCATCCGCATCGCGGTCGAGGGATTCACGCCGAGTCTCTCGGCCAGCGTGACCAGTTTTGTCTCTCCCTGCCCGACCACCAGCAGCATCCGGAACTGCGGCAGTGTGACTCTGTCCTCCGCGGAGGCGAGGGAGCGTGCGGAGATCGCGACGAGCACCCGCGACGCGGTGAGCACGGCGGACGTGACGGCCTCCAGGTCGTCCGCGATCGGCTCCTCGTCCCCATCCTTAGCCATAGGCATCGTTTTTACACGGTCCCAGCCGCCGTCTCGTCATTGCACCGGACAAAGGTTCCCACCCTGTGACCAGGAGTTGTACGGCGAGGACGGCGGCGGTGCGTCCCGACATGCACCTCTGTGCAAGCGCGTGTGCTGATCGCTTCTGTGGGTAGTCGCGGGGGCACGGAAAACACGGAGGGAAACGATGGGCTGGAGCTACCGTAAGTCAATCAAGATGGGGCCTTTCAGACTCAACCTGTCGCGCGGCGGTGTGGGCCACAGCTACGGCGGCCGCGCCTTCCGCGTGACCAAGACGGCGGATGGGCGTCGCACCCTCACGGTGAACCTGCCCGGCGGCTTCCACTGGAAGAAGACGCTCAGTTAGAGCCGGTGCGTGACGCGCCGGGCGTGGCCTCCGGCCCGCCCGGCGCAGGACCCCGGCGGCGTCACTTCTCCGGGTCGCTTCGGGAGAGCGGCGGTCAGGCGGGCTCCCCGATACGGGTATCGGAGTTCCTGGGGCAGGCCCGAGCAGCAGGCATGTCCGGCCTACTTCACCGGATGGTCGGCCCACTTCGGGGTCGACCACAACCGGATCGTCGCGTCCTCGTTGGCGGTGGCGAACCAGCGGCCGTCGGGATGGAACGCCACCGCATAGACGGTGCCGGTGTGGGCGCTGAGGGGTTCGCCGAGGGGTTCTCCGGTGGCCGGATCCCACAGCCGCGCCGTGCCGTCGGCGCCGGTAGTGACGAGCAGGTCACCGCCGGGGTGGAAGGCCGCGCCACGGACCGCGCCGACATGGCTGCTCAAGGGTTGACGGGGATGTCTCAGTACCTCTCGCCCGGTTTCCAGATCCCGCAAGTGCACGCCCCCGTCGTCACCGACGGCGACGAGCAGGTGTCTCTGCGGGTGGAAGGCCAACCCATGGAGAGGGCCGGGGTAGGGCATGAAGGGTTCGCCAATGGACTCCATGGTGGCCGGATCCCACAGCCGCACCGTCCTGTCGACACTGGCGAGCAGACTGCCGTCGGGGTGGAAGGCCACTGCCTTGACGGGCGAGCCGCCACTGCCGAACCTGCCGAGGGGTTCTCCGGTGGCCGGATCCCACAGCCGCACTTTCCCGGCAACGCTGCCGGTGACCAGCAGATGCCCCTGAGGGTGGAAAGCCACCGCGATGTCAGAGTCGATCCGGCCACCGTGCTCCAGAGGCCTGCCGACGGGCTCTCCGGTGGCCGGATCCCACAGCCGCACCGTCCCGTCGACGCTGGCGAGCAGACGGCCGTCGGGGTGGAAGGCCACCTCGTAGAGACCGGAGTGGCCGGTGATGGGATCCCCGACGGGATCGTGGGTGACCGTATCCCACAGCCGCACGGTGCCATCGGCGCCGGCGGTGGCCAATAGCCGGCCATCGGGGTGAAAGGCCAGTCCGACGACGGGCTTGGCGTGGCCGGCCAGTATCCGAGGAGCGGCAACCGCTGTCGCGCGTGGTCTGGCCCTCCGGGCCTGGGCGGCGGACAGGCCTTGGAGCCGGGCCGCCAGTTCGTCCCGCTCACGCCGCACTGCCTCGAGTTCGCGCTCGCGCTGGTGGGCAAGGGAGTCCCGGTCCCCGCGCGGGATTTCGTCTCTGTGCTGGAGAGTGTGCTCTGCCTGGGGAGCCCGTGTGTCAACGGCGGCCGCATCGGCCTGGGCCTGACGCCGCAGCGTCTCGGCCTCGACGAGTCTCTGCTCGGCCTCGGCGATGATCTGCTCAGCTCGGCCGCGAGCCCCGGTGAGGATCGCCTCGGCCGCCTCGTGAGCCTGTTCCAGGACCTGCTCGCGGAACCGATCGAGGTCGGCGGGCTCGACCTCGGGGCGGCGGTTCTCCTCGGGGGCGATGCGCTCCCAGGCGCGCTGCCATCGCTCGACCTCGCCATCGGGTACCGCGCAGGCCTCCAGGAAGGTCAGCAGTACGGTCTTCCGCGGAAACCGCCGGCCGCTGAGCATGTCGGCGACGGTCGACTTCGACAGTGCCGGCTTCCCGTTCTGTTGTGCCCAGCGCTCCAGTTTTCGCAACGAGGGCCTGTCTGCGCGGGCGCGCAGCGCTTCGAGGAGCGAGGCCAGTTGCTCGCGAGTGGTCACAGCGGTCAGATCGAGATCGTCGGTGAACGGCCCGTCGTCCACGTCACCGTCCTCATCGTGTCCGCGGATGTCCGATCGTGTCCGCAAGTGTACGACCGAGGGGGTGGGCGGCACAGTCAGCCGGCCCAGAGTGAACGCGCTGTGTCCGGGCGTGGGATCCGGTCGGCGCTGATATGTCGCGACTCCGTCCCGCGGACTACTGGACACCGCCGGTGCCGGCTGTGCTGGACGGTGAGCGAGAACGACAGGGTTCCCGCCAAGATCAACCTGGAGGGATCGTGTACCTGCTCACGTTACGTGCGGCTGTCGTGTTCGTCCTCGCGGCCCTGACAGCGGTCATCGCGGTGGCGCTGCTCCTGACGGCCGGCAACTCCTGGCCGGTGGCGTTGCTGGGCGGCGGCGGAGCCTTCGGAGTGGCCCTTCCCCTCGTCAACGGAATGATCCCGCCCACGGAGGGTCAGGGCCGCTCGGCGCATGGGGGGTGACGGTGACACGTCGGTTGAGACCTTTGGGAATCCACGTGCCGCGGATACGGGCCGGCACGCTTATGGGTGTCCGGTCCCGTGAGCCGCCTGACGTCTCTGTCCAGGACATGGGCGACTTCCTCGGCCGGGCGTCACTTCTTCGGGTGCAGAGCCGAGGGCTTGTGCACCGCCGAGCCGCCGCTCTTCTCACTGCGCACCTTGTACTGCGGTTCCTCCGGAGACGCGGCCACGGTGCGGCCGGCCTCCTCGGTCCGTTCGGTTATCTTCTTCTCGACCTTGCCTTCGGCGGTCCCGCCGTGGCTCTTCCAGGTCACCTCGTCGCCGACCTTCGGTTCCTCGGATTCGCGCTTGTCACTCATGGGCCCGCGCATACCCCCTCGTCCCGCCGGCACTCGGGACGGGAATCCAGGAAAAGGGCGATCCCTTGGGCGCCTGATCTCCGTGCCGTTTCCCCGGCGTTTCCGCGGGGCGCCGAACCCGTGTGTTCCACGCCGCGGCGGCGCCCGTCAGGCGGGCCGCTTGCAGGCGTGATGGGACCTTTGCGGGTGAAGCGCCCGATCACCATGCTTGACCGGACATTGGTCGTGGGATGCGTGATCACTCCCTGGTGCGGCGCTTACCGTCGTGCTCGTACCATCCATGACCTCGGGGGAGTCTCATGCCTCTCTGCACTGCCGTACTGGCCGCCGCCCTCCTCTCCGGGCCGGCCGTCGTGCCGCCGGACCCGGCTCCGACCGGGACGACGGCCACCGCGGACACGAACGACGCCACGCCGTCGTGGCGGCCGGCGGGACCATTCGCTCTCACGCCCGGCGGGGCGCCGCAGGACGGGGAGTCTCCGTTCATGCTTCCGCAGGCGCCGCCGTGGATGGCGCCCGGCGGGACGGCGGGCGAGCGGGGCGACGCCGGCGCGGACTCCGCTCCGGGGAGCGCCCCGGACGTGCCGCGTGATCCCGGCGCGGACGCCGGGCCGGACGCGGACGGCGACGTCGTCAGGCCGGGGGAGAAGGCCGGCGGCGCGGAGAACGTCAGCCCGTCGGGATCGAACACCTCGATCATCCCGCTGATCGATCCCAAGACGCGCGACGTCGTGTTCCAGCCGGCGTCGGCGCCCGGCAAGCCGGGCGAGGCGCCGAAGCCGTTCACCTTCCACTCCGCGCAGGGAGTGCAGAAGACCAGGTCGTTCCCGCCGGTCCACGGGCGGAAGAAGGTCATCCAGCGCCCCCGGCAGCAGCAGCGGCCGCGCGGCTGGTGAACAACGCGCCCGAGACGGCCTGACGGACAGGCCCGCGCGCCCGGCCCGCCACCCAGCAACGACCTTTCCACGACTAAGGAAGCACCATCATGAAAACCCGTCTGCTCGCCTTTGCCGCGCTGACCGCGGCGCTGTCGATGTCCGCGGCGTGCGGTAGCCAGGGCGGCGACTCCGCGGCCCCGGTCGCGGTCAACGAGACCGCCACCGACATGACCACCGAGACCCCCACCACCAGCGCCGAGCCGAGCGAGGGAGCCTCCGCGACGCCCTCGGCCTCGGCGGCCGCGTCGCCGGTCGGGCCCGCCTGCGCCTCGCTCCCGGCCTCGGGCAAGGGCAGTCCCGCCGAACTGGCCAAGGTGCCGGTGGGCGCCGCGCTCTCCGACATTCCGTCGCTCTCCACGCTGGCCCGTGTGGTGAAGAAGGCCGGGCTCGCGGAGACGCTCAACTCCGCCCAGGACATCACCGTGTTCGCGCCCACCAACGAGGCGTTCGGCAAGATCCCGAAGAACCAGCTCGACCAGTTGCTGACCAACCGCAAGTCGCTCCGGGGGCTGCTGGCCTACCACGTGGTCAAGGGACGGAAGGCGCCCGCGGACCTGAAGGGCGAGCTGACCAGCCTGGAGGGCCGCAAGCTCACCGTCTCGGGCGCGGCGCCCAGCCTCAAGGTCAACGACGCCGCCGTGACGTGCGGGAACCTCGCCACCTCCAATGCGACCGTCTACCTGGTCGACAAGGTCCTCATGCCGAGGTGACCGGCCGCCGTCCAGGACGGTGTTCTCCGGGGGTGTGCCGCATGCGGCGCGCCCCCGGATTCGTTTCCACCCCTTTTCGCTCCTGATTCTCCGCGCGGGGTGCGGCCTATGTCCTGAAGCGGCCGATTCTCTTATTTGACCGGACACTGAGTGTCAGGTCCGTGAACGCCCGGCATCAGCCGCTTACCTTCGTTCTTGTACCGTCCACCAATATTCGGGGGAAATACTCATGCCTATAGCTACTGCCGTACTCGCCGCGGCTCTCCTGTCGGGGCCGGCGCCCGCCGACCAGAGCCCGATGGCCGCCAAGGAGCAGCTGTCGCCCGGCAAGAAGATCGCCGCGATGGCGATGAACCACCCGGAGGAGCCCGACTTCGTCGCGTCCAAGGCGCTGGAGATCCTGGACAAGGGCGCGAAGGTCACCCCGTTCACCAAGCCGGACGACGAGGCCGGCGCTCAGGGCATGCGCGGCCCGGCGGCCGGAGGCCCGCGGAACGCGGGCCAGGCGAACACCGGCCAGGCGGCCGGGGCTCCGCAGGGCGCGGGCCAGGCGGGCGGCAAGCAGGGGGCCGCCGGCCAGGAGCCCGGCGGCACGAGCGGCTTCATGCCGCTGGGCAACGGCGGCATGTTCACCATGCCGGCGAGGAACAACAGCGGCGACGCCAACAGTGGCGCCAACAGCGGCGCCAACGCCCAGAACGCGCCGCGGGACATCTTCCTCAACCCCTCCACGCAGAAGCCCACCTACGCGAAGCTGTCGGGCGACGACCTGACCGGCGCGCCCACCGGCCGGCAGAAGAAGGAGGACGACGAGGCGGCGGACGCATGGCTCCGGCCGGCGAAGCCGGCCACCGGGGCCAAGAAGATGATCAAGGCCAAGGGGCAGGCCAGGCCGAGGAGCGCCGACCCCTTCTCGATGCCGGGCTGGGACTGACCCCCGCCGCCGCATGGGCGGCAGTGGGACGACCGAGGGGTGAGCCGGCCGGGACCGGCTCACCCCTCATCGCCGTGCGCGCGGGCGTCCGGCCCGTCGCAGCTCCACGACCTCCACCAGGTCGGCCAGGTCCACGTGGGCGGCCACCTCCTCGACGGTGGCGCAGAAGCCGACGTGATACCCCAGATGGCGCACTCGCAGGAGCCGCCGGCCCTCGATGACGACGGAGTCCACCTCGTGCCCCTCCGCACTCACCCACCTGCGCATGACGGCAGGGTAGGGAACCCCAGGTCATGAAGGAGTAAACCCCGGCAGGACCCGCCGTGCCGGGACCGTGCGGCGCTCCACCGGCGGCGGCCGGACAGGCCATCCCGACATAACTGGCGATAAGTGGTGAAAACCGGTGCGGCGGAAGGGTATGACGGCAGCGTTGACGGGCGTGCGGGCCGGGGGGATCGGCATGACGGGCGGGTGGACGTTCGAGGGGCAGCCCAGCCCCATCGGCGCGGGCGCCGTGACGCTGGTGGCCGGGGGCTCGTTCTGCGTGTCGTCCCGCAACGGCGACATCCTGCCGGGAGCGGCGCAGGGGATCTACTACGCCGACACCCGGCTGCTGTCGCAGTGGGAGCTGCGCGTCGACGACGGCCCGATCGAGGAACTGCAGGTCGTCACCGGCGAGCCGTACCACGCGACGTTCCTCGGCCGGGCCGCGCCCAGGCCGGGCCAGGTGGAGAGCACCCTGCTGGTGACGCGCGACCGGTACGTCGGCGGGGGACTGTCGGAGGACCTCGTCATCCGGAACATGTCCCACGAGCCGGCCGGCCTCGTCGTGACCCTGCTCGTCGGGTCCGACGTGTGCGACCTGTTCGAGGTGAAGACCCACAGGGTGCACTGGGTGGCCGACGTGACGACCGCGACGGAGGAACGCTCGCTGCGCATGTTCTCCGTCAGCAAGGCCCGGGGGGCGCGGGTGACGGCCGAGGCCGGTGACACCCCGGTCCTGGCGGTGCCGGCTCCGCGCATGCTCCTGTTCCGGGCGGTGGTGCCGCCACGGGGCGAGTGGAGGGCCGCGCTGAAGGTCAACCCGATCATCAACGGGGTCGAGACCGAGGCGTGGTACTGCCACAAGCGGCTGACGCCCGCGCTCGCCGAGCAGGCGGGGTGGCTGTTCGAGTGGGACCGGAGCCTGCCGGAGGTCACCACCTCCAACACCGCCCTCGGCGCGATCCTGCGGCAGTCCCACCAGGACATCGGCGCGCTGCGGCTGTTCGATCCCGAGCGCCCGGACCTGCCGCCCAGCGTGGCGGCCGGGGCGCCCTGGTTCATGACGCTGTTCGGCCGCGACTCGCTGCTCACCTCCCTGCTGGTCCTGCCGCTCGACCCCGGATTGGCGTACGGCACGCTGTGCCGGCTGGCCGACCTGCAGGGCACGAAAGCCGACCCGATGACCGAGGAGGAGCCGGGCAAGATCCTGCACGAGCTGCGGTACGGCGCCCGGCCGGACGACGCGGGCGTGGGAGTGGGCGGGCACGCCTACTACGGCTCGGTGGACTCCAGCCCCCTGTTCGTCGTCCTCCTCGGCGAGCTGCGCCGCTGGGGTCTCGACACCGAGGCGGCCTGGCGGCTGCTCCCGCACGCCGACGCCGCGCTGGAGTGGATCGAGCGGTACGGCATGCGCGACGGGTTCCTGTGGTATCGGCGCAAGACCGACCAGGGCCTGGTCAACCAGGGGTGGAAGGACTCCTTCGACGGGATCAACTTCGCCGACGGCGCCCTCGCCCGGCCGCCCATCGCGCTGGCCGAGGTGCAGGGATACGTCTACGCCGCCTACCTCGCCCGCCACTATTTCGCCCGCGAGGCGGGGGACGCCGAGGCCGAGCGGCACTACCGCAGGCGGGCCGCGGAGCTGCGGGCCCGGTTCAACGAGCGGTTCTGGCTGCCCGACCGCGGCTACTTCGCCGTGGGGCTCGACCACGAGGGCCGGCCGATCGACGCCCTCGCCTCCAACATGGGCCACTGCCTGTGGTCGGGCATCGTCGACCGGGACAAGGCGGCGTCGGTGGCCGGGCACCTGCTCTCGCCCCGGATGTTCACCGGTTTCGGCATCCGCACGCTCGCCTCAGACATGGGCGCCTACAACCCGATGAGCTACCACAACGGCTCGGTGTGGCCGCACGACAGCGCGCTGGCCGCGGCCGGGCTCATGCGGTACGGCTTCGTGGAGGAGGCCCAGCGGGTGGCCTGCGGCCTGCTCGACGCCGCCCGGGCCTTCGGCGACCGGCTGCCCGAGCTGTTCTGCGGCTTCGACCGCGGCGAGTTCAACCTCCCGGTGCCCTACCCGACCTCGTGCTCCCCGCAGGCGTGGTCGTCGGCCGCGCCGATCCAGCTCGTGCGCCTCCTGCTGCGCATCGACCCCTGGGTGCCGCACGGCAAGGTGTGGATCGCGCCCGCACTGCCGGCGGGGTTCGGCGACCTGCGCATCTCCGGCATGCACCTCGCGGGGACCCGGGTCGACCTGGACGTCCGGGAGGGCAGCGGCGTGCCGCACGTGACCGGCCTGCCCGGCGACGTGCTCCTCATCTCGGAGCCCCGCCCGCCGGCCTCCTCCCGTACCGGCGCGTGACGGCCGGGCAGCCGTGTGGCCGGGCGGCCGGGCGCGTCGTCTCGGGCATAGTGAAAGCGTGGCCGACGACCTGAACTACTACTCGACGCTCATCGCGGTCGCCGACGACTGCCCGGTGACCACCGCGAAGGCGCCCGAGCCCCGAGGCGGCAGGCCGACCGTCGCCGTCCTGCAGTACGAGATGATCTCCGGCGCGCCGTACGGCCTGACCCAGGAGGACGTGCTGTTCGAGAGCTGGCTGCTCCGTCAGGACCTTCCGGACCTGACGGAGGAGCGGCGCGCGGCGCTGCGGAAGGACTTCTTCTCCCGCCCGCAGGCGTGCCTGCGGGGATCGCCGCTGCCCAAGAAGTACGGCTGGGGGCTGCTGTTCGACGCCGGCGGCCGGATCGCGCTGTGCCCGATGGAGTCGGAGGAGTACCGGCGCATCGTCGGGGGCGAGGGGGCCGGCGCGGGAGACGGCGCGGCGGGCGGCGACGGCGGTGTGCGGGTGCTGAAGGCGCTCCGCTCGCGCCGCGCCTGACGTCCGGTTTGTCGTAATTCGCCGAGGGTATGCCCACTGGTCGCGGAGGCGCGGCGTGCCGGAGGAGGCTGCGATGAGCGAGGTCGAGCTCAGCGTGCGGATCCCGGTGGGCGAGGTCGTCCTCGACGCGGACGTGGCCGTGCCCCGGGACGCGCGCGGAGCGGTGCTGTTCGCCCACGGCAGCGGCAGCGGCCGGCACAGCCCGCGCAACCGCTACGTGGCGGGGGAACTGCAGCGGGCCGGCCTGGCCACGGTCCTCGCCGACCTGCTCACCGCCGAGGAGGAGCGGGCCGACGCCCTCACCGGGCACCTGCGGTTCGACATCGGCCTGCTCGCCGCCCGGGTGGGGGCGCTGGCCGACCGGCTGCCCGGCGACGACCTCACCCGGGGCCTGCCCGTCGGGCTGTTCGGGGCCAGCACGGGCGCCGCGGCCGCGCTCGTCGCCGCCGCCACCCGGCCGGGCGTCGTACAGGCGGTGGTCTCCCGCGGCGGCCGGCCGGACCTCGCGGGGAACGCGCTGCGGGCGGTGCGCCAGCCGACGCTGCTGATCGTGGGGGAGCGCGACCCCATCGTGATCGGCCTCAACCGGGAGGCGATGGAGTCGCTCACCGCGCATGTGCGCATGGAGGTCGTGCCCCACGCCACGCACCTGTTCGAGGAGCCCGGCGCCCTGGAGACGGTCGCGCGGCTCGCCCGCGACTGGTTCGTACGCCACCTCCAGTCCACGCCGCCTGCTCCCTGAGCTGCCCCGCTACGATCTGACATCATGGAGCAGCGCGTTTTGGGCAGGACAGGCAGGCGGGTGGGCGTGGTCGGGCTGGGCGCCTGGCAGCTCGGAGCCGACTGGGGCGAGGTGAGCGAGGCCGATGCGCTGGCCACGCTCGGGGCCGCGGTCGAGGCCGGGACCACCTTCATCGACACGGCCGACGTGTACGGCGACGGCCGCAGTGAGAAGATCATCGGCAAGCTGATCAAGGAGCGGCCCGGCCTGACGGTCGCCACCAAGATGGGCCGCAGGGTGCAGCAGACGCCCGACGCCTACACCCTGGACAACTTCCGCGCCTGGACCGACCGTTCCCGGGAGAACCTGGGCGTCGACACGCTCGACCTGGTGCAGTTGCACTGCCCGCCGAGCACGGTCTTCGACACCGACGAGGTCTTCGACGGGCTCGACACGCTGGTGGCCGAGGGCCGGATCGCCGCGTACGGCGTCAGCGTGGAGACGGTCGCCGAGGCGCTGACCGCGATCGCGCGGCCGGGGGTGGCCACCGTGCAGATCATCCTCAACGCCTTCCGGCTCAAGCCGCTCGAAGAGGTCCTGCCCGCCGCGGAGAAGGCCGGGGTCGGCATCATCGCCCGGGTCCCGCTGGCCAGCGGCCTCCTGTCGGGCAAGTACGGCCCGCAGACGGTCTTCGCCGAGAACGACCACCGCAACTTCAACCGCCAGGGCGCGGCGTTCGACGTCGGCGAGACCTTCTCCGGCGTGGAGTACGGCGTCGGCCTCCAGGCGGTCGACCGGCTGCGCGGACTCGTGCCCGAGGGCATGACGCTGGCGCAGTTCGCCCTGCGCTGGATCATCGACCAGCCGGGGGTGAGCGTCGTGATCCCCGGCGCCCGCAACCCGCAGCAGGCCCAGGCCAACGCGGCGGCGGCGCAGTTCCCGCCCCTCAGCGCCGAGGCGCAGGACGAGGTCCGCAACGTCTACGACGACCTCATCCGCCCCCAGGTCCACCACCGCTGGTGACCACGGCTGCAGAGCGCCCTGGGGTCCGCCGCCGTCGTACGGGCTCACCCGCCCGCACGACGGCGGCGCGTCCCCGAGGGTCAGCGGGCGGCGAGCCGCCCGTGGTGCGCGCGGTTGGCGTCGATGAGCCGGTCGAGGGCGTCGCGGGCTGTCACGAGTTCCTCGACGTGCCGGCTGATCCGGTCCCGCTCCCGCACCAGCCGCTCGAACGCCTCGGTGGAGTTCTGCTCGCTCGGCGATTCCACGCACGGCAACAGCTCGGCGATCGTACGGCTGGAGAGCCCGGCGGCGTACAGGCGTTGGATGAACTCCACCCGTTCGATCTCGCCGTCGGTGTAGTGACGCTGGCCGCCGGCGCTGCGGGTGCTGGTGATGAGGCCCTGCTCCTCGTAGTAGCGCAGGGACCGGACGCTCACCCCGGCCCGTGACGCCAGTTCCCCGATCCGCATCGAGCCTCCCCTGGGAAATCTCCACTCGAAACACTTGCATCTGACGTCAGTGTCAGGTTCTAGCCTGGTCTTGTCCAGCCGGCGGACGTGACCATCCACGGAGAACCTGAAAGGCACGCAGTAATGACGTCCCTGTTCGATCACTACCGTCTCGGCGCGCTGACCCTGCCCAACCGTGTGGTGATGGCCCCGATGACCCGCGTACGCGCGGCCGCGGGCGGCCTGGCGACGCCGTCCATGGCGACCTACTACGCCCAGCGTGCCACCGCCGGGCTCATCGTGACCGAAGGGGTGCAGCCGAGCCTCGTCGGGCAGTCCAATCCGGGCACCCCGGGCCTGTACACCGACGAACAGACCGAGTCCTGGCGGCAGGTCACCGGTGCGGTCCACGCCAACGGCGGTCGTGTCTTCGCCCAGATCATGCACGGGGGCCGCGTCTCCCACCCCGACACCACGGGCATGCGGCCGGTGGCCCCGTCGGCCGTCCCCGCGCCGGGGGAGGTGTTCACCCCGGCAGGGCCCAAGCCGGCGCCCGTGCCGCGGGCGCTGCCCACCGCCGAGGTGCCCGAGCACGCCCGGTCCTACGCCGAAGCCGCCCGCCGGGCTGTCGACGCCGGCTTCGACGGCGTGGAGCTGCACGGCGCGAACGGTTATCTCATCGCGCAGTTTCTCTCCAGCACCGCCAACCTGCGCACCGACGCCTACGGCGGCTCGATCGCCAACCGCATCCGGTTCGCCGTCGAGGCGGTGTCCGCGACCGTCGAGGCAGTGGGCGGCCACCGGACCGGGATCCGCCTCTCACCCGGCGCCGGCTTCTGGGGCGCGGAGGACATGGAGGTTCCCAGCCTGTACGGTGCGCTGCTCGCCGAGCTGGCCCCCTTGGGCCTGGCGTATGTCCACCTCGAGGCCACGGCCGACGAGGAGGTGCTCCTCGGGCTGCGCAAGGCCTGGCCCGGCACGCTCATCGTCAACCCGGTCTTCCCGATGGGCCCCCGGCAGACGGACAGGGCGGCGGCCGACCACTGGCTGGAGCGCGGCGCCGACCTGATCAGCTTCGGCCGCGCCTTCATCGCCAACCCCGACCTCGTGGAGCGGCTGCGCCAGGGGCTGCCGATCGCACCGCACGACGAGTCCACCTGGTACCAGGGCGGCGACACCGGTTACCTCACCTACTCCGCCTACCAGCACGCCGCCTGAAGAACCAGCGCTGTCACGGACCGGCCGGCCGAGGACGCCGGCCGTGTCCTCCGGGCCACCGCTGGTGACCATGGCCCTTGCGGCCACCCGGATGGCCCCGCGCGGGGTTGCCGCGCGGGGCCCGTGCTCGTCAGACGCCGGTGCTCGTCAGACGCCCGTGCTTGTCAGACGGCCGTGCAGGTCACCTGGGACGGATTCGAGTTGGTGCCGTTCCAGGAGCCGTTGAAGCCGAACGTGGTGGAGGCGCCGGCGCCGAGCGCGCCGTTCCAGGACAGGTTCACGGCCTTCACGTCCGATCCGTTCACCGTGTGCGAGGCGTTCCAGAGCTGGGTGATCGTCTGGCCGTTGGGGAAGGTCCAGGCGACCGTCCATCCGCTGGTGGCGATGGCGCCGGTGTTCTTCACGGTGACGGTCGCCCCGAAGCCGCCGGGCCACTGGCTGGTGACGGCGTACGTCGCGGTGCACGCCTTACCCGTGCTCGCCGAAGGTGAGGGCGACGGCGAGGGACTCGGCGAGGGGCTCGGCGAGGGAGAGGGAGACGGGCTCTGTGAGGGGGACGGTGACGGGCTGGGGCTGGGCGATTCCGAGGGGGAAGCCGACGGCGACGGGCTCGCGGAGGCGCCGGCCTTCTCCGCGGTCCAGGCGCTCACCCAGGCCAGCACCGCGTTCCAGTTGATCGCGACCTCGTTGACCGACCAGGCGTTGATGTCGTCCAGGTAGCACTTCTGCGGCTTGCACCCGCCGAGCCTCTCCTGGGCGACCGGGTCCTGCAGCCCGCTGTTGGGGCCGCCGGCCAGCGCGCCGGGCGGCGCGATCGGCAGCGACGAGTCGAGCTGGTGGGCCCAGAACCGGTGGTGGACGTTGCGCGAGGGCTGGTCGCCGTACCCGGTCACGTACGACTGGCCCAGCGGGTTGCGGCCGAACTCGTAGGCCATCGTCTCGAACACCCCGTTGCGGAAGCGTTCCTGCCCGCTGAAGTCGTAGGCGAGCGCGAGCAGCGCGGCGTTGTTGAGGATGAGGTTGTTCGAGCCCCAGATGTAGCCGCCGCCGGACGGGGCGAACGGCACGGGGTAGCCCTGGTTGCGCATCGCGGTGAGCAGGGTGTCACCGTTGCTCACGAAACGGTTGCGCAGTTGCGTCCCGATCGTGGAGGTCAGGCCGTTCGGGACGAGCGCGAGCGTGATGTCGCCGAGCGAGCCGACCTCCGACCACTGGGCGCCCTCGTTGGTGAAGCTCCTGCCGTAGTAGAGGGACGAGCCGGTGAGGGCGTCGCGGTAGGTCTGCTTGCCCGTGGTGACGTACAGCTCGGCGGCCGCCCAGTAGAACTCGTCGGTCACCTTGGTGTCGACGTACGAGCCGCCGCCCTGGTCGTCGTTGCTCGGGGCGATGATGGACGGGTTGGCCTTGGCCGCCGCGTACGCCTTCTCCGCGGCGGTGAGGCAGCGGCTGGAGAAGGCCGAGTCGATGGAGGCCCACACGCGGGCGCACTGCGCGGCCGACGCGGCGAGGTTCAGCGTGGCGGCGGTGGTGGGCGCCGACAACAGCCGGGGCTGGGGGTCCTGGTCGGGCCGCAGCGGCAGGCCGGTCCACGCCTGGTCGTGGATCTTGGCGTGTGCCATGCCCGCCAGCGACCTCCCGTCCGGGACCTGCATCTTCAGCATGAAGTCGATCTCCCAGCGGGCCTCGTCGAGGATGTCGGGCACGCCGTTGCCCCGCTCGGGAATGGCCATGGTGCCGTCGCCGAAGGCCGCGGGGTCGGCGCCGGAGACATACTTGGCCCGCTCGTAGACGTTGACGAGCTGCCACGCCGACATGCCGCCGTTCACCACGTACTTGCCGTGGTCGCCGGCGTCGTACCAGCCGCCGCGGACGTCCAGGCTGTACCCGCAGCTCGTGCGGCAGGGCACGTTGTTGTCGCCCTGGTTGGGGGAGACGTTCAGGTGCCCGGCGGGCCGGGCGTACTGGGCGCCCACGTACTGACCGTTGATCGCGATGCCGCTGCGCTGGTGGTAGAAGAACGCGAGCGCGTCGTACGGCAGCTTCTTCCAGGCGTCCGCGCCGATGTCGAAGGGCCGGCTGGACTCGTTGCCCACGGTGAGCACGAAGTTCGTGCCCGTCCCGGTGTACGAAGAGAAGTCGATCTTGTGAACGCTGTCGCCCGACGGCGAGTCCTGCCCGAAGACGGTCGTGGTTCCGGTCGCCACCACCTGGTCGGAGCCGTTGAGCAGGCTCCACGTCAGCGGGGATGTGGAGGAGTTGACGACGGTCGCCTGCTTGGCCGCGCCCGGCGCGTAGGCGACCTGGTTGACCTTGATGTTCTGTCCGAGCGGCGGCCGCGTGACGGCGTGCACCGGGCTCGTCGCGGTCACGACGGCGACCGACGCCGCGCCGACGGCAAGTGCCAGGGACAGCGCCGCTCGGGGGCGACGCGTCCATCCTGGCTTCTTCATGATTAACACCTCCGGCCTTTATGTTTCGTGACCGCATCATGAGGGGGAGGCGTGGCCGGGGGACATTCCTCAACCGCACGCGTTTCACACCCGCAGGTCATCGGATCGGGCCGGCGAACGATTCTGAATATTTCACGAATGCTTTCGCGGACTCTCTAAACTCTCGCGTGTGACCGGCACAAGCCTTCCCACCGAGCTAGGACCGCGGCGCCGCCAGGAGATCACGGTCGCGCAGATCGCCAGGCTGGCCGGGGTGTCCCCGCCGACCGTGTCCAAGGTGATCAACGGACGCCCCGGCGTGTCGGTCGCCACCCGGCGCCGGATCGAGGAACTGATCCGCGAGCACGGCTGGCAGCGCCGGCCGGAGAGGACCGAGCCCGCGGCCATCATCGAGGTCCTCTTCCAGGCCCTCGACAGCCTGTGGGCGCTGGAGCTCATCCGCGGCGTCAACGAGGTCGCCCAGTCCTACGGCCTGACCGTGGCCGTCACCGACATGCACGGGCACAACTCCCCGCACCGCGAGTGGATCGAGGAGGTCCTGGCCCGGCGCCCCACCGGTGTCATCGCCGTCTCCGCCGAGCTGAGCGACCACGAGTACGCCCAGCTCGCCAGCAGGTCCATCCCGCTCGTCGCGCTCGACCCGCACGGCGAGCCGAGCCATCGCGTCCCCTCGGTCGGCGCGACGAACTGGAACGGCGGCCTGTCGGCCACCCGCCACCTGCTGGAGCTCGGGCACCGCAGGATCGCGATGATCAACGGCCCGGCGGCGCTGATGTGCTGCCGCGCCCGGCTCGACGGCTACCGCGCGGCCATGGAGACCGCGGGCGTGCCCGTCGACCCCCGCTACCTGCGGACAGGTCCGCTCTACGTGGAGACCGGCCGTACCGAGGCGCGAGCGCTGTTCGCCCTCCCCGACCGGCCCACCGCCGTCTTCGCCGGCAACGATCTGCAGGCACTCGGGGTCTACCAGGCGGCCCTGCGGGCCGGGCTGCGCGTGCCCGACGACCTCAGCGTCGTCGGCTTCGACGACCTGCCGCTCGCCCACTGGACGGACCCGCCGATGACCACCGTCCATCAGCCGCTGGCCAAGATGGGCGCCGCCGCCGCGGAACTCGTCATGGCGGTCAGCGCGGGCGACACGTCCGAACACCACCGCATCGAGCTCGCCACCCACCTCGTCGTACGCGGGAGCACCGCCCCACCGGCCTGACCGGCGGCGGGCCGGAGGCGGCCGCCGAGGCGGCGGAGTCCTCGGGTCATCGGCGATCGAGGCGGTGAGGTGAGGTTGTGGCCGCCCGGGGCATCCGGTCGCCGGGGTCCGTTCGAATGACCGTACGTGGAGAGATGGGAGACCGCTGAGAAGCGGGAGGCCGAGGCGGACGGCACGCCCCCCGCACGGCGTGGCGGCCGGCCGCCCTCGCGACGGCCGGGCGGGCCGGACCACGGAGCCGTCGGCGAGCCAGGACACGGAGCGGCCGGCGGGCCGTCGCCCGTGCCGGGAGCGCCGGAGCCGCCGGATGCCTCCCGCCCGACCCTGCGACGGCGGGGCGGGCCCCGTCCGCCACGATGGTGGCTGAACGCCGGCGGCGCCGTGCTGCTCGGCGTCATGGTGGCCGCGCAGATCGCGACCGGCCTGCGGCCCGATGACCTGCGCCTGACCACCGTGGTCGTGGTGCTGGTCGCGGCGAGCGGGCTCGCCTTCGCCTCCGCGGCCACCACGCCGCGCAGGGCGGCGGGCGCGTTCGGGGCGGCGGTGGCGGCGGGCTACGCCGCCGAGTGGATCGGCACGCGGACGGGTCTGCCCTTCGGCGACTACCACTACACCGATGTGCTGTGGCCGCGGCCCGGCGGAGTCCCGCTGATCGTCGCCCTCGCATGGGGCGGCATGGGCCTGGCCGCCCACGCCGTCGCCGCCCGTGCCGTCCCTGGCGGTACCGCCCTTGGCGGCACCGTCTTTGGCGGCACCGTGCCGTACGGCGCGGTGGCCCGGGTCTGCGCCGGGGCCGTCGCGCTCACCGCGTGGGACCTCTTCCTCGATCCCCAGATGCTCCGGCTCGGGCTGTGGGTCTGGGCCGAGCCCGGGCCGTACCGCGGTGTGCCGCTTGGCAACTTCGCCGGATGGCTGCTGGTCTCGCTCCTGGTCATGACGTTGATCGAACGCATCGCGCATCACCCCGCCCCGGCGGCGGCCCCGCGACGGGGTGCCGTGGGCGGGCAGGCGGGGGCGACCGGGCTGGTCGCCCTGTACACGGTGATGGCGGTGATGGAGACCATCGGCTTCGCCGTGGTCTTCCGGCCGCCCGACCCGCTGGTGGCCGCCGCCGGAGGAGTCGCGATGGGCACGTGCGCGCTGCTCGCCTGGAGGGGCACATGGCGGAGGTGATCGTGGTCGGGGGCGGCGTCGGCGGCATGGTGGCCGCCCTGCTGCTCGCGCGGGACGGGCACGACGTGCGGATCCACGAGCGGCTGCCCCGGCTCGGCGGCAAGCTGGCCGAGCACAGGCGCGACGGCTTCACGTTCTCGATCGGGCCCTCGCTGCTCACGCTGCCCGGCCTCTTCCTGGACCTCGGCGTCCCGCTCGACCTGCTCGAACTCGACGAGTTGTGCCGGTACCGCTTCGCGGACGGCTCGGTGCTGTCCACGTACCGTGACCCGGGCCGCACGGCCGGCGAGGTGGACCGGCTCGCGCCGGGCGAGGGCCGCAACTGGCGGGCGTACCACCGCTGGGCCGAGCGGTGCCTGGACGCCGCGATGCGCACCTTCTTCGCGGGACCGCTGACCGGGCCCGTCGTCGAGCCGCCGGCCCCCTGGCGGGACGGCTCCGCGCCCGGACGGCCGGGTGGCGTCTCGTCCGGGATCGGCGCGGCGGCCGGTGGCGTGGGCGGAGACGGCTCGCGGGCCGGTGGCGTGGGAGGCGGCGGGAGGGGCGGGCCGCTCCCGCAGGCCCGCCTGGGGGACCTGTTCGCGGTCGCGCCCGGCCGCACCCTGGACGCGCTGGCGGGCGGATTCTTCCGGGACGCCCGCCTGCGCCAGTACGTGGACCGCTACGCGACCTACGCGGGATCGAATCCCTACCGCGCGCCCGCCGCCCTCGGCTGCGTCCCCGCGATCGAGCACGGCGACGGCGGGTGGTACGTCCGGGGCGGGCTGCCCCGCCTCGCCGACGCGCTGGCGGCGGCGCTCGACAAGGCGGGCGTGGAGGTCCGGACGGAGACCGAGATCACCGAGGTGATCGCGGACGCGGACCGGGTCCGCGGCGTGCGCACGGCAGGAGGCGAGGTGGTACGCGCCGACGTCGTGGTCGTGAACGCCGACGCGGCCTCCCTCTACGGGCGGCTCCTGCCGGACCGCGCGCGGCTGCGCCGGATCGCCGGGCTGGGCCTGTCCTCGTCCGCCTTCCTGATGCTCGCCGCCGTCGAGGGCCGCACGGAGGACATGCCCCACCACTCGATCGTGTTCTCCGGCGACTACCGGCGGGAGTTCGGCGACATCTTCGACCGGCGGCGGCCACCGGAGGACCCCACGGTCTACATCGGCTGCCCGTCCGTGCACGACGCCACGATGGCCCCCGCCGGTGCGGAAAGCTGGAGCATGCTGGTGAACGTCCCAGCCGGCGACCCGGCCCGGTGGCCGATGCCGCCCGAGGCGTACGCGGAACTCGTCCTGGAGCGCCTGGCGAGCCGGGGGCACGACCTGTCCGGGCGGCTGCGCTTCCTCGACCTGCTGACCCCGGCCGACCTCCGGGACCGGTACGGCGCCTGGGGCGGTGCCATCTACGGCGGCGCGTACGGAGGCCCGCTCGCCCCCTTCCGCCGTCCCGGCAACCGGGGGCCCCGGCGCGGCCTCTACCTCGTGGGCGGGTCCGCGCATCCCGGGGGTGGCCTGCCGCTGGTGGCGATGGGCGGGCGCATCGTGGCCGAACTCGTGGCCCGCGACTTCACCCGCTCCGACCGGCGACGGGGAAGGGCGTGACCGTGACGACATGCCGGAGGATAGTTGGGGCCGCCCAGGCGGCCGCCGCCCTGGTGGTGCTGGCGCGGCTCGCCCGCGGACGCCGGCGCCTGCCCCCGCTCCACCCGCCCGCCCTGCCCACGGAACCGGCGAGCCCCGCCGGCCGGGAAGCCGCACGTTCGGCGGCGGCCGACCTCGGCGGCGGCGCGGCGGCAGAGGCCGCCCGCGACGCGACGCCGGGCGGCGGGGCACTGGGCAGCAAGCCCCAGACTGGCGGGACCCGGAGTGGCGGGATGCCGGGCGGCGGGGGTCCGGCGATATCCGTGGTGATCCCGGCGAGGAACGAGGAGCACCGCCTCGGGCCCTGCCTGCGCGCGGTGCCGGCCGATCCGGCCGTCACCGAGGTGATCGTGGTGGACGACGAGTCCTCGGACGGCACGGCCCGCCTCGCCGCCGCGCTCGGCGCCCGCGTGGTGCCGGGCCGGCCGCTGCCGGACGGCTGGGTGGGCAAGCAGTGGGCGCTGCACCAGGGGCTGCGGGAGGCGAGCGGCGAGATCGTGGTGACCCTCGACGCCGACACGCGGCCCCGGCCCGGCCTGTTCGCGGCCCTGGCCGCCGCACTGGACGACCACGATCTGGTCAGCGCCGGTCCGCGCTTCGTCTGCGACGGACTCGCCGAGCAGGCGCTGCACGCCTCGTTCCTGGCGACGCTGGTGTACCGGTTCGGCCCGATCGGTCCTCCGGTCCCGCCGCCTCCGCACCGGGTGATGGCCAACGGCCAGTGCCTGGCCTTCCGCCGTGAGGCGATGCTCCGGGCCGACGGCTTCGCCCGGGTCCGGCGGCACATGACCGACGACGTCGCCCTGGCCAGGGCCCTCGCCGCGGACGGCTGGAAGGTCGGCTTCCTCGACGCCCGGGATCTGCTGGAGGTCGACATGCACGAGTCGGCCGCCGGGGTGTGGCGGGAATGGGGACGGTCGCTGCCGCTGGGCGACGTCACCCACCCCGCCTGGCAGGCCGCCGACCTCGCCGTCGTCTGGCTCGCCGCCGCGCTGCCGGTGCTCCGCCTGGCCGCCGGACGGCCGACCCGGCTGGATCTCGGGCTGCTCGCCGTGCGGCTGCTGCTCACCACCGCCCTGCGCCCGGCCTATGCCCGGCCGGGGATGGGGGTGGCGCTGTCGTTGCTGCTCGACCCGGCGGCCGCCGTACGGCTGACGCAGGCGACCCTGCGGCCCGTGCGCACCTGGCGTGACCGCGCCTACCCCACAGCGCCGACGACCGCCCCCGCCACGCAGATCGCCCCCGCGACGCGGACAACAGGCCACGCCACGCGGACCGCCCCGGCGTCCGCCGAGGTCACGAAGCCTCCGGTGCCCGGGCAAGCTCCCCAGGACGCGCGCGTCGCGAAGGGCGCGCACGCTTCGCCGGCTGGAGAGGTCACTCAGGTCATGCCGGTCAGGGGCGGCGGGCGGCCAGCGCCGCCTGCCCGAAGCGGAGACCGATGAGGCACATCAGCGCGCCCGTGGCGGCGACGTGCCCGATCGGCGAGAAGGCCAGTTGCAGCACCGGGATCGCGAACACTCCGGCCCTGGCGCCCAGCGCGAACGACCCGGTGGCCAGCCGCGTCACCGCCAGGACGGCGAGCGCGAGCACGAACGCGGGCGGGCAGATCACGGCCATCCCCCCGGCGAAGGTCAGCACCGACCGCCCGCCGCGGAACCCGGCGAACACCGGCCACGCGTGGCCGAGCATCGCCGCTCCCACCGCGAGGTACGCGGCGGAGACGCTCGGGCCGGTGACCACTCCCAGCGCCGTCGTGTGGGCGCCCCCCGCCACCAGGCCGAGCAGCCCGGCGGCCACGCCCTTCGCCATGTCGCCGGCGAAGACGGGCGCCGCCGCCCGCGCGCCGAGCCGTTCGCGCACGTTCCAGAAGCCGGGGTTGCGGTCGCCCTCCTCCCGGGGATCGACGCCGCGCCGCCCGGCGACCAGCACCGCAACCGGGATCGAGCCGAGAAGGTAGCCGCCGATGACCGCGACGAGCAGCGGGAGCGTCGTCACATTCCACCTCCACAGGTACGCGGATCGGGGGGCGATGCGCCACATGGCCTTCGACCGTCCGGTGCTGCGCCGGACCCCTGGACTGCTGTTCTGGCGGCTGCTCGGCACGGGCCGGGGACCGTCCACGACGCTCGGCGCCGACCTGCGCCGCTGGGCGCTGCTGGCCGTGTGGCGGGACGAGCGGGCGCTGGAGGAGTTCCTGGAGTGCTCGCCGATCCCGGCGCGCTGGCGGCGCGAGGCCGTCGAGACCTGGCACGTACGGCTCGCGCCGATCTCCTCTCGCGGCCGCTGGAACGGCGTCGAGCCGTTCATCCCCGCATCCTTCGCTCCAGCGCCCTTCACTCCTGCGCCCCTCACTCCTCGGACCGGGCAGCACCCGATCCAGGGCATGACGCCTCCGGGCCTGGAGCATCTCGCCCAAGGGGCAGGGCTTTCGGGCGCGGAACGTCTCGCACAGGGGCGGGAGCCCTCGGGCCTGGAGCGCCTTGCCGCTCGGGAAAGGGCGTCCTCGCCGGCGGCGTCTCCGGGCGAGCGGGCGGGTGGCGGACCGGTGGCGGTGCTGACCCGGGCGTCGATCCGGCCGTCGCGGCTCCTGGCGTTCTATCGGTCCGTCCCCTCCGTCGACCGGCTCCTGCGGGCGCAGGAGGGCTGCCTCGCCTCGGTCGGGCTGGGGGAGTGGCCGCTGGCGCGGCAGGCGACCTTCTCCCTGTGGCGTGACGCCGCCGCCGTACGTGCGTTCGCCTACGCGGGCCGTGCGCACCGCGAGGTGATCGAGCGTGTCCGCGCGCACGACTGGTACTCCGAGGAGCTGTTCGCCCGGTTCGTGCCGTACGCGAGCACGGGCACCTGGGACGGGACCGACCCCCTCGCCGATTCCGTCGCCGCCCTCCTCGCCGGCCCCCAGGCCGACCCGGGCGCCGGTCGCCCGCCGGGCGCGGCGCCAGGGTCGTGACGGTCTCACCCCCGTGTCACCACGGGTCACGACCGTCTCACGCCGTCTCACCGCTGTCTCAACGGGCGGGGCGGACGGCGAGACGATCACCGAGGCGGGCTACGACCTCGCCCTGGGCCAGATCGTGGGCCACGACGCAGGCTCGCGCGATGGTCGAGGCCCGTGAGGAGCCGTGGGCCACCACGACGGTGCCGGTCAGGCCCAGCAGCGCCGCGCCGCCGTGTGTCTCCGGGTCGTAGCGACCGGCCACCCGCCGCAGCGCCTCGGGACCGGCCACGTCCTGGGCGCCGACCCCCGTGCCGCCCACAGCGCCGGCTCTCGCGCCGGCTCCCGCGCCGGCCACAGTGCCGGCCACAGTGCCGGCCCCCGCGCCGACCTCTGTGGCCAGCAGGGCGAGTGTGGCCCGGACGGTGCCCTCGACGTTCTTCAGCACGACGTTGCCGGTGAAGCCGTCGGTCACGATCACGTCGGCCAGCCCGGTGAGCACGTCGCCGCCCTCGACCGGGCCGTGGAAGCGCAGCGGCAGGTCGCGCAGCAGGGTCTCGGCCCGGCGGGTCAGCCGGTTCCCCTTGCCGGGCTCGGCGCCGATCGACAGCAGCCCCACGCGGGGCTCCGCCACGCCCAGCACGAGCTGCGCGTACGACGCTCCGAGCAGGGCGAACTGGGCGAGCATCTCGGGAGTGGGGTCCACGGTGGCGCCGGCGTCGATCAGCACGGTGGCCCCGCCCGCCGTCGTCGGCAGCGCCACGGCCAGCGCGGGGCGCAGTACGGCGGGCGCGGGGCCCAGCCGGTCGGTCGCGCAGGCGGCGACGGCTCCCGTGGACCCGGCCGACACGAAGGCCGCGCCGGTTCCGTCCCGGACGAGGCCGAGCCCGACGGCCAGGCTGGAGTGGGCCATGCGGACCGCCCCCGCGCCGCGCTCGGTCATCGGGACGACGTCGTCGGCGTGCGCCACGTCGATCTCGCCGACCGCCCCGAGCCGGGCCAGTTCCGCGCGCACGACGCCCGCCCGGCCGGCGAGGACGACCGGCACGCCGTGCTCCCGCCGGGCCTGGACCGCCCCCCGGACGATCTCGGCGGGTCCGTGGTCTCCGCCCATGGCGTCCACCACGACCGGCGAGGCGTTCGGCACGTCCCGCATGTCAGGCCACCCCCACCCGGCGCTCGGCCTGCGCGGCGGCGCGGGCCGCGAGCAGGTTCCGGGTGAAGATCGCGAGCCTCCGCCCGCGCGGCACCGTGGCCCGCCTCGCCAGCACGTCGTGACCGGCCGCCGCGATCTCGTCCAGGATCCCGCCGTACAGCTCGTACGCCGCGCGGATGCAGGGCCGCGACGACGGCGCGAGCAGCGCGATCCCCTCCCACGCCCGGCGGTAGTGGTCGCGGGCGCGTTCGCAGTTCAGGGCCACGAGGTCGCGTACGGCCGGGGTGGCGTGCGGCGCGGCGAGGTCGGCCGGGGTCACGCCGAACTTGTCGAGGTCGGCCAGCGGCAGGTAGATCCGGCCACGCGCGAGGTCCTCGCGCACGTCGCGGATGAAGTTGGTGAGCTGGAACCCCAGTCCGAGCTGCCGCGCGGGCTCGCGGGCCCGCTCGTCCTCCCCGGGCAGGGGCTCCAGCACGGGCAGCATCATCGTCCCGATGGCCGCCGCCGAGCCCTCCATGTAACCCAGCAGGTCGTCGTACGTCGCGTACCTGCCCACGGACAGGTCGGCCCGCATGGACGCCAGGAACGCCCCCACGTCGGCGTGGTCGATCCCGAAAGCCCTGACCGTGTGCGCGAAGGCGGGCAGCACCGGGTCGCGGACCGGCTCCCCGCCCAGCGCGGCGGTCAGCCGAGAGGCCAGCCGCTCCAGCGCCTGGGACCGGTCGCCGCTCATCCCGAAGGAGTCGACGATCTCGTCGGCGTAGCGGGCGAAGCCGTACAACGCATGGACGTGCGGCCGTTTCCAGGAGGGCAGCAGCCGGGTGGCCAGGTAGTAGGAGCGGCCGTAGCGGGCGTGCAGCCTGCGGCACCGCTCATAGGCCGCCGTCAGCGTGGCGGACGACGGAGGGGACGACGTTCTCATGGAGTGCTCTCCAGGATGCGTTCGGCGGCCAGGCGGCCGGAGATCAGCACGGGCGGCACCCCGACGCCGGGGGCCGTGTACATACCCGCGAAGTGGAGGCCGGGGACCCGCCGGGCCGCGCCGGACGGCCGGAACCAGGCCGTCTGGGTGAAACGGGCGTCGAGGGCGAACGGCGTGCCAGCGGAGTGGCCGCGCCGCCGCCAGGCGGGGGGATCGAACACGAGCCGGGGCGCCCCGGACAGGTCGCCGTACCCGAGGCCGGAGAGCCGGTCGAGCATGCGGTCCACCAGACGGGGGGTGAGGGCGGCCCAGTCCGCGCCGCCCTCCAGGTTCGCGGTGGGCTCCAGCACGCTCAGCACGGCGCGGCCCGCGCCGCCGGGCCCGTGATTGTCGGGCTTATGGTCGTCGGGCCCGTGGTCGTGTGGCCCGTGGTGGTCGAAAGGACAGGTCACCAGCAGGCTCGGGTCGGGCTGCGGGCGGCCGGCCTCCAGCGCCCCGAAGGTCGCCCGCCATTCCCGCCCGAAGTGCAGGGTGTGGTGGGCCTGGCCGTCCGGCCGCCGGTCGAGGGCGAAGTGCGCCACCAGGCACGAAGGGGAGAACCGGGGACGGCGCAGCCGCCAGTCGGCCGCCTCCTCCGGCAGCAGGCCGTCGCCGCGGGCGCCGTGGGCCCGGACGAGGTCGCAGGCCACCACCGCGTGCCGGGCCGCGAGCCGCTCGCCCGTGTCGAGCCGTACGGCCGTCACCCCGGCGCCGTCGGTCTCGATCCGGGTGGCCCGCACGCCGTACCGGAGGACCGCCCCGGCCTTCTCCGCGGCGGCGGCCATGGCCCGGGGGACGGCGTGCATGCCGCCCTCGCGGGGAAAGTAAACCCCGCCGACGGTGTCCATGTGGGCGATCACCGCGTACACGCCGAGCGCGCGCTGCGGCGACCTGCCGACGTACAGCGACTGGAACGTGTGCGCCCTGATCAGCCGCTCGTCGGTGAGGTGGCTCCGCACGAGGCGGTCCAGCCGGCGGAAGCCGCCGAGCGCGGTCAGCCGGGCCAGCGCGTACGGCCGGGCCAGCGCGCGCAGCCGGGTCATGTCCCGGTCGATGAACGCGTCCCACTCGGCCTCGAACATCTCGCCGAGCAGCCGGCGGAACCGGCGGTAACGGGCGGCCTCCGCGGGCCCGCACAGCTCCCGCACCTGGTCCTCCATGGCGTCCGCGCCCGCGACCACGTCGAGCCGCGACCCGTCGTGGAAGGTCAGCCGGTAGTACGGGTCGAGCCGGCGCAGCGGCAGCCAGCGCTCCATGTCCTGCCCGGCCGCGGCGAAGGCGTCGGCCAGCACCCCCGGCATGGTCAGCACGGAGGGGCCGGTGTCGACGCGGTGCTCACCCAGGGCGGCCGTGCCGCAGCAGCCGCCCGGTGCGTCGGAGGCCTCGACCACCGTCACCTCACGGCCGGCTCCGGCGAGGCGCATGGCGGCGGCCAGGCCGCCGAGGCCCGCGCCGACGACCACGACCGGCCCGCCCGCGGTCACCAGACGGTCCTGCGGGTCGTCGTCATGCGCGGTGCTCCTTCGGTCGGTGGTGGGCGGACGCTTCGGTGATCGGCGGCCGGTTCCGTGATCGGCGGTGCCGTCAGTAGAGTTTTCGCGCCCTCCCGCTCCGGCGGTTGCATCCGCGCGGTTGCATCCGTACGGGGCCTCCCGGCCGAAACAAGGCGAGGGGCGGCCGGAACGACGTGGTGGCCGGAGGACGGGAGCGGCGGGACGGCAGGGGCCCGAGCCACGACGGGCAACGGGAAACGGCGGCCGTGAGCGGAAGCGCGGGCCGGAAGCAGCGGCTGGAAGCACTCGGAAGCAGCGGACGGACACGGGGTGAGCGGGTGCGGCGTGAGGGGCAGCCGGAGACGGGCGGCGACGCAGTCTCCGAGGAGGAGCCGGGGTACGGCATCGGAGCCGTGGCCCGGCGGCTCGGCGTGCCCGCGTCCACGCTGCGCACCTGGAACCTCAGATACGGCATCGGCCCGAGCAGGCGCAGCCCCGGCGGACACCGTCGCTACGACGAGGCGGACCTGCGCCGCCTCCAGGAGATGAACCGGCTGGTCCGGTCGGGGATGCCGCCGGCCGACGCCGCCAGGCTGGCGCTGCGGCAGCGCCAGCCTGGCGGCGGGGAGCGGAGCACCGGGGACGCGGGAGCCGGTGAGCAGGCGGCGCCCCCAGCGGGCATGGCATCGGGGCGCCCGGCGCGCCGCGACGCGGGCCGCCTCGCGGGCCCCGCCGCGCCTCCCGAGGCCGCGCGTGAGGCCGCGCCCGAATCGCCGGCCGCGGAACCCGGCCTGCTGTCCGCGGCCATGCTGGCCCGCGCCGTGGCGGCGATGGACGCCCCGGCCGTGAGCGTGGCACTGGACGCGGCGCTGGCCGCGCACGGCGTGCTGTGGACGTGGGAGCGGCTCGTGCTGCCGGTGTTCGCGGCGATCAGCCGCAGGCAGTGGGAGACCGGAGCCGGGATCGACATCGAGCACCTGTTCTCCAACCGGCTCCAGGCCGCCCTGGTGCGGTTCTCCGCGCACGCGCCCGCGCCCGTCCACCCCCGGCCGGTCCTGCTGGCCGCCGCCGAGGAGGAGCAGCACACCCTGGCGATCCAGGCGCTCGCCGCCGCGCTCGCCGGGCTCGCGGTGGAGACCCGGGTGCTGGGGGCCCGCACGCCGTACTCCGCGCTGGCGGACGCCATGCGCCGGGTCGGCCCGGCGGCGGTGTTCGTCTGGTCGCAGACCCCCGCGACCGGCGAGCCGGCCCCGCTCGGCGGCCTGCCGGGGCTCCGCCCCGCGTGCCGGGTCATCGCCGGTGGCCCGGGGTGGGGCGAGGGCATGCCTACGGAAGTCGTTCGGGTGACTACGTTTCGTGACGCCATCTCGGCGGTAATGACCACTCTGCGGTGATTCGCCCTCTTTGGCGCACTCTTGACCTGGGGTTCGGCTGATTTTGTTGCCATGATGACGCGCGGAGGGCTATGAATAGGTTTTGAATAAGTTCTTGGGGCATGGGGGGACCATGGAGACGACGCTGGAGTTCCGCCTCGCCGCGGGTGACACGGGCGCCCTGGGGGAGTGCTACCGAGAGCACTCCCCGGCCGTGCGCTCCTACCTGCGCAAACTTGTGCCGCCGCAGGATGTGGAAGACGTCCTCCAGGTCGTCTTCACGGAGGTCTGGCGGTTCCGGCACCGCTTCGACCCGGGCCGGAGCCTGCCGGCCTGGCTGTTCGGGATCGCCCACAACCGCGCCGTCGACCACCTGCGGGCGCGCACGCCGACGACGGTGCCGCTGGAGGCGGTCCCCGACCCGGCGGGACACGACGGGCGGCAGGACGGCGACGAACTCGCCGACCGCGACCGGGTGCTCCGGGCGCTGGCCGCGCTGCCGCAGGTGCAGCGCCAGGCGATCGAGCTGGCGTACTACGGCGACCTGACCCAGCGCGAGATCGCCGAGCACCTGCGGGTCCCGCTCGGCACCGTCAAGGCTCGCACGGCCCGGGGTCTGCACCGGCTGTCCGCACTGCTGGAGGCGGCGTGAACACGACGGAGAGCACGACGGAGGGCGCGGCGGCGCAGGTCAGGCCGAGGGTGGCGGTGTCGAGCTGCCTGCTGGGCGCTCCCGTGCGGTTCAACGGCGGCCACAGCCGCGACCGGTTCCTCGCCGGCGAGCTGGACGAGTACGTGGACTGGGTGCCGATCTGCCCCGAGATGGAGATCGGCCTCGGCACGCCCCGCGAGACGCTCCGGCTGGAGCGCGGCACGGACGGGCCCCGGCTGATGACCCGGCGGACGCGCCGGGACCTGACCGACGAGATGGCCGGCCTCGCCGCCGAGCGGGCGGCGGAGATCGGCGCCGTCGACGGCTACATTTTCAAGTCGAAGAGCCCGAGCTGCGGGCTCCACGGCGTCCCCGTGTACGGCGGGTCCGCCCCGGGCGCCCCCGGGCGCCGCGGTCCCGGCCTCTTCGCCTCCGCGATCACCGGCGCCCACCCGTCTCTGGTCGTCGAGGACGAGGGCCGGCTGCACGACGCCGTGCTGCGGGAGGCGTTCGTCGAACGGATCTTCGCCGCGGCCCGGCTGCGGGCGCTGCTGTCCGGCGACTGGCGGCCCCGTGACCTGGTCGGCTTCCACGCCCGGCACAAGATGCAGATCCTCGCCCACTCGCCCGCGGCGTACCGGGTGATCGGGCGGCTCGTGGCCGCCGCGGGCGACCTGCCCCGGGAGACGCTGGCCCGCGAGTACGGCTGGGCCTTCCGCACCGCCCTCCTGGTCAGGGCCACGATCGGGCGCCACGTCAACGTGCTGCACCACTTCCTCGGCAGGATCAGCGGGGACCTCGACCCGGTCCGCCGGGCCGACCTCACCGAGGTCATCGAGGCGTACCGGGCGCACCGGGTCGCCCTCGCCGTGCCGCTGGCCCTGCTGCGCCACCACGCGAAGGGCGCCGGAGCCGGCCAGGTCCAGGAGCAGACCTACCTGTCGCCGTACCCGGACGCGTTGCGCCTACGCAACCACGTCCCCGCCTGACGAGGGCATGCGGGGACCGGTGCATACGGCCGGCTGAAAGGGAAGAAAGGCTCCCTATGGGACGCACCTCGAAGAAGACGCTGACCGGCACCGCCCTCGCCGTGACCGCCGCCGCCGTGGCCGGCGGACTCGGCACCGACCCCCGTTCCTCCTGGTACCACCGGCTGCGCAAGCCCTCCTGGCAGCCGCCGCGGCAGGCGTACGGACTGGTGTGGACGCCGCTGTACGCGACGATCGCCTACGCGTCCGCCCGCGCGCTCTCCGTGGGGGACGAGCGCTCCCGGCCGGCCCTGCGCCGGGCGCTCGCTGCGAACCTGGCGCTGAACGCGGCCTGGCCGCCGCTGTTCTTCAAGGCCCGCAACCCGCGTCTCGCGCTCGCCGAACTGGTCGCGCTCAACGCGTCGAACGTCCTGCTCACCCGCCGCTTCCTCCGCCAGGACCGGGCGGCGGGGCTCCTGCTGCTGCCGTACACGGGGTGGACGCTCTTCGCCACGGCGCTCAACGCCTCCATCGCCCGCCGCAACCCCCGGGCCTGACCGGTCCCGATCCGCCTTCCGCCGTGACCCACCGCGAAAGCGGTCAGACCCGCGCGGCCGCAAGACGCCGGCGGACTGGATTTCAGGAGGCCGTCAGGGAGCCGCGGGGTCGAGCTGGCGGGGCCGCTCGTCCTCGCCCGGCGGTTCCTGGGATTCAAAAGCCGTGAGGATCGTGGTGAGGACCTCCCGGAACCTCCGCACCTGGGCCGGGGTGAGGGGGTCGAACAGCACGCGGCGGACCTCCTCCACGTGGCCCGGCGCGGCCTGCACGAGCGCCGCGAAGCCCTCGTCGGTGAGCTCGGCGACGGTCGTGCGCCGGTCCTCGGGCCGCTTGACCCGCCGCACCCAGCCCTTCTCCTCCAGCCGCGAGACGGCGTGGGAGAGGCGGCTGACGGAGTATCGGAGAATGGAGGACAACTCGCTCATCGTCATGGTCCGGCCCGGCGACTCGGAGAGCACCACGAGGATCATGTAATAGGTGTGCGGGATGCCCGAGTCACGCTGCAACTGCCGTTCTAGGGCGTCCTGGAGGAGCTGGCTCGTCCTGATGTAGGCGCGCCAGGTGCGCTGCTCCTCATCGTCGAGCCATCGCGTGCCGGACATGCGCCAAGACTACCGGTCGGTCGGCACAATCTTTGTGGGCCAAAGACCCTGGTTCGATCGTTCCCGTCAGGAAAGTCTCAGGGCATGGACGAAATGGAGCGCATCGACGCCTATTGGCGGGCCGCGAACTACCTGTCCGTCGGGCAGATCTACCTGATGGACAACCCGCTGCTGACCGAGCCGCTGATCGCCGAGCACGTCAAGCCGCGGCTGCTGGGTCACTGGGGCACCACCCCCGGGCTCAACTTCTGCTTCGCCCACCTGAACCGGGTCATCCGGGAACGCGATCAGGAGATGATCTACATCGCCGGTCCCGGGCACGGCGGCCCGGCCGCGGTGGCCCACGCCTGGCTGGAGGGCACCTACACCGAGCGCTATCCCCACGTCACCCGCGACGCGACCGGCATGCGCCGGCTGTTCCGCCAGTTCTCCTTCCCCGGCGGCATCCCCAGCCACGTGGCCCCCGAGACTCCCGGCTCCATCCACGAGGGCGGCGAACTCGGCTACGCCCTGTCCCACGCGTACGGCGCGGCCTTCGACAACCCCCGCCTGGTGGTGGCGTGCGTCGTCGGGGACGGCGAGGCCGAGACCGGCCCGCTGGCCACCGCCTGGCACTCCAACAAGTTCCTCAACCGGGCCGGCGACGGGGTGGTGCTGCCGATCCTGCACCTCAACGGCTACAAGATCGCCAACCCCACCGTGCTGGCCCGCATCCCCGAGCCCGAGCTGCTCAAGCTGTTCGAGGGGTACGGTTACCGCCCCCACGTCGTCTCCGGTGACGAGCCGGCCGAGATGCACGAGCTGATGGCGCGGACCCTGGACACGGTGTTCGACGAGATGGCCGACGGCGGCCCGCTGCCGATGATCGTGCTGCGTACGCCCAAGGGCTGGACCGGCCCCCGGGAGGTGGACGGGCTGCCGGTGGAGGGCACCTGGCGCGCCCACCAGGTGCCGCTGACCGATGTGCGCGACCGCCCCGACCGCCTGGAGGCGCTGCGGGAGTGGATGCTCTCCTACCGGCCCGGGGAGCTGTTCGACGCCGACGGCCGGCCGGTCGAGGCCGTCACGGCCACGGTGCCGGACGGGCCGCTGCGGATGAGCGCGAACCCGCACGCCAACGGCGGTGAGCTGCTGCGCCCCCTCGTGCTGCCCGACTTCCGCGACTACGCCGTGGAGGTCAAGAGCCCGGCCACCGCCTCCAGCGAGCCGACCCGCGTGCTGGGCGGGTTCCTGCGGGACGTGATCGCCGCCAACCCGGAGAACTTCCGGCTCCTCGGCCCGGACGAGACCGCGTCCAACCGGCTGTCGGCGGTGTTCGAGACGACCGGCAAGGAGTGGGAGGCGGCCCTGCTGCCGACGGACGAGAACCTCGGCCCGGCCGGCCGCGTGATGGAGGTGCTCAGCGAGCACCAGTGCCAGGGCTGGCTGGAGGGTTACCTGCTGACCGGCCGCCACGGGCTGTTCAACTGCTACGAGGCGTTCATCCACATCGTCGACGCGATGTTCAACCAGCACGCCAAGTGGCTGGAGTCGTCCCGCAAGATCCCCTGGCGCAGGCCGGTGGCCTCGCTGAACTACCTGCTGTCCTCGCACGTGTGGCGGCAGGACCACAACGGCTTCAGTCACCAGGACCCCGGGTTCCTCGACGTGGTGGTCAACAAGAAGGCCGAGGTGGTGCGGGTGTACCTGCCGCCGGACGCCAACACGCTGCTGTCGACCGCCGACCACTGCCTGCGCTCCCGCGACTACGTCAACGTCGTCGTCGCCGGCAAGCAGCCCGTGCTCGACCTGATGAGCATGGACGAGGCGGCCGTCCACTGCGCCCGCGGGCTGGGCATCCTGGAGTGGGCCTCCACCGACGAGGGCGCCCATCCCGACGTGGTGCTGGCCTGCGCCGGTGACGTGCCGACCTTGGAGACCCTCGCCGCCGCGGCGATGCTGCGCGAGCACCTGCCTGAACTGAAGGTGCGGGTGGTCAACGTGGTCGACCTCATGCGGCTGCAGCCGGCCTCCGAGCACCCGCACGGGCTGCGCGACGTGGAGTTCGACGCGCTGTTCACCACCGACCGGCCGATCATCTTCAACTTCCACGGCTACCCGTGGCTGATCCACCGCCTGACCTACCGGCGTACGGGACACGAGAACCTGCACGTGCGCGGATACAAGGAGGAGGGCACCACCACCACGCCGTTCGACATGGCGATGCTCAACGACATCGACCGCTACCACCTGGTGATGGACGTGATCGACCGGGTGCCCGGCCTGGGCAGCACGGCCGCCCACCTGCGCCAGCGCATGGCCGACGCCCGGCTGCGCGCCCGCGCCCACACCCGCGAGTACGGCGAGGACCCCGCCGAGATCCGCGACTGGACCTGGCCCGCCTCCTGAACCGGGACGCCGGTCTGTATGTCGGGCAATCACCTGACGTGATTCTCATGGGTGGTCGATGATGCCGGTATGCGCGGAGCGGTGCCGGTATGGGGCGGGGCTGGGGTCGCGGTGGCGGCCTTGGCCGGGCTGGGCGTCTACCTGTCCCAGGTGGGGCTGGACAAGGCGGACAAGCTGGCCAGCGTGGCCGGGTTGTTCGTCGGCCTGGCCGGGCTGGGGGTGGCGGTGTACGGGCTGGTCGCCGAGCGGGGAAGCGGCGGTGGCGGTGGTGTGCGGCAGCGGGCCAGCGCCACCGGCCGTGCCCGCGTTTCTCAGGCCGGCCGTGACATCACCGCCGGTCCGGCGCGGTGGCTCGGGGAAGGCGACGATGACGCCGCTGCGGGTGGCGTTGCCGGCGGTGAAGCACGATCGGTGTGGCAGCGGGCCGAGGCCGTCGAGGACGGCCAGGTGGATCAGGCCGGCCGAGACGTCGACGAGCGGTGAGGCCGTCGCGCGGATCACGCAAGGTGATCCAGCAGGCGCAGGCCGCGGGACTGGCCCGGATCTACCAGGCGGCCGGGGACCTGATCGTGTACGGGGGCGAGGAGCCGTACCGATGGGCGCTGTGGCCCGCACCGGCGTCGCCTCCGACGACGGGAGAGGCGCGGGCGCAGCCCAGTGAGCTGCTGCGGGCCTCGCACGCGCTCGTCGCCTTCACCGGCCGCCACGATCTGCTGGAAGAGCTCACGAGCTGGCGGGATACGGCCACCGGGCAGAACGTGGCGGTGCATCTGATCCATGGGCCGGGCGGGCAGGGCAAGACCCGGCTGGCCGGACACGTGGCGGGCCTGTGGCGGCAGCGGGGGTGGGTGGTGCTGGCGGCTCATCACCGGCGTGACCGCTCCACCGCGGCGGAGTTCGAGGTTCCCACCTTCGAGGAGGCGGCCGGGGTGCTGGTGGTGGTGGACTACGCCGAGCGATGGGACACCGCCGACCTGCTCACCCTGTTGCGTGACGCGCATCTGCCCGGGCGGCTGCCGGTGCGGGTGCTGCTGCTGGCCCGCCCGGCCGGCACCTGGTGGGACAGCCTGAGGGGGCGGATGCACCGCGATCTCGGCCTGACGCCGACTCGGCGGGAGCTGGAGCCGCTGGAGCAGGAGACCGGGGTCACCCGTGCGGGGTTGTTCGCCGCGGCCCGTGACCGGTTCGCCGAACTTCTGCAGGTGCCCGGAGCCGCCTTGGTGGCGGTACCGTCCGCGCTGGAGCGGCATGAGGCCTATCGGCTGGTGCTGACCGTGCACATGGCCGCGTTGGCCGCGGTGCTGGCGGCCGAGCGTAAACAGCAACCGCCTGCCGATCCGGTGCTGGTGTCGCAGTTCCTGCTGGCGCGTGAGCGGGATCACTGGGAGGCGATGGCCTCCCCCCGCCGGGAGAGACCCCTGGCCACCTCGCCGGAGGCGATGGGGCAGATCGTCTACACCGCGACGCTGACCGGCCCGCTCGGCTACGACGACGGCAAAGCCGCCCTGGCACGCGCCGACATCGAGTCCACCCAGGCGACCGGGCAACTCCTCAAGGACCACGCGGTGTGCTACCCACCCGCGACAGCTCCCGGCCCGGGGCCGGCCTCACCGGAAGCGGTATCGGCTCCTCACCCGAGCATCACGGTGCTGGAGCCGTTGTACCCCGACCGGCTGGGCGAGGACTTCATCGCCTTGTCCACCCCCGGCCATTCCTGCGACTTTCCCGCCGATCCGTGGGCGGAGGCGGCGCCCGCCCGGCTGCTGGCCCCGCCCGACGGCGCCGGTGACGGGCCGGCTGAGGGCGGGAGCATGCCGACGTGGGCGCGGCATGCGGTGACCACGCTGATCGAGGCCGCTCACCGATGGCCCCACCTGGCGCGGCAGCAGTTGTATCCGCTGCTGGCCGCCGCCCCTGACCTGGCTGTGCACGCCGGTGGCGCCGCTTTGACCAGGCTGGCCGACCTGGACGACATCGATGCCCGGCTGCTGGCGGCCATCGCGGCGAGGCTGCCCGTCCAGCGGCATATCGATCTCGACATCGGGGCTGCCGCGGTGGTTTCCCGTCTGGCCGAAGATGGTCTGGCCGACGTCACCGACCCGGCCGCCCGTGCCCGCCTCCACGAAGCCCTGGCTGTCCGCCTGTCCTATGCGGGGCTGCACACACGCGCGCTGGCCGAAGGCCACCAGGCCGTCGGGCTCTGGCGCAGGCTCGCCGAGCTGAACCCGGCCGCCTACCTGCGCGACCTGGCCGACTCGTTGAACAACTACGCCGTCTTGCTGGCGGAGGTCGGGCGGCGGGCCGAGGCGGTGCCGGTCAGTGAGGAGGCCGTCCGCCTCAACTGCGAGCTGGCCGAGGTCAACCGGGACGCTCACCTGCCCCACCTGGCGATGTCGTTGACCAACCACGCGAACCGGTTGGCGGACGTCGGGCGGCGGGCCGAGGCGGTGGCGGTGAGTCAGGACGCCGTCCGCCTACGGCGGGCGCTGGCCGAGGTCAACCGGGACGCTCACCTGCCCGACCTGGCGATGTCGTTGACCAACCACGCGAACCGGTTGGCGGACGTCGGGCGGCGGGCCGAGGCGGTGCCCCTCAGTGAGGAGGCCGTCCGCCTCCACGGCAAGCTGGCCGAGCTGAACCGGGACGCCTACCTGCCCGACCTGGCCGGCTCATTGCACAACCATGCGATCCGGCTGGCCCAGGTCGGGCGGCGGGCCGAGGCCGTGCCGGTCAGTGAGGAGGCCATCCGCCTACGGCGGGAGCTGGCCGAGCTGAACCGGGACGCTCACCTGCCCGACCTGGCGATGTCGTTGGCCAACCACGCGAACCGGTTGGCGGAGGTCGGGCGGCGGGCTGAGGCGGCGGTGGTCAGTGAGGAGGCCGTCCGCCTACGGCGGGAGCTGGCCGAGCTGAACCGGGACGCCTACCTGCCCGACCTGGCCGGCTCAGTGCACAACCATGCGAACCGGTTGGCGGAGGCCGGGCGGCGGGCCGAGGCGGTGGCGTTCAGTGAGGAGGCCGTCCGCCTACGGCGGGAGCTGGCCGAGCTGAACCGGGACGCCTACCTGCCCGACCTGGCCGGCTCGTCGACCAACTATGCGATCCGACTGGCCCAGGTCGGGCGGCGGGCCGAGGCGGTGCCCCTCAGCGAGGAGGCCGTCCGCCTCTTCGGGGAGCTGGCCGAGGCCAACCGGGACGCCTACCTGCCCGACCTGGCCGGCTCGTTGATCAACCACGCCATCCTGCTGACGGGAGTCGGGCGGCGGGCCGAGGCGGTGTCGGTCAGTGAGGAGGCCGTCGGCCTCTTCGGGGAGCTGGCCGAGGCCAACCGGGACGCCTATATGCCCAGCTACGCGAAAGGCCTTGCGGCCCACGGGAGTGTGCTGATTGAAAACTCCCGGTTCGGTGCCGCCGTCGCCCCGCTGACCAGGGCGTGGCTGGCGTCGCGGGAACTGCCCGAGTACATCGCCCGAGACATCGTCGACGCGGTCGCCGACCTGCTGCGTCGCGCCTATGCGGGAGACGCCGCCGCTGTGGCCGACGAGTTCCGCGTGGTCACCGGCCAGGACGTCCCGACCTGGATGAAGGAACCACCCTCCGCCACCGAAGGCTGACGAGAGCGACCTCCACAGCCTCCGTGATCCCGGATCGGACTGATCCCGATGTCACGTGCCGGGCCGGATCAGGCCGCTCTCGTAGGCCAGGATGACCAGCTGGACCCTGTCGCGCACGTTCAGCTTGGCGATGGCCCGGGTGATGTGGGTCGACCGCCCCGCGGAGTTCGGCGGGTTCGACCTCTTCGGTGAGGAAGCCGCTGGCTCCCGCGCGCAGGGCGACTTGAGCGTGTTGGCGAGGGACCCCTGCACGACACGGCGAACGGCGATGGCGGTGATGGCGGGGACGACCGCGCGGTCGCCGTGCTCGTCGAGGGTCACCTCAAGGCCGGCGCCGCGGGTGTCGGCGATGAGAGCGTCCAAGGAGGCCAGATCCGCCTGGGGTTCGGTGTCAGCGGGGTCGTCCCGCAGGACCGTGATGAGGGAGCCGAGGTCGGCCAGCGTGTGGGCGATGACGTGGTGAACCTCGTGCGAGACGCGCAGCCGTTCCTCGGCCGCGCGCACGGCCGTCGGTCTCGCGCAGCCGCTCGCGCCAGCGCGTCGCGGCGGCAAACGTGAGACCCGCGGCGACGAGAACCGCCAGGAGCAGTCCTTCCCCCGCGACGTGGATCAGGTAGCGGGCCGGGTTGCGGTCCAGGACCAGCGGCGTCTCACCAGCAGGAGCGCTCCGAGAAGCAGACGGAGAGGGATCGTGCCCTGCCGGGGGTTGTGCACCCCGGTGGCGAGGGCCACGGCGACGACATGTCCGGCTTTCCGTAGCCGCGCGGACCGGCGGACTCAAGGGCTGCGGAAGCTCCGGCCGTCTCGACGAGAAACGCTAGGCCGGGCCGCAGCGGGACGCGTCGTCCGTCGATCGTCACTTGACCCTGCACCGTTCGCCGTACGCACTACACCCAAGGGAGCAGGCGTCAGGCCTCAACCGGCCGCACGAGGCCGAGCCCGTCGGGCTTAAGGACGGGCACGTCCAGGCAGTACGGAGGGGGTGCGGGATCACGGCGCCAGCCGGGCGACCGCTCCTGTTTCCAGGGCGGTCCACACAGCACCGTCCGGGCCCACGGTGACGCCGTGGGGTTCCGACGAGGGGGTGGGCAGGTCGTACTCGGTGATCACCCCGGCGGGGGTGACGCATCCGACGCGGTTGGCGCCCCATTCGGTGAACCAGCACTCTCCGGAGGGCGCCGTGGTGATGGCGTGGGGCCTGGCGCTCCGATCGGGCAGCGGGAACTCCTGGATCGCGCCGTCCGCACCGAGCCTGCCGATCTGTCCCGCGGCGATCTCCACGAACCACACCGCGTCGTCGGCCCCGCGCGTGATGCCCACGGGTGCGGCGCCGTCGGTGGGCAGCCTGTGGAGCGTCACGGTGCCGTCCAGGTCGAGCCGGCCGATGGCGTTGGCCTGGTTGAGGGTGAACCACAGTGCGTCGCCGGGGCCGGAGGTGATCATGGAGGGGAACGCTCCCTGTGCGGGGAGGGCGAAGTGGGTGATCTGTCCGTCCGTGGTGATGCGGCCGATCCGGTCGGTGTTCATCTCGGTGAACCACAGGGCGCCGTCCGGGCCCGCGCAGATGCCGAAGGGGCCGGCGCCGGGATCGGGCAATGCGAACGCCGTGAGGGTTCCGTCGACGGTGACCCGGCCGATGTGGTCGTCCGCGGACCGGGTGAACCACAGTGCCCCATCCGGGCCCGCGGTGATGACGCTCGGCCTGCACTCGGCGGAACCCGCGGGATACCGGCTGAGCTCACCGTCGACGGCCAGGCGGGCGATCTCACCGCTGTGGACCAGGGTGAGCCACAACGCGGCGTCGGGCCCGGTCGTGATGCCGTAGGGACCGGCCTTCGCATCCGCGACCGAGAGTTCCCGGACCGACGAACGATCGGAGTGTCGCAACTTCTGCTCCAGGGTCAGGGCGCTCGTGCGGCGTCGGGGACGAGGCGGTCGTCGACACCCTGCCCGTCAGCACCAAAGCACGGCAACTCGTTAAAAAGGCCGTCTCCGCGATCGGCGACGATCCCCCTCGTGACGCCTCCCGATGTGACCATGTGGCTGGCCGCCCCGCGCGGCACGCGGGTGGAGTTGCGGGTGCCCCGCGTGGCAGGTGGCGCGGCTGCTCGGGGACGGGGCGCCCCGGCTGCACACGCCGTGGCGTACGGCGTCGATGAGCGCACGCCCTCCCTGCTGGACATACTGGCCGGCCGGCAGGTCAGCGCGGTGTCCGTTCGGTCAGCCGCAGGGTGAGGCCGTGCGGCTCCAGGTGCAGTCGTGGCCGTGGGCGTACGGAGCCGGGGCAGGGTCGCAGGCGCCAGGACCGGATGATGCCGGCGAGGGACAACGTCAGGTCCATGAAGGCGAGTTCGTAGCCGATGCATTTCGACTCTCCTGCCCCGAAGGGCAGCCAGCCCTTGACCTGATGCGGGTCACGTCCGTCCCACCTGTACGGATCGAAGGCCTCCGGGGAGGGGAACAGGTCGGGCCGGTGGTGCAGCACGTACGGGCTCAGCAGCACCTGCGCGCCGGCCGGGATGCGCCGGGAGCCGATGGTGGTGTCGGTGACGGCAACCCGCGGGAAGATCCAGCTGGGAGAGCGCATTCGCAGGACCTCGGCGACGACGCCTCGGGTGAGGGGTAGCCGGGCCATCACGTCGGCGGCGGTGTGCCCCTGGTCGAGCCGGGCGACGGCCTGCGCTTCGTGGGCCACTTCGGCGTCCAGCGCGGAGTCCTGGGAGAGCTGGTGCAGGGCCCAGGCGTGGCCGACGGCGGTAGCGGTGATCCCGCCGAGGAGCACGGTCATGGCCGTGTCGCGCACCTCCTTGTCGCTGAGCCGGTCGCTGTCGAGGGCGGTGGTGAACATGGACATCAGGTCGCCGTGGTCCGCGCCGTCCCGGCGGTAGGCGGCGATCTCCTCGTCCAGGAAGCGCAGCAGCCTGGCCTCGCTCTCGCGATAGCGGCGATTGCGGCCGGTGGGCAGGCGGTTGAGGCCGGGGGCGATCATCCGCAGGATGGTCTGGTGGTCGACGAAGTCGGTGACGGCCTGCCGCAGCCCGGCGACTTCGGGGCCGAGATCGCGGCGGCAGAACATGGTCGCGAGGTTGGAGCGGGTGGCCAGCGACCGCATCTCCGGCAGTACGTCCAGGATCTGTCCGTGGCGCCAGGTCGCGGTGACGGCGTGAACCTGGGCGTGGATGGTATGGGCGTAGCCGGTCATCCGGCCGGTGTGGAAGGCGGGCTGTGCGAGCCGGCGGAGTCGTTTGTGCCGGGCCAGGGGGCAGGTGGCCATGCCGTCACCGACGATCGACCGCATGTTCTCGTAGAACACCCCGCCTTTGTCGAAGGCGTGGTCGGAGTTCCTCAGCACGCGCTGGGCCGCCTCCGGCGAGCACACCACATAGGTCGGCGTCCGGCCGAATCGCAGCTCCACGACCTCGCCGTGGCGTGGCAGCGCCGCCAGCAGGCCCAGCGGGTCGGTGAGCAGGGGTTTCATGTGTCCGAGCAGTGGCCGGCCACCCGGTGCCCTGGGCGGCCGGCCGACACGTTCCGGCGCCTTCCTGCCCTCGGGGAGTGTCATGGGGTGCCGCGGCCGTCGTGGTCGAGGCCGACTCCCGGGGCGCGTCGAAGTGGGGAGCGCATGATCCTCCAGCCGCACCGAAGTCGCTTATCGCTGTAGTCCGGCGACTCCACGTAATCACCGCCGGGTCCGGCCGGGAACTGGCGGCACGGTGACAGGCGCATGGCGAGCAGGTCCCGGCCCGTTGCCGCGTACGGGACCCGCCGCCCACCGGCCGCCCCGGCGCCGGGAGCGACCCGCCGCACCCTCGGTACCGGGAGCGACCCGCCCGCCCCCGGCGCCCGGAGCCGGCACGAGAAATCGGGATGACGGCACCGGTAGCATCGGAGGCATCGGAGCCGCCGCCTCTCCGCGTGCGCGCTACATCGACACTGTCCTAAGGAGCTACCGTGTCCGCCGCCCTTGAGATACGCATCACCCTCGCCGGAGCCGAGCGCGTGGTGGCGGCGGGCACGACGGCCGGGGAGGCGCTCGGTGCCGACGGGCGGTCGGTGATCGCCGCCCGGATCAACGGAGAGCTCCGCGACCTCGCCGCCGAGGTGGCCGAGGGCGACCTCGTCGAGCCGGTCGCGATCGACAGCCCCGACGGGCGGGCGATCCTGCGTCACTCGGCCGCGCACGTCATGGCCCAGGCCGTGCAGGAGATCTTCCCCGAGGCGAAGCTGGGCATCGGCCCGCCGGTGGAGAACGGTTTCTACTACGACTTCGACGTCCGCGAGCCGTTCACCCCCGACGACCTCAAGCGCGTCGAGAAGCGCATGCGCGAGATCGTCAAGCAGGGGCAGACCTTCCGCCGGCGTCCGGTCGGCGACGACGAGGCCCGCGAGGAGCTGGCCGGCGAGCCGTACAAGCTGGAGCTGATCGGGCTCAAGGGCGGCGCCGCCGAGTCGGCCGACGGCGCGGACGTCGAGGTGGGCGGCGGGCAGCTGACCATCTACGACAACCTCGACCCCAAGTCGGGCGAGCTGTGCTGGAAGGACCTGTGCCGCGGGCCGCACCTGCCCAGCACCCGGGTCATCCCGGCGTTCAAGCTCATGCGGTCCGGCGGCGCCTACTGGCGGGGCAGCGAGAAGAACCCGCAGCTCCAGCGCATCTACGGCACCGCCTGGGAGACCCGCGAGAAGCAGGACGAGTACCTGCGCCTGCTGGAGGAGGCCGAGAAGCGCGACCACCGCAAGCTCGGCGCCGAGCTCGACCTGTTCTCGTTCCCCGACGAGCTGGGCTCGGGGCTGCCGGTCTTCCACCCCAAGGGCGGGGTGATCCGCCGGGTGATGGAGGACTACTCGCGCCGCCGGCACGAGGAGGCGGGATACTCCTTCGTCAACACCCCGCACATCACCAAGGACAACCTGTACAAGATCTCCGGGCACCTCGACTGGTACGCCGACGGCATGTTCCCTCCCATGGAGCTGGAGGGGGCGCGTTACTACCTCAAGCCGATGAACTGCCCGATGCACAACCTGATCTTCCGGGCGCGCGGGCGGTCCTACCGTGAGCTGCCGCTGCGGCTGTTCGAGTTCGGCACGGTCTACCGGTACGAGAAGTCGGGCGTGGTGCACGGCCTGACCCGCGTACGCGGCCTGACCCAGGACGACGCGCACATCTACTGCACCCAGGAGCAGATGCGCGACGAGCTGAAGTCGCTGCTGCGGTTCGTGCTCGACCTGCTGCGCGACTACGGCCTGGAGGACTTCTACCTGGAGCTGTCCACCAAGAACCCGGAGAAGTCCGTCGGCGACGACGAGACGTGGGAGCAGGCCACCGAGACACTGCGGGAGGTGGCCGAGTCCGAGAAGCTGGAGCTGGTCCTCGACCCGGCCGGCGCCGCCTTCTACGGCCCGAAGATCTCCGTGCAGGCCCGGGACGCCATCGGCCGGTCGTGGCAGATGTCGACCATCCAGCTCGACTTCAACCTGCCCGAGCTCTTCGGCCTGGAGTACCAGGCCGCCGACGGCACCCGGAAGCGGCCGGTCATGATCCACCGGGCGCTGTTCGGGTCGATCGAGCGGTTCTTCGGCGTGCTGGTCGAGCACTACGCGGGCGCCTTCCCCGCGTGGCTCGCGCCGGTGCAGGTCGTCGGCATCCCGATCGCCGACGCCCACGCGCCGTACCTCCAGGACGTCGCCAAGAGGCTGCGCGAGCAGGGCATCCGGATCGAGGTCGACGAGAGCGACGACCGCATGCAGAAGAAGATCCGCAACGCGCAGAAGGCCAAGGTGCCGTACATGCTCCTCGCGGGCGACGACGACATCGCGGCCGGCGCGGTCTCCTTCCGCTACCGGAGCGGCGAGCAGAAGAACGGCGTGCCGGTCGACCAGGCGATCGAGGAGATCGTCGAGGCGGTCCGCCGCCGCGTCCAGGTCTGACGTCTGCGGGTCCGGCCCGTCCGGGCCCGGCTCCGTCGAGGCCTGGACGGAACGTCGTACGGCGAACCCGGGCGTCCCCTCCGTGGGGACGCCCGCTGCGCCCGACGGCGCTCCGGTACGGTGAACCCGGCGGGCCGGGAGAGATCCGCTGGGTCATATGCTGCTGCACAGCGCTGAGGATGCACAGAGCTGCCGGTGCACACTGCTGACGGTGCACGGCGCCGCCGGTCGTCGTACGGGCGGCAGCGGCGGTGGCCTGGGGCGCAGGGGACGGACCGGAGGGAAGCGACGACCGTGGATTCAGAGCCGATCGAGCAGGCCGGCGCCGGGGTTCCGGACAACTTCCAGCGCCTGTGGACTCCGCACCGGATGGCCTACATCAAGGGCGAGAACAAGCCCACGGGCTCCGGCGCGGACGACGGCTGCCCGTTCTGCGAGATTCCCAAGCTCTCCGACGAGGACGGGCTGATCGTGGCCCGGGGATCGGCCGTGTTCGCCGTGCTCAACCTCTACCCGTACAACTCCGGGCACCTGATGGTCTGCCCGTACCGGCACGTGTCCGACTACGCCGACCTCGACGGGCCCGAGACCGCCGAGCTCGCCGAGTTCACCAAGCGCGCCACGCAGGCGCTGCGCAAGGCGAGCGGGGCGCAGGGCTTCAACGTCGGCATGAACCTCGGCGGCGTGGCGGGCGCGGGCATCGCCGCCCACCTCCACCAGCACGTCGTGCCCCGGTGGGGCGGCGACACCAACTTCATGCCGGTGGTCGGGCACACCAGGGTCCTGCCGCAGCTGCTGCGCGACACCCGCGACCTGCTCGCCGGCGCCTGGCCCGCCGACTCCTGACCGCGCCCCGGCCACGGGGGCTCAGCCCGCCAGGCCCGCCGGGGGGATCGGCGTGGTGGCCGCCGGGGCGGGCTCGCCGTACTGCAGGGCGCGGATCCCCGCGCTGAGCACCAGCGGCACGGCGAGGGCCAGGGCCATGGACAGCACGGCGGCACCGGAGTCGTTGACGAGCATGCCGACCACCCCGCTCACGAGCGCGCCGAGCAGGCCCGCCTTGAGCGTGGGCGCCCGCTCGAACGCGACCGGCAGCACCCCGGCGCTGGCCGTGCCGGGGCGCAGCAGCGCGAAGACGAGGAACGCGAAGGCGGCGATCACCACCGGCATCAGGTTGGGGCTGAGCAGCGTGGCGAGCATCGCCCCGAGCTTGCGGGAGATCACCGGCAGGAACGTGCCGTCGGCGACCTGCCCGGCGAACCGCCCGAGATGCGTCTGGCTGGCCGGGGGACGCAGGTAGTCGAGGTAGGCGATCGTCATCACCAGCACGCCGCCCGCCGCGCAGAACGCGCCCAGCTTGACCACCGACACCCGCCTGCCCGCGACGATCATCGCGGTGACCGCGATGCCGGGGACGAAGGCGATCACACCGCCGAAGTCGCTGCCCACGCCGGGCCAGCCGTCGAGCAGCATCGCGAAGGCCCCGAGCACGGCGATCAGGGCCACCGCGACGGACTTGCGGCCCGACCGCACGAGCCGGTCCGCGACGGCCGTGGTCACGAGCAGCACGGCCGTGGCCAGCAACGCGAAGGGGATGTTCCCCAGGCCGTAGTAGCGGGCGCCGACCACGCCCGTGTAGCCCATCAGGCTGTTGAGCTGCAGGGGCGTGCCGGTCAGCAGGTCGCCGAGCAGCACGGCCGCGGTCACCGCCGCGATCACGGTCAGCGGCCCGAGCACGGCGCGCCGCCACGGCCCGGTGAGGGCCACCAGGGTCAGCGCCGCCGCGATGGCCGCGATCGAGGCGAAGAGCGTGAGCACCGGCTGCGCCGTACGGGCCCACGGGAGGAGGTTGACCAGATAGGTCGAGGCGGGGATCGCCGCCAGCGCCACGGCCGCGGACCGTACGGCCGGCAGCCGGTCGCGGCGGCGCAGCAACAGGAACGCGGTCAGGTAGAACAGCACCTGGAGCACGGCGAGGGTGGTGAAGAAGACGCCGGTGGTGTTCCTGATCGTCTGCCCGGCCACGTCGGCGGTCCGCAGGGCCGCGACGCCCTCCGCGAGACTGCCGCCGCCGGTCCCGTGCGTCTCGACCGGGACGCCGACGACGTTCGGGGGAGCGGCCACTCCGGCCCGGGCGAGGATCGTGGCGGTGAGGTCCGGCAGGATGATCATGTCGTCGCGGTGGGTGGACCTGGCGCCGAGCGTGCGTCCCGGCCCGCCCGCGCTGTCCGTGCCAGCGCTGTCCGGGCCGGTGGCCTGGCCGGCGCCCGGGCCGCGCAGCATCGCCACCCGCAGGTGCGGCACCGGCCCGTGGTCGCCGACGCCCGCCACCAGCACCGTCGCCTGTCCCAGGCGGGGCAGGAGCGCGCCGAGCTTCGCGTCGGCCGCCCGCGCCGCCGCCCGGCGCGCCTGCGGGGACACCGCCTCCGGCACCTCGCTCAGCCGGTCGGCCGAGATGTAGGGCGCGATGAGATCGGGGATCTCCACCGCGACGACGTCCGCCCGGGTCCAGTCCGAGACCTGCCCGGCGTCGGCGGCGTAGACGTCCACGCGCCCGGCGCGGTCGGCCAGCGCGAGCGCCGCGCCCGGGCCCACGGCCATCGTGGTCCGCCCGGCCGTGTGCAGGGCCTGTCCGAGGGTTCCGGCGTCGCGCTGCTCGCGCACCTCCCACAGCCAGGAGAACTCGGGGACCACCGCGCCCGCGCCGCTCGCCTCGGGCGTGGGCGCCATGCCGCAGCGTCCGCCCACCGCCGACCGCACCCCGGCCGAGACCGTGAGCCATCCGTCGTAGGGGCAGGTGCCGTCCTTGCGGACGGTCCGGGCGGACAGGGAGCCGATGGCGGACTCACCGGCGAGCCGCCACAGGGCGGGGGTGTCCGCCGGGGTGACGTCGCTCCACATCAGCCCCGGGATCCCGACCAGCACCATCCGCTCGCCGGCCGCCTTCTCGCCCGCGGCCGTCCCGTCCTGGCCGGGCCTCTGCTCCGGTCCGGCCGCGAGTCCGGCGTACGCGGCCGTGGTGGGCGCGAGAGTCACGACCGACACACCGAACACGACGGCGACGAGCGCGCGCCTCACCCACGTGCCACTCACCGGCGACCCCCAGGCCCGTACATGATCTTGGAAAAACCCGCGACCACGCTACCGGACCCGTGGACGTCCGCGCAGCGACTCGGTCCGTCCCGGGCGGCCCGGATCAGGCGGACGGGATCGGGCCGCCGGAGCCGGGCGTACGGGTCATGTCGCCAGGGTGGCGGCGCTCTCGTTGCCGAGGCGGTCGAGCGTGGTGACGTAGTAGGCGCCCGAGCCCGCTGCGGCGTACTGCGGTGCGGCGGAGGCCGGCACGACGGCGAGCAGGTTGCGCGCGTCGGCCGTGGCGCAGGAGGCGTCCTTGCCGGTCACCCGGTACACGGCGTACGCCTGCGCGCCGGGCTGGGCCTGCCAGGTCAGCGCCCCCGAGGCGGCCTTCACCCCGCGCGGGGCGGCCGGCGCGGCGGTGGACCCCGTCCTGAGCACCGGCGGCAGCGCGGGCCGCGTGTAGTGCTCCTTCACGATCCGGTCGAGCACGCCCAGGGGGTTCCGCACGAGCTGGGCGGCGCTGAAGTAGACGTCGCCGGAGATCTCCGGGTGCTTGCGGTTCAGCGTGAGGTGCGCGGGCAGCTCGCCGGCCTTGGTCCAGGCCGGGGTGTCGGTCGCGCCGACCCGGTAGAGCGCCTGCCCGATGTAGAGATCCACGTCGGTGCCCTTCACCGCGTCGGCCCACCACTTGGCGAGGACGGTGTAGTCGGCGGCGGCGAAGCCCCGGGGCCAGTAGAGCTGGGGCATCACGTAGTCGACCGAGCCCTTCTTGATCCACGCCTTCGCGTCCGCGTAGATGGAGTCGTAGGCCGACATGCCCTTGGTGGCCGACCCCGCCGGGTCCTCGGCCTTGTTGCGCCAGATGCCGAAGGGGCTGATCCCGAAGACGGCGTACGGCCTCGCCGCGTGGACCGCGCCCGAGACCTGGGCGACGAGGTCGTTGACGTTGCGCCGCCGCCAGTCGGCAAGGCTCAGGCCCTTGCCGTACTTCTTGTACGCCGCCTGGTCGGCGAACCTCGTGCCCCGGCCCGGGTAGGGGTAGAAGTAGTCGTCGAAGTGGACGCCGTCGACGTCGTAGCGCTGCACGACGTCCGTCACGACCTTGGTCACCCAGTCGCGCACCTGGGGCAGCCCGGGGTTGTAGTAGAGCTTGCCCTCGTGCTTGACGACCCAGTCGGGGTGCAGCCGCGCCGGGTGCCCGGCGGGCAGCTTCGCGGTGGCCGAGTCGGCCGCCCGGTAGGGGTTGAACCACGCGTGGAACTGCAGCCCCCGCCTGTGGGCCTCCTCCACGAGGAACGGCAGCGGATCCCAGCCCGGGTCCCGGCCGGCCGTGCCGGTGAGCCACTGCGACCACGGCTCCAGCGACGAGCGGTAGATCGCGTCCGAGGCGGGACGCACCTGGAAGAACACGGCGTTCAGCCGGCGCTTGACCGCGTTGTCGAGGATCCTCAGGTACTCGGCCTTCTGCCGGTCGGGCGACAGCCCGGGCTTCGACGGCCAGTCGACGTTGTGCACGGTCGCGATCCAGACACCGCGGAGCTGGCGCTTGGGATATTTCGCGCTGGTCGCGCAGGCGCCCGTCGCCGTCAGCGTCTCCGCCTTCACCACCTGGGTCCGCCCGTCCTTCGCTTTCGCCGTGCTGCCGACCTTCTCGGCCTGGGCCCCGGGGCCGAACGTGTAGGCGGCGCCGATGGCGGCGGCGGCGATGACGGTGGTGGCGATCAACGGGCGGACGACCTGTCTCCGCTCGGTCACGTGGCTGCCCCTCCGATTTGCCGGTAAGTCCGGCGACCAGTCTTACATCGGCATAAGAGCGGTTTAGCCAGAAAAAACGAAACGCACTTGTGATGCGGATGTGACGCGGGGCACGTCGTGAGGCTCCCCTGGCGGCTGTCCGGTCAAACCCGGCGGTACGGATGACCTGCGCGAACGGCCCGTCCGGCGGCGGCGCGGCCCGATCCGGCCGGAGGAGGGGCCGCCGGGGCGCGGGGGAATGGTTGTGAGGCGGATTGGTGACATCCGCACGCCCGGCGGCGGGAGGCGTGCCGCCGGGCGTCCGTGTCCGATCGTCGTCTGAGCCGTCGCGCGATGCGGGCCTACTGCTCGCCCGCCGCGGCCACCTTGTCCACCAGGTGCGCGGGCAGCGGCTCGTACCGCAGGAAGGAGCGGGTGAACGTGCCCGTCCCGTGGGACAGCGAGCGCAGGTCGACGGCGTACCGGGTGATCTCCAGCTGCGGGACCTCGGCGCGCACCAGCGTGCGGCCCGTGCCGACCGGCTCGGTGCCGAGCACCCTGCCCCGGCGTGAGGACAGGTCGGACATCACGGCGCCGACGTAGTCGTCGGGCACCAGCACCGCGACCTCGTCCACGGGTTCGAGCAGGTGCGTGGCCACCTTCGCCGCGGCCTCCTTGAGCGCGAGCTGACCGGCGATCTGGAAGGCCATGTCGGAGGAGTCCACCGAGTGGGCCTTGCCGTCGTAGAGCGTGACGCGGATGTCGACCATCGGGTAGCCGGCGACGACCCCCCGTTCCATCTGCGCGCGCACGCCCTTCTCGACCGACGGGATGAACTGCCGCGGGACCACCCCGCCCACGATCTTGTCGACGAACTCGAACCCGCCGCCCGACGGCAGCGGCTCGACCTCGATGTGGCAGATGGCGTACTGCCCGTGGCCGCCGGTCTGCTTGACGTTGCGCCCCATGGCCTGCGCCCGGCCGCCGAACGTCTCCCGCAGCGGCACGCGCAGGCCGACCTTCTCGACCTCCACGCCGTGCCGTTTGGCCAGGCGGTCGAGCAGGACGTCGGAGTGCGCCTCGCCCATGCACCACAGCACGAGCTGGCGGGTCTCGGCGTTGTTCTCCAGCCGCAGTGTCGGGTCCTCGGCGACGAGGCGGCCGAGGGCCTGGCTCAGCTTGTCCTCGTCGGCCTTCGACCGCGCCCTGATCGCGACCGGCAGCAGCGGGTCGGGCATGGTCCACGCCTCGACCAGCAGCGGCTCGTCCTTGGCGGAGAGCGTGTCGCCGGTCTCGGTGCGCGACAGCTTGGCGACCGCGCAGACGTCCCCGGCGACGCACTTGCCCACGGTCCGCTGCAGCTTGCCGAGAGGCGAGGACAGCGCGCCCACCCGCTCGTCGACGTCGTGGTCCTCGTGACCCCGGTCGGCCAGGCCGTGGCCGGAGACGTGGACCGTCATGTCGGGCCGCAGTGTGCCGGAGAAGACCCGGACCAGGCTGATCCGTCCGACGTACGGGTCGCTGGTCGTCTTGACGACCTCCGCCACCAGCGGGCCGTCCGGGTCGGCGGTGATCTCCTTGCACGGCTTGCCGTCGATCGCGGTGATGTGCGGCAGCGGGTGTTCCAGGGGCGAGGGGAAGCCCTGCGTCACGATCTCCAGGAGCTCCAGCGTGCCGACGCCGGGCGCGGTGGCGAGCACCGGGTAGAAGCTGCCCCGGGCCACCGCCTTCTCCAGGTCGTCGATGAGCACCTTGGTGTCGATCGTCTCCCCGGAGAGGTAGCGGTCCATGAGGGACTCGTCCTCGCTCTCCTGGATGATCCCCTCGATGAGGTCGCCGCGGTACTGCTCGATGAGCGCGAGCTGGTCCGGGTCCGGCTCCCGCTCCGACCTGCGGCCGCCGCCGTAGTCGAACAGCCGCTGCGACAGCAGGCCGAGCAGGCCGGTGCCGTCCACCGGCAGATAGAGCGGCGCCACGCCGTCGCCGAACGCGTCCTGGCAGGTGGCGAGGACGTCGTCGAAGGCGGCCCGCTGGTGGTCGATCTTGCTGATCACCACCGCGCGCGGCATGCCGACGAGCGCGCACTCGTCCCAGATCATCCGGGTGAGCCCATCGACGCCCTCGACGGCCGAGACCACGAACAGCGCGGCGTCCGCGGCACGCAGCCCGGCCCGCAGGTCGCCGACGAAGTCCGCGTACCCCGGGGTGTCCAGAAAGTTGATCTTGATGCCGTTGTAGACGACCGGGGCGACCGACAGGTTCACCGAGCGCTGCTGGCGCACCTCCACCTCGTCGAAGTCGCTGACCGTGGTGCCGTCCTCGACCCGGCCGGGACGCTGCACGGTGCCCGTCTCCGCGAGCAGCGCCTCGATCAGGGTCGTCTTCCCGGCTCCGGAATGGCCGACCAGCACGACATTGCGCACCATGTCCGGCCGATCGGCCACGGGTGCCCTGCCCGCGGCCCCTGTTGTCGCGCCGGTTGATCTTTCGGCCACATCGCCTCCCGAATCTCGGAGCGGCGGAGAGGGGGCGCACGGACGCGCCCCGCGCCGGCCGCTCGTGCCGTCGCTTCCCGCGCCCGGGGCCCGCCCTCTCACGACCACACGACGGGGTTCACCTCCGCGTCATCTCCGTGCGGTCCTGCGGGCGCGTGCTCTTCACCCTTTACCCATGTGGCGCATATCACAAGACTTTTCGGCGAATGTGCTTGCGAGGTGCGGCGGCCCTGGATGGCCTACGATCGGACGGCGATGTTGAACATCCTGCGCCCCGCCGTCACCCGAGTCATGACCCCCCTGGGACGGGCCCTCGCCCGCCGCGGGATCTCGCCCGATGTGATCACCACGGTCGGCACGCTCGGAGTGGTGGCCTCGGCCCTCGTCTTCTACCCGTCCGGACATCTGTTCGCGGGATCAGCCGTCATCACGTTCTTCGTGCTCGCCGACGCCCTTGACGGGGTGCTCGCCCGGATGACGGGCAAGGGGAGCACGTGGGGCGCCTTCCTCGACTCCACGCTCGACCGCCTCGGTGACGCCTCGATCTTCTCCGGGCTGATCCTCTACTTCGTCCTCGAGGACGAGCCCGAGATCGTCCTCGCGGCCGTCGCGCTCTTCTGCCTGGTCGCGGGAGCATTGGTCTCCTACGCGAAGGCCAGGGCCGAGGGGCTCGGCATGACCGCGAACGTGGGCATCGCCGAGCGGGGGGAGCGCCTGGTGGTCGTGCTCGTCGCGGCCGGGCTCTCCGGCCTCGGCGTGCCGTACATCCTGGCGGCCGGGCTCTGGCTGCTCGCCGCGGCCAGCGCCGTCACGGTCGTCCAGCGGATGGTGCACGTCTACAGACAGGCGGTGGACAGATGAGCGACACGGGCGGCCCGCCCGGCCCGTCCCGGCGGCCCCCACGGCCCCACGGGACGCCGCTCGCCGACCGGGCGGTCGCGGCCGCGTACGCCGCCGGCTGGGCCGTGGTGCGCCACGTGCCGGAGCGGGCGGCCGCCTGGTTCTTCCGTACGCTCGCCGACCGGCTGTGGCGCAGGCGCGGCCGGTCCGTACGCCGCCTGGAGGCCAACCTGGCCCGGGTCGTCGGCGCGGACTTAGCGGACCCCGCCGTACGGGACCTGAGCCGGGCGGGCATGCGCTCCTACTTCAGGTACTGGATGGAGTCGTTCCGCTTCACCGCCTACACCCGGGAGCGGATCCTCGGCGGCACCCGGTTCACCGGTGCCGAGGGCATCTTCGACAACCTCGCCCGGGGCAGGGGAGTGGTGGTCGCGCTGCCCCACATGGGCAACTACGACCTCGCCGGGGCCTGGCTGGTGCACATGGGCCACCCCTTCACCACCGTGGCCGAACGGCTGAAGCCCGAGTCGCTGTTCGAGCGGTTCGTGGCCTACCGCGAGAGCCTCGGCATGGAGGTGCTGCCGCTCACCGCGAAGGGCGGCGGCAGCGCCATGGCGTTCGGCACGCTCGCCAAGCGCCTGCGCGAGGGCCGCCCCGTCTGCCTGCCCGCCGAGCGCGACCTGACCGAACGCGGGATCGAGGTCGAGTTCTTCGGCGCGCGCACACGGATGGTCGCCGGGCCCGCGCTGCTGGCCGTCCAGACCGGCGCCGCGCTGCTGCCGGCCGTGCTGTGGTTCGAGGAGGACGGCTGGGCCATCCGGGTGCACGACGAGGTCCCGGTGCCGGCCGAGGGGACCCGGCAGGAGAAGGTCGTGGTCATGACCCAGGCACTGGCGGCGGTCTTCGAGAAGGGGATCGCCGAGCACCCGGAGGACTGGCACATGCTCCAGCGCGTCTGGCTCGACGACGTCGAACCCCCCGCCGGGGCCGGGTCGTGAAGGTCGGGATCGTCTGCCCGTACACCTGGGAGGTTCCCGGGGGCGTGCAGGCGCACATCAGGGACCTCGCCGAGGCGCTGATCGAGGACGGGCACGAGGTGTCCGTCATCGCGCCCGCCGCCGACGACGCCGAACTGCCGGCGTACGTGACCTCGGCCGGCCGCGCCGTGCCCGTGCCGTACAACGGCTCGGTGGCCCGCCTCGCGTTCGGCTTCCTGTCGGCGAACCGGGTGCGCAAGTGGATCAGGGAGGGCGGGTTCGACGTGCTGCACGTGCACGAGCCCGCCGTGCCGTCGCTCGGGGTCCTCGCCTGCTGGGTCGCCAAGGGGCCGATCGTGGCGACGTTCCACGCCTCCTACGAGCGCTCGCGGGCGATGTCCGTGGCCGCGCCGATGCTGCAGAGCGCGCTGGAAAAGATCACGGGCAGGATCGCGGTCTCCGACGCGGCCCGCAAGACGCTGGTCGAGCACCTCGGCGGCGACGCGGTGCTGATCCCGAACGGCGTGACCGTGCGCCGGTACGCCGAGGGCGAGCCGCTGCCGGGCTGGGGCCCCGACGGCAACGTGATCGGGTTCCTCGGGCGGATGGACGAGCCGCGCAAGGGCCTGCCCGTGCTGCTGGAGGCGTTCGCCACGCTCGCCGCCGAGCGGCCCGCGCTGCGGCTGCTGGTCGCCGGTCCGGGGGACGCCGACGACGTGCTCGGCCGGGTGCCCAAGCCGTACCGCGACCGGGTCGGGCTGCTCGGCATGGTCAGCGAGGCCGACAAGGTGCGCGCCTACCACTCCGTCGACGTCTTCTGCGCGCCCAACCTGGGCGGGGAGAGCTTCGGCATCGTGCTCACCGAGGCCATGTCGGCCGGCGCGCCGATCCTCGCCAGCGACATCCCCGCCTTCCGGCGCGTGCTGGGCGAGGGGCAGGCCGGGGCGCTGTTCGCCACCGGCGACCCCGCCGCCCTCGCCCGGGAGGCCGCCCGGCTGCTGGACGACCCCGGGCGGCGGGCCAAGCTCTCCGACGAGGCCCGCCAGGCGGTGTGGAAGTACGACTGGTCGACGGTCGCGCGGGAGGTCGTCCGCGTGTACGAGACCGTCGCCCACGCGGAGGCGGGAGTCGTGGAGGACGCGCTGCCGTGACGTCGACCCTGATCATCGTGGTGGCCGTGGCCCTCGTGGCCGTCGTGCTGTTCGCCGTCTACGTCTCCTGGCGGGCCGGACGGCTCGACCGGCTGCACATCCGGCTGGAGACCGCGCAGGCCGCCCTCGACGCCGCGCTGCTGCGCCGTGCGGCGGTCTGCCTGGAACTGGCCGGCTCGCGCATCCTCGACCCCGCCACCTCGCTGGTGCTCGCCGCGGCCGCCCACGAGGCCCGTACGGCCGGGCCGGACGAGCGCGAGCACGCCGAGAGCGACCTGTCGCGGGCCCTGCGCGTGGTCGCCGACCAGGAGCGGTTCCGCGAGAGGCTGGCGGAGCACCCCACCGGGGAGGCGCTGCTGGAGGAACTGGACTCGGCGGTCGCCAAGGTCGTCTACTCGCGCCGGTTCTACAACAACGCCGCCGCGGTCACCCGTACGGCGCAGCGGCGCTGGCTGGCCCGCGCGCTGCACCTCGCCGGGCACACCGACCCGCCCCGGTTCTTCGACATCGACGACGAGCCTCCGGAAGCCCTGATGGCCGCATAGTCGCTATTTGACGGGCATTAGGGGTATTCCCGGTAAGCTCATGCCGTTTCATTGCCATGCTGGGCGACGGTCCGCGTGCCGGTCGCGTCATGCCCGGTGACGGGGGCTCTCCACCGGGAGGAGCGGGACGGTGCGGGCAGGGATCGGCTTCACACTGGCCATGGCGGTCGTCCTCACCGGAGCCGCGTGCTCGGGTGACGACAGGCCCGCCGCCCAGTCGGAAGGGGCCGCGAGCCCGGTGGCCTCGCCGTCGCCGACGGCCCCTCCGGAACACCCCTTCACCGGGCGCCCGGTCGGCTCCCGCAGGCCGGTCCTCGCCGTGAAGATCGAGAACACCCACGCGGGCAAGCCGCAGATCGGCCTGCGCAGCGCCGACGTCGTCTACGTCGAGCAGGTCGAGGGCGGGCTCACCCGGCTCATGGCGATCTTCTCCTCCAAGCTTCCCGCGCAGGTGGGGCCGGTCCGCAGCGCCCGGATCTCCGACCTGCACATCCTGCCGATGTTCGGCAAGCCCGCCCTCGCCTACTCCGGCGTGCAGACGAAGATGATCCCCTTCGTCCAGAAGGCCTCGCTGTTCGACGTGTCCGACAGCCGCGCCCCCGGCGCGTACGTCCGCGCGCCGGGCCGCGTCGCGCCGTACAACCTGGTCGGCAGCCCCAGGAAGCTGCTGGCCAAGGCGCCGCAGGCGAGCAAGGCGAAGGACATCGGGTTCGTCTTCTCCGACGAGCCGCCCGCCGGGGGCACGCCGCAGAAGACGGTCAACGTGCGCTACCCGGCCGCCCGCTTCGCCTTCACCTGGTCGGAGGCCCAGAAGCGCTGGCTGGTCACGCAGGACGGCGAGAAGGACATGGCCGCCGAGGGCGGCCAGCAGGGCGCGCCCACGATCGTCGTGCAGTGGGTGAAGACCGACCGCTCGGAGTTCCACGACTTCACCGGGAGCTACACCCCGCTCGTGCACACCGTCGGCAAGGGCACCGGCGTGGTGCTGCGGGACGGCCAGGCGTACCGGGTCAAGTGGTCGCGCGCCTCGGAGAAGGAGGGCACCGTCTACACCATGGCCGACGGGAAGCCGATGCCGTTCGCCCGGGGCCAGGTCTGGGTGGTGCTCGCGTCGCGCAAGCCCGTCGCCCCGTGAGCTCGCGGCCGTGCCCGCATGGCCGCGCCCGGGGTTCGACCTGACGGACAAACGGCGTGATCGGTTTCGACACGTGGGCACTGCGGTCGCGGGAGCGGCCAGCACCTACCATGGAGAGGAATCCGTAGGCCCGCCGTCGTGAGGTAGCACCGTGTCCAGCAGCGCCCCCGAAGTCAACGAGACCGCCGCCGTCGGCACCGCCCGCGTGAAGCGGGGCATGGCCGAGATGCTCAAGGGCGGGGTCATCATGGACGTCGTCACCCCCGAGCAGGCCAAGATCGCCGAGGACGCCGGCGCCGTCGCCGTCATGGCGCTGGAGCGCGTCCCCGCCGACATCCGCGCCCAGGGCGGGGTGTCCAGGATGAGCGATCCCGACATGATCGAGGGCATCGTCAACACCGTGTCCATCCCCGTGATGGCCAAGGCCAGGATCGGCCACTTCGTCGAGGCCCAGGTGCTCCAGGCGCTGGGCGTCGACTACGTCGACGAGTCCGAGGTGCTGACCCCCGCGGACTTCGCCAACCACATCGACAAGTGGCAGTTCACCGTGCCCTTCGTCTGCGGGGCCACCAACCTGGGCGAGGCGCTGCGCCGCATCACCGAGGGCGCCGCGATGATCCGCTCCAAGGGCGAGGCCGGGACCGGCGACGTGTCCAACGCCACCACCCACATGCGCAAGATCCGGGGCGAGATCAAGCGCCTCACCTCGCTGCCCGAAGACGAGCTGTTCGTCGCCGCCAAGGAGCTCCAGGCGCCGTACGAGCTGGTGGCCGAGGTCGCGAAGACCGGCAAGCTGCCGGTGGTGCTGTTCACCGCGGGCGGCATCGCCACCCCCGCCGACGCCGCGATGATGATGCAGCTCGGCGCCGAGGGCGTGTTCGTCGGGTCGGGCATCTTCAAGTCCGGCGACCCCGCCAAGCGGGCCGCCGCCATCGTCAAGGCCACCACCTTCTACGACGACCCCGACGTGATCGCCAAGGTCTCCCGTGGCCTCGGCGAGGCGATGGTCGGCATCAACGTCGACGACATCCCGGTGCCGCACCGCCTCGCCGAGCGCGGCTGGTAGGCGTCGCCGGCAGGCACGGCGTTTCCCGAAAAGGCAAAAGAGGGTCCCGGCGGCGGCGTGTCGGCCGCGGGTGACTGGCGGTGAGGCGATTCGCTCGGCTGGGACGTCCCGGCCGGGCGTTTTCGCTGTGTGCCGGCGATCGCCGAGGCCACGGGCGTCCCACCCGCTGATCGTCTCCCCGCCGATCGTCCCAGGGAGCCCAGTTGCCCGGCCTCGATCGTCGTGCCTTCCTCGTCACCGGACTCGCCGCGTGCGCCGCCGCCGCGATCCCCGGGCCCGCCTCGGCTGCTTCATCCCCTGAGCCCTCTCCGTCCCCGATGCCCGGGGCAGGTGCCGCGCGCGGCCTGTGCTCCGACCCGTTCACGCTCGGCGTGGCCTCGGGCGACCCCGACCACGCGGGTTTCGTGATCTGGACCCGGCTCGCCCCGCGACCGCTCGCCGAGGACGGACTCGGCGGCATGCCGCCGGTCGTCGTCCCCGTGGAGTGGCAGGTCTACGACGACGAGTGCTGCCGCCGGATCGTACGGGCGGGCGTGGCCGATGCGAGCCCCGAGTGGGGGCACAGCGTCCACGTCGAGGTCGGCCACCTGGCGCCCGGCAGGGAGTACTGGTACCGCTTCCGCGCGGGGCCGTACCTCTCGCCGGCCGGCCGGGCGCTGACCGCCCCGCACCCGGCGTCGTTCGGCGGGCCGCTGACGATGGCGTTCGTCTCGTGCGCCCAGTACGAGCACGGCTACTTCACCGCCTACCGCCGCCTCGCCGAGGACCACCCCGACCTGGTCCTCCACCTGGGCGACTACCAGTACGAGTACGCCCGGGACACCTACGTCGCCCCCAGCGGCAACGTGCGCGACCACGAGGGGCCGGAGACGGTGACGCTGGCGGACTACCGACGGCGGCACGCACAGTACAAGACCGACGCCGACCTGCGAGCGGCCCATGCCGCCGCGCCGTGGCTGGTCGTCTTCGACGACCACGAGGTCGACAACAACTGGGCCGGGGAGACGCCGGCGCACCCGGACGAGGGGCCCGCCTTCCGGCGGCGCCGGGAGGCCGCGTTCCGCGCCTACTACGAGAACATGCCGCTGCGCCGCACCTCGATCCCGTGCGGTGCCGGCCTGCGGCTCTACCGGAGGGTCGAATGGGGCAGGATGGCGAGCTTCCACCTGCTCGACACCCGGCAGTATCGCGACGACCAGGCCTGCGGCGACGGCTACAAGGACTGCCCCGAGGCGGCCGACCCGGCGCGGTCGATCCTCGGCGCCGAGCAGGAGGCCTGGCTGCTCGACGGCTTCCGGCGCTCGCGGGCGCGGTGGGACGTCATCGGCCAGCAGGTGTTCTTCGCCCGGCGCGACAGCGACGCCGGGCCGGGCACGCGCACCAGCCAGGACGCCTGGGACGGGTACGCGGCCTCGCGCCGGCGCGTCACGCAGGGCTGGGTGGACGCCGGCGTGCGCAACCCCGTCGTGCTCACCGGCGACGTGCACGCGCACTGGGCGAGCGACCTGAAGCTGGACTACGACGACCCGGCCGGGCCCACGGTCGGCTCCGAGCTCGTCACGACCTCCGTCAGCACCACCGGCGACGGGGCCGACTCCGACCCGGACGACCACCCCTTCCTGCGGATCAACCCGCACCTGAGGTTCTACAACAACCAGCGGGGCTACGTCCTGACCCGCGTCGGGCGGGAGGCGATGACCGCGGACTTCAAGGTGGTGCCCCGGGTCAGCGTCCCCGGCGCGGAGGCCCGCACCAGGGCCACCTTCGTCGTCGAGGACGGGGTGCCCGGGGTCCGGCAGGCCTACCTGCGCCCCTACTCGCCGCCGATTGCGGCCCGGACGGCGGACGTCACGGCCGAGGACACGATCCGGCAGGAGACCGAGCGCCCCTGAGCGGCGAGGCCGTACGGCGGTGTCCTTCCGGGCGTGCTCCCGGGGTCCTCCTCGGCTCCTCGGGGAGACGTCCTCGCGCGAAGGGCCCTCCGGCGGGCGTCCTCGCGGAGACGCCGCCCGCGTCGTTCCCCGGCGGCGGCGTTATCGTCACCTGCTATGACGACCGACGACACCGGGCGGCTCGCCGAGCATCTGTCGCGTGAGCTGCGTCACCTCGTGATGCTGCTGCGCCGTACGACGGCCGGGCAGCCGGTCACGGCCCAGCAGTACTCCGTGCTCGGCTCGCTGGAGGAGGCGCCCCGCCGGATGACCGAGCTGGCCGAGGAGCACGGAGTGCAGCTCCCGACGATGAGCGTGCAGGTCAACCGCCTGGAGGAGGCGGGCCTGGTGGCGCGGGGCACCGACGCCTCCGACGCCCGGGTGCGCACCGTCGAGCTCACCGACGAGGGCCGCGACCGCCTGCGGGCCGTACGGCGGGCGCGCATCGCGTATCTCTCCCGCCGGCTCGGCGCGCTGACTCCCGAGGAGCGCTCGGCCATCGAGAGCGCCCTGCCCGCCCTGGCCAAGCTAGGTCGTGTCTGACAGATGACGGCCCCGCTGCGCGACGGGCGGCATCTGTCGGACACTCCCTGGGACGGACATGACCGCGTTTTGGGCGGGGGAGGCCGGGGCCATACCCTGAACGGGTCACCACAGGAGGGGAAACCGTGACGTCCGCACCGAAGATCGGCGTGCTCGCCCTGCAGGGCGACGTGCGCGAGCACGTCCGCGCACTGGAGGAGTCGGGGGCGGCCGCGGTCCCGGTGCGCCGCCCGGGGGAGCTCGCCGCGGTGGACGCGCTGGTCGTCCCGGGCGGGGAGTCGACCACGATGTGGAAGCTCGCCGTCACCTTCGAGATGCTCGAACCGATCCGGCTGCGGATCAAGGAGGGCATGCCCGCCTACGGGTCCTGCGCCGGGATGATCATGCTGGCCGACCGGATCGAGGGCGGCGTCGAGGGTCAGGAGACGTTCGGCGGCATCGACATGGTGGTCCGCCGCAACGCCTTCGGCCGCCAGGTCGACTCCTTCGAGGCCGATCTCGACTTCGCCGGGCGCGGGGAGATCAGAGCCGTGTTCATCCGCGCGCCCTGGGTCGAGTCGGTGGGGCCGGACGTCGAGGTGCTGGGCCGGACCGCGGCTGGGGATAGGATCGTCGCGGTCCGACAGGGACCGCTGCTCGCGACGTCCTTCCACCCGGAGCTGACCGGCGACGCGCGCGTGCACTCGTATTTTGTCGAAATGGTGAGGGAGTTCTAGGCGATGTCCGGCCACTCCAAATGGGCGACGACGAAGCACAAGAAGGCGGCGCTGGACTCCAAGCGCGGCAAGCTGTTCGCCAAGCTCATCAAGAACGTCGAGGTCGCGGCCAGGACCGGCGGGCCGGATCCGGACGGCAACCCCACGCTGTACGACGCCATCACCAAGGCCAGGAAGAACTCGGTCCCGATCGACAACATCGAGCGGGCCCGCAAGCGCGGCGGCGGCCTGGAGGCCGGTGGAGCCGACTGGCAGACCATCATGTACGAGGGCTACGCCCCGGGCGGTGTCGCGGTCCTCATCGAGTGCCTCACCGACAACCGCAACCGCGCGGCGTCCGAGGTGCGGGTGGCGCTGACCCGCAACGGCGGTTCGCTCGCCGACCCGGGCTCGGTGTCGTACATGTTCAACCGCAAGGGCGTCGTGCTCGTCCCCAAGGGGTCGCTGAGCGAGGACGACGTGCTCATGGCCGTCCTCGACGCGGGCGCCGAGGAGGTCAACGACCTCGGTGACAACTTCGAGGTGGTCTCCGAGGCCTCCGACCTGATCCCCGTGCGCAAGGCGCTGCAGGACGCCGGCATCGACTACGAGTCGGCCGAGATGAGCTTCATGCCGACCCTCAACGTCCCGCTGGACGAGGACGGCGCCCGCAAGGTCTTCAAGCTCATCGACGCGCTGGAGGACAGCGACGACGTGCAGAACGTCTGGGCGAACTTCGACGTCAGCGACGACGTCATGGAGAAGCTGGACGTCTGACCCGGCCCGCCTCACCGGGGTACGCGTGATCGGGGCCGCCGGGCCGGGGCCGGCGGAAAACCGCTGGCCCGCCCCACCGGGATCGGCATAGTTTGGCGCGTCGTGGAAATCCGCGATCTTACCGCCGCCGACCTGGACGCCGTGCTCGACGACCGGAGGCGCGCCTTCGGCCCGCTGTCCTCCGAAGGCGAGCGGACCTGGCGCGAGCTGGTCGCCCCGATGCTGCCGGAGGGCCGTTACCTTGGCGCGTTCGACGGGCCGAGGCTCGTCGGCGCGGCCAGGATCAACCCGTACCTCCAGTGGTGGCACGGCCGGCCCCTGTCGATGGGCGGCGTGTCCAGCGTGACCGTCTCGCCCGAGGACCGTGGCAGGGGAGTGGGCCGCGCGCTCGTGGAGGCGGCCGTCGACCGCTGTGCCGCGCTCGGCCACGTGGTGTCGGCGCTCTACCCGGCGACCACCCCGCTGTACCGGAGCGTGGGCTACGAGCACGCGGGCGGCATGACGAGGATCACGCTGCCCGCGGAGGCGCTGCGCACGCTCGGCCGCACCGGCGGTCAGGGCGGCGCGGCGGGGCTGCGCCGCGCGGGCCCGGACGACGCGGCCGAACTGGTGGCCCTGATCGGCGGGGTCCACGCCGCCACCCGCGCGAGCGGCCCGCTGTGCTACGACGAGCGCACCTGGCGGCTGTGGCTCGCCGACGAGGACGACCACTGCTACCTCGCCGGCGACGGGTTCGTCTTCTACCGCTGGAGCGACGGCGACATCGAGGTCGACAACCTGTTGGCGGGATCGGAGACGACGGCCAGGGCGCTGTGGTCGCTGGTCGGCAGCGCCTCGTCCGTCGCGAAGTCGGTGCACGCCTGCGTCGACCCGGCCGACCCCGTGCTCTGGTTGCTGCGCGAGCGGTCGGACGACGACGTCACGGTGCGCCGGTGGATGCTCCGGCTGATCGACCTGCCCGCCGCGGTCGCGGGACGAGGCTTCCCCGCCGGGGTCTCGATGGAGACCCTCGTCGAGGTGACCGACCTGCGTCGTCCCGGCAACTCGGGAGCGTGGACGCTCAGCGTGGCGGGCGGCTCCGGCTCCGTGACGCCGTCGCGTACGCCGCCGGGCGCCGGGCTGGGCACGGGGCCGGGCGAGGCGACGCGGCTGACGATCGGCGGCGCGTCCGCGCTCTTCGCCGGGGTGCCCACGGCCACGCTGCGGCGCTCGGGCCGGCTGACCGGCGGTTCCCCGGAGATCGACGACGCGCTGGACGCCGCCTTCGCCTGCGCCGCCTACATGATCGACGCGTTCTGACGCCGCGTCGCGGCCCCCGCGCCGCCGGTGATCGCGGTAGAGTGACCGACCGAACTGATGTTCGGCGGAGAGGCGAGCCGGTGCGATTGCCCCACGTGCGGGTGATGGGGGTGGACCCGGGGCTGACGCGATGCGGCCTCGGCGCCGTGGAGGGCAGGCCCGGCGCGCCGCTGAGCCTGGTGTCGGTCGGGGTCGTGCGGACTCCGGCCGACGACGACATCGGCGCTCGGCTGGTCGCCATCGAGGCCGAGATCGAGCGGTGGCTCGACGAGCTGAAGCCGGACGCGGTCGCGGTCGAGCGGGTGTTCGCCCAGCACAACGTGCGCACGGTCATGGGGACGGCGCAGGCGTCGGCCGTCGCGATCGTCTGCGCGGCCCGGCGCGGGCTGCCGGTCGCCCTGCACACGCCGAGCGAGGTCAAGGCCGCGATCACGGGCCACGGCAACGCCGACAAGAAGCAGGTCGGCACCATGGTCACCCGGCTGCTGCGGCTCGACGCCATGCCGAAGCCCGCGGACGCGGCCGACGCGCTCGCCCTGGCCATCTGCCACGTCTGGCGCGGCGGTGTGCAGCACCGCCTGGCCGACGCCCTGGCCCGCGCCCGCTCCGCCCCGCGACCTGCCCCCGTACGCCGGGAGGACGCGTGACCCCGTACGCGGCCCCCAGGGGCTCTGGTAGGACTGGGAGGCCCGGTGCGGTCGCGGCCGGGCGTCCGGTCCGGGGAGGGAGCACGCGGTGATCGCATCCGTTGCGGGGCAGGTGACGGCGGTCGGCGCCGACAGCGCCGTGGTCGAGGTGGGCGGGGTCGGAGTGCTCGTCCACTGCGCGCCGGGGACCCTGGCCGGGCTGCGCGCCGGCGAGCCCGCCCGGCTGTCCACCTCGCTCGTGGTGCGTGAGGACTCGCTCACGTTGTACGGCTTCGCCTCCGACGACGAGCGCGCCGTCTTCGAGCTGCTGCAGACGGCCAGCGGGGTCGGCCCGCGCCTCGCCCTCGCCATGCTCGCCGTGCACGCGCCCAACGCGCTGCGGATGGCCGTGGCGAGCGCCGATCTCAAGGCCCTGACGATGGTGCCCGGGATCGGGCAGAAGGGCGCGCAGCGCATCGTGCTCGAACTGAAGGACAGGCTCGGCGCGCCCGCGCAGGCCGTCGACGCGGCGCTGAACGGCGGCGCCCGCCCCGCGTGGCGCGACCAGGTGCATTCCGGCCTGGTCGGGCTCGGCTACTCGGCCAGGGACGCCGACGAGGCGGTCGCGGCCGTGGCCCCGGAGGCCGACGCGGAGGTCGCGGCCGGTCGCGCCCCGCAGGTGGCCGCGTTGCTCAAGTCGGCCCTGCGCGCCCTGAGCGTCCGGTGAGCGTCGGCGGTCACGGGGGAGGCGGGCCCGATGCGGCAACGGGTCCGGCAACGGGTCTGCCCGCCGGACTCGGGAGGCGGGCTCGGAGGGCGCCGGCCGGGCCGGGTGGTTCGCGAGGGCCGGGCGGTTCGATGAAAGATTCACCGGGAAGCGGATGGCTCCCGGCAGGCCGAGCGGATGGTGCCGAGTGAGTGTGGAGCGGGATCTCGTGTCGCCCGAGCCCGAGGGCGACGAGCGGGCGATCGAGGCCGCGCTGCGTCCGAGGCGCCTCGACGAGTTCATCGGGCAGGGCCGCGTGCGCGAGCAGCTCTCGCTGGTCCTGGAGAGCGCGCTGCGCCGCAACCGGCCACCCGACCACGTGCTGATGAGCGGCGGCCCGGGGCTGGGCAAGACCACGCTCGCCATGATCATCGCGGCGGAGCTGGGCGCGCCGCTGCGGATGACCTCCGGCCCCGCGCTGGAGCGCGCGGGCGACCTCGCCGCGATCCTGTCCACCTTGACGGAGGGCGAGGTCCTGTTCATCGACGAGATCCACCGGATGGCCCGGCCCGCCGAGGAGATGCTCTACCTCGCGATGGAGGACTTCCGGGTCGACATTGTCGTCGGCAAGGGCCCCGGTGCCACCTCGATCCCCCTCGACATCGCCCCGTTCACGCTGGTGGGGGCCACCACCCGGGCGGGCCTGCTGCCCGCGCCGCTGCGTGACAGGTTCGGCTTCACCGCCCACATGGACTTCTACGAGGTGGGGGAGCTGGAGCGGGTGCTGCGGCGCTCCGCCCGCCTGCTGTCGGTGGAACTGCCCGACGACAGCGCCCTGGAGATCGCCCGCCGCTCGCGCGGCACGCCCCGGATCGCCAACCGCCTGCTCAGGCGGGTGCGCGACTTCGCCGAGGTCCGCGCGGAGGGCGTGGTGACCAGGGAGATCGCGGCGGCGGCGCTGAACCTCTACGAGGTGGACGCGGAGGGGCTCGACCGGCTCGACCGGGCGGTGCTCGACGCGCTGCTGCGCAAGTTCGGCGGCGGCCCGGTGGGCCTGTCGACGCTCGCGGTCGCGGTGGGGGAGGAGCCGGAGACCGTCGAGGTCGTGGCCGAGCCCTTCCTCGTGCGGCAGGGCCTGCTGGCCCGCACCCCGCGCGGCCGGGTAGCCACCGCCTCCGCGTGGGCGCACCTCGGTCTGACACCGCCTCCTGACAGCTTCGGGTCGCCCGCGGCGCCCACGCTCTTCGAGGGCTGATCTCCCTCGCCGTGGAGCGCCCTCCAGACCCCCAGCTGGAAGCGGAAACCGGGGCAAAGAGGTAACAGACCGATTGCGAAGCCCATGAAACGGGAACTTTCCTGCTCGCCGAGCCGTGGGTTCGTTGCCGGGCTTCGGCGGGCTCGCATACACTGCGTGGCTTGACTGGCCGCTCACGCCGGCGCGAGCAGCGCCGCGGTGGCCCGCGTGTCGCAGCGCACCAGACCTCCGGCGTCAGGCCGGTTCATCACGTTACGGAAGGGTGGCCCCCGTGGGTAACAACCCGCTTGGGACGTTCCTGCCACTGATCTTGCTGGTAGTGGTTTTCTACTTCCTGTTGATCCGCCCGCAGCGCAAGCGGCAGCAGGAGCAGGTCCAGATGCAGAACTCCCTCACCCCGGGCGTCCGGGTCATGACCACGACAGGCCTGTTCGCGACGGTCGTCGCCCTTGAGGACGACGACGTCGTGCTGGAGCTCGCGCCGGGCGTCGAGACCCGCTGGGTCAAGGCGGCGATCGGCCGGGTGCTCACTCCGGTGGACGACGTGACCGACGTGGAGACCGAGGAGACCGTGACCGGCGGTCCCGAAACGGGGAACGGCGACGATACGAGCACCAAGCAGTCCTGAGTAGGCTGATCGCAACCTTTCGACGAAAGAACTGACCTCCAGTGGCCCCACCGACCAGTAGCCAGAGCAAGCCGGGACGTACACTCCTGCTGCTCTTTGTGCTCATCCTTGTCATGGGCGCGACGGTCGCCCTCCAGAAGGCGTTCGTCCCCAAGTTCGGCCTTGACCTCGCGGGCGGCACCACCGTGACGCTCTCGCCGGTGACGGCGAACGGGAAGGCTCCCTCCCAGGAGAGCCTCGACCGGGCCGTGACGATCATCCGGCAGCGCGTCAACGGCACCGGCATCTCCGACGCCCAGGTCGCGAAGTCGAACGACAACATCGTGATCCAGATCCCGGGCGCGGGCCGGGACGAGGCGCTCAAGCTGGTGTCCACCACGGCCGAACTGCGCATGCGGCAGGTGCTCGCGGTGGCCGCGGCCAAGGCGCCTCCGGTCCAGGTGTCCACCGCCGCGCCGACTCCGGGCGGCTCGGCCGCGGCGACGCCGGCGGCCTCTCCCGGCGTGGCCTCGACGGCCAAGGCCAGCGCGGCCCCGAGCGGGAACGCCACGCCGGCGGGCCGGGCGCTGTCGAAGGCGCTGACCGCGCCGACGCCGGAGCCGAGCACGAGCAAGCGGGCCACGACGTCAGGCGGCCGGGCCGCGAAGGCCTCTCCCTCGGCCTCCGCCGCGCCGTCGTCGAGCGCCGCCCCCGAGGACACGAGCGACCCGCTGGCGGGCCAGGACACGAGCGGCATCGACCAGGCGCTGCTCGCCGAGTTCCGCAAGATCGACTGCAGCGCGAAGGACCGCGGCCAGGGCGCCATCGACGACCCGAACAAGCAGATCGTCGCCTGTAGCGACGACGGCTCGGCCCGCTACATCCTGGACAAGGCCGCCGTTCAGGGCACCGAGATCAGCGGCGCCCAGGCGGGCACGGACCCGACCACCGGTGAGTGGATCGTCCAGGTGAACTTCAAGTCGAAGGGCGCCACGCAGTTCGCCGACATCACCCGGCGCATCACCAGCCTGCCGGCCCCGCGCAACCAGCTCGCCAACGTGCTGGACGGCGTCGTCATCGTCGCACCGACGATCGAGGAGGCCATCCCCGGCGGCAGCGCCCGCATCTCCGGCAGCTTCACCCAGGTGACCGCCACCGACCTGGCCGACCAGCTCAAGTACGGCGCGCTGCCGCTGAAGTTCCAGCAGAGCTCGGTCGTGTCGGTCTCCTCGACCCTCGGCCAGGACCAGCTCCACGGCGGCCTGATCTCCGGCGCCATCGGGCTGATCATCGTCATGCTCTACCTGCTGCTCTACTACCGCGGCCTCGGGCTCATCGGCATGGCCAGCCTGTGCGTGGCGGCGGTCGTCACGTTCCTGACCGTCGACGTCCTGAGCCACAACGCGGGCTTCCGGCTCTCGCTGCCGCACATCATCGGCCTCGTGGTCTCCATCGGCATCACGGCCGACTCGTTCATCGTCTACTTCGAGCGGATCCGCGACGAGATCAAGGAAGGCCGCCGTACGCTGCGCTCGGCGGTGGAGGTGGCCTGGCGGCGCGCCCGGCGCACCATCCTGGTGGCCGACGCCGTCATGTTCATCGCCGCGGTGGTGCTCTACTTCCTCGCGGTGGGCGACGTGGCCGGCTTCGCGTTCGCGATGGGCCTGACGACGCTCATCGACATCGTGGTCGTGTTCCTCTTCACCAAGCCGCTGATGTCCCTCGTGGCGCGGATGCGGTTCTTCGCCAAGGGCCACAAGCTGTCCGGACTCGACGCGGAGCGCATGGGCCGCACCGGCCGCGCCGAGCAGACCCTGCAGGAGGCGTGATGCCGGGAGTGATCAGCCGCCTCTACCGCGGCGACATCGACATCGACTTCGTCGGCAAGCGCAAGACCTGGTACGGCCTTTCGGCACTCCTGCTGGCCCTGTCGATCCTGGGCCTCATCGTCAACCAGGGGCTGAACCTGGGCGTGGAGTTCCGCGGCGGCTCGGTCTTCGACTTCGCCCGCACGCCCGGCTCCAGCATCGAGCAGGTCCGGGAGACGGTCGCGGAGGCCGGGCCCCACCAGGTCATCGTCCAGCAGGCCGGTCCGAACTGGCGGGTCACCACCGAGAGCCTCAAGGCCGAGGAGGTGACCAAGGTCCAGCAGACGGTCTCCCAGAAGTACGGCGTCCCGGAGAGCCAGGTCAGCTCGCAGGTCATCGGCGCGACCTGGGGTGGCGAGGTCTCCCAGAAGGCCTGGATCGGCCTCGCGGTCTTCATGATCGCGATCATGCTGTACCTGTCCGTGGCGTTCGAGTGGCGGATGGCCCTCGCGGCGATCGTCGCCCTCGTCCACGACCTCGTCATCACGGCGGGCGTCTACGCCTGGTCGGGCTTCGAGGTCACGCCGGCGACCATGCTCGGCTTCCTCACCATCCTCGGTTACTCGCTGTACGACGCGGTCGTCGTCTTCGACATGATCAAGGAGGTGACGGGCAAGCTCGGCACGAGCGCGAAGATGACCTACACGCAGGCCGCCAACAACGCGCTCAGCCACACGCTGATCCGGTCGCTGAACACCTCGCTGGTCGCGATCCTGCCGGTGGCGGCGATCCTGTTCATCGGCACCACGCTGCTCGGCGCGGGCACGCTGAAGGACCTGTCGCTGGCCCTGTTCGTCGGCATGATCGTCGGCACCTACTCCTCCCTGTGCGTGGCGACGCCGATCCTGGTCACGCTCAAGGAGCGGGAGCCCAAGTGGCAGGCGCTCGCCCGGCGGGTGCACGCCAAGGAGGTCTCCACCGCCAAGGCCACCCGTACGGTCAAGGAGCCGGTCTCGGCGGGCTCGCAGGGCACGACCCCGCCCGACGACAAGCGCAAGAAGCGCTGAGCGCGTCGCGCACACCACGGAGGCGCCCCCGGAACCCGCTCGGGTTCCGGGGGCGCCTTCACGTGCGCCCGGGCCCTCCCGCGACGCCCCTGGCTGCCATTTCGTCCACGACGGCCGGATCTTCGCGGCGGACCCCGGCGGCCGGGGCACTAGCGCCCCTCCCGCCGATCTTCGCCCCGGGCGAATCCCGGCGGTCGCGGCACTAGGGTGAACGTCGTGACTGACTGGACGGCACTCATCAGGGATGTCCCCGACTACCCCAAGCCGGGCATCCTCTTCAAGGACATCACCCCGCTGCTGGCGGACCACGCGGCCTTCACGCAGGTCGTGGACGAACTCGGCGACGGCCTGGCGTTCGACAAGGTGGTCGGCATCGAGGCACGCGGGTTCATCCTCGCCGCCCCGGTGGCCTACCGCAGCGGCGCGGGATTCGTACCGGTGCGCAAAGAGGGCAAACTGCCCTCGGAGACGTACGAGGAGTCCTATGATCTGGAGTACGGCTCCGCGACGATCGAGGTGCACGCCGACGCCTTCGAGCCCGGCGACCGCGTGCTGATCGTGGACGACGTCCTCGCCACGGGCGGCACCGCCCGGGCCGCCGTGGAGCTGGTCAGGCGGACCGGCGCGCAGGTGGTGGCGGTCTCCTTCCTGATGGAGCTGTCCTTCCTCTCCGGCCGCGACCGGCTGCCCGGGCTGGAGGTGCGCACCCTGCTCACCGTCTGAACGAACCAGACCGAGGGAACAGGGCTGGGCAAACCGGACTGGGTGCACCAGACTGGGCGAATCGGGGGTACGCGGCCGAGAGCGCTGTGGCAGCACGGATACACTGTGGAATCTGGACTCGACGTGAGGAGTCTGTGTGCCCCGTGATGTGGTCGTGCCCGACGACGCGCGGGTCGATCGCGGTGAGACGCCCCGCGACGTCCCCGAGCCCGTCACCGACGTGCCCCCCGAGGAGGCGCGCGACCCCGCGGCGGGCCCTGAGGACAAGCCGGCGTCGCCGGCCACGCGACGTAGGCTCTCCCGTTTCGGGGGGCAGTGGGGTGCTATGAATCCGGTGTTGGAACCGCTCTTCAAGACGGTCCGTGCCACCCATCCCAAGGCCGACCTGCGCCTGATAGAGCGCGCGTACGACGTCGCCGCCTACCACCACCGCGACCAGAAGCGGAAGAGCGGCGATCCGTACATCACGCACCCGCTCGCGGTGGCGACGATCCTCGCGGAGCTGGGCACCGACGACGAGACGCTGTGCGCCGCCCTGCTGCACGACACCGTCGAGGACACCGCCTACAGCCTCGACGAGTTACGAGCCGACTTCGGCGACAACATCGCGCTGCTCGTCGACGGGGTGACCAAGCTCGACAAGGTGAAGTTCGGCGACGCGGCGCAGGCGGAGACCGTGCGCAAGATGGTCGTCGCGATGTCGCGCGACATCCGCGTGCTGGTGATCAAGCTGGCCGACCGGCTGCACAACATGCGGACCATGCGCTACATGCCCGAGCACAAGCGCCAGCAGAAGTCGCGCGAGACGCTGGAGATCTTCGCCCCGCTGGCCCACCGGCTCGGCATGAACACCATCAAGTGGGAGCTGGAGGACCTCGCGTTCGCCATGCTCTACCCCAAGCGGTACGACGAGATCGCTCGGATGGTGTCGGAGCGGGCGCCGCGCCGCGACCTGTACCTGCACGAGGTGATCGAGAAGGTCTCCGCCGACCTGCGCGAGGCGAAGATCAAGGCGACCGTCCGGGGCCGGCCCAAGCACTACTACTCGATCTACCAGAAGATGATCGCCAAGGCCGTGGCCTTCGACGACATCTACGACCTGGTGGGCATCCGCGTGCTGGTCGACACGGTCCGCGACTGCTACGCCGCGCTCGGAACGATCCACGCCCAGTGGAAGCCGGTGCCGGGGCGGTTCAAGGACTACATCGCCATGCCGAAGTTCAACATGTACCAGTCGCTGCACACGACGGTCATGGGACCCGAGGGCAAGGCCATCGAGCTGCAGATCCGCACGCGGGCGATGCACAACCGCGCCGAGTACGGAGTGGCGGCGCACTGGAAGTACAAGGAGGAGATGATCGGGGCGGGCCCCGGGAAGGTGAAGCAGGTCGGCGACATGGCCTGGCTGCGCCAGCTCCTCGACTGGCAGAAGGAGACCTCCGACCCCGGCGAGTTCCTGGAGTCGCTGCGCTTCGACCTGTCGGTCTCGGAGGTCTTCGTCTTCACCCCGCGCGGCCAGGTGATCGCCCTGCCCGAGGGCGCCACCCCGGTCGACTTCGCGTACGCGGTGCACACGGAGGTCGGCCACCGGTGCATCGGCGCGCGGGTGAACGGCCGGCTGGTCCCGCTGGAGTCCCGTCTCGGCAACGGCGACACCGTCGAGATCTTCACCTCGAAGTCGCCGGACGCCGGCCCGTCGCGCGACTGGCTCAAGTTCGTCAAGAGCGGCCGGGCCCGCAACAAGATCCGCCAGTGGTTCACCAAGGAGCGCCGCGAGACCGCCATCGAGGCGGGCAAGGAGGCGATCGGGCGGGCCATGCGCAAGCAGGGCCTGCCGCTGCAGCGGCTGATGTCCGGCGAGGCGCTGCTGGCGCTCGCCCGCGACCTGCGCTACGCCGACGTGTCCGCCCTGTACGCCGCGGTGGGCGAGGGGCACGTCGCCGCCCAGTCGGTCGTGGACAAGCTCGTGCAGGCCCTGGGAGGCGTCGAGGGGGCCGAGGAGGACATCGCCGAGGCCCAGGTCCCGACGCGGCTCAAGGGCAGGCCGAGGGCCGGCTCCAACGCCGGGGTGATGGTGGCGGGCGACCCCGACGTGTGGGTGCGCCTGTCGCGCTGCTGCACCCCGGTGCCGGGGGACGACATCGTCGGGTTCGTCACCCGCGGGCACGGCGTTTCGGTGCACCGGGCGAACTGCCCGAACGTCGAGCAGCTCAGCTCCCACCCCGACCGGCTGGTGGAGGTGGCCTGGTCGCCCGGGGACGACTCGGTCTTCCTCGTCGCGATCCAGGTGGAGGCGCTCGACCGGCCCCGACTGCTGTCGGACGTCACGCGGACCCTGTCGGACCAGCACGTGAACATCCTGTCCGCCTCGGTCGCGACCAGCAGGGACAGGGTCGCCATCAGCAAGTTCACCTTCGAGATGGGCGACCCGAAGCACCTGGGGCACGTGCTCAAGGCGGTGCGGGGCGTCCCCGGCGTCTACGACGTCTACCGCGTGACCAACTGACGCCCGCCGCCGTCCCCGGCGGGCGCCGCGGCCGCGCCGGGGAGGGGAGCGAAAGGGTCAGGAGAACTCGGCGAGGGTGCGCTCGGCCTCCTCCAGCCAGGAGCGGCGGGCGGCCAGGGCCTCCTCCGTCTCCTTGACGTCCTTGTCCCGGCCCGCCGTCTGGGCCTTGGACAGCCGGGTCTCCAGCTGCTCGATGGACCTGCGGAGCTGGTTGACGGTGTCCTGGGCACGCGCCCTGGCCTCGGGGTTCGAGCGCTTCCACTCGTTCTCCTCGGCCCTGCGGACGGCCTCGTCGACCTTGCGCAGCCCGCCCTCCAGGCGGTCGCGCTGGTCGCGCGGCACCGGGCCGGCCGCCTCCCACCGCTCCAGGATGCCCCGCAGCGCCGACCGCGCCGCGCGCGCGTCGCCGACCGGGAGCAGCCGCTCGGCCTCGGTCAGCAGCCCCTCCTTGACCTCGGCGTTGGCGGCGAACGAGGCGTCACGCTCGGCGAACACCGCCGACCGGGCGTGGAAGAACTCGTCCTGGGCGGCCTTGAAGCGCGTCCACAGCTCGTCCTCGGCCTCCCGGGAGGCCCGGCCCGCGGCCTTCCACTGGCGCATCAGCTCCCGGTAGGCCGCCGCGGTGGCGTTCCACTCCGTCGAGCCGGAGAGGGCCTCCGCCTCGTTCACGATGCGCTCCTTGGCGCCCCGCACCGCGTCCCGCTGCTCGTCCAGGGAGGAGAAGTACGCCTTGCGCCGCTTGGCGAAGGCCGTACGGGCCGTGGACAGCCGCTTCCACAGCGTCGCCTCGGTGGCCCGGTCGACCCGCTCGGCCGCCTTCCACTCCTCGACGAGCTGCCGCAGCCGCTCGCCGCCGGACTTCCAGTGGGTCGTCTCGTCGGCGATGCGCTCGGCCTCGGCGACGATGCGCTCCTTGACCTCCCGGGCGTGCACGCGGGCCTGGTCGCGGGCCGCCCGCAACTCCTCGCGCCGCTTGCCGACGAGCTCGCTCAGCGCCCCGAGCCGGTCGTGCAGCGAGCCCAGGTCGCCGACGGCGTGCGCCTCGGCGACCGACTCCCGCAGCTTGGCGATGCTCGCCTCGGCCTGGGCGGGGGCGAGGTCGGTGCCGCGCACCCGCTGCTCCAGCAACTGGACCTGGCCGGCCAGCTCGTCGAACTTGCGGCGGTAATAGGCCAGCGCCTCCTCCGGCTCACCGGCCTGCCAGGACCCGACGGCCCGTTCTCCCTCAGCCGTACGCACGTAGACGGTGCCGTCCTCGTCTACCCGGCCCCACGGGTCGGTGCTCACCGTGTCCTCCCGCACTTGAATCAGCCTCCAGGGCCCGATGTGCCCTTGGTTGTATTACGTCAGCTCTTGCTGGTGATTGTCACGTCTTTGATGACTACGGGCTGCTTCGGGGCTCCGGTGCCATCGCCGGTGGCACCGGCGATCACGCCCTTCTTGGCCACCTTGTCCAGGATTTCGAGTCCTGTGGTCACGGTACCGAAAGGCGTGTAGTCGGGCGACAGCCCGGTGTCCCCGAACACGATGAAGAACTGGCTGCCGTTGGTGTTCGGCCCGCTGTTCGCCATCGCGAGCACGCCGCGCGTGTACTTGGCGCCCGTCAGGTTCTCGTTGGCGAAGCGGTAGCCGGGGCCGCCCTGGCCGTCGGTCGGGTTCTTCCCGTCGGCCTTGGCCAGCGGGTCGCCGCACTGCAGGATCGGGAAGTCCGTACCCATCCGGTGGCACCTGGTGTCGTCGAAGTAGTCCTTCGACGCCAGGTACTTGAACGAGTTGACCGTGCACGGCGCCTTGGCGCTGTCCAGCGTGGCGACGATGGGACCGAGGTTGGTCCTGATGGTCATCGTCGCCGGGGCCGTGCTCACCTTCTCCGGCGGCACGCCGACGTCCTTGACCTGGCCGCTGCTCTTGTCGGCCACGTACCCGCAGGTGCCGGAGGCCGGATCGTACGGCTTGCGGTCGTTCGCGAGGGCGCTGGCGGTCGGCGCGGCCGAGGCGGCGGGATCGGCTTTGTCGTCACCGCCGAGGAGGGTCGTCGCCGCCACGACGCCGCCGATCACGACCACCACCGCCGTGGTGGTGCCGATGATCGCGTTGCGCCGCGCCTTCTGCTCGCGCTCCACGCGCGCCTGCATCTGCCGCTGGTAGTGCTCCCGGGCCAGCTGCTTCTGCCGGTCCTTGCCGGTGACCACTTCGACCTCCCGACTCGTCGTGTTTCCCATGGTCGTACGCCCGGGCGCGGTCGCGCCCGAACGGCCACCCGCGCCGGAGGGGTCCTCCGGGGCGGTGGCCCGTTCTATAGCATCCGGCTCGACTGCTCCAAGAATGACTATTGAGGTGGGCGAATCGTATCGGCTGACGGGTATCGGTTCGCAGCCTGCCGACCCGCACCGGTACCCTTCGGTTACATTCGCTCGCGCAATCCTTGATTGATCCGTACAGACGCAGAGGCCGCTTCCGTGCTCGTCGCCGGGTTTCCCGCAGGTTCGTTCCAGACCAACTGTTACGTCGTCGCTCCCGCAGCAGGCGCGGAGTGCGTGGTCATCGACCCAGGTCAGGACGCTGTCGGCGACCTCGACGCGCTGCTCGGCGAGCACCGCCTGAAGCCGGTCGCGGTGCTGCTCACCCACGGTCACATCGACCACGTGTGGTCGGTGGCCCCGGTGTGCGGCGCCCGCGACGTGCCCGCGTGGATCCATCCGGAGGACCGCGACCTGCTGTCGGACCCGGCGAAGGGATTTCCGCCGCAGGCCGGTGGGGTGTTCGGCGGTCTGAAACTTTCCGAGCCCGACGACGTGCGCGAGCTGGCCGACGGCGCCGTGCTGAGCCTGGCGGGGCTCGAGTTCACGGTCGAGCACCGGCCCGGCCATACCAGGGGGTCGGTGACGTTCCGGGCGCCCGCCGAGGACATCCAGGTCCTGTTCGCGGGCGACCTGCTCTTCGCCGGCTCCATCGGCCGCACCGACCTGCCCGGCGGCGACCACGCCGCCATACTGCGCAGCCTCGCCAAGACGCTGACGCTGCCGGACGAGACCTTGGTCCTGCCCGGCCACGGACCTCAGACGACAATCGGCCGCGAGCGCGCGACCAACCCCTTCCTCAGGGACGCCGCGCCGCCCGTCGGCCCGACCAGGGGATTGTGATGACGTTTCAGGCGCCGAAGGGCACCTTCGACTGGATGCCCCCGCGCTCGGAGTGGGCGCTCACCGTGCGGGACGCGCTGTCCGCGCCCGCCCGCCGCGCCGGCTACGGCTACATCGAGACGCCTGCCTTCGAGGACACCGCGCTGTTCTCCCGCGGCGTCGGCGAGTCGACCGACATCGTCACGAAGGAGATGTACACGTTCACCAGCCGGGGCGGCCAGTCGCTGACGCTGCGCCCGGAGGGTACGGCGAGCGTGGTGCGGGCCGTGCTCGAACACGGCCTGTACGGTGGCCCGCTGCCGATCAAGCTCTGGTACTCCGGCAGCTACTTCCGCTACGAGCGGGCCCAGGCCGGCCGCTACCGCCACTTCTCCCAGGTGGGGGCCGAGGCACTCGGATCCGAGGACCCGGCGCTCGACGCCGAGCTGATCGTCCTGGCGATGGACGGCTACGCCTCCCTCGGCCTGCGCGGGGTCCGGCTGCTGCTCAACTCGCTGGGCTGCCGCGAGTGCCGCCCGGCCTATCGCGCCGCGCTCCAGGACTTCCTGCGCGGGCTCGACCTCGACGAGGCGACCCGCGCGCGGGTGGAGATCAACCCGCTGCGCGTGCTCGACGACAAGCGCCCGGAGGTGCGGGCACAGCTCACGGGCGCGCCGCTGGTCACCGACCACCTGTGCGGGGCCTGCAAGGCCTACCACGAGGAGGTCAGGGGACTGCTGACGGCCGCCGGGGTAGCCTACGAAGACGACCCCCGGCTGGTCCGCGGCCTCGACTACTACACCCGTACGACGTTCGAGTTCCTGCACGACGGGCTGGGCGCGCAGTCGGCGGTCGGCGGGGGAGGGCGCTACGACGGCCTGAGCGAGCAGATCGGCGGCCCCGCCCTGCCCAGCGTCGGCTGGGCCCTCGGGGTGGACCGCACGGTGCTCGCGATGGAGGCGGAGGGGCTGCTGACCGAGCGGCCGCGCGCTCTCGGCGCGTTCGCCGTCCCGCTCGGCGAGGAGGCGAGGCGGCGGATCTTCCCGCTGGTCAGCGAGCTGCGCCGGGCCGGTCTCGCGGTCGACATGGCCTTCGGCGGCCGGGGCGTGAAGGGCGCGATGAAGGCCGCCGACCGCAGCGGCGCGCGCTACGCGCTCATCCTCGGCGACCGGGACATCGAGGCGGGAGCCGTACAGGTGAAGGATTTGGCAACAGGCGACCAGACCGCGGTCCCGCTCGCGGAGGTCGTCGAGTTCTTGAAGGGGAAAGACTCGTGATCCGCACCCACGAGGCAGGCACACTCCGCAAGGGGCAGGCGGGCCAGAAGGTGACGCTGGCCGGATGGGTGGCGCGCCGGCGCGACCACGGCGGCGTGGTCTTCATCGACCTGCGCGACGCCTCCGGCTCCGCCCAGGTGGTCTTCCGCGAGGAGGACCACGCCCACGACCTGCGCGCGGAGTACTGCGTGAGGGTCACGGGGGAGGTCCGCACGCGGCCGGAGGGCAACGAGAACCCCGACCTGCCCACGGGTGAGATCGAGGTCGTCGCCTCCGAGGTGGAGGTGCTGAGCGAGTCCGCGCCGCTGCCGTTCCCGATCGAGGGCGGCTCCGGCGTGTCGGAGGAGGCGCGGCTGAGGTACCGCTACCTCGACATCCGCCGCCAGCAGGTCGCCCACGCGCTGCGCACCCGGTCGCAGGCGACCTACCTCGCCAACGAGGTCATGCGCGAGCACGGGTTCGTCTACGTCGAGACCCCCGCCCTGACCCGCTCCACGCCCGAGGGCGCCCGCGACTTCCTGGTGCCCGTGCGGCTCCAGCCGGGCAGCTGGTACGCCCTGCCGCAGTCGCCGCAGCTGTTCAAGCAGCTCCTCATGGTCTCCGGCCTGGAGCGCTACTACCAGCTCGCCCGGTGCTTCCGCGACGAGGACCTGCGGGCCGACCGGCAGCCGGAGTTCACCCAGATCGACATTGAGATGTCGTTCGTCGACCAGGACGACGTGATCGCCCTGGGCGAGGCCCTGATCGGGCGCATCTGGAAGGAGACGCTCGGCTACGAGCTGCCCGTCCCGCTGCCCCGGATGACGTACGCCGAGGCGATGGCGCGGTACGGCTCGGACAAGCCCGACCTGCGCTTCGGGGTCGAGCTGACCGACCTCACCGGCTACTTCGCGGACACCGCGTTCCGGGTCTTCCAGGCGCCGTACGTGGGAGCCGTCGTGATGCCCGGCGGCGCCTCGCAGACCCGCAGGGAGCTGGACGCCTGGCAGGAGTGGGCCAAGTCGCGCGGGGCGCGCGGCCTGGCGTACGTGCTGGTGCAGGAGGACGGCACCCTCGGCGGCCCGGTGGCGAAGAACCTCTCGGAGACCGAGCTGGCCGGCCTCGCCGAACGGACCGGGGCCCGGCCCGGCGACGCGGTCTTCTTCGCCGCGGGCGCGCCCGCGGCCTCCCGCGACCTGCTCGGCGCGGCCCGCCTGGAGATCGGCCGCCGCTGCGGCCTGATCGACGAGTCGCAGTGGTCGTTCCTGTGGATCGTGGACGCGCCGATGTTCGAGGAGGACGGGGAAGGCGGCTGGACCCCGGTCCACCACCCGTTCACCGCGCCCAGGCCGGAGTGGGCCGACAACTTCCAGGACCACCCCGGGGAGGCGCTCGCCTACGCCTACGACATGGTCTGCAACGGCATGGAGATCGGCGGGGGCTCGATCCGTATCCACCGGGCCGAGATGCAGCAGCGCGTCTTCGACGTGCTCGGCATCTCCAAGGAGGAGGCCGAGAGCAAGTTCGGCTGGCTGCTGGAGGCGTTCAAGTACGGCCCGCCGCCGCACGGCGGCATCGCCTACGGCTGGGACCGGGTCTGCATGCTGCTGGCGGGCGGCGAGTCGATCCGCGACGTGATCGCCTTCCCGAAGACGGCCTCCGGGTACGACCCGCTGACCGGCGCGCCCAGCCCGATCACGGTGGAGCAGCGCAAGGAGGCCGGTGTGGACGCCGCGCCGAAGGGCGACAGGTCCGGCGCCGACGCCGCCCCCCGCTCGTGATCGGGTAGCACCGGAGCCAGGCGGCTTCGCCCCCCCGGCACGAGAACGGCCCGCGATCACGAGATCGCGGGCCGTTTCCGATCAGGACGGATCAGGACACGATGACGTCCTTGATCCGGACCTTGATCTTGGGGGCGTTGGAGCCGCCGTCGTCGCTGGTGATGTCGACGCCGTCCTTGGCCGTGTTGACACCACCCTTGGCGATCTTGTCGACGATCTCCATGCCCTTGCTGACGATGCCGAACGGTGTGTACGACTGGGGCAGCTGCGCGTTCTCGTCGGTGTAGGAGATGACGAACTGGCTGCCGTTGGAGTTCGACGCGTCGCCCGGCTGGGCCATGAAGACGACGCCCCGGCTGTACTGCGGCCCGAGGTTCTCGTCGTTGAACAGGTAGCCCGGCCCGCCGGTGCCGTCCGTCGGGTTCTCGCCGTCCCCCTTGGCCTGCGGGTCCCCGCACTGCAGGAGGCCGAGGCCGTTCGTCTCGACCGTCGTGAGCCGGTGGCAGACGGTGTTGTCGAAGTAGTTCTTCTTCGCCAGGAACGCGAACGAGTTCACCGTGCACGGCGCGTCGCCGGTGGCCAGGTCGATGACGATGTTCCCCAGGTTGGTCCTGACCGTCATCTTGGACGCCTTGATGACCGCCCTGTTCAGCTTCTTGGGCGGGAAGCCCACGAACTTCGCCGGGCTGCCCGTGTCGTCCTTGCGATACTCGCAGCTGACCTTGCGCAAGTCGGTGGGCTTGGCGGACGGCGTCGCCGTGGGCAACTCGGACGGGACCGCGGAGGGGCCCGTCGAAGGGCCCGCCGAGGCGGAGGCCGAGGGGGTCGCCCCGGCCGCATCCTTGGCCGAGCCGTCACTGCAGGCCGCCAGGCCGCCCACGAGCGCGAGAACCCCCAGTCCGGCGCCGAGGGTGCCCCCCAGACGCCGACGGGGGTTGGTGGTGCGCCCGGTCGTGCTCACGCGCGAAGCCGGCTGCTTCTGCCGATCAGTGTCGGTCACCGCTATGCCTTCCATTTCCCCTTTTGTATGACGCTGGGTCACTCTATCCGCGATCCCGTCGGGTTCGTGTAAAACAGGCGTCGCATGGGTATCACCGGTGTTTGCGCTCATCTAGCTCTCAGAACCGCCTGAGAACCTCCTGACGAACCAAACCCGGACCACGCGCCCGGCCCTCTCGTCTCAGGAGTGACGACCACGATGTTCGACCAGATCTTCGGACTTCCCGTCCACGCCCTCGTCGTCCACGCCGCGGTGATCTTCGCGCCGCTGCTCGCGGCGCTGTCGATCGCGTACGCCGTCCTGCCCCGCGTGCGGCATCGGCTCGACTGGGCACTGGTCGCGACGGCTCTGGCGGCGCTCGCCTCCGTGTTCGCGGCCAAGGAGAGCGGGGAGCGGCTGGAGCACCGGATGTTCGGGGGCCGGGTCTCCGAGGCGATCGAGGTCCACTCGGGGTTCGCCGAGACCCTCCTGCCGCTGACCGCGCTGCTGACCGTCGTCTCCCTGGCGCTGGTGTGGCTCACCCGGGGGCGCCGGGCCCCGGTGGGAACGGGCCCCCGGGCGGCCGTCCTGGTCGCGTCGGCCGTCGCCGTGATCCTCGCCGTGGCCGTCGGCTACTACGCCGTACGCACCGGGCACACCGGCGCGACCGCCGTGTGGGGCGCCTGAGGGTAGTGTCGGCGGCGTGGAGAGCCTGTTCGATTCGGCGGCCGAGGAGGCCCACCGCGGCCAGGAGCCGCTCGCCGTGCGGATGCGGCCGCGCTCGCTGGAGGAGGTGATCGGCCAGCGGCACCTGCTCGGTCCCGGCACCCCGCTGCGCCGCCTGGTGGAGAGCGACGCCCCGATGTCGCTCTTCCTGTGGGGGCCGCCCGGCACCGGCAAGACCACGCTGGCCTACGTCGTCGCGGGCGCCACCAAGCGGAGGTTCGTCGAGGTCTCGGCCGTCTCGGCCGGGGTCAAGGACGTGCGCGCCGCCATCGACCAGGCCCGGCGCGACCTCGGCATGACCGGCAGGCAGACCGTGCTGTTCGTCGACGAGGTCCACCGCTTCAACAAGGCGCAGCAGGACGCGCTGCTGCCGGCGGTGGAGAACCGCTGGGTGACGTTCATCGGCGCGACCACCGAGAACCCCTTCTTCTCGGTCATCTCGCCGCTGCTGTCCCGCTCGCTGCTGCTCACCCTCGAACCGCTGACCGACGACGACGTGCGCGCCGTACTGGAGCGCGCGGTGACCGACCCGCGCGGCCTCGCCGGGCGCGCCACCCTGCGGCCCGAGGCCCTCGACCAGCTCGTACGGCTGGCCGGCGGCGACGCGCGGCGCTCGCTGACCTATCTGGAGGCGGCGGCGATGCTGGTCGACGACGCCCCGCCGGGCGCCGGGCCGGACGTCACACCGGAGGTCACGGTCGAGGTCGTCGAGCGGGCCGTGGACAAGGCCGCCGTGCGCTACGACCGGCAGGGCGACCAGCACTACGACGTGACCAGCGCGTTCATCAAAAGCATGCGCGGCTCGGACGCCGACGCCGCCCTGCACTACCTGGCCCGGATGGTCGAGGCGGGAGAGGACCCGCGCTTCATCGCCCGCCGGATCGTGATCTTCGCGAGCGAGGACGTGGGGATGGCCGACCCGACGTGCCTGCAGGTCGCGGTGGCCGCCGCCCAGGCGGTGGACTTCATCGGCCTGCCCGAGGGCAGGATCAACCTCGCGCAGGCCGTCATCCACTGCGCGCTGGCGCCCAAGTCCAACGCGGTCGTCAAGGCCATCGGCGCCGCCTCCGACGACGTGCGGCGCGGCCTGGTCGGGCGCGTCCCCGGCCACCTGCGCGACGCGCACTACCCCGGCGCGAAGCAGCTCGGCCACGGCAGGGGCTACCAGTACCCCCACGACTTCGAGCACGGCCTCGTCCGCCAGGACTACGCGCCGGAGGAACTGCGCGAGCGCCGCTACTACGAACCGACCTCCCACGGCGCGGAGGCGCGGTTCGCCGAGCGCTGGGCGAAGATCCGGGCCTTCCTGCGCGGCGGCTGAGCGCCCCCGGCACGCCGCCGGCCTGTGCGCCGGCTTCGGTGCCGTCTTCGGTGCTCTCTTCGGTGCGGCTCGGGTGCCGGGTGTGTGCTGCGGAACGGCGGGCAGGGCGTTCGCGATAGGGTCTTGCCATTCCAGCTCCGGTGATCCAGGGAGATCGGCACATGCTTACCGCGGGAGAGCTGGCGGGCCTCGTGGTCGCCATTTTCTGGGCGATCCTGGTCTGCTTCATGGTCGTCGTGCTGGTCAGGCTGGCCAGACTGCTGACCGAGACCCGCAAGTCGGTGGCCGAGCTGAGCGACCGCCTCGGGCCGCTCCTGGACGACATGAGCCAGACCGTCACCGAGGCGAACCGGCGGCTGGTCGCGGCCGAGGCGATCTCGGACAACATGCGGGATGTCAGCGGCAACATGGTCAGGATCACCGGGGTGGCGTCCGCGGTGTTCGCCGGCCCGGTGCTCAAGATCGCAGCCTTCCGCGACGGCTTCCGCCTCGCGCTGGCCCGCCGCGCCGCCCGCAGGGCCCCGGCCCGGAGGGTGGCCCGCGGCGGTCCCCGCACCGGTCCCCACACCAGGGACAGGATCAGGGAGCGGCACACCGCCGAGCGCGTGGCCGAGCCGCGCGCCATCGGAAGGGGGCGCGGATGATCCGCCGTCTCTTCTACATGTCCCTCGGCGCGTATCTCGCGGTCTGGGCCATGCGTAAGCTTCAGTCGTTGCGGCCCGACCACGTGGCCAGGCGCACCGCCGGCCGCGCGGCGGCCCTCGCGGACCAGCTCAGGGACTTCGCCGGCGAGGTGCGTCACCTGTCGGCGAGCAGGGAAACCGAGTTGCGCGCCGGGCTCGGGCTGGACACCGTTGATGACACCACTACCGGCAACAGCAGAATCTACGACGTAAAGGATGGCCGCTGAGATGGAGTCGGCAGAGATCGCGCGCCGCTTCCTGCGCTTCTTCGAGGAGCGCGGGCACACAGTCGTGCCCTCGGCCAGCCTGGTCGCCGAGGACCCGACGCTGCTTCTGGTGAACGCGGGGATGGTCCCGTTCAAGCCCTACTTCCTGGCGCAGCAGACGCCGCCGTTCCGGCGGGCGACCAGCGCCCAGAAGGTCATGCGCACCCTCGACATCGACGAGGTCGGCAAGACCACCCGGCACGCCAGCTTCTTCCAGATGCTCGGCAACTTCTCCTTCGGCGACTACTTCAAGGCGCAGGCGATCCCGTTCGCCTGGGAGCTGCTGACCCGCCCCGAGTCCGAGGGCGGCTTCGGTTTCCCCGAGGACCGCCTGTGGGCGACCGTCTACCTGGACGACGACGAGGCCCAGGACATCTGGCACCGCGAGGTGGGACTGCCGCTCGACCGCATCCAGCGCCGCGACCTCGCCGACAACTACTGGCACATGGGCGTGCCCGGCCCCGGCGGCCCGTGCTCGGAGATCTACTACGACCGCGGCCCCGAGTACGGCCGCGAGGGCGGGCCGATCGCCGACGAGAACCGCTACCTCGAGGTCTGGAACCTCGTCTTCATGCAGTTCCAGCTCAGCAAGGTCCGCACCAAGGTCGACTTCGACGTGGCGGGCGAGCTGCCGGCCAAGAACATCGACACCGGCATGGGCCTGGAGCGCATGGCCGCGATCCTCCAGGGCGTCGACAACATCTACGAGATCGACACCACGTACAAGATCCTTGACACGGCGGCCGAGCTCACCCGGTCGCGCTACGGGCGCGACAAGCGGGCGGACGTCTCGCTGCGGGTGATCGCCGACCACATGCGGGCGGGGGTCATGCTCGTCGGCGACGGCGTGCTGCCGTCCAACGAGGGCCGCGGCTACGTGCTGCGCCGCATGCTGCGCCGCGCGATTCGCAACCTCCGCCTGCTCGGCGCGGGCGAGGAGCGGCACATGCACGCGCTCACCGCCGTCACCATCGAGGCCATGGGCCAGCAGTACCCCGAGCTCAAGGCGGACGCCGCCAACATCCACACGGTCATCGACGCCGAGGAGGCGTCGTTCATCGGCACGCTCCGCACCGGTACGGCGATCTTCGACGTCGCGGTGGAGGAGACCAGGCGCAAGGGCGGCGGCACGCTCGGCGGCGAGCAGGCGTTCCAGCTCCACGACACCTACGGCTTCCCGATCGACCTCACCCTGGAGATGGCGGCCGAGCAGGGCCTCCAGGTGGACGAGGAGGGCTTCCGCCGGCTCATGAAGGAGCAGCGGGACCGCGCCAAGGCCGACGCCGCGGCGAAGAAGACCGGCAACGCCGACATCTCGGTCTTCACCACCATCCTGGAGAAGGCCGGGAAGGTCGACTTCCTCGGCTACGACCACACCACCTCCGAGGCCGATGTCATCGGCCTGCTGGTCGACGGCGCGTCGGTCCCGGCGGCGGGTGCGGGGACCACCCTGGAGATCGTGCTCGACCGCACTCCGTTCTACGCGGAGGGCGGCGGCCAGCTCGCCGACCAGGGCCTGATCCGCACCGGCGGCGCCGAGATCGAGATCGTGGACGTCCAGTCGCCGGTGCCGGGCCTGATCGTGCACCGCGGCAAGGTGCGCACGGGCGAGGTGCGGGTCGGCGACCAGGCGCAGGCCGACATCGACCTGGAGCGGCGCCGGGCGATCTCCCGCAGCCACACCGCGACCCACCTGGTCCACCGCGGGTTCCGCAACGCGCTCGGCGAGTCGGCGGCCCAGGCGGGCTCGGAGAACTCCCCGGGACGCTTCCGCTTCGACTTCACCGCCGCGGGCGCCGTGCCGGCGTCGATGCTGCGCGACGTCGAGGACGAGGTGAACGCCGTCCTGATCGGCGACCTCAAGGTCAACGCGTTCTACACCAGCCAGGCCCAGGCCCGCGCGATGGGCGCGCTCGCGCTGTTCGGCGAGAAGTACGGCGACGAGGTCCGGGTCGTCGAGGTCGGCGACTACTCCCGCGAGCTGTGCGGCGGCACCCACGTGGCCAGCTCCGGCCAGCTCGGCCTGGTGAAGGTGCTGGGCGAGTCGTCCATCGGCGCGGGCGTGCGCCGGGTCGAGGCGCTCGTCGGTCTCGACGCGTTCCGGTTCCTCGCCCGGGAGAGCGTGCTCGTCGCGCAGCTGAGCGAGCAGCTCAAGACCCGCCGCGAGGAGCTGCCCGAGCGCATCGAGGGCATCGTCACCCGGCTGCGCGCCGCCGAGAAGGAGCTGGAGAAGGTCCGCTCGGCCCAGGTGCTCGCGGTGGCCGGAGAGCTCGCCGCGCAGGCCCGCGACGTCCAGGGCGTCTCGGTGGTCACGCACCGCGCGCCTGATGGCACCTCCGCCGACGACCTGCGTAAACTCGCCCTCGATGTGCGCGGCAGGTTCCCTGGCGACCGCGCCGCGGTCGTCGTCGTCTCCGGCGTCCCCTCCGACCGGCCGGTCGTCGTCGCCGCGGTCAGCGAGGCGGGACGCGAGCGTGGCCTGAAGGCGGGCCGTCTCGTCGGCGTCGCCGCCAAGGCTCTCGGGGGTGGCGGTGGCGGCAAGGACGACGTGGCGCAGGGCGGTGGCACGCGGCCCGAGGCGATCGGTGACGCGCTTCGCGCGGTCGAGGAGGCCATCTCCTCCGCGGTGGCCTGATCCGCCGATGAGACATGGCGTCAGGATCGGGGTCGACGTCGGCTCCGTCCGCGTCGGCGTGGCCCGCAGCGACCCCTCGGGCCTGCTGGCCACGCCGGTGGAGACCGTGCGGCGCGGCCGGGGCGACCTGGCGAGGATCGCCGAGATCGCGGCCGAGCACGAGGCGATCGAGATCGTCGTCGGCCTGCCCACGTCGCTGTCGGGCCGGGAGAGCCACGCCGCGGAGGCCGCGCGGGCGTTCGCCGCGCGGCTGGCCAGGACGGTCGCGCCGGTCCCGATCCGGCTCGTGGACGAGCGGCTCACCACCGTGGGCGCCCAGCAGCGGCTGCGCTCCAGCGGCGTGAAGGCCCGCGACCAGCGTGACGTGATCGACCAGGCGGCCGCCGTCCTGCTGCTGCAGGCCGCGCTCGACGGGGAGCGGGCCACCGGCAATCCCCCCGGCAGGCCTCTCGGACCACCGGGCCCCCCCGCGGGGCCGGGTGAGGAAGCGAGCGGCGGGACCGCACGGTGAGGCGGGCGGCGCTCGTCGCCGGCGGAGGGTTCGCCCTGGTCGCGGCGGCGGTGGCGTACGGCGTGCACGCGGTCGTCGGCCAGCCCGGCAGCCCGCCCGACTACTCCGGCGGCGGTTCGGGAACGGTGACGATCGAGATCACACCGGGGACGAGCGCCGGCGAGGTCGGCCAGACGCTGGCCAAGGCCGGCGTGGTCGCCAGCGCCCAGTCGTTCGTGGAGCAGGTGATCAGCCGTTCCAAGGAGAGCGGCCTGCACCCGGGCCGCTACGTCCTGCGGCGCCGGATGTCGGCCTCCGCGGCGCTCGACCTGCTCCTGGCGCCCGCGAGCCGGGTGGTGCGCAAGGTCACCGTGCCCGAGGGGCTGCGCCTGCGCGAGGTGCTGCGCGTCCTCGCGGACGGGACGGGCATCCCGCTGCAGGACTTCACCGAGGCGGCCGGCGAGACCCGGCGCCTGCGCCTGCCCGCGTACGCCGAGGGCGAGGCCGAGGGGTTCCTGTTCCCGGCCACGTACGAGATAGAGCCGGGGGCGACCGCCGGCGACATGCTCAGGAAGATGGTGGCCCGGTTCCGCCTCGCGGCGAAGAAGGTGGGCCTGGAGGATCTGGCGCCGCGCCTGAACCTCACGCCCCGGCAGGCGGTGACGGTCGCGAGCATCGTGCAGGCCGAGGGCGGTGTCCCGGCCGATTACCCCAAGATCGCCAGAGTGGTGTACAACCGCTTGGCGCGGGGCGCGAAGCTGGAGATGGACAGCACGGTCAACTACGCGTTGAACCGGCACACCCTGAAGGTCACCGCCGAGGACACGCGCAACGGCTCCCCGTACAACACCTACGCGCGCCCCGGGCTGCCGCCCGGACCCATCGGCAACCCGGGGGAGAGCGCGCTGCTGGCGACGCTCCACCCCGCCGAGGGTGACTGGTACTGGTTCGTGACCACCGATCCTCGTCGTAAAATCACCAAATTCACTGACAAAGAGATGGAGTTCAGGAAATATCGGGAGGAGCTGAACAGGTATCTCGGGACGAACTAGCGGTGGCCCAGGTGCGTCCAGGGCGCCGCCCGGACGGCCCGCGGTAGGCGAACGTCCCCCTGTCCGGACTCATACCGGACCCGTACCGGACCCCCACCGGACCCCCTCGGTCTGGCACACTCGCTTGACGGGAGGCCTCTCGTACCGAGAGATTGGCCAGCGCACTATGAACGAACTGGACATGGACTTCCTGCTCGGCGCCGAGGACGACGACGGCTCTCCCCGGCGTCGCCCTTCCGGCGGCCGGGCCCAGCAGCGACGCAGCCGCAGACGCCGCAAGCGGCAGCGGCGCAAGGGCAGGGTCGCCACGCTCTTCGCCATTGTGATCATCGTCGGGGTCCTCGCCGGTCTCGGCTACCTGGGCTTCACCTGGGCGCGCGGCGTCATGATTCCCAAGGACTTCACCGGCGAGGGGACGGGTGAGGTCGTCGTCGAGATCCAGGAGGGCGAGAGCGCCACCGCCGTCGCCCAGATGCTGGAGGAGCAGGGCGTCGTGGCCAGCGCGCGGGCGTTCGTCAACGCCATCGGCGCGGCCGGGAAGAGCTCCTCGCTCCAGCCGGGCCAGTACGCGATGCGCAAGGGCATGTCCGCCGCCTCGGCGCTGACCCTGCTCGACCCGAAGAACCGTGTGCTCAACCGTCTCACCATCCGTGAGGGGCTGCGGCTCAGCAAGATCTTCGAGGAGCTGTCCACCGCCTCGGGCAAGCCGGTCGAGGACTTCAAGAAGGCGGCCCGCGCCGACATCGGTCTCCCCGCCTACGCGAAGGGCCGGCTGGAGGGCTACGCGTTCCCCGCGACGTACGAGATCAACAGCAAGCTCACGCCGCAGCAGATCCTCACCAACATGGTCGACCGGTTCAACCAGACCGCCGACAAGATCGACCTGGAGGGCCAGGCCAGGCAGGTCGGCTTCTCGCCCCGCCAGGTCATGATCATCGCGAGCATCGTCCAGGCCGAGTCGGGCAGCGCCGAGGACATGCCCAAGGTGGCCCGCGTCATCTACAACAGGCTGCTGTCGAACCCCCCGATGAAGCTGGGCATGGACAGCACGGTCATGTACGGCCTGAACAAGTACGGCATCGCCGCTTCGCACGCGGACCTGACCAGCACCTCGCGGTACAACACCTACAAGTACGCCGGCCTGCCGCCGGGCCCGATCAGCAACCCGGGCGACCACGCGATCGAGGCCGCGCTGCATCCGGCGGACGGCAACTGGCTGTACTTCGTGACGGTCGACCCGAAGCGGGGCATCACCAAGTTCACCGACAAGGAGTCGGAGTTCTGGAAGCTGCGCGACGAGTTCAACAGGAACTACAAGTGAGCGGGACCGTCCGCCGGGCCGCCGTCCTGGGCTCGCCCGTCGCCCACTCGCTCTCCCCGGTGCTGCACCGGGCGGCGTACGCGGAGATGGGCCTGGACGGCTGGCGCTACGACGCGATCGAGTGCGCCGAGGACGGGCTCGCCGGCCTCGTCGCCGGGCTGGGCCCGGAGTGGGCGGGCCTGTCGCTCACGATGCCGCTCAAGCGTGCCGTGCTCCCGCTGCTCGACACCGTCTCGGACCTCGCGCTGGCGGTCGGCGGCGCGAACACGGTCGTGTTCCGCGACGGCGGGCGGCACGGGCACAACACCGACGTGTACGGCATCGTCGAGGCGCTCGCCGAGGCGGGCGTGCCCGCGCCGTCCTCGGCGGTCGTCCTCGGCGGCGGCGCCACCGCGGCCTCGGCCCTCGCGGCCCTGCGGGAGACGGGCCTGGCGGAGGCCACCCTGGTCGTGCGCGACCCGGCCCGCGCGGGGGAGACCCTGCGCGTCGCCGAACGGCTCGGCGTCACGGTGACCGTGCGCTCCTTCGACGACTTCGACCCCGCGGCCGGCCTGGTCGTCTCCACGCTGCCGTCCGGCGCGGCCGACGCGCTCGCCGAGCGGGTCGCGGCCCGCCTGCCCGACAAGGGGGCCCTGTTCGACGTCGTCTACGCGCCCTGGCCGACGGCGCTGGCCCGGGCCGTCCGGGCGCGCGGGCGCACCGTCGTGGGCGGCTTCCCCATGCTGCTGCACCAGGCGGCGCGGCAGGTCGAGCTCATGACGGGACGGGCGGACGTGCCGGTCGCGGCGATGCGCGCGGCCGGCGAGGCCGAGATCGCCCGGCGCGCGGCCTCCTGAGCGGTCTCCGGGGCGGGGCGGCCCGGGCCGGAATACGCCGGGGGCCGTGCGGGTTTGTGGTAACGTAGGAACTCGATCGGTCCGGCATGAGCTGGACGCGCAAGCGGAGGTCCTCCTCCCACCTGCTTCGCCGAAAGGCGGACGGGTTCAGGATCACAACGGAGTTTTCGGCAGGAGAGCTCAGTGACCCCGCATGCGTGACGTGCGGGGTTTTCGTTTTTCCCGCACGGTCGAGACAAGCGGAAGTCTTTTGGAGGTCCCATCAGCACCGAGCCCCGCATCAACGACCGTATTCGTGTGCCCGAGGTCCGCCTCGTCGGCCCGAACGGCGAACAGGTCGGCATCGTCTCCATCGGCGACGCGTTGAAGCTGGCGCAGGAGAGCGATCTCGACCTGGTGGAGGTCGCGGCCACCGCCCGCCCGCCCGTCTGCAAGCTCATGGACTACGGCAAGTTCAAGTACGAGTCGGCCATGAAGGCGCGCGAGGCCCGTCGCAACCAGGCACACACGATCATCAAAGAGATCAAGCTCCGGCCGAAGATCGACCCGCACGACTACGAGACCAAGAAGGGTCACGTCGTGCGCTTCCTCAAGGCTGGAGACAAGGTCAAGGTCACGATCATGTTCCGGGGCCGTGAGCAGTCCCGGCCAGAGCTGGGCTTCCGGCTCCTGCAGCGCCTCGCGGAAGACGTCACCGATCTGGGGTTCGTCGAGTCGCAGCCGAAGCAGGACGGCCGAAACATGATCATGGTGATCGGGCCGCACAAGAAGAAGGCCGAGGCGAAGGCCGAGAAGGCCGCCGCCAAGGCGCAGCGTGGCGAGGACCGCCCGGCGGAGGAGTCCGCGCAGGAGCAGCAGCCCGCGCAGGCGCAGTGACGCCCGCCTGAACCACCGGGCAGGGCGCCCGAAACGACACGGAGAATCCGAGACCGGGACGGTCTCGCGGAGTCAGGCAGCCGCCGGCTCGGGTTACCGGCCCGGGCCGTCGGCACGGACCAAAGAGGGAGAGACGGCTGAGATGCCGAAGATGAAGACGCACAGCGGTGCGAAGAAGCGGTTCCGGCTCACCGGATCCGGCAAGGTTGTCCGCCGCCGCGCCAACCGGCAGCACCTGTTCGAGCACAAGCCGTCCACCCGTACGCGCCGTCTCGAGGGTGTCGTCGTCATGTCCGACGCCGACACCAAGAAGATCAAGAAGCTGCTCGCCAAGTAGTAACGACCCGGGGAGATAGAACAACATGGCACGCGTGAAGCGGGCGCTCAACGCCAAGAAGAAGCGCCGGGTCGTACTCGAGCGGGCAAGCGGTTACCGGGGGCAGCGGTCGCGCCTCTACCGCAAGGCCAAGGAGCAGATGCTCCACTCGATGACCTATGCGTACCGGGACCGCAAGGACAAGAAGGGCACGTTCCGCCGTCTGTGGATCCAGCGGATCAACGCGGCGGCCCGCGCCAACGGCATGACCTACAACCGGTTCGTCCAGGGCCTGCGTCTGGCGGGCATCGAGGTGGACCGCAAGATCCTCGCGGACCTCGCGGTCAACGACGCCACGACCTTCGCCACGCTGGTCGAGTCCGCCAAGAAGGCGCTCCCGTCCGACGTGAACGCGCCGGTCGCCTGAGACCTGCTCCGACGAGGGCCCGCCGCCTGCGGTGGGCCCTCATCGACGTTGAGGGGGAATGAGCAGGGATGGCGGAGCTCACCAACATCAGGTCGCCGCGGGTCAAGGCGGCCCGCAGGCTGACCAAACGCGCCTTCCGCGACCGCGACCGGGCGTTCCTGGCCGAGGGGCCGCAGGCGGTACGCGAGGCGCTCGCGGTCAAGGACGTCACGGCGGAGCTGTTCACGACGGTCGAGGCCGAGGCCCGGCACGCCGACATCGTGGCCGCCGCCCACGCGGCCGGCGTGCCCGTGCACCGCGCGAGCGGCGAGGTCATGGCCGAGCTGACCCAGACCGTCACCCCGCAGGGGCTGCTGGCCGTGTGCCGGTTCGTGCACGTCCCGCTGGCGGAGGCCGTCGCGCCCACGTCCCGGCTGGTGGCGATCCTCGCCCACGTCCGCGACCCCGGCAACGCGGGCACCGTCCTGCGTACGGCCGACGCCGCCGGCGCCGACTCCGTGGTCTTCACCGACGCCTCGGTCGACCCGTACAACGGCAAGTGCGTGCGGGCGAGCGCGGGGAGCCTCTTCCACCTGCCCGTGGTGACGGGCACCTCCGTGGCCGACGCCGTACGGCACGTGCGGGAGGCCGGGCTGCGCGTGCTGGCGGCCGACGGAGCGGGCACCCGGACGCTCGACGAGGTCGCGCTGGACGAGCCCACCGCCTGGCTGTTCGGCAACGAGGCGTGGGGGCTGCCGCCCGAGCTCCTCGCCCTGGCCGACGAGGTCGTCCGCGTCCCGATCTACGGACGGGCCGAGAGCCTCAACCTCGCTACCGCCGCGGCGGTGTGTCTCTACTCTTCCGCGCGGGTTCAGCGGCAGACCTTACAAACCGTGGAAGATCCCACCACCCCCGGCGGCTGAGGCTGCTGCCGGGCCGCGGAAACCCGCTATTGTCGGCGAAGGAGCCGTGCAGGAAGGGGCGGCGCGCGCAGTTCCGGAGCGTCAGGAGGCGGTCTCGTGCGAGGTGACGACACCCCCGGCGGCACCCCTGAAGGGGACGCCGGAGGGCGGGCGCTCATCGACGCCGACGACCTTCCCGACGGCCTCGTCGCGACCGACCCCGACGGTGTGATCCTGATGGTCAACCGGGCGGCGGAGCGGCTGACCGGGGTGACCCGGCGGGCGGCCGTGGGCCGGCTCATCGGCGACGTGCTGCCGCTGCGCGACCAGGACGGCCGCGACTGGTGGAAGTGGCTCGACCCGCACGGCGGGCTGCGTACCCGCAGCCGCCAGCCCGAACGGCCGCTCCACCTGCCCGGACGGCAGGAACTGCTGGTCGCCGCGCGCTTCGTCCGGGAGCCCGCGCGCGGCGGCGAGGTGGAGCGGGTCGTCATCACGCTGCGCGACGCGTCGGCGCGCGCGCGGGTCGAACGCAGCCGCGCCGACCTGGTGTCCACGGTCGCGCACGAGCTGCGCTCACCGCTGACCAGCGTCAAGGGGTTCACCGCGACGCTGCTGGCGAAGTGGGAGCGGCTCACCGACGCCCAGAAGCTCGTCATGCTGGAGACGGTCAACGCGGACGCCGACCGGGTGACGCGGCTGATCACCGAGCTCCTCGACGTCTCGCGGATCGAGTCGGGCCGGGTGGAGATCCACCGGCAGGTCGTGGACGTGCCGGCGCGGGCGCGCCGGATCATCGCCGGCCGGGTGGCCGCGGGGGAGCCGGAGGACCGCTTCCGGCTGGAGATCCTCGGCGAGCTGCCCGAGACGTGGCTCGACCAGGACAAGATCGACCAGGTTCTCGGGAACCTGGTGGAAAACGCGGTGCGCCACGGACGCGGTACGGTGACCATAGTGGTGGAGCCGGTCGAGTGGGGTGTGGCGGTGTCGGTGCGGGACCAGGGTGAGGGCGTGGCGCCCGAGCTGGTCGACCGCGTCTTCCGTCAGTTCTGGCGGGGCAACGGCCGCCGCCGCGGGGGCACCGGCCTCGGCCTGTTCATCGTCAAGGGCCTCGTCGAGGCCCACGGCGGCACGATCATCGTGCAGCGCGCGCCCGGCGGCGGCGCCGAGTTCCGATTTACCTTGCCCACCGGCACCCCCGACTTCGCCTGAGCTTTTCCACAGGCCCTCGCGCGGAGGACGGCCCGGTGGGCTGATCGGACTAGACTCGTTGCCGCTGAGCGCAGGGCGCTCGCAGGCCCCTGGATACGGAGCTCTCTCTTGTCGAACACCTATGACCCGGTCGAGGTGACGCCGCTGCACGCCGACGAGGTCGCGCGGGCACAGGCCGACGCCCTCGCCGCCATCGCGGCGGCGCGCGACCTCGACGATCTGAAGCAGGCCAGGCTGGCGCACGCGGGCGACCGCTCGCCGATCGCGCTGGCCAACCGTGAGATCGGCGCGCTCCCGCCCGCCGCCCGCGCAGAGGCGGGCAAGCGGATCGGCACCGCGCGCAAGGCGATCGGCGAGGCGCTGGCCGCCCGTCAGGCCGAGCTGGAGGCCGAGCGCGACGCGCGGGTCCTCGTAGAGGAGACCGTCGACGTCACGCTGCCGTGGGACCACGCGCCGCGCGGCGCCCGCCACCCGCTCACCACCCTGCAGGAGCGCATCGCCGACGCCTTCGTCGCGATGGGCTACGAAGTGGCCGAGGGGCCGGAGCTCGAAGGCGAGTGGTTCAACTTCGACGCTCTGAACATCGCGCCCGACCACCCCGCGAGGTCCGACCACGACACGTTCTTCGTGGAGAGCGTCGAGTCGGGGAAGGTCCTGCGCACCCAGACCTCGCCGGTGCAGATCAGGGCCCTGCTGTCGCGCCCGCTGCCCGTCTACGTGGTGTCGCCGGGCAAGACCTTCCGCACCGACGAGCTCGACGCCACGCACACGCCGGTCTTCCACCAGGTCGAGGGCCTGGCGGTCGACAAGGGGCTGACGATGGCCCACCTGAAGGGCACGCTCGACCGGTTCGCCGAGGTGATGTTCGGTGACGGCATCACGACCCGGTTCCGGCCGCACTACTTCCCGTTCACCGAGCCGTCGGCCGAGCTCGACCTGCGCTGCTTCGTCTGCCGCGGCTCCTCCGCGGTGCCCGGCAACCCGCCCTGCCGCACCTGCAAGTCGGAGGGCTGGATCGAGTGGGGCGGCTGCGGGATGGTCAACCCGCGCGTGCTGATCGCCTGCGGCGCCGACCCCGCCGTCTACTCCGGGTTCGCCTTCGGCATGGGCGTGGAGCGGACGCTGATGTTCCGCCACAACGCCGCGGACATGCGTGACATGGTCGAGGGCGACATCCGGTTCACCCTGCCGTTCGGGATGGAGGTCTGATGAAGGTCCCGCTTTCATGGCTGCGGGAGTACGTCGATCTCCCCGCGGTCACCGCACAGGAGGTGGCCGACCGGCTCACCGCCGCCGGCCTCAAGCTGGAGGCCCTCCACTCGCACGGCCACGAGATCAAGAACATCGTGGTCGGCCGGGTCCTCGAGATCGAGGAGCTGACCGGGTTCAAGAAGCCCATCCGGCACTGCCGGGTCGAGGTCGGCGAGGCCACGCCGCGCGAGATCGTCTGCGGCGCGACGAACTTCTCCGAGGGCGCGGTGGTCCCGGTCGCGCTGCCGGGCGCGGTGCTGCCCGGTGGTTTCGAGATCGGGTCCCGCAAGACGTACGGGCGGCTGTCGGACGGCATGATCTGCTCGGAGGCCGAGCTCGGCGTCGCCGATTCGTCCCCGGGCATCCTGCTGCTGCCGCCGGACACCCCGATCGGCGCGGACGTCGTCGAACTGCTCGGCCTGCGTGACGACGTGCTCGAACTGGAGGTCGCCACCGACCGCGGATACGCCCTGTCCATCCGGGGCGTCGCCCGCGAGGCGGCGACCGCCTTCGGCGTGCCGTTCCGCGATCCCGCCGCTATCGAGACGCCGGACGGCGACGGCGAGTCCTGGCCGGCGTCGATCGGCGACCCGACCGCCTGCGACCGGTTCGTGCTGCGTTCGGTGACCGGGTTCGACCCCGCCGCGGAGTCGCCGCTGTGGATGCGGGTGCGGCTGGCCCGCGCCGGTGTGCGCTCGGTCTCGCTGGCCGTCGACGTCACCAACTACGTGATGCTGGAGCTCGGCCAGCCCCTGCACGCCTTCGACCGGTCGCGCCTGTCCGGCCCGATCGTCGTACGGCGGGCCCGTCCGGGGGAGACGCTGGAGACGCTCGACCACGTGGTGCGGACGCTCCACGAGGAGGACATCCTCATCACCGACGACTCCGGCCCGATCTCGATGGCCGGCACGATGGGCGGCCTGCACACGGAGATCTCCGGGACCTCGACCGACATCGTGATCGAGGCCGCCCACTTCTCCGCCACCGGCATCGCCCGGGAGTCGCGGCGGCACAACCTGGTGAGCGAGGCGTCCAAGCGGTTCGAGCGCGGCGTCGACCGGGAGCTGCCGCTGGCCGCGTCGTGGCGTGCCGTCCGGCTCCTCGCCGAGCTGGGCGGGGCCGTCGCCGACCCCGGCGTGACGCACGCGCAGGTGGACGTCGCCCCGGTGCGGATCACGATCCCGGCCGGCCACCCGGACCGCGTCGCGGGCGTGGCCTACGGGCGGGAGACGGTGATCCGCCGGCTGGAGCAGGTCGGCTGCGTGGTGACCGAGGGCGCCGCCGCCTCCCGGCCGGACGGCGGCCAGGGCGTCGCCGCGACCGGGGTGCTCGCGTCGGGCGACCTCGCCGGGAAGCTGTCCGTCGACGGCGAGGACCCGATCACGGTCGTCCCGCCGAGCTGGCGGCCCGACCTCACCGACCCGAACGACCTCGCGGAGGAGGTCATCCGGCTCGAAGGCTACGACCGCATCCCGTCGGTGCTGCCGCCCGCCCCCGTCGGCGGCGGGCTGACCGAGGGGCAGCGGCTGCGCCGCCGCGTCGGCCGGGCGCTGGCCCACGCGGGATACGTCGAGGTGCTCGCCTACCCGTTCATGGGCCCGCGCGACCTCGACAACCTCCTGCTGCCCGAGGGGGACCCGCGCAGGCGGACGACCCGGCTGGTCAACCCGCTCAGCGAGGACGAGCCGTACATGCGGACCACACTGCTGCCGGGGCTGCTGAAGACGCTGGTGCGCAACGTGGGCCGCGGGTTCGCCGACGTGGCCCTGTTCGAGTCGGGGCTGGTCTACCGGCCCGAGCCGGACGCGCCCGCGTCGGCCCCGATTCTCGCGGTCGACCGCCGGCCCTCGGAGGAGGAGCTGGCGGCGATCGAGATCGCGCTGCCGCGGCAGCCGTTCCGGGTGGCCGTGGTGCTCGCCGGCGAGTTCCACCGCTCCGGCTGGTGGGGCGAGGGCAGGCAGGCGACCTGGGCGGACGCCGTCGAGGCGGCCCGTACCGTCGCCCGGGCGGCCGGTGGCGAGCTCGTCATACGGGCCGACCAGCACGAGCCCTGGCACCCCGGGCGCTGCGCCGCGCTGACCGTGCCGGACCCGGAGACCGGGGAGCAGGTCCTCGCCGGCCACGCCGGTGAGCTGCATCCCCGGGTGATCGAGGTGTACGGCCTGCCCCCGCGCACGTGCGCGATGGAGCTGGAGCTGTCACTGCTGCGGCCCGCCGGGCCGGTGCAGACGCCCCCCGTGTCCGCCTACCCGGTGGCGACCCAGGACGTCGCGCTGACCGTCCCCGCCGCGACCCCGGTCGCGGAGGTGGCGGCCGCCCTGGCGGAGGGCGCGGGCGGCCTGCTGGAGTCGGTCAGGCTGTTCGACGTCTACACCGGGCCGCAGGTCGGCGAGGGCAACAAGTCGCTGGCGTACACGCTGCGGTTCCGGGCGCCGGACCGCACGCTCACGGCCGAGGAGACCACGGCGGCGCGGGACGCCGCCGTCGCCCTCGCCGCGGAGCGCACCGGAGCCCACCTCCGCGGCGCCTGACGAGCACGATCGCGGGCGGGCGCCGGTCTGTCGCCGGCGCCCGCCCGCGAGCCGCGTCACCTGCCGTACACCTCGAAGGAGTACAGCGAGTAGCCGAAGAGGGTGGCGCGCTTGACCCCCTGCATGCGCACGTACCGCGCGCTGACCGGGGCGAAGGTCACGGTGTCCACGCCGCCGTCGCCGGTCGTCGTCTGCGCGGCGGTGGTCCACGCGGCGCCGTCGGGGGACGTCTGGATCCGGTACGACGAGCCGTAGGCCGACTCCCAGCGCAGGATGACCCGCCCCACGGTGCTCGCGGAGCCGAGATCGACCTGGATGTACTGGTTGTTGCTCCATCCGCTGGCCCACCGGGTCGCCGGGTCTCCGTCCACCGCCCGCCCCGGCGCGTTGGAGCCCTCGGTGCTGGAGGCGCTCGCCGTACGGCCCAGCGCGAGGTCGCTCACGTCGTCGCCCCGGTGCGCCGGGAACGAGACCACCTGCTGATAGGTCGGCCGGTTCTGCCAGGAGATCAGCGAGTGCTTGATCCCGCCGAGCGGCGACTGCCGCACGGCGTCGGCGCACCACTGGTCCCCGGCGGAGCAGGAGTCGTCACCGGGATAGGTCGTCGCCGCCGGTTCGGCCAGCGCGGCCGACAGGCTGTCCAGCAGGACCGTGCGGCAGGCCGCCACGGTCGCGCCGCAGTACCTGGCGGGCAGGGGAGCGGTCACCGGGTCGCCCAGCACGGCCCGGATGTCCTTGTCGACGTAACCCCACCAGCCGTACTGGAACGCCGAGCCCTTGTGCGGCTGTGACTCGTTGGCCGACCCGGGCAGCGCGGAGACGTCGCCCTGCTGGTGCCCGGACGGCGACTCGTTGATCTGCAGCGCGCCGGTCAGCGACTGGTAGAGCCCGTCGCCGAGGCCGGGCCGGAACTCCGCCCGAACCAGCTGCGGCCACCACGCGTCGAATATCCGGATGGCGTCGGCGTGCGCGTACGTCTTGCTGCCCTTGGCGGTCTCCTGCCGCCGGGCGCCCGCCTCGGCCCAGGCGGACAGCTTGGCGACGGCGGAGGCCAGGGCGGGATCGGGCACGGACGACGCGCTGCCGATCACCCGGAGCAGGTTCGGCAGCACCTTCCATCCGCGCAGGTCGGTCACGGCGGCCGCGGCCATGATCTTCACAACCCCGGCCCGGTCGACCGTGCCCGTGGACAGGGCGGCCCGGAGCGGCGCGTCCAGCAGGTCGGCGCGGTGGACCGGACCGAAGCTGAAGTTGCCGTCGGCCGCGCCGTAGTCCTTCGCCTGCTTGTTGTTCCAGCTCACGAAGTAGTCCTGGTTGACGGCCTGCGGGTGGGCCGAGGGCGGCGTGTAGGCCGCCGTGTTGACCGCCGGGTCGAAGCCGCTCCACTCGTGCGCCGCGTCGCCCGCCATCGGCAGGTTCGGGTCGGACACCGCCGACCGCACCGGGACGTTGCCGGACATGAAGTACGCCGTGTCGGCGGAGTTGACGTAGAACCAGTTGAAGGCGAAGCCGATCTTGGAAGCGGAGTTCGTGAAGGCCGCCGGCGAACCCATCTCGGCCGGGTCGTTGAACATCTGGAAGCCGACCGCCGAGTCCGTCTCGTGCTGGTAGGTCGAGCGCAGCGCCGTGAACGCCGTCGGCACGCCGCCGGCCATCCCCCGCCAGGTGACCAGGCCGTACTTGGTCCGCTTGATGATTAGGTCGTAGGAGCCGGCGGCGGTGGAATCGGCCGTGTTCGGCTTCCAGGAGTTGGTCTTCTTCAGCGTCTCCATGGCGGTGCAGGTGCCGTGGTAGAGGTAGTGGTCCGACGACAGGGCGGGCGTGCCGCCGTTCGGGTCGCACAGCGTCACCGCGTACGTGTCGGTGATGTCCTCGGCGGCCGACGTGGCGCTCCAGGCGTAGTCGGTCCCGCGGCCGAGCAGCACGTAGAGGTTGAGCCCGGCGAAGGCGGCCCCCCGCGCCCGGATGCCGGGCCCGGACAGCTCCTCCAGCATGAGCAGTTGCGGCGCGAAGTAGCCGGTCTGCGGGCCGAACACGGCGATCGGGTGGCCGCCGGTCGCCTTGGCGGCCGAGACCACGAGCGCGTTCGACATGCCGGGCCGGGAATTGTCCACCGTCAGCCCCGTCAGCGCGCTCGTAACCGCCGTCGTGGGGGAGGTCGCGCTGCCGGTCTCGTTGGCCGTGACGTCGACCGGGGCCGCCGTGCCCGCGTCGGGCAGCACCACGCCGGTCGCGCCGGACGGCGCCGCGCCGGAGGGGAAGCTCTGCCCGTCGTGCAGCGTGAGCACGGTCTCCGGATCGTTCTGCGAGCGGAAGGCCGCCCAGGCCCGGTCGCCCTCGGTGGCGCCGTACTTCGCCCGCGCGGCCACCCGTACGAGGGCGGACCGCATCTCCGCGCCGCCGCCACCGCCGAACAGGCCGCCGATGACCCCGGAGACGGCGACCAGGTCGGTCATCTTGAAGTACTGCGGGCCTCCCGCGTTCGTGATGGCGTCGAGGTGGCCGGTGAGGACGTACTCGCCGGGGCAGTTGCGGGCGGACATGCACCGGTCGATGTAGGCGTTGATCCCGGCGATGTAGTTCTGCACGTCGGTGTAGAGCTGGGCGCCGCGGCCGCCGGAGGCCCGCAGCCGGTCGATCTGAGCCTGGAGATCGGCCTCCGTGTAGGGGGAGTTGCGCCAGACGCTCTGCTCCAGCTCCCGGTTTCCCGCCGCGCCGCCGGCGAACGGCGTCAGCTCGCCCCGGCCGACGTGCCGCATGAGGTCCATGAGCCACAGGCGGTCCTGGGCTCCGGCGTACCCGGCGCCGAACATCGTGCCCTCGCGGGTGGTGCCGGTGACGTGCGGCACGCCGGTCGCCTTGTCCCGGACGATCGTGACGTCGGACCGCGGGCTGACCGTGCTCTCGACCTGGTTCGCCGGCACGCCGAAGCCGCTGTCGCCGAAGAACGCGGAGATCTGCTCGTCGGTCAGCCCGGTGTAGCCGGAGATCAGGTCGGCGTATCTGCCGAGCTGGTCCCTGCTGTGGGCCGGGTAGGTGCCCAGAGTCTGGTTGCCCAGGATGTCAACGAGCGTGGCGTTGCCGTTCTGCCCGGGAGGCAGGACGTCCGCGCACTGGCCCAGACAGTAGTCGTCGGGCGGGTAATAGGGGGCGGCGGTGGCCGTCTCCGCCGGCAGGCCGACGGAGACGAGGACCAGCGCGGCAGCAGCGGTGATCGCCCGTCGGAGGCGCGCGTGCATGGGGGAACTTCCCTTCGCGGTGTCAGGGGGTGAAGGGACGGCAGGATGGTGCTGTCACGCGCGTGAATGTGAGTGGGGCTCAACTCTGGACGATACGCGGGGGTAACCAGAGGAGCAATGCCAACTTTGCCGCGATCGTGGCAGAACCTGCCGATCGCAGTCAACGTAAGGCCCGCCGCCGCTCGCGGAGCCGGAGCGCTCGGCTACGGGCCGTCGCTGGTGGGGATCAGAGGTTCCGGAGTCTACAGCTCGTCGATTTCGGCGAGGTCGATGTCGGCGTCGAAGGGCACCGACACCTTGAGGCGGTCGTGGTAGATGCCGGTCAGCGCGTAAGCGGCGGTGGCGGGGTCGAGTTCGTACACGTAGACCGTGGGCCGCCCGGACTGGTTCTCGATCCGCCAGAAGTGCGCGATCCCCGCCTCGGCGTAGAGCTGCGGCTTGCGCTTGCGGTCCCGCTCCTCGGACTCGGGCGAGACGACCTCCACAACCAGGATCACATCGCCGGCCTCGTACGCCGTCTGGTCCGGCCCGCGATCCGCCTCCGCCTGAATGACGCATACGTCCGGCTCGGGCCGCTGACGCAGGTCGAGAATCACGCTCATTTCACGACGTACGCGTAGCCCCGAGGGCAGGTGGCGGCGCAGGCCACTTGTGAGGAGGTCGACGGCTCGTGTGTGGAAGGAGGCTTGGGGGCTCACGAAGACCAAGCTTCCATCAATCAACTCTGTGTGCGCAGGGAGTTGCGGTATGTGATCGAGGTCGGTAGCGCGAAATCCTTCCGGTGGAGGGAAAACCCAACGGGGAACGCCGCATATATCGCTCATGGGCACTTCGCTCCGCACCTCAGCCGTCATGCGCTCACGGTAGCAACGCGTGAGCGTCACGCGAAGTGATTCCCCGGCTGTCCCCTGCCGGAACGCGGGTTTTCCGTGCCGGCACCACGTCGCGGAGCATGCCCGGACAGTGAGAAGGTGCGGCGCTCCCGGAGAGCGCCGCACCGTTCCGGCGGCCAGCCCACGCGACAGGAGACTGACTGCCGGCCCAAGGGCCGTGGCCCACGGTGCGGCGGGGTGTCCGACATCGCGGGCCACGGGCGGGGGCTATCTGGTCCAGGTCCACTTCTGGTTGTTGCCGCCGTGGCAGGAGTACAGCTGGAGCTTGGTGCCGTTGGCGGTGCCGGCTCCGGCGGCGTCGAGACACAGGTTGGACTGGACGCCCTGGATGCTGCCGTCGCCGTTGACCCGCCACTTCTGGTTGTCGCCGCCGTGGCAGGAGTAGATCTGCACGACGGCGCCGTTGCCGGTGCCGCCGGCGTCGAGGCACTTGCTGCCGTAGACCCGGATCTCACCGGAGGACGTGGACGACCAGGTCTGGTTGCTCTGGCCGTTGCAGTCGTACAGCTGCACCTGGGTGCCGTCGTTCTGGCTGGCGTTGGGCACGTCGATGCAGCGGCCCGAGGCCACGCCCTTGATCGGCCCACTGCCACCACCGGAGGTGGGGGTGGCGCTGGGGGACTGTGGGATGGACGGGGACGGGGTGACGGGGTTGCTTCCGTCGGGGGCGACGGCGCGTCCGGTGGTGGGGGAGATCATGCCGGCGCAGAGGTTGCGGCTGCGGAGGTTGGCGGCGATCTGGGAGATGGCGGCGACGGTGGTGGAGTACTGGTCGTGCATGAGGATGATCTGGCCGTTCTGGAGACGGCCGGCGGCCTGGACGATCTGGGAGGTGCTGGCGCCGTTCCAGTCCTGGGAGTCGACGTCCCAGATGATCTCTCGGAGGCCGAGCTGCTGTTCGACGGACTTGAGGGTGGAGTTGGTCTCGCCGTACGGGGGGCGGAACAGCTTGGGTGCGGTTCCGGTGGCCTGCTGGATGGCCTGCTGGGTTCGCTGGAGTTCGGACTGGATCTGGGAGCTGCTCTGCTGGGTGAGGTGGGGGTGGGTGTAGCTGTGGTTGCCGACCCACATTCCGGCGTCGACCTGCGCCCTCACGAGTGAGGGGTTGTTCTGGGCGTTCTGGCCGATGTTGAACATGGTGGCGCGCAGGCCGTTGGCCTTGAGGGTGTTGAGCAGGTTGGTGGTGTTGCTGGGGTTGGGTCCGTCGTCGTAGGTGAGGCCGACGTATCCGGCGCTGCAGTCGGCGGCGTTGGCCGCCGTCGGGGACAGTGCCACGGTCGCCAGTGCCGCGGCGGCGACGCTCGCGAGCGCCGTGGCGAGGGTCTTGCGTAAACCGGGACGTCTGACGACGGGCACGGCGCTGTCGGCCATCTTCGCTCCTCAAGTCGGAACCCTGTGATCGGGCACGGTGGCTGGCCGGGCGGCGCGGTGCCCTGGTGGGGAGCGCCGCCCGGCCCCGGGGGTTCGCCGAGGCCTCATTCTGGAAACCACCACCGAAACATGTCAAAGATTGGATAGAAATGTTTCAGTCGGATGCTGATCAGTCCAGGCCTGAGCTGCGGGAAGTCCGATGAACTTTTCACGTCGCCGTGGAGGCCCTCCGCTCCGCGCAGGGGTGAGCGCGTGCTCGGCGGCCCTTCCGTCGCACTGCCGGATCGTCGGCGACGGCGCCCCCGCCGTTAGGCCGGTCGCACGCAGGGTGACGTACAACAACCTTCCCGGCGCCGAGGCGTGAAAAGACGTGCTCAGGGCGCTGAAGGCAGGCAATTCGCCGGATAGCGCCGGAGAGCGTTGGTGAGGAGCGCCGCATATAGGGCGACATCTTCAGCCGATCTGGGGGAAAACAAGCACAGTGCCGCTCTTGTCCTGCGGGGGTCCGCCAAGGCTCGTCGCAAAATGAGCCATGTCGTTTTATGGATTACGGTCATTGTCCCTGGTGTCGACACTTCGGCGAGGGGTGTCAAATTGATGTAATCCTGATCGAGCTGCGCCTTTCTCCTGAAAGCCCGTGATACCGCGCGGCGAATCCCCCTGGCGGAGCCTCGGACGAGATCACTCGACTGTACTTCGATTTGGACAAGCCTAGGCCGCGTGCGCAAATGCTGAAGGGCTTCGATCCCAGGGGAGACTATTTCTCGCTCAGAACCATCTCCCTGAAGCGAGACGAGGACATGGCATTTCTGATCTACGCCTCCACCCTGAGGCACTCTTGCTCGTTCTCTTTGGCCATGGACGTCCTCGCCGACGGTCGTCAGCAAACGGTCACCGTGTCCAACCACGGTCAACCGTTCCGGGTGACCGCTCTGTACACGAAGAAGGATAAGGACGGCGATGCGGACGTCGACGTCGAGAAGTACAGGGTTCTGTGCGTCGCCGGCAACGGCGACTTCTCAGGAAAGCATGCCGGTATCTGGCGGCGCTGGGATCCGAGCGAGTATGCCCACGCCGTTGCGAAGTGGCGGCAGTCGTACTGACCCCTCGACCGGGCGGTCCGCGAGGACTCTCCCGCCGTACGGATGCTGCTCAACTACACGAGCGGGGTCCCGGGCACGTCACCGGACGTCCGCGCGCCCTGCATCCAGGCCTACAGCAAGGACCGCCTCTCCCGGTTCGAACCGTCCTGGGGCCCGGTCAGAGACCGAGCGTCTCCTTGCGCAGACGGGTCTTGAGCACCTTGCCGCCCGGGTTGCGCGGCAGTTCGGCCTCCCTGAACCAGAACCGCGACGGCACCTTGAACGCCGCGATCCGGCCGCGCAGGAAGCCGCTCAGTTCCTCACCGGTGGCCTCGGCGCCCGGCTTCAACCGGACCACCGCGCCGACCTGCTCGCCCATCTCGTCGTCGGGTACGCCGATCACGGCCACGTCGTCCACCGCCGGGTGTTCGAACAGGGCGGCCTCGACCTCGGCGCAGTAGACGTTCTCGCCACCCCGGATGACCATGTCCTTGGCCCGGTCGACGATGTAGACGAAGCCCTCCTCGTCGACGCGGGCCAGGTCGCCGGTGTGCAGCCAGCCGTCCACGAACGTCTCGGCGGTCGCGTCCGGACGGTTCCAGTAGCCGCTGATCACGATCGGCCCGCGCACGCACAGCTCGCCGACCTCGCCGGGCGGCAGTTCGGCGCCGTACGGGTCGCAGATCTTCACGTCCACCACCGCGAGCGGGCGGCCGATGCTGCCGGGCTTGGCCAGGTAGTCCCGGCCGCTGTTGTAGATGGCCAGCGCGGTCGTCTCGGTCATGCCGTACCCGTTCGCGGGCGTCCGCTCGGGAAGCGTCTCGGTGATCCGTTCCAGCAGCCTGGGCGGCGCGGGCGCGCCGCCGTACGAGATCGAGCCGAGCGACGAGATGTCGTGGCCGCCCAGGTCGGGATGGGACAGCAGCTGCCAGGCGTTGGTCGGGACGCCGCTCAGTATGGTGACGCGCTCACGTTCGATGAGCTCCAGGGCCCGCTTGGGGTCCCACCTGTACATCAGCACGAGCCCGCCGCCGCTGAACATCGTGGTCATCAGTACGGCGAAGCACCCGGTGACGTGGAAGAGCGGCACGGTCAGCAGGGTGATCCTGCGCTTCCCGGCCGCCGAGGACACGTCTCTGCCCGCCAGGGCCACGGTGCGCATCATGGCGTACGCCACGGTCATCGGCGCCTGGCCGAGGTTGCGGTGGCTGCCGAGCGCGCCCTTGGACCTGCCGGTCGTGCCGGAGGTGTAGAAGATGGTCGCCGGGTCGTCGGGGTGGAGGTCGACCGGGGGCAGCGTCACGTCGGCGCGCACCTCGCCGAGGACGCCGGCCCAGTTGGCGCCCTCCCCGCGGGCGACGATCACGGGCAGGCCGCTGCCGGACATCCGCGCGGCGCGCTCGCCGTCGGCGATCACCAGCTTCGCGCCCGAGTCGCCGAGGCCGTACTCCAGTTCCTGCTCGGTCCACCAGGCGTTCAGCGGGACGGCGACCGCGCCGGCGGCGAGCACGGCGGAGAAGGAGACGATCCATTCCGGATAGTTGCGCATGGCGAGGGCGACGCGGTCGCCCGCGCGCACGCCGTAGTCCTCCACGAGCCGGTTGGCGAGGGTCGCGACCAGCCGGAAGTGCTCCTCGTAGGTGATCCGCTCGTCCTCGTAGACGACGAACACCTTGTCCCCGTGGAAGCGGGTGATCTCCAGGAGCGCGCGGAAGGTCGCGGGGGCGTGTTTCCACGCCCGGATCCTGCTGCCGCCGACCTCGACCTCTTCCATCTCGAAGAGCTGACCGGGCGCGGTGAGCTGGGCCTGGACCTGTTCGTGCGTGATCGTCATGATGAACGTGCTCCCGGATGAATACGTTAACCGGAGGTTTCACGATACCGACCGGTAGGTATGGCCGCCAGGTGTCCACCTCGCGAAACGCCGCTTGCATGCCCATGCCCGGCGGTGCATACTCTCTACACAAGCAAGAACATGAGGTTGCCTGCATAGCCATGCAGGGGAGTCTGGGGGGCCGATGAGGGCGGCGATCGCCGGAGCGAGCGGATACGCGGGGGGAGAGCTCCTCCGCCTGCTGCTGGGCCACCCCGACGTCGAGATCGGCGCGCTCACCGCGGCGTCCAGCGCCGGCACGAGACTGGGCGCGCACCAGCCCCACCTGCCGTCCCTGGCCGACCGGGTCATCGAGCAGACTACCCCGCAGGCGCTGGCCGGGCACGATGTGGTCTTCCTCGCGCTGCCGCACGGTCAGTCGGCCGCCGTCGCGGCCGAACTCGGCGACGGCACGCTGGTCGTCGACTGCGGCGCCGACTTCCGGCTGGCCAGCGCGGAGGAGTGGACGGCCTTCTACGGAGGCGTCCACGCGGGCACCTGGCCCTACGGCCTTCCCGAACTGCCCGGCCAGCGGGAGGTCCTGCGGGGCGCCCGGCGGATCGCCGTGCCCGGCTGCTACCCGACCGCCGCGACCCTGGCGCTGTTCCCCGCCTTCGCGGCCGGGCTCGCCGAGCCCGACGTGGTGGTGGTCGCGGCCAGCGGCACCTCCGGGGCCGGCCGCGCCCCCAAGGCCCACCTGCTCGGCAGCGAGGTCATGGGCTCGGTCGGTGCGTACGGAGTCGGCGGGGTCCACCGGCACACGCCGGAGATGGAGCAGAACCTGTCGGCGGTCGCCGGGCGGCCCGTCCGCGTGTCGTTCACGCCGACCCTCGCGCCCATGAGCCGCGGCATCCTCGCCACCTGTACGGCTCCCGCCGCCTCCGGGACGACCCCCGCCGCCGTGCGGGAGGCGTACGAGGCGGCGGTCAAGGACGAGCCGTTCCTCCACCTGCTGCCCGAGGGCGTGTGGCCGGCCACGGCGATGACGGTCGGGGCGAACACCGCGGTCCTGCAGGTCGCCCTGGACCAGCGGGCCGGGCGGATCGTGGCCGTCGTCGCCGTCGACAACCTCACCAAGGGCACCGCGGGCGGCGCGATCCAGAGCGCCAACCTCGCGCTCGGTCTTCCGGAAGAACTCGGCCTTCCCACCAATGGAGTCGCCCCGTGAGCAAGACCTTCCCTTCCGAGGAGCGTGCATGAGCGTCACCGCACCCCTGGGCTTCCGCGCCGCCGGAGTCGTCGCCGGGATCAAGAGCGGCGGCGCCCGCGATCTCGCCCTGGTCGTGAACGACGGCCCCTCGCGGGCCGCGGCGGGGGTCTTCACCCGCAACCGGTTCAAGGCCGCGCCGGTCCTGTGGTCCGCCCAGGTTCTCGACGGCGGCCGGGTCAGGGCGGTCGTGCTCAACTCCGGCGGTGCCAACGCCTGCACCGGCCCCCTGGGCTTCCAGGACACCCACGCCACCGCCGAGAAGGCGGCCGAGGTCCTCGGCGACTCCGCCGCCGAGATCGCGGTGTGCTCGACCGGGCTGATCGGCGAGAGGCTCCCGCTCGACGCGCTGCTCGGCGGCGTGGGAACGGCCGCGGCCCAGCTCAGCCGGGACGGCGGGCTGGCCGCCGCGGACGCGATCCGGACCACCGACACCGTCAGCAAGATCTCCTTCCGCCGTGGCGAGGGGGGTTACATGGTGGGCGGCATGGCCAAGGGCGCGGGGATGCTCGCGCCCGGCCTGGCCACCATGCTGTGCGTGCTGACCACCGACGCCGAGCTCGGTTCCGAGGAGCTCGACACGGTGCTGCGCAAGGCGACGGCGGTGACGTTCGACCGGCTCGACACCGACGGCTGCATGTCGACGAACGACACGGTGCTGCTGCTCGCCAGCGGCGCGTCCGGCGTCCGCCCCGACCTCGCCGAGTTCGAGAAGGTCGTCACCGCCGTCTGCGCCGACCTGTCCCGGCAGCTTCTGGTCGACGCCGAGGGCGCCACCAAGGCGATCGCGATCGAGGTCGTGGGCGCGGCGTCGGAGGACGACGCGGTGGCGGTGGGCCGGGCAGTGGCCCGCTCGAACCTGCTGAAATGCGCGATCCACGGCGAGGACCCCAACTGGGGCCGGGTGGTCAGCGCGGTCGGCACCACCGAGGCGGTCTTCGAGGCGGAGCGGGTGAACGTGGCCGTCAACGGCATCTGGATCTGCCGGGGAGGCGCCGCCGGCGACGACCGCTCGAAGGTCGACCTGCGCCCGCGCGACGTGACCATCACGATCGACCTGTCCGCCGGCCCGCACAGCGCGACCGTGCACACCACCGACCTCACGGCGGCCTACGTGCACGAGAACTCGGCGTACTCGTCATGAGCGTCCGACGCAACGGCGCCCTGGACAAGGCGCACACACTGATCGAGGCCCTGCCCTGGCTCGCCCGCTTCCACGGCGCGACCGTCGTCATCAAGTACGGCGGGAACGCGATGACCGAGGAGCACCTGCGGGCCAAGTTCGCCGCCGACGTGGTCTTCCTGCGCTACGCGGGACTGCGCCCGGTCATCGTGCACGGCGGCGGGCCGCAGATCCAGTCGCACCTCGACCTGCTCGGGATCGACAGCCACTTCGTGTCCGGCCTGCGGGTGACCACACCCGAGGCGATGCAGGTCGTCCGGATGGTGCTCGTGGGGCAGGTCAACCGCGACGTCGTCGGGCTGATCAACGGGCACGGGCCGTTCGCGGTCGGCATGTCCGGCGAGGACGCCCACCTGTTCACGGCAGAGCGCAAGCACGTGACGGTCGACGGCGTCAAAGTCGACATCGGGCAGGTGGGGGAGATCGTCCGCGTCGAGGCGGGAGCCGTGCAGGCCCTGCTGGACGACGGGCGCATCCCGGTGGTGTCGTCGGTGGCCCGCGGCGACGACGGCGGGATCTACAACGTCAACGCCGACACCGCGGCCGCGGCGCTCGCCGTCGCGCTCAAGGCGTCGAAGCTGATCGTCCTGACCGACGTCGAGGGGCTGTACGCGGATTGGCAGCCTCCGGGCGAAGGCGAGGAACCGGGCTCGGGCTTGGAAGTGGTCAGCCGGATCACCGCCTCGGAACTCGCCGCGCTGCTGCCCTCGCTGTCCAGCGGGATGGTGCCGAAGATGGAAGCATGCCTGACGGCCGTGAGCGGCGGCGTCCCGCAGGCGCACGTGCTCGACGGGCGGGTGCCGCACGCCCTGCTGCTGGAGGTCTTCACCGACGAGGGAATCGGCACGATGGTCGAGCCGGACGCGGGCCCGGGGACGGACGGCCGGAGCCCGGTGAAAGTCGCGAACGGCGTCGTGAGCGGAGGGGATGCCAGGTGACCGGCAACGACGAACTGCGCGAACGATTCGCGTCGGCGTTCATGCACAACTACGGGGTGCCACCCGTCGCCCTGGCACGCGGCGAGGGCTGCGCCGTCTGGGACGTGGACGGGCGCCGCTACCTCGACCTCATCGGCGGCATCGCGGTGAGTTCGCTCGGGCACGGCCACCCGGCCCTGGTCGAAGCGGTGTCGCGGCAGGTCGCCACGCTCGCCCACACCTCCAACCTGTTCCTGCACGAGCAGGAGGTGCTGCTCGCCGAGAGGCTGCGCACCCTGCTCGGGGAGCCGGCCCGGGTCTTCCTCGCCAACTCCGGCACCGAGGCCAACGAGGCCGCGCTGAAGATCGCCATCAAGTACGGCCGGACCCACGGCCGCGGCTACATGGTGGCGGCGGAGAACGGCTTCCACGGCCGCACGCTCGGCGCGCTGTCACTCACCGGCAAGCAGTCGATTCGCGACCAGTTCGGCCCGTTCCCGCTCGACGTGCGGTTCGTTCCGTACGGCGACGCGGACGCGCTCAAGAACGCCGTGACCGAGGACTGCGCCGCGGTCTTCCTGGAGCCCACGCAGGGCGAGGCCGGGGTCGTCCCGCCGCCCGAGGGCTATTTCCGCGCGGCCCGGGAGATCTGCTCCGCCACCGGCGCCCTCCTGGTCGCCGACGAGATCCAGTCGGCCATCGGCCGCACCGGGCACTGGTTCGCCCACCAGGCGGAGGGAGTCGTCCCGGACATCGTGACCCTGGCCAAAGGGCTCGGCGGGGGCATGCCGATCGGAGCCTGCGTCGGCCTGGGAGAGGCCGGCGAGATCTTCGCCAAGGGAGACCACGGCTCGACCTTCGGCGGCAACCCGGTCTCGTGCGCCGCGGCGCTGGCGGTGCTCGGCACCATCGAGCGCGACGGCCTGCTCGGCAACGCCGCGCGTGTGGGAGCGCTCCTCTCCGAGGGCATCGCCGCCGTGCGGCACCCGCTGCTCAAGGGCGTCAGGGGACGCGGACTGTGGCTCGCCGCCGTGCTGACCGCCCCCAAGTCGGCACAGGTGCAGGCCGCGGCCCAGGAGGCCGGTTTCCTCGTCAACGCGCTGCAGCCCGAGGCGGTCCGGCTCGCGCCGCCGCTTGTGATCACCGAACCCGACGCGCGGGTCTTCCTCGACGCGCTGCCCGGCATCCTGGAGGCCGCCGATGCCTGACGACAACCTCGTGAACACCGCCGCGCGGGTCCGGCACTTCCTGCGCGATGACGACCTGTCCCCCCAGGAGCAGGCGCAGGTGCTCGACCTCGCCGAGGCGATGAAGAAGGACCGGTTCGGTTACCGGCCGTTCGAAGGCCCTCAGGCGGTCGCCCTCCTCTTCGACAAGCCGTCGACCCGGACTCGCGTCTCGTTCTCCGTGGGCGTGGCGGAGCTGGGCGGGCTGCCGCTGATCATGGATGGCGGCACCTCGCAGATGGGACGAGGCGAGCCCGTCGAGGACACCGCGCGGGTGCTGTCCCGGCAGGTCGCGGCGATCGTCTGGCGGACGGGAGGCCAGGAGCGCATCGAGACGATGGCGGCCTACTCGTCGGTGCCGGTGGTGAACTCGCTGACCGACGAGTTCCACCCCTGCCAGATCCTCGCCGACCTGCAGACGATCCGGGAGCACAAGGGCACGGCCGGCGGGCTGACACTCGCCTACCTCGGCGACGGCGCCAACAACATGGCGCACTCCTACCTCCTGGGCTGCGCCATGGCCGGGATGCACGTCCGGATCGGGGCGCCCGCGGGTTACCTGCCCGATGCCTCGGTGCTGGACCGGGCCGCCGAGATCGCGGCGTCCACCGGGGGATCGGTCGTGGCGCTCAGCGATCCCGAGGCGGCCGCGGCCGGGGCGCACGTGATCGCCACCGACACCTGGGTCTCGATGGGTCAGGACGGCAAGGACGAGCGGGTGGCGGCCTTCACGCCCTACCAGGTGAACACGGCTCTGCTCGCCCTGGCCGACCCTGACGCGATCGTGCTGCACTGCCTGCCGGCGTACCGGGGGCTGGAGATCGCCGCCGACGTCATCGACGGACCGCGCAGCGTCGTGTGGGACCAGGCGGAGAACCGGCTGCACGCGCAGAAGGCGTTGCTGCACTGGCTCGTGACGCGGAGCGCGGAGGGGTTGTGAGCATCCCGCTCACCAAGGCGGCGCGGCACGCCCGGATCGTCGAGCTGCTGACCCGGCACAAGGTCCGCTCGCAGCCCGAGCTGGCCAGGCTGCTGGCGGAGCAGGGAGTGGAGGTGACCCAGGCCACCCTCTCCCGGGATCTCGACGAGCTCGGCGCGCTCAAGCTGCGGGCCGACGACGGCACTCTGGTCTACGCGCTGCCCGGTGAGGGCGGCGGCCGGATCCCGATCTACCGGGCCGGCGCCGCCAACGGATTCACCGAGAACCCCGACGCGCGCCTGCGCAGGATCGCCGAGGAACTCCTGGTGTCGGCGGAGGCGTCCGCCAACCTGGTGATCCTCCGCACGCCTCCGGGGGCGGCCCAGTTCCTCGCCTCGGCCGTCGACCACGCGGGCTGGGACTCGATCCTCGGCACGGTGGCCGGTGACGACACGATCCTCGTGATCAGCAGGAGCCCCACGGGAGGGCAGGCGCTGGCGGAATCCCTGCTCAGCCTGGCCACCCGCAGGACGCCGGACGTGACCAGGCACAAGCTCACCGCCGACGTCCACGATCACTCTCATGGAGACGAGGAAGCGTGACTGTGCGGGGCCGGTCCGTGTGCGGGGACCGGTCCACCCGTCGGCTAAGGTCGCGGATTAGTCCCGCACGAGGATCCGGCAGGAGGATCCACCACGAGGATTCATACGGAGAAACGCGCCGAGCGCTCGTCCAGGGGACGACCGGAAAGGCGTGAGATCTCCGTACGAGGGCTCCTCGCGGAAACGCACGCGGTCGCCTTTTGCCGGCGGAGATATGGAAATCGGAGGGAGAAGACGGTGGCGGACAACAAGCCGATGCGGCTCTGGGGTGGCAGGTTCGAGGGGGGACCCGCGGACGCCCTCACGCGCCTGTCGGTGAGTGTGCAGTTCGACTGGCGCCTCGCGCCGTACGATCTGCTGGCTTCGCGCGCGCACGCACGCGTACTGCACCGCGCCGGCCTCCTGACGCAGGAGGAACTCGACCGCATGCTGGGCGCGCTCGACGATCTCGACCGGGCCTGCCGGAAGGGGGAGTTCCGTCCCACCGTCGCCGACGAGGACGTGCACACGGCGCTGGAGCGCGGCCTGCTGGAGCGGCTCGGCTCGCTGGGCGGCAAGCTGCGGGCCGGCCGCAGCCGCAACGACCAGGTGGCCACCGACCTGCGCCTCTACCTGCGTGACCACGTCCGCACGATCGTCTCCAGGCTGGTCGAACTGGAGACCGCGCTGATCAGCCAGGCCGAGGAGAACGCCGACGTCGCGGCGCCCGGCATGACGCACCTGCAGCACGCCCAGCCGGTGTCGTTCGGCCACCAGCTTCTCGCCCACGTCCACCCGCTGACCCGGGACGTGGACCGGCTGCGGGACTGGGACAGGCGCGCGGCGGTCTCGCCGCTGGGTTCCGGCGCGCTGGCCGGATCCTCCCTGCCGCTCGACCCCGCCGCCGTCGCCGCCGAACTCGGGTTCGACGCCCCCGCGCCGAACTCGATGGACGCGGTCGCCGACCGTGACTTCGCCGCCGAGTTCCTGTTCTGCGCGGCGATGATCGGCGTGCACGTCTCCCGGCTCGGCGAGGAGGTCGTGCTGTGGGCTTCGCAGGAGTTCCGGTGGATCGAGGTGGACGACGCCTACTCGACCGGATCCTCGATCATGCCGCAGAAGAAGAATCCCGACGTCGCCGAGCTGGCCAGGGGCAAGAGCGGCCGGCTGATCGGCGCGCTGATGTCACTGCTGACGACGCTGAAGGGCCTGCCGCTCACCTACAACCGCGACCTCCAGGAGGACAAGGAGCCCGTCTTCGACGCGGTCGACACCCTGCTCCTGGTGCTCCCGGCCGTGTCCGGCATGATCGCCACGATGCGGGTCAACAAGGCCAAACTGGAGACCAGCGCGCCCGACGGGTTCGCGCTGGCGACCGACCTCGCCGAGCTGCTGGTCCGCCGCGGCGTCCCGTTCCGGGACGCGCACGAGGCCGTCGGCCATCTGGTGGTGTGGTGCCAGGTGAACGACAAGGACCTCGGCGAACTGACCGACGAGGAACTCGCGAAGGTCTCGCCGCACTTCGCGGTGGACGAGACGGGCGCGAGCGTCCGCGACGTGCTGAACGTGCACGGGGCGCTGGCCGCCCGCAGCGCCTTCGGCGGCACGGCGCCCGACCGGGTCCGTGACCAGGTCGCGAACCTCCGGGAGATCGTCGACGGCCAGGCGGCATGGGCGAACGAGAACTGATCGACGACGTCGCGGGCGAGCCGCTCGGCCGCGACTTCTTCGACCGCCCTTCGGAGGTGGTCGCCCCCGATCTCCTCGGACGGGTGGTCGTGCACGGCTCGGTGGCGGTCCGGCTGAGCGAGGTCGAGGCGTACGGCGGCCCGGGGCAGGACCCGGCCTCCCACACCTACCGGGGGCGCACGCCACGCAACGCCGTCATGTTCGGCGAGCCGGGACACCTCTACGTCTACTTCACGTACGGCATGCACTACTGCGCGAACCTCGTGTGCATGCCCGCGGGCACCGGCTCGGCCGTCCTGTTACGGGCGGGCGAGGTGGTCGCGGGCGTGCACACCGCCCGCATCCGCCGCATGCCGCACGCCGACGGTCCCGGGATGGAGGGCGTGGCCCGCCGGGTTCCCGACCGGGATCTCGCCAGGGGACCGGCCCGGCTCGCGGTGGCCCTCGGCCTGGTGAAGGAGCACAACGGCACGGACTGCTGCTCGGGTGGCCCCATCCAGGTGCACGAGGGCCGGTCGGTGCCGTCCGGCCAGGTGAGGACGGGCCCGCGCACCGGAGTGTCCGCCGGCGCCGACACCCCCTGGAGGTTCTGGATCGACGGTGACCCCACCGTCTCTCCGTACCGCGCGCACGTCCCCAGGCGCCGTGGCCGAGCCGCGCGCTGACGCGTCGCCAAGAAGTGGCGATAGGGTTCCGTGATCAGGCAGGCTTGTACGGAAGCCCGTACACCCACCATCGATAAGCGAAAGCCACGACCGTGACCGTAACTTCAGGCAATATCGTGCCGACGTCGGAGATGGGTGACATCCTCGACGAACTCGAGTGGCGCGATGTGATCGCGCAGACCACCGACATCGACGCGCTGCGCAAGGCGCTGGCCGACGGTCCGATCACCGTGTATGCGGGCTTCGACCCGACCGCGCCCTCGCTGCACGTGGGAAACCTCGCGACCCTGCTCATCCTGACCCGCTTCCAGCGGGCGGGACACCGCCCGATCGGGCTGGTCGGCGGCGCGACAGGCCTGATCGGCGATCCGAGCGGGCGCAGCACGGAGCGGGCGCTCAACTCCAGCGACATCGTCGCCGAATGGGTGTCCCGCATCAGGGTGCAGGTGGAGAAGTTTCTCACCTTCGAGGAAGGGCCGACCGCGGCCACGCTGGTCAGCAACCTCGACTGGACGGCCGAGCTGAGCGCGATCGACTTCCTGCGCGACATCGGCAAGCACTTCCCGGTCAACCGGATGCTCGCCAGGGAGTCGGTCTCCGCGCGGCTGGCCGGTGAAGGACTCAGCTACACGGAGTTCAGCTACCAGATCCTGCAGGCCAACGACTACCTGGAGCTGTACCGCCGGCATGGGTGCACGCTCCAGCTGGGCGGCAGCGACCAGTGGGGCAACATCACCGCCGGTGTCGATCTCATCCGGCGGGTGGAGAGCGCCCATGTCCACGCGCTCACCGGCAAGCTGATCACCAAGGCCGACGGCACCAAGTTCGGCAAGACGGCCGGCGGCGCCGTGTGGCTCGACCCCGCGCTGACCTCGCCCTACGCCTTCTACCAGTACTGGCTCAACGCCGACGACCGGGACGTCGTGCGGTTCCTCAAGGTCTTCACCTTCCGTACGAGGGAGGAGATCGAGGAGCTGGAGAAGGCGGTGGCGGAACGGCCGGCGGCCCGGGCGGCGCAGCGCGCGCTGGCCGAGGACCTGACCACCCTGGTGCACGGCGCCGACGAGCTCGCCCGGGTGATCGCGGCCTCGCGTGCGTTGTTCGGGCAGGGTTCGCTCGCGGAACTGGACGCCCGCACCCTGGAGTCGGCTCTCGCGGAGGTGCCGAAGGCGGTCGTCCCCGCCCTGGGGGCGTCGTACGTCGACCTGCTCGCGCAGAGCGGGCTCGTCGAGTCCAAGTCCGCGGCGCGCCGGGCCGTGAAGGAGGGCGGCGCGTACCTTAACAACACGAAGATCACCGATGAGGAGTACGTGCCCTCCGCGGAGGATCTGCTGCACGGCCGGTTCCTCGTGCTCCGCCGCGGCAAGAAGACGGTCGGCGGCATCGAGGTCGCCTGATCGTCGGTACGTCGATCGCTTGGAGCCGTCCCGGCCGACCGGTCCGGGGCAGCTCTTTCGCGGTCAAGGTTCCTTGTGGCGCAGGTAACAATCTTGTGGCCTTGGCGGCAGCGATGGCCAGAAGTCGCTGTCTGGCCTGGGGTTTTGGCCATCTCGGCGTGATTTGACGGCCGGGCGGACGTTGCCTAATGTTTTCCTCGCCCCCGGGGAGAGCGGGACGCCGAGAGGCGGCCGGGCCCCGACGGGCAAGCCACTCCGACGACCACCCAGACGAGGCGCTCGCGCCGGATCGGGGTCGTCTGCGGCACGGCGGAACCGAGAGGTTTGACGTGAGGCGGGCGAGGGTTTAAGATGGAGTGGTTGCCCCGAAAGGGGAAGGTCACTCTGACAAGAGCATCGGCCGAGATCGCATGACTCGCTTCGGGTCTGTGACACGGTGATCGCCGAAGAGTCGGCCGGACGGAAGTAATCGCCCTGGATCTCGGGACCCTTTACGGGTTTCGGGTGATGGTGGTCGCGTCCGTTTCTTGAGAACTCAACAGTGTGCTAAAAGCCAGTGCATGAATCATGCATGACCCCGTCACCGTGTTGGTGGCGGATTCCTTTGACGGTGCCTTTCCTTAGCCGGGGGGTGCCGGCCAGGGGTGACACTTTTCAGACATTGTTTGGAGAGTTTGATCCTGGCTCAGGACGAACGCTGGCGGCGTGCTTAACACAT